>NZ_JALNMJ010000002.1:0-268381 GCF_023156505.1 Roseibium sediminicola | reverse complement strand
ACGACAGCCGTTTCACGGTGGATGCCGACGGTGTTGTCACTGTGGCAGACGGCGCAAGCTTTGATGCCGAGACCGAAGGCTCCATCGACATCACCGTGACGGCGACGTCCACGGATGGTTCGACCTCCACAGAGACTTTCACGATCAGCGTCTCTGATGTGAATGAAAGCGATGTCTCTACCGTCACTGACAGCGACGCTTCTGCCAACACCATCGCCGAAGACGCAACGGCCGGCACCCAGGTCGGTGTCACGGCCCTGGCGACCGACGCCGACGCCTCCGACAGCGTCTCCTATTCTGTTGACGACAGCCGTTTCACGGTGGATGCCGACGGTGTTGTCACTGTGGCAGACGGCGCAAGCTTTGATGCCGAGACCGAGGGTTCCATCGACATCACCGTGACGGCAACCTCCACGGATGGTTCGACGTCCACAGAGACTTTCACGATCAGCGTCTCTGATGTGAATGAAAGCGATGTCTCTGCCGTCACTGACAGCGACGCTTCGGCCAACACCATCGCCGAAGACGCAACGGCCGGCACCCAGGTCGGTGTCACGGCCCTGGCGACCGACGCAGACGCCACCGACGGCGTCTCCTATTCCGTCGATGACGGCCGCTTCACGGTGGACGCCGATGGCGTGGTCACAGTCGCAAGCGGTGCAAGTTTTGACGCGGAGACCGAGGGTTCCATCGATATCACCGTGACGGCGACGTCTACGGACGGTTCGACGTCCACCGAGACCTTCACGATCAGCGTCTCCGACGTAAATGAGAGCGACGTTTCAGCCGTCACCGACAGTGACACTTCAGCAAACACCATCGCCGAAGATGCCACGGCTGGCACCCAGGTCGGCGTCACCGCCCTGGCAACCGATGCCGATGCCACCGACAGTGTTTCCTACTCCGTTGACGACAACCGTTTCACGGTGGACGCCGACGGTGTTGTCACTGTGGCCGACGGCGCGTCGTTCGATGCGGAAACCGAGGGTTCCATCGACATCACCGTGACGGCAACGTCCACAGATGGGTCCACTTCGACAGAGACCTTCACCATCTCTGTTTCCGATGTCGACGAGTATGACGTTTCGGCTGTCACTGACACGGATGCAACAGCCAACGGCATTTCCGAGAACGCGGCTGAAGGCACCGGCGTCGGCATCACGGCAACCGCGCAGGACAGCGATGTCACGGACAATGTCACCTTTACTGTTTCCGACAACCGCTTCACCATCGACGAAAACGGCGAGGTCACCGTAGCAGCGGACGCCGCGTTCGATTATGAAAACGAACCGACAATCTACCTGACGGTGACAGCAACCTCGACGGACGGCTCAACGTCCCAGGAAACCTTTGAGGTTTCCGTTGCAGACGTGGCCGAGGCCTACCAGATGGAGGCCGGTCAGACGACCTTCACCGATACAGGTGTTGCAGAAACCTCCATCACCGGCAATGACAGCGCAGACACCATCACCGCGCATGATGACGGTAGCACGATCTATAGCGGCGCCGGCGACGACACGGTGTACGGCGGCGCGGGCGACGACCGGATCCTCTATGGCGAAGGCGCCGATGTCGTTTATGGCGGCGGTGGCAACGACTTCATCGACGACGAGATCGGTTCACAGCCGAGCACCGACAATAACTATCTCGATGGCGGGGCCGGAAATGACACCATCTACGGTGGTGGCGGCGACGATACTTTGATCGGCGGCGAAGGCGACGACATGCTGGCCGGCGAAAACGACGACGACGCACTGGACGGCGGCGCCGGCGCGGATTCGCTTTATGGCGGCTCCGGCAACGACACGCTCGAAGGCGGTGCCGGCAATGACTATCTGGACGGCGGTAGCGGCACCGACACGGCGGTCTATTCCGGCGATCGCTCTGACTATTCCATCACCGAAAATGGCGACGGTTCCTACACGGTGGTCGACCAGCGCGACGGCTCTCCGGAAGGCACCGACACGGTCTATAATGTCGAAAACTTCCGTTTTGCCGACGGCGATGTTCTTGCAGGCGATTTGATCGCGGAAGATGTAAGTGCGGTAACGGATACGGATGGGACAACCAATTCGATCGCCGAAGATGCGTCTGCCGGAACAACGGTTGGCGTGACCGCCTTTGCCGAAGACGGAAACACATCCGACAGCGTCTCCTATTCGGTCAATGACAACCGGTTCACGGTTGATGACAACGGCGTTGTCACTGTGGCCTCCGGCGCAAGCTTTGACGCGGAGACCGAAGGATCCATCGACATCACCGTGACGGCAACCTCCACGGACGGTTCGTCCTCATCCGAAACCTTCACGATCTCGGTCTCCGATGTCGATGAATATGACGTGTCCGCGGTCACCGATTCCGACGGATCCAGCAATTCGGTTGTCGAAAGCGCATCCGCCGGCACTAGTGTCGGTGTGGTTGCTCAGGCAAGTGACGCGGATGTGACGGATACGGTCAGTTACACAGTTGACGACAACCGCTTTACCGTCGACGCCGACGGCACCGTGCGGGTCGCATCCGGCGCAAGCTTCGATTACGAGTCCGAACCGGAGATCACGATCACCGTCACGGCAACGTCGACGGATGGCTCGAATTCGACAGAAAGCTTCACGATCGATGTGGCGGACGCCGCTGAGGGTCTTCAATTGGGCGATGGCGGCGTCACATTCACCGATACGGGCGTTTCCGAAAATTCCATCACCGGCGGCACAGGCGACGACACCATCACTGCGCATGACGATGGCGGCAATCTCTCCGGCGGCGACGGCAATGACACCTTGACTGGCGGCGACGGCGCAGACCTGCTTCAGGGTGGAGCAGGCGACGACACCATGCATTTGTCAGACAGCGGCACATGGTCCGGTTATGTTGCCCAGAATACGGAAACGGGCGACACTGTTTCCCTGACGGGACGCACGAGCAACTCGGACGTGTTCAAGGGTGGCGAAGGCAACGACACGCTGGTCGGCACCGATCAATCAGACGCCATCTTCCTGCATGACAATTTCTCCGACATGCACGAAGACGCCTCCGGACCGCGCCTGGAAAGCATTGAAAATGTCAATCTGGGTGCCGGCGACGACATCCTGGACATGACCAGCAATACCTACACCTACGACACCGACATGACTGTAGACGGCGGCACAGGCAACGACGTCATCTGGACCGGCGACGGCGATGACACAATTTCCGGCGGCGAAGGCAATGACAGTCTCTTCGGCGGCGCAGGCAACGACACGATCGACGGCGGCACCGGTACGGACACGGCAATCTATTCAGGCAACTGGGAAGACTATGACATCGTCGAGAACGTCGATGGCAGCTACACGGTAACCGATCTGCGCGACGGCGCGCCGGACGGTGTGGATACCGTCTCCAATGTCGAGAACTTCCGCTTTGCCGATGGCGATGTTGCCGCCGAGAACCTGATCGAATACGACATCGGCGCGGTGACGGACAGCGATGGTTCCGCCAACACCATCCATGAAACCGATGGTGCGGGCACACAGGTCGGCATCACCGCGTCGGCAACCGATCCGGATGGGGACGCTGTTACCTACTCCCTGAACGACGACCGGTTCGAGATCGACGCCGACGGTGTCGTGACCATCGCGGATCACGCCTTCTTCGACAGCCAGGTGGAAAGCTCCATCGACCTGGTGGTCACCGCGACCTCCGCAGACGGTTCCGAAAGCTCCGAAACCTTCAGCGTCTCGGTCGATGGCACCTATGACAGCACCTTCACCGGCGGAACCGGCAGCGGCACGTTCAGCGCGTCCGATCAGTCCTATTACGTCGACGGTGTCGGCGGCAGCGACAATATTTCCACCGGCGACTACAACGACCGCATCGAAGGTGGGAGCTATGATGCCGGCAGTGACAACATCTCCGGCGGCGGCGGGCGCGACCTGTTGTTCGGTGAAGGTGGCGCGGACAATATCTATGGCGGCAGCGGTGACGACGTCATTATCGGTGGCACCGGAGATGACAGCCTGTCCGGTGGCGATGGCTCCGACCTCTTCATGTACGGTCTGGGCGATGGCAGCGATACGATCAGCGGCGGCGCCGGCGCGGCCTGGACCGATGTCATCGATCTTGGCGGCGGCCCGGGGATCACCTCGGCCGGCGAATATGGCACCGACTGGACCGTGACCATTACCAACGGCACGATCGAGAACACCGATATGGATGCTGGCCGGATGGAACTGTCCCAGGATGCGGACGGCTATATCGACTTCGCCGATGGCAGCCGGGTCAACTTCACCGATATCGAGGAAATCCGCTGGTAGCTGATGTCACCGGACAGCGGTGACTGACAAAGGGCCCCTCCGGAAACGGCGGGGCCTTTTTACCGCATGCGGAAACTGGAAGTTGACGTGTTCCGGCTTTGCCGTCAGCGCTCGCTGAGGGGATCACCTATGGCGCGGGTCACCGGTTTCAGCATGTATTGCAGAACGGATTTGGACCCGGTCACGATTTTGGCGTCCACGACCATACCGGGCGAGATCGTTTCCTGGGCGGCGCCCTGCCCGATGGTGTTCGATGCCAGCGGAATGGTCGCCTTGAAATAATAATTGCCGTATTCGTCCCGGAAGCTTGACGCGGAGATGACGGAGACTTCACCCTTCAGCGTGCCTTCGATATTGGGGTCGAAGGTTGTTACCGCGATCTCCGCCTCATCGCCGACTTCGACGTGACCGATATCGCGCGGAGACACCCTGACTTCCGCGACCAGGTCGCTGTCGCTCGGCACGACTTCCGCCACCACGTCACCCGGCGCCAGCACACTGCCTGCGCCTTTCAGGTAAAGCGCCTTGATATGGCCGCCTATTGGCGCGCGAACGAACAGGCGATCATAGCGGTCAAGCTGTTTTTCGGCCTCGAAAGCGAGCTCACTGCGTTCCTGCACGACGCGGCTGCGTTCTTCGGCAAGCTCCTCCTGAGCCACCGCGACGGATCGGTCGAAGCTTGCTTCCGCTTCGGTCAGCTGGGCTTGGGCCCGGCCGCGAAACCCGATTAATTCGCTCAACTGGCTTTGCGCGTTTTGCAGAGAAGACTTTGCGTCCAGAAACCGCCGCTTGGATGTGTATCCCTGATCATAAAGCGATTGCTGGATGTTGAATTTTTCCTGCTCGATCTCGACCTGGGTTTCCTGCAGAGCGATCCGCTCAACAATACTCGTCAGTTCGGCCTGTTTCTCGCTGATCCGGGCCTTAAGCGCCTGTTGTTCTTTTGCCAGCGCCGTGCGCTGCGCATCGAAAGCGGCCTGTTGGGCTTCGCTGAAGTCGGCACCACCGCTCAAACGAAGACCGTTCGGATCAGCGGACGGCGTTCTGCTGCCGGCCAGGCGCTGTTCTTCCGTTGCCAGAAATTTCAGGCGAGTCTGAACCCGTTCAAGATCGCTCGAAGTTGCCGTTTCCTGCAGCCGGACCAAGGGTGTGCCTTTTTCCACCAGCTGGCCTTCCTGAACCAGCACTTCGGCAACGATGCCGCCCTCCAGATGGCCGACCGTCTGGACCTTGCCCGCAGGCACGATCTCGCCTGTCGCGTTCGCCACTTCACGCACCTGCCCGAAGGCCGCCCAGGTCAGGAAAGCCGCCGCGCTGAGGGACAAAACCTGCAGAACCCGACGGTATGCGACGGGAGGCGGGCCCTCTTCCAATTCGAGAGGAACATCGAGAGAAAAATTCTCATTGGTGGAATTACGAATGAACATTGTGCCCTGACGCTGGCCTTACTCGGGCTAAATATCGGCGATTAAAGTAAATATCCGCTGAATCAATGTCCCGTTTCAGCGTCCGTGTTATCCCTAATGACAGGAAACAGCGGTTCATGGCCGGATGCCTGCCCGATGCAACGCGGCCCGCACCCGCAATTGGCCAAATCTGTCTTTGACCGGAACCCTTTGGCGTGCATTAATGTCACAACTTTTGTGGTGAATTTACAAAAAGCGTGATGCTTTGGGAGGGGCGCATGGCGGATGCCGACACCGTACTCGCAGACCAGCGGGACGGTTATCTGATGATAACACTGAATCGGCCTGACAGGCTCAATGCCTTCAATGAGACCATGCACCTGGCCTTACGGGAACAGCTAAACCGGGCGTCGGCCGCGTCCGAAATCCGGGCGGTGCTCCTGACCGGTGCAGGACGGGCCTTTTGCGCCGGTCAGGATCTCTCTGACCGGGATATGCGCGGAGGAGCCGAAGCGCCAGATCTCGGCGTGACGCTCGAAACCCTCTACAATCCGCTCGTGCGGCAGATCCGTGCGCTGAAAAAGCCGGTGATCTGCGCCGTAAATGGCGTTGCCGCCGGTGCCGGTGCCAATCTCGCACTTGCCTGTGACATTGTGTTCGCCGCCCAATCGGCACGGTTCATCCAGGCATTCTCCAAGATCGGCCTCGTACCGGATTCCGGCGGCACCTGGCTGTTGCCGCGCCTGATTGGGGAAGCCCGTGCCAAGGCGCTCTCCATGACCGGAGAACCCTTGCAGGCGGAAACCGCGGCATCCTGGGGTCTGATCTGGAAAGCGGTTGCAGATGAAGATCTTATGGCGGAATCCGGCAAGCTCGCGGCGCAGCTTGCAGCGGGAGCAACCAAGGGTCTTGCCCTCACCAAGCAGCTTATCCAGGAGGCTGCGGATCAACCTCTCGACCAGCACCTGGATGCCGAACGGGATGCTCAGCGTGAGGCTGGCCGGAGCGACGACTATCGTGAAGGCGTGACCGCCTTTCTCGAAAAGCGCCCTGCCCGGTTTTCGGGAGCCTGACATGTCCATAAGCCCCGACGAACTCGCCAAGGCCTGCGCGGAGCGCATGTGGTCGCAGGACACAGCCACCCAGCATCTCGACATGCAACTGTCCGAGGTCCGCGCCGGTCACTCGGTCATGTCCATGACGGTCACCAAGGCCATGACAAATGGCCACGGCATCTGCCATGGCGGCTATATTTTCACACTGGCCGACAGCGCCTTCGCATTCGCCTGCAACACCTACAACAACGTCACGGTTGCCCAGCAGTGCAACATCACCTTCCTCGCACCGGCCCACCTGGACGACCGGCTGACCGCGACGGCCAGGGAACTCAGCCGGACGGGCCGCTCCGGGCTCTATGACGTGACGGTCCAAAACCAGAACGGCGTCCTTATTGCCGAATTCAGAGGAAATTCCAGAACGACAAAAGGCACGATTCTGCCGGAATAATGGTGGGGACCGAAAGGCCCCAAGGGAGGAAACAATGGAAAATCTGGCTCCGCTTCCCGGAGATCTTGAGCCGATCGAAACCGCCAGCCGGGACGAAATATCGGCGCTGCAGCTGGACCGGCTGAGATGGTCGCTTGCCCATGCTTATGAAAACGTTCCGTTCTTCAAGAAGCAATTCGACGACAAGGGCGTACACCCGACCGACCTCAAGACCCTCTCCGACCTGTCGAAATTTCCGTTCACGAAAAAGAGCGACCTCAGGGATCACTATCCCTTCGGTCTCTTTGCCGTGCCGCGCGACAAGATCGTGCGCATCCATGCCTCCTCCGGCACGACCGGCAAGCCGACCGTGGTCGGTTACACCGCCAACGACATCGACATGTGGGCGCATCTGGTTGCCCGCTCGATCCGCGCCTCCGGCGGCCGGCCCGGTGACATCATCCATGTTGCCTATGGCTACGGCCTTTTCACCGGCGGCCTTGGCGCTCACTACGGTGCGGAAAAGATGGGCTGCACGGTTGTGCCGGTCTCCGGCGGCATGACCGAACGGCAGGTGACCCTGATCCAGGACTTCAAGCCGCGGATCATCATGGTGACACCATCCTACCTGCTCTCCATCCTCGACGAGTTCCGCCGCCAGGGCATCGATCCCCGCGAGACCTCTTTGGCCACCGGTATCTTCGGGGCGGAACCGTGGACCAATGCCATGCGCCAGGAAATCGAACAGGCTTTCGACATGCATGCAGTCGACATTTACGGACTGTCGGAAGTGCTCGGCCCCGGGGTTGCCAATGAATGCGTGGAGACCAAGGACGGCCTGCATATCTGGGAAGACCATTTCTATCCGGAGATTATCGATCCGCAGACCGGCGAGGTTCTGCCCGACGGCGAGATCGGCGAGCTGGTGTTCACCACGCTCACCAAGGAAGGCCTGCCGATGGTCCGTTACCGCACCCGCGATCTGACGAGGCTCATGCCCGGCACAGCGCGCAGCATGCGGCGGATGGAAAAGATCACCGGCCGCTCTGACGACATGATCATCCTGCGGGGCGTCAACGTGTTTCCGACCCAGATCGAGGAACAGATCCTGAAATGCGAGGGCCTGTCACCGCACTTCCAGATCGAACTGGCCAAGAAGGACCGGCTGGACGTCATGACCATCCATGTCGAGGCCCTGCCCACAGCTGCGTCATTGGAGGCTCGCCAGGCCTCGGCTAAAGAACTCGCCCATCACATCAAGAGCGTCGTCGGGGTTTCCTCGCTCATCGATGTCACCGAACCGGGCCAGGTGGAGCGCTCCGCCGGCAAGGCCAAACGCGTGGTCGACAACCGGTCACAGCGATGAGCAAACCACTGGCGGGACGTTGCCGAAACGTCCCGCCCTCCACACCTACCCAACCATCGTCATTCCGGACGCTGTGCAGCGAAATTCGGGACCGGAGAGCTCCGTCATTCTGACGTGTTTTCAGACCTAAACAGAGTTTGGGCTCCCCGATCCCGGCTCGCGCTTTGCTTGGCCGGGATGACGATGGTTGGGTTCCGCTGGAATTCATTTCTACTGTCGGCCACCCCAGACACGGTGGCGTGGCCTGAAAGCACCGTCTACGCGCCTTGTTGCGGCCAGTCCTTCGCCACCAGGGTCAGCACATCATATTGAGCCACAGGTTCGTCTTTCTGGTTGGTCACCAGGCAATCCCAGCGCACTTCGCCGTAATCGGCGGTAATGCGGGGCGAGATTTCCTTTGCCGTCAGCTGGACTTTCAGCGCGTCGCCCGCATTGACCGGTGTCAGGAAACGCAGATTGTCGACGCCGTAATTCGCGAGCACCGGCCCCTCGTCCGGGTCGACAAAGAGGCCGGCCGCAAATGAGACAATCAGGTAGCCATGGGCGACCCGCCCCTCGAAAAACGGGTTCCGTTCCGCAGCCGCCTGATCCATGTGGGCATAGAATGTGTCGCCGGTAAATTCGGCGAAATGCTCGATATCTTCCAGGGAAACGGTGCGCGATTTCGTCACCAGCCGGTCGCCGATCTTCAGCTCCGCCAAAGACTTGCGGAACGGATGGCGGCTGTCCTCCTGGCCCGGGGCCCCGGCAATCCAGCGGCCTGTGACAGCGCCGAGCAGGCGCGGCGTGCCCTGGACGGCGGTGCGCTGCATGTAGTGCTTGATTGAACGCAGTCCGCCGAGTTCCTCGCCGCCGCCGGCGCGGCCCGGACCGCCATGGACCAGCATCGGCAACGGCGAGCCGTGCCCCGTGGAGGATTTGGCGCTCTGCCGATTGCCGATCAGGATACGCCCGTGGAACGGCGCCATGCCAAGCACGGCTTCTTCTGCAACCTCAGGATCGTTGGTGAAGACGGAGGCGACCAGCGAGCCCTTGCCCTTATGGGTCAGCTCGACGGCTTCCTCGACCGTGTCATAGGGCATCAGGGTCGCCACAGGACCAAAGGCCTCCACGGCATGGACCGCCTCTGCTTTCAGCGGGTCATTGCAATGAAGCAGAACGGGGCTTGCAAATGCTCCTTCAGCTGACACCTCGCCCGAAGGCATCAAGACAATCTCGGCCTCGCGTCTAAGATCCCCGATACGTGCATGCACTTCGTCGACCTGGCCCCTGGACGCCAACGGTCCCATCGTGACAGCGTCGTCGCGCGGATCGCCGATAACCGCCTTGCCGAGCCGCTGCTTCAAGGCTTCAGCGACCCCCTCGGCGGTTTTTCGCGGCACGATCACGCGGCGGACGGCGGTGCATTTCTGTCCCGCCTTGACGGTCATCTCGCGGGCAACTTCCTTGACGAAGAGGTCGAACTCCGGGTCTTCCGGTGTAACGTCCGGCCCCAGAACGGCGGCGTTCAGGCTGTCCGCTTCCATGGAAAAGCGGGTCGAGTTCTGAACGATCGCCTTGTTCTGGCGCAGCATCTGGCCGGTCGCCGCCGAGCCGGTAAAGGTGACCACGTCCTGTCCGGTGACATTGTCGACGAGATCGCCGGCTGAACCGCACAGAAGCTGCAGCGCGCCTTCCGGCAGGATGCCGGTTGCCAGGATGTGCCGGACCATCAGCTCGGTGAGATAGGCGGTCTGGCTGGCGGGCTTCACCAAGCACGGCACGCCCGCGATCAAGGCGGGCGCGATCTTTTCCAGCATGCCCCAGCACGGGAAATTGAAGGCGTTGATATGAATGGCAATTCCACGCAAGGGCGTCAGCACGTGCTGGCCGGAAAAACTGTTGTCGCGCGACAGAGGTTCCACGGCGCCTTCAACAAAGACCTTTGTGTTCGGCATTTCCCGGCGTGCCTTGGAGGAATAGGCGAACATCGTGCCGATGCCGCCCTCGATATCGATCCAGCCATCCTTGCGGGTCGCTCCGGTGGCAAAGCTCTCCTGGTAGAAGATTTCCTTCTTGTCCATCAGAGCCTGGGCGAGCGTTTTCAGCATCAGCGCGCGCTCGTGATAGGTCATCTTGCGCAGGGCAGCCCCGCCTGTTGCACGCCCCCATTCGAGCGCCTCAGCCAGATCCAGACCAGAGGCGTCGATGGTGGCGACCGGCGCGCCGGTCGAGGCGTCCAGGAGAGGCTTCCCCTCGCCCTTGCCGGGACGCCAGCTGCCAGCCAGATAGCTTTCCAGAACGCGGGTTTTCTGCGGATGAACAGTCATGAATTGGCTCTCGACTTGGGGATCAGGCGTCGTAGGTGACGACGAGACGTTTGCTCAAGGGACGCGATTGGCAGGTGAGCACATAACCGTCGCGGATCTCGTCATCTTCAAGGGCATGATTGGCGGCCATCTCGACCTCGCCTTCCAATACCTTGCCGCGGCAGGTGGAACAGACTCCGGCGCAACAGGAATACGGCGCGTCTATGTTGTTACGGTGGGCCGCCTCCAGAATTGTCTCACCCGGCTCCATATGAATCTCCCGAGTCATCCCATCGATGGTCAGCTTCAGGTCGGCGTCCTTGGCGCTGCCGTCAATGACTTCGGGGCGTAGTTTCGGCGGCAGCCGGCCCGGCTGGTCGGATTTGAACAGTTCCTGCTTGATCTTGTCCGCGTCGACGCCGCGCGCCTCCAGGCTGGCACGCACCGTCTCCATCATGCCATGGGGACCGCAGAGAAAGGCCAGATCAATGTCCTGCGGGTCGATCAGACTGTCGAACAGATCGGCAAGCTTCTCCTCGTCGATGCGCCCGGAAAAGAGTTCCGTATCCTGGGCATCGCTTTTCAGGATGTGAATCACCTGCAGACGGCCGAGATAGCGGTTCTTCAGGTCTTCCAGTTCCTCGCGGAACATGATCGAGGAGATCTGCCGGTTGGCGTAGACCAGAGTGAACTGGGACCGCGGCTCCCGTGCCAGGACGGTCTTCAGGATCGACAGGATCGGCGTGATGCCGGACCCGCCGGCAAAACCCACATAGAACCGGGCTTCGTCAGGTGCCAGCGGGGCGTTGAAACTGCCACGCGGCGGCATCGCCTCGACCGTGTCGCCGACCGACAGGCTTTCATAAGCCCAGCAGGAAAAGGCGCCGCCATCGACACGCTTGATACCCACCTTCAAGGCGCCGTCTTCCGTGCCTGCGCAGATCGAATAGCAGCGGCGCACCTCGTGCCCTTCGAATTCGCGCCTGAAGGTCAGATACTGCCCCTGCTCGAAGCGAAAGATGTCCGCCTCATCCGATTGCGGCTGCAGGGTCACGACGACCGAGTCCCGTGTATCCGGCGAAACGCCGGTCACCGTCAGGGCGTGAAACCGTGACATCCATTCCTCCCAAGTGCTGTGTCAGTCGCCGTCAATGGCATTTGAAATAGTCGAATGGCTCCAGGCAGGACCGGCAGCGATAGGCCGCCTTGCAGGGCGTGGAGCCGAACTGGCTGATCTTTTCGGTGTTTTCGGAGCCGCAGCGCGGACAGGCAACCACCAGACTGTCACCGCCGGTCAGGCGCGCAATGCGGCCGCCGGAGGCTGGAGCAGAACCACTCTGGCCCACAGGCGGCGCAATGCCATATTTCCGCAGCTTCTCGCGGCCCGTCTCGCTCAGCCAATCCGTTGTCCAGGGCGGGCTGAGCTGTTGTTCGAGGCGCAGCTTGTCGATGCCGCACTGGCGCAGCTTGGTCTCGATGTCCAGATTGATCACGGCGGTGGCCGGACAGCCGGAATAGGTCGGAGTCACCGTGACCACCAGCGTCTCGTCCTGCCAGTGCACGTCCCGGATCACCCCGAGATCGGTTAGCGACAGAACCGGGATTTCCGGATCCGGGATGTCGGCCAGCCATTTCCAGACCGTGTCCGTTGGAACTGCCATCGTGTCACCAGGTCGCGCCGGGATAAGCGCGCTGTAGAAACTGCATCTCGGCCAGAAGATGACCCAGATGTTCCGAATGACGCCCGGTCAGACCACCCAAATGGGCAAACGCGCTGTCCGGCGCCGTCAGCGTAGCTTCAGCCAGCACCTCATCGACGGTCTTCTGCCATTCGGACTTGAGCGAAGCCGGGTCCGGCGCGAGACCGGCGTCCGACATGGCCTGGTCGATCTCGTCAGACGTGAACAGTTCCCCGGTATAGGACCAGAGCTGATCGAGTGCGTCCTGCATGCGGCGGTGGCTTTCCGGCGTGCCGTCGCCAAGGCGGATCACCAGATCGGCGGACCGGTCCAGATGATAGGCCGCTTCCTTGCCGGCTTTGGCCGCGATCGCGGCAATGCGCGGATCGGCCGAGGTTTCGAGTTCCTTCAACTGCAACACCTGGAACGTGTCGATCAGGAACTGGCGCATCAGCGTCTTGCCGAAATCGCCGTTGGGCTGTTCGGCCAGGAGCACATTGCGGAAGTCCCAGGCATCGCGCAGATAGGCGAGCTCGTTCTCGCCCCGGCCCTTGCCTTCGACCTCACCGGCAAGGCTCAGCCACATGCGCGCCTGCCCGATCAGATCGAGCGCGACATTCGCCAGCGCGATATCTTCTTCCAGGACCGGGGAATGGCCGCACCATTCGGACACGCGATGCCCGAGAACCAGCACGGTATCACCGCGGCGCAGCAGCCACTCGAACAGAATATCGCTCGCGATCTTATCGTTTGAGCCACCCATCACATTTTCCCGACATCTTCTGGAATGTCATAGAAGCTCGGATGCCGGTAGATCTTGTCCATGCTTGGTTCGAACAGGCTGTCCTTGGCGCCCGGATCCGACGCGGAAATCTGAGCAGACGGCACCACCCAGATCGAAACACCTTCCTTGCGGCGGGTATAGACGTCGCGGGCGTTCTTGATCGCCATTTCGGCATCAGGCGCATGCAGCGAGCCGACATGGCGATGGTTCAGGCCATGCTGTCCCCGGATGAAGACCTCCCAGAGGGGCCATTCCTTTTTCATGGGTTTTCCTTTCAGAAAATTACGCCGCCGAACCCGAGCATCGCGCGGAGCGCCACAGATTGGCGTCCGGAACATGGTCCCAGCCGAAAGCCTGGTCGCTCGATCCTTCCGCGTTGTACTGATCCAGCTTCCGCCAGGCTTCCTCGAGGGACGGTTCGTGGCCGATCGCAACCGGCCACATGACAAAATGCATCTTGTCCATGACCTCGAACCATTCGGCGCGGCGGTCATAAAAGCGCTTGTGAACCGTCTTGAACACAAAGCTTTCGAGCGAAGTCACGTCGCGCCAAACAGAGAGGTTCGGGATCACCATCGGGTCGGCTTCCCGCGTCATTGCGACGGAGGAACCGGCCTCATCCTTCAAGCGCCAGACAAAACCGTCTCTGCGTTCGGCGGCCGCATTCACCCTATTGAGATTGTTGACGAAATCGGCAATCCGCGGATCGTTGATGTCGTGCTTGAGCCGGGCGACATTCAGTTCGGCAATGTGAAAACCGGTCATGGACGCCTTACTCCGCAGCCTGTCGGGCAGCTGCCCGCTTGTCGGCATGGGCCATCAGGCCGTCGCGCACCCAGGCACCGTCCTCCCAGGCCTTGACCCGGGCATCCATGCGCTCGCGGTTGCAAGGGCCGTTGCCCTTCAGGACCTCGAAGAATTCGCTCCAGTCCGGCTCGGAGAAATCAAAGCCGCCCTTGTCCTCGTTCCATGTGAGGTGTTCGTCCGGAATGCTCAGCCCGAGATACTCGGCCTGCGGCACCGTCTGATCGACGAATTTCTGACGCAGCTCGTCATTGGTGTTGATCTTGATCTTCCAGGCCATGGACTGGGCCGAATGGACCGAATCCTTGTCAGAGGGACCGAACATCATCAGCGACGGGTACCAGAACCGGTTCAGCGCATCCTGCGCCATGCGCCGCTGCGCTTCGGTGCCCTTGGCCATCTTCATCATGATGTCGAAGCCCTGGCGCTGGTGGAAGCTTTCTTCCTTGCATATGCGGATCATCGCACGGGAATAGGGTCCGAAGGAGGTCCGCTGAAGCGGCACCTGGTTCATGATCGCCGCGCCGTCCACGAGCCAGCCGACCGCACCGATATCGGCCCAGTTCAGTGTGGGATAGTTGAAAATGGAGGAATATTTCATCTTGCCGGCATGGAGCAACTCGATCAGCTCGTCCCGGCTGACACCAAGCGTCTCGGCCGCGCAATAGAGATACAACCCGTGACCGGCTTCGTCCTGCACCTTGGCCAGCAGGATCGCCTTGCGTTCCAGAGTCGGCGCGCGGGTGATCCAGTTGCCTTCCGGCAGCTGACCGACGATTTCGGAATGGGCATGCTGTCCTATCTGGCGGATCAGCGTCTTGCGGTAGCCGTCCGGCATCCAGTCGGTCGGCTCGATCTTCTCGCCGCGATCGATGCGTTCCTGAAACGCGCGTTCCTCCGGCGACATCTCGGAGATGTCGCGCACCTTGTCCGCGTCGGTTTTGACCATCTGGGCGTACATGACGCCTCCTCTCGTCATGTGGACTTTCCGAGAGGATAACGCACAATGCATCACAGAAGAAGACTATTTTTGATTATTTTTGTGATGCTTTTTAAGAGCACAATGCCCGTGTTGAAAAGCGCTTACTTTTCAGAGGCTTGACATAAGGGTCGCTATCCTGTCGCGCACCGCTTCCGGTGCGGTGGGCAAAGGGCCGTGCTTTGCCAGAAGATTCTGTCCGATATAGGCATCCGCCTGGTCCGACAGCCGCCGATAGAGGTCGGCGAAGAGAGATCTTGCCACGACACCTGGCCAGTTGTCCGGCAAAGCGGAGACCGGCAGCCGGGGGTCGCGCAGGCGGATTTCCCTGTACGCATGAACCAACGCCAGCCGGTACAGCAGAGCGGTCTCGGGCGCCAGCTCGTCAGTGACGCCGGACGCCATGTCCGCAAAGCGTGACACAAAGGCTGAGTAGTCCGTCGCCAACCCATCGAGCTGGAAGGCGGCTGTCACCATGCTCCGGAGCTTGCCGTCGTCCGGCTCAAGCATTTGCGCCCGAAAGGCAGTCCCCAAGACAGGGCGTCCAGGACGGTCGGATGCCGCATAGATCGATCCGCTGAGTTGCACGAACCCGTTTCGGGTCAAAACAGCCTGTTCGGCCGGATCGGTGCATAGCGTCAGGAGCCAGCCGCAGTCGCCGTCAACGGGACCGAAAAACAGGTCCGCGGCAAGGTGATATTCCTCCCGGGCCGCGGCCGTCAGACCATAATAACTGCGCCGGCCTTCCCGTTCCCCAACAAGCTGCCCCTTGGAGACAAGCCGGGAAACGGCGGTCCGGACCAGGGATTCGTTGACACCGAACCCGGCGCACAGGCTGATCAGATCGCCCATCCACAGGACACCGCCACGCGGTTCGACGATATCACCGTAGATGGTCACGATCAGCTGTGCGGCCTTGGGCGGACTGGGCACGAGAAACCGGTCGGCGGTTTTGTCTGCGCTAGAAAGCATATGGGTTTTGATCCGGTCGTTTTCTCAGGAGCTTAACCGTCCACCCGCGGCAAACCAAGGGCACGACCCGCAGCTTTTCAACAACAGCAATCTTTCTATTGCGGGCGCGGTCACTGAACGTTATACAGTTACACGTTATAAAGTTACATTGCGTTGGATAGAGACCAGAATGACCAGCCTTTCCCGTCCCTCTCAATTTCGTCGCCAGAGAAGCTGGCTGTTGGCAACGGCTGCCGGAAGCGCCCTCCTTGCGACAACCTGCGGTGCTCTCGCTGACGGCCCTTCGGTCGTCACTACGATCAAGCCGATACATTCCATTGCCGCGGCTGTGATGGAGGGTGTGGGCGAACCTTTCATTCTCATCGACGGCGCCGCCTCCCCGCATGGCTTCGCGCTCAAACCGTCCCAGGCCTTCCTGCTCCAGGGCGCGGATGTGGTTTTCTGGGTCGGGCCGGAACTGACACCGTCGCTTGCGAAACCCATCTCCTCCATGGCCACGGGCGCCACAGTTGTTGAACTGATGGAGGCGCCGGGAATTTCCCATCTTGCTCTGCGGGAAGGCGTCAATTTCGATGCCCACGATCATGGACATGACCATGGTGAGCATCACGCAGAAAACGAGCACGGTCATGATGATCATGACCACGAAGAACACACAGAACAAGACCACCATGACCACGATGAGCAAGCCGAGGCCGGCCATGATCATGACGACCATGACCACGGGAAACACGCCGAGGCCGGACACGATCATGACGGCGCCGGCGACGCGCACATCTGGCTGAATCCGGACAACGGAATTGCCATTGCAGCACAAATGGCCGCGACGCTGGCCAAGGCTGACCCCGACAACGCCGCGACTTACAAGAAGAATGCGAAGGCCTTTTCAGAGCGAATCGAGTCACTGGAGCACGAGATCAGTAACGAGCTCGAGCCGGTTTCCGGCAAAAGCTTCATCGTGTTCCATGATGCCTATCACCACTTCGAACACCACTTCGACATCGAGGCGAGCGGCGCCATCACCCTTTCCCCGGAAGCCCTTTCAAGCGCCGACCGGATTGAAAAGATCCGCCACCGGATTGAGGATCTGGGTGTGACCTGCGTTTTCCAGGAGCCTCAGTTCGAGGCCAAGCTGGTCAATGTGGTCCTGGAAGGCAGCGACGCCCGCTCCGGCACGCTTGATCCGTTGGGCACGCAGCTGGAAAACGGACCGGACCTTTATCCAAACCTGTTGAAGAACCTGTCGGCCGCTCTTACAGGCTGCCTGAAGGGCGAGAACTGACAAAGAACCGCCGGTCACTGACCGGCGGTTCAATCCGTGAACAGGACGTCATCGCCACAGAACGATCTTTACGCCCGATGCTTTAAGCCGCAGCCAGCCGCGCCAGTTTGGTCAAAACCGTCGCCGTGCCCTTAAGCCGCGTATCCGTCTTTTCCCAGTCACGCGTCAGGACGATCTTCTGGTCCGGGCGGATCTTGGCAAGGACGCCCTGCTCGGCAATGTAGGAGACAAGACCGGCCGGGTTGGCGAATTCGGAATTGCGGAAAGTGATGACGATGCCCTTCGGTCCGGCATCGACCTTTTCGACATTGGCCTTGCGGCACAGCCCCTTGATATAGACGATCTTCAAAAGGTGCTGGACCTCGTCCGGCAGCGGGCCGAAGCGGTCGATCAGCTCCGCGCCGAAGGCATCGATTTCTTCCGCCTCCGTGACGTCGCCAAGACGGCGGTACAACTGCAGGCGCAGCTGCAGATCGGCGACATAATCTTCCGGAATCAGCACCGGCGTGCCGATGTTGATCTGCGGCGACCATTGCTCGTCGCCGAAATCGGCACCGCCGTCCTTCAGCTGGGCGACTGCCTCCTCCAGCATCTGCTGGTAGAGCTCGAAGCCGACTTCCTTGATGTGGCCGGACTGTTCCTCGCCGAGCAGGTTCCCTGCGCCGCGAATGTCGAGATCGTGGCTGGCCAGCTGGAAGCCGGCCCCAAGCGTTTCCAGTGACTGCAACACTTTGAGGCGCCGTTCGGCGGTCGCCGTCAGCGACTTGTTGGCGGGCACGGTGAAGAGCGCGTAGGCGCGGGTCTTGGAGCGGCCGACGCGGCCGCGCAGCTGGTAGAGCTGGGCCAGGCCGAACATGTCCGCCCGGTGCACAATCAACGTATTCGCTGTTGGAATGTCGAGGCCGGATTCAACGATGGTCGTCGACAGAAGCACGTTGTATTTGCCCTCATAGAAGGCGTTCATGACGTCTTCCAGTTCGCCCGGCGGCATCTGGCCATGGGCGACGGCTACTTTCAGTTCCGGCACCTGAGTTTCCAGAAACTCGCGCCGGTCAGCAATATCCGACAAGCGTGGACAGACGTAGAAGCTCTGGCCGCCGCGGTAATGTTCGCGCAGCAGCGCTTCGCGCACCACCAGCGGATCGAAGGGCGAAACGAAGGTGCGCACCGCCAAGCGGTCGACTGGCGGCGTCGCAATCAGCGAGAGTTCTCGGACGCCCGTCAGGGCCAGCTGCAACGTGCGCGGGATCGGCGTTGCCGACAGCGTCAGCACATGGATGTCGGACTTGAGTTCTTTCAGCCGTTCCTTGTGCTTGACGCCGAAATGCTGCTCCTCATCGATGATCAGCAGGCCGAGATCGCGGAACTGCACGGATTTGCCCAAAAGCGCATGGGTTCCGACGACAATGTCGATCGACCCGTCCGTCAAACCCTTCTTGGTCTGGGTCAGCTGCCGGGCCGGCACCAGACGCGAGGCATGGGCGACATTGATCGGCAGACCGTGAAAGCGCTCGGAAAAGGTCTTGAAATGCTGGCGCGCCAAAAGCGTCGTCGGGACCACCACCGCCACCTGGCGCCCGGACATGGCCGCCAGGAACGCGGCGCGTAGCGCCACTTCGGTCTTGCCGAACCCGACATCGCCGCAGACCAGCCGGTCCATCGGCCGGCCGGACGCAAGATCGTCGAAGACGCTGTCGATCGCGGTTAGCTGGTCCTCGGTTTCCTCATATGGGAACCGGGTTGCGAATTCGTCATAGACGCCTTCCGGGGTTTCGACCACGGGTGCGGTCTTGAGTGCGCGTTCGGCGGCCGTCTTGATAAGGCCGTCGGCAATTTCAAGAATGCGTTTCTTGAGCTTGGCCTTGCGTGCCTGCCAGGCACCGCCGCCGAGCTTGTCGAGCTGAGCTTCCTGGTCCTCCGAGCCGTAGCGCGACAGAAGCTCGATGTTCTCGACCGGCAGGTAGAGCTTGTCGCCGCCATGATATTGCAGCTCCAGGCAGTCATGTGGCGCGCCGACCGCCTCAATGGTCTTCAGGCCGATGAAACGGCCGATGCCGTGGTCGACATGAACAACGAGATCGCCTTCCGCGAGACCCGTCGCCTCGGTGATGATATTGGCGCCCTTGGACTTGCGGCGCGACTTGCGCACCAGCCGGTCGCCGAGAATGTCCTGCTCGCCCATAAAGGCGATGTTTTTCAGTTCAAAGCCGTGTTCGATGCCGAGCACACAGAGCGCCGTGGTCTTTGCCGGCAGCTCCTCGACGGCTTTCAGCGTGTCGACTTCCTTCACGGCCCCAAGGCCATGATCGCTGAGAATCTGGCCCAGCCGGTCGCGGGATCCGTCCGACCAGCAGGCGATTACGGTGCGCTTGCCGTTCTTCTGAAGTTCGCGGACATGGGTCGTCAATGCGTCGAAGATATTGACATCGCCGGCGGCTCGCTCGGCGGCAAAACTGCGCCCTTGGCGGCCTTCCAACTCGATAACAGTCTTGCCACTGCCCGGCGGCGGCGAAAAGGGATCGAGCGAGGCCGTTGCCCGGTCGGCGACGGCGGCCGTCCACTCGGCCTCGGAAAAATACAGACTTGCGGGCTCGACCGGCATATAGGGCACATTGCCCGCGCCCGTGCCCATCTCGTGTGCGTCCTGGCGCGCTTGATAATATTCCTGGACCTGGTCGATCCGTTCGCGCACCGCATCGGCCGCGCTGGTGTCCAGCACCACCGGCGCGTCGCCGATATAGTCGAACACCGTGTCCAGATGCTCGTGGAACAGGGGCAGCCAGTGCTCCATGCCCGCATAGCGGCGGCCGTCGCTGATCGACTGGTAGAGAACGTCCTCGCGGCTGGTTGCACCGAAATTCGCCAGATAGGAGCGCCGGAAACGGGAGATCGCGTCTTCCGACAGCACCACTTCGCTCATCGGCACCAGATCGAGGCGTTTGAGCTGTTTCGACGTGCGCTGTGTTTCGGCATTGAACGAGCGGATCGATTCCAGCGTGTCCCCGAAGAAATCGAGGCGCACCGGCTCTTCCGATCCAGGCGCGAACAGATCCACAATGCCGCCGCGCACGGCATATTCGCCGGTCTCACGCACGGTCGGGGTGCGCGAAAAGCCGTTCATTTCCATCCAGTTGGCAATCGCTTCCATGTCGACCTGGTTGCCCGGCGCCATGGAAAGTGTCTGCTCGGCCATGAAAGTGCGTTCCGGCATGCGCTGCAATGCGGCATTCAGCGTCGTCAGCAGAACAGTCTTGCGGCCGCCTTTGATGCCGTGTGCCAACTGTCCGAGCGCCAGCAGCCGGCGAGCGCTGATCGCCGGGTTCGGCGAGACCCGGTCATAAGGCAGGCAGTCCCAGGCCGGCAGCTGCAGGATTTCGATCTCCGGATCGAAAAACCCGAGCGCCTCGCTGATCATGGCCATGCGGGTGGCATCGCGCGCGATGAAAACCAGCGACAGCCCACCGGCCTCGCTTTCGGCCATCATCCGGGCCAGCGCATAACTTTCAGCGCCGTCCGGCACGCTGGCAAGCGTGATGTTGGCGCGGTCTTTCAGCAGCCTGTCAAACACGGCATGCGTCCTTAAGTCTTGTTATCTGACAAACCCGGCCGGACCGGCGGCTTCGTGGTAGGCGATGATGCGGCGGTAGAGCGGCCCGTCCCATTCAGCCGGCAACGGCTTGCGTCCGGTCATCCAGGCGTAAAGATCCTGGTCATGCGCGGTCAGGAGGTGTTCCAGCTCGCGCAATTCGTCTTCTGTCAGCCGGTCGATTTCCGCATCCGCAAAGCCGCCCAGAAGCAGGTCCATTTCCTTCATGCCCCGATGCCAGCAGCGGAACAGGATTTTCTTGTGGCGGGGATCGCGTTCCGCGCCGGAGGCGGTGTTTGATGAACCGGTCGTCTCGGACATGAAGGGCCTATATGCAAACGCGGGCGCGGGCGAGACCCATTTTCAGGGACCCTCACCACACCCGTCCTTGTGATTTCATAACGGATATATAACGTCGAAGATCCTACTTGTCAGTGCCCGAGTTCACAGAATGTTCTATTTGTTGCACAGGCGTCTCTCTTCGTGGCAGAACAGATTGTCTTCTCGTTCGAATGCCCGCTGATCCTGACAGGTAAACCTCCCCAGAATGCGTCCCCCGATCCTCGATCCCCTGTTTGCCCCGGTTTCAACGCTGCCCGGCATCGGACCGAAGATCGCCAAGCTGGTGTCCGGCCTGGTCGGTGGCCAGCCGGATCGGGACGCCACGGTTGCCGACCTGCTGTTCCACATTCCGCACAGCCTGATCGACCGGCGCCACCGGCCTGGCATCGCCTATTCGGAAAACGGCGACATCGTTACGCTGGATGTCACCATCGGCCGGCACTTGGCGCCCCCGCGCAATTCCAAGGCGCCCTACAAGATCAGTGCCCATGACGACACGGGCGAGATCAACTTCGTGTTTTTTCACCCGCGCCGGGACTGGCTGGAAAAGACCTTTCCGGAAGGCGAGCGCCGGATTGTCTCCGGCAAGGTTGAATGGTTCCACGACCGTCCGCAAATGGTGCATCCGGATTATTCGCTGAAGCCGGAGGAAGCCGCCGAGATGCCGGCCATCGAGCCGGTATACCCGCTCACCGCCGGTCTCGCCGCCAAGACTATGCAAAAGGCGGTCCGCGCCGCGATCGAGCGTCTGCCGCACCTTCCGGAATGGCTCAACGAAGCCCATCTGCACCAGACAGGCTGGCCGGATTTCGCCGAGGCATTGACCACGCTGCACGCGCCAAAGGAGCAGCAGGACATCGATCCCGCGTCGCTCTATATGCAGCGCCTTGCCTATGACGAATTGCTGGCCAGTCAGCTGGCGCTCGCCATGGTGCGGGCCCATATGCGCACGCTTGGCGGCATTGCCCGCAAGCCCAAGGGAGACCTGCAAAGGGCTGTCATTGACGCCCTGCCCTTTCAGCTTACCGGCAGCCAGGCCAAGGCAATCGAGGAGATCAACGAGGATCTTGCCAAGCCGGTGCGCATGCTGCGCCTTCTGCAGGGCGATGTCGGTGCCGGCAAGACCGTGGTCGCGCTTGCCGCGCTCGCACAGGTGATCGAAAGCGGCGCCCAGGGCGGCTTGATGGCGCCGACGGAAATCCTGGCGCGCCAGCATTACGCCTCCATGAAGCCGCTCTGCGACAAGGCCGGTATCCGCCTTGCCCTGATGACGGGCAAGGACAGCCAGAAGGAACGGCGGGTCCGGCAGGAACAGCTCGATGCCGGCGAGATCGATCTTGTCGTTGGGACACATGCGCTGTTCCAGGGCGCGGTCACCTTCCAGAATCTCGGTATGGTCGTTGTCGACGAGCAGCACCGGTTCGGTGTGCATCAGCGTCTGGCGCTTTCGGCCAAGGGCCAGGGCGTCGATGTGCTGGTGATGACGGCCACGCCGATCCCGCGCACGCTGGTCCTGACGGGTTTCGGCGACATGGACGTCTCCCGCCTCACCGACAAGCCGGCCGGACGAAAGCCGATCACGACCGTTTCCGTCTCCCTTGACCGGCTCGAGGAAATCATTTCAAGGGTCGGCGCTGCCACTGCCGAGGGCCAGAAGGTCTACTGGGTCTGCCCGTTGGTGGAAGAGTCGGAAAAGATCGACCTGGCCGCCGTCGAAGACCGTCACCGGGTACTTGAACACGCCCTCCGGCAGAAAGTGTCGCTGGTCCACGGACGCATGAGCGCCGATGAAAAAGACGCCGCCATGGCGGATTTCAAGTCCGGTGTGACTCGTATCCTCGTCGCCACCACGGTGATCGAGGTCGGCGTCGATGTGCCTGACGCCACCATCATTGTCATCGAACACGCCGAACGCTTCGGCCTCGCCCAGCTGCACCAGCTGCGCGGCCGGGTCGGACGCGGCGACAAGCCGTCCTCCTGCGTTCTTTTGTACAAGGGCCCGCTCGGCGAGACGGCAGGCGCCCGGCTCAACATCATGCGCCAGACAAATGACGGCTTTCTGATTGCAGAGGAAGACCTGAAGCTGCGCGGCGGCGGCGAAATCCTCGGAACGCGCCAGTCGGGCACTCCGGGTTTCCGGATTGCCCGCGCCGAGGATCATGCCGACCTGATGGAAGTCGCCCGGGACGACGCGCGGCTCATCCTGGAGACAGACCCGGACCTGGAGAGCAAACGCGGACAGGCCTTGCGCTGCCTGCTCTACCTGTTCGGGCGCGATGCCGCGATCCGGTTGCTGAGAGCGGGTTGATCGCGAGTAACCCTAAGCGTCTTCCGGCGTCCGCACCCGGTCCTGCTGTTTTGGGTCGACGATCTTGTCCCTGAGGGTCTCGGCATGTTTCGGGCTGACCAGCCCTGCAGAAATCACCAGCTTGGCGGCGTCCTCGACGCTCATGTCGAGCTCGATGATGTCTTCCTTGGGAACGAACAGCAGGAAACCGGAAGTCGGGTTCGGGGTGGTCGGCAGGAACACCGACATGGTGTCTGCCTGGTCTTCCAGCCTGGTGGCGACTTCACCCTTCGTGTCGGTGGAGATGAACACGATCGCCCAAAGGCCCTTGCGCGGGTATTCAATCAGGGCCGCCTTGGTGAAGCTGTCGCCGCGTTGATCAAGTATCGTCTCAAAAATCTGCTTCAAGCCGCTGTAAAGATTACGTACAAGCGGCATGCGGCCGACGAGATTTTCGCCGACGGAAATCAGGCTGCGGCCGAGGAAATTGGCCGCGAAGAAGCCAACGATCGTCAGCACGAAGACCGCGACGATCAACCCGAAACCGGGAACAGGAAACGGCAGATACGTATCCGGACTATAGACCTTCGGCACAAACGGCTTCACCCAGCCATCGACCCATTTGATGAAGGTCCAGGTCAGCCAAAGCGTAATCCCGATCGGGCCGGTGATGACCAGGCCGGTCAGGAAATAGTTTCGAAGACGTGTTGCCGCACCCGGCCGATGATGGCCTATCTTGTGCGTGTCATCTGATTTATGTTTATGCCGGCTCATGGGCGACACCTTGAAGTCCCTATTGGCGCACGTCTTTTCAACGGTTCTGTTCCTAGATAAGCATCTTTATCGCGGCGCGGTATCCTACGCTCGGTTAATTTTTCAGCGATCAACCCAAAAAATGCCGATTCCGGAGGCAGTGGTGCGGCGAACAACCTTCAAACTTTTGGGAACCGGCTGTGTCGGTCTCGGAATCGTCGGTGCCTTTCTGCCTTTGTTGCCGAGCACCATCTTCTTTATTCTGGCCGCGGCCTGTTTTGCACGGTCCTCGCCCGCTCTTGAAGCCCGTATATTGAGCCACCCGGTCTTCGGTCCGCCCGTGATCGCCTGGCGGGAACACGGCGCCATCGGCCGCAAGGCCAAGACCGTCGCTGTTTCGGGCATGGCGTTTGGCTACGGCATGTTCGTTTACACCGCTCAGCCCGTTCTCTGGCTGGCTTTGCTGGTCGGCGCGTTCATCGGCGGCTGCGCCGCATTTGTGGTGAGCCGGCCGGTCGGGCCAAAAGTCACTACAAGCGACGAATACTCGAAACAGTCCTGATCTCAGATATCCGGGATCAGCCTCTTGCCCATGGGAATGGCCGCTTCTTCCGCATATCCGAGGCTTTCGTAGAACTCCATGACCTGTTCGTTGCCGCGCCGGACGAACAGATTGATCTTCGGACAGCCAAGATCCTTCAGATAGGCTTCGCAATGCGCCATGAGCTGCTTGCCGAGCCCGCCGGCCTGATGGTCGGGATCGATGCTGAGATAATAGATCGAGCCTCGATGGCCATCGTGACTGACCATAACGGAACCGATCAGGCTGCCGTCTTCCAGAAGCAGAAAGAATGCCCCGTTCCGGTCGGTCAGCTTCCGGTCGATATCCTTGTCGGGATCGTTCCAGGGCCGGACCAGACCGCATTTTTTCCAAAGGGCAATGACCGGTGCCCTGAACCGCTCCTCGAAAGACACAATGCTTGTGGTGCCATTGCCCATATTCGTCATTCGACCGTCACGGACTTGGCGAGATTGCGCGGCTGATCCACGTCGGTGCCCATGAAAACAGCGGTATGATAGGCGATCATCTGAACTGGCAGAGCGTAGATGATCGGCGCGACAATGTCCGTCATGTTCGGCAGGACAACGGTGTTTTCCGCAGCGTTCCCGCATTCGGCCGCACCGCGCTCATCCGTGATCAGGACGATCCGGCCACCGCGCGCTGCCACTTCCTGCATGTTGGAGACAGTCTTTTCATAGATCGCGTCATAAGGCGCGATCACGAAGACCGGCATGTTCTCGTCGATCAGGGCGATCGGACCATGTTTCAATTCACCAGCGGCATAGCCTTCCGCGTGAATATAGGACAGTTCTTTCAGTTTCAGCGCACCCTCGAGCGCAAGCGGGAAATTAGTCGCCCGGCCGAGATAAAGCGCATTTTGCGCCTTGGACAAAGGTTGGGACAGTTTCTCGATGTCCGTTTCGGCGGCGAGCGCCTTCAGAGCCAGGCTCGGCACCTCGGTCAGTTCCGCGACCAGTTCCTTTTCGCGGGCCTCGCTGAGCACGCCGCGTTCGCGGCCAGCCTGCAGGGCAAGCGCAGCCAGAACCGCGAGCTGGCAGGTAAAGGCCTTGGTCGAGGCAACGCCGATTTCCGGACCTGCTATCGTCGGGAACACCCTGTCGGCCTCACGCGCAATCGTGCTTTCCGGCACATTCACGATCGCGCCGATCGTTGCGCCGTGTTCCTTGCAGTAACGCAACGATGCCAAAGTGTCCGCGGTCTCGCCGGACTGGGAAATGAACAGGGCTGCGTCTTTATCGCAGACAGGTGTTTCCCGGTAGCGGAACTCGCTGGCGATGTCGATTTCGACCGGCAGCCGGGCGTATTTCTCAAACCAGTATTTGGATACCAGGCCTGCCAGATAGGCCGTTCCGCAAGCCGTGATTATCAAGCGGTTGAGATCCTTGAAATTCAGGGCATCGGCACCTTCGACACTGGCCTGATTGGATGTGTAATCGAAATAGCGCGACAGCGTGTGGCCAAGCACTTCCGGCTGCTCATGGATTTCCTTGGCCATGAAATGCTTGTAATTGCCCTTGTCCATCAGGCTGGAAGTGACCGAGGATTTTGCCTCCGGCCGCGCCACTTGGGTATTGTCCCTATCAAAGATATCGACGCTCGAGCGGGTCAGCACCGCCCAATCGCCTTCTTCAAGATAGGTGATCCGGTCGGTAAACGGCGACAGTGCAATGGCATCCGAACCGAGGAACATTTCGCCCTCCCCGTGGCCGATTGCCAGAGGCGAGCCCTTGCGGGCGCCGATCAGGAGATCGTCCTCACCGGCAAACAGCAGCGCAAGCGCAAATGCGCCTTTCAGGCGGGGCAGCACATCGGCCACAGCGTCGCGCGGGCTTTTGCCGGCAGCCATGGCGAGGTTGATCAGATGGGCGACGACTTCGGTGTCCGTTTCCGTGTCGAGAACAGCCCCAGCCGCAGAGACCTCGTCGCGCAGGTCCAGATAGTTTTCAATGATACCGTTGTGGACGACAGCGACCGATCCGGCCAGGTGCGGATGGGCGTTGGTGACTGTCGGCGCGCCATGGGTGGCCCATCTCGTATGACCAATGCCGGCGCTTCCTGCCAGAGGCGCGTTTTCAAGAACCGATTCCAGATTGCGCAGCTTGCCCTCGGCGCGGCGGCGGACCAGCTGTCCATCGACCAGCGTGGCAACCCCGGCGGAATCGTAACCGCGATATTCCAGGCGCTTCAGCGAATCGACAATCCGCGGCGCTACTTCTACACGGCCCAAAACGCCAACGATACCACACATATAATTGCCCTTTGATAAAATGACCCAGAAGACCACCCTGCTTTAGACGACAGTGCCGGCCAAACTGAAATCAATCCCTGTGTCAGAAAATGACAAGGTGCAAATCGCCTAGGATTTGCTGTCCTTCGCCGCCTGCAGGCGGTCACGCAGTTGCTTTGCCTTGCCGTCCTTGACGGTCTGCCGGGCCCGCCCGAAGGCCATGGAATCCCGCGACACATCGTCGGTGATGACGCTGCCTGCCGCAACGAAAGCACCGTTGCCGAGCCGGACCGGAGCGACCAAGGTCGAATTGGAACCGACGAAACTGCCCGCGCCAATTTCCGTCCGGTGTTTCAGGTAACCGTCGTAATTGCAGGTAATGGTGCCTGCGCCGATATTCGACTTCGACCCGACACTGGCATCGCCGATATAGCTGAGATGATTGGCCTTGGCGCCGGTCCCGAAGGTTGCGTTCTTGACCTCGACGAAATTGCCGACACGGCTTTCCGCCCCGAGCACTGCACCGGGCCGCAGGCGGGCGTAAGGGCCGATTACGCAGTTTTCGCCGACCTGAGCGCCCTCCAGATGGCTGAAAGCGCGGATCCGGGCGCCTTTTGCCACTTTGACGCCCGGGCCGAAGACGACATTCTGCTCAACCGTCACATCCGGTGCGAGCACCGTGTCATGGGAAAAATAAACTGTCGCCGGCGCCAGCAAGGTGCAGCCGGTTTCCAACGCGGCACGGCGCTTTCGGGCCTGAAAATCGGCCTCGCAAGACGCCAGCTGGGCGCGCGTATTGATGCCCTGGGTTTCGATTTCCGTTCCCGACACCGCCACCACCTTGAGGCCTTTCGCGTTGGCGATTTCCACCGCGTCGGTCAGATAATATTCACCCTTGGCGTTGCTGTTGCCGATGGCTTCAAGCAGGGCAAGAGCCTGCGCGCCGCCAAAGCCCATGATGCCGGAATTGCAGAACGTGACCTTGCGTTCTTCCTCCGTAGCGTCCTTTTCCTCTCGAATGGCAACCAGACGGCCGTTCTCCGTCAAGAGCCGGCCATAACCGAAAGGCCTGCGGGTTTCGAATCCCAGCACGACCAGATCGGCGCCGTCCGCAAGCGCCTTTCGCACCCGGCCGACTGTTTCGGCGGTTACCAGCGGCGTGTCGCCAAACAGGATGAGAACGTCATCGGCGGGGAAGTCCAATGCAGGTCTGGCCGCAAGAGCGGCATGGGCGGTGCCGAGCCGGTCGGTCTGAACGTAGCAGCGTGCCGACGGCGCCAATTCGTAGACCAGTTTTTCGAGCGCCGGCATATCCGGTCCGGTGACGACCGAAATGCGCTCTGAGCCCGCGCTCTGCAGTGCCTTCACCACATGACCGACCAGCGGCAGTCCGCCGATCTCGTGCATAACCTTGGGCAAGTCGGACTTCATTCGGGTTCCCAGCCCCGCGGCCAGAACGATGGAAAGGCAGGAACGGTTTCTCATCAAATGTCCAGTATCAAAGTGTCAGGCGTCGGAGACGCAATCGCGCCTCTATATGCCCCGATCCACAGAACATTGAAAGATCTGACTGCGCTGACGTTCAGGTTTGCGTTTCGTTAACCATAATAAGCTCCTGATAGGGTATCTTCTGAAAGATTCGCAATTAGGCGCGGGACGCGAGGAATTTGGCAAAGCAGCAGGCAAGCAAGTCCATGCGGGACCTTGTCCGGGACACGTTCACGCCATCGCGTGTCGGCCTGTTGTCCTGGGCGTTTGCCGCCGGGTTGATGGGCACCGTCGGCCTTGCCTCCTACCAGTTCAGCTTCCAGCACAGCACCTTCTCTCCCGCCAGCCGGGCACCCGGTGGCCTGGCGTTGCCTCCTGGCGGCGATGTCGAGACCACTGCGTCCATTTCCCGATCCGCGCCGGCAATCGATGTCATGCAACTGCCGCACGACGTGCCTCCATCGCCAGTCACGGACATCAGCCAGGGCCAAATTGAGGTGCTTCAGAAGGAAGTCATCGGGCTTCGCCGCCGGTTGAGCGCCCTGTCGGAACAAAACGTCGCCTATTCCCGCCGCATCGCCGCCCTGGAAAAGCAGGTTGCGGTTGGCAAGCTCGCTGGCAGCGGACAGCCGGCAAGCGCCGGTGACATGACGGCCGAACCCGGCCCAGGCGTGGTGATCACCAGGGCGCCAGCCCTTCAGCCCCCTACCCCCAAAGCCGCGCCGCGCTCCCGAGAAAAGCCGGAAAAAGCAACGGCCCCGTTGAGGAGCAACGCGCCTCAGGCCGCGCCTTCAATTGTTGGTGCGCAGCAGCCGGTCGCCCCCGGTCCGGAGACGCAGCGGCAATCGCCTCCCCGGTTGATCAGCCTTTACAATTCAGCCGAGGACCTCGCAGTTCCATCCGGCGAAACAGCCAATCCGGAAGAACCTGTGCGGATTGTCCAGGTCATGCCCGCCACCCCGCCACAAGTGCGGCTGCCGGAATCGTCCACCCCGCCGGTCTCGACCGGGTCCATCCCCACACAGGCCCAGGACACCCAGCCGGAGGGTTTTGACGCGACGCCGACACAAACCGCGTTGCGGCCGAAGGTCATCACCCCATCCAGCCCGTCAGGACGGCTGCGCGGCGGCGGTGACCGCCACCTGAAACGCAGCGATTTCGGTGCCATCATCGGCCACTACCGGACCTCCGCCGGGGCGGCAAAGGCCTGGGCCGATTTCAAGGCTCAGAATTCGGAGCGTATGCGGGACTTGCAGCCTCTTCTGATGCAGAGACAAACGGCCGAGGGCGATATCGCGCTGATGGTCGGGCCCTTTGCAAATGCGGCAGATGCCGCGGTAGCCTGCCTGCACCTGCTCGATGTTACGGAACTCTGCCATCCGGCGCTCTTCGCCGGCGATCCACTTGTGACCGCCGCCAAGTTCCGGGACACAGCGTTCTAGGGTCTGTGGACAATTAGGTTTCGGTCTTCGAGCAGGAGGAAAATCCGCAGTGGTGTTGCCCACCACAAGGACTTTCCGACGCACGCGAAACCGAAATCCGCAGCATCCCCCCAGATATTTGCAATGGGGATTTAGCTCAAATGGCTCATTTCGGCGTCGCAAAGGCTTGAAAGGGTTAGTCACCTGAATCTGAAGTTCGTCTCATTTTTCAGCAAGCTCAGAACGAACTTCAGATTCAAAAAGGTGACTAACAAGACTATGTTTCTAGTGTGGTTTTCGAATTTGAAATTCGCTACGGAAGATGCCGCCTCAATGAGGCGAATGTCAAATTCACCACACTAGCCCTTCCCGCGCCTTTGCTTCAGGAAATTGAGCCATTTGCATTCAAACCAAGACCAAATCCTAATTGTCCACAGACCCTAGTCACCCGAATCTGAAGTTCGTCTTATTTCCCGGTACACTCGGAACGAGCTTTAGATTCAAAAGGGTGACTAGCAAGCATATGTTTCTAGTGTGGTTTTCGAATTTGAAATTCGCTTCGATGGTCGCTGCAACAATGAGGCGAATGTCAAATTCACCACACTAGACCAACCTGAGAGCTTGCTCAGCCGACCGTCTGCAGCGCCGGAAACGTTTCCAGAAGCCAGTAGGACAAAACCGCCATCTGGCCGGTAAGGAACATGATACCGGTCAGAACCAGAACGCCGCCCATGGCCTTTTCCACCAGGCCCATATGCTTGCGGAAGCGCTTCATGAACCCCAGGAACGGTCCCGCGAACAGCGCCGCGATCAGGAACGGCACACCGAGCCCGAGCGCATAGGCACTTAACAGCAGCGCGCCCTGACCGACAGTGTCCTCCGAACCCGCCACAAACAGGATCGCCGCCAGGATCGGGCCGACGCAAGGGGTCCAGCCAAAACCGAAGGCCAAGCCTATCAGATAGGCGCCGAGTGGTCCGGCCGGCTTTTTCTCCACATGCACACGCGCCTCGCGGTAAAGCAGCCCGATCCGGAAGACTCCCAGGAAATGCAGGCCCATGACGATGATGGCCGCGCCGGCGATATAGCCGAGATAGTCCAGATAGCCGCGGATGAACTGGCCGAGGAAACTGGCCGTTGCCCCCAGCAGCACAAACACGGTGGAGAAGCCGAGCACAAACACCAATGCGCTGAAAAAGACGCGCCTTGTCGCTGCGGTCCTGTCGCCTTCCTCACCGTTCAATTGCTCCAACGACACGCCGGCGAGAAAACCCAGATAGGGCGGCACCAGCGGCAGCACACAGGGGCTGACGAAGGAAAGCACCCCGGCAAGAGCAGCGCCGATGATGGTTACGTCCTGGATCATGCGAGATTCCGATTGTTGCGCGGCCAAGACGACTGGTCCGCGAGCGGGTCAGACTGCCGTCTTTAGCTTGTTTGTCGCCCCGGGCGAACACACAAAGCCCTCACCTTTTGGAGAGGACGGCAGAATGCTCACTTTGTGTCTTCACCGGGCGCGGGCAATAGGCCTTGATCACGGTAGAAGGTCAATGCGCCAGGATGTAGCGGGGCGGCCATGTCGGCGGCGACCATGTCGGACAGTTTGAGATTGTTCAGTGCCGGGTGGAGCAACCGGAAACTGTCGAAGTGATCGGACAGGGCCTTGACCATGGTGGACACGATCTCGTCCGGCATCTTGGCTGAAGTCACGAAGGTTGCGACCACGCCGAAGGACGGAACGGGTTGCTTCAGGCCGTAGAACCCCGCCGGAATCTCCGCGGCAATGTAATAGGGCGCTTCGTCGAGAAGGCTGTCGACCGCCTCGCCGTCAATGCCGATCAGGCGGATGTTGCAATCCGCCTGTGTTTCCTCGATGAGTGCGGCGGGATGGCCGATCAGCACGAAAAAGGCGTCGACCGTACCCGTACACAGGGCTTCGGCGAGTTCCGACGTCCTGAGATCCGATAACCCCGTCTGATCGGCCTCGGTCCAGCCGAGACGGCTGATCAGCGTGCGCCAGGAAGCCGCAGAACCGGAGCCCTTGGCGCCAACATTGATCCGGGCATGCTTCAGGTCCGCAAAAGTCCGGAACTCGGAGTCCTCGCGTACGACAATCGTGGCGACTTCCGTGTGCAGGGAAAACACCGCGCGCAGATCCTCGAACGGCCCGGCCGGCTCGAACACCGATGTGCCGTGATAGGCATGGGACTGCCAGTCGGACTGGACATAGCCGAAGTCGATTTCGCCCTGGCGGATCTTCTCGATGTTGTCGATGGACCCGAAGGTCGTCTCCACCGAGCAGCGCACCCCGTGCTCGGCGCGGCTGCGGTTGACGATCTTGCAGGTCGCTCCTCCCGACGGATAGTAGACACCGGTGACGCCGCCGGTGCCGATGGTGACAAAATGCTGGTCGGCGCCGAAGGCCTGCATAGGTATCGCCAATGATATGGCCAGTGCCAGCGCCGGGATCAGAGCCTTTCTGAAAAAGCGGCGCGGCATGGTGGCACGCAAGCGCAGCGGCTCGGCCAACAGCGGCATGCTCGAAAAAATGGATAACTGGAAAATTGTCGCTCCTCCACAGACCCGGGTCGCGTCTCCCGTAGGGATAACAAACACCTGTCGGCTTGGCCAGCTTGCAGACAAAGGAAGGCCGGGCGTTAAAGCGAAATTGATCATGGCCCGGAAAGCTGCCTCCGGAACGCGCCCACCCTTTTGCACAGATCCGGAAACAAAAAAAGGCGCCGCTGCACCTCGCGAATACTATAGGTAATACTTAACTGAAAAGGATATGCTCCGGCCCCCAACCCCGGGCCGGCCATATCCGACGGAAATCAGTTGGTGCGCCCTCCCCGGATAACCTCGAAGAGTTTGCCTTTCAGCTCCTCTTCTTCCTCACCGTCCCGCAGGCCCTGGCGCCACTGGTCGAGGATCAGCCTCAGACCGAGCGTTTCGCGGGAATGCGGCAAGTCGCCGATAAACGCGCCAAAAAACGCGTCCAGTCGTTCCCGGTCAATCAGGCCCTGGTCGATCAATCCGTGAATCAGGGTCATCGTGGCAGCGATGTGTCCCTTCACGAAATCGAACTCAACGGAGTTCGTATGGGTGTCGATTGTCGTTGTGTGCATGTAACCTCTCATGTGCCAGATAACGTTACATCACAAAGCTTTATTCCGCTACCTGACAGTTTTTGCAGGAGAATGATCTTTATTTGCTTAAAAATCGAACTTCTAAATTATAGGCAGAACAATATTTTCAGGTAGTACTTGGTACTACTGTCGTTCGGTATTTTATTATTAACGGATCTACACCGAAACCGCGGCTTCGGAGCAATTTCAAGGCGGCCGCTACGTCACCTTTGCTGCGTCTCCGGAGTTTTTCCGAGCCTGTTGAAAAAATCCAATTTGCCTCTTGCAATCATATCTGTGTCGGCCTAAACACACGCCACCAACGCGGCGGCGCCGAAAACGACGCACCCGCCCGCACCGGAAATTGGTGAGAGCCGATAGCTCAGCTGGTAGAGCAACTGACTTTTAATCAGTAGGTCCAGGGTTCGAACCCCTGTCGGCTCACCAAATTTTCCAACGACTTACTCCCGACAATCAGCAGACAGAATGCGTGGCGCCTATAGGAGCCCAGGTGCCTGCGGCTTTTTGCTGAACATCCTGATTATCTGTCACCGGCCCTCTCACCGCTGCTGTCGGATCCGCCCCCTTGGAACAAAAACCGGGCAGCCCTCTCGAACCGCCCGGTCACTTTCCCCTTTGTCATCTCAAGACCGGTTCAAGACCAGTCCAAGACAAACCTTCTTGCCCTACTCCGCCGGCACAGCGTCGCCGCTGCCCTTCTTGCCGCCGCCGAACCAGCCCTTGACCGTTTCGCGAGTTGCCTGCAGGCAGACATAGAGGATGGGGATCATCAGGACGCCGATGCAGGTGGCAAAGAGCATGCCGCCGAAGACGGCGAAGCCGATGGCCTTCTGGCTGGCCGCGCCCGCGCTGGAAGCGGTCATCAGGGGCACCACGCCAAGCAGGAAGGACAGCGCGGTCATCATCACGGCGCGGAACCGCAGGTGGCCCGCCTCGATGGCCGCGTCGCGGATGGATTTGCCGCTGTCGCGCTGCTCCATGGCGAATTCCACGATCAGGATCGCGTTCTTCGCCCCCATCCCCACCAGCATGATCATGCCGATCTGGGTGTAGAGATTGACGTCGCCTCCCGTCACGAACACCGCCACCAGCGCGCCCATGATGGCGAAGGACACCGACATCAGGATGGCGACCGGCATGGTCCAGCTTTCATACTGGGCAACCAGGAACAGATAGGTGAACAGGATCGACAGCATCAGGATGAACATCACGATGTTGCCGGAGCCGAGCTGCTGCAGGGCCGTACCGGTCCATTCATAGGTGTAACCGGGCGGCAGGGCCTCCTGGGCTGCCGTCTCGACCTCGTTGATGACAACACCCGTGGAAGCACCCGGCGCCGGATCGGCCATCACCGCGGCGGAGCGGAACATGTTGTAGCGGGTCAGGATCTGCGGCCCGAGCACATTCTGCGTCGTCAGGATGCTGCGCATCGGCACCATCGTGCCGTCATTGGCGCGAACGTAGAGCGCACCAATATCCTCGACCCGGTCGCGGAACTTGCCGTCGGCCTGGATCATCACTTTGTAGACACGGCCGAAGATGTTGAAGTCGTTGATGTAATAGGAGCCGAGATAGGCCTGCAGCGTCAGGAAGACGTTGGAGACATCGATGCCGAGCGTCTTGGCCTTCTCCCGGTCCAGATCGACGAAGACCTGAGGCACGTTCGCCCGGAAGGTCGAATAGGCCCGCCCGATATCCGCGCTCTGATTGGCCGAATAAACCATCGATCCGACCGCGGAAGCCAGATCCTGCGGCGTGCCGTCGCTTTGCTGCAGCATCATCTGCACGCCGCCGGTGGTACCGAGGCCCGGGATCGGCGGCGGATTGAAGGCGATGATATTCGCCCCTGGAATGGTCGAGAACTCCGCCCAGAATTTCGCCAGGATCGCGTTGATATGCAGGTCCGGCTCCTGGCGCTCAGACCAGTTGGACATGGTCGCGATCACCAGCGCCGCGTTGGAGGACGTGGCCCCGTTCAGGATCGAATAGCCGTTGACGATGACGACATCCTCGACGCCAGCGGTCTTGGAGGCCAAGGCGACCACCTGTGCCGTGACGCCTTCCGTGCGCTCCAGCGAAGCGCCGTCGGGCAGCTGCACGTCGACCATCAGGTAGCCCTGATCCTCGGACGGCAAGAAGCCCTGCGGCAGGGATCCGCCAAGGGTCACAATGATCGCGATCGCACCGCCGACGACAATGATGCCGACAATGGCAACACGCACCAGACGACGGACAATGGCGGTGTAGCCGTTGCGCACGCCGGTGATGCCCTTGTCGAACAGGCCCATGATGCCGCGCGGCGGGCCGGAGCGCGCCTTCAGAATCAGGCCGCAGAGCGCGGGCGACAGGGTCAGGGCGTTGATTGAGGAAATCACAACGGAGACCGAGATGGTCACGGCGAACTGGGAATAGAGCCGTCCGGTGATCCCGGGCATGAAGATCGTCGGCACGAACACCGCCAGCAGCACCAGGGTGGTCGCGATCACCGGGCTGGTGATCTGCTCCATGGCTTTTGCCGTTGCCTCCTTGGGCGGCAGGCCCTCGTCGGAGATGAGGCGCTCCACGTTTTCCACCACCACGATGGCGTCATCGACCACGATGCCGATCGCGAGGACCAGCGCGAACAGCGAAATCGTGTTGAGCGTCATACCGAGCGCGAGCAGGACCGCGAAGGTGCCGATCAGCGAGACCGGAATGGCGACGGTCGGAATAATCGTCGCACGCCAGTTGCCTAGGAAGATGAACACCACGGAGACCACCAGCAGGAAGGTCAGGAACAGAGTGTTGATGACATCGTCTAGCGAAGCCTGCACGAAATCCGTGGTGTTGAACGGCACTCCGTATTTCATGTCTTCCGGGAAATTTTCGGAGAGCGTATCGAGGCGTGCCAGGACGTCCTGGGCGACCTGCAGCGCGTTGGCGCCAGGGGCCTGGTAGATCGCCAGAACCGTTGCCGGCTGGCTGTTGTATTCGCCGGAGGCGTTATAGAACTGCGCGCCGAGATCGACCCGGGCGACATCTCCGATCTTGACGACCGCACCGTCCTCACCGGTTCTCAGAATGATCTGCTCGAACTCTTCCTTGCTGGAAAGCCGCCCCTTGGCCTTGATCGTATACTGGAACTGCTGTCCGTCCGGCACCGGCGGCGCGCCGATCTGGCCGGCGGCGACCTGGATGTTCTGATCCTGGACGGCGTTGATGAAGTCGGTTGGCGTCATGCCAAGACTGGTCAGCCGATCCGGATCGAGCCAGATCCGCATGCCATAGGCAAAGTCTGTCATCACATCCGCGCGGCCGACACCCGAGACACGGGCCAGCGGATCCTTCAGGTTGATCGAGGCATAGTTGGACAGGAACACCGGATCATAGGTGCCGTTCGGCGAATAGAGCGTAATCACCAGCAGCATGTTCGTGCTGGCTTTCTGCACGGTCACGCCGTTGCTGGTCACGACACTGGGCAGCTGGCTGGTGGCCTGGCTGACCCGGTTCTGCGTGTTGACCGTTGCAATGTCCGGATCCGTGCCGACGGCAAAGGTGACGTTGAGCGAATAGCTGCCGCTGTCATTGCTGGTCGACTGCATGTAGATCATGTCGTCGACACCGTTGACCTGGCCCTCAATGGGCGCGGCGACCGTCTCCTCAAGCACTTCCGCGTTGGCGCCGGTATAGGTGGCCGACACATTGACCACCGGCGGCGTGATGTTCGGGAACTGCTCGACCGGCAGCGACACATAGCCGAGAAGGCCGGCAATCGTGATCACAATGGAAATGACCAGCGCGAATTTCGGCCGGTAGATAAAAAAGCGTGAGAACATTTAGCTTTTCTCCGCCGGCTTGGAGGCCAGAACAGGGTCGACGACAACGCCGGGGCGCACTTTCTGCAAGCCCTCGACGATGACCTCCTCACCGTCCTCCAGTCCCTTTGTGACGACAAAATTGGTGTCGATCTGCTGGCCGAGCTCGACATAGGCCTGCTTGACCTTCTTGTCGGCGGTGATCGCCAGGGCAAAGGCCCCTTGCTGATCGCGCTGAATGGCCGCCTGGGGTACCACCAGCGCGGTTTCGGTCTTCGGCGCTTCCAGCACCACGGTCACATACGTGCCGGACAGGAGCTTGGTGTCGGCATTGTCGAACTGGCCGCGGAACGAGATCGTTCCGGTGGTCGAATCCACCTGGTTGTCGATATAGACGATCTTGCCGGTCTCGCCGTATTTCTGGCCGTTGGGCAGCACCAGGCTGATGTCGGGCGATTCATTCGCTGCGATGTCGGCGGGATTGATGCCGTGGGTTTTGACCGCGTTCAGATACTGCGCCTCGCTGACGGAAAAATTCACATAGACCGGCGCCAGTCGGATCAGCTTGGCCAGCGACTGCGTGGTCGGGCCGACCACTTCGCCGACGCTGTAGGTGGTCTTGCCGAGCTGCCCCGGGAACGGTGCCTTGACATCGGTGTAGCTTAGATTGAGTTCGGCCTGTTGCAGACCCGATTGCGCGGCTTCCACGGAGGCTTCGGCCTGCTGTTTCTGGGCCAGTGTCGCTTCATAGGCCGCTTCCGAGACATGGCCCTTCTGCAGAAGGTCCTTGTCGCGCTTTTCGTCCGCCGCCTTCAGCGCGGCGTCGGCCTTCGCACTTGCCAGATCGGCCTTGGCCTTGGTCAGCGCGGCCTCGTATTGCGCCTTTTCGATGGTGAACAGCAACGTGTCTTTTTTCACGATCGAGCCGTCGGGAACCGCTTTTTCCTCAAGAAACCCGCTGACGCGGGCAATCAGATCGACCTGGTCGACAGCGGCAATCTGGCCGACGAAACGCGCGCTTTCGCGAATATCCTGCTTGGCCACCTTGGCAACGGTCACCGAGGGCGGTGGCGCGGTCGGCGCAGCCTTTTTCTGGCTGTCATCGGAACATCCGGCCAGAAGGACCGCCGACACCGCAGCAAGTGCAAAGGAACGGGAGGAAGGGGCGAAACGCAAAAAAGACATTTAGAAACTCCGCAGGCAGACCGCCGGGTCAGGCTCTTGGCCGGAGTTCACTATAAAAGGACTGGGTGATTCAACAAGGGGAGATTGCAGGTACCGGTCCTGCGTGGCAGGAAAAATTCTCAAGCGTTTTCATACGGGATAGCCGGCTCAGCACCGCACCCACAACCAACCCGGCCAAGTTGAGAACAGCGTTAACCGGCCGGCGACAGGATCAGTGTCAGCCCAAAAAGCCGGTCCGCCGGCACGATCCGGCGTTCATCTAGGCCCTTGCAGGCAATCTCAAGAGCCGCGATCTGCGGCAGGTCGCCACTAAGGGCAGCCAGGGCCTGGTGACCGGCCAGGGCTTCAAAACCTGTGGGTGTCAACACCTGAATGGTGCCGCGTGCCGTCTTCAGCTCCAGGCCAAGGCTGGTCGCCCGCATTTCCCTCTGGCCGGTGAAACCGCCAAGAAATTCGTGATGGTCGGAGGGATCGGCGGCCACCAGACAGACCGACACCGGACCTTTTGCTCCATTGTCATGACGCTGAAAATCGGCTTTCCAGAAGTTCTCCGGAAAGCGGTTGTAGCAGGTGAAGTAGCCAATTCCCGGGCTGAGCGGATCGGCGGCGAAGGTAAGGTCGAAGCCGACTTTTGCCGTTGAACCGTCGGCCAGATTGGCAACCCGTTCAAAGGAAAACGGCTCGAACAGGTGCAACCCTGCCTTTTCGAACGCGGCGCGGTCGGCGTCCGGCCCCGTGCTGTCCAGCACCAGCATGCTGACCCCTTCCCGTTTCGCCAGGAAATCCCGGTTGAACGCACCGAAGGAAAACGCGGTCTCCGTGGCTGCTGGGATCTTTTCCGGCTCGGCCACGGTCAGGAGTTCGACGAAAAAACCGTCCAGCTGCACCAGCCGGTTGGCGGTGCCCCAGGCATGCCGGTTGACAGGGGTCACCGTGAAACCGAGATCCGACCAGGCCCGGCCAGCGGCATCCAGATCCTTCACCGCAACAACGAGGTGATCAAGTCCGCGCAGCATGGCCATTCCCCCCGGACAAACGCTTTAAACCAGACGGCTTTGCTGAACGGCGGCGCCGATGAAGGACGCGAACAGCGGATGCGGTTCGAACGGCCTGGATTTCAGTTCCGGGTGATACTGCACTCCGACAAACCAGGGATGGCCGGCAATCTCAACTGTTTCCGGCAGAACCCCGTCCGGCGAGGTGCCGGCGAATATCAGGCCGCATTTCTCGAGCTGTTCCCGATAGCCGATATTGACCTCGTAGCGGTGCCGGTGTCGCTCGGAAATATTTGTCGCGCCGTAGATTTCCGCGATCTTGGAACCGGGCTTGAGAGCTGCTGGATAGGCGCCGAGGCGCATGGTGCCGCCGAGATCGCCGTCCTCGCCACGCACTTCCTTCTGATTGCCCTTGGTCCATTCGGTCATCAGGCCGACCACCGGCTCCTTGGCCGGGCCGAATTCGGTCGAATTGGCATCCGCGATCCCGGCGAGATTGCGGGCCGCCTCAAGCACCGCCATCTGCATGCCGAAACAGATGCCGAAATAGGGAATATTGCGGGTGCGTGCGAATTGTGCCGCCGCGATCTTGCCTTCCGCGCCACGCTCGCCAAAGCCGCCCGGCACCAGAATGCCATGCACACCTTCCAGATAGGGGCTCGGATCTTCCTTTTCGAAGGTTTCCGATTCGATCCAGTCGAAGTCGACCTTGACCCGGTTGGCGATGCCGCCATGAACCAGGGCCTCGATCAGCGACTTATAGGCGTCCTTCAGAACGGTGTATTTGCCGACGATGGCGATCTTGACCTCGCCTTCCGGATTGGCGACCGCTTCCGAAATGCCCTGCCAGCGGTCCAGCACCGGTGCTGGCGTACCCTTCAGCCCGAAGGCGGCCAGCACTTCGTCGTCGAGACCTTCCTTGTGATAGGCGATCGGCACATCGTAGATCGACTTGACGTCATAGGCCGGAATGACGGCGCTTTCGCGCACGTTACAGAACAGAGACAGCTTGCGTTTTTCGGTTTCCGGGATCGGGCGATCGCAGCGCACCATCAGGATGTCAGGCTGAATGCCGATCGAGCGCAGCTCCTTGACCGAGTGCTGGGTCGGCTTGGTCTTCATCTCGCCGGCGCTCGGAATATAAGGCATCAGCGTCAGATGCACATAGACCACATCGCCGCGCGGCAGGTCGTTGCCGAGCTGACGGATCGCCTCGAAGAACGGCAGGCCTTCGATGTCTCCGACCGTGCCGCCGATTTCGACAAGAACGAAGTCATAGCCTTCATTGCCGTCGAGAACGAAGTTCTTGATTGCGTCGGTCACATGCGGAATCACCTGGACCGTACCGCCGAGATAGTCCCCGCGCCGCTCCTTGGCGATGATGTCCTGGTAGATGCGGCCGGTGGTGATGTTGTCCTGCTGGTTGGCAGGACGTCCCGTGAACCGCTCGTAGTGACCGAGATCCAGATCCGTTTCAGCCCCGTCATCGGTGACGAAACATTCGCCATGCTGATACGGGCTCATCGTGCCCGGATCGACATTGAGATAGGGATCGAGTTTGCGGAGACGGACCTTGTAACCCCGCGCCTGGAGCAATGCGCCCAGGGCCGCGGAAGCAAGACCTTTGCCAAGCGAGGAAACCACGCCGCCAGTGATGAAAATATATCGCGCCATGGACCAATACCATATCCTTGCCGAGGGCGATTTGGCCACTCGGGAGTTGCGTTCTCAACACATAAAAATGCCCTGCGAAATCAGCCGCAGGGCATATGTCAGGTGAATGGGCCTCTCGGCCCGTGCGGCCGCGTTACTGCGCGGCCGGGACCTGCGGTCCGGAAGGTTCGCTCTGTTGCTGCAGCGAATCGAGGATGCCGCCGGAACCGCCCTCGGTCGAAGTGACCGGAGCGCTCGCGCCGTCGGTGGCCGCCGGGACCGCATCCAGGATCGAACCCGGACGTTCCTGATTCTTGGCGATCAGGCTGAGCGCCAGAGACGTGATAAAGAAGGCAACCGCGAGCAAAGCCGTCGCCCGGGTCAGAATGTTAGCCGTTCCACGGCTGGACATCAGGCCGCCACCACCGCCGCCGCCAATGCCGAGCGCGCCGCCTTCGGAACGCTGCAGGAGGACAACTAGCACCAGGGCCAAGACGACCATCAGGTGGATTACGATGACTACGGTTTCCATCGAACGCCATTCTGTATTGAATTCAAGATTGGCGGCCTTCTACACCAGACGCCGCCAGCTTTCCACCCTTCAATTGCGCCTTCGTCACAGAAGCTTCAAGAGCGCCCGTCACGAATAGGCGTCGAGAATGCCCAGGAAGTCGTCGGCCTTCAGGCTGGCACCGCCCACAAGGGCGCCGTCGACATTGGCAACCGCCATCAGTTCCCTGGCGTTTCCGGGCTTCACCGAGCCGCCGTAAAGTAGACGCATGGCAGCACCTTCAGACGCGAACCGGGCCTCGAGATTGTCCCGCATTGCCTTGTGCATTTCTTCCACATCGCCCGCTGTCGGGGTCAAACCCGTTCCGATCGCCCAGACCGGTTCATAGGCAATCACAGTGTTCGCGGCCGTGGCGCCGTCGGGCACGGAGCCATCCAGCTGACGCGCCACCACATCGATGGCCTGACCGGCCTTGCGTTCCGCTTCGGTTTCGCCAACGCAGATGATCGCGATCAGGCCGGCGCGCCAGGCCGCCTGAGCCTTGGCATTGACGTCTTCATCGCCTTCGCCATGATCGGTGCGGCGCTCCGAATGACCGACAATGACAGCCCTGGCACCGGCATCGGCCAGCATCTCAGCCGAAATATCGCCGGTATGGGCACCCGATACCGCCGCGTGGCAATCCTGTCCGCCGACCGACATCGCACCGTTGCCGGCCTTGTCGGCGAGCGTTGCCAGCAATGTTGCCGGAGCACAGATCATTGCGTCTACTTGATCCGCCAGATCTTCGGAGATCCCGGCAATCATCTTGTAGAATTCCGACTGGTTGGCCTTCAGGCCGTTCATTTTCCAGTTTCCGGCCACCAGCGGCTTGATCTGTGCGCTCATTTCTCGGTGTCTCCCGCAGCGTTTTTCGTCAGTCGCCGCTTATAGAGCAGAAGCGATGGTACCATGCAATCTCCCTGAAGACGGGAAAACACATTTCGCTGGAGAAGTTTGTCTATGCCCGCCTTGCGGCAAGAGCGCCGCGTCTTTATGATCCGCCCGCTCCGGCCTGGGCCGGTGCTTTGGTGAGCCGTTTGACCGGCTGCGGAATTGATAAGAATACTGGAGACGTCATGCTTGACGCGCTGCGCAAGGGCGCCGGCACCTGGGTTGCCAAACTGTTTATTGCTCTGTTGATCCTGAGCTTCGCTGTCTGGGGCATTAGCGGCTTTCTTACCGGTGTCGGGCAGAACACCGCGGCCAAGGTCGGAGACACGGAAATCACGCTTTTCGACCTCGACCGGGTCTACCGGCAGGATCTCAACCGCGTCAGCCAGCAGTTCGGCCGCCCGTTGACACCAGCGGAAGGCGCAACATTGGGCATACCGCAGCAGACACTCGGCAAACTCATTGCCGAAGCCGCCTTGAACGATACCGCCAAGGTTATCAAACTGGGCGTCTCAGACGAGCGACTTGCCAGGATCATTCAAACGGACCCGGCTTTTCAGGGTGTCAACGGCCGTTACGACCGGAACCGCCTTCAGCAAGTGCTTCAGTCCAACGGCTATCGCGAAGACGAGTATGTGGTTGAACGGCGCAAGGTGGCCGAACGCGGACAGCTGGCGGAAGGTCTTGTCGGCGGCATGAAGGCTCCGGCAGCCTATCTGCAGGCGTTCGATGCCTACCAGCGTGAAACCCGCTCCGCCGACTATCTGTTGATCACCCCGGACTATATCGGAGTGATTGAAGATCCGGCCGAAGATGCCCTTGCAGCCTATTTCGAGGAAAACCTCGCCAATTTCCGGGCTCCCGAATATCGAGCGGTCAAGGTCATGGAACTGACCCCGACCACGCTTGCACGGCCGGGCGACATTTCCGAGGACGATGCCAGGGCGGAATACGAGCTGCGCGCGGAGGACTTTTTCCAGCCCGAGCGCCGCAAGGTTCGCCAGATGTCCTTCCCCAATGAAGAGGAAGCCAAGGCTGCGGCAGCCGAACTGGCCGGCGGCAAGACTTTTGACGAGCTCATGACCGAGCGCAATCTGACCAGCAACGATGTCACGCTCGGCCTGATGGCAAAGAGCGATTTCCTCGATGAAGCAATCAGCGACGCCGTTTTCTCGCTGGAAAAAGGCGCAACCAGCGGCGCGGTCGATGGCCGGTTTTCCACTGTGATTGTCAATGTCGAAGATATCCTGCCGGAGAGCACGCAGCCTTTCGAAGAGGTCAAGGAGCAGATCGTCACCGAGCTCGCCCGGGAACAGGCGGAGCGGGAAATTCTTGATCTCCTGGACGAAATTGAAGACGCCCGCGCTGGCGGTGCTCTGCTGGACGAAGTCGGCGAACGCTTCTCGCTGACGGTGGAGACGCCCGCGGCTTTCGACGCTTCGGGCCTCGGGATCGATGGCAAGGCGGTCAAACTGCCGGAGGCCGACGGCCTTGTTGCCGGCACTTTCGACAGCGATGTCGGCATCGAGAACGACGTTCTGCAGGCGGGTGACCAGGGCTTTCTCTGGTACGAGGTCACCGAGGTGACCCCTGCCCGCGATCGCACCCTGGATGAAGTCCGGCAAGACGTGATCGATGCCTGGAAGCAAGCCGAACTGGCAAAGCGGCTCAATGACACTGCCGCAGACCTCCTCGCCAGGGTGGATAACGGTACGCCGCTCTTCGCACTGGCTGCGGAAACGGGTCTTGAGGTGAAAAACGCACAAGGACTGACTCGCAACACGCCGTCCGGCGACCTTGGCCGGGAAGCGATCGGCGCGGTCTTCAGCGGTCCGGTCGGCAAAGCCGCCTCGACCGCCACCGCCGATAACAGCGGACGCGTGGTCCTGAAGGTCAGCGGTGCGTCCGTGCCGGAGTTTGACCCGTCATCGCAGCAGGTCGCCGCCCTGGAGGCCCAGGTCTCGCAGCAGCTCCAGGACACACTGCTTGGTCAGTTTGTCGCAGACCGTGAAAACAAGGCCGGCGTTGAAATCAACAATGCCGGTGTCGGCCGGGTTCTCGGGCTGGACAACAACTGACCTGAAGCGGTGGGATGAGAATATGAGCACATTCAAGGACCTCATTGCCAAGGTCGCCGACGGCCATGCCCTAAGCCCGGACGAGGCACGGGAGGCCTTCGAGGTGATCCTGTCGGGCTCCGCGACGCCCTCGCAGCTTGGCGGCTTCCTGATGGCCCTGCGCGTCCGTGGCGAGAGCATTGCCGAAGTGACCGGCGCGGTCGCCACCATGCGCTCCAAGATGATCCCGGTTCAGACATCCGAGAAGGTGATGGACATCGTCGGCACCGGCGGCGACAATTCCGGCAGTTACAACATCTCGACCTGCACCGCGATTGTTGTGGCCGGCTGCGGCGTGCCAATCGCCAAACACGGCAACCGGTCGCTCTCATCCAAATCGGGCGCGGCCGAAGCCCTCTCGGAACTCGGCGTCAATATTGATATCGACGCCGCCAAGATCGCGGACTGCATCCGCAAGGCCGGTATCGGCTTCATGTTCGCGCCGCTGCATCATGCAGCCATGAAACATGTCGGCCCGACCCGCATGGAACTCGGTACAAGAACGATTTTCAACCTGCTGGGGCCGCTGACCAATCCCGCCGGTGCCAAGCGGCAGATGGTCGGGGTGTTTGCCCGCAGATGGGTGGAACCCGTCGCCGAGGCCCTCAAGGAACTCGGCTCCGAAAAAGCCTGGGTCGTTCATGGCTCCGACGGCATGGACGAAATCACAACCACCGGTCCGACCCATGTCTGCGAACTGAAGGACGGTTCCCTCAGATCCTTCGAGATTTCGCCGCAGGACGTCGGTTTGCCTCTGGCCGACCCGAAAAACCTCAAGGGCGGCTTGCCCTCTGAAAATGCCAAAGCCCTTCGGGACGTGCTGGCGGGTGCCAAAAACGCCTATCGCGACATTGTTCTCTTCAACTCCGCCGCATCGCTGGTTGTGGCCGACAAGGTCGGCGATCTGAAAGCCGGTGTCGTGATGGCCGCGAGCGCCATTGACAGCGGCGACGCAGCCGCCACACTGGAAAAACTGGTAGCGGCGTCCAACGGATAATTCATGGCCGACATTCTTCAAAAAATCGAAGCCTACAAGCGCGACGAGATCGCTGCCGCCAAGGCTGCCGTTCCCCTGGTCGAGCTGAAGGCTCGGCTTTCGGACGCGTCCGCACCGCGCGGTTTTCAAAAGGCGATCGAAGCCAGGCATGCCAAAGGCAACTACGCGCTGATAGCGGAAATCAAGAAGGCCAGCCCCTCAAAGGGACTGATCCGGGAAGATTTCGATCCCCCGCTCCTCGCCAAGGCCTATGAAGACGGCGGCGCGGCCTGCCTGTCTGTGCTGACGGACACGCCTTCCTTCCAGGGCAAGCCCGAATTCCTGGCCGCGGCCCGCGCCGCCGTCAACCTGCCCGCCCTGCGCAAGGATTTCCTTTATGACACCTACCAGGTCTTTGAAGCCCGCGCCTGGGGTGGCGACTGTATCCTGATCATCCTTGCCGCTGTCGATGACGACACCGCCAGGGCGCTTGAGGACACGGCCTTTGAGCTCGGCATGGATGTCCTTTTGGAAGTGCACAACGCTTCGGAACTGGAGCGGGCGCTCAAGTTGAGTTCACCGCTGCTCGGCATCAACAACCGCAATCTGAAGACCTTCGAGACCAAGCTGGAAACCAGTGAAGAACTGGCACCGCAAATCCCGGACGAGCGCATCGTTGTCGGAGAATCCGGCCTGTTCACTCCGGCGGATCTTGCGCGCATGAACAAGGTTGGCATTTCCACGTTCCTGATCGGCGAGAGCCTGATGCGTCAGGACGACGTCGCTGCGGCGACGAAGAACTTGCTGGCCCGCCCGGCCCTCTCGCAGGCGGTCTAAACGGAGATGGGCGACCAGGACCCCAAGCTTACGCATCTGGACGAGGCCGGCGCCGCCAACATGGTGGACGTTTCCGAGAAAGCCGTGACCCACCGGATCGCGACCGCCCGCGGATCCGTCACCATGCGGACCGAAACACTCGATCTGATCCGCTCCGGCAATGCCAAGAAGGGCGATGTCATCGGCACCGCCCGTCTGGCGGGCATTCTCGCCGCAAAACGAACCCACGAGCTGATCCCGCTGTGCCATCCGCTGATGCTGTCGAAGGTCACCGTCGATATCGAGGTGGACGAAGCCCTGCCCGGCCTGATCGTCACGGCGACGACCAAGGTCAGCGGCCAGACCGGTGTTGAGATGGAAGCCCTGACAGCCTGTTCCCTCGCCTGCCTGACGATTTATGACATGGCCAAGGCCGTGGATCGCGGCATGGTGATCGGCGACATCCGTCTTCTGGAGAAGGCCGGTGGCAAGTCAGGACACTGGACGATCGCGAAAGACGGCAGCCAGGGCGGTACCTGATGAGCCTTATGCCTGTTGCCGAAGCGCTGCAAAAACTGCTTTCCGATGTGACCCGGACCGACGTGGAACACGTCCCGCTCGCGGAGGCCAATGGGCGTATTCTGGCGGCTCCCCTCGCCTCGACACGGACACAACCACCCTTTCCGGCATCCGCCATGGACGGGTATGCCATTCGCCATCAGGATCTTGCCGGCAAGGCGACAAAGCTTGACGTGATCGGCGAAGCGCCGGCCGGACACGGATTTTCAGGCACCGTAGCGGCGGGACAGGCGGTGCGGATATTCACCGGCGCGCCTGTTCCCGCCGGTGCAGACACGATCCTGATCCAGGAAGATGCCAGACGCGACGGCGACACGATCACCGTACTGGAAGCCCCCCGCTCCGGGGCATTCGTGCGCCCTGCCGGACTGGACTTTGCCAAGGGCGCTGTTCTTCTGGAACCGCCGCTGAAACTGTCCTATCGCCACCTGGCGCTGGCGGCCGCCATGAACCATGCGGTGCTTCCGGTCCGGAAACGGCCGAAAGTGGCCATCCTGGCGACCGGTGACGAGCTGGTCCGGCCCGGCACCGAACCTGGCCCTGACCAGATCATTGCCTCCAACCATGCCGGCATCGCGGCCATGGTCGAGGATTGCGGCGGCGAGCCGGTCGACCTCGGCATTTCACCCGATGACCCGGTGACATTGGCCGGTCATGTGCGCGACGCGCTCACCGCCAAGGCCGACATCCTGGTCACACTTGGCGGTGCGTCCGTCGGCGACCACGATCTGGTTCAGGAGGTCCTCGGCAAGGAAGGCATGGATCTGGCTTTCTGGCGCATCGCCATGCGCCCCGGAAAACCGCTCATGGCCGGACGGCTCGGCACCACCAAGGTGCTCGGATTGCCTGGCAATCCGGTCTCCAGCCTGGTCTGCGGGCTGTTGTTTTTGAAACCGCTGATTCACAGGATGCTCGGCCAGCCGGAAGCAACAGGACGGTCGCAATCGGCTGTTCTCGGCGCGTCGCTGCCGGAAAACGATCGCCGGCAGGATTATGTGCGGGCAACGCTTTCTGAGGACGAAGACGGCCGGTTGCGCGTTACCCCGTTTGGCAGGCAGGACAGTTCCATGCTGAACCTTCTGGCCAGTTCGGGCGCCCTGATCATCCGCGCACCGCACGCACCGGCGCTAGAGGCCGGTGCGGACGTTCCCATCCTGGTTTTATGACGTTTCGGAGCGTCATTGCTCCCTGAGCGCGTGTGCGATCTGGTCGGTGACAGGTTTCACCAGGTAGCTCAGCACAGTGCGATCGCCGGTCTGCAAGAATGTCTCGACAGGCATTCCGGGAACCAGGACCTTTTCTCCGAGCTTGCTGAGTTCCTCCTCGTCGATCAAAAGGCGCGCTACATAGTAGCTGTTGCCGGTGCGCTCATCCTCGTTGAGGTCCGCCGATACCGTCAGAAGCTGGGCGGTCAATTCCGGCGTGGTCCGCTGATCGAAGCTCGGAAAGCGGATTCGCGCCTTCTGCCCAGGTGACATCTGGTCGATATCCACCGGACGCACCTGCGTCTCCACGATCAGCTGGTCTTCGCGCGGCACAATCTGCATGACGGTTTCGCCCGGGGCTATCACGCCGCCGATCGTGTGCACGGACAACTGGTGCACATACCCGTTTCTGGGCGCCAGAATGTCGACACGGGTCAATTCGTCCTCCGCCGCGATCTTCTGTTCTTCCAGCTGGGCAATGCGCGAGCGGACTTCCTGCAACTGTTCCAGCACTTCGGCGCGATAGGATTCCTCGATCTGCAGGATCTGGATACGCCGCTCGCTGATCGCTTCCTTGGTGCGGGCGATCTGGGCGATCAGATCGCCATATTCCCCCGACAGGCGCGCCTTTTCACGGCGCAAACCGGTCACACGGCTCTTGGAGACCAGCTGTTTGTTGAGCAGCCCCCCGAGATCGGCCAGTTCTTCGTCAATCAACTCAATTTCGGAATCCTTGGCATCGACCTGGGCCTGAAGGCCCTCGGTCTGCTTGTTGAACTGGCGGATCTGTTCTTCCAGCTGGTTCTTGCGCCCGTCCTTGGAATTTCGGCGCGCTTCCAGCAGCAGCTGCTGGCCGCGTTCGATATCGCCCAGGTCTCGCTTACGTTCTTCCGGCCAGTCGATCGTGGGCAGATCATCGCGTTCCGCCTCGAGCCTGTATTCCTGGGCCGTCAGCTCTGTCAGCTGCTTTGTGATCACCGCCAGATTGGCACGCGTGACCGTATCGTCCAGGCTGATCAAAAGGTCGCCGGCTTCCACCGTGTCGCCGTTCTTGACGCGGATCTGCCGGACAATACCGCCTTCGCGGTGCTGAACATGCTTGGTATTGGTCTCCACGACAATGGTTCCGGAAGAGACCACTGCGCCGGAAATCTCCGTAAAGGTGGCCCAGCCACCGATGCCGCCAACCACCAACAGCGCCAGAAACAGGGCGAACAGGAGATGATTGCGCACGGTCTGGCGCAGCTCCTGATCGGGGTCGGATTGCGGTTTCGCCGTCACGTCTGCGTTTTTGTTTTTCGACATCATCACCGTCCCGTGCCAACCACGGCGCGCTGTTGCTGCACCGGCTGAACCACTTGCCTGAGCACTTCTTCCTTCGGCCCAAAGCCAGCCATCTTGCCGTCCTTCAGGCACAGGATCTTGTCGACCGTCGCAATCGCGCTCGGTCGGTGTGCAATGATCACGACGATGGAGCCTTTTTCACGCATGGCCTTGATGGCGCCGGTCAGAGCGCCCTCGCCTTCCGCGTCCAGATTGGAATTCGGCTCATCGAGCACAACCAGGAACGGGTCACCATAAAGGGCCCTGGCCAATGCAATACGCTGTCTTTGCCCGGCGGAAAGCAGACGGCCGGTGCGGCCGATCACCGTGTTGTAGCCCTCGGGAAGACCGACGATCAGGTCATGCACATCGGCGAGCTTCGCGGCCTGAATGATCATGTCCGGCGAAGCGTTGGTGCTGAACCGGGCGATATTGTCCGCAATCGTGCCGTCGAACAATTGCAGGTCCTGCGGCAGATACCCTATGAATTCACCGCGACGGCCGCTTGGCCACTGGCCGAGCTCGGCGCCGTCATAGCGGATCACCCCTTTAAGGGCCGGAGTCGCTCCAACCAAAGCCCGGGCAAAGGTCGATTTTCCTGAACCGGAAGGCCCGATAATGCCAAGGCCATCCCCGGCCTGCAGTTCCAGGGACACATTCTGCACGTATGGCATGGCCTCGCCGAAGGGACCGCAGAACACCTGTTCCACGGTGAGTTTCTCCTTGGGCATCGGCAGGTCCATTTTTTCCGGTTCTGCTTCCGCGACCTGGAGCACTTCCCGGAGCCGTTTCAGGGCCTGACGGCTGGCGACAAAGCCGCGCCACTGAGCAACGGCCTGCTCGATCGGTGACAACGCGCGCGAGGTCATGATCGAAGCAGCGATCATGACACCCGGGCTGATCTCCTGCTTGATGGCAAGCCAGGCGCCCACACCCAGGATAGCCGATTGCAGAACAAAGCGGATGGTCTTGATGGCCGTGCCGAACAGTCCTGTACGGTCGGCCGCGCGGCGCTGTGTTGCCAGGTAGTCGCCGTTCTGTGCATTCCATTTGCCAGTCAAGGCGTCCTGCATGCCCATGGCGGTCAGCACTTCGGAATTCCGCTGCCCCATTTCGATCTCGGCAGCGCGCCGGCCCGCATGTCCGGCCGCCTCTTCCGATGGTCCGCGCGACATCATTTCATTCAGGCCGATCAGCACGGAAATCACGAGCGCGCCGCCGAGCCCGACAACGCCGAGCAAGGGATGGAACAGGAACACGATGCCGAGGTAAAGCGGCAGCCAGGGAATATCAAAAATCGCCGCCGGTCCGGGTCCCGAGAGAAACTGGCGCACCGTATCCAGGTCCTGCACCGGCCGGAGCTTGGCGGCTCTACTGCCGAGACGAATGGGCAGGCTGTTGGAGACCCTGTAGACAATCCCGGACAACCTGGCATCGACCCGCTGGCCGAGCCTGGCCAGAATGCGGCCGCGCACCCCTTCCAGAAGGCCGTAGAATACGTAGAGCACAATCGCGAGGGAACCGATCACCACGAGTGTCGGCACGGAGCCGCTGGCCAGAACACGGTCATACACCTGAAGCATGAAGACGGGTCCGGTCAGCATCAGGATGTTGATGACGAAACTGACCAGCGCAACGCCCCAAAAGGCTGTGCGAACGGGCCGGAACGCCTGGGAGACCGGATTGTCACGCCCGCCGCTATGCTTCATCGGTTGTTGTTTTGCTCCAGCCATCGGCTCCTCGTGGTCTCCATTTGCGGGCTATTGCCAGGTCCCTGAATATGCCCGTTAGCGACCTGATACAATGTGCCACCGGTCACAACACCCGCCTTTCGAGCCTACGTGACTTTGCATTGCGGCGAAATTATCGATCCGCCACAGGCGATCGGGCCGGAAGTCGTCGCTGTTTCTCATTAGTCACCTGCCCACTGCCCGTGAACGTAAGATGACAGTTTTTGTCGAACCTGCTGAAAATCCAGCAAGAAAGCCCGGCCGTTTCCCGGCCGGGCTCCAGCTTTTCTCGTATAGGCTGTTTATCCAGCCGCTGCAATCGCACGCTTGGCCATCACCGTGACCAGGTTCGCCCGATAAGCGGCCGAACCGTGCAGATCAGACAGGAGATCGTCCGCATTCGGTGCAATGCCGGCAACCGCATCCGGAGAAAAATTCCCAGCAAGCGCCGTTTCCATGGCCGACATGCGGAAGACCCCGTCCTGGCCGGCTCCGGTCACGGCGACCTTTACGCCGCCATCCTTGCCCTTGGCCACAAAGACGCCCGCCATGGCATAGCGTGAGGCCGGGTTTGGATATTTAGCATAGGCGCTGGCGGCAGCTCCAGGGAACTTGACGGAGACAACCACTTCGTCATCCTCAAGCGCCGTTTCGAACATGCCGGTGAAGAAGTCTTCGGCGGCAAGTTCACGCTTGCTGGTGATCACCGTGGCTCCGAGCGCGACAAGAGCGGCCGGATAGTCCGCCGCCGGATCGTTGTTGGCGATCGACCCGCCGATCGTGCCCATATGGCGAACGGCTGGATCGCCAATGCCGCCCGCAAGGGAGGCCAACCCAGGAAGGGTCTGTTTCACAAGGTCTGATCCTGCCACTTCCGCATGGGTTGTCGCGGCTCCGATGGAGACACCGTCGCCATCGGCGCAAATGCCTTTCATTTCGGCGATCTTGGTGACGTCAATCAGATCGGACGGCGCGGCCAGTCGCTGTTTCATGGTCGGCAACAGCGTCTGACCGCCACCAAGAAACTTGCCGTCATCGGCGCCGGCCATTTTCTCCGCGGCCTCGGCAACGGAACCTGCGCGGTGATAATTTGTCTCATACATGTTGGGTCTCCCCCGAAAAAGTCTGTTCCAGGATGGGCGGGGGTCCCCCGCCCGAAAGTGTTTATTCGGCCGCCTGCCTCATGCCAGCCTGGCACAGGGCCCAGACCTTTTCCGGAGAAGCCGGCATGGACAAACCGTTGTTGCCGATGGCATCGGTGATGGCGTTGATCACCGCCGGCGGCGATCCAATCGCACCTGCCTCGCCGCAGCCCTTCATGCCGAGCGGGTTGCCCGGGCATTCGGTGACATGGGTGGACAGCTGGTAGGACGGCACGTCGTCGGCGCGCGGCATGCAATAGTCCATGTAGGACGCCGTCAGGAGCTGACCGTTCTCGTCATAGGACGCGTTTTCCAGCAGTGCCTGGCCGATGCCCTGTGTGATACCGCCATGGACCTGGCCTTCGACGATCATCGGGTTGATGATGTTTCCGAAATCATCGGCGGCGACGAAGCTGACCACCTCGGTCTTGCCGGTGTCCGGATCGACTTCCACTTCACAGACATAAGTGCCTGCCGGGAAGGTGAAGTTGGTCGGGTCGTAGAACGCACCTTCCTTCAATCCCGGCTCCATGCCTTCCGGCAGGTTGTGGGCGGTGTAGGCGGCTAGCGCGACCTCGGTGAAGCTCAACTTCTTGTCGGTGCCGGCCACTTTCAACTCGCCGCCCTCGATCTGGATGTCGCCCTCGGCGGCCTCCATCAGATGCGCCGCAATCTTCTTGGCCTTTGCCTCGACCTTGTCGAGCGCCTTGACGATCGCCGACATGCCGACGGCGCCAGACCGGGAGCCGTATGTGCCCATGCCGAACTGTACCTTGTCGGTATCGCCATGAACGATCGAGACGGCGTCCGTGTCGAGGCCGAAGCGTTCGCTGATCAGCTGGGCAAAGGTGGTCTCATGGCCCTGGCCATGGCTGTGCGAACCGGTCAGCACCTCGATCGTGCCGACCGGATTGACCCGCACCTCGGCCGATTCCCAGAGACCGACGCCGGCTCCCAGGGACCCGACGGCCGCCGACGGTGCGATGCCGCAGGCCTCGATGTAACAGGACAGGCCAATGCCGCGCAGCTTGCCGCGCGAAGCGGCCTCAGCCTTGCGAGCGGCAAAACCGTCATAGTCGGCGGCCTTCAGAGCCGCATCCAGCGTCGCATCGTAGTTGCCGGCGTCGTAGCACATGATCACCGGCGTCTGGTGCGGGAAGGTACGGATGAAGTTCTTGCGGCGGAACTCGGCCGGAGACAGGCCAACCTCGCGTGCCGCTGTTTCCATCACCCGCTCAAGAAGATAGGTCGCTTCCGGACGACCTGCGCCGCGATAGGCATCCACCGGCGTGGTGTTGGTATAGACCGTCTTCACGTTGGCGTGGATCGCCGGGATGTCATACTGGCCCGACAGCAACGTTGCGTAGAGATAGGTCGGCACCGACGACGAGAACAGCGACATGTAGGCGCCGAGATTGGCCACCGTCTTGACCCGGAACCCCAGAATCCTGTTGTCGGCGTCCAGAGCCAGTTCCGCCTCCGAGCGGTGATCGCGGCCATGGGCATCCGTCAGGAAGGCCTCGGTGCGGTCCGAGACCCATTTGACCGGACGTCCTACCCGCTTGGAAGCCCACAGGCAGACCATTTCTTCCGGATAGATGTAGATCTTTGAACCGAAACCGCCGCCGACATCCGGCGCGATCACGCGCAGCTTGTGTTCCGGCGCGACGTTATAAAAGGCCGACAGCACCAGACGGGCCACATGCGGGTTCTGCGAGGTGGTGTAGAGCGTGTAATGCTCTTCCGCTGCATCGTAGCCCGCCAGAGCCGCGCGCGGTTCCATTGCGTTCGGAACCAGGCGGTTGTTGTGGATCTCCATGCGGGTGACATGGGCCGCCTTCTCGAATGCCGCGTTGGTAGCGGCTTCGTCGCCGATCTCCCAATCGTAGATCAGGTTGCCTTCGGCCTCCGGATGAAGCTGCGGCGCGCCCGGCTCAAGCGCTGCCAGCGGATCAATCACGGCCGGCAGTTCCTCATAGTCGACGACAACAGCGTCCGCCGCGTCGCGGGCCTGGGCCTGGGTGTCGGCGACGACCACGGCGACCGCCTGGCCGACATGGCGCACGATTTCCGGTTCCAGGGCGCGCCAGCCGCCCATTTTCATCGGCGAGCCGTCCTTGGAATGGATCATCCAGCCACAAATCAGGTTGCCGATGCCGTCGCCAATAAGCTGGTCTCCAGTAAGCACAGCGTCGACACCCGGCATAGCCAGGGCCGCGCTTGCATCGATGCCGGTGACCTTGGCATGGGCATGTGGCGAGCGGACAAAGGCCGCGAAGCCCATCCCGGGCATGGTCATGTCGTCCGTGTAGCGGCCCTTGCCGGTGATGAAGCGCTTGTCTTCCTTGCGCAGGGCGCGGGCGCCAATCCCCTCTACTGCCATGAATTCTCTCCCAAATATCTGGTCCGGTTCCGCCGTGACCGGAAATCCTCCTCCAACCGGCTCTGCCGGTGGCCGCCCGACGGGCGTATCTTGGTCAAGACCCGGCGGGCAAATGCCTGGTGCCAGTCTCCTCCCGGCAATTGGGCATTTGATGAGGTCTTGGTGTCTCGGCGCGGGACGCCCCGCGCAACAAGCTTGGGAGTGGAGCTGCTATTCGGCAGCCTGGGCCATGCCGGCCATCTGGTCTGAGGCCGCCTTGATGGCCTTGACGATGTTGTGATAGCCGGTGCAGCGGCAGATATTGCCTTCCAGTTCGTGGCGGATGGTCGCCTCGTCCAGATTGCCGGCACCATGCCGGTTGATCATGTCGACTGCCGTCATGATCATTCCCGGCGTGCAAAAGCCGCATTGCAGACCGTGATGCTCACGGAAAGCGGCCTGGACCGGATGCAGGCTGTCGGCGGAGCCGATACCTTCCAGAGTGACTACGTCGCAGCCATCAGCCTGGGCGGCCAGCATGGTGCAGGACTTCACGGCCTTGCCATCCACATGAACCACGCAAGCACCGCATTGCGAGGTGTCACAGCCGACATGGGTGCCGGTGAGGCCGCGGGTTTCGCGGATAAACGATACGAGCAGCGTGCGGTCTTCGACATCCGCCGAGACCGTCTTGCCGTTCAATACCATCGATACTTTCGACATAAATTTCTCTCCCTCATGAAATTCCGTGGGCTGGCGCCCGTGAAAATTCCGGCTTTTCACCGTGTTCTATGGAGACCTGCCATGTGCCTGGCTGCCAGATCCCGATCTTTCAAAAATTAGACCGCCCGGTCAACTTGCAAGAGCAAGAACGACAATCAACGCGCCGAGCAGAACCAGTCCCCAGACCATCGGACCGCCATAGGCGTTGCGTCCCGCCGCCGCCTCGATATTTTCCTCGGCCTTGTGGATTGTCTCCTCAACCGCATGCTCCGCCTCCTCGATCGCATGCAGCACTTCTCCAGGAGTTTCCTCAATTGCGATGCGCTTGGCTTCCTCGGCAACACCGGGATCCAGGTCGTCGTCCGAGGCTTCCAGGTCACTGTCCGCGGCGCCGTCGCCGGATCCATCACCGCCGACCAATTCCGTGAATTTGGTGAAAAAGTCTTCCGCCATCTTCTTCGCGGTGGAATCAATCAACCGGCTGCCGAGCTGGGCCAGCTTACCCCCGACCTGGGCCTTGGCCGCGTAGGAGAGCACGGTTTCGTCTCCCTCTTCCGCAAGTGACACATCCGCAGAGCCCTTGGCAAAACCGGCGACACCGCCTTTGCCTTCGCCGACAATCGTGTAACTTTCCGGCGCCTTGATGTTTTCCAGCGTGACCGCGCCTTTGAACTTGGCCTTGACCGGGCCGATTTTCGAAGTCACGGCTGCGGACATCTCATTGTCGGAGGTCTTTTCCAGGCTTTCGCAGCCCGGAATGCAGGCTTTCAGGATATCCGGGTCGTTCAATGCCTCCCAGACTTTTTCCCGCTTGGCCGGAATCCGGTGGGAGCCGCTCATGTCCATGTTGTTTTCTCCCCGCTCGCTCTTTGGCGATATTCTAAAATGGCTTTGGAAACACGCGACGCAACCCTCGCGCATCCGAAAAACGCGTCCGCAATATGAGAACGTGTTTCGTGCAAAACTTCAATCGCTTAAATGATGAAGACGCCAGATTGGCCGGATGTGTCGGAAGAACGGCAGCTGCCGCGGCCACGGCCAGGTGATGCGGTGTCCGTTTGCCTTAGGAAACAACGGGGAATTTCAGGGGCAAGATGGCATGCCCCTGCAGGGGATCACCCGAAGGCCACGCCAGGTTCCACTGCCTTCTGGATGAAGACATTCAGGTCATCGGTGTTCAGCGGCTTGGAATAGAGGTAGCCCTGCAGGTAATCGCAGTGGAGATCCTGCATGATTTGCCGCTGCGCGACGGTTTCCACGCCTTCGCCGGTGACGCTCAGGTCCAGTGCCTGAGCCACGGCGATGATGGATTTCACCACGGCCAGAGCGTCCGCATCCTGATCCATGTTCATTATGAAACTGCGGTCGATCTTGATACCGTCGACCGGCAATTTGCGCAGATAGCTGAAAGACGAATAACCGGTGCCGAAATCGTCAATGACGACTTTCGCCCCCTTGTTGCGCAGCCAGGTAAGCAGCGCCAGGGTCACCTGGTCGTTGCTGAGGAACAGCCCCTCCGTGACTTCGAACACGAGGCGTTGCATCGGCAATTCGGCCGCGGAAATGGCGTCCTCGATGTCCTTGTAGATCCGGTTGGTCTGGACCTGTCTGGGTGACAGGTTCACGTTCAGGCGCACGTCTTCGGCGAGGCCGGGCAATTGACTGAATTCGGAGAACGCGTTTTTGAACATCCACGCGCCGATTTCCGTGATCAGGCCGCTGGCCTCCGCCGCCTCGATCATGCGGGCAGTGTTGAGATACGTTCCCGATGGCGTCCGGAACCGCATCAGCGCCTCGAAGGACGCAATGGATTCGTCCTTGGCCAGCATGATCGGTTGGTAATGAAGCGAGAATTCGGTCTGGCTGCTTGTGCTGGTCAAAAGCGAGGCCAGCCGCAGGCGTTCAAACGCCGCTTCCTGCATCAGCGGGTGGAAAACGGCATGGTTGGTCAGCCCCTTCTGCCGCACGTCATTCAGTGCAATCGAGGCAAAGCGCACGAGCTGTTCCGCATTTTGGCTGTCGGCGTCTTCCGACGCGAATCCCAGCCGCATGCGCAGGGTGATCTGGTTGTCCTCAAGCGTGATGGGCTCCTGGAAGGCTTCCTCGACACGAGTCACCACGTCCTGAATCTTGTTGGCGTCGCCGCCCTTGAGCAGGATCAGGAATTCATCCTTCTCCTTGCGCGCAATGGTCAGAGCATCGGGGAAGGTTTGCGACAGCCGGTGTCCAGTCCGCTTGAGCACGGCGCCGGCCTTTTCATCGCCAATACCGTCAACGATCACCCGGAAGCGCTGAATATCGGAATGCAACACCAGAAGCGGGACACGATTGGCCGCATGTCGCTGGAAGGTCTCGATAAAGCCGGAGAAGGTCGACAGGCCGGTGACCCGATCGACATAAGCCAGGTTGCGGATATGCTCCAGAAGTCCGGTTTTCTCGTAGCCAAGAGCGACATTCGAAACGAACAGCTTGACGACTTCGGACCCGACCAGTTCCTCCAGAAGTTCCTCGGATATGCCCAGATAGATCGCGCCGGTCATGCCGTTGCGGGTTACGAGCGGCAGGGCCACGCCACTTGCGGTGGAGCTCGTCTCGTGCGTGTCCACGCATTTGGCGACGCAACCGCGAATGGCGTCGTCACTGATGACATCAACAGGAAGATCGACCTTGTCCTCAAAGTCTCCGGTTGCCGCCAGAACGCGGATATTGGACCGGTCGACGGAACCGTAGTCGGGCAAGGCTTCCAGACCGCACAACAAGCAGTCGACCGGATGTCCAACAAGGTCGCAAAAATGCTTGAGAACCGCGGCCGCAAACTCACTGAGGGCGTTCTTTTCGACGATCGCAGCAAAGTGTTGGTTCAATTGCTGCAGCTTCTTGCGGTTGGTTTCCAGAGACATCACCAGCTTGTAGCCACGCAACGCGGTGATGATGGCCGTGATCAGCTTGGTCCTGGACAGTTCCGCCTTCTCGGTGTAGCCGTCAATGTCGAATTTCATGATCACATCTGTCTGCGGCGCATAACCGGGCTGGCCGGTGCGCAGGATCAGACGTGTGAAATGGTTGTTGAGTTCGGAGCGGATCCAGCTGACCAGGCTCAAGCCGGCGGTGTCGCTCTCCATGACCACATCGACGAGCGCGACGGCAATGTCATTCTGCTTTTCCAGAATGTCGCGCGCTTCTTGCGCGGACAAGGCATGCAGGAGTTCGAACGCCCGATTCTCGAAGATACAGCCGGCGACGGCGATCTTCGTGACCTCATGCACGTCAGGATCGTCATCGACAATGAGAATCTTCCAAGGCGCCTTGGTGGATTTCTTAATGTCCGGTTCGGAAGGAGCGAGAAAGTCCATCACCATATCAATGTACCTTCTGTCCGTGACGTTTGCTGGCCTCGATCACCGCTTCGGCAGGAAACTCGATGGTGAATTCGGTTCCGGAGCCGACCTTCGACCCGACAGAAATGGTTCCGTTCAGAGCTTCCGTTACCAATTGGTAGCAAATTGCCATACCCAGACCTGATCCTCCTTTACCGAATTTGGTCGTAAAGAAGGGTTCAAATACTTTTTTGAGGTTCTTCTCCGGGATTCCGACACCAAAATCCTGGCACTTGAAGATGACCTTTTTGTCCTTCGGGGAAGCCCTGCCCCTTTCCATTGGCACGACAACGCGGGACGACAACTTGATCACGCCTTCGCTGCGGCCCTCGTAGCCGTGCTTGATGGCGTTTTCGACAAGATTCGAGACCAACTGGCTCACCGCACCCGGGTAGCTGTCGATGACCTCGTCCGCATGCAGATCCATTTCCACAGTGAACGGGGTCTTCTTGAGGGTTGGCTGCAACGTCGCCAAAGTTTCCCGAATGATGTGATCGAAATTGAAGGAACGCTTTTTCTCGCTTTGCCGGTCGACGGCGACCTGACGGAAATTGCCGACCAGCTCCCGTGCCCGACCTAACGTCTTCTCGATGATGTTCGCGGTTTCGGAGATCCGGTCGACTTCGTTCTCGAGCGCTTCCTTGCTGAGGCTTTGCTGCTCAAGTTCCTTGCTCAGGTACCCAGTCGAATCCTTGATCGTCGTCGCCGCCATCAGGGCATTTCCAAGGGGCGTGTTCAGTTCGTGCGACACACCGGCCACCAGGGCTCCGAGCGCGGCAAGATTGTCTGCCTGAATGAGCTCTTCCTGCACCAACTTCAACTGCTCCGTCCTGTGAGCCACCAAGTCTTCAAGGTTAGTTTGATATTCTTGAATTTTTTGCAAATCCAAATGACGGCGCTGCACCATCGACTGAAGACTGGCCGACAAAATACCGATTTCGTCCGCTCGGCCCGGCATCAATTCGGCCTTGGGCGGGTCCTCGATCAGGCGCGGCGTCGAAAGATATTCCACAATAGCCGAGAGCGGCTGACCGATCAGTCTGCGGAAGACGGTCCGGATGACGATTGCCAGAAGCAGCAGGTAGATGATGATCGCGGTAACGATGAAACCGACTGTGGAGACGATCTCGTAGGAAATCGTGTTGCGGTCGATCAAAATATAGACTTGGCCGATCGCGTCCTTGTGCAAGATTGTGCTCGGCGAGTTCAAGGTGTAGCTCAGCGCTTCCGATGCGCGCGCGCCGGTGACCGGCTCACCGAAATTGCCTGTATCCGGGGTCTCGACCCAGACTTTTTCGACGACTTCAAGGCTTTCCAGACCGCGAATGAGCTGCAGCGTCGCATCGGCGTTCACGGTCCAGATCGCCCTCTCAAACGGACGTTTGGTTGCCTGAAAGAAAGCCTCGGTCACGCGAATGGCGCGCGCATGGGAGGCGTCCCAGGTAATTTTTGTGAGAATACCGATGAAAATGACGCCGAGGATCGCGAACAGACCGAGCGTGTAGAGAATAAAGGTCCGGGACAGGCTGGCTCGGCCCATCTCCTTTGGAGTATATGGCAACGACGTACTGCCGCTAAGACTCAAGACGCCCACCTCGATTCATGGTGCCCGTTCGGTCGTTCAAGAATACGGCAAAACGATTTGCTTCGATTTAACCCCAGACCGGGCGCAAGCCGAACCGCAGGAGCGGACCGTTTCTTCAATACTTTTTTCACAGACACATCAACTTTGCCCCTAGCCCCTTGTCAGCCAGATGCCTTGCACATCAGGTGACCAGAGCGTCAGTGTGTCGATCATTGTGGCTAGGTTTTCTAAATTTTCCATAAAAATCAATTGTAAATAGAAACAGTCCCTGTGCGGAGGATTTGCGGGTTGCATAATTCACCCTTGCCGAGGTTGTGAGACCAAATCGAGCGGCTTCGCATCATGCGAATATTCCCGGCAAAGCCTTCATGCCAGTCCGCTCCAAATTTTCTCATATGTCATGCCACCCCGAGCAAGTACCTAGGAATACGTCACTATTTCCATCAAGCGTTGACGACGGACAAAAACGGTTTGCCCTGACCACGGCTTTCGGCCGGCGTTTCAACCGTCTGTGACGCATGGACCGATGCCTGTACCTGGCGCCGCGTATCGCCGACCTTCTGTTTGGCCGTTGAGCCGTCCTTGAGCATGTATCCGATGTACCGGGTGGATTCGATTGCGTCGAAACCAAGCTTTTTGCGCAGTTTTTTCCGGAGTTTGGAAATGTGGCTTTCCACCACACATTCGTCGACCCCGTCATTCATCACGCCGTAGACCGCGTTGAAAATCTGGGTCTTGGTCACCCGCCGGCCCTTGTTCTTGACGAGATACTCGAGTATCCGGCGCTCGCGGCGCGGCAATTCCATGACATCACCGCCAACGAGCGGATCACGGCCGTCGAAAAAGACCTCGATCGCCCCTGTTCCCGCCGAGTTGTTGCGCGAGGTGATCCGCCGCCGAAAAGCGCCGACACGGGCAATGATTTCCCGCACATGAACCGGCTTTTTCAGGACATCGTCCATGCCGGCGGAAAACAGTTCAAGCGTGCTTTCCAGGTTGCCCGTGTCTTCAAGCGCAACGATCTGCGCTTCCGGGCAACGCGAACGGATCGGAGCGACGTAGCCACAGCGTTCCGGGCATTCCCCCAAGAGGATCGCATCGACAGAACTCAGATCCTGCGCACAGGTGATTTCCAGCCAATCGAGCAATTCCGTTGGTTGCAGTTCCAGGGAGGCATAGCCTTCCCGTTCAAATGCCGAGGCATAGCCCGCGGTCACAATCTCTCGTGAATCTACTAAGATGAACATGTCAGCCCCTTGGATTTTTCCAATACACAATCCGTAGTTTTGACGGTTCATAAGGTCAATGTTTCTTCCCTGTTCCAGATACTATTTTGAAACTTAAGGTAGCGGTATTTCTTATATCCACATAGAAAACTAAATAAAAACTCACAGACATTGCGAATAGTTTGAGAGAAAAATTGATTAAAATGATTTTTACCGCTGTTTTCCGCGACCGTTAAGAGAATATTACATACCTATATACAAAGGAAGCCGCTTTAGAAAGCGGCCTTTTTAGATTTCTACTGTTGTTCAGTTCTTTTGACTAACCGTCGGCTGCGAGCGCTTGAGCAAGGTCGGCAAACGGATCTGACGGAACGATCTGGTCGGACCGCTGACGCAGAGCCTCGTAGATTTTCGGAACCAGCCGGCAGGCCTTTTCGAGCTTATCATCGCCGCCGGCCTGGAACCCGCCCATCAGGCGCAGGTCCTTGGTGTCCTCGAAATGGGAAATCAGCCCCTTGATGCGATGGATGAGGTCCTGCTGGTCGGGCGTCCAGGCCCGGTCCGCCAGGCGGGATGTGGACCTGAGTACATTGACCGGCGGGTAGCGGCCGGATTCGGCGATCTGCCGGTCGAGCACGATGTGTCCGTCCAGCAGGCCGCGGATTGCGTCCGACACGGGATCGTTGTGATCGTCGCCGTCGACCAGAACCGAGAAGATGCCGGTAATCGAACCCTCGCCGCTGCTGCCGGGGCCTGCCCGCTCGATCAGCCGCGCCAGGTCGGCAAAGACGCTCGGCGGATAGCCACGCGCCACCGGCGGTTCGCCCGCTGCCAGAGCGACATCGCGGGCCGCGTGGGCAAAGCGCGTTGCCGAATCCAGAATGAGCAGCACCTTGTGGCCCTGGCTCCTGAAATACTCCGCGACGCTCATCGCTGTCTTGGGCGCAAGCCGGCGCTGCATCGCGCTTTCGTCACCGGTGGAGGCGACGACGACCGAATTGGCCAGAGTTTCGCCAAGAATATCTTCGATGAATTCGCGCACCTCGCGGCCGCGCTCGCCGACAAGTCCAACCACGACCGTATCGAAATCGCCAAATCCGGCCAGCATCCCGAGCAAGGTCGACTTACCGACCCCCGAACCGGCAAAGATGCCGACGCGCTGGCCGACGCAGAGCGGCGTGAACAGATCGACCACACGAACCCCGGTCTTGACGCCCTCGGAGATCTTGTTGCGGTTCATGGCCGGAGGCGGTGCGCGGTCCAGCAGGAACGCCTCGACCCCGTGGCTGAGAGGGCCCGCGCCGTCAATCGGTTCGCCGAGCGCGTTGATGATCCTGCCCCGCCAGGTCATGTCCGGATGGATCGCCAGTCCACCCATGACGGACGCAACGCTGCCGATGCCGATATCGGTGACCCGTTCCAGCGGCTTGATGACGATGTCGGTCTGATCGAGCCGGATGATCTCGCCCTGGCGGATGCCTGACCGGCCCTCGAATTCAACCAGGTCGCCCAGACAGACGACCCGGGACAGGCCGGAGACCCGGATTGCCTCGGACGAGACCTGGGTCACACGGCCGCTCAATTTGACCGGACCGACTTCCGTGTCCAGCGCCGCAAGCGACGCCGAAATCTGGTCAAGTGCGTTCAGATGCGGTGCGTTCGGCATGGCGTTCCTGGAGAGCCTTCAAAACATCGAGCGGCAGACGGTTCGACTGATGGGTGGCGAGACGATCGAGACCGGCTGCGTTCGGGATCACCGCAGCCGTGTCATCCGGCGTTTTCTGAATGTTGACATAGGCGACGGACGAGGCGGCCGTGTCCGGATCCGCAGTTGCAGCCGGCGCTGTCGAAGCCTGAGTACCGTTCAACAGTCCGGCCAGGGGCGGTGTGTTCTGAAGCCCCTGCCCCGCTGCCGCAACAGACGTGCCCAACAGGGTCGCTTCCGGAGCCTGTTTCGGAAGCGGCGTCTCATCCGTCTCGGGCTTGCGTGGCGGTAGCGGCGGCGTCTCCGGCACGAAAGCTTCGACGGCGGGAGCGGTTTCGGCAACCTGGGACAACGCCAACTGTTGTGTCGCCTGCGGATCTGCCATCCGGTCACCGACCGCGTTGTAGGCCATCATTGCGCCAACGCCGACCGGGCCGCCAAGGGCAAAGCCGTAAAGCACATTGCCGGCCCTGCGGGCATCGTCGGAGATCTGGTCGTTGGTCACCGAGCGGTAGAGTTCGGCCACACCCGGGATATGCTGCAACGGATTGATTACATCGATGAAGTCGCCAAAGCTGAACCCGGCCTTTTGAGCCATCTTGGGCTCCGGACGCGCGGTTCTGACGTCCGGCTTGTCCAGCACGGCATTCAGGTCCATCGGCCGTCCGGCCGGTTGGATCAGGTCGACGGCGGTCATGAGGTTGCCCCCAATTCGCGGATCGCCTTTTCCTGGCTTTCATTGCTGTTGTCGATCATTTTGGTCGCACTTTCGAACGCCCGCGAGATCATGATCATCTTGGTCATTTCACGGACCGGATTGATGTTGGCGCCTTCGACATAGCCCTGGCGAACGCCGTTCCGATCGAAGATCTGGACCGGCGTGACCGGCTTGTCCGGGATGACGGCGGAGTTCTCCGCTCGGGTGAGTGCGGCGTCTTCGGGGATCAGGAACAGTCCGACCTGGCCGACCACGCCGACCTCACCCTGGCTGATCTCACCGGACTGGCTGATCAGCGGCGGCCCGGCTTCCGGATCGAGCGAGATCGGCTGCCCTCCGGCTCCAAGGATCTGCTGACCGGTCAGGGTGCGCAGGGTCCCGTCCAGGCCGATCTCAAGCCGTCCGTCCCGCGTATAGGACATCGTGCCGTTCTGGTCGCGGATCGCGAACCAGGCATCGCCCTCAATTGCAAGATCAAGCGGGTTGTCCGTCTTGTTGAGACCGCCAACCTGACGCGAAATATAGCGTTCGCCGCCGGTGGCGAAACTGACCTGATCCTGGCCGGCCTTAGAAATGAGCTCGGCGAACTTCACTTCGTCGGCCCGGTAGCCGGCCGTGTTCATGTTGGCAACGTTGCGCGCCACCGTTTCCAGCCGGTTGGACAGGGCGACCTGCGCCGACAGGGCGACGTAAAGAGCGGATTGCATGGATCAAAAGCCTCCGAGGCGCAATTTCTGGATACTGGCGAGGAGGCCCTCGCCCATCGGGATGACACCGTTCGAGTTGCCATAAAGGCTGAGCACCGGTGAATTCACAGCCACCGGTCCATTGGCGAGATCGTAAAGCGCGGAGAACCGGCTCAGGAATTTCGACAGGTAGTCGGCGTCGCCGAACATGTCGAAATCCAGATGCTCTTCCAGATAGGCTGCCTGCTTGTCGATGTCGGTCATGGCGAATTCCTGCGGCAGACCGAGCGAGGTGTAGACGGTTTCCGCAAGAGCCCGGTCGGCCAGGACGTCATAGGCGCTGGTGATGTCCGGTGCCCGGCGCTCGAAATAAAGCGCCAGGCGCACACCCTGGTTCTGCTCGCCCTCACGGACTTCCAGCGTCTGCCGGTGGAACTTGGCGACGATGCCGTCCTGGGTCCGGGAAAAGGACGTGGCCGTCTCGCCGTAGCGCTTGAAATTGAAGGTCTCCGCGAAGTCCTTGTATTTCGTGTCGGCAAGCTGGTTGGCAAAGGCGGTCCGGTCATCGGTACCTTCCTCCAGAACCTTGCGTATGAACGCCTTGGCGTAGGTCATGTCCTCAAGACCCATGGCGGTCATCGCATAGCTGAAGATCCGGTCGTCGGCGAGGAACTCATCGACCGACTTAATGTTGCGGATATTCTCCAGGTAATACTCGCTCTGGCGCTCGACCGTCGGATCCGCGGCCACCGTTTTCAGCGAGCGTTCCATGTTGGTTCTGACCAGCTGAACCTGCGTCAAGGTATTGATCATCGTTTCGGTTCCCGTTGCGCCCGGATCGCGGGCAGGCGTTTGAGGAACTGTTACTGCCAAAGCTTACGCCAGGCTGACGAATTGCTTTGTCAAATCCGGTTTTTGGCGAGTCAGCTTCAGACAAGTCTCAGCTTCTAGCGTCGTCCCGATCCGAGTTGACATCCACACCAGTCGGGAGCTGTTAGGTGACTATTTTAATCGGCCTGATCATAGCGGGCGCGTCCCTTATCGGCGGCTTTGCCGCGCTTGGAGGCAAGGTCTCCGTTCTCTGGCAACCGTGGGAACTCCTCATCATCCTGGGGGTTGCCGTCGGCGCCTTTGTTGTTGCCAATCCGATGAAGGTGATCAAAGGCACCGTCGTCGCGGTATCCGATGCCCTGCGCAACGCGGTTCCGAACAAGCGCGAATATCTGGATGTGCTGGCGCTTCTCTATGGGCTGATGCGCGAATTGCGGGCCAAGGGCCGAAACCAGGTCGAACCGCATATCGAGGACCCGAACACCTCGCCTATTTTCCAGAAATATCCGTCGGTTCTGCGTAATGCCAACCTGACCACGTTCATCTGCGACTATTTCCGGCTGATCATTGTGGGCAATGCCAGAGCGCATGAGATCGAGGCGCTGGTCGACGAAGAGCTGCACACCATCCACCGCGATCAGATGAAGCCGTTCCACGCCATGTCGAGCACGGCCGATGCCCTGCCCGCCATCGGCATCATCGCCGCCGTGCTCGGTGTCATCAAGGCCATGGGCGCCATCGACCAGTCACCGCAGCTACTCGGCAGCCTGATCGGCGCGGCGCTCGTGGGCACCTTTGTCGGCATCTTCTTCTCCTATTCGCTGTTCGGACCGCTCGCCTCGAAAATCCGCATGGTCCGGGAGAGCCGACTGCGCACCTACATCGTCGTCAAACAGACCCTTCTCGCCTTCATGAACGGTGCCGATCCGCAGATCGCTTTGGAGCACGGTCGCAAGACCATCTCCGACATCGACCGGCCGACCATCGATGAGGTCGAGAACGAAACCATGAGCGCGGGCGCCGCCGGCGCCGACAATGTCCAGGACCTGCAGGGAGCCGCCTAAGCCATGATTGAAGCAGCGACCGCAAGCTCCGGCACTTCCAGTTCCGAACGGGCAATGATCGCCGACCGCCTTCTGGACGCCGCCGGCATTTCCGTCGACCGCCTGCCGATGCTTCCGGTGGTGTTCGACCGCATGGCCCGGCTGATGGCCGACGCCATGCGCCAGAAGTCCCCCTCACCGTCCTATATTTCGGTGAGCTACGTTGAGAACAACCGCATCGGCGACGTGCTGGACGAGTTTGAATCCAACGCCCTTGTCGCCGTGCTCTATTCGCCCGAATGGGACGCCCGCGTTCTGGTCGGGTTCGACCGGGACTTCATCTTCACCCTGGTGGATGTGCTCTTCGGAGCCGACGGCACCGAGCCGCCCATCGACGACGAACGGTCCTTTTCGAACATCGAGACCCGTATCGCCCGCACCATGTTCGAAGTCGCCGCCAAGGCGCTGGCCGAGAGCTTTGCTCCAATTGCCGAAACCACCCTGAAGATCGAACGCATCGAGAGCCGCATGGATTTTGCGGTTGTCGGCCGGCGCAACAATCCGGCCGTGGTCGCCCGGCTGCTGCAACAGGCGATCGGACGCGGCGGCGAAGTCTTCGTGGTGATGCCGCATTCGACCCTCAATCCGCTGCGCCAGCGCCTTTCACAGGTGTTGTCCGGCGAGATGTCCAGCCGCGACAAGCAATGGACCCAGCACTTCCACAACGAAATCCAGCGCACCGAAGTCAAACTGGAAGCCATTCTGGAGGAACGCGAAATGTCGCTCGGCGACCTCACAAGCCTCAAGGTCGGTCAGGTGATCGAGCTTCAGGCAACGGCGCGCTCTCCGGTCACCCTCGCCTGCAACGACCAACCCGTCTTCACCTGCCAGCTCGGCCAGCTGAACGGCTCCTACACGCTGCAGATCGAGGAACTCATCCACGAGGAAGAAAAGGATCTGTTCGATGATCTCCGCAATCGTTGATGGCGTCCTGCTGGCCGCCCTTGTCGCGACCACGGTCCGGATGCTGACCATGCACCGCGAGCTGCGCCGGCTCGGCAGCTACCATGCGGATTACCAGCGCATCTTCGACCAGACCGCTCTGGCGCTGGACGGCATCGAAGTGTCGATCCAGGAAATCAACGTCAAGAGCGCCCAGTTGCTCAATGCGCTCGGCAGCCGCATGGACGATGCACGCGAGCTGATCGCGGAAATCGACGGTCTCACCCGTGAAGCCAAACGGCAGCAGTCTGTCCTGAAGGCAGAGCTGAAGGAACTGTCCAAGGCCACGACCCTCATGGGCGGACCGAAGCGCTACACGCCAGAGCGGGACGATCTCGACCTCTACGCGGCAGACAATATCGCTGAAACGCGTGTCAAGGCGGAGCCTGTTGAAACCGCCATGACCTCCACCGGGGGCCGCAAGCCGGCAACCATTCATCGCGGCCCGATCGTGGAACCGGCTCCGACGCGGGTCCACCGCATCGACAATTCGCTCGGCAGCCCGTTCCGCACCGTTTCCATGTCTCAGAAGGATACCCTCTAATGTCCGATACCATCATCGATCACATCGACGCTGAAAACGGCCCCAAGGCCAAGCCGGCCGACGCCACCAACTTCGCCAAGGTGGAAATGCCGGAGAAGGACCAGGCCGAGACCATCGGCGACGACCGCAATCTCGACACCATCCTGGGCATTCCGGTGAATATCCAGGTGGTGCTCGGCTCGGCGACCATGCTGGTCTCCAATCTCCTGAAGCTTGGCCGAGGCGCGGTCATTCCGCTCAATCACCGGGTCGGCGAGCCGATCGACATTGTCGTCAACGGCCGGGTGATAGCCCGCGGCGAAGTCGTGGTCGTGGAAGACGACAATTCCCGCTTCGGCGTTTCGCTGACGGAAATCATCAGCGCCCAGTCAGGCGCCCTGGAAATGTAAGGCGGGCTTTCCAAGCCCCCTTCCCGATTTGGCAGATCCTTTAAGGTATTGAGAGAATGACGAGCACCGCCAACGCCGCCGCCGCCGCGACCGCAATGGTCAAACCGCCGGCGCCGCCCGCCCGGCGCCTCAATGGCGTTCAACGTGTGGCGGCCCTGCTTTTATCCCTGGGCAGGACCAGTTCGCAGAAGCTGCTCCGGCATTTCGACCAGGAAGAAATCCGAATGATCACCGTGACCGCGGCACAGCTCGGCACGGTGGCCTCCACCGAACTCGACCGGTTGGCGGAAGAGTTTATCGAGCAGTTCTCCACCGGCACGACCCTTTACGGATCAGCCAACGAGGTGGAAAAGATGCTGGAGGGCGTGCTGCCGGACGACCAGCTGGCCGACATCATGTCGGACGTGCTCGGCAATTCGAACCGCTCGATCTGGGACCGGCTGACCACGGTTTCGGAGACCGTCTTTGCCAATTACCTCCTGAAGGAACATCCGCAGACCGCGGCGCTGATCCTGACCAAGATCAAACCCAGCGCGGCGGCCAAGGTGCTCGGCCAAATCAATGTCGAGACCCGCAATTCGCTGGTCCGGCGCATGCTTTCCATCAAGGCGGTGGTGCCGGAAATCATGCGCGATGTCGAAAAGACCATGCATGAGGATTTCATGCTCAATCTGTCCGGCACGCTGGAGGCCGACAGCCATGCCCGCATGGCCGACATCCTCAACAAGATGGACCGCGAGCACATGGAAGACGCGCTCGACAATCTCAACGAGGTCCGGCCGAAGACCGCGGAACTGCTCAAGGGCCTTTTGTTCACCTTCGACGACATCACCAATCTCAACGCCCGTACGCGCATGGCGATTTTCGATCAGATCCCGACGGACCGGATTGTCATGGCGCTGAAAGGCACCGACGCCACCTTCCGGGAGGTGATCCTGTCCTCGCTGACCTCGCGCGCGCGGCGCATCGCCGAACACGAGCTGGCTGCCGGCGAACCGGCAGCGCAGCGCGACGTGCTCGATGCCCGCAGCGCGATCACCAACCTGGCGCTGGAAATGGCCGGGCGCGGCGAGATCGAACTCAATCCGAAGCAGGACGAAGGGGCGTTTTTCGCCTGATCGACGCCTGGTGCGGCCGCGCGCTTTCGGGGCCGCATAAGCGGGAGGCCGGATGTCTGACGAAGACAAGGATTCAAAAACAGAGGAACCCACCGAGAAGAAGATCAGCGACGCGATTGAAAAGGGCAACACCCCGGTCTCGCGGGAAGCCCCCGTTCTGGCAACTTTTGTCGCAACGCTTCTGATCGGCAGTTTCGTGCTCACATCGGCCGCCCGTCAGCTGATCGAAAAGCTGACGCATCTTCTGGACCTATCGGGGGAAGTGGATCTTGGAAACAGCGCCGATGCCCTGCTGCTCACCCATGTGGTCTCCGTCGAGGTGCTCACCTTTCTGGCACCGATCGTCGCGCTGCTGGCGGCGGCCGGGCTCACTTCGGCATTTCTCCAGAACACGCCGAGCATCGTTTTGCACCGGATCAAGCCGGACTTTTCCAAGCTCTCGCTCATCAAGGGCTGGAACCGGATATTCGGCGCCCAGGGTCTTGTGGAATTCCTCAAGGCCGTTTTCAAGTTTTCCACGGTCAGCGCCATTGTCTATGGCCAGTTCCGGGCGAATGAAGCGGACCTGATCAACGCCATGTTCACCGACCCAAGCGCCCTGCCCGAAGCGATCCTGCAGATTTCCATGAAGCTGATCGCGGGCGTGTGCATCGTCACCATCTTGCTGGTCACCGTCGACATCCTGTGGTCGCGCGCCCTTTGGCGCAAGAACCTGCGCATGAGCAAGCAGGAGATCAAGGACGAGCACAAGCAGATGGAAGGCGACCCGATCGTCAAGGCGCGCCAGCGTTCTCTCGCCCGCGACCGTGCCCGCAATCGCATGATCGCCGCCGTGCCCCAGGCGACCCTGGTGGTGGCCAATCCGACCCATTTTGCCGTGGCGCTGCGATATGACGGGGATCAAAACCCCGCGCCAATTGTTGTAGCTAAGGGACAGGACTTGATTGCGCTGAAAATCCGCGAGATCGCGGAGGCCAATGATATTCCCGTGATCGAGGACCGGCAATTGGCCCGGTCCCTCTATGCTGCCACGGAGGTCGAAAGAATGATTCCGCCGGAATTCTACAGGGCAGTTGCGGAAATCATTTGCTACGTGTACTCACGCCAGTCCAATACTGCTGTATAATTTAATGTATTTGGAGGCTTGGGGAATGCACGATATGCCGGAAGGAAACGGCGGAAAGCCGTCACCCTTGGAACGCGACCGCCAGCGCCAGGAAGCGATCGCCACCGCACTCACCGAGTTCATCGAGGATCTGAAGCTGGTCGATGTGGTCGACTTTGTCGCCTATATCCGCACCGACCAGCACGGCAATATCGAGGAGCTGGTCAAGACCTCCGCCGAGCTCTTTTTCAAGGAAGGCTCGCTGCGCTATTCGATGGCCGCCCAAACGGACGTGGAATGGGAACGAACCCCAAAGATCTCCCTCGACCTGGAATTCTTCAACAAGGGCGTGTGGATCTATTTCACGATCGTGCTTGCGTGGCCCGACAACGCGGTCAACGTTTCCTATGTCGAAGTGCCGGACGCCGGCGGCGACAAGGCGAAGGAAACGGAGATGCTTCTGGAAGCACTGAAGGACGCGCGGTTGCGGTAGGAAAGCAACTTAAGCTGAGTACCCTAGTCGTCCGGTGCTCCCAGAACTGAGTCGGCATCATCGGTGAATGGCCAGCGATTTGAGTCCAGCCAACTTCTTTGCCTCACGATTTCAATATTTCCGTAACTGATGCCTGAGCCGGCGACCTTCAAAAACAAGTCAGGAACGAACAGAAAGCTCTGATTGTCTTGTTTGATTTTTCCGTCAGGATATCTGATCACACCTTCTCGACGGATTGTCACGGCTCTGTAACGGCAATCCGAAAGCAGGTAATCGTCTGCCTCCTCGATGAAGAAGGTTGCAGAAATTTCCCATTTTCGATTTGTGCGACCGGGGTCACTTCTGACGCTTGCGAATTCGTGTTTGGTGCCGACCTCAAATTTGAAAAGCTCGCTCAAATCAGTTTCTGGTTCCTCTAGTTGAACTACCTTGCCGCCTCTTATTGCCTTGTGTGTGAACAATCCTCCATAGCTGATGGTGACACCATGATCGGCAAATATCCCGTTCACATAGCTGTGCCCAATCAAAGGACCATCTAATCTTCGGTACCGAACAAGAAGCTCACTCTTGTTGTTGGCCGGGTGCGTTATAACTATCCCCCGATCAAGATCAGTTGCGTCTGGACAAGATCGAAAAATGCTGAATCCATATGAACTTGAAGAGACAAAGCAACATAGCAAAAAAATAGAGAATCTTTTCATTTGCTCCCCGCGCCTAAACGGACATATCCCAAATGCAATCTCTGGCTAGGGCGTGAATCTTCCGTTTACAATCACGCTCGACAGGAAACTGCAAATTTTACGGATCCAGCGCAGATGAAAAAAATCCCCATCCCGGACGATCCGACCCACATGGTCACCGCCATCGTCGCCTATGCCGGCATTGCCAAGCGGCTGCATGTGGAACTGGCCCGCCATGCCGGCACCGCGGTCGATCTCGACGCCATAAGGGACGATCTCTTCCGCGAGGCCAAGAAAGCGATCCCGCAGGGCGATTTCGCCAGGGACGAGATCGGCGTCTACAAGACCATCTTTCAGGCGATCGAGACGATTTTCGAGGCGGATGACTGAGCGTGGCCACCCGCCGGCCGGTCACACTTCGAGCAACGTAGACAATCGCTCCATCAATGCATGCAGCTCCTTGCCGGTGTGGCGCATGTCGCGCGCCTGTTCGCCGTCTCCCAGGTCGGAATAAATTAGCATTTCAACGGCCGTTTCCAAAAGCTGGATATCTTCGGAGGAGAGCTCGGCGCGCGCGTTGCCTGCCGAAAGCATGACCTTTTTAGGCGGCTCGGAAGAGCCTTCATTCTCCAACATCGGCAGTCGCTCCAACTGGTCGTTTCCCATACCGGCCAGCTCCGTTTCCAGCTCACCGAACGCTGAGACTATACCGAAAAACCCCGACCCAAAAAAACGGCGTCCAACCTGAGTTGGACGCCAATGGCCTGGGAGGCGGCAGGAGCAAGGTGTCAAATCAGCTGCGGGTCACGCTCAGTGCGTGATCACGTCGTCCTTGTCGAAATAGTTGAATTCCTCCACCAGGACATCATGCACGACCGATTGGCCGAGCCTGGCATTGGTGGTCCTCTTGAGGCGCGCGGTCAGCGCCTCCAGGTCGTAGCGTTCCAGACCGCGGAAATCCAGGGTCTCGTCGGAATAGAGAACCCGGAAGGCCTCGTCGACGAGGAACGGATGCGGCGGTACCGGCAACCGGCGCAGCGTGTCGCCATCGGCGGTGAACACCATCTTGATGACCACATAGCCCTGCAGGATGCCGTCCGACAGGATCGGTACGTTCACCGGTTTGACCGTCTCGTAATCGAGACCGACAAATGCCGGCTCCTCGTCGCCGACCCGCTTCTGGGCGGCAAGATACTGCGTCGTGCCGTAACCGGACAACAGCATGGTCGCCGACATCCACAAGCCCGCGGCAAGAACCTTGATCATCGCGCCCGCTCCGGAAACGGCGCCTGGTAGGTGCCGTCGCTGTCAAAGTCGATCATCGTCCGTGACATCAGCTGAACCACCTCTGAGACCGCGTTCATGTGCAGTTCCAGGAGACCGACATTCTCTTCCAGAACCGACTTGAATTCGGCAAGCTCCGCTTTCAGCTCGTCGGAGTAGGACGCCGGTGGCACCAGGGCACGGGCGCGCATCAGGTCGAGCAGTGCCTGGCTCTTGCCGTATTCGAATGCCTTCAGGTCCAGGGTCGGGTCGGCGCGCAGCGCGCGTGTCTCGTCGCGCACCGCCCTGATTGCATGGCCAACAGCCACCATCAGCGGGGTTGAGCGGACCGGATCCGGCCGGTGCGCCTGTACGACGATGCCGGAGGACGCGATGTCCTCACCAACCGGCATCATGGCATCTGTCTCCGGGTGTGCGATCTCCGGGCTGGCATCCATTATGCAGTCTCTCCCTGGTTGGGCTTCGCCTGGTTCAGGCTGTCTTCAATCATGTCGGCAATACCGACGCCGCCGCTCGCCGCCAACTGGGTGGCGACCTGCTCGGCCAGCATCGATTTCCAGATTTCGCCGGCCGAGCCCTTGCCGAACACCATTTCGGCATCGTCGGGCAGCATGGTCTCGACGAACTGGGTCAGGATCATTGCCTCGAACTCCTCGCCCGGCGATTTCGCCTTGCTGGCCGCTTCCGACCCGGCAGTGCGAAAACTGTTGCCTGCGGCAGTGGCTCGGTTCGTGGCGCCTTGAAAGGCCAGCGCAAATCCGTCGCCCGATCCTCCGGCCGAAATCGACCGAAGCCGGCCGGTCGCTTCCTTGAGCCCAACCGGATCGGCGGCCTTTGCGACATCCAGGATCAGGTCTGAGGGGGGCGAGATCGCCATACCGCGCTCCTTGTTGAAAATTCAGGTACAAACAGGACCCGGCGGGTGACAGGCAAGGCAAGTAATGGGCATTTGCCGGGCCCTGTTTGCGGGATCAGGTGTAGCGCGGCGAGCTTGCGGGAGGCTTGCGTCATTGAATCCCACTGCCTATCCTTGTCCTTCCCGCAACTTCCTCATTCCGGACAAGTGCAGCCAAAGCTGCACGCCGATCCGGAATCCAGCGTTTCAACGTGAGCGCAGCGAACACTTCCTTGAAAAATGCCGCGCTCACGCGCGAATGATGTCTGGGTTCCGGATAGACGCGGAGATTTCCTAAAGACCTCTAGCCGTAACGGCGCTCGAGAAACTCCAGAAGGTCGCGCTCCTCGTCGGCGCGCTGTTCCTCGCCGCGCATTTTCGCCAGACGTTCGGCCATGAGTTTCAGCATCAAACGCTGGCGGTCATATTCGGAATTGACCTTGGCGCGGGCTTCCGACAGGCGGGCCATGTCCTCGATGATCCGGCGCAGGCGTTCGGCCGCGTTGGCGATGAAACGGTCATGCTGGGCAAGATCGCCGTTGGAGAGCGCCAGCAGGATGCGCCGCTCCTTTTCGCTGAGCTGATAGACCTGCGCGTCGAGTTTCTGAAGAAGCCACGAGGAGAACAGAAAAATCTGCTTCTGCATGCGAAACAGGCGTTCGATATCCTGACTGTTGCGTGTCATGGATCTACCCTATTTGGAGCCATTGGAAATAGCCGTCGAGGAAGATCATGATGGCTTCCGCGATGACCAGGTAGAGGAAGTAGAGACCGCCCGCGATCACGAACGGCATGGAGATGAAATAGACCGGGATCGTCGGCGTCAGCTTGTTGATCAGGCCGATCGCGAAATTGACCACCACGGTGTAGACGATGAACGGGCTGCAGATCCTGAGCGCCAGCACAAAGGTGCGCCCCATCTGCTCGGCGAACTGCTCCAGGCCGGTCACGGCGGCAAGCGGCTGTCCTGGCGGGATCGCCTCATAGGAGGCCACGAGACCGCGCAGGATCTCCCAGTGCTGGTTGGTGATGAACACCATGGCTGTCGCCGTCACCGTGAACAGGCTGGCCACCGGCGGGATGGAATCCGAACCGTCAATCGGCATGCCCGGCATGTTGGAGAGGCCGATCGCCATGGAAACCAGAGTGGTCAGGGTTTCCAGAGCGGCCAGGAAGATCCGCCCCAGAAAGCCGATAAAGGCCCCGGTCAGGATCTCCGTGCCGATGAACCAGGCAACCGTGCCCAATTGCTCGTCGGGCAAAAGAGCCTGCACGCCCGGCGCCAGCAAAGGCGACAGAGCCAGCGACACGGACAGGGCCACGAACAAGCGCACGCGTGTCGGAATGCGGTTGGAACCGAAGCCCGGGATCACCATCAGACAGGATCCGACCCGACAGAACAGCAGGAACACCGCCAGGAGCAGCGACGAGCTGTAGCTGCTGAAGAACAGCCCGCCGGTGATCACGACACGGTTCCGAGAGCCGAGACGTCGACGCCGCGGGCAATTTCCAGATGCGACAGCACCTGCAGCGTCGGGAACATGCGTTCCACGATCATGCGCACGTAGGGACGGGCATCGGGCGCGGCGACAATGGCGAAGCGGCTGCCATCCTTCATGTGTTTCTTGACCGCATCGGACATCTGCGTGCCGAAGTCCTCGACCAGCTGCGGTTCGATGTCGAATTCGATCACGTCGCCCTTGCCGTCGCGTTTCAGCGCGTTGTGAAAGGCGAGATCCCAGCGGTTGCCGAGCCGCAGAACCTTGAGCGGCCCGCCTTCGGCAAGATCCCCGCAGATCTGCTGGGCAATGCGCATGCGCACATGTTCGACCACCTGCTCGGACCGGCGCACATGCGGCACGATCTCGGCGACCGCTTCCAGGATCAGGTTGAGGTTGCGGATCGACACCCGTTCGGCCAGCAGCAGCTTCAGCACCGCCTGGAGACCCGAGAAGGAGGTGTGCGCCGGACAGATGTCGTCGAGCAGCTTCTGGTACTCCGTGTCCAGCCGGTCGAACAGCTTGCGCATGTCCTTGTAGGAAAGAAGTTGCGGCAGGTTGTTGCGGATCACCTCGCTCAAGTGGGTCAGGATCACGGTGATGTTCTCCGCCGGCATCAGGCCGCGGCGCTTGATCTCGTCCTTGTAGGCCTGCGGCACCCAATAAGCGGTCATGCCGAAGGCGGGTTCGCGCGTCTCGTCGGCCGGCACCGGCAGCGGCGCATCGCTGTTCGGGATCACCAGCAGTTCACCGACCTTGATCTGTTGCGAGGTGATGATCGTGCCGTGGATCTTGATCTGGTAGCTCTTCGGATCGAGCGTCAGGCTGTCGGTGACCCGGATATCGGGCACCACAAAACCGTATTGCTCGGCGAATTTACGGCGCATCTTGGCGACCCGGCGCGACAGTTCCCCGGTCTTGGTCATCAGGTCGGCGGAGAGCTGCTTGCCGAGCACCAGCTCGACCTCGGCCGATTTCAGGGTCTCCCTGACAGAGTCCTTTTCCTCCAGCTTGGCCTGTTCGTCGGCCGCGCGTTGCTTTTCCTCAGCCACCTTCCGCTGCGCCGCCAGACGTCTTGGAATGGTGTAGCCGATGAAGCCCATCAGGCCGGCGAGCAGCAGGAAGGGCAGCATCGGCAGGCCCGGCATCAGGGCAAAGATCCCCATGAGCACCGCCGCCACGAACAGCGCGCGCGGATAATTGCCGAGCTGGCCGAGCACGGCCTTGTCGGTCGACCCCCTGGTACCGCCCTTGGAGACCAGAAGACCGGCGGCCAGCGACACGATCAGCGCGGGGATCTGGGAGACCAGGCCGTCGCCGACGGAGAGCTTGGTGAAGACGTCGGAGGCGCTGGCAATCGTCATGTCGTAGCGGGTGACACCAATGACGATGCCGCCGAGAATGTTGACCGCGGTGATGATCAGACCGGCGATGGCATCGCCGCGCACGAATTTCGAGGCCCCGTCCATGGCCCCGAAAAAGGAGCTTTCCTCTTCAAGCTCCTTGCGCCGGTGCTGGGCTTCCTTTTCGTCGATGAGGCCGGCGGAAAGATCCGCGTCGATCGCCATCTGCTTGCCGGGAATGGCATCCAGGGTGAACCGGGCGCCGACTTCCGCGATACGGGTCGCGCCCTTGGTGATCACCAGGAAGTTCACGGTCACCAGAATGGCAAAGACGATCAGGCCAATGACGAAGTCGCCGCTCATCACGAATTGCGAAAAGCCATTGATGACATAACCGGCGGCATTCAACCCCTCATGGCCATTGGCCAGGATCACGCGTGTGGTTGCGATGTTCAAGGACAGGCGCAGCATGGTCGCGATCAGCAGGATCGTCGGGAAGGACGAGAAATCCAGCGGTTTCTGGATCCACAGCGCGACCATCAGGATCAGCACGGACAGCGCGATCGACATGGCAAGGCCAATATCGATCAGGAAGGTCGGGATCGGCAGGAACAGCACCGCCAGAATGACAACGATGCCGAGCGCGAAAGCAACGTCCCGGCGGCTGTCGGGCGCGCCGTCGGCCACAGGCGAAAGGGAAGTGTCAGTCATGCCGTTCCTCTGCTGGATCTCATCTGAGAGGCAACCTCGCCCCTGAAGCTTGTGCGAGGCTTTTTGTGAGACGGAAAATCAGGGAAGACTGTGTGACTGCACACCAGCAACAACGGGTGTCACCCCGGACAAGCGCAGCGCAGATCCGGGGCCAACTCGCAAATCAGCTTGCTGAAACCAAGGTGTCTTTTCAGGAAGGCATCCGCAAAGAATCGCGTCTCTGGTAACGAGTGGGCCCCAGGTCTCGCGTTGCTCGCCCGGGGTGACACCGAGGTTTTCGGTAGTTCCGTCACAAAAACCCAGAAAACAACGCTAAAACCCCGTTTCGATGCGGCTGTAGATCAGGGAAGTGAGCGCATAGATCTGGCCGCCGATGAAGGGTCCGGCGACCACGATCATCACCAGGATGGCGACGATCTTGGGAATGAAGGTCAGGGTGATTTCCTGGACCTGGGTCAGGGCCTGCATCAGCGCAATGCCGATGCCGACGATCATGGCGGGTACAATCGCGGGGGCGGAACCGACCAGGATCGTCCAGATGGCGGACCTGACCAGGTCCAGGGCGTCAACTTCATTCATGCGGCTCGGGTCCCTCAGGAGATGGTAACGCCAGGCCCAAGCAGGATGCCCGCGCCATTGTCGAGGGCAAGAACGGTGCCGTCCGAATAGACCTCGACGCGTTCGACCACGCCGGTGGTGCCGTTCGGATCCGTGACCGTGCGTCCGATCAGGTCATCAACCTGGCCGAAGGACAGGTTGGTCAACAGCGTCTCCAGCTTGGCATTGGTCTGAATAGACTGCTCAACTTGGCTGAAGCTTGCGAGCTGAGACAACTGCTCGGAAGCGTCCATCGGATTGGTTGGATCTTGGTTCTGCATCTGCGCCATCATCAGCTGCAGAAAGGTGTCGTAATCGACCGTCAGCTGCTTCTGCGCCGAGGCGGCGCCGCCGGCGCCCTGGGTGGCGCTTACGCCTTCTACTGCAGTCATTGTCTTTCTCCTTAAACCGCGGCCAGTTGCAGGCCGCCCTGGAACCGACTTGCCGAAGCCGTCCGCGTTGCCGGGCGTTGCGGCTTGCCGCCCTGCCCGCTCTGACTTTTTTCCGCGACCATCAGGTTCGCCTCGATCGGATAAAGCGCGCGGACCACCTTCATCGCCTCGAACCAGCGCTCCGATTTCGCGAGCTCCTCAACCTCATCGAGGCGGACCAGGATTTCCCGGGTCGAAAAGGCCGATTTCACAGAGCCGAGAACAAGGTGGAACATATCCTGCACGGCGCTCGCGGAGGCCGGATCCATGATCATCGTCTGCAGGATGAAATAGAGCTGGCGCAACGGTGTTGTCGCTTCTTCCGGCTGCAGAACATGGGCTTCGAGCAGAAACACGGCATCGTTCATGAGCTCGATGTTGGTTTTCTTGTCGGCCCGGATCACCGCGCCGTTGATGAACAGGCGCTCGCCCGCTTTCAGTCCGATTTTCATGAGTTACCCGTCCAGGCTGTCGCGGATGATGGAATTGATCTGGATGATGTCGGCAAAGTCCTCCTGCTCCCACTGGCGCAGAGCTTCGACCTCTTTCAGGACCCAGATCCCGACCGAGATCAGGTTGGCCCTGGTTTCGATGGGCAGCTCGTTGGCGTCGTCCGCCAGGTGTTCCAGGAAGTAGCTCCACAGCCGTCTCGTGTAGAACAGGGCGTCGACCGCCTGGGGCGACTTGACCCCCGCTTCCGCGGCGACATTCAGCTTGTCGATCACGATCGACATGGCCTCGTGTTCATTGAGCCGCTGGTCGGAGCAGAGATCATCCATAACCTCGGCATAGGACAGATTGTACATGGGCCCTCTCAAGCTTGATTTTGATGCGAAAAGTCAGACACTTGGTCTGGATCAGAGGTAGTTCAGGATGCTGAGGCCCTGCATGCGGGCGGTCACCGCGTAGCTGGTTTCCAGCTGGGTCAGCGCGGTGTTCAGCCGCACGGAGGTTTCCTCCAGATTGACGTTTTCGAGATCGTTGACGCGCCGGTTGAGAATGTCCGTCTGAACCGTCAGGCGTTCACTCGCGAGCTTGACCTGTTCCTGGACATTGCCGAGCTTGCCCATCTGACTGGTGACGCCGGCGATGCCGGAGCCGACCTTCTCGATCGCCTTGTTGACCACCACTTTCCAGGTTTCTACGTCGAGGTCCTCGTTGCCGAGATCCGACATCATGGTGTAAGCGGCCGCTAGATCGCGGAAGGCCTGCTCATTTGCGCTGACCGAACTCGACACCCTTTCGCTGGCCGAGATACGGCTTACCATCACACTGCTGGAGGCGGTCGACCAGGTCGTGCCCCAGGCGGGATCCTGGAACATGGTGTCAAACGCACCGGTCAGATAGGTGTCCATGGCTGCCGGCGTGATAGCAGACACTGCCGGATTGGACTGGGTGATGCCGAATTCCGTCAGGAAAGCAGCATCGGCGGCGATCTTGTTGGTCGATGCCGGATCCGCGTAGTCGGCAAACGGTTCCTGGTCGGAGTTGATGCCGGCAAAGACGAAGTTGCCGTTCAGCTGGGTGTTGAGCCGCGAGGTCAGCAGTTCCAGATTGCCGACCGCATCCGCCTTGACGATATCCGCACTGCCACCGTTTTCGCGCAGGGCCACCAGGGTCGCCAGGAAGTCCTGCGCATCGGTCAGAACATCGTCCATGGCCGCCTGGCTGACATCTAGGCGCGACGCCGCCAGGGCATTGGTGTCGATGATGCCGTTGAGGAAATGGAATTCCGCGCGCACCGACACCGCCTCGCCGGTCTTGGTGCCGAGATCCAGACCGACATCGTATTTGCGGCCCGAGGACAGTTCCACACTCAGCCGTTGCACAAGGCTCGACTGGCTCTGGATTTGCCGGCGCGAGGCGTCCGACAGCGAAAGTGTCGAGATATAGGTGGTTTTCATGGCTGGTTACCTCGCTGCCGCCAGAAGGTCTTCAAGCATGGCGTCGACCGCGGAGATCAGGCGTGTCGCCGCTGAATAGGACCGTTCGATTTCAAGAAGCAGCGTCATTTCCTCATCGATATTGACGCCGGTCTTGTTGTTGAGGTTCTCCGCGGTGCGGCCGAGAATGACGCTCTGGACCTCGACATTACTGGTCATGGTCTTGCGGCCGCTCTCCAGCCAGCTGACCGAGGACGCCGCGAAACCGCTCAGGGAATCCGTCGGATCGAGTTCCACGCCGCCGTCAAAGACCGTGTCCTTGTCGAAAGCCGAGACCAGCTCCTGCAGGCGGTCGGAAAAGGCCGCTGCCCCGGACGGGTTGTAGTCGTAGTTCGGATCGAAAGGATCGGAGATGCCGCCATCGCGCAGCCGGTCGAGGCTGCCGCCCTGATCCGGGTCCGCATTGGCATTGACCGCGATTTCTGCCGCCAAACCCGGCACAAGGGTTGCGGCTGCCGGCATGGCCGGGCCACCGGACCAGGTGAACAGGCCGGCCTGATCCGGATTGCCGCCGCCGCTTTGATCGCTTTCGGCAAAGGCCTCGATCAGGCCCCGGGCGACTTCGTCCAGCTGGCTCTGATAGGTAACAGTGACCTCGTCGCGCAGCTCGGCAAGTCCGTGCAGCCGTCCTGACTTGATTTCCATGATGGCGCCGGGTCCGGCGACGGGAACTCCGTCGACCGTTACCGTGTTGCCTGTTGTGGTCGCGTCATAGACCACGGTCGGTTGGAAGCTGACCTCCCGGGCCGTTGTCTCGAACAGGGTCACGCCGCTGTCCGTATAGACCACCATGTCGCCATGGCTGCGGGTCAGCGTCGTGATGCCGATTTCCTCGGAAAGGTTCAGGAGCACCTGGTCGCGGCTGTCGAGCGCATCGGTCACGTCCGCGCCGGACTGATTGCCCTTCACGATCACCGCGTTGAGATCTTCCAGCTGCGACAGCAGCGTATTGATCTCGCGCACGGAGGTCGCCATGTCCGCATCCGCGTTGGCGCGCACATCCTGAACCAGCGCGGTGCCCGACTGAAGTGTCCGCACCATGTCCTTGGAAGCCTGCAGAACGTCCTGCGACTGGATGGTGTTGTTCGGATCCGAAGCAAAGTTCTGCAGGGACAATTTCAATGCCCCGAGCCTTGCGGCCGCCGACATCTGGTCCTGTGTGTCGCCCGTGGTCTCCGCCATGCGGGTCAATCCCGCCAGCACGGCTTCCTGGGACGTCCCGGTCGAGGTCGACTGCAACAGCGAATAGTAAAGCGCGCTGTCGGTGACCCGGCCGATGCCATCCACCTTGAGACCGCCGGCCTGGCCGCCGTCAGTATAGGTCTGGCTCAAGAGAACGGATTTTCGTGAATAACCGGGATCCTGGGCGCCGGATATGTTCCGGGAAATCACCGCGGATTCCGTCTGCCTGGCCGCGAGCGCGGACTGGGCGACTTTAAGGGCTACGGACAAACTCATGATGAAAACTTTCCAGTTGGCGGAGTTGCCCTGTTAGCGGACCAGGTTGACGAGCTGTTCGAGCAGGTCGGAACCGGCCTTGAACACCTGCGAATTTGCGGTGTAGGTGCGCTGGGATTCGATCATCGAGGTCAGTTCGGTGCCGAGATCGACGTTGGAGTCTTCCAGGCCGCCGACCTTGATCTTGCCCATGCCGCCCTCGCCCGCGAAGCCGACCCGGACATCGCCTGAATCGAAGGACGGGCTATAGACGTTGCCGGATTGCGGCGTCAGCCGGTCGGGGCTCGGCACGTTGGCGATCGGGATCTGGTAGATCGCCCGACGGTCGCCGTTGGTGTAGATGGCGTAGAGCGTGCCGTCGTCGTCGAACTCGACATTCTTGACCGAGCTCGGCGCGTTGCCATCGGCGTCCACATTGGTCACCGTGAAGTCGGCGTTCAGATAGGTCGACTGGTCGAGATCGATGTCGAAGGTGCCGCCGTTGGGAACCGCCACGTTGATGGTGGTCGGGCTGGCACCTGTGAGGTTGCCGTTGGTGACGTCGAAGGTCAGGGTCTGGGTGTTCAGCGCGGGCGCTGTATACGGGAATCCGCCGCCTGGCGCCGCGTCCGCGGCGTTGTAAATCGCGACTTCCCAGTCGGAATCGACCGCCGTTTCGGTGACCTTGGAATAGTAGACGTCCAGCTTCACTTCGTTGCCGAGATTGTCGTAGACGATCATGGAAGTCTTGTGGGAGTAAGTTGCGGTGGCCGCGTTGGCGGACGGCAGATCGACCGCCGGCACAATGGCGGCGTCTTCGCTGACATTCACACGCAGAAAAGCTTCGCTTGTCGGCGTCGCTTCCAGCTGGTTCTGGGTGATGTTGATCCTTTCCAGACCGCCCAGGCCGTTGGCCACCGTGGTCGGCGCCGTGTTGCCGGTGATCGGATAGCCCTGCAGGTAGTAGCCGGCCGTGTTCAGGAGATAGCCGTCACCGTCCGGCACGAAATGGCCTGACCGGGTCAGGAAGCTTTCGCCAGATTCGTTGCCGACCACGAAAAAGCCGTTGCCGTCGACGGCAAGGTCGAGCTTCGACGTTGTGAAGCTGATGTTGCCCTGTTTCGAGACCTGATACTGGGTATGGGCCTCGACGCCACCGGAGTTGAAGGAACCGGCGCCTTGCGAGACCACGAGGGAAGAGAATTCCGACTGCGCACGCTTATAGCCGGTCGTGCTCGAGTTCATGATGTTTTCGGCAACGGTCCCGAGCTTGCTCGATTGCGCATTCATGCCAGATACGCCGCTGCGCATCACTCCAAAAAGGCCCATGACAGGTCTCCTGTGTCCAGATCAACTGACCACAGTCAAACCGCGCTAACTTGTGCGAAGCTGTTCTGACGAAATATTTCTTCTTTATATTCAGATAATTAATTGAGTAAAATTTTAACTATCAGGTAAGAGAAAAATATTGGCGCAGTTTCCACCAATGCCTTCACGTCAAACGCCGCAGAATTGCCTGGATTTCTGCGTCCAGTTGCCGAAACCGGTGGCCACCATGTTGCGGATCACCGTGCAGACATAACGTTTCTGGGCCGGATTGTTGTTCGGCCCGGCGTGGTAACGGGCAACCGCCATGGTCCAGGAGCCTTGGCGCTGGCGCAGGTCTTTCAGAAACTGGGCCGCGTATTGCACATTCGCGCGCGGCTCCAGCATGTGTTCGACCGAGCGGAATTTGTCGCCGTGGTAATAGTGATTGATCTGCATGCAGCCGATGTCGATCAGTTTCTTGCCGTGCTGCCGCGCCGCCCGGATATCCTGTTCCGCCGCCTTGCGGCTGGGAGGAAAGACCGACTTGCCCTCGATGTTCAGCGCGTAGGGATAGAGCGAGTTGCGCCGTCCCGTTTCGGTCAGGCCGACGGCGTAGAGCACACCAAGAGGCACACGGTATTTCTGCGCCGCCGCTACCATCTCGCGCTCGCAGACATTCTGGGTTTCCGCCGCCGCCGGCAGGCTTGCAACAAGACTAAAGATAGAGGCCGTCAGACAGGCTGTTGCCAGTCGCTTCTTCATGACCATTTCCTCGTGTTTGCTCGGAAAACTGAAACTGCTCGTCACGCGCACGCTCGCCGGACCGGCCCTGGTGCTGTCCGGAGGCGTTGTTACCGGAGTTCTGCGACTGGCCATCGCCAAAGGCACCGTTGCCGGAATTATTCTGGTTCATGACCGAATTGCCGTTCGCAGACGATCCCGCCGCGACTGTTCCGCGGTCATCGGCCACCTGGATCGTGATCGCGTCGGCCTTGAAGCCGGTTGCCCGCAGCATCTGGTCGAGCAATTGCCGGTCGTGCCTGAGCAATTCGGCGGTTTGTGCCTTGCTGGTCTGGAGCGTCACCTCCACGGTATCACCGACCATGCGCAGCGACACTTTCACCGTGCCCAATTCATGCGGCGTGAGCTGGATATCCAGCGTTTTCAGCACCGGCCCTTCGGCCTTGTGGGTAACGCCGCCCTGACCTGCTCGCGCAGTCTCGGACGCCAGAGACTTCAGCGCGGTCGCAAGCTCATCGCCGACCTGCTGTGCTGGAGAGAGACGCAGATTCGGTGCGAAATGGGTTTCCTGGCGCAGGATCTTGACGGTGCCGGCAGCTTCCTCCGGAAGCAAGGACCGGCGACTGCCGGCCGTCAGCGGCTCCGATACGCTCTCGGGCTCAACGCCGAATTGAGCGAACAGAGACGATGTCCCGGTTTTTCCCGCCCCCTCCTGTCCGGTCAAATCCTGTCCGGTCCTGGCGGGCATCATGACATGAGACGGCGTGGCAGCTCCGGCTTGATATGCCAAGCCTTTTGCAATCTGCCCCGGTTTTGGCACCAGCACGGCTTCCAGGGAAAGCGTGGCTGCCGCACCAGGGCGACCGTCCGCAATTGCGTCCCCTCCATTGGCTTGGACCGTGTCACCGGCTTCGCCGCCGGAAACCCTGGACATCACATTGTGCGAAACCTGGCGCAGCGCATCGACGAGGTTGCTGGTGGAAAAGGCCGTGCCACTTGGCAGCTTTGCAGCATCCTCTGCCGTGCCGCCGGTTTGGTCCACAGCGGTGTTAGCATCGGCATCGCCCTGACCCGGGTTCTGGCCTTGTGCCCCCGCGCCGGTGTCGCCGGCGCCCTCGACAGGGGTGCCCTCGCCTTTCATTCCCCTAAGAACGGACTGGAACGCGGCGGCTGCGTCCTTGGCGGATTGCTGGCTACGTTCTCCTGTCGAGCCATCGACGGATTTACCGGATTTCGTGGCCGCCGGGATCAGCGCGCTGGTGTTAACGGTCATGTTGTTCTCCCAATTCCGCCAGGACCTTGTCGGTTCGGCGCAGTATCACCTCGGCGAGTTCCATGTCGGAGGTGACCCAGGCGCGCTGTTCGGGGTCTTTCATGGAGCTGGCGACATTGAATTCACCGATCACGTTGGCCGGCGGTTCCGGGAAGTGGCGCACGGAATTGAGCACCACATAGACCCCGTCGAGCACCGCAAGGTCCTGTTCGCTCAGCATGCGCTTGTCGACGGACCAGAGAAGATCCCGGTTGGCGCTGATCGTCTCCGGATCCAGCCGGGTCGCGGCCCGATAGATCTTCAGGATTTCGTGTTCCTTGGTGCCTTCAACGGCAAGAGACATTGCCTCGGCCGTTGCCTTGCGCGCCACATTCAGATGACCGGCGAGCAGCGCGGACCGGGCCAGCCTCAGGTAAAGTCCCCGTCGGGAGTCGGCATCGAATTCATGAAGAACCGGGTTGAGCAGCGCGAATTTGTCCTCGCTCTTGACGAAGCCGAGCGTATCCAGCGCCAGTGCGAAGCGCCGGCGGAAGTCCCCCGCATAGACGGAGCTTCTGAAGCGGCGCAGATAGCGGATGCTGAGCACGCGAAACCGGTCGACATCGGCCATCATGCCGGCCACGAACACTTCCCGACGCAGTGCGGCTTCCTCCACCAGGGTTCCCGGCATCAGCAGGCTGGCGACCTGCAGCAGCTCCATGGCCCTGGCGGGATCGGTGCGAATGTAAGGCGCGGCCTTGACCAGTGCGACATGACCGCCAAGACCTGAGGGAAGATCCAGCGGATCGATCTCCTCCAGAAGCACGGCCATATCCTCTTCCCGGCCCTCGATATAGGCAAGCGAAGCTTCCATCAGCCGCTTGTCGATATTGGGCAACGGATCGAGCGTCAGCAGGTTGCGCATGACCCGGGGATGGCCGCCGCTCAGGAGATGCACCACCGCGGCCCGCGCATTGCGCGGCTCCTCCCAGGTGCCGGCGGGTAGATCAACAAAGGCCGCATCCATCTTGGAAAGCAGTTCGCGCTGCGCGGCGATGGCATGGCTGTTGCCTTGGGCAATCTGTTCCTGGAGACTTTGCAACGACCGGACCATCTCGTAGGGCTGAGGGCCGGCTTCAGCGGCCGGCTCCTGCGCCTGGCTACCGAGTGTCACGATGACCGACAGGCAAAGAGCCAAGAGGAAACCGGCCAGAACTCGGTTGAGGGTCTGACAATGCCGCATCAATCCGCCCCCGCCAGAAGATAGATCTCAATGCGCCGGTTGCTGGCGGCAAAGGGATCGTCGCGGTCCTTCAGGTGACGGTCGGCGGAGCCCTCGACGCGGTCGAACCTGGTCTTTGCAACACCGCCGCGCGACAGCATGTAGAGCGCCATATGGGCCCGGGCCGACGACAGCCGCCAGTTGTCATAGGTCTTGCTGCGATACGGCCGGGCGTCGGTGTGGCCCTTGATGACGATCTGGCCGGGCGTCTCCGCGACCACTTTGCCGATCCGCTCCAACAGCTTGACCAGTTCCGGACGCGGCTCGGCCGAGCCGATTGCGAACATGCCGAAATTTTGATCGTCGGTGAGGCTGATCAAGGCACCTTCGTCCGTGCGGGTCACCGTGACCTGGCCGGCGGTTTTTTCAAGCGCCGTGCCATCGGCCTCCGCAAGAACCTCGGTCAGACGCGTCACCAGACGATCCGCGGCGGTTGGGGCGGTCTGCTCCGTCTCGTCGTCGGCAGTTGATGTCGCACCTGCCGATTTCACCTGGTTCGCACCACCCGTCACATGAGCAATGACGGGATCGGCGGTGATGCCGGATTCGGAATATCGGCTGGTGCCGGTCCGGTCAAAGGTGGTCCGGCCGCTGCCGCCAGCGGCGAATTCCGCTTCCTTGGGCACGTTTTCAGCCTGCGCGCTCTCACTTGTGGCCGAAAGGCCCGTGTCGTTCGATTGTCCCTCGGCAAACGGAGCGCCGAAGGCGAACTCGCCCGCCAGCTTCTTGTCGCTCGGTCCGGAGCTTTCCCCCGGTGTGGCAACGGGCGCAGCTTCCGCCCCGTCTACGCCGCGGCCCGGACGAAACTGCCAGAACATCGGGTCGAACGGATCGCGGTAAGCCTGTCCGCCTTGCGCGCCTTCCTGTTTCTGCAGACCGGTGCCGATGCCGCGCGGATTGTCTTCCTGGGTCTTGGCGACGCGGATCTTGTCCGCCAGCGTGTCGAGCACGGCATAAGGATCGGAGAACAGGATCGATTCCGAATGGGTCTGGGTGAACTGACCCGAGGCTGGGGCACCGCCGGTTTCCAGCAGTTCCTCGACCTCCTCCATCTTGTGTCCCGCCTCAAGGCCGGCTCCGAAATTGTCGTCCTGGTCAACTGGTTCTTCGGAACCGCCCAGCTTGCCGGTGAACAGTTTGGTGCCGTTTTCGTTGGTGTCGCCGTTGATCTGCGGATCGTTGAGCCCCTTCCGGTTTGGAGCGGTCGAGGCCAGCTTGACCGGATTGAAATACTGGGCAACTCCGCGGCGGACGCTGTCGTCGGTGACGTTGATCAGCCACATCACCAGGAAGAAGGCCATCAGCGCGGTCATGAAATCCGCATAGGCAATCTTCCAGACGCCATGCGGCAGGTGATCGTCTTCCCAGCTGTTCTTGCGCCGGACAATGACGATTTCGTTCGGAAGCCCATCCAGCATCAGTCGACCTCCTTCTCGATCATGTCCACCTGGGCGAACCACTGCCCAAGCCGGGTTTCGATGGTTGTTTCATCGAACAAGGCCACCAGTTCGACCTGGTCTGCCTGCTGAACCTCGATCCGGTCGCGCAGCGCCGGCACCTGGTCCAGAACCCTGGCAACAAGCGTCTCAGGCCCGCGCAAGCGGATGGACTTGTCCAGGTCGTCTTCAGTGAGCTGGCGGAGATTGACCGCGAAGGCGGCCACAAGCTGATCGACGATCCGGTCCTTCAGGAACGGTTGCAGAAGCTTCGCGACCGAATAGGACAGCCGCTGTTCGACGATATCGACGAAGCCTTCGATCGAGGCGCTGACATTGGCGGCTTCGCGCATGTCGAAGCGGACGCGTTCTTCCTCGATAAGCCGTGCATGCTCTGCCCGCTCGGCTTCCAGAATGGCTTCGTAGTGGGCACGCGTACGTTCGCTACCCTCGGCAAGACCGCGCTCGAACTCCGCCTGGAGACGTTCTTCGACCGTCGGTTCCGATGGAAGATCGTCATAGGGCTCAAGCACTTCCGCGAGAGCTCCGTCATAGACACCGAAGGTTTTGAACTTCGGTAGGGAGAGTACGGGAATATGGGAGGCAACAGACGTCGACATCAGACACGCTCCGATTCATAGAGCCACTGGCGCAGGATCGCAGCGGACTGTTCTTCGTTGTATTCCAGCAGCGATTCCAGCTTCCGGAGAGCGGACTGATTGCGCTTGCTGTTGAGGTCCTGAAGCATGTCGGAATGATCCGGCGGCACCAGGAAGGCCTGTTCGCCGTCAAAGGGTTCGACTGTCGCCTCACCACCTTCCGGCAGCATACCGAGCTCGGCCATTTCCACCTGCGGCTGGGACACCTGCGGCACCAGGGCAGCGACGGCTGGCCGCAGTCCGAACCAGATCACCAGCATCGACACGGTCAGGATGGCCAGTGCGTTGATGATGTTGCCGGACTGGCGCAGCAGATATTCCGAGATGCTGATCGGCGGGATCGGTTCCAGTGCCTTGCCGCCATCGACAAAGTCGACCACAGAGACTTTGACATGGTCGCCGCGGTCGGCTTCCACACCGGCCGAGGACGCCACCAGCGCTTCGATTTCCGTCAGCTGTTCCTGGATCTGCGCCTGTGTCGGCTCGCCACCAAGCGATTGCGTCAGGCGGGGCTTGTCGACAAGAACAGCAATCGACAACCGGTCAACCTTGTAGCCGTCCTGGGAGGTCTCGATCCGTTTGGAAGAGATTTCGTAATTGACGGTTTCCTCGCGCCGTTCGTTTTCTTCACTGGAACGTTCGCCGTTGTCAGCGGAGACGTCTTCTTCAGGCAGGTTCTGCTCAACGGTTGTCGGTGCGGACACGCTGGAGTTCTGCGCGTTTTCGTTTTCCCGGATGGTGCGCACAGACCTTTCGATGCGCGAATCCGGATCGAAGATCGTCTCCGCGATGGTCTTGCGGTCGGTGTTGAGTTCGGCCGCAACGCTGACCTGGAAGTTCTCCAACCCGAGATAAGGCGTCAGGGTCTTGCGAATATTCTCCTGGATACGGTTGCTGACGGCGGTCTCCAGGCTGGCCAGTTGGCCGGCGGAGGCTTTGGTCGGATCCTTGCCGGCGGCCAAAATGCCTCCGGACGTGTCCAGGACCGTCACCTTGCTCGCCTCCATGCCCGGAACACCGGCGGCAACCAGGTGCCGGATGGCGTCGGCGGTGCGGACATCGTCCGGGACATCCGACCGGATAACCACGGAGGCCGACGGCGGCTGCTGATCGCGGCGGAACGAGCCCTTTTCCGGCAAAACGATATGAACGCGCGCCGCTCGAATGCCCTTCATCAGCTGAATGGTGCGGGCCAGTTCGCCTTCCAGCGCGCGAACGCGGGTGACTTCCTGCATGAAGGAGGTGAGACCGAGCGAGCCAAGCTCGTCGAACAGTTCGTATCCGGAATTGGCGCCGCGCGGCAGGCCCTTTTCGGCGAGCAGCATCCGGGCCTTCGCCGTCTGCGCATGGTTCACCAGGACGGAGCTGCCATCGGCGCTGATGTCGAACTGAATGCCGGCATCGCGTAGGGCGGAGCCGATGCGCGTGACATCCTCACCGTCAAGGCCGGTGTAAAGCGCGGTCTGCTCTGGACGGCTCAGGTAAAAGGCACCCGCGCCGACGGTTGCGATTGTGGCGAGCCCGATCAGAGCGAGCGCGATCAGTCTGCGCACGCCCAGTTCCATCAAGTTTGCCCATAGTTTCTCGGCGTGTTCACGGCCCGGCATGCATAACCCCTTCATGCACGTATCACTTTGTTGCTGCCACTATCGGCAGCGGAGCTTGCGCGAGCCTGTCAAAGACGGCATTGGCGGAGAAAAACGGACAACAAAAAAGACCGCGCCCCGGAGGGCGCGGTCCTCTTATCCAGAAATCCGGTGAGGGATTAACGGAACAGGGACAGAATGTTCTGCGAACCCTGGTTGGCGATCGAAAGAGCCTGGATGCCGAGCTGCTGCTGGGTCTGCAGAGCCTGAAGGCGGGTGGACTCTTTGTTCATGTCAGCATCCACGAGCTGGCCAACACCACGGTCGATCGAGTCGATCAGAGCGGACACGAAGTCCTTCTGCAGGTCGACGCGCTTCTTGGTGGAGCCGAGCAGCGTAGCGGAGTCCGTGATGGCGCCCAGGGCTTCATCAACGTCCTCGATCATGCCCTCCAGCGTGGTCAGGTCGGCAGCGCTGTCCGTCAGAGCGGAGATGTCGATGGTATCGACAACGTTACCGTTGGTCCGAGCGCCATCGAGGATGCCGCTACCGCCACCTGTCGTATCATAGAGCTGGGTAGCGGTGATATCGACGGTGGTTGTCAGGACTGAAACAGCACCGCCAACGCGGGTGAAGGAGCTGACGATTTCTTTCGAGGTCACGGTGGACACATCGGAAGACAGCCAGTTTTCACCGTTGAAGACGGCGGATTCAGCGGTCGACTGAAGCTGGTTCTGCAGTTCGTTGATGTCGGACTGGATCTTGCCGCGGTCAACACCCGGGGTACGGGCGGCAACGAGCTTGGCCTTGATTTCGTTCATAACATCAACGGTGCTGTCCATGGCGGTGTACATGACGTCGACGGTCGCGGCACCCAGACCCAGAGAGTCTTCAACGGCGCTGAGAGCCATGTTGTCGGAACGCATGGTGGTCGCGATGGACCAGTAGGCAGCGTTGTCTTCCGCACCGGCAACGCGGTAACCGGTGGAGATGCGGTTCTGCGTCTCCGCCAGGTTGGCGCTGGTGCTCCGCAGGGTCTGCAGAGCGGTCATTGCGGAAGCGTTGGTCATCAAGCTAGACATGATATGTCCCTTTCAATGTGTCAGTTAGGTACTGGATTGGAGCGGGACATGCCGGGTTTGCACCGGCACAGCAGGAGCAGCGTCATGCTTTTGAACCCCGATGGGTAGCGGTTCAACCTGCTGTGAAAATGACCCTAGCGGGCCAATCTTGCGTGAAGCTTACGCCATTGCGGTCAATTTGATCTTTTTGGAAATCTACTATTTGGACACGGAGAAGGCACTCGCCTCAACGATATTATCGCGCACGATCTTATCGAAGCTGAAAGAGGCGAGACCCTTCGGCCCCGCCTCCATTATTCCGGCAAGAGTTTGTTTTACCTAGTGTGGTGAATTTGAAATTCGCCTCATTGTTGCAGCGACCATCGAAGCGAATTTCAAATTCGAAAACCACACTAGAAACATATGCTTGCTAGTCACCCTTTTGAATCTGAAGCTCGTTCCGAGTGTGCCGGGAAATAAGACGAACTTCAGATTCGGGTGACTAGGGTCAGGACTCATCAATTTGGTCGAAATGGCGCAACAAACGGCAACGAGTTGCAAGGAAAAGCACGAAAAGCAGGCTTCCTGCCCGGTTGAGCGGTTTGACGCAGCAAATCAAAGCCGTTTTGCGTCCCTCCGGGATAGGGTGAATTTGCCCGGCAACGTCGTTGCAAATCTTTGGAAACCGGAAGGTTTCCTGCAGCTTTGCGCCTCGTATCCGAACAAATTCATCCCTACCATTTCACTCAAATGAATGGGTCCTGACCCTAGATAAAGGATCGCACGAGGCTACCGACCAGCAGGTTCCAACCGTCGATCAAGACAAAAAACAAGGCCTTGAACGGCAGGGAAATGACTGTCGGCGGGAGCATCATCATCCCCATCGACATGGTGATCGTCGCCACGATCATATCGATCACGAGAAAAGGCAACGCGATCAGAAAACCGATCTCGAAACCCCGGCGCAATTCAGAGATCATGAAGGCCGGGATCAGAACCCTGAGTTCGACCTCTTCCGCGGAAGCCGCTTCCGTATCCGTGACCCGACCCGCGGCCAGATCGTCGAACAACACCAGGTCCTCTTCGCGCACCTGACTCAGCATGAATTCCCGGAACGGCGTCGTGATCCGGACATAGGCCTCTTCTTCGGAGATCTCGTTGTTCATCAACGGCTGAACGCCGTTTTCCCAGGCCCTGTCGAACGTCGGCGCCATCACATAGAAGGTCATGAACAGGGCCAGTGAAATGAGGATGAGGTTTCCGGGGGTTGTCTGCAATCCGATGCCCGAGCGCAGGAATGAAAAGGCGATCACGAAACGGGTGAAACTGGTCGCCATGATCAGGATGCCGGGCGCCAGCGACAGCACCGTCAGGAGTGCGATCATCTGAACGATGCGACCGCTCGCACTGCCCTCGCCCGCCGGTAAAAGCGTCGACAGATCCGGCACCTGGGCGACAGCAGCCCCGGTCATCAGCAAGAGTGCCGCAACGGCGAAAATCAACCGCGTCATTGGATCACCACCGATTCCAGAATGACTTCGTGAATGAGCCCCTTGGTGCGTGTGCGGGCCCGTTCTGTGAGATCTTCCTTCAAATGCTGAAGGCCGATGCCGCCTTCGAGATGCGACAGGGTGAGCGTCCGCATGTAAGCCAGAAAATCGTCTTCTACCTTCTTCCTCATCACGGCGAGGTCGCCGTCCGTTTCGTTTTGCAGAAGCACGGAAGCCTGCAAGCGGATCCAGGCCTCCTTGGGACTGGCCAGATTGGTCACCAGCGGCTCAAGCGTCTGCAGCCGGGTCGACGGCGGAAATGGCAGCGTTTCAGTGAAACTCTGCTGCTTCCGCAATCGGTTGAGGACTTCCTCTTCCGTGTTGTCGGAAATGTATTTGGCCAGCGCTGCTCCGGCCCCTCCGCCGACCAGCGTCAGCAGGATCAGCGCTGCCAGAAACCCGGAACTACGGGCTGGCTGAGAGACGGTTTCCATCGGAACTTCGATAATATTGGACATGTCTGTCTATTCGTCTCCGCTGCCTTAGAAGGGGGTTACGATGTCGTAGATCTGCTGGCCCCAGCCAGGCTGCTGCACCTCGGAGATCCGGCCTCGGCCACCGTAGGAAACGCGCGCCTCGGCGATCTTGTCGTAGGGAATGGTATTGTTGGCCTGGATGTCGCGGGGCCGGACAATGCCGGCGATCTGCAGGATGCGCATTTCATAATTGACGCGGACTTCCTGGGATCCGGAAATCACCAGATTGCCGTTGGGCAGTCGCTCGGTCACGACCGCGGCAACAGAGAGCTGGATTTCCTCCGAGCGGTCGATGGAGCCGGATCCTCTGGAGCCGGAACCGGAATCGAGATCCAGATTGGCTTCGCCTTCGGTGGTTGTGCTGTCCCAGGTGCTGCCAAATGCTCCGCCGATCCCGATATCGGATGTGCGCCGGCGGTCCGAACTGTTGTCGAGGTTGGCTCGGTCGTTGATCTGGATCGTGACCGTCAGCACGTCGCCGACCTTCTTGGCGCGCGGATCGGCAAAGAAATTGTCCCGGCCGCTGGCCCAGAGCGAATTGTAGTCCTTCACCACACCCCGGCCGAAGGTATTGATCGGATAGACCGTCGGCTGCTGTGTGGCGAGCCCGTAGCCGACAGGCGACATTTCCGGCGCCCGTCCGACATCTTCCAGCTGTCCGGCGCAACCGGTCAGCACGACAGCTCCCAAAGTGAACAGGTAGGCACGCATTAAAAACTCCGTTGTGCTTCCGGGTTTGTGAGCCCCATCATCGACTGGGTCAGCTGTGCGGCCCGGGACGGTTCCATCTCGTCGAGAATGCTGCTGGCGATCCGGGACTTGAGTTTGAGAAGAACGCCAACGGCGGCCTCTTCGTCGGTGGTCGACAATTGTGCGGCCGCCGCTTCGGGACGCATGCGGGCGATGATGGACACCACCTGGTCCTCAACTTCGTTCAGCAGATCCTCGCGGCGCTTGACCCAGAGTTCGAACTCGTTTTCCTTGCGCTGCAATTCAGCGATACGGTCCCGGAGACGGGCTTCGAGGCTGATCAGCTTCCAGGTCTGCCATTTGACGCGAGCGTCACTCGCTGCCTCGGCAATGTTCTTGCAGTACAGTTCGCTGTCCTGCGGCGGCAGGACCGCCTCTGTTCCGGGTTCATCCACCGGCTTGTGACGCGGGGCCTGAGCCGTGGCGGCGCCGGATGTGATTGCAATGGCAACCGCGGCGCAGGCCAGAAAGCACGCCTTCCGGCTGCGGTTCATGTGACGTGGCATTGTGCCTTCCCTTGTGCTGAACCCGTTTCATCGCACCATCGGCGATCGAGCTTGCGCGGGGCTGGCGGGCATACGAAAAACGCCGCTTCGAAAAGCGGCGTTCTGAAGATCTTCGAAGAGTCAGCCGGTCAGGGTCTACTGAACCACCAGCTCGGCTTGCAGCGCACCCGCCGTCTTGATGGTTTGCAGGATGGCGATGATCCCGGTTGGCCTGAGCCCGATGCGATTGAGACCGCGCACCAGAGTCGGCAAATCCGTTCCCCCGACCACGGCCAGCTGGCCGCCTGTTTCCTGCGCGTCGACATAAGTGCGCGGTACGACCACGGTCTGTCCGTTCTGCGAGAACGGCGATGGCTGCGAGACTTCCGGCGCTTCCGAGATGCGCACCGTCAGATTGCCATGGGTGATAGCCACCGTCGAAATCTGCACGTCCTTGCCGATCACGACCGTTCCGGTGCGCTCATCGATCACGACCTTCGCGCTTTGATCGGGATTGACCCGGATGGCCTCGATTTCGGCGATGAAACGGGTCAGACTCAGGTCCTTGGGCGGCGTCAGCACAACGGACCGATAGTCGCGCTCCCTGGCCACCGGCACGCCGTAGCGCTCGCGGGTGAACCGGTTGATGGCGTCCGTGATGCGCACCGCTGTCCGGAAATCCGGGTTGGACAATTCCAGCACCAGTCCCGGTATTTGCGAAAACTTAGCCGGCAAATCTCTCTCGATCAGACCGCCATTCGGAACCCGTCCGACAGTGGGAATGCCCTGGGTCAGGCTTTCCGCCTGGCCGAGTTCCGCAAAGCCCGATACGGCCACTGGCCCCTGCGCGACTGCGTAAATCTGACCGTCCGCGCCGAGCAGCGGGGTAGCCACAAGTGTTCCGCCCGCAAGCGATGTGGCATCGCCAAGGGAGGAAACGGACACATCAATCGTGGCCCCCATACCGATGAAAGACGGCATTTCGGCCGTCACGACCACCGCGGCGACGTTTTGGGTGCGCAGGCGCACATCGCGGACATTCACGCCGAGGCTGTCCAGCATGGATTGCAGCGACTGTTCCGTGAACGGCGAATTGCGCAAGGTGTCTCCGGACCCCTTGAGACCGATGACAAGACCGTAGCCGACCAGCTGGTTGTCGCGCACGCCTTGCAGGCTGGCAATGTCCTTGATGCGGACCATGGCGCTCGCCGGGTTGGCCAGTATCAGGGCGAGCAAACAAAGGAGTATCCGGGTCATTTCTTAGTTCTCCACGCGGATGGTGCCGTCTTCCTGGACCCTGCCGGACACGACCAGACCGCTGTCTATGTTGCGCACCCGAACGAAATTTCCGGCTCCGCCATTCTGCAGCGCTTCGACCTGCATGATGATCACCAGTCCCTGCTCGCGGAACACCAGTCGGGCAGGTTCGCCTCGCCGGACCAATAGCGGTTTTTCGACCGACCGGGCCGGGATCGGCTGGCCCGGCAGCAAGGTTCGGCGCGCGACCATGCCGACCAGTTCGGAACGATGCGTGCTGACGGCGAATTGCTGCGCGGTCCGGCTCGGGAATTTGCGCTCGATTAGGTGCTGATGCGAGATCTCCGTGCCCGCCGAGATGGTCTGACGCGGCACCGGGAGCTCAATCGTCCCTGCCCTGGCGATGGTCCCCGCAAGGCAAAACGCGATGAGCGCAATCAGGGTGCGGATCGGCATGATCTCAAGCCCTTTCCTAGCGGATGCCATTGGTCACGGTGCCGGCCATTTCGTCGGCGGCTTTCATGACCTTTGAGTTCATTTCATAGCCTCGCTGCGCGTTGATCAGCGCGGTGATTTCCTTGACCGGGTCAACATTGGAACTTTCAAGGTATCCCTGGCGGACGACACCGAAACCCGGATCACCCGGCACTCCGGAAACGGGCACGCCCGAAGCTTCGGTCTCGCGGAAAAGATTGCCGCCGACCGGTTCGAGACCGACGTCATTGGCGAAGTTGGCCAGGGTCAGCTGGCCGAGTTCGCGCGGCGTCATTTCGCCGTCGACCTTGGCATAGACCTGACCGGATTCGTTGACAACCACCTCGATGGTCTCATCCGGCACGATGATCGCTGGCTCGACTGCGTAGCCGTCGATGGTGACGAGCCGGCCCTCGGCATTCTTGTTGAAGGAGCCTGCGCGGGTATAGAGCGTCTCGTCGTCCGGACCGGTGATCTCAAACCAGCCGCGCCCATCAAGAGCGACGTCGAACTGGTTGCCGGTATTGGTCAGCGAGCCCTGTACATGGAGCTTGCGGATCCCTGCTGTGCGCACGCCAAGGCCCAGCTGAGCGCCTTCCGGCACAGGGTCTTCACCGCCGCGGTTCGGAACCCCCTGCAGGCGTTCGGCCTGATAGAGAAGATCGGAAAACTCCGCCTGAGACCGCTTGAACGAGGTCGTATTCATGTTGGCGATGTTGTTGGCGACCACTTCGACATTCAGCTGCTGAGCGCTCATGCCGGTCGCGGCGATTGCAAGGGCTTTCATGGCTTAACTCCTCGTATTGCGCAGGTCCTCAAATCCGGCTTCGGTCGGATCAGATCGACATGCGGCTGATTTCCTGGTAGGCGCTGACGACCTTGTCGCGAATGGCAATGGCGGTCTGCAGGGTGGATTCGGCAGCCATGACCGCTTCGACCACCTGCTGAACGGACGCCTGGCCATCGACACCGGCAATCGCCGCTGCCTCGCCCTGCTTGACCTTGTCGATCGCACCCTGGGAGACCTGGGCCATGGCGTCGGAAAAGCTGACTTCATTGACCCCTGCCGTGCCGCCGAGATCCTGTGTGCCCGAGGTTAAGCGCGTGGTTGTCGCTGATTTGAGAACACCGTCCGTGGAAGATGTCAGTGCTGCGATTTCGTTGATCATGATCAGTTCCTCAAAAGGTCGATGTGGCGCATGACCATTTCGCGGGCCTGGGTCATGACCTTCAGATTGGCTTCGTAAGAGCGGTTGGTTTCACGCATGTCGGCAAGCTCGAGCAGCGTGTTGACGTTCGGCATCTTCACGTAGCCGTTCTCGTCCGCCGCCGGATGTCCCGGATCGTATTCGACTGTGAAGGGCGCCTTGTCTGCACCGATGCCCTTCACAGACACAAGATTAGCCTCATAGGCCCGGCTGAATTCGCTCTCGAAGGTGATGGTCTTGCGCTGGTAGGGATCGTCCCCGGCGGCTTCGCCGGTGGAGCGGGCGTTGGCGAGGTTTTCAGAGACCACGCGCAGGCGTTCTGACTGCGCGCGCAATCCAGCTCCGGAAATCTGAAGGGTTGCTGCAAGCGGATCGGACATCTTGATTTCCTTTAGGATTTCACGGCTGCGAGATACATGCGGTGGAACGACTTCGCGATACTGGCGTTTAACGAATGATCGCGCGCGACCTCACCGGCCTTGACAAGTTCCTGCTCGAGGCTGACCGAGTTTCCCGAATGGGTGACGGTCCAGCTGTCGGCTTTTTCAACATCGGATTTGCGGGCGGCTTCCATGGTTTGGCCAAGGTGACTGTCATGAGTGGCCGTCATGGCCAATTGTGTCTTGCTGATCACCGTGGTGAAGGGTTCCAGGTCGCTGGCCCGGAAACCCGGCGTGTTCGCGTTGGCGATATTTTCCGCAATGGTCGCCTGGCGCGTGGACAGCCAGTCATTGCTGCTCGACACCAGTTTGCTCAGGAACACAGGCTCCATTGAAGGCCTCCTTTGAGATCAGGTTGCCCCAAGTCCTAAAAGGCCAAGCTTGTCCGAGGCTGGCCCACCTGCGCTTTTTTTACCGGATGGCCGCAAGCCTCGCGCAACCTTGAGAGTGCATGCATTGACATGCAGAGGCCCGATCTCTGCCCTTCCAAGGACTGTCATTGAGAGGGAAAACGGATGACCTTGCGGCGATGGCTTCCTGTCGCGTCGAAACGCTCTCAGCCTCCGGCAACCTGCCGCCCATCGAGAGAGAACGTGCCGATACTCAAATCTTTGCGGTGGTGCGCATTGCTATCAGCACTCACCCTGCCCGGGCCGCTCCTTGCCCAGCCGGTCGATTGCGATGCCTATGCCAGGGATTACGCCGATGCACATGTCTCCGGCGACCCGACGGATCTCAAAGTGGTCGACCGGGCTATGGAAGGAGCTGTTGCGGGTGGAGCCTGGCGCGGGCAGAGCGGCGCGCGCCGCGGCGCTGTCGCAGGCGGCGCCCTCGGGGTGCTCGACACGCTCGGCAACGATCCGGCGGGTTGGCGCGGTCTTTATGATCTCGCCTACCGGCTGTGCCGGAACAGCCAGTCACCGGCGGCGCATCGCCCATCCACCCTAGGAGATCCGAGCTACAGGCCGGCAACACAGCGCCCGCAGCGCGCCGTTCCGCCGTTTCCTGCCCCTCCAGCGGCTCCAAGACAACCAGACAACTGAGACTGTGCCATGTTTTCCTTCCTGTCCGCTAAACGACAATCCCTGACCCAGGCCCTGCAACGGCGCCTGCATCCGCGCCGGCGCACCCGCCTGAGACCGGCGAAACTTGCCAGCCTCGACAATGAATTCCTGTGCGATTGCACCATCAGGGACATCTCCGACGGCGGCATCCGGCTGCTCCTGAGTGAACACCACGATTTGCCCGAAGAGTTTTATGTCTTCGATGCGGTGCCCAAAACCGTTGCCGAAGTCCAGCTGAGGTGGCGCGACGGCCTGGCCGCGGGCGTAATCTATCTGGTACCACCGGCAAGTATCCGGCATTTTCGCAACACCGGCGTGCGCAAGCTCGCTCAGAGACTCTATGCACTGGACGGTTAGAATTCAGTAATTGTCCGACAAATATTGAAAAAGAACTGAAATCAAAACAAGCCGAAACGAACTTCCTGTCACCATTTGGCAACAATTCCGGCCGATCAAAACCCGTTTTCTTGTTGAAGATGAGATGTGCGGCTAATAAATCTAGTCTTCCTTAAAAATCACAGCTAAAACGGTTCAGGAAGCCAGGCCAACCAGAACGCTCTGGCAAAGATCAATAAGACGGACTTCCAGAGCCTCACGAATGGACACAAAACAAATTCTGACATTCGACCTTCCCGACAAGGTTCTTACTTCCCTTCCCACAGGAGCGGTCAAAGATACAGTTGAACAGCTAGGCAAGAGCATTGTTCAAGGGGTCTACGAAACGGATGCCGTCCTGCCGCGCGAGGAGGAACTGGTCGAGAAATTGAATGTTTCCAGAACGGTTGTCCGCGAAGCGGTCAAGGTCTTGTGCGGCAAGGGTCTTGTCCGCACGGCCAGGCGGTACGGGTCCAGGGTGTGCCCGTTTGAAAGCTGGAACCTGCTCGATCCCGATGTGATCCGTTGGCACGATCCCAACAGCCCGAGAACCGCCCGCATCTATGCCGAAGCGACGGACATGCGCATCATTTTCGAACCGGAGGCAGCGGCGCTGGCCGCGAAAAACGCCAGCCGCGAACAACGCGACCTAATTGTGGCGGCCGCAAAAGGCATCGACCCGAAACATGGCGACGCGGCCATGATCGGCGCGGATTATACCTTTCATGCCACTATCCTTCAGGCCAGCGGCAACCTGATGCTGTCGCAACTGCAGAACATTGTCTACGCGGTTATTCTGTTCTCCTATTCTGCCGGCCGCTTTGCCGCACCGGAAGAAAAGGTCGTTCAGAGACTTCATGTCGGTGTCGCCGAAGCCATCGATAATGGAGAGGCGGATCTTGCACGCAAACGCATGCACGACATGCTCAAGGCGAACCAGGCGATGGCCAGGGAATTCGCGGCCATCGCCAAATAATACCAACCACAATAGATAGGGACCAATCTGACCGTGTTTGGGGTCTGCTCGGCAAGGAGCAGGTTGCAGGGCGATATGGTTTATCGTTCAAAACCTGGGGCGCAGCTGAACAGTCCCCAAACACGGCCTTCGGTTGCCTACTCCGGCCCGCCGGTCAGCGTTGCGCCGCTTGAACGGCCAACCAGGCCGTCCTGCGCAACGCGCCTTGCCGGCCAATCCGGACCAGCGCCATCAGATGGGTTCCAATCTATTGAGGCTGGTATTAGCCGTTGGACAAGCGCCGCATTTGCAGACAAGCTCGTATTCCCGACACCGTACGTTTGCCCGTACTCGAGGTCCTATGAGCATATTGACACAAGACGAATTGGCAACCGGAACCTATCTCGGCCGAGTCTGGTGTCCAGACGCAAATGGCCCGGCCGTCGTGACTTTGCGCGACGACGAGGTCATCGACATCACATGCAAGACGGCGCCGACCGTACGCGACATTTGCGAGATGGACGATCCCGCAGGGTATGTTGCCCAGGCTGAAGGTCACGCCATCGCGCCCCTGGAAACCGTCGCAGAAGCCTGTGTCGGCGACCCTTCTTTGGTCCATTTTCTGGCGCCTTGCGACCTGCAGGCCATCAAGGCCTGCGGCGTGACCTTTGCCAATTCGATGGTCGAGCGAGTGATCGAAGAACTCGCAGCGGGTGACGCACAAAAGGCAGATACCATCAGGCAGCGGGTCAGCGCTGTCATCGGTGACAGCCTGCGCAACATCAGGGCCGGATCGCCGGAGGCGGCGCAAGTCAAACAGACCCTGATCGACGCCGATGTGTGGAGCCCCTATCTGGAGGTTGGCATCGGGCCGGATGCCGAGATCTTTTCAAAGGCCCAGGTCCTGTCCTCTGTGGGGCCGGGCGCCGAGGTCGGACTGCACCCGATTTCCACCTGGAACAACCCGGAACCGGAAGTGGTGCTTGCCGTTTCCTCAAATGGCCGCATCGTCGGCGCCGCGCTGGGCAACGACGTCAATCTGCGTGACATCGAGGGCCGCTCCGCGCTTTTGCTCTCCAAAGCCAAGGACAATAACGGCTCGTGTGCCATCGGCCCGATGATCCGGCTGTTCGACGATGGCTACGCCCTCGACGATGTGCGCAAGGCCGAGCTCGCACTGACTGTCGAAGGACCAGACGGATTTATCCTTGAAGGGCGGTCTTCCATGCGCGAAATCAGCCGCGATCCGGAGGACCTTGTGTCCCAGGCCATCGGCCGGCACCACCAGTATCCGGACGGGTTGATGCTGTTTCTGGGCACTCTCTTTGCGCCGACAATGGACCGGGACGTGGCAGGGCAAGGCTTCACACACAAAATCGGCGATGTCGTCACCATCGCCGCACCCGGTCTGGGCAGTTTGTGCAACACCGTCAATCTTTCGACAGACTGCCCGGAATGGACCTTCGGCATCAGTCATCTGATGCGCAATCTCGCCCAGCGCGGAATGCTTTGAAGAGGCGGGGCGACGATGCACCCGCCCTGCCCTCAAACCGGTTGCGCCCCTCAGTCGAGCTCGGGATAGCTTGCGTCGTAGAGATGCTTCCTGACAAAGTCTTCCAGGTCCGCCGGCTGTGGCACCTGCGCCAATCCGGCATCGAAAACGGTTTTTGCCACCCGGGCCGCCGTTTTGACAGAGGTCTCCAGTATGTCGGACTGTGGCGGAAACAACGTGCCCTGGGACAACAGCTTGTCCGGCACCTGATCGGCGACGGCTTTCGCCGCCTCGATGAACATATCATCCGTGACGCGTTTCGCCCTGGTCGCATAGATCGCCATGGCCACCGCCGGAAAGATATATAGATTGTTCGCCTGCCCCGCCCGGTAGGTCTCACCGGCATAGTCAACGGGTGGGAACTGAACACCGGCCGCAAAAATCGCCCTGCCCTTGGTCCACTGGTAGGCCTGTTCGGCCGTGCATTCGGCATGGTCGGTTGGATTGGACAGGGCGAAAACAACCGGACGATCATTGATCTCGGCCATCGCTTCCACAACGGACCGGGTGAACAGTCCCCCGACCGTGCTGACGCCGATCAACGTGGTCGGTTTGACGGATTTGATTGCCGTGGTCAGGTCGCGGGTCGGCGCGTGTTTGTGGGCATATTTGCGCTGAAAATCGAAAAGGTCATCCCGCTCGGACTGCAGCAGGCCATTGACGTCATACATCCAGATCCGGGACCGAGCCTCTTCTTCCGCAAGACCTTCCGAAACCATTTCCGAGACCAGAAGATCCGCCAGTCCGATACCCGCCGAGCCGGCACCAGCGAAGAAAATGGTTTCGTCCTTGAGAGAACCGCCCTTGATCTTTAGCGCATTGATAAGCCCCGCCAGCGTAATGCCGGCGGTTCCCTGGATATCGTCATTGTAACAACAGACCTTGTCGCGATAGCGCGCGAGCAGATGTACCGCGTCACTGCCGGTCCAGTCCTCGAAGTGGATGCAACAGTCGGGATAACGTTCCTGTACGGCCGCGACGAATTCGTCGACAAACGGATAGAGCTCTTCCGTCGGCGGCCGTTTCTGACGGATGCCGAGATAGAGCGGGTCCTCCAGCAGCTGCTCGTTGTTTGTGCCCGCATCCAGAAACAACGGCAACAGGTGCGCCGGCGGCACCCCTGCCGCTCCAGTGTAGAGCTGCAGCTTGCCGATCGGAATGCCCATGCCATTGGCGCCAATATCCCCAAGTCCGAGGATCCGCCCGCCATTGGTCACGCAGATGAAGCGCACATCCTTGTCTGGCCAGTCAGCGAGAACCTTGCTGACACTCCCCCTGTGCGCGATCGACAAATACATGCCCCTCGAACGCCGGTAGATGTGACCGAACTTCAGACAGGCTTCGCCGATGGTGGGATCATAGACAATCGGCAGGAACCTGGTCGGATCCGACATGATGACCTTGTAGAAGAGCGTCTCATTGGTATCGAGCAACCCGGTCAGATAGACGAATCGGTCCATGTCGCTGTGTTTATGGGTCAGCTGCATCAAAACGCGCTGAACCTGCTGATCAAGGCTTTCCACCACAGCCGGCAGCAAACCGAGTAGACCGTATTTCTCACGCTCTTCCCTGGTGAAAGCCGTGTTCTTGTTCAATACGGGATCGTGGATCAGATCGAGGCCTGTCTTGCCATTACGAGATGCTTTCATCGACTTCTCCTCTGCATAACACCGGGAGCGGCACCATTCCTAAAGCGATGGATGGATCATTTTCGCCGGATCGACCACCTTGTCGAATTCGGCTTCATCGACAAACCCGAGTTCCAGGCAGGCCTGTTTCAGGGTCAGGTCCTTGTCAAACGCATAGTGCGCCGCATGACTGGCCTTGTCATAGCCAATCACCGGACTAAGCGCCGTCACCAGCATCAAGGACTGGTCCAGGTATTCGGTGATCTTCTTCCGGTTCGGCTCCATGCCATCGACCAGGAACTTGGCAAAGTTGCTGCAGCCATCTCCCATGATCCGAACCGACTGAAGAATGGCATTGATCATCAGCGGCTTGTAGACATTCATCTCTAGATAACCGCCAGAACCACCGATCCCCACCGAAACATCATTTCCCATCACTTGTGCGGCGATCATGGCCAGAGCTTCGCATTGGGTCGGATTGACCTTGCCAGGCATGATCGAGGAGCCTGGCTCGTTGGCGGGGATCTTCAATTCGTAGAACCCGCAACGCGGACCGCAGGACAGAAGGCGAATATCGTTCGAGATTTTGAACAGGGACACAGCAAGCGTACGCAGGGCGCCGCTCAGCATCACCAGGGCATCGTGACTTCCCTGATAAGCGAACTTGTTCGGCGCGCTGACAAAGGGAAGCGCCGTCAACTCGGCAATCTTTGCGGCGGATTTCTCGGCAAATTGCGGGTGGGTGTTGATGCCCGTGCCGACAGCGGTCCCGCCCAGCGCCAGAGAATAGACGTCCTTCAGCGCATGGGTGATCCGGTCAATGTTCTGGCGCAGCATTTCAGCATAGCCGGAAAACTCCTGTCCGAGCGTCAGCGGTGTCGCATCCTGCATGTGGGTGCGGCCGATCTTGATGATGTCGTCCCACTCGTCCGACTTGGCCTTCAGGCTCTCGTGCAGCGTCTCTACTCCCGGAAGCAACCGGTGGGTCGTCTGGATCGCTGCGGCCATATGCATGGCGGTCGGAAACGTATCGTTCGACGACTGGGACATGTTGACGTGATCGTTCGGATGCACCGGATCCTTGCTGCCGAGCACTCCGCCAGCGAGTGCGATCGCCCGATTGGAGATCACCTCGTTGACATTCATGTTGGACTGCGTGCCACTACCCGTCATCCATACATGCAGCGGGAAATGCGCATCCAGCTGTCCGTCCGCGACTTCCTCGGCAGCCCGGACAATCAGGTCGGCCAGGTCCGGCTGCAACAGCCCCAGGTCCACGTTGGTCAGCGCGGCCGCCTTTTTCAGGATGCCATAGGCATGGATGAGCTCGATCGGGATCAGGTCGTTGCCGATGGAAAAATGCTCCAGGGAGCGCTGCGTCTGCGCGCCCCAGTATTTGTCCTCGGGAACCTCGATCTCGCCAAGGCTGTCACTTTCGCTGCGCATGGTGCTCTCCTGACTGTCGGTCTAGCTTTCCAGAAGGCTTGACGTAAGACTGCTCTCCGGATCCTTCAGGCCGTCGATGACATCAAAATGGTGCCGCTCGGGATCCTCATGATAGCGTGCATTCGGCCAGGCTTCCGCAAGCAATTGGGACTGCCGCAGAAACTCCGGCCGTTCCGCACCGCCGACCCAGGCAATGACCGGACACTCGGTGGCCGGTTTCTTCAAAGCCGGACTCTCGGCGATCGCGTCTTCCTCGCTCATCTGGAACGCATCGTTCATCCGGGTGTTCCGGAGCGGGCGCAGGTCATGGAGGCCGCTGATGGAGACGACCCGTTCGATCCGGTCCAGGACATCCTGCGGCAACAGGCTGTCCTCACAGACCATGCGGGTGACGAGATGTCCACCGGCTGAATGGCCCGCCAGCCTGATGGGACCTTCGACACGGCTGGCAGCCTTGGCAATCGCAGACGCAATCTGCCGGGTGATGTCGGCGATGCGAACCTCCGGCGCCAGGTCATAGGACGGCAGGCATGTGGTCCAGCCCTTGGCCAGAGGGCCAGCGGCGAAATGCGACCAATAGCTCTTGTCGAATTTCATCCAGTAGCCACCATGCACAAAGACGACGAGCCCTTTCGACTTCCTCTCCGGGCGAAAGACATCGAACCGGTTCCGCGGGCCGTCGCCATAGACGACATCGAGATCCTTCTCCATCCAGGATTTCCGGAACGCCTCCGAATCGCCAGCCCAGCGCGCAATAAAGTCTTCCGCTCCCGGAATATGCGCCGCGTTGGCGTAGGCATCGTCCCAATCGGTAATCAGCGTCTCAGTCATCAACAGCCTCAAGCATGAATTTCAACATGTGCGCGGCATCCTGCACGATTTGCCGTGAAAGCGGAATGACTTGCTTTCATCGACGCCTTGTCAAATCGGAGCGAGCCGACCTAACGTCTTAAAAACACCAGGACGGGAGACGAAACGCTTATGGTGGCGCGCTGTTCCAATCGAGTGATAAATCTGGCGCATTTCCTGACCAGAAACGCAGCCCGCTGGCCGGCCCGGCCCGCCATTGTCTGGGAAGGCAGCACCTGGACCTGGATGGAGCTCGATGCACGCGTCTCCGCCCTCGCCTGCGCGCTGCAATCCAGTTACGACCTCGGCAAGGGCGACTGCCTTCTGGTGCAGGCGGAAAACTCCAACCAGATGACCGAGATTATGCTGGCCGCCTTTCGACTCGGGGCCATCTGGGTGCCCTGTAATTTCCGTCAGGCCCCAGCGGAGACCGCCTATGCCGCGCAAAAGGCCAAAGCGAAGGTCTTTGTCTGCGATGCGGGCTTTGCTGCCCAGGCCACCGCCGTCCGGTCGGCATCACCGGATCTCTCCGGCTGCATCAGCATCGGCGAGAGCGATTTCGGCGACAGCTACGAAGTGCTGGTGTCGCGGCATCTGGGAAAGACAATCGCCAATGCAGAAGTCGATTATACCGATCCCTGCTGGCTGTTCTTCACCTCCGGCTCAACTGGGCGGCCGAAAGCAGTGGTGCTCAGTCACGGGCAGATCGGCTTTGTCTGCGTCAACTACATGGCCGATCTCATACCGGGAACCACCGAAGAAGATGCCTCTCTGGTGATCGCGCCCCTGTCCCATGGCGCAGGTCTGCAGCAGATCGCCCAGCTGTCCGCCGGGTCGGCGCATGTGCTGATGCCAAGAGGCGGTTTCAATCCGGCCGTCGCGTTTGACCTGATCGAGAAACACCGGGTCAGCAACCTCTTCACGGTGCCCACCATCGTCAAACGCCTGGTCGAGGATCCCGCGGTGGACCTCCATGACCATTCCAGCCTGCGTCACGTGATCTATGCCGGCGCGCCCATGTACCGGGAGGACCAGAAGACCGCACTGCAGAAGCTCGGCCCCGTCCTGGTGCAATATTACGGCCTTGGTGAGGTGACCGGCAACATCACGGTACTGCGGCCCCAGGACCATCATCTGGACGACGGCCCTGGGACACGGGCCGGTACCTGCGGCACGGAACGCACCGGCATCGAGGTTTCCATTCAGGACGAAGACGGCAACCACCTGCCACCGCACCAGACCGGTGAGGTCTGTGTCATCGGTGCCGCTGTCTGCGCGGGCTATCTGGAAGACGAGGCCGCAAACGCCAAATCCTTTCGCAACGGCTGGTTCCGAACCGGGGATATCGGCCACATGGACGAGGAGCGCTTCCTCTATCTGACCGGCCGGGCTTCGGACATGTATATTTCCGGCGGCTCAAACGTCTATCCAAAGGAGGTGGAAGAGGTTCTGCTCACGCATCCGCAGATTTCCGAGGTGGCGATCCTTGGTATCCCGGATCCGCAATGGGGCGAAATCGGTCTTGCCGTCTGCGTGGCTGTTGCCGGGGAAACGCCTGACCCGGCAGTTCTCTCGGATTTTCTGAACGGCCAGGTGGCCCGCTACAAGATGCCGGCGCGTTATCTCTTCATCGAGGAAATGCCCACCAGTGCCTATGGCAAGATCACCAAGAAACTGGTGCGCGAACACCTGAGTGAGCGAGGCCTGTTGTGAGACGGCCCGCCCCCGCCACTCTGGCGGATATCAAGCACCCTGGTTCGCGCGCGGCGAACCGGCATCCTTTTGTACTCTGTCAGGCAGATGCCGTGTCCTTCGAGGTCACCGGCGGCCGGCCGCTTCTGGAAGCGCTGGGCCATTGGGCGGAAGCGGAAGGATATGCGTCAGCTGTGCTGAACCTGGCAGGCGTATCGCTTGCAGCTTTCGACTATGTCATGCCCGACCGGGCGATCGACGACCGCCACGCGGCCTGGTACAGCGAGACCCATTCCTCGGCTGGCGCCACCTTGACGGCAGCCGTCGCCATTCTGGGCTGGCGCGATGGTGCCTGGTTCGCCCATATCCACGCGTACTGGCGCGAAGGCGGCAAGGAACATCTTGGCCATCTGCTGCCCGCGACCCTGGCGGCCTCCGCACCCGCAACGATCACCGGACACGGGGTAAAGGGAGCAGCCTTTGAGGCCGCACCAGACCCGGAAACGGAATTCACCCTGTTTCGCGTTCGTGCGGACGAGGCCTCAGCCGACGCAATCCGGGAGAATGCCCTGATCACCACTCTGGCTCCGTTCGCCGATCTTCACCACAGCGTCTCGGACTTGGCCGACCAACTCTCAGCGCCATCCTATCAGGTCATGGGACTGGGCAGCCTTGCGGGCGCGGCCTTTGCCGGCGACCGGGCCATGACCGGTTTAATCTCGGAAATTCTCCTGCTGTCGGGTGCGGGGGATGACGGATCCCGCGGTCTCGCAATACCGGTCCGCTGCATCGACCTGAACGGCAGTCTCCACCAGGGCTCCGTCCTGCCGGGTCAGGCCCCGACACTGGTCACTTGCGAGCTTCTGATCCGGCGCGCAGATCGCGCCCGTTAACTTCTGGTTCTCGACGCAACGCAGCGCCAAGAACAGTAAGAGAACATTTACCCTTGCAGAACACAATGAGAACAGGTACCATGTTCTCGATTTGTACCAGCCTAATTCGCGGTCAGGGGATGCCGATATGTTGACGCGCAAGCAGTACGAACTGCTCATGTTCATTCACGAAAGACTGAAAGAAACCGGTGTTCCGCCATCTTTCGATGAAATGAAAGATGCGCTGGATCTCAGGTCGAAATCCGGCATTCACCGCCTGATCACGGCGCTGGAGGAACGCGGCTTCATCCGGCGCCTGCCGAATCGGGCTCGCGCCATGGAAGTGGTGCGCCTGCCGGATTCGATCGCACCGGGGCTTGGCGCGCCGAGACCGCGTGGCAGTTTCTCGCCAGAGGTCATCGAAGGCTCGCTCGGCAAGCCCGAAGCCCCCAAACCCGTCGAGCAACCCGTTTCCGTTGGGATGGAAATTCCGGTCATGGGTCGCATTGCCGCCGGCGTGCCGATCGAAGCCATTCAGACCCACAGCCACTCGATCACCGTTCCGCCGGAACTGCTTGGCAAGGGCGAGCACTACGCGCTTGAAGTGCGCGGCGATTCCATGATCGAAGCCGGCATTCTCGATGGCGACACGGTGCTGATCCGCCGGACCGACAGCGCGGACAGCGGCGACATCGTTGTGGCTCTTGTCGACGATGAAGAGGCAACCTTGAAGCGGCTGCGCAAGAAAGGCGCCTCTATTGCCCTGGAAGCCGCCAATCCTGCTTATGAGACACGCATCTTCGGCCCCGGCCGCGTTCGCGTGCAAGGCCGGCTGGTCGCCCTGTTCCGCCAGTATTGATCCCGGCCGACAAGCTGGTCAGGGGCTGTCGCCGCGGATGGCCCGCCGCAACGTTTGACGCGTCACCCGCCCTGGCCTGTGCCAGGGCCGCGGGGGATCCGGGATGGCGTATTTCAAGTGTTCGATGACCGGTTTGGTTCCAGGTGCTGCCGGTAACGACTGCGGCGATGGAACAGCCAAGGCGGCCTTGTCAGGTGGACCGGCACCTGACGGCCGAACAGTAAGCCAGACGGACACCGCGCCCCGTCCCGACCGGATTTCCTGATCCAGAATCAGGGCTCCGCCGCATCTCCCCCGCACAATTAGGTCGGTCACGATAATATCGGCGTATTTGCAATCGAATTCCAAGGCTTCAAGGTCCTTTGGTGCCGCGATGGTGAGCGGAGATAGCGGCCCTGTCAGACCGCCGCGTTCTGAGACGCGGGGGTAGGAAGTGATGACACAGCCGTCACGGTCGCATCGCCGTTGAAGCGATGTCATCTTGCGCGATCCAATCGCGCTCTTCGGCACACCTTCCACCTGATACCAAAGATCGTTCAGAAACGAATTTCCGCGCCCGGAAAAATGCAGAGATCCGGAGGCGTCGCGCGCGGCCAACCGCAGACCGGCGGCCGGGATCTGAATGTCGGGTGGCCGTGACACACCGGCGATTACCGCACCCGTCATTAGAGGCAAAAACGCAATAAGGCGCGCACGCCCCGGCAGAAGCAATCCGATAAACAGCGCCGAGGTTAGAAGCAGCGCGGCAGAGCCCTCAAGCTTGCCCAGCATGCCGGCGCCCGCGTCAAGACCTGCCGTGAATTCGGCAATCTTCAACAGAACCGAAACACCGAGGGACATCAGGCTCAAAGGCAGCGCGGCAAACCCGAACGGCATCAGCGCAAGCGCAAGGACACCCATCGGCATGACAAGCAGGGAAAATACCGGCATGCCAAGCATGTTGCCAATGACACCGAAAGGCGCGACCCGGCCGAAATGATAGGCGCCGATGATCCCGGTCGCCAGCCCCGCAACCAGCGCCGTCACAAGCAAACCGGCCCCCCATCGACCGACAAACGCCAACGCCGTTGCGGCGAGGCCCCGCCCCTCCGGTCTCGTTTCCAGGCCACGCTCGCGCCGCCTCCAGAGATCATAGACCGCTACCAGACAGATCACGGCCGCAAAGGACATTTGGAATCCGGGATGAAACAGCCGCTCCGGCGCAAGTATCAGCAGCGCCAGCCCGGCCAAGGCCACGCTGCGCAGCGTCAGACCCCTTCGCCCGATCAGAATGCCGAGAAAGACCAGAGCGATCATCAGAAACGATCGCTGCGTTGCAAGGCCTGCCCCTGACAGGAGCAGATAAATCGTGGCTGCTGCCAGCGCGACCAACGCCGCCCATTTTTGCGTCGGCCAGCGCAGCGCCAGGGACGGTATCAGCGCAAGCAGAAGCAGAACGCCGCCATAAGCGCCTCCGGCGAAAAGTGCCATGTGCAAGCCGGAAATGGCCAGGATATGGGCGAGCCCAGCCGCGCGCAGCACCTCTTCCTGGGTTTCTGAAATACCGCTGCGATCCCCAACCAGGACCGCGACGATCAGCGCCTCTTCCGGCCCGTCCCGCAAACTCTCGCGAATGCTTTCCGCAAGGCCTGTGCGCAACTGCGCCACCAGAGCGGCCGCGTGCAGGCCAGGAGAACCACCGACCGGCCCCAGACGTTCGGCAGGACCGAAACTGAAGCCGGTCGCGCCGATCCGGTCGAAATAGGCGCGAAAGGAATAGTCGTAGCCCCCCGGATGGACGGGCCCTGGAGGCGGAAACAACCGTCCACTGAGCCGAATGCGCTCGCCGACCTGGCCGGCGCTGTCCTTCGGAACCCTGATACGTATCTTCTCCGGAAAGTCCGGTGCGGCCACATGCCGGTTATCTACTGTTTCCACCGCAAGAACCAGACGGACATGGTTCGGATCCGCCTGCCGCTCCAAGACCCGGCCGCTGAGCGAGACCGTCATCGGCTCCGCCAGTCTTGGAGCATCGACGCTGAGCGTGCGCACGGCTCCGGCCGCAAGTCCGGCCAGAAAGGCCAGGAACAACGCTGTTCGCCATCCTGGCACACGCCTGCGCAAGGCGGCAAAGGCCGTCAAACCCGCCCCGGCAAGCAGCAGCGCCACGACAAAACGGGAGGGCTCATCCGGCAAAATGGCATAAAGGGCAATTCCCGCGGCAAAAGCGAAAGCACACCATAACAGGCCCTGCTCCTCCCAGAACCGCGTCGCGGTGGAAACCTCCGCACCGGTGTCGAGAGCGCGAAACAGCAACGCGGCAACGAGAGACGCTGGCCGTCCGGTTCCATGGACCCTACCATGGTCCGGTATTACGGTTTGCGTTGCGTCGAGGGTTGCCGTCTCCAGACGGCTGTCATCGTGTGGCCGAGGTTGCGAGCCGATTGCCACCGTTCCTCCTACCGACATGCGGCAGAAACGACCGGACCGGCTATTTAGCCTTTGCAAAGCCTGTGCTAAGACCGCGCCACCAATCCGGCGTTTTCCGCGCCGCCATTCTGACAGAGACTTTCAAAAAGCACCATGGCACAAGACATCGTCACGCGTTTCGCACCGTCCCCGACCGGCTTCCTGCATATTGGCGGCGCTCGCACCGCGCTGTTCAACTGGCTGTTCTCCAAACACGCCGGCGGCAAGATGCTGTTGCGCATCGAAGATACGGACCGGGCCCGGTCCACACAGGAGGCGGTCGATGCCATTCTGGACGGTCTCTCCTGGCTCGGTCTCGACTGGGACGGAGACCCTATTTCCCAGTTTTCACGCGTCGGCCGGCACAAGGAAGTCGTTGAACAGATGCTTGCCGACGGCACCGCTTATCGCTGCTATTCGTCGCCGGAAGAACTCGACGCCATGCGCGAGAAAGCCCGCGCCGAAGGCAAGCCGCCGCGCTATGACGGAACCTGGCGCGAGAAGGACGCTTCCGAAGCTCTGGCAGGCGTCGATCCGGTCATTCGCATCAAGGCACCGCAGGACGGCGAGACCGTGGTCGACGACATGGTCCAGGGCCGCGTGGTGATCCCGAACAAGGATCTCGACGATTTCGTGCTGATGCGCTCCGACGGTACGCCGACCTACATGCTCGCCGTCGTGGTCGATGATCACGACATGGGCATCACCCACATCATCCGCGGCGTCGACCACCTGACCAATGCCGCCCGGCAGACCCTGATCTTCAAGGCGCTCGGATGGGACGTGCCGGCGATGGCGCATATTCCGCTTATTCACGGACCGGACGGCGCCAAGCTGTCCAAGCGCCACGGCGCCACTGGCGCGGAAACCTATCGCGCCATGGGCTATCTGCCGCAGGCCATGCGCAATTACCTTGCCCGCCTCGGCTGGAGCCACGGCGACGAGGAAATCATGTCCCTTGAGGACATGATCAAGTGGTTCGGCATGGATGCCGTCGGCCAGTCCGCGGCCCGGTTCGATTTCAAGAAGCTGGAAAATCTCAACGGCCACTACATGCGCGCAACGGACGATGCGGAGCTGCTCGATCATTGGAAGGTCTATCTCGCCCATGCCGAGAACAGCGAGACCGTGCTGAACTGGATGGCCGATCCGGCACACGAAAAAACCGCCCTCACCGCGCTTCCCGGCCTGAAGGAACGTGCCAAGACCCTGGTAGAGCTCACCGAAAGTGCGTCTTATCTGTGGCGCCAGCGGCCGCTGGACACCGATGAAAAGGCCCAGAAGATTCTGGACAGCGACGCAAAGGCCATCTTGGCTGATTTGCATGGCGTTCTTACCGGTGTTGCCGACTGGGCAGCGGAACCGCTGGAAGCGGCCGTGAAGGCCTATGCCGAGCAAAAAGAGCTTAAACTGGGCAAGGTGGCCCAGCCGTTGCGCGCCGCACTCACCGGCCGTGGCACGTCACCCGGTATTTATGATGTTCTGATCGCCCTTGGACGGGAAGAATCCCTTGCTCGCATACAGGATCAGGCGGCCTGACCAGGCAATCTGACCAAGCGTTTTTGGCAGAATTCCGCGCGCCGGCCTATCCGGCGCGCGCTGAAAACCGGCCTTTGACCAAAGCGTTAGATCGGCCAGCTTGCGGCAGTGCAGTAAATGGGCTACCCAAGACGCGAAAATGTCTCAAGTGCCGTCCGGCATCCGGAAACGGGACCTCTGCCAAGAGGTCGAAAACCAACACGGCACATCCGGTTAACGCAGAGGGGTTTCTGAATGGCCGACAACAACGCCAAGCTCAACGTCGGTGGCAACGCCCACGATTTCGACGTACTTGACGGATCCATCGGACCGTCTGTCGTGAACATCTCGTCCTTGTACAAGGACACGGGCATGTTCACCTACGACCCTGGTTTCACCTCAACCGCATCGTGCGAATCCAAGATCACCTATATCGACGGTGACGAGGGCACGCTGCTTTATCGCGGGTATCCGATCGAACAGCTCGCCGATCACGGCGACTTCCTGGAATCCTGCTACCTGCTGCTTTATGGCGAATTGCCGACCAAGGCACAGAAGGACGACTTCGTGAGTCGGGTCACCTATCACACGATGATCCACGAGCAGATGAACCGGTTCTTCTCCGGTTTTCGCCGGGACGCGCACCCGATGGCCGTCATGGTCGGTACAGTCGGCGCCCTGTCAGCCTTCTACCATGACAGCACGGACATCACAGATCCGCATCAGCGGATGGTCGCTTCTCTGCGCATGATCGCCAAGATGCCGACCATCGCCGCCATGGCCTATAAATACCATGTCGGCCAACCGTTCGTTTACCCGCGCAACGACCTTGGCTATGCCGCCAACTTCCTGCACATGTGCTTCGCGGTGCCTTGCGAGGAATACAAGGTGAACCCGGTTCTGGCCCGTGCCATGGACCGTATCTTCATCCTGCATGCGGACCACGAACAGAACGCCTCGACCTCAACTGTCCGGCTTGCCGGGTCTTCCGGCGCCAATCCGTTTGCCTGCATCGCGGCCGGCATTGCCTGTCTCTGGGGCCCCGCTCATGGCGGCGCCAACGAAGCCGCACTGAACATGCTGTCGGAAATCGGCTCCGTCGACCGGATCCCGGAATTCGTCGCCCGCGCCAAGGACAAGAACGATCCGTTCCGCCTGATGGGCTTCGGCCACCGGGTCTATAAAAACTACGACCCGCGCGCGCGCATCATGCAGAAAACCACGCATGAAGTGCTCGGCGAACTCGGCATCAAGGACGATCCGCTGCTGGACGTCGCCATGGAACTGGAGAAGATCGCGCTCAACGACGAATATTTCGTCGACAAGAAGCTCTATCCGAATATCGACTTCTATTCGGGCATCACGCTTCGGGCGCTCGGCTTCCCGACCACCATGTTCACCGTTCTGTTCGCTCTGGCACGTACCGTGGGCTGGATCGCCCAGTGGAAGGAAATGGTTGAGGATCCGTCCCAGCGCATCGGCCGCCCGCGTCAGCTCTACACCGGCGCCAAACTGCGCGACTACACGCCGATCGATCAGCGCCGCTGAGCCATCCGGCGAATCCCTGTTATTGAAAACGCCCCCGGTTTCCGGGGGCGTTTTTCTTTTACCCTAACGGAACAGAGCCATATTCAAGAAAACATATTCCTACTTTGGACTCCGTCACGAACAAGGCTTTCAGATCCCAGTCATCGGGAAATAAGAGTTTCACGAATTCTGACTCAAAACCAGAAATGCATCACGCTCAACATCGCCACACACGTTTCTCCTCTACTAAAATTTTAGTTATGAAGTTCGGATCAAATACTACTCTATTGAAAAGTGACAAATACTATCATATATTTAGATCTTGAGAATTTTTACAAATAATAAGGAATCATTGCCTAGCATACTCCGCAATAAGTTGGCGTGGAACGCGCTCGGGGTCTTGAGGGGTTAATATGAAATTCCTGAATTTCGCTTCTGATCTGAAATTTGGCGTAAAAGTCGGCGGCAGCTTTGCCGCCGTGGTCGCACTTACCGGTATTGTCGGTGGTGTGGGCGCCTACAGTGTAATGACACTGTCGGAACGCATGGAAGTCGCCAAGCAGTCGACCTCCACAATCGCGCAGCTTCAGAACCTTGCCAGCAAGCGTGAAGACTTCCTGTCGACACAGGACATGAAATCCGCACAGGCTACCCTTGAAGACATCGGCATCCTGAGCGGCGAACTGAATGTCCTTCAGGCGCAACTCATGTCGGACCCGCAAGCGCAAGCGCCCGTCGAGGAAGCCGCCGAGGCCGTCAGGAGCTTCCAGGAGGCTTTCGAAAAAGTTGTCGGCCTGACCCAGACCCAGTCAGAGAAACAAGCCCAACTCGAAGGCGCCGTTCAAAACCTCGAACAGGCCGCCTCCCAGATCCTCGGCAAGTCCCTGATGGCCCGCGACGGCGTCAGCCAGGACGAGACCAATGCCCGCAAGACATTGGTTCTGGCCAACAAGGTCGGACAGGCAGCCGCCGGTTTCCAGGAAGAATCTCTTACTCTGCAGAACCTGTTCAATGCGGCTGCGAACAACGCCAAGCAGCTGGCGGACATCAAAGAACGGGTCGCGGCCCTGGTCCCTTCTGCCAAACAAATGGCCGCCAACAGCTTCGAAGGTGTCGATCCCGGAAAATTTTCTCAGCTGGCAGCGAAAACAGCTGAACTGGAACAGACCCTGGACAAGCTGGCGCAGACCAAGGACTACATTGAGATCTTCGATCTCACAGATGCCGGCAAGGCTGGTTTCGAGACCATTGTCACCAGCGTGAAGGAAATTCGCGTTCAGGCGAATGTCGCCATCGACAACGTCTACACTCAGGCGGATGAGATCAACCAGCGCTTCTACGTGGTTGACAGCGCCGCCGACACGGTGATGCAGATCGAAGCGGATGCGAATGCCGTCAAGGCCTCGGCCTTTTACTTCATGCTGAGCCCCGATGAGACAACCCAGGCAGCCGTGACCAAGGGCATCGAGGGGCTGAACACCCTTGCTTCCCGTCTTGAAAAAAGCGCCAAGGACTTTCCTGCCATTGCGGACCAGGTTCCGGCAGTGAAAGCCTCGATCGACTCCTTCGGCGCAAGCTTTTCCGAACTTGCCGCCAACCAGCTCCAGCTGGCCGGCAAGATCGACGAGATGAAGGCTCAGTCGCAAACTGTACAGGCACGGATTTCTGAGATTTCCGCAGAGCAGAGCGCTGCAGCGCAAGCATCCAGCAGCAGCGCCCTCGGCGTGATCACGCTTGCGCTCCTGGCCGCCGTTCTTGCCGGTGTCGGCATGGCGGTTGCACTCAATTTCGCGGTAACCCGGCCGCTGCGCCGGACAACGGAAACCATGTCGCGGCTGGCTGACGGCAACACTGACGTCGATATTGACGGTATCGAGCGCGGTGATGAAATCGGTGACATGAGCCGTACCATGCAGATTTTCCGCGACAACGCTGTCGAACGGCTCCAGCTGCAATCCGAGACCGAGCAGGAACAGCTGCTGCGCGCGGAACGCCAGACCCGCGTCGAAGCACTCATCACCGCCTTCCGCGAAAAAGCCACCGAGGTTCTTGGGTCTGTCGCAGAGACGGCGCATACACTGGACGGCACCGCGCAGGATCTCAGCGCCATCGCCAGCCAGAGCTCCAGCCTTGCAGACAGCACCTATGGGGTGACGGACGAAGCCACCCAGAACGTGCAGACTGTGGCCAGCGCCGCCGAAGAACTGGCCGCGTCGATCGCCGAGATTTCTCGCCAGGTCAATCAGACCACCCAGGTGGTCGATCGCGCCACCCAGGGCACCCAGGTCACCAATGAAAAGGTTCAGGGCCTGTCCACAGCTGCAACCAAGATTGGCGAGGTCGTCAGCCTGATTCAGGCGATCGCAGAACAGACCAATCTCCTGGCCCTCAACGCCACCATCGAGGCTGCCCGTGCGGGCGAAGCCGGCAAGGGTTTCGCGGTCGTCGCGGCCGAGGTGAAGGAACTGGCCACCCAAACCTCCAAGGCAACGGAAGAGATCTCCTCGCAGATCTCGGAAATCCAGGGCGCCACAAAGGATGCGGTTACGGCGATCGAGGCAATCACCCAGACCATGGACGAGGTCAACGAATACACCTCGACCATTGCCGCCGCCGTGGAGCAGCAGGGCGCAGCGACCAACGAGATTTCGGTGAACGTTCAGCGGGCGGCCGAAGGCACGGGTTCGGTCAAGACCAACATGTCGGACCTGTCCCAAGCCGTCGCCCAGACCAGCCAGAACGCCAATCTGGTTCTAGGCGCCTCGAGCGAACTCACCCAGAAAACCGACAGCCTGAAACAGGAAGTCAGCCTGTTCCTGGACAACGTCGCCAACGCCTGATCAGCAGTCCGACTGCTATTGAAACAAAGCCCCGGACGAGATCATCGTTCGGGGCTTTTCTGTCTGCTTGGCAAGGCCAGCCAATCCGCGGCCGGTTCGTTCACTCAGGTCGTTTCATGGCTTTCAGGACAATATCCGCAGCTGCGCCGCGCTGGCTATATCCATCTGGCAATTGCATTACTGTGTCGAGACGAGCGAATTCAGCAACCTGCCTGTCCCGCTCTGGTGTGTCCGACAGCAGGTCGATCAGATGCCCGGCAAGCACCTCCGGCCGGACCTCGTCATCAAGAAATTCGGGAATCGCTTTGTTACCGAGAATGATGTTCGGTAAGACGAAGGAATCGACGCTGGCGAATTTGAAGATGCGGTTCAAGTCCTTGAGCCGCCTGAAAAACCAGTCGACTTTGTAGGCAACCACCATGGGCACGCCCGAGAGCGCCAGTTCCAGCGAGACGGTTCCCGACGCCGCAAGCGCGGCATGTGCACGCCGGAATGCGGATTTCTTGGCATCCTGCCCGGTGACGATGTCGGGCTGAACCTGCCAGTGGGACACGCCTTCCTTAATCCGCGCCTTCAGATGGGTAACCGCCGGCAGAACGATTTTCACATCCGGCAGTGCTTCTTTCACCAGCCCCAGTGTTTCGCCGAATACCGGCAACAGGCGGTCGATCTCGCTGCGCCGGCTGCCCGGCAGGACCAGGAGCACGCGTTCGCTTTCGCTCAACGGCGCCCGTTCGCCTTCCGCTGGCCGCAGGTCCCCGGCGTGCTCGCTGAGTGGATGACCGACATAATGGGTGCGCGGGCCGCCCAGGCGTTTGTGCGCGTCCGGTTCGAACGGCAGCAACGCCAGAAGTTCGTCCACATAGACACTCATCTTCCGTGCCCGCCCCGGCCGCCAGGCCCAGACCGACGGCGAGACATACCCGACGATTGGAATATGGGGAGCGCGTTTGCGCACGCGTTTGGCGACGTTGTGAGTGAAATCGGGGCTGTCGACAATCACAAGCACATCGGGATCCGCCGCGATCACCGCATCGACTGTCTGATACACCCGGCGCACGATCAGAGGCAGCCTCGCCAGCACCGCGGTCAGCCCCATCACCGAGACATCCGACATATCAAAGAAGCTCGTCAGGCCGAGCGCGGTCATCTTCTCGCCGCCAACGCCACAGTAACGCGCGCCTGGACCCAAGCGTTCATTCAGCGCCAGCATCAGTTCGGAGCCAAGCTGGTCTCCGGATTCTTCCCCGGCAACAATGCAAATGGTCGGCTGGTCCGCGGTCATACCGGTGTCAGATCCGTGTTCCGGTCGATGCCGATCAGGAACAGGCTGGCGGCGTTTGCCTTTGCGATGGTTTCCGCGCGTTCGGCAATCAGAGCCCCATGGGCTTCCACGGCGATGCCTGCGAGGCCCGCGGCAATAGCCAGATCAATGGTTCTCGGGCCAACCGCCGGAAGGTCTACACGCAAATCCTGATTGGGCTTTGCCGTCTTGACCAGAACGCCGGCACGGCCCTTGGCTCGAATACGCCCCAGTTGCTTGAGATCCGCACAGCGTTGCAGCATCGCATCCGTTCCCTCGGCCCCTTCCAGGGCCACAACCCGGCCGCCGACGGCGACGGCCGCCTGGCCAATATCCAGTTCACCGAGCTTCTGTGTTGCACGTAGCGCGAGCTCGACATCACGCCAATCGGCCTGCTTCGGCTGCACATTGCCGAGAACACCGCTGGACGCCAGCAGCTGTGGCGCCACATCCTTGATCCCCACGACGCGATACCCCTCGTCTTCGAACAGACGGATCACCTTGGTCAGCAGACTGTCATCACCGCCCGCCAAAGCCCGGATGATGGTCGGCAGCCGTTTCAAGGTGCCAAAATCGCCCAGAATGGACGTGAAATCGGGACGTTTGGACACACCGCCGATCAACAGGACTTCCTGGCATTCGTTGCGCTTGAGAAACCGGTAGAGCCGGCCGATTTCCCCCCAGCCGAGTTGGGCATGTGCCCGTGCCTGGGTGGCCTGATCCGCCTCGCCCTTGATGGCAACGATCCGGAAGTCGCGGCCTGTCGCCGCGAGCCCATCCGCGATCTGGCATGGCAAGGCGCCATTGCCCGCGATCAGGGCAATGCGCGGCGCCTCAGCCGGTGTCACCCCAGACATCGGCTCAGTCTTCGCTCCGCGGCGTACAGAAGCGCCGGTCGTCCTTTTCCAGGATGAAATCGGTAACCGTCTTGACCAGCGGCTGGTCGCTCTGCTCAGCGGCAAGCGCTTCCGCCCGGCTGCGCAGCGTGCCCTCTTCATTTTCAAACAACGCACGATAGGCCGCGCGCAACGCATGGATCTGTTCGCGCGGCAGGTTCTTGCGTTTCAGTCCGATCAGATTGAGGCCAGCGAGCCGTGCCCGGTCACCAATGACGGAGCCATAGGGAATGACATCGAATTCCACGCCGGTCATGCCGCCGACGATTGCCCCAGTGCCAATCCGCGACCATTGGCGCACGGCGCTCAATCCGCCGAGAATGACAAAGTCGGCCAGTTCGACATGGCCGGCCAGCGTCGCATTGTTGGCCAGAATGGCATGGTTGCCGACCTGGCAATCGTGACCGACATGAGCGCCGACCATGAACAGGCAGTTGTCGCCCACACGGGTTACCCCGCCGCCGCCTTCAGTGCCGGGGTTCATGGTGACATGTTCGCGGATCTGGTTGTTGGCACCGATGATGAGCTCTGTCACCTCGCCGGCGAATTTCAGATCCTGCGGTTTGTGGCCAATGCTCGCAAACGGGAAGATATGCGACCCTGCTCCGATGCTGGTATGACCGGCAACGGCGACATGCGCTTCCAGGGTGACACCGTCGGCGAGTTTCACGTCAGGCCCGACGATCGAATAGGGTCCGATGCGAACGTTCTCGCCGATCACGGCCCCGTCTTCGACAATGGCCGTTGGATGAATTTCAGTCATAGATCCTCACGCATCTATCAGCATGGCGCTGACTTCCGCTTCCGCAACCTTCACATCGTTGACCTTGGCCACCGCGTCGAACTTCCAGATATTGGCGCGCTGCTTGATCTTCCTGACATGAAAATGAACCTGGTCACCCGGTTCGACCGGCTTGCGGAACTTGGCCTTGTCGATCGTCATGAAGTAGACCAGCTGCGGCGGGGCATCGACCCCACGCGCATGGACACACAACGCGCCAGCGGTCTGAGCCATTGCCTCAATCAGCAACACGCCGGGAAACACCGGCCGTTCCGGAAAGTGTCCGGTGAAATGAGGTTCGTTGATGGTGACGTTCTTGATGCCAATGCAGCTGTCATCGCCGTCCATTTCGATGATCTTGTCGATCAGGAGAAACGGGTAGCGATGCGGCAGCAGCTTCATGATCTTCATGATGTCTGCAGTGGCCAGTGTCTTGTTTTCTGCGTCGTCCATAAAATACCCCTGGGCACGTTCCTGCCGCGAAGTCATTGTTCGTTCAAAATATCGTTTACGATCCGCCGCCGCGCTCTGCAAGTTTTCTCAGGGCGGCAACCTCCCGGAACCATTGTTTCACAGGCTTTGCAGGCGTGCCGCCGTAGCGTCCCCCCGCCGGCAGGTCGTCGCTGACAACGCTGACGGCGGCCACCTGAGAGCCCATGCCAATGGTCACATGTCCGCGGACACCGGTCTGACCGCCAATAGCGACAAAATCTTCCAGCGTGCAACTGCCGGACAGGCCGACCTGTGAGACAAGCACACAGTGACGGCCCACAACGACATTGTGCCCAATCTGCACCTGGTTATCGATCTTGGTGCCCTCACCGATCATGGTGTCCCGGTTGGCACCCCGGTCGATCGTGCTGTTGGCGCCGATTTCGACATCGTCCTGGATGATGACCCGGCCGACCTGCGGCACTTTCAAATGCCCCGCCGGTCCCATGGCGTAACCAAAACCGTCCTGCCCGCAGGACACGCTCGGATGCAGGTAGACCCGGTTGCCCAAGACAGAGTGCTGGACAGTGCAATTGGGCCCGATCACACAGTCCCGGCCGATCTTCACGCCCCGCCCGATGACCGCGTTCGCGCGGATAACCGTCCCCGCCCCGACTTCAGCCCCCGCACCGATCACGGCGCCCGGTTCCACGGTCACGCCATCCTCCAGCGTGGCGGCCGGATCCACAATCGCCCGGTCAGAAATGAAGGCCTCACCCGGTTCAACAGGCCGCATGGCCTGCGGGAAAAGATGCGCAAGCACCAAGGCCCAGGACCGATAGGGGTCCGCGCAGACCAACACGGCGACGCCGTCAGGCACCTTGTCCTTGTGGCGTTTGGCGACCAGACAAGCCGCTGCAGTGGTTGTCTCAAGCTGCTTGAGATACGCTGTGTTGTCGAAAAAGACCAGCGCGCCTGCACTGGCATCTTCAAGCGGCGCGACGCCGGAAATCAGCTGCCCTGGTTCGCCGCGCACAATCTCCGCGTCTGCCCAGGCGGCAATCTCACTCAGCTGCACCGGCTCAGGTGCATCGAAAAATATCGGCTCGGACATCGTGTTATCCTTGTTGCCAGCCAACAAAAACGGCCGCCGATCAGACCGGCGGCCGCTTTTTATCCCAAATGACCGCAGTTTAGAAGCGGGTGCCGCCACTCAACCGGAAGACCTGGGTTTTGTCGGCATCGTCCTTGACCAGCGGATAGGCAAAGTCTGCCCGCAGCGGACCGAACGGCGAGTTCCAACGGATCCCAGCGCCCACCGAGGCACGCACGTTGAAGTCATTGGAGTCGATTCGGCCACCGTTTCTTTCCACCAGATTGACCAGCCCGCTGTCGGCATCCCACAGGGAGCCCGCATCGGCGAACACCGCGCCGCTCAGGCCGAATTCCTTCGGAATGACCGGGAACGGGAACCGCGTTTCCGCACTTGCAGCGAAGAAGAACCGGCCACCGATTGCATCATCGGTCGTCGCATCGCGCGGACCGATACCCTGGTTCTCAAAACCACGGACCAGATTGCCGCCAAGCATGAACTGCTCGGACACACGCAGGCGTTCGTCGCCGAGTGCCATGATGTTGCCACCGCGGACGGAGACGCTGCCGACGAGGCCGTAGTCTGCCAGGATTTCCTTGTAGGCACGGGCCTGAGCTTCGGTCTTGACATAGAAGCTGTCGCCGCCAAGGCCCGCAATTTCCTGACCGAAGGAGGCATAGATGCCGTCGGTCGGATCCAGGTTCTGGTCGAGCGTGTTGTAACGCAGCTCGTAACCGACCAGAGACGTCAGGTAGGTGCCAAGCGAGTCACAGACTGCGAGCGAAAGCTGAGCCGTGTTACAGTTGCCGATGTTGGTCGAGTTGTTGTTCGGGTCGGAGTTCTTCTCCTGGAAGATGTTGTAGAACAGACGCACGGTCAGCTCTTCCTCGCGGAGAGGCAAGGTGAAGCCGAAGCCGCCACCGGTCTTCTTCTGATCGAAGGACCGATAGTCATTGGCATCGTCGACCTTGCGGTAGGCATCGAGATCCAGAGCAACACGGCGCCCCATGAAGAACGGCTCAACGAACCGGAACTCGTAGGACTGGGTGTCCGTACCGCCGCCGACAGCGACTTTCACGAACTGACCGCGGCCCAGGAAGTTCTTTTCCGTCAGTGAAATATCGCCGATGACCCCATCGACGGTGGAGTAGCCCACACCGAAGGAGATTTCACCGGTCGGCTTTTCTTCCACGCGCACGTTGACGATGACGCGATCCGGGGCACTGCCCTGCTGTGTGGTGATGGAGACCTTCTCGAAGAAGCCGAGATTGCGCAGGCGGCGCTCGGCCTTGTCAACCAGAGCCCGGTTGAAGGCGTCGCCCTCCGCAAGATCGAACTCGCGACGGATCACATATTCGCGGGTACGGTCGTTGCCGATGATGTTGATGCGTTCAACATAGGCCCGCGGACCTTCCTCGATATAATATATCAGGGAAATGGTGTTGTTGTCGTAATCGCGAGCGCCACGCGGACGGACACGGGCAAAGGCATACCCTTCCTCGGAGACGCGCAGCGTGATGTCTTCAACCGTCTGCTCGACACGCAGGGAGTTGAAGGTCCGGCCGCTCTTCGTGCGGACGAGACGACGAAGTTCTTCGGGGTCAACATCCGGGATCGTCGAAACGATCTCGACATCGCCGATTTCGTACTTCTCGCCCTCGTCGACCGTGAAGGTCACATAGAAGATGTTCTGCTCGCGATCGAGATCCGCACTGACCGAAACGATCCGGAAATCGGCGTAGCCCTTCTTGTTGTAGTACTGGCGCAGCAGCTCCTCGTCCGCCGCCAGACGGTCGGGATCGTAGGTGTCGGTGCTACGCAGCCAGCTGAGCAGGCCGCTTTCACGGGTCCGGATCACGTCGCGCAGGCGACCGTCGCTGAAGGCATTGTTGCCGATAAAGCTGATCCGCTCGACACCGGTCTTGGCGCCTTCGTTGATTTCGAAAACCAGATCGACGCGGTTCTGACCCCGGTCGATGATCTGCGGCTCGACGGACGCGCCATAGCGTCCGGAGCGGCGATAGGCTTCGAGAATGTTCTGAACGTCCGCCTGCACCTTGGCGCGCGACAGCATCGACCGCGGCTGCGAGCGAACAGCCGTTTCCAGCGCGTCGTCCTTGATCTTGCGGTTACCCTCGAAAGACACCCGATTGATGATCGGATTTTCCGTAACCGTAACAACAACAGTGCTGCCACGCGGGGTGATGTCTACGGTGGCAAACAGGCCCGTCGCATAAAGGGCCTTCAGACTCTCATCGACATCGAAGGCGCTGTAGGAGCGCCCCGGAACGATGGTCATGTAGCTGATAACGGTTTCATCCTCGACGCGGGTGTTGCCGTTGACCTGGATGCTCCGTGCGACAGCCGCATGAGCCTCGGACACCAGAGACACCGGCCCGAAGGCCTGTGGCACGGCCGAACCGATCGAAAAAATGGCTGCTGCAAGCAGCACGGCCCGTGTAAGTTTCTGCAATCGCTGCATTATTGCGCTATGCCTTTGTTTTTAAATACCCCTCCCGGGAATCCGCACTCACCCCAGCAGATTCTCGGAACCGACGAGTGTTTTATAGGTTTTTACCGATAACGCAACCGCCCTTCCGGGCTGAAAGCGATTTAGTCAGAAGACGTTGCGTCAATGTCACGGCCATCATGAATCTGTGCCCACGAGCCGCATGATATCCTTCCATGTCACGAAGACCATCAGCATCAAAACGAGCCCCAGTCCAATGCGGAACCCGACATCCTGAACCCGTTCGCTGAGCGGCTTGCCTCTGAGGGCTTCCGCGGCAAAGTAGACGAGGTGACCGCCGTCCAGGATCGGAACCGGCGCCAGATTGATCAGGCCGATGCTGACCGACAGGACAGCAGCCAGGGAAATCAGCGGAACGAAGCCAAGATCTGCCACCTGACCGGAAATCTGCGCGACTCGGATCGGCCCGCCCAGCTGATCGGCGGACTGGCGCTGAGTAACGACGCCCCAAATATAGCTGACAGTTCCTGAAATGATCCGCCAGGTTTCATGCCCACCTTCAGCGACCGCTTCAAGCGGCGTGTATTTGATGAGAATGATGTTTTCCGGATCCGAGGAACCACGCAGCCCGATGTCCCCCGCCATCTGCTTCTCGCCCAGGAAAACTTCCTTGACCTTGGCATCCGGGGTCACGGTCAGCGACACCATCTTGCCGTCCCGGTCGACCTCGAACACAAGCGGCGTGTTCGCATTCATCAGGACAACTTGACGCAACTCGTTGAATGTCTGGATCTTTCGGCCATCAATCTCCTTGATGACATCACCAGCAACAATACCGCCACGCTGTGCTGCGCCACCGGAAAAGACCTCTTCGACGACCGGCCGCAAACCCTGTTTGCCAAAGGAAACGAACAGCACCGCGAAGATCAGGATGGCAAGGATGAAATTGGCGATCGGTCCCGCCGCCACCACGGCAGCCCGTTGCCAGACCGGCTTGGCAATGAAGGCCGTTTTCCGCTCCTCTTCGCTCATTTGCGCAATGATTTCACGGCTGGGAACGCTGGCGGCGTTTTCGTCGCCGGCAAATTTCACGTATCCGCCCAGCGGGATCCAGCACAGCTTCCAACGAGTGCCTTTTCTGTCGGTGCGGCCAAAGAGCTCGCGGCCGAAACCGACGGAGAAAGCGTCCACCTTGACATTGCACCATCGCGCAACAGCGAAATGGCCGAGCTCATGGAAGAACACGACAATGGTCAGCACGAACAGGAATGGGATGATCGTGCCGGCAACGAGGCCATAAGCGGAAGTGATAAAGTCCATGTAGCGTGTCCGATCCGGGGCAGCCAGAGTTGATCCGATGCACCGTACTAAAAGGAAAATTACGGCGAGTTAAGGGTGACCGTGTTTTTTTGAAGACCTGTAAACGTCATAAACAACGGGATTTGATCCATTCCGAGGTTTTTGCGCGGGCAGCTCCATCCAGTTCCAGAATAGCCTCGACACAATCCGCCGTGGCAAGCGCATCGGCTTTTTCCAGTTCTTCCAGCACGGCTTCGATCGCCGCCGGAATGTCCAAGAAACCGATCTGGCCGGAGAGGAACGCCGCGACCGCGACCTCGTCGGCGGCGTTCAGCGCGGCCGGTGCGCCGCGGCCTGCCTTCATGGCCTCCAGCGCAAGACGCAAAGCCGGGAACCGGTCCAGATCCGGCGCTTCGAAATTCAGCTGCGCGATTTCGGCCAGGTCGAGACGCTTGACAGGAACCTCCATCCTTTCGGGATAGGCCAGGCAATGGGCGATCGGTGTGCGCATGTCCGGACTGCCGAGCTGTGCCAGCAGCGAGCCATCCTTGTATTGCACCAGCCCATGCACCACGGACTGGGGGTGGACAAGCACGGCGAGTTGATCATGTGAGATCGGAAAAAGGTGTGAAGCCTCAATAACTTCAAAACCCTTGTTCATCATGGTCGCACTGTCGATCGTGATCCTGGCTCCCATGTCCCAGTTTGGGTGTTTCAGAGCCTGTGCCGGCGTGACCTTGTTCATATCCGCCTTGGAAAAGGTTCGGAAAGGTCCGCCGGACGCGGTCAAAATGACGCTTTCCACCTGATCGGCCTTGTCCGCTTCGAACACCTGGTAGATCGCGTTGTGCTCGCTGTCGACGGGCAGAAGCTCCGCGCCGGTTTCGCGGATCTTGCCCATGAACAAGTCGCCTGCGCAGACGAGGCACTCCTTGTTGGCAAGCGCAATGCGACGGCCCGGACGGATCGCCCGCATCGTCGGAATGAGGCCCGCAGAACCGACAATGGCCCCAACGACGAGATCCGTGTCCCGGTCAACGGCCTCCAGAACGGCGTTCTCACCGGCTGACACGGAAATACCGGTTCCTTGCAACCGATCCTGGAGATCCTGAAACTGGCTTTCGTCTGCCAACACGGCCAAGGCCGCATTCAGACGGCCGGCCATATCCGCGAGAAGCCCGGCATTCCGGTTGGCGACCAGCGCAGCAACCTCAAACCGGTCCGGATTGCGTTCGATCAGGTCGGCAAGGCTCTGTCCGATCGATCCGGTCGCGCCCAAGACGGTGATCCGGACCGCTGCAGTCCTGTCTCGTTGTGCGGCAGCAACCGCCATCGGTACGTCTCCAATCTCAGGTCAGGCCAAGCCCGGCGATCGGGTCCGACAGAGTTCCACCGGCAATCAGACCGAGGAGCACGGCAAAAATCGCGGCGGCGACCAGCCCGTCGATGCGGTCCATGATGCCGCCGTGGCCAGGAATGAGGTTGCTGGAATCCTTGACATCGAACCGGCGCTTGATGGCCGATTCCAGAAGGTCGCCCGCCTGGGACACGATCGACAGTCCCGCTGCCAGAAAGGCCCAATAGAAAATCGAATGCGCGCCGGCCCAATGGGCGACGCCGGCCCCAAACGCCGTTGCGAAGATCAGCCCACCGATCGCGCCCGACCAGGTCTTTTTCGGCGACACCCTCTGCCAGAGCTTCGGTCCGCCGAGAGCCCGGCCTGTAAAATAGGCGAAAATGTCGGTGGCCCAGACGACAAAGAGCAGGAAGAAGGTCACCATCAGTCCCCCGGCTCCGCTTCTGAGCACCAAAAGCGCGTAAAGGGCCAAGCCACTGTAAAGAGCCCCTTCGAGGCCCCATCGCCCGGTTTTGGAAAAACCACTGACGGCAAAGACGGCCAGAGCGCTCAGGAACATGACGCCGATCCCGGCTTCCGGCAGGCCGATCATGTGCAATACGCCCAGAGCAACCAGACCGCCCTGCCCCACCAAAGATGGCGCTGATGCGGCTTTGGTTCCCGTCATGGAGAACCACTCCCACAAGAACAGCATGGCGACGATCAGCATGAGCACATCAAAGGCAATGCCGCCAAAATAGGTGATCGCCAGCACCGACGGCCCCAGAACAAGCGCAGAGGCCAAACGGACGCCGAGATCGGACATTTTTTTGGGTGGTTGTTCTGCCTGTGCCATGGTGGATGCCGGACGTCAGTACGTCTTGGCGCTCAGGCCACCATATCTTCGGTCCCGGGCACAGAAGCAGTCGAGCGCCTTGTCGAACGCCGCAGCGTCGAAATCGGGCCAGAGCAGATCACAGAAATAGAATTCGGAATAGGCAGCCTGCCAGAGCAGAAAATTCGACAGCCTCATTTCACCGCTGGTGCGGATGATCAGGTCCGGATCGGGCAAGCCGCGGGTATCAAGCTGCTCCGTCAGTGCGGCTTCGGTCAGCTCCTCCGGTCGCATTTCGCCAGCGGCCACCTTTTGTGCCAGAACCTGCGCGGCCCGGATGATTTCGTCCCGGGCGCCGTAATTGAACGCGACCACGAGCTCAAGGCCCGTGTTGCCGCTGGTCAGTTCCTCCGCCTCCTGAAGGAGTTTCAGGATCCCGGCATCCAGACCATTCCGTCCGCCAATGATGCGAATGCGCACATTGGCGTCGTGCAGCTCACTCAGATCCCGCTGCACAAACCGGCGCAGCAGACCCATCAGGAACGAGACTTCCGTTTCGGGACGGCTCCAGTTCTCGGAGGAGAAGCTGTAGATGGTTACCACTTCGATGCCGACCTTGCCGGCATGACGGATCATGTTGCGCAGGGCTTCCAGCCCCTGCCGGTGCCCCTCCGTCCTCGGCAAACCGCGTGACGTCGCCCAGCGGCCGTTGCCGTCCATGATGAAGGCAACGTGACGCGGCAATTTCGCGCCGGAGCGCTCCGACGCGGATGCTTGCAGGTCACGATCCGGGCTGACGCTCATGGTCTCTCCCAATTCACAGGCTCAGAACCGAAGGATCAGACCTGAGAGATTTCCTGTTCTTTTTTCTCCAGCATGGCATCGACCTCACCGATCATCTGGTCGGTCAGTTTCTGCACTTCGTCGGAGGCGACGCGGCTGTCATCCTGGGAGATCTCACCGTCTTTTTCCGCCTTCTTGGCGTCGTCCATTCCATCCCGGCGAACGTGGCGGATCGCAACCTTGGCGCTTTCGGCGTATTTATGCGCGACCTTGATCAGCTCCTGGCGGCGTTCCTGGTTCAGTTCCGGGATCGGCAAACGCAGCAGCTGGCCATCGACGACCGGGTTCAGGCCCAGGTTCGATTCGCGGATCGCCTTTTCGACGGCGGCAACCATGCTCTTGTCCCAGACCTGGACGGCCAGCATACGCGGCTCGGGAACGGAAACGGTCGCAACCTGGCTGATCGGCATGGACTGGCCATAGGCATCGACAGAGATCGGATCCATCATGGAAGCGGAGGCACGACCGGTCCGAAGGCCCGCGAATTCGGTCTTCAGCACCGCCAAGGCGCCCTGCATGCGGCGCTTCAAATCGTCCAGATCCACACCTTCTACCGACATTTTATCCTCACTGTTTTCTTGTGCTTGGCTGAGAGCGTCGTGCTTTGACTTGGAGGCTTCAGAAAGGCCAAAGTCAAAGCAAGACGCTCCGATAGAGTCTCGGCGCGCGCCAACATGGCATATACGCGCCGAAACACAAGGGCTTGAGCCTTGAATGGAGTTAAAACTTTCAGTCGCCCACGACTGTGTAGGTACCGGTTTCCTGCAGCACGCTGACCAGCGCGCCGGGCGAATGGATCGAAAACACAATTACCGGAATGGAATTGTCGCGGGCCAGTGCAATCGCCGTGGTGTCCATGACCTTCAGATTGCGGGTGATGACTTCCTCATAGCCAAGAGTCTCGTAGCGCTCGGCGTCCGGATTGAGCTTCGGATCTTCCGAATACACACCATCGACCTGCGTGCCCTTCAGGAATGCGTCGCATTTCATCTCGGCCGCGCGCAGCGCCGCGCCGCTGTCGGTGGTGAAGAACGGGTTGCCGGTACCGCCGGCGAAGACGATCACGTCGCCGTCTTCCATGTAGCGGTCAGCAACACGCTGGGAGAAGGTTTCACAGATGGAGGGCACGGACACCGCTGACAGCACGCGTGCATTGACCTTGAGACGGCGCAGGGCGTCGGCGAGCGTCAGGCTGTTCATGATGGTTGCCAGCATGCCCATGTGGTCGCCGGTGACGCGGTTGCCGCCCTTGGCGGCCACGGCGACACCGCGGAAGATGTTGCCGCCGCCGACAACCACTCCGACCTGGGCACCGAGCGCCACGGCGTCCGCAATTTCCTTGGCGATCCTTTGCACAATGGCCGGGTCAATTCCAAAAGCCTGGGAACCCATCAGGGCTTCGCCGGAGAGTTTCAGAAGGATCCGTTTCCAACGCAAAGAATTCGTCATGGGTGCACCCTTTTTAAAATTGTCTTCCTAAAAAAAAGCGCCGGACTTGCCGGCGCTTTTCTTCGGAGCTTACTGCCCGGTGGCGGCTGCCACCTCTGCAGCGAAATCTTGCTCTTCCTTCTCAATCCCCTCGCCGAGCGCGAAGCGGACGAAGCCGGAGAGTTTGACATCGGTGCCGAGTTCTTTCGCGAGCGCCTCGACGGCCTGTTCAACCGTTTGATCCGGGTTGATGACAAAAGCCTGCTTCACGAGGGTAACTTCCTCGTAGAATTTGCGCAAACGGCCTTCCACCATTTTCTCAATGATGTTTTCCGGCTTGCCGGACTCGCGAGCCTGCTCGGAAAACACCGACTTTTCACGCTCGACCACAGCCGGGTCGAGTTCTTCGGTGTTCAGCGACAGCGGGCTGGTCGCAGCCACATGCATGGCGATCTGGCGGCCAAGTGCGTCCAGCTTTGCTGCGTCACCGGAAGATTCCAGGGCGACCAGCACGCCGATTTTGCCCAGACCCTCGACAACCTTGCCGTGGACATAGGTGGAGACGACACCTTCGTTGACGCTCAGCACTGCCGAGCGGCGCAGGGTCATGTTTTCGCCGATGGTGGCGATCGCATCGGTGATGGCTTCGGAAACCGGCTTGCCGTCGAGATCGGCAGCGGCCAGTGCCTCGACCGAACCGTCGGTGCCGACGGCGATCTTGGTCACCTTGGAAACCAATTCCTGGAAACCTTCGTTGCGGGCAACGAAGTCGGTTTCGGAGTTCAGCTCGACAACGGCAGCCTTGGTGCCTTCGGCGGCCACACCAACCAGACCTTCAGCGGCAACACGGCCTGCCTTCTTGGCAGCCTTGGCCAGGCCCTTGGTGCGCAGCCAGTCGACAGCTGCTTCCATGTCACCGCCAGATTCGTTCAGGGCGGTTTTGCAGTCCATCATGCCAGCGCCGGATTTCTCGCGGAGCTCTTTTACCATCGCAGCGGTAATGCTCATCGATTGCCTCGTGCATGGGGGGTTTCAGATGAGACACGGTTTAGCCGATTGCTATCCGCGTCTTTATGACGGGACTGCAACAAAGTGCAGTCCGTCTTGCGAATTCAACATAAATCTGCCGCGCGGGACGCGGCAGAGATATTCATTAGGCCTGAGCGGCGGCAGCTTCTTCAGCCGGAGCAGCTTCAGCGGCTTCGGCCGGTGCTTCTGCGCCTTCAGCGGCGAGAACTTCTTCAACCGGAGCTTCGTCCGATTCGCCGATGTCCATGCCGGCGGCACCCTGGGCGCGGGAAATACCATCGATGGCAGCGCGGGCAATCAGGTCGCAGTAGAGCGAGATTGCGCGGCCGGCATCGTCGTTGCCCGGCACCGGATAGGTGATGCCATCCGGATTGGAATTGGAATCGAGGATCGCTGCAACCGGGATACCCAGACGGCGGGCTTCCTGGATGGCGATGGCTTCGCGGTTGGTGTCGATCACGAAGATCAGGTCCGGGATACCGCCCATGTCCTTGATACCGCCAAGGTTCCGCTCGAGCTTTTCACGCTCGCGGTCCATGAACAGACGCTCTTTTTTGGTCAGAGCGTTGGCAGCGTCGGAGGAAAGGGTCTCTTCCAGCTTGCGCAGGCGCTGAATGGACTGGGAGATGGTCTTCCAGTTGGTCAGCATGCCACCGAGCCAGCGGGCGTTGACAAAGTACTGCGCGGAGTTGCGCGCGGACGATGCAACTGCTTCCTGAGCCTGGCGCTTGGTGCCGACGATCAGAACGCGGCCACCACCGGCAACCGTGTCGGACACCGCTTTGAGAGCCTGGTGCAGAAGCGGAACGGTCTGGGACAGATCCATGATGTGAACGTCGTTGCGCACACCAAAGATGAACTGACCCATGCGCGGGTTCCAGCGGTGTTTCTGGTGACCAAAGTGCACACCAGCTTCGAGCAGCTGGCGCATGGTGAAATCGGGCAATGCCATGGCCCTTATCTCCTGAGTTTTCCGGTTTAACCTCCGCAAGAGGATGTGGACCGGAGGAAATGTTCCTCGCGGGCACCGGATGGACCCCGATAAACTCAGGTTCCGCCCCTTGCGTGTGGAATGCGCGCCTTATAGTGGGGTCGAAATTTTATTTCAAGGCCTAAGGACCGGTTTTCTTCCACTCAACACCGGATTGTCGACCGGGTCTTGCACCTGGAATTGACGACTGCCGGATTGTCGCCAAGTCGGTCGCCTCTCCGCTTGACGCGATTTCATGTCATTTCTACCAATAGATTCGGATCTGCAACAGACCAAGGAACAGAATGTGACCACCAAAGGCATCAATCATCTCGGCCTCACCGTCCGGGACCTCGACCAGACCACGGCCTTTTTCACCGATGTTCTCGACTGGACACTTCTGGCCCGGGACGACGCCTATCCGCGCACGACCGTGTCGGACGGCACTGCCCGCCTGACGCTCTGGCAGGCGGACCTTAACCGGCCGGTGACCGACTTCGACCGCAAGACCAATATCGGCCTGCACCACATTGCCCTGGAAGTCGGTTCAGAAGGCGAGCTCGAAGCACTTGCCGCCAAGATACGGGATTGGCCAGGCGTCACGATCGAATTCGAGCCCGAACTTCTGGGCGAAGGTCCGCGCAGGCACATGATGTTCGCCGAACCGGGCGGCATCCGCCTGGAACTCATCTGGCCGGCCGGCCAATAGCCGCAACCAACCGGTCAGTTCCCCGTCAGGATCGCCTTTGCTTCCGCATGGCAGTTTTTGGAGATGCGGTTGGACCAGGCATAGAGACAGGCCAGGACACGGTCGGTTGCCTGACCGACACCGCCGCAATGGTTCTTGATGTCGCCGGCGCAAACCTGCCGGAACTTCGCGTCGCGCTCCGTCCCCTTGAGACTGCCGAGACTGGCGGGAACCACCTTCCGGAAAGTGCCGCTGTTGGTGACCTTCGACAGTTCGGGCTTGCAGGAGCCCGAAACCCTGCCGCCATGGGCGAATAGGCAGGCCGAGACCCGTCCCCGGCCTTCTTCAACGCCCTTGCACAGCGCGTCGACATCAACCTTGCAGGCGCTCATGAGCGAACTTGCGCGACCGGGTTCCGCCGGCAGCACCGCGAATGTGAGGGAAAGCGCGGTGGCGAGCACCGCCCCGTTGAAACTCCTGGCCATCTACTCTCGCCTTGAAAGTCGCAATGCCCTCCAGCCGGTCATTCTGGACCGGGCGAATTCTAGCGCATAACCCAACGCAGCGGAAGAACAAGATCCGGCGCGACCTTCGCGTCGGAATGCGGTCCCATACCGTCAAGCCATCTGGACATCCGTCACGCCGGGAACGGCTTTCAACGCGCCAGCGATTTCAGGCGATAGGCGGAACCGCCCGGGCAGTTTGACCTCGACCTCGCGCGCCCCGTTCTCCAGAAGCACGATCACCGTAACATCGCCTTCGCCGCGCACCTGAAGGTGCTTGGCAAGGCTCTGGATCGGGCGTTCGTCGCGCACGAAGACCCGCATGCTCTTTTGAAGCCGCGCGGCCACCTGGTCGATCGGATCAACCTGTTCGATCCGCAGCGACGGCTCATCGTCGCGCATGTCGGCGCCAACCAGGACCACGACGGAACGCCCGGCCTGCAAGACATCCCGAAACTGTTCCAGCTTCTCCCGGAAGAGCAGCGCCTCGTACTGACCGGTGGCATCCGACAGGCGGGCAATGCCCATGCGCGTTCCCGACTTGGTCTTGCGCTCCTGCATGGAGACCACCGTCCCGGCAAGACGTCCATGCGAAGCGCCTTGCTTGACCGCCTCGGCAAACTGGCTCCAGGGCTGCGCCCGCATCTTTGTCAGGACAGACGCATATTCATCGATCGGATGGGCGGAGAGATAAAAGCCGATGGCGGAATGCTCGCGCTGCAGCTTTTCCTCGTTTGTCCAGCCATGGACCTCGTCGAGCTGCAAGGGTTCCTCGCTGTCGCTGCCGCCGAAGAGTTCGTCCTGGCCGAGCGTCCGGTTTTCCTCCGTGCGCTGCGCCAGGCCCATGATGCGATCGAGACCTTCGAACACACGCGCCCGGCTGGGCTCCAGTTCATCAAAAGCGCCGGCGGCGACAAGGTTTTCCAAGGTGCGCTTGTTGAGCGCTTTCGGGGAAATCCTCCGTGCGAAATCGCCGAGGCTCTTGAACGGCGTGTCTCCTCTCACCTCGACAATATGTTCAACGGCCTGCTCGCCAACGCCCTTGATTGCGCCCATGGCATAGAGGATCTTGCCGTCGGCGACGTCGAAATAGACCTGCGACCGGTTGATCGACGGCGGCACGATCTCGATGCCCATGCGTCGCGCTTCCTGCCTGAAATCGCCGAGCTTTTCGGTGTTGCCCATATCAAGTGTCATGGACGCGGCCATGAACTCCACCGGGTGGTTCGCCTTCAGCCAGGCCGTGTGATAGGAGACCAGCGCATAGGCGGCGGCGTGGGATTTGTTGAAGCCGTAATTGGCGAATTTCGCCACCAGGTCGAAGATCGTCCCGGCCTGGTTCTTGTTGATACCGCGTTCCACCGCGCCGTCGACGAAGCGCGCCCGCTGGACTTCCATTTCCGCGGCAATCTTCTTACCCATCGCGCGCCGGAGAAGGTCAGCTTCGCCGAGCGAGTAGCCGGAGAGCACCTGGGCGATCTGCATCACCTGCTCCTGGTAGACGATGATGCCGTTCGTCTCCATCAGGATCGGTTCGAGCAGCGGATGCAGACAGTCCGGATCCTGTTCGCCGTGCTTGACGGCGTTATAGACCGGGATGTTCTCCATCGGGCCGGGACGATAGAGCGCCACCAGGGCGATGATGTCCTCAAACCGGTCCGGCTTCATGCCTGCGATCGCCCGGCGCATGCCCTGACTTTCCAGCTGGAACACGCCGAAGGTCTCGCCGCGGGCGAGCAGCTGATAGGTTTTCAGATCGTCAATCGGCAGGCCTGCGACATCGACAGTGATGCCATGGCGTTCGATCAGCTTCACCGCCGTGTCGATCACCGTCAGCGTTTTCAGACCGAGAAAGTCGAACTTTACCAGCCCGGCATCCTCGACCATCTTCATGTTGAACTGGGCAACCGGCATGTCGGAGCGGGGGTCCCGGTAGAGCGGCACCAGCTGTTCCAGCGGCCGGTCGCCGATGACGACGCCAGCGGCATGGGTCGAGGCGTGCCGATACAAACCTTCCAGTTTCTGGGCCATGCCGAGCAGGCGTTCGACGATTTCCTCTTCCCGAGCCGCTTCGCGTAGGCGCGGCTCGTCCTCGAGCGCCTGACCGAGCGTAACCGGATTGGCCGGGTTGGCGGGCACGAGCTTGCACAGCCGGTCGACCTGGCCGTAGGGCATCTGCAACACGCGGCCGACATCGCGCAACACCGCACGGGCCTGCAGCGATCCGAAGGTGATGATCTGCGCCACCTGCTGGCGGCCGTATTTCTCCTGGACGTAGCGGATGACCTCTTCACGCCGGCTCTGGCAGAAGTCGATGTCGAAATCCGGCATGGAGACACGTTCCGGATTGAGGAAGCGCTCGAACAGCAGCGAGAACCGCATCGGGTCGAGGTCGGTGATTGTCAGCGACCATGCGACCAGCGAGCCTGCACCGGAACCGCGGCCCGGTCCGACCGGAATGTCCTGGTTCTTGGCCCATTTGATAAAGTCGGCAACGATCAGGAAGTAACCCGGGAACTTCATCCGCTCGATGATGCCGGTCTCGTAATCGAGCCGGTCCCAGTAATCCTTTTCTTCCAGCCCCGGCGCCAGTCCGTGAGCATCGAGCCGGGCCTGTAGACCCTCGCGGGCCTGCCGCTTCAGTTCTTCCGCCTCGGCCCGTTCCGCTTCCTCCGGATCGGCATCGGCACCGGCGAAACGCGGCAGGATCGGGTCCCGCTTGAGCGGCCGGAAGCTGCAGCGCCGTGCAATCTCCACGGTCGAGGCCAGCGCTTCGGGCAGATCGGCGAAGAGCGCGCACATTTCTGCGCGGCTTTTGAAATAGTGTTCCGGTGTCAGCCGGCGCCGGTCGTCCTCGATCAGCACCCGGCCCTCGGAAATGCAGATCAGCGCGTCATGGGCCTCGTAGTCCTCGCGCTTGGGGAAAAAGGCCTCGTTGGTCGCCACGATTGGCAGGTCGAGATCATAGGCCAGGCCGAGAAACGCGTCTTCGGTCTTGCGTTCGGCCTCCATGCCGTGGCGCTGCAGCTCCACATAACAGCGTCCGGAGAAGCCCCCGGCCAATGCCACAAGACGGCTTTTGGCAAGATCCTTGCGCCCGGCAAGCAACGCGGCGCCGACCGGACCGCCCACCCCGCCGGTAAGCACGATCACGTCTTCGGATTTCGACAGCAGATAGTTTGCGGAGACATGCGGGCGCAGGCCGGTCTCGGTGTCGAGAAAGGCCCGTGAACTCAGTTCCATCAGATTTCCGTAGCCGGTCTCCGTCATCGCGATCAGGACAACGTCGGCAAGCGCCGGCTCGCCCTTGCGAGCACCTTCAAGACCATCGTCGAAAAAGATGGACAACTGGCAAGCGGTGATCGGCTGAATGCCGGTGCCCCAGGCCTTGCCGGAAAATTCCTGGGCGCCGAACAGATTGTTGGTGTCGGCAATCGCCAGTGCCGGCTGGTCATCGGCCTTTGCAAGATCCAGAAGCTTCTTGATCGGCAAAGCACCTTCCAGAAGAGACAGAGCCGAATGAACCCGGAGATGCACGTAGCCCGGTCCGGCGGTCCCCTCAAGGCCAGCAACACCCGCATGAGCGGATTGGGAACGGTCGTCGGCGGACGCGGACATGGTGGCACTCACAAGTTCGTTCTGAGAATCAAGCTTCCAAGTGAAGCCTGTCCCGTCACGCCTGTCGAGACACGGACCGGTTCGTCCCCGTTGTTCTTTGAGTCTTAGAGCGGAAAACGCACTGCGCCGCGTCAATCAGCCGGCCGGGATCATCATCCGGCACTGTGCTCGGTCCACTGCAGCCAATGCGGCCAATCAACCGAACCGGCCATCATGCTTTCGTCAGTTGACGGCAAACAGCACGTCGCCCCAGACAGCCAGCGTGGTGCAGAAACAGACCAGAGAACCGAAAGCGGCAAAATCACGAGCGATATGGAACATCACACCCTCCAACCGTTGCTCATTGCGTAACGAGACTATGTTCCAACTTTGTTCTCTTTGCAAGCACTTTTTGTTCACCTTGCAAGCAGGCAAATCAAATTTGCTGAAATCTTGGAGTTTTTGCTTTGTTCCCGGCCTTTCCGACCTCGGATTTGCGGCTAGTCAACCAGCCGCAAATCCTTCAGAAAAGGGCAAACCAAGGTTTTCTGACCCGGCTAAAGTTCTTTTACCTGCCCGTCCGCGAGCGTAATGGCCCGGTCCATGCGGCCGGCGAGTTCCATATTGTGGGTGGCAAACAGGGTCGCGACCCCTGAGGCCCTGACCAGGGCGGACAAGGCGTCGAACACATAGGCGGCGGTTTTCGGGTCGAGATTGCCGGTCGGCTCGTCCAATAGCAGGATGCGCGGTGCATTGGCGACGGCGCGCGCCACGGCGACACGCTGCTGCTCGCCGCCGGAAAGCTCCGACGGCCGATGCTTGCCGCGCTCGCCGAGCCGCATGTAACTGAGCAACTCGTCCGCCCGCTCAGCGGCAACCTTTTTCGGCAGGCCGCGGATCATCTGCGGCATCATGATGTTTTCCTGCGCGGTGAATTCGGGCAGCAGGTGATGGAACTGATAGACAAAGCCAATGTCGTTGCGGCGGATCGCCGTGCGGTCGACATCGGAAAGGTCTGAGCAATTGACCGGCCCGAGGAACACATCGCCCTCGTCCGGGCGCTCCAGCAGCCCCGCGATATGCAACAGGGTCGATTTGCCGGTGCCGGAAGCCGCCACAAGCGCGACCATCTCGCCGGCCTCGATTCTGAGATTGGCCCCCTTCAGAATGCGCAGCTGGCGGTCACCCTCATCGAAGCTGCGGGTAATCCCTGACAGTTCAAGGGCGGCGGGTTGAAGGCCCGGCGCGCGTTGCGGATCAACGGCCATGTCCATCTCCCGTCTCCCTATTCATACCTAAGTGCTTCGACCGGATCGAGCCGCGCCGCGCGCCAGGCCGGATAGACGGTTGCCAGAAGGGACAGGACAAGGGCCATGACAAGAACGGTGATGGTCTCGCCACTGTCGATCTCCGCCGGAAGTTTCGACAGGAAATAAAGCTCCGGCGAGAACAGTTCGGTTGTGGTCATCCAGGACACGAACTGGCGGATGCTCTCGATGTTGAGGCAGACAATCAGCCCGAGGACAAAGCCGGCCAAGGTGCCGACACAGCCGATGCTGGCCCCGGTGATCAGGAAGATGCGCATGACCGCGCCGCGCGAGGCGCCCATGGTCCTTAAGATGGCGATGTCCTTGCCCTTGTCCTTCACCAGCATGATCATGCCGGAGATAATGTTGAGCGCGGCCACCAGCACGATCAGGAACAGGATGATGAACATCACGTTCCGCTCCACCTCCAGGGCGGAAAAGAAGGTTACGTTGCGCTGGCGCCAGTCCGTGACGAATGTCGGCCGTTCGGCCGCGGCTTCAACGGCCGGTTTCATCACCCCGACATCGTCCGGATCGACCACATAGACCTCAATGCCGGTCGCCTTGGTGTCCATATTGAAATAGGCCTGCGATTCCTCCAGCGGCATGAACACGAAGGTGGCGTCGTATTCGCTCATGCCGATTTCGAAGATCGCAATGACCGGATAGGCCTTGAGGCGCGGCGTCACTCCCATGGGCGTGACACTGCCGCGCGGCGATATGATGGTGACGTTGTCTCCCACCGTGATGCCGAGCTGTTGCGCCATGCGGCTGCCGATGGCCACGCCGTCGCCTTCCGAAAAGCCGTCAAGCGAACCGCCTTCAAGGATGTTCTGGGCAACCAGCGGAATTCGGCGCAGATCACTCTCATGGACACCGCGCACGAGAGCACCGAGATTGCCGGCGGGTCCCGAAACCAGCGCTTGCCCCTCGACAAAGGGAATCGCGGCGACCACCTCGGGCACGGTTTCCAGTTTCGGTGCAACGATGTCGTAATCGGTCAGCGGGCTGTCAATGGGCTGTACCAGCATGTGGCCGTTGATGCCCAGGATCTTGCTGAGCAGCTCCGTGCGGAAACCGTTCATCACCGCCATGACGATGATCAGCGTCGCCACGCCGAGCATGATGCCGGCGAAGGAGAAGCCGGCGATAACCGAAATGAAGGTCTCGCGTCGGCGGGACCTCAGGTACCGGCCGGCGATCATCCATTCGAAGGCGGAAAAGGGACGTGTCGGGGCCGCAGGTTTGTGACCGTCGTCAACGTCCGCCGTATCAACCGCTGTCATTGTCCATCCATCTCAGCAATGCCCCGGCGGCGTGTTGCGCGCCAACACGCCGAATCCCTGCCCGAAAGCATCGACGGACGGCGTCAGTCCGTCAATGCCGCGGTCAGCTTGTTCAATGTGGCTTCCGGGGAAAGCATTTCCTTTTCCCCAGTTGCCCGATCCTTGACCTCCAGAACGCCGTCTTTCAGACCGCGCGGTCCGGCGACAACCTGGAACGGCAGACCGATCAGGTCCATGGTCGCGAATTTCGCGCCCGCCCGTGTGTCCGTGTCGTCGTAGAGCACCTCGATGCTCGCTGCCTCCAGCTTGGCGTAAAGATCCTCGGAGGCCTGATCCGTCAGCTCGTCACCCGGCTTCAGGTTGACCAGTCCCACATGGAACGGTGCAACCGACTTCGGCCAGATGATTCCGTTGTTGTCATGATTGGCTTCGATCAAGGCGCCAAGAAGGCGCGACACGCCGACACCGTAGGAGCCCATATGCACCGGCACTTCGGTGCCTTCCGCCGTGGCCACCTTGGCACCCATGGCGTCGGAATATTTGGTGCCGAAATAGAAGATATGGCCGACCTCGATGCCGCGTGCCGACACACGCGCCTCTTCGGGCAGCGCCGCGAAGGCATCGGCGTCATGCATTTCGTCTGTGGCCGCATAAGGCGTCGTCCACTCGGTGACGATCGGTGTCAGATCCGAGAAGAAATCCGTGTCCTCAGCCGGAGTCGGCATTTCCAGAAGCGACTTGTCGCAGAACACTTCGCTCTCGCCGGTTTCAGCCAGGATGATGAACTCGTGGCTCATGTCGCCGCCGATCGGGCCGGTGTCGGCCTTCATCGGGATGGCTTTCAGGCCCATCCTCTCGAAGGTGCGCAGGTAAGCCACGAACATGCGGTTATAGGCGTGGCGCGCGCTTTCCTTATCCAGATCGAAGGAATAGGCATCCTTCATCAGGAACTCGCGTCCGCGCATCACACCAAAGCGCGGGCGGACCTCGTCGCGGAACTTCCACTGGATGTGGTAAAGATTGAGCGGCAGATCCTTGTAGGAGCGCACATAGCCGCGGAAGATGTCGGTGATCATCTCCTCGTTGGTCGGCCCGAAGAGCATGTCGCGTTCGTGACGGTCGGTGATGCGCAGCATTTCCTTGCCATAAGCATCGTAGCGCCCACTCTCCCGCCACAGATCCGCAGACTGGATGGTCGGCATCAACAGCTGGATGGCGCCGGCGCGCGCCTGCTCTTCTTCCACGATCCGTTCGATCTTGCGCAGTACCTTCAGGCCGAGCGGCAACCAGGAATAGATCCCTGCCGACTGCTGGCGAATCATGCCCGCGCGCAGCATCAGCCGGTGGGAAACGATCTCGGCTTCCTTGGGCGTTTCTTTCAGGATGGGCAGGAAGTAGCGGGAAAGACGCATTTATGTTCTCACTGATTTGGCATCGCCTGATTTGTGCGCAGTCAAAGCGCATGCCGCGCTTAAAAACAAGTCCTTTGCGAAACGGCAACGGGCTTTTGCGGCTGGCCGTGTCAAATTGGCCGAAAAACTGCACATTTCCAACAATTTGCCACCTCATATTTCGCCCGCGCAATTACTAAGTCTTTAGTACAAAGTGACGCTGAGGAAATGAGCAAGCAAAAAAAATGAGCTGTGCACGACAAATAGGTGACAAGCCTGATTCAATCCGCTAGGTTCCGTTCTCATAAGAAAAAGATGCCTCGGCAGAAATGCCAAGAAGCTCAAGGACATCGCGGTCTGAGTCTTGGGAGGAAGGACCCTCTGGCGCACCTTCGCGGTTCGCAGCCGCCCGGCCAGGTTGAACAATCGACCGGTATGGGTTTGGGGTCAAATTTAGACGCGGAACTTATCAAAGGCAGAGCTTCGGCTCTGCCTTTTTCTTTGCCCTGATGGAGCGACCTAAAGCATTTCGAGAATTGTTTGAAACAAGCATTGCCGACTTTTGCGTTCGGGGCAGAGCCGAGAGGCAGCTAAAGTCGTCTCAGACTTTTCTCGAAAAGCAATAGAAGCGACGATCAGTCGCTCGGATGGGCGTAATCGCCGGCTGGCGGGTTCAAAAACGGGATATCGTCCAGGCCGTAACCGGATTGGCGCAAAGTCACATAGCCGGCAAAGACGATCGTCGCGACGATCGTGGTGATCACGATGACTTTCAGAAACTGCGGCCGTTCGGGAGCGCTCGGCTCCGACCCCGGCAGCACCTCTCCTGCCTCTTCCTGGGTTCGGCGCATGCCGAACGGCAGGATGGCAAACAGGATGATCCACCAGATCATGAAATAGATCGCCATTCCGAATGCGACGGACATGGTTCAGGCCTCTTCGAGTTCGGTCAACGTTCCGAGAAAATCCTTCGGATGCAGGAACAGGACGGGCTTGCCATGGGCGCCGATCTTCGGCTCGCCATCGCCCAGAACCCGTGCGCCATCGGCAACCAGTTTGTCACGCGCGGCGATGATGTCGTCGACCTCGTAGCAGACATGGTGAATGCCGCCGGACGGGTTCTTTTCCAGAAACTTGGCAATCGGCGAGTTCTCGCCGAGCGGCTCAAGCAGCTCGATCTTGGTGTTGGGCAGGTTGATGAACACCGTGCTCACGCCATGATCCGGCTGTTCTTCCTTCGCCGAAACGTCCGCGCCGAGCGTGTCCCGGTAGACAGAGGTCGCAGCCTCGATGTCGGACACCGCGATGGCAACGTGATTAAGCCGTCCGATCATGAACTTCTCTCCACAAGTCATTCCGTCTTCAACAAGCACCAAAACTCTGTGTCATCCTGAGGAGGGCCAGAGGCCCGTCTCGCAGGATCGGCACGCATTCCGCAACAGGCGGCCGATCCTTCGCGGCGGACCTCACGATCCGCCTCCGAATGAACCTTCGTGGTTTTACCGCAGCCGGTCCTGGCTGTGTAGAGGCCTATAAGGACTATAGTTGGGTCACCATCACCTTGCAGAGCGTCTTTTTGCCCCACACCTCCAGGATCTCGGAGCGGGCGGCGCGCCGGGCGGCTTCGCCAACAAGATCCTTGTTCTTGCGCCGGGCCTTCGGGATGCTCGTCACCGCACCGATCACGGCCTTGGCGACGACGTCCTCCATCGGCTCGCCGTCATCGTCTGTGTCGGGCAGGCCAAGCAACGTGATCAGGGGATCGGTGAGCAGGTCCCCTGCCCGGTTGACGACCAGCGCAATGACGGCAGCGCCGGCATAGGACAATTTGCGCCGTTCCTTGACACCGGTCACTTCCGGGTCGTCGAGGATGTCGCCGTCCTTCACCATGATGCCGGAAGGGGCTTCATCGATGATGCCGGCCTTGCCGGCGGTCAGGCGGATGATATCGCCGTTCCTGCCGCGTACGACTTCCGGAACGCCCTGAGCCTTGGCGAATGCGGCATGCGCTCCCAGATGCAGCGGTTCGCCATGCACGGGCAGCACGACCTTCGGCTGGATCAGCTTGTAGAGCTGTTCCAGCTCGCCGCGGCGCGGGTGGCCGGACACATGCACCAGCGCGTCCCGGTCGGTGATGATCTCGACATCCTTGTCGGCCAGGTTGTTCATGACCGCGCCGACTTCCTTCTCGTTGCCCGGAATGGTGCGCGAAGAGAAGATCACCATGTCGCCCTTGGAAAGGGCTATGTTGCGATGGTCGCCCGCAGCAATCCGAGCCAGCGCCGCACGGGCTTCGCCTTGCGAGCCGGTGCACAGCAACACGGTCTTTTCCCGCGGCAGGTAGCCATAGGCCTCTTCGTCGCGGAACTGGGGCAAGCCCTCGAGATATTCCAGTTCGCCGGCGACCTCGATCACCCGGTGCATCGAGCGCCCGACCACTACAACGTCCCGGTCGTTGGCGGCGGCAGCTTCCGCGATTGCCCGGATGCGGGCAACGTTCGAGGCAAAGGTGGTGACGGCGATCCGGTGCTTGGCGCCAGCCATCACCTTCTTCAATTCTTCCGCCACATCCTTTTCGCTCGGGCTGACGCCGTCGCGCACCGCGTTGGTGCTGTCGCAGACCAGCGCCATCACCCCTTCCCGGCCAAGCTCCGCCAGCCGGTCCATGTCGATGGGCTTGCCGACACCCGGTGTCGGATCGATCTTCCAGTCACCGGTGTGCAGCACCATGCCCGCCGGCGTTCGGATCGCCAGGGCACAGGGTTCGGGAATGGAATGGGCCATGGCGACGAATTCGACGTCGAACGGACCGATCTTGTGCCGCTCGCCCTGGCGTACGACGGTGACGGGAACCTCTTCGGCGCCCGGTTCGCTTTCGGCCTTGGCGGCCAGCAAGCCGGCGGTGAAGGCGGTCGCATAGACCGGAACCTTCAGATAGGGCCACAGATGCAGGATCGCGCCGTAATGGTCTTCATGGGCATGGGTGATCACCATGCCGGCAATGTTGTCGATCTCGTCTTCCAGGAACTTGATGTCCGGGACGACCACGTCGATTCCCGGCAGGTCGGGACCTGCGAAACTCACGCCGCAATCGACGATCAGCCAGGTGCGGTCGGTTTCGGGTCCATAGCCGTAAAGGCCAAGATTCATGCCGATTTCGCCGACACCGCCGAGCGGCAGAAAGACGATATCTTTGTCAGTTGTTTTGGCCGAAGCCATAGATTGCTCCTTTAAGCATGCGCACAGGCGATGCGCCCCGCAGTGTCATGCACTGGGTAAAAACACGTCGCCCGCGTAAAGGGTGCGCGTGCGGCCATCGTCCTGTTTCAAGACCAGGTGGCCGCGCGCATCCAAGTCGGCAAAGATGCCGTTCAATTCTTCCTGGGCTGTCCTGACCGTGATCCGCCTGCCCAGATGGGCCGCGCGTTTCAGCCAGCCCCTGCGGATGGTCTCAAAACCGTCTGGTTGCGCCCACAGCGCCAGTTTGTCGGCAAGGCTCGCGGAAAGACACTCAAACAACCTGTCCGCGCCCACCTGAAACCCAAGGCTTCTCAGGTCCGTTGCCTGATAAAGCGTCAGCTCCGGATGAGATACGCAATTCACGCCGAAGCCGATGACCACCGCCCGCCTGCCGTCGGCAAGCGTTTCGGCCTCCAAGAGGATACCGGAGAGCTTGGCGCCGTCGACCAGCAGGTCGTTTGGCCATTTCAACTGTACCAGTTGCAGTGTGCCGGCCGCTTTGTCAACGGCTTCGGCCAGGGCGACAGCCGCCACCAAGGGCAATTCGCCGATCCGCTCGGCAGGCTGGGGATCGATCAGAAGCAGGCTGGTAAAAAGATTTCCACCCGGAGACGACCAGTCGCGGCCGCGCCTGCCCCTTCCTTCGGTCTGTTCGTCCGCCCGGATCCACAGCCGCCCGGCATCGCCGTGGTTGGCGCGTTCGAAACACAGCGTGTTGGTCGAGCCAACGCTGACATGCTCTTCAAAGCGAAAGTCCGGCGCACCGGGCGCCGGACGTTGCTGATTTCCACCTGTCATGCCGCTGGTCAGAACAGCGATGCCGCTGCCGCACTGGCGGCAGTCACCACCTGTCCCGGCGCCAGCCAGAAGAAGATCACGAACAGGCTGGACAGCCCGAGCACGACCTTCAGCTCCATCGGCATGCGCTCGAAGGCTTCGACCGGTTCGTCGAAGAACATGATCTTGACGATCCGGAGGTAATAATAGGCACCGACCACCGACATCAGCACACCGATCACGGCGAGCGGATAAAGACCGGCCTCGACGGCGGCGACAAAGACGTACCACTTGCCGAAGAAACCGACCAGCGGCGGAATGCCGGCAAGCGAGAACATCAAGAGGCCCAGCAGGATCGCCATCGGCAGGTTTGTCTGTGAGAGACCCGCGAGATCGCTGATTTCCTCGACCATGCCGTCCTTGCGGCGCATGGAAAGGATGCAGGCGAAGACGCCGAGGGTCATGCCGAGATAGGCGATCATGTAGAAGATCACACCTTCGACACCCGTCTGCGTTCCGGCCGCCAGACCGACCAGGGCATAACCCATGTGACCGATCGAGGAATAGGCCATCAGCCGCTTCAGGTTGCGCTGGCCGATCGCGGCAAAGGCGCCGAGTGCCATGGAGGCAATCGAGACAAAGACGACGATCTGCTGCCACTCGCTGGTGACCGGCTGGAACGCCTCGATCACGATGCGCACCAGCATGCCCATGGCGGCCACTTTCGGCGCGGCGGCCAGGAAGGCGGTGACCGGGGTCGGCGCGCCTTCATAGACATCCGGCGTCCACATGTGGAACGGCACGGCCGAGATCTTGAAAGCAAGACCGGCCAGGATGAAGGTCAGACCGATCACGAGACCAATGGATGCGCCTTCGTGGGTGAGCGCCTCGGCAATGCCGGAAAAGGCGATCTGGCCGGAGAAGCCGTAGACCAGCGACATGCCGTAGAGCAGCATGCCGGAGGACAGCGCGCCGAGGACGAAGTATTTCAGGCCCGCTTCCGTCGAGCGCACGCTGTCCCGGTTGATCGCGGCGACCACATAGAGAGACAGGCTCTGCAGCTCGAGGCCAAGATACAGCGCGATCATGTCGTTGGCCGACAGCATCAGCATCATGCCGAGCGTCGCCAGCACGATCAGGATCGGATACTCGAAATGGTCGAAGGACTGGCTCTTGGCATAGGCCCAGGACATGGCGATGGCAAAGAACGAGCCCGCCAGCACCAGGAGTTTCAGGAGATAGGCGAAATCGTCAAGAACGAAGGATCCGCCAAAGGTCTCGCCATAGGACGGCACAAACAGCAGCACCAGGAAGGTGCCGCCGAGAAGCCCCATGGCACCGCCGAACACCGCGTAGCTGACGCCCTTGCCCCCAAAGGCACCGATCATCAGCAGCACCATCGCTCCGAGGGCCAGGATGATCTCCGGCAGAACCGGCATGAGATCTGGCAGTTGGGTCATGTCTGACATGGCTCTGTCTCGTCCTCGAAACCTTAGTGGGCGGCCGCGGCGGCGGCCGTCGCGGCGTGCTGGGTGACCCCGGCTGCGTCAAGCGCCGCAGTGTAATGGGTGATGAGATTGTCGACGGCGCCCTGGGTCACATCCAGGATCGCCATCGGGTAGAAGCCGAAGAAGATCGTCAGCACCACCATTGGCAGCAGGATGGCCTTTTCCCGGAGATTCAGGTCGAGCATCGACTTCAGGCTTTCCTTCTCCAGCGCGCCGAAGACGACGCGGCGATAAAGGTAGAGCGCATAGGCCGCCGACAGGATCACGCCGGTGGTCGCGAAGAACGCCACCCAGGTGTTGACCTGGAACGCGCCCATCAGCGTCAGGATTTCACCGACGAAGCCTGAAGTGCCCGGCAGGCCCACATTGGCCATGGTGAAGATCAGGAACGCAACCGCGTATTTCGGCATCCGGTTGACCAGGCCGCCATAGGCGGCGATCTCTCGGGTGTGCATCCGGTCGTAGATCACGCCGACACACAGGAACAGCGCGCCGGACACGATGCCGTGCGAAAGCATCTGGAAGATGCCGCCCTGGACGCCCTGCTCGGTCATCGTGAAGATGCCCATGGTGACATAGCCCATATGCGCCACGGACGAATAGGCGATCAGTTTCTTGATGTCCTCCTGCGCCAGCGCCACCAGCGAGGTGTAGATGATCGCCACAATGGAGAGCGTGTAGATCATCGGCGCGAACATGTCGGACGCGACCGGGAACATCGGCAGCGAAAAGCGCAGGAAGCCATAGCCGCCGAGCTTCAGCAGAATGCCGGCCAGGATCACGGACCCCGCCGTGGGCGCTTCCACGTGCGCATCCGGCAACCAGGTATGCACCGGCCACATCGGCATCTTCACCGCGAAGCTGGCGAAGAAGGCGATCCAGAGCCAGGTCTGCATTTCCGGCGGAAACGCGTTGCTGGCAACAAGGTCGGCAATATTGGAGGTCTTGGCCGTCCAGTACATCGCCATGATCGCGATCAGCATCAGCACCGAGCCGAGCAGCGTGTAGAGGAAGAACTTGTAGGAAGCGTAGACCCTGCGGGCACCGCCCCAGACGCCGATGATCAGGAACATCGGGATCAGGCCGGCCTCGAAGAAGACGTAGAACACCACCAGGTCGAGGGCGCAGAAGACGCCGATCATCAGCGTTTCCAGCACCAGGAAGGCGATCATGTATTCCTTGACGCGCTTCTGGATGCTTTCCCAGGAGGCCAGGATACAGAAAGGCATCAGGAAGGTGGTCAGGATCACGAACAGCACGGAAATGCCGTCAACGCCCATGCGATACTTGATGTCCTCGACGCCGAGATGCGCGGCGATGCCGCTCGGCAGCCAGTCCTTTTCCTCCAGGAACTGGAAGCCCGGATTGGCGTAGTCGAAATTGCCCCAGATGAACAGCGACAGCAGGAAGGTCACCGACGTGGTCACAAGGGCGACCATGCGGATGTTTTTCTTGCTGCCCTCGTCATTGCCGGGAACCAGCAGGATGAACAGCACCCCGAGCAGCGGCAAGAAGGTTGTGAGTGACAGAATTGGCCAGTCAATCATTAGTGTGCACCCCCGCCGGTGCCCGCACCGGTGAACATCGACCAGGTGATCAAGAGAGCCACCCCGATCAGCATCGCAAATGCATAGTGGTAGAGATATCCGGTCTGCAGTCGGACGACCCAGGACGTGACGTTCTGGACGCGCGCGGCAACGCCGTTCGGGCCGAAGCCGTCAATCACGGTGCCGTCGCCCTTCTTCCAGAGCGCGCGGCCGAGCCACTGGGCAGGCCGGACAAAGATGAAATCGTAGAGCTCGTCGAAATACCATTTGTTGAGCAGGAACTGGTAGAGGCCGGAATGGCGCTCCGCCAGCTGCTTCGGCATTTCCGGCGAGCGGATGTAGAACTGGTAGGCCACCAGGAAGCCGAGCACCATCATGACGAACGGCGAGACCTTCACCCAGGCCGGCACCTCGTGCATGGCATGGAGAACGTGGCTGTTTTCCATGGACGGCATCGCGCCGGTTACCCCGGTGTTCCAGAACGCGTCGTAGCCTTCGCCGTAGAACGAGCCGTAGAAGACCATGCCCGCGAGAACGGCACCGATCGACAGCACGAACAGCGGCACGGTCATCACCAGCGGCGATTCATGGACATGTTTCATGACATCCACCGAAGCGCGCGGCTTGCCGTGGAACGTCATGAAGGTCAGGCGCCAGGAATAGAACGAGGTCAGAGCGGCGGCGATCACGGTCAGCCAGAAGCCGTATAGGGCCATCGGGTTGGCGTGTTCGCCCATCGAGCCGCCGAAGGCCGCCTCGATGATGGCGTCCTTGGAGATGAAGCCGGCAAAACCGATATGGGTGAACGGAATGCCGACACCGGTCAGAGCCAGCGTGCCGATCATCATCGTCCAGTAGGTGATCGGAATATGTTTCCGAAGACCGCCCATCTTGCGCATGTCCTGCTCGTCGGAAACCGCGTGAATGACGGAGCCGGCGCAAAGGAACAGGAGCGCCTTGAAGAAGGCGTGCGTGAACAGGTGGAAGATGCCAATCGAATAGGCCCCGACCCCGAGCGCGACGAACATGTAGCCGAGCTGGGAACAGGTCGAATAGGCGATCACGCGCTTGATGTCGTTCTGCACGAGACCAACGGTCGCGGCGAAGAAGGCCGTGGTGGCGCCGAAGAAGACGATCACGGTCAGCGCGGTGTGGGACAGCTCCATCAGCGGCGACAGACGCGCCACCATGAAGACACCCGCGGTCACCATGGTTGCGGCGTGGATCAGAGCGGAGACCGGCGTCGGGCCTTCCATTGCGTCCGGCAGCCAGGTGTGCAGCAGGAACTGCGCCGACTTGCCCATGGCCCCCATGAAGAGCAACAAGCAGACAATCGTCATCGCCGCATGCGGATCCAGATGGTAGCCGAGGAAGGTCATGACCTCCTCATGTCCCTGGATGAAGGACGGCGCATCGTTGAAGATGGTGTTGAACTCGATGCTGTCGAACAGGAAGAAGACGCCGAAGATGCCGAGCGCGAAGCCGAAGTCACCGACACGGTTGACGACAAAGGCCTTGATCGCGGCCGCATTGGCGGAGGGCTTCTGATACCAGAAACCGATCAGAAGATAAGACGCAAGACCCACGCCTTCCCAGCCGAAGAACATCTGCAGCAGGTTGTCGGCCGTTACCAGCGACAGCATGGCGAAGGTGAACAGCGACAGATAGGCAAAGAAGCGCGGCCGGTGCGGGTCGTGATGCATGTAACCGATGGAATAGACATGCACCAGCGCGGAAACCGTGGTGACCACGATCAGCATCACGGCGGTCAGCGTATCGACGCGGATGGCCCAGGAGACCTTCAGGTCGCCGGCGTCGATCCAGCGGAACAGATCGACGATCTGGAGTTCCGATCCACCGAGCCAGAAACCGAAAAAGGCGATCCAGGACAGCAGCGCCGCCAGGATGAGAAACCCGCTGGTGATATATTCACAGGCCTTGGCACCGATGGCGCGGCCAAACAGGCCGGCAATCAGGAAGCCGATCAGCGGCAGGAACAGAATTGCGGAATACATCAGTCCCTACCCTTTCATCACGTTGACGTCTTCCACGGCGATGGAGCCGCGGTTCCGGTGGAACACCACCAGGATTGCGAGGCCGATGGCCGCTTCAGCCGCCGCCACGGTCAGCACCAGCATGGTGAAGACCTGGCCCATCATGTCGCCGAGGAACGACGAAAAGGCGACAAAGTTGATATTGACCGAGAGCAGCAGCAGCTCGATCGACATCAGAATGACAATCACGTTTTTCCGGTTCAGAAAGATCCCGAAGATCCCGATCGTGAACAGGATCGCCGCGACCGACAGATAGTGCGACAGACCGATTTCCATGGGCGCCTCGCCGTGCTCCCCTCGTTTACCCCAACCGGTCACCGCACGGAGGAGCGTGCATGCGACCGGACTTTATCGAATGACGCCTTCGCGTCAGATACCCTTGCCACTCTCCACTTTCCGGACCTCAATGGCGGTTTCGCGATTGCGCGCAACCTGTTCCGGAATGCTTTGACGTTTGACATTCGGCTTGTGGCGCAGGGTCAGGACAATCGCCCCGATCATGGCCACCAGAAGAACCAGGCCAGCGACCTGGAAGAAATAGATGTATTTGGTGTAGAGGATCGAGCCGATCGCCTGGATGTTCGTGACCCCCTCGGCGCCCGGCACCCCTGCAATCGCCGGTGTCGGTTCAGCTCCGTGTCCCAGGACGCCGGGTGCGATGATCCAGGCCCCGAGACCCATCAGCAGCTCGACCAGCAAGATGAGGCCGACCAGGCTGCCGACCGGCAGATATTGCAGGAAGCCCTGCCGCAGCTCGACGAAGTCGACGTCCAGCATCATGACCACGAACAGGAACAGCACCGCGACGGCGCCGACATAGACGACCACCAGAAGCAGGGCCAGATATTCGGCCCCGAGCAGAATGAACAGACCCGCGGAATTCACGAACGCCAGGATCAGGAACAGGACCGACGTCACCGGGTTGCGGGACGCGATCACCATGAATGCAGACGCCAATGTGACGCCGGCAAACAGGTAGAAGAAGAGAGCATTCAGGATCATTGCAAAGACCTGTCTGTCGTGTGGCCTTGCGGCCGGAAGTGCGGGGCCCGGCCGGATTGCCGGGCAAACCAGATTGCGGTTAGCTCCTAGCGGTAAGGAGCGTCCATTTCAATGTTGCGGGCAATTTCGCGTTCCCAGCGGTCACCGTTCGCAAGCAGCTTTTCCTTGTCGTAGTAAAGCTCCTCGCGGGTTTCCGTCGCGAATTCGAAATTCGGTCCCTCGACGATCGCGTCCACCGGACAGGCTTCCTGGCAGAAGCCGCAATAGATGCATTTGACCATGTCGATGTCGTACCGCGTGGTCCGGCGCGTGCCGTCATTGCGGCGCGGACCGGCCTCGATGGTGATCGCCTGCGCCGGGCAGATGGCCTCGCACAGCTTGCAGGCGATGCAGCGTTCTTCACCGTTCGGATAGCGGCGCAAAGCGTGCTCGCCGCGGAAGCGCGGGCTCACCGGTCCTTTTTCAAACGGATAGTTGACCGTAGGCTTCGGCTTGAAGAAGTAGCGCATCGCCAGAATGAAGGCGGACACGAACTCCTGCAGGAACAGCGATTTGACGGCTTGACTAAGTCCCATCGCTTTTTGCCTCTCTTTCCTCAACCGGCCAGCATGCTGCCGGCCAAATAGCCAATGACCGGGAAGCCGATCACCGGAACTCCAAAAATCAGTGCGCTCCAGAGCGCCCTGTACCTGGCCGCGGCGCCACCGTCACCGCCAGCCTGTCTGTTCTTCGTTTCCGCCGCCTGAAGCATGCCCTTCAGGATCTTCCAGTCGAGCCAGCCCATATAGAGGCCGACGGCGGCGCCGATCACACCGGCGAGCGAGACGCTCACGCCGCGCCCGGTGCCCAGCCCATGATCATCAGGACGGCGGCGACAACCACGACCATGCCCAGCGACAGCGGCAGGAACACTTTCCAGCCCAGGCGCATCAGCTGGTCATAGCGGTAACGCGGCACCATGGCCTTCACCATCGCGAACATGAAGAAGCCCAGGAAACACTTCAGCAGGAACCAGACAATGCCCGGTACCCAGGTGAAGGGCGCGAAGTCGAACGGCGGCAGCCATCCCCCCATGAAGAAGATCGTCATCAGGGCGCACATCAGGCAGATGGCGACATATTCCCCGAGCATGAACATCATGTACGGGGTCGAACCGTATTCGACCATGAAGCCGGCAACCAGTTCCGATTCCGCTTCCGCCAGATCGAACGGCGGACGGTTGGTTTCCGCCAGCGCGGACACAAAGAACACCACGAACATCGGGAACAGCGGCAGCCAGTACCAGTTCAGGAACGAAAGCCACGGCACGCCGAGCCAGGTGGCAAGCCCTGTCTGTTGGGCGTAGACGATGCCGGAAAGGTTCAGCGTGCCTGCACACAGCAGCACGGTCACGATCACAAAGCCGATGGAGACCTCGTAGGAGACCATCTGCGCGGCGGAGCGCAGAGCCGACAGGAACGGGTATTTCGAGTTCGAGGCCCAGCCGCCGATGATGACGCCGTAGACTTCGAGCGACGACACCGCAAAGACGAACAGGACGCCGATATTGATGTTTGAGATCACCCAGCCGTCGGCGACCGGGATAACCGCCCAGGCCGCCAGGGCCAGCAGAACGGAGACCAGCGGCGCCAGCAGGAACAGCACCTTGTTGGACCCGGCCGGAATGACCGGCTCTTTCAGCACGAATTTCAAAAGGTCGGCGAAACTCTGCAGCAGACCCCAGGGACCGACCACGTTCGGACCGCGGCGGATCTGCACGGCCGCCCAGATCTTGCGGTCGGCATAGAGAATATAGGCGACGATCACCAGGAGCACGACCATCATGACCACGCTCTGCAGCGCCATCAGGAGGAATTGCCCCAGATAGGTCGTCGTAAAGAACTCAACCATTTCGGTCCCCTGCCCCTTATTCTGCTGCTTCTGCCGCCCGCGTCTTCGCGAGCGCCGAACACTCGGCCATCACCTTGGAGGCGCGGGCGATCGGGTTGGTCAGATAGAAATCACGGATCACGTTGGCAAAGCCGGCGCTGTCCATCTTGGCTTTCGCATTGGCGAGCTTTTCGATGTCGGCCGCGTCGCCGGCCTCGATCGCGTCGATGCCGGTCATCAGCGGCACGGCCTCGAACAGTTTGGCACGCAACTGGCTGAGCGAGTCGAATTCCAGCGTCTGGCCGAGCACGGCGGACAGCGCCCGCAGGATCGCCCAATCTTCGCGCGCTTCGCCCGGAGGGAACGCTGCCCGGTCGGCCATCTGAACGCGGCCTTCCGTGTTGACGTAGATCGCGGATTTTTCGGTATAGGCGGCGCCCGGCAGGATCACGTCGGCGCGATGCGCGCCACGGTCGCCATGGGTGCCCTGGTAGACGACAAATGCGCCTTCCGGAACCTCGACCTCGTCGACGCCCAGCAGGAACAGGACATCAAGAGCGCCCGGCTCCAGCATGGCGCCGGTGTCCTTGCCGCCCTCGCCCGGCACGAAGCCGAGGTCGAGTGCGCCGACCTGAGAAGCCTCGGTATGCAGAATGTTGAAACCGTTCCAGCCGTCCTTGATCACGCCGAGCGTCTTGGCGGCGGCGGCGATGGTCGCCAGAACTTCGGCACCATCCGGACGGTTCAGCGCGCCCTGGCCGATGATGAACATCGGCCGCTCCGCCTTGGCCGGCGCGTGGTCGATAAACTGTTTCAGGCTGTCCGGACCGGCGCCGAGATAGGTCACCGGATAGGTCAGGTCGGCGTTTTCGCCGATCAGGCCGATTTGCAGATCGCCACGCGTCCAGCGCTTGCGGATACGGGCGTTGAGCACCGGCGCTTCCTGGCGCGGGTTGGAGCCGATCAGCATAATCGCGTCGGCCTCTTCGATCCCCTGGATGGTGGAATTGAAGAGATAGCTGGCGCGGCCGTTTTTCGGATGCAGCGGCGAGCGCGGGAAACGGCTGTCGATGTTGGCGACTCCGAGTTTTTCCATCAGGCTTTTCAGCGCAAACATGTCCTCCACACCGGCCATCTGACCGGCGAGCGCGCCGATCTTGTCGGCGGAGCTTGCCTTCACCTTGTCGGCGATGATCTGGAAGGCTTCGCCCCAGGAGACCGGCTGCAGCTTGCCGTCTTTCTTGGCGTATGGCCTGTCAAGGCGCTGGGTCTTCAGACCGTCCCAGATGTAGCGGGACTTGTCGGAGATCCACTCCTCGTTGACCTCTTCATTGAGGCGCGGCATCACGCGCATGACTTCCTTGCCGCGGCTGTCGACGCGGATCGCCGAGCCAACCGCGTCCATCACGTCGACGCTTTCGGTCTTGGTCAGTTCCCACGGACGGGCATGGAATTCATAAGGCTTGTGGGTCAGGGCGCCGACCGGGCAGAGGTCGGCAACGTTGCCCTGCATTTCGGAAGACAGTGCCGCGTCGAGATAAGTGGTGATCTCGGCGTCTTCGCCGCGGCTGATCAGGCCCATATCGGTGACGCCGCAGACTTCCGTTGTAAAGCGGACGCAGCGGGTGCAGTGAATGCAGCGCGTCATGATCGTCTTGATCAGCGGGCCGATTTCCTTGTTCTCGACCGCGCGCTTGTTCTCGTGGAAACGGGAGCCGTCGACGCCATAGGCCATCGCCTGGTCCTGAAGGTCGCACTCGCCGCCCTGGTCGCAGATCGGGCAATCCAGCGGGTGGTTGATGAGCAGGAACTCCATCACCCCCTCGCGGGCCTTCTTGACCATTTCGGACTTGGTCTCGACCACCGGCGGCTCGCCGTTCGGGCCCGGACGCAGATCCTTCACGCCCATGGCGCAGGAGGCGGTCGGCTTGGGCGGTCCGCCCTTCACTTCCACCAGGCACATGCGGCAGTTGCCGGCAATCGACAGCCGGTCGTGGTAACAAAACCGCGGAACCTCGGCGCCCGCCTCTTCACAGGCCTGAAGCAGCGTGTAGTCCGCCGGGACATCCACTTCGTTGCCGTCGATGATGAGCTTCGTCATCCGTTGCTCTCCAAATCCCGTTCCGCTTACTCAGCCGCCACCATGGTCGAAGAGGACTTCGACTTGGCGACATAGTCATCGATGCGTTGCTCGATGACAGGCCGGAAATTCTTGATCAAACCCTGGATCGGCCAGGCGGCCGCGTCCCCGAGCGCACAGATTGTGTGACCCTCGACCTGCTTGGTCACCTTGAACAGCATGTCGATTTCCTCATAGGAGGACTCGCCTTTGACCATGCGCTCCATCACGCGCCACATCCAGCCCGTGCCTTCGCGGCACGGCGTGCACTGGCCGCAGCTTTCGTGCTTGTAGAAGTAGCTGAGCCGCGCGATCGCCTTGATGACGTCGGTGGACTTGTCCATGACGATCACCGCCGCGGTACCGAGGCCGGAGCCGAGACCGCGCAGCGTGTCGAAATCCATCGGCGCTTCCTTGATCTGCTCCGCCGTGCAGCACGGCACGGAGGACCCGCCTGGGATCACAGCCAGGAGATTGTCCCAGCCGCCGCGAATGCCGCCGCAATGCTTGTCGATCATCTCGTCAAACGGCACGCCGAGCTCTTCCTCGAAAGTCGCCGGCTTGTTGACGTGACCGGAGACGCAGAAAAGCTTGGTGCCGGTGTTGTTCGGACGGCCAAGTGCCGAGAACCACGCAGCGCCACGGCGCAGGATGGTCGGCGCCACCGCAATCGATTCCACGTTGTTCACCGTGGTCGGGCAACCATAGAGGCCGACATTCGCCGGGAACGGCGGTTTCAGGCGCGGTTGGCCCTTCTTGCCCTCCAGGCTTTCCAGCAGCGCGGTTTCCTCACCGCAGATATATGCGCCGGCACCGTGGTGAACGTAGATGTCGAAATCGTAGCCGTTCTTGTTGTTCTTGCCGATCAGACCGGCGTCATAGGCCTGGTCGATGGCCGCCTGCAGGCGCTCGCGCTCGCGGATGAACTCGCCGCGCACATAGATGTAGGCGGCGATCGCCCCCATGGCGAAGCCGGCAACGAGGCAGCCCTCGACCAGCGTGTGCGGGTCATGGCGCAGGATCTCGCGGTCCTTGCAGGTGCCCGGCTCGGATTCGTCGGCGTTGACGACCAGATAAGCCGGCCGGCCGTCGGATTCCCTGGGCATGAACGACCATTTCAGGCCAGTCGGGAAGCCCGCGCCGCCACGGCCGCGCAATCCGCTGTCCTTCATTTCCTGGACGATCCAGTCACGGCCCTTGTCGAGCAGTGCCTTGGTGTTGTCCCACTGGCCGCGCTTTTTCGCGCCTTCCAGGCCCCAGTCATGCAGACCGTAGATATTGGTGAAGATCCGATCCTGATCCTTCAGCATCTCTTCCCCCTAGTCTTCGCTCTTGGAGGAGGCCACTTCACCGGCTTCCACGCGCTTGGAAAATTCTGTGTCTTCGCCGCTGGCGAGAATCTTGGCCTGGTCGATCCAGCCATCCCGCTCGATGCGACCCTTGAACTTCAACCGGCTGTCGACCCAGGCGATCTCTTCGGCACCCCAGGCAGCGACCTGGTCGAAATGGAAGAAGCCGAGTTGGTTCAGCGTTGCTTCCAGCTTCGGACCGACGCCCTTCAGTTTCTTGAGGTCGTCCGGCTTGCCGCCGCGGGCTTTTTTCAGAAGCGCCGGCTCTTTTTCAGCGACTTCAGCGGTTTCGGCGGGAGCCGCCTTGGGCTTTGCCTTGGAGACCGGCTTCGGCTCGTCAGCCTTCTTGGCGGCCTTCTCAACCTTGTCGGCGGTCTTGGCAGCGGCCTTTTTCGGCGTGGGAGCCGGTGCCGGTGCCTCATCCTTCTTGGCAGATTTTGCAGCATGGGCTGCAACCACCTTGGCAACCGCGTCCTCGGCCGGCGTCGGCACGCCGTCATAGTCGTTGCCGCCGGTGTTGATTGCAGCACCCGCAAAGTGATGGGAGGCTTTTTCCGAACCGTCGACGACATGCGGCAGCGGCAGCGTACCCTTGGTGTCGTCGTCGATTTCGGTCAGGGAGGTCTGACCGCCCTCGGCCATCGCGAAACGGCGGCCGTTTTGCGGTCCTGGCGTGACTTCCTTGCCGGCGGCAATGTCGTCGATAAGCTTGTTGAAGCTGTCTTCGGTCAGGTCCTCGTAGGTGTCCTTGAAGATCTGCACCATCGGCGCATTGACGCAGGCGCCGAGGCACTCGACCTCTTCCCAAGAGAACATGCCGTCCTCGGAAATCTCGTGCATGTGCTTGGCAATGCGCGACTTGCAGATCTTGATCAGATCCTCCGAGCCGCGCAGCTGGCAGGGCGTCGTGCCGCAGACCTGGATATGGGCCTTCTTGCCGACAGGCTGCAGCTGGAACATGGTGTAGAAGGTCGCCACTTCCAGAACGCGGATGTTGGGCATGTCCAGCAGTTCCGCGATGTAGCGGACTGCCGGTTCGCTCACCCAGCCATCGTTCTGCTCCTGCGCACGCCACAAAAGCGGAATGACCGCGGAGGCCTGACGGCCGGCCGGATAGCGGTCGATCAGCTTCTTCGCCCACGCGAGGTTCTTCTCGGTGAATTCGAAGCTTTCTGGTTGTTCCGCGGCAAGTCGGCGAACTGCCATGGTGTTATCCCCGTTCTGTCATACTGACCGGAGCCGGACGGGCGGCTGCCAGGGTCGAAAAATGGTGGCGGGCCGCCCGCATCAGCGGTCGACCTCACCGAACACGATGTCCATGGAACCAAGCACGGCCGAGACGTCGGCAAGCATGTGGCCCCTGCAGAGGAAGTCCATGGCCTGAAGGTGGGCATAACCCGGTGCCTTGATCTTGCAGCGATACGGCTTGTTGGTGCCGTCTGCGACCAGGTAGACACCGAATTCACCCTTGGGTGCCTCCACGGCGGCGTAAACCTCGCCGGCCGGGACATGGTAGCCCTCGGTATAGAGCTTGAAGTGATGGATGAGCGCTTCCATGGAGCGTTTCATCTCACCGCGCTTCGGCGGCACGATCTTGCCGTCGACGGAGGATGCCGGACCGGTTTCGACGGTCAGCTTCTCCAGGCACTGCTTCATGATCCGGATCGACTGGCGCATCTCTTCCATGCGGATCAGATAGCGGTCGTAGCAGTCGCCATTCTTGCCGATCGGAATGTCGAAATCGAGTTCCGAATAACACTCATAGGGCTGCGACTTGCGCAGGTCCCAGGCGGCTCCGGAACCGCGGACCATCACGCCGGAGAACCCCCAGGCCCAGGCATCGTCAAGATCGACCACGCCAATATCGACGTTGCGCTGCTTGAAGATGCGGTTGTCGGTCAGCAGGCCTTCGATGTCGTCGCAGGTCTGCAGGAACGGATCGCAGAAATCCCAGATGTCGTCGAGCAGGTCGCGCGGCAGGTCCTGATGGACCCCGCCCGGGCGCACATAGGCGGCGTGCATGCGCGCGCCGCAGGCCCGCTCATAGAACACCATCAGCTCTTCACGCGGCTCGAAACCCCAGAGCGGCGGCGTCAGCGCGCCGACGTCCATGGCCTGCGTGGTCACGTTGAGAAGATGCGACAGGATCCGGCCGATTTCCGAGTAGAGCACCCGGATCAGCTGCCCGCGCTTGGGCACTTCGATGCCGAGCATGCGCTCAACGGCCAGCGCGAAGGCATGTTCCTGGTTCATCGGCGCCACGTAGTCGAGGCGGTCGAAATACGGAACGGCCTGCAGATAGGTCTTCTGCTCGATCAGTTTTTCGGTGCCGCGATGAAGCAGACCGATATGCGGGTCGACACGCGTCACCACCTCGCCGTCCAGCTCCAGGACCAGGCGCAATACGCCGTGGGCCGCCGGGTGCTGCGGGCCGAAGTTGATGTTGAAGTTACGGACCTGAGCCTCAGCCATTTTGAGGTTCCTGCATTTTTTGCGTGAAATAGGCGATGACTTCGGGACCGGTCATTCTGCGGGTTTCATTCGCAAAGGCATAATTGCCGGGTTGTTCGTCGACAAAGATCTCGGACGTGAACTTGAACACGGACGGATCGTCGAAGGCCTGTGCGGACATCGAGACGTGGGAACCGTCCGCCATGCGCCACATCAGCGTGGAGCCGCATTTGGAGCAGAAGACGCGTTCGCCATAGTCGGACGACTTGTAGACGCCCATGGCGTCTTCGCCCTCGACGTCGATGCCGTCCATCGGGCCGCAGCTGACGGCCATGTAGGTGCCGCCGGTCCAGCGGCGGCACATGCCGCAATGGCAGACGCCCATTTCGCCGTCAACGGGCGTAGCGGCAAAGCGCACCGCGCCACAAAGACAACCACCTGAAAGCCGTTCGCTCATCCCTGCCCCGCCCTTAATTCGTCGTTGCCTTCTCGTCGCCCGGCAGCACGTATTCCGTGCCTTCCCATGGCGACAGGAAGTCGAAAGACCGCATTTCCTGATTCAGCCGGACCGGTTCGTAGACGACGCGCTTCTTCTCGTCGTCGTAGCGGACCTCGACAAAACCGGTGACCGGGAAATCCTTGCGCAGAGGATGGCCGTCAAAACCGTAGTCGGTCAGGATGCGGCGCAGATCCGGATGGCCGGAGAACAGGATGCCGTACATGTCATAGGCTTCGCGCTCGAACCATTCGGCGCCCGGAAACAGCGGCGTCAGCGAGGCGACGGGCGTCACTTCGTCGGTGGCCACCTTGACCCGGATGCGGTGGTTCTGAACCGGTGACAGGAAGTGGTAGACGACATCGAAACGCTTTTCCCGCTCCGGATAGTCGACACCGCAAATGTCCGTCAGGTTGACGAACTTGCAGGAACTGTTGTCCCGCAGGAAGCGGACCACATCGAGGATGTCAGTCGCGTTTACGGTCAGCGTCAGCTCACCATATTCGACCTTCCAGGACACAAGGGACTCACCCAGGCCGAGCTCGATATGCTCAGCGAGTTCCTTCATCGTCTCGTCCATCGCGTTCAACCCTCACTCCATTGGAGCCCAAGACGCAGACCGAAGTGCCTGCGTGTCTTAAAAAATCCGCCGCCCGTCCGGCGGCAGATCCTTATCGTTCGATTGTTCCCGTGCGGCGGATCTTCTTCTGCAGCATCAGGACGCCGTAAAGAAGTGCCTCGGCCGTCGGCGGACAGCCCGGAACGTAAATGTCGACCGGCACCACTCGGTCACAGCCGCGCACCACCGAATAGGAATAGTGATAGTAACCGCCGCCATTGGCGCAGGAGCCCATGGAGATGACATAACGCGGTTCAGGCATCTGGTCATAGACCTTGCGCAGCGCCGGCGCCATCTTGTTGGTCAGCGTGCCGGCGACGATCATGACGTCGGACTGACGCGGAGACGCGCGCGGGGCGAAGCCGAAACGCTCGGCGTCGTAACGCGGCATCGACATCTGCATCATTTCCACGGCGCAGCAGGCCAGGCCGAAAGTCATCCACATGAGCGAGCCGGTGCGCGCCCACTGAATCAGGTTGTCGGTGGAGGTGACAAGAAACCCCTTGTCGGCCAGCTCGTTGTTCACTTCGAGAAAAAACGCGTCATCCGACCCAACCGGCTTGCCGGTGTTCGGGTCGATCACGCTTTTCGGCTGCGGAGCGACGAGCGGCTCGGTGGTGGTCAATCCCATTCCAGCGCTCCCTTTTTCCATTCGTAGATAAAGCCGACGGTCAGGACACCCAGGAACACCATCATGGACCAGAAGCCGAACCAGCCAAGTTCGCCGAAGACCGTTGCCCACGGGAACAGAAACGCGACTTCAAGGTCGAAGATGATGAACAGGATCGACACCAAATAGAACCGGATGTCGAATTTCATGCGCGCGTCGTCGAAAGCGTTGAAGCCGCACTCGTAGGCGGAGAGTTTTTCCGGATCCGGGTTCTTGTAGGCCAGGAGGAACGGCGAAACGAGCAGCGCCAAGCCGATCACCAGCGCAATGCCGATGAACACGACGATCGGGATATATTCCCGCAAGAGATCTTCCATGTCTTTCGCGTCCTTGCATATGGAGGCGGATCCGGAGGAGATCCGGTGCCTGGGCAGCGTATCCCCCGCCTTGTTATACCGGCGGCTCACGCATCGCCCGTCGGCTCAATGAAACCAACATGCGAGCGCACGCTTAGCTTACGCTTTGGTGCAACGCAAGACCCTCTCCAAGTCAAACTATTGCCACACTTGAACCAACTTTACGCTGATCCCTGTCAAATCCCCTGTTTCAGCCAGTTTGCCGCCCATCAAAAACTTTGCACAGGTTATGAGGAATAATGACGCACCCGCAAGGGATTTCCACCCCCGGCAAAGAATCGGATCCTGCGAAATGCTGGAGGAAAAAATCTTGAGAAATCATTATTTTGGGGGACGGACGCGCTTTCGCCGAACGGCAACCGGCATTGGGACCACGCCGGTGGCGCGAGCGCAGCCGATACTTTGCTTCAGTATCGGTTGAGGAAAAACAGGGAAGTGTCTCTAAAGACTGAGGGAACCGTGAGTGGCGCGAGTGACGGGGCTCGAACCCGCGACCTCCGGCGTGACAGGCCGGCACTCTAACCAACTGAGCTACACCCGCACATTCACGGTATGATGCGCCACACTCCGGTTCAGTCAATCGTGACTGAGGAAGTGGCGCGAGTGACGGGGCTCGAACCCGCGACCTCCGGCGTGACAGGCCGGCACTCTAACCAACTGAGCTACACCCGCTTCGTCAGGCGACGCGCTGTCGCCCTGAAGTGGCGCTGATGTACGGCGGCTGGATTGCGAAGTCAAGCACCCTATTCCGCCCGAATTGCCGTTTTTTGACATTGCACGGCTCAGCGCCAGCTTTTTCGGGATCCGTCCACACCTTTCAGTGTGGATAACTTTCTGTTTCGTAACGTAAATATCGTCGCCGCCGCAACCATCCAATGCCTTTGCATGCACCGGATTCTTTTGCCGGCGAGCCAGAACAACAACTTTTGCTCCGAAACACGGCTTCCTATTCCGCCGGAACCAGTCTCGTGTCGCGAAGCTGCCCTTCCCTCGCGAGAATTGGAACAGCTGCCGAGGCGAACAGGGAGTTGATGTCCTTGAGACTGCGCACGACCTCCAGATGGGCGTTGCTCGATTCCATGCTCTGCAGGGTCCTGGTCTTCAGGCGATCAAGGTGGCGGTCGTGGCTTTCTCGCTCAAGCGCGCGCATCTTGTCCTTTTCGGCGATGAGTTCGCGCGCGGAGGCCACATCGGCGGACACCAGAACATTCAGTGCCAGCTCCATATTGGCCAGAACCCGGTCATGCATCCAAGTGAGTTCCTTCAGACCTTCCTTGGAGAAGCTGATCTTGTTCGATTGCAGTTCCAGGGCCAGTTCCAGCAGGTTCTTGGCCACCAGGTCCCCGGCCCGCTCCAGGTTGACCGCAAAGCTGACCAGTTCCATGCTGCGCTCTGCCTGCTCGGCGTCAAGTTCTCCGCGGTTCACCTCGGCGATATAGAGCTTAATCGAGGAATGAATGGCGTTGACGTGGCTGTCGAGCTGCTGGAGGCGCCGGATTTCAGGCTCACTGCCTTTTTCCAGCATCAGAATGACCGGACGGGCCATCATCTCGACAAGCTCGCCCATGCGCAGCAGTTCCCGGGTCGCGCTGGCAAGTGCCAGCCTGGGATTGCTGACCAGTTGCCGGTCCAGCGCACTCTGGGGCAACAGGAGATCCGAGTTCTCTTCCGTCGCGCCTTCAGGAAGCAACCGTTCCACCAGCCAGGACACCGGACGCGTCAGCGGAAGGCACACGACAACCAGGAGAAAATTGAAGGCGACATGCGCCGCAACCACCTGCTGGGCCGCGTTGCTCGCGATTATTTCCAGCAAAGGCGTCAGCCGGGCGAGCAGCAGCAAAGCCAGAATCGCCCCTGTTGTACGAAACAGAAAGTTTCCGAGCGGCAGCAGCCTGGCCTTCCGGTCCATGCCGCGTGTCAGCCAGAGCGCGACCAGGCCGGCCCCGACATTTGCCCCCAGTACCAGTGGAACGGCCGCTTCCAGGGACAGGCCGGCATTTTGCACCAGGGCTGCGATCATCAGGACCGCCGCGACGCTGGAATGTACCAGAAAGGCGAGCACCGCTCCGACCGCCATCGCCGTTGGGGCGTCCTGACCGAGATAAGCCGCGATCTGCGGCATGAACCCGGCATCTTTCAAAGGTGACGTCGCCTCGCCGATCATCCCGAGCGCCAGCAAAATGAAGGCGATGCCGAGCAGGATCCGGCCGGTCTGCTTGGCCGCGCGCGCGTCCAGCTTCAAAAACAGCCAGGCACCGGCCGCAAGAAGAAGCGGAACCAGCCAGCTCAGGTCAAAGACGAGAAATTGAACAACAAGCGATGACCCGAGGTCGGCTCCCAGAAGAACGGCCAGCCCCGCCGCGGTGGTAATAAAGCCCGACGTTGCAAAGCCCGCTGCCAGCATTGCAACCGCGGTCGCGCTCTGGAGTAGCACCGCCACAACCATACCAGAGAACGCCCCGGACACCGCGCCCGCCGATGCTCTTCCGATCACACGCCGCAAGGTTGGCCCGGCGGCACGTTCAAAGCCCGTGCGCACCATTCGGACGGCGTAAAGGAGCAGCATGACAGCGCCGAGCATCTTGATGACAACAATGATTCCCATGAAGCTAATCTTCTCTCCGCAAATATGTTTTTTGCTTAGCCGGAGAAGCTTATGGGAGAGAATTGAAAAAGAAAACACATCAAACGAAGGTGTTGTGAAACCGAGGCGTCGAATTTCCGCCTTTGAGGAAATCACCGAGCAATACCGGTGACGGTAAACGGTGGATAGCTCTGGACCCGCGGCATGTCAGCGGACACACCAAGTCGCCGAATGCCAAGAGGAATCCAGCCATCGCAAACAACAGATTTTTCAAGGGAATGGTGGGCGATGAGAGACTCGAACTCCCGACATCTTCGGTGTAAACGAAGCGCTCTACCAACTGAGCTAATCGCCCTCAACGAGGTGAGACGCCTTTTAGGAGGTCCCCCGGCGCTTGGCAAGAGCAAATTCCGACAAATTCATACGGCCTCAGAGAGCTGTGGATGATTGACCGGGCAGCTGGCACACTGGCCTCTTGACGCAATAGGGAGCCGTACCGATGCCGCTTTGCCGACGTGACCTTCTGAAAGCCGCCGGTCTCGGTCTGATCGGACCAGCCCTGCCATCTTCCCAGTTGCGCGCGCAAGCAGCCGGGCAGCCTCACGTCGCAATTATCGGCGCCGGTATGGCCGGGCTGGCCGCCGCGCGCCAGCTTGCCGAAAACGGCCTGCGTGTCACGGTCCTGGAAGCGCGGGACCGGATTGGCGGCCGGCTGTGGACCGACCGGTCCCTCGGCGTTCCCCTGGATCTTGGCGCCAGCTGGATCCATGGCACACGCGGCAATCCCATCACGACGCTTGCCCGCGATCTGTCGCAGCCCCTTTATGAATGGGATTACGAAGACGCCGAGATCGTCGACCTGACGGGGCACCAGGGTCGGCTCGAGTCCAGCCTTTACGAATTGGAGGAGGCTCTGGAGGACTTGGCAAGTCTCAGCGCGGATCGCGCCGACGGCCAGTCCGTGCGCGATGCGGTAGTGCACCTGCGCAAGGACCGAAGGTTTGCACAGCTTTCCGACGTCGAAGTGGACGCCTTGCTGGTTTTCCTGGTCGAACAGGAATACGCCGCCGACAGCGGTGCTCTCGCTCTGGCCGCAATGGATGAGGGCGGCGCTTTCGGGGGCGAGGATGCCATCCTGCCTCAGGGCTATGACCGGCTCGCCTATGGTCTCGCTGAGGGGCTGGACGTGCGGACAGAGTCACCGGTCGAAACCGTCGCCTATTCGGCGTCGGGCGTTTCGTTGCATTCCAGCGGCCAGACGCTCGAAGCCGATTATGCACTTGTGACCGTGCCGCTCGGTGTTCTGAAAGCAGGCGGCGTCGCTTTCAGCCCCGCCCTGCCCGGCCGCAAGCGCAGCGCCATCGATGCCCTGGGCATGGGCCTTTTGAACAAGGTCTACCTGAGCTTTGCCGAACCGCTCCCGAATCTGGACAGTCTAAACGTAATCCGGATCTCGGACCGGCCGCAGGCCTTCCCCTTCTGGATCAATCTCACAGAACCGGCCGGCGCACCGGTGCTTGGTGTGCTTAATGCGGGTTCCTTTGCCCACGAGCTGGAAGGCCTTGCCCCAGCCGATCGCGTTGACGCCGCCTATAACGCGCTCAAGTCCATGGCCGGCGACGATGTCCCGGCGCTGAAGGGCGGTCTTTCAACCGCCTGGGCCAGTGATCCACAGGCCCTTGGCTCCTATTCGTTTCTGCCGGCCGGAGCGGATCCCGACGAGCGAAAGCATCTTGCCGCACCAGTGGCCGGCCGTGTGTTTTTCGCCGGGGAAGCCACCAGTTCGGATTATCCGGCCACCGTCCATGGCGCCTGGCTCACCGGCCAGGATGCTGCCAGAGCGCTTCTGAAGGTCCTGAGATGACAGATCACCGCGCCCAGTAAGCGTGCGTCAGCATGTTTTCAACACCCCGTTTGGCGTCGGCTGCACTCAAACCATTGCGGGCAAAGAACTGGACAAGCCGGGCAATGCCCTGATGATCGTTGGGACCGCGTGGCGGCGGCTGCCCCATCAGCTTGGCGGCGATGGTCCAGCTCATGGTGTTGCGCTCGCGCTTGTTGCTGCCGGTGGCATTGCGGCTGACGGCCCGCTCGAAATTCCGCCCCCAGGCCTGATTGACCGCGCCGTTGATGGCCTCGATCCGGACAAAGCCCGCGAGACCCGGGCTACGTGCCCGATTGTAGAGATGGTCGATATTGTAGCCGGCAAGGTCCGTGGCTGTCGCCTTGAGGTCGTAGACCTGTTCGATGAAATTGAGCCAGGCTTTCTGATAACCGCTGTATCCGGCCCGAACCCAGACGCTGGCATTTTGATCCGGATTGCCGGGCCGTTCAATGAAGGCGACGTTTTCCAGACTGCTACCGGCGAGCTGCCGGGCCTGGAAGGTCCCGTCGCGCCTGTCCGCAAACGCCAGGCGGCCGAGTTGGCCCGGGTGTTCGACCTGTACCTGCATCAGCGGATCCTGGATCCAGGCGTTGAACAAGGCCCGCTGCCGGTTTTGGATGATTGTCTGCAGCGACATGCCGGGCTTCCCCCAGGTGCTCGAAACGCCAGAAATCCGCTGCGTCAGGCAGCGGCGCGCACCAGCTGATTGGATCAACCCGAAATTGTCAAGAAGGCAGCAAAAAACCCCGTATCCGGCATCCCGGATACGGGGTTTTCCGAAGAATTCAGCGTGTGAAAGCCTTAGGCGTTCACAGCATCCTTCAGGCCTTTGCCGGCCTTGAACTTCGGCGTCTTAGAAGCCGGGATCTGGATCGTTTCGCCAGTCCGCGGGTTACGGCCTTCGGTCGCAGCGCGTGCGGACACGGTGAAGTTGCCAAAGCCGATGATGCGGACTTCATCGCCACTTTTCAGCGTCTGAGTGACTGCGTCAAAAGTTGCGTCAACTGCTTCGCCTGCCTGCGCCTTGGTGAGGCCGGTCTTTTCTGCAACAGCTGCGATCAGATCGTTCTTATTCATAGCAGATACCTTTCTAAGAAACGGCAGAGTGCCGACGATTCCTGTCAGCGCCGTTGCGCGAAATTCGGTTGATTTGACGCGAAACGCAAGGGGTTTTTTCGCAGAAAACAGCCATTTTGACCGGTTTTTCAAAAGAAAAGCCCCGGTTTTCCCGGGGCTTTCCACTTTGTGCGGCGCAACAAGGCGTTTAATGGGCCAAAACACCTGCCGTGTCGTCGTCTTTATCACTCGCTTTGGTTGCGGCCTCATGAGCCGTTTCATCCCATTCGATCGGCTCCGGCAGACGGGTCAGCGCATTTTTCAGCACTTCTTCCATGCCCGAGACCGGGATGATTTCCAGCGAGTTCTTGACCGAGTCAGGAATGTCGGCCAGGTCCTTGGCGTTGTCTTCCGGGATCATCACCAGCTTGATGCCGCCCCTGAGGGCCGCCAGCAATTTTTCCTTCAGACCGCCAATCGGCAGGATCCGGCCACGCAGGGTGATCTCGCCGGTCATGGCAACATCCCGGCGCACCGGAATACCGGTCATGGTCGAGATCACGGCCGTCGCCATTGCGATGCCGGCGGACGGACCGTCCTTCGGCGTCGCGCCTTCCGGCACGTGGACGTGAATGTCCTTCTTGTCGAAGGTCGGCGGCTCGATACCGTAGTCGATCGCACGGGAGCGAACATAGGACGCCGCCGCCGAAATCGATTCCTTCATCACGTCCTTCAGGTTGCCGGTCACGGTCATCTTGCCCTTGCCCGGCATCATCACGCCTTCGATGGTGAGCAGCTCACCGCCGACTTCGGTCCAGGCAAGACCGGTGACGACGCCGACCTGGTCTTCCAGTTCCGCTTCGCCATAACGGTAGCGCGGCACGCCGAGATACTGCTCAACGACTTCCGTCGTGACCGTGATGCTCTCCTTGTCGCTCATCAGGATGTCCTTGACCGCCTTACGGGCCAGGGTCGCCATTTCGCGCTCAAGGTTACGCACACCGGCTTCGCGGGTGTAACGGCGGACAATGAAATGCAGGGCATCGTCCTCGATCGAGAACTCGCCCTCGCGCAGGCCGTGATCCTTCTCGGCCTTCGGAATGAGGTGACGGCGGCAGATTTCCACCTTTTCCTCTTCCGTGTAGCCGGCAATGCGGATGATCTCCATGCGGTCCATCAGCGGACCAGGAATGTTCAGCGTGTTTGCCGTGGTCACGAACATCACATCCGACAGGTCGTATTCGACCTCCAGATAGTGGTCCATGAAGGACGAGTTCTGTTCCGGATCGAGCACCTCGAGCAGCGCCGAAGACGGATCGCCGCGGAAATCCATGCCCATCTTGTCGATCTCGTCGAGCAGGAAGAGCGGGTTGGACTTCTTCGCCTTCTTCATCGACTGGATGACCTTGCCGGGCATCGAGCCGATATAGGTGCGGCGGTGACCGCGGATCTCGGCCTCGTCGCGGACGCCGCCGAGCGACATGCGCACGAACTCTCGGCCCGTCGCCTTGGCGATGGACTTGCCGAGCGAGGTCTTGCCGACCCCAGGAGGGCCGACCAGGCACAGGATCGGGCCGCGCAGCTTGTTGGCCCGGCTCTGGACCGCCAGATATTCGACAATCCGTTCCTTGACCTTGTCGAGACCGTAGTGGTCCGTGTCGAGCACCTTTTCCGCGAAGCTGAGGTCCTGCTTGACCTTGGATTTCTTGTTCCACGGAATGCCGATCAGCCAATCCAGATAGTTGCGCACGACGGTCGCTTCTGCGGACATCGGGCTCATCTGCTTGAGCTTCTTGATTTCGGCAGCCGCACGCTCGCGGGCTTCCTTGGTCAGCTTGGTCTTCTTGATCTTCTCTTCGAGTTCGGCGATCTCGTCGCGGCCGTCCTCGCTGTCGCCAAGTTCCTTCTGAATGGCCTTCATCTGCTCATTCAGATAGTACTCGCGCTGGGTCTTCTCCATCTGGCGCTTGACGCGCGAACGGATGCGCTTTTCCACCTGCAGGACGGAGATCTCGCTCTCCATCATGCCGAGAACGCGCTCGAGCCGTTCGGCCACGGAAACGACGCCGAGAATTTCCTGCTTTTCCGGGATCTTGATCGCCAGATGCGAGGCGATGGTGTCGGCCAGCTTGGAATAGTCGTCGATCTGGTTGACCGCGCCGAGAACCTCCGGCGAAACCTTCTTGTTCAGCTTCACATAGTTCTCGAATTCCGAGACGACGGACCGCGCCAGGGCTTCGACTTCGATGTTTTCGCCGTCACGCTCGGGCAGAACCGTCGCGGAGGCTTCAAAATAGTCGGTGCGGCCCGAATATTCGCCGATCTGCGCGCGGGCGCCGCCTTCCACAAGCACCTTGACGGTGTTGTCGGGCAATTTCAGCAGCTGCAGCACGGTCGCGAGCGTGCCGACATTGTAAATCTGATCGGGGTTCGGGTCATCGTCGGCCGCATTCATCTGGGTCGCCAGAAGAATGTGCTTGTCCGTGGTCATGACCTCTTCGAGCGCCTTGATCGACTTCTCGCGGCCGACAAACAGCGGCACGATCATATGCGGGAAGACAACGATGTCGCGCAGGGGCAAGACAGGATAGACAGCGGTGCTGTCCTGATCGGTGGCGCGAATTTCTGCGTCGCTCATTTTTTTTCCTTTCTCAGCGTGTCGCGGCCCCACTCAACAAAAAGGCAGCCGAAACACTGGAAAACGGCTTCCGGACCTGGAGATCCGAGTGGCCTGACCGCAATGCCCCGACTGGGCGCATTGACGGACCGCGCAAGCCGTCCTTTAGACCTATTAGGTGGACACCGGGCCTGCCGGTGTCAAGGCAATCGCGTGTCGGCGCCGGGTCTTGTCTGTTGACGACTCGCGGTGACGGTGGAAAACCCACGCCGAGGCGCATGATCCCGCCCAAAAAGCAAAATGCCGCTCCCGGGGAAGCGGCATTTGTTCACGGAAAAGTTCTCCAGGCAGCGTCGCTTAGGCGCTGGTGGCGGAGGTCTCTTCCCGATCTTCGTAAATGTAGAGCGGCCGCGCTTCGCCCTTCACCACTTCCGGCGAGATCACCACTTCCTTCACGCCCTTCAGGCCCGGAAGCTCGTACATGGTATCCAGCAGGATGGCTTCCAGAATGGACCGGAGGCCACGGGCGCCGGTCTTGCGCTCGATCGCCTTGCGGGCAATCGCCTTGAGCGCTTCCTCGTGGAAGGACAGTTCGACCTGCTCCATCTCGAACAGGCGCTGGTACTGCTTGACGAGCGCGTTTTTCGGCTCGGTCAGGATCGTGACCAGGGCTTCCTCGTCGAGGTCTTCCAGGGTCGCGATCACCGGCAGACGGCCGACGAATTCCGGAATGAGACCGAATTTCAGCAGGTCTTCCGGCTCCAGTTCCGAGAACAGTTCGCCAATGCGACGATCTTCCGGCGCATGGACCTTGGCCTGGAAACCGATTGAGGTCTGTGTGCCGCGATCGGAGATGATCTTGTCGAGGCCCGCAAACGCACCACCGCAGATGAACAGGATGTTGGTGGTGTCGACCTGCAGGAACTCCTGCTGCGGATGCTTGCGCCCGCCTTGCGGCGGCACGGAGGCAACGGTGCCTTCCATGATCTTCAGAAGGGCCTGCTGCACGCCTTCACCGGACACATCGCGCGTGATCGACGGGTTGTCGGCCTTGCGGCTGATCTTGTCGACCTCGTCGATATAGACGATGCCGCGCTGCGCACGCTCGACATTGTAGTCGGCGGACTGCAGCAGCTTCAGGATGATGTTCTCGACATCCTCGCCCACATAACCGGCTTCGGTCAGCGTGGTGGCGTCGGCCATAGTGAATGGCACGTCCAGGATGCGGGCAAGGGTCTGCGCAAGAAGCGTCTTGCCGCAACCGGTCGGTCCGACCAGCAGGATATTCGACTTCGCCAGTTCCACATCGTTGTTCTTCGATGCGTGATTGAGGCGCTTGTAGTGATTATGGACGGCGACCGACAGGACCTTCTTGGCGCTGCCCTGACCGATCACATAATCGTCCAGAACGTCGCGGATTTCCTGAGGGGTCGGGATCCCGTCCCGTGACTTCACCAGCGAGGATTTGTTTTCCTCGCGGATAATATCCATGCACAGCTCGACACATTCATCGCAAATGAAAACAGTCGGGCCGGCGATCAGCTTACGAACCTCATGCTGGCTCTTGCCGCAGAAGGAACAGTAGAGCGTATTCTTGGAATCGCTGCCGCTGGCCTTGGTCATGTAGTCAACCTCGCGTTTGTGGGGAGTGTTTCCCCTTATCTGTCCGGTTGCGGCCATTGTATGGCGGAACCGGTTCTGAAGCGACGCCGGACGTCTCCTCACACACTGATGTCATCATGCTTCGCCAGTAAAAATCAATATAGGTTTAAGGCGAAGATGAAAACCCGGCATCTCCCGGGGATTTTCCGGCCTTGCCCACGGAAATTCATTCCATGCTTAAGGCCGGGTAAGCCCGCTTAGTCCTCGCCGTCATCGCCGAGCGTGGTGCGGTCGGTGATGACCTTGTCGACGATACCGAATTCCTTGGCCCGTTCGGCGGTCATGAAGTTGTCGCGCTCCAGCGCCTCCTCGACCTGGTCCAGGCTCTGACCGGTATGCTTGACATAGATATCGTTCAGCCGGCGCTTCATGGCCAGGATTTCCTGGGCATGCAGCATGATGTCGGCTGCCTGGCCGCGGAAACCGCCGGACGGCTGGTGCACCATCACGCGCGCATTCGGCAGAATGAACCGCATTCCCTTTTCGCCGGCTGCAAGAAGCAGCGAGCCCATGGACGCGGCCTGGCCGATGCACAGCGTCGACACCGCCGGGCGGATGAATTGCATCGTATCATAGATCGCCAGTCCGGAGGTCACGAGACCGCCCGGAGAGTTGATGTAGATTGCGATTTCCTTGCTCGGGTTTTCAGCTTCCAGGTACAGAAGCTGAGCGCAGATCAGGGTGGCCACGTGATCTTCGACCGGACCGGTCATGAAGATGATGCGCTCCTTGAGCAGGCGCGAGTAGATATCGAAGGCCCGCTCGCCCCGGTTGGTCTGTTCGACAACCATCGGCACGAGAGTGTTCATGTAGATATCGACAGGATCCTTCATACCTCATCCATATGCTTGAGATGTTGCCCGGTGGTCACCGGACAGGAAACAGGCCAGAAGCGCATCGAATCTGGGCCTGACTCGAAAAAAGCGACATCCCGTATATATGGGATGTCGCCCTCAACGCAAAGTCATGGCAGATGCGGCGTGAATGCAAGGTTAAAGCAGCCGCCGCATCTGGGGATGACGGGGAGAACTCGGCTTACGCCTCGTCCTCTTCCTCGGCCACCAGTTTCTCCAGCTCTTCCTTGGAAACCGTCTTGTCGGTCACCTTGGCGAGTTCGAGCATGAAGTCGACAACCTTCTCTTCGTAGATCGGCGCACGCAGGGAAGCGAGGGCCTGCTGGTTGTTCTTGTAGAACTCGAACACCTGCTGTTCCTGGCCCGGGAACTGGCGGACGCGGTCATAAAGCGCACGCTGCAGTTCTTCGTCGGTCACCTGGATGTTGTTCTTTTCGCCGATTTCGGACAGAACCAGGCCGAGACGGACACGGCGCTCGGCGATCTTGCGGTATTCCGCCTTCGCCTCTTCTTCCGTGGTGTCTTCGTCCTCGAAGGTCTTCTCGTTGCGCTTCATGTCTTCTTCGACCTGGCGCCAGACAACATCGAACTCGCTGTTGAGCAGTTTTTCCGGCAGGTCGAAGGAATAATGCTCGTCGAGCTTGTCGAGCAGCTGACGCTTGACGCGCTGACGAGTCATCTGACCGAACTGGCCTTCGATCTGGCCGCGAACGATTTCCTTCAGCTTGTCGAGAGACTCAAGGCCGAGGCCCTTGGCAAATTCGTCGTCAACCTTGGCTTCGCCCGGTGCGGCAACTTCCTTGACAACAACGTCGAAGGTGGCTGCTTTGCCGGCCAGATGCGCTGCCGGGTAGTCTTCCGGGAATGTGACTTCAACGACCTTCTCGTCGCCGGCCTTGACGCCGATCAGCTGATCTTCGAAGCCCGGAATGAACTGGCCGGAGCCGAGAACGAGCATGCCGTTTTCGTCGGCACCGCCGTCAAACGGCTCGCCGTCGATCTTGCCCAGATAGGACATGGTCACGCGGTCGCCGTCCTTGGCCTTGCCCTTCTTGGTGTCGAACGGGGTGTTGTTCTTGGCAATCTCGGCAACCTGCTCGTCGACTTCGCTTTCGGCGATTTCGACAACCGGACGCTCGATTTCGATGCCGGCGAAATCGACGATTTCGAACTCGGGCAGAACGTCATAGGTCATCTTGAAGGACAGGTCGGCGTCGCCGGCCATGATCTTTTCGGCATCTTCTTCCGGAAGATCGATTTCCGGGGTCAGAGCCGGGCGCTCGGAGCGCTCCTCAACGGCCTTCTGGGTGGTTTCCTGGATGGTGTTCGACAGGATCTCGGCCATGGCCTGGCGGCCATACATCTTTTTCAAGTGGGCGAGCGGAACCTTGCCCGGGCGGAAGCCCTTGATGTTGGCCTTGTTTTTCAGGTCGGCCATGTAATCGTCGAGCTTGGTGGCGAGATCACCAGCCGGAATGTCGATTTTCAGCTCACGCTTGAGGCCCTCGGAGAGGGTTTCGGTTACCTGCATGGGTTTTGTCGTCCTCGATCCCGAGCGGCAATCCGCCCCGGAGGTTTCGTTTTTAAAATCCCGTGTGCCGCATCGCCTGCACTCCCCTTTTGACAGGAGCGTTCAAACGGCCATGCTTCGCCCCGAACGGAATCCGGGACGCACGATGGGAGCGCGATAAAGCGTAGGTCCGAAAGTGTCAAGGGGAGAGCGGGGATTTGCGGGAGAAAAGCAGCGAATGAAGGCGCCTTGCGGCCAGAACGGAACACGCATTCGAGTTCGCGCATTGAATGCCGAAAGATCAGAAATGCATGGTGCGGATGGAGGGACTTGAACCCCCACGCCTTGCGGCACCAGAACCTAAATCTGGCGTGTCTACCAATTCCACCACATCCGCGTCGCAAGGGCTTTGGGCGCCCCGCGATTGAAGCGGGGCCTCTATAACACCGCTGATTTTCCCGTCAAAGGAAAAAGCTGGCATCTTCCTCACCCCTGCCCGGTTTTCTCCACAAGCGTGCGGATCGCCGGTTTCAGCGCCGAAGCAAGGTCTTCCGCCGAGAGCCCCGGCCCGGCCTCGCGGCCAGCCTCGCCATGCAGCCAGACCGCCTGTGAAGCCGCCTCGAATCCGGGCACGCCCTGGGCCAGGAGACCGGCGGCGATGCCGGCGAGTACGTCGCCGGAGCCGGCTGTTGCCAGCCAGGGAGGCGCGTTGCGGTTGATCGCGGTGCGCCCGTCCGGCGCGGCAATGACCGTGTCCGGCCCCTTCAGAACGACGACGGCACCGGATTTGGCGGCGGCGTTGCGCGCACGACAGAGTTTGCCGCCCTCGAGCCCGGGAAACAATCGCGCGAATTCACCGTCATGCGGTGTCAGGATGACCGGCTCGGGATTGTCCTTGATCGCCGCGAACAAGGCATCGGGGCACGTGGCAAAGCTGGTCAAGGCATCAGCATCGAGAACGGTCGCCCGGCCGGCCTTGAGAATTTCCGTGACTGCGGCGCGCGTCTTGTCGCCAACACCGAAGCCCGGACCGATCAGCACCGCGTTCAGGCGTCTGTCGGCAAGCAAATCCGCAATTGCCTCCACACCTGCCAGTTTCTTCAGCATCACCGCCGTCAGATGGCAGGCATTGACCATGACCGCATCCGGTGGCGAGGCCAATGTGACCAGCCCCGCCCCCGCCCTCAGCGCTGCTCCGGCCGATAACCGCGCGGCGCCGGTGGCGGTAACAGGTCCGCCGAAGACAATGACATGACCTCTGGAATATTTGTGCCCGGCCGGATCGGGGCGCGGCCAGGCCTCCAGCCACAGATCGGGACCATTGATGAACGTATCGGGCGCGATCTGATCGAATACAGAGGCTTCAATGCCGATATCGGCCACGGTGATTTCGCCGCACAAGGCACGACCCGGGTAAAGCAGATGTCCCGGCTTTTGCCGGAAGAACGTGACGGTCGCGCGCGCCTTGATCGCAACGCCCGGCACTGCGCCGTCGGCGCCGTTCAAACCGGAGGGAAGATCGACGGCCAGAAGGGGTTTGCCGCTTCGGTTGACGGCCTCCACCAATTCAGCCGCACCGCCTTGCAGCGGCCGGTCCAGCCCGGCGCCGAACAGCGCGTCTATGATCAGGTCCGCGCGCGTCAAGGCTTCTGCAGCATCGTCCGCGATCCGGTCGTCCTTCAGCAGGGGCAAAGCGGCCATATCCATGCGACCGAAGGCTTCCAGAGCATCGCCCTTGAGAGCCTCAGCCGCCTTCAGCAAGCGTGTCTCGACGCGGTAGCCGGCGGCGGCCAGACAGCGGGCGGCGATGAAGCCGTCGCCGCCATTGTTGCCCGGACCGCACAGCACAAGGACAGCGCCGCCCGGCGCGCCAAGCTTCAGGGCGGCCCTTGCCACGGCCTGACCTGCCCGTTCCATGAGCACTATGCCCGGAACTCCGGCAGCAATGGTCAGTCGATCCGCCGCCGCCATCTCTTCCGGCGTCAGCAAAGCCGCGTTTTTCCGTGATTTTTCAGCCGTCATTGCTTGGGCCTCCTGCTCGCAGGCGCAAAGTGGCCGGGATCGGCAGATTTGTCGAGCGTCGCAGACATGATGACGATGTGAACGAAGAATCTGCCTAACTAATAGGCTGCTTGCACAAATATTAACCAAGCTTACTGCGGTGCGGCACTGTAAGCTGCGCTGCAAATGCCGGATCTGCCGCTTTTAGTGGCGGAATTCCCGGCTCGAAAAATTTTTCAAGGGTGCATCCTGCGTTTGGCACACATCGTGCTTCAATGGTCGCAACGGTCCCTCCGGGCCCGGCCGGGTTGTTTTGACCCGATCATCCGGAAGAGATCCCGCCGACACCCAGGCCTTCACAGCGGAGAGAGACACAAGGTGATGAAAAAGATCGAGGCGATCATCAAGCCCTTCAAACTGGATGAGGTCAAGGAAGCGCTCCAGGAGGTCGGTCTCCAGGGCATCACTGTGACCGAAGCCAAGGGTTTCGGCCGCCAGAAAGGCCATACGGAGCTCTACCGCGGCGCGGAATATGTTGTCGATTTCCTGCCGAAGGTTAAGGTAGAAATCGTCCTGGGCGATGACATGGTCGAAAAGGCCGTCGAAGCCATCCGTTCCGCCGCGCAGACCGGCCGCATCGGCGACGGCAAGATTTTTGTTTCCAGTATCGAAGAGACGGTCCGCATCCGGACGGGCGAATCCGGTATCGACGCCATCTGACCCACCGTTCCGGCGTCCGCCGGTATTCCGAATTCCGGTCCGTTAGTCCCAGAGCCAAATTGCAAAACACTCTGCCGGGCCGGAACCAAACCCACCGTTCACACGAAAAATCAAAGGGATGGACATTATGACCACTGCCGCTGAAGTCCTGAAGGAGATTCAGGAAAAGGACGTGAAATTCGTCGACCTGCGCTTTACCGATCCGAAAGGCAAAATGCAGCACGTCACCATGGACGTTGCACTTGTCGATGAAGACATGTTCGCTGAAGGCGTTGCCTTCGACGGCTCGTCCATCGCCGGCTGGAAGGCCATCAATGAGTCCGACATGATGCTGATCCTGGATCCGGAATCCGCTCACATGGACCCGTTCTTCGCCCAGTCCACCATGGCGATCTTCTGCGACATCGTCGACCCGATCACCGGCGAAGGCTACAACCGCGACCCGCGCATGACCGCCAAGAAGGCTGAAGCCTACGTCAAGTCCGGCGGTTTCGGCGACACCATCTATGTCGGTCCGGAAGCCGAATTTTTCATGTTCGACGACGTCCGCTTCAACGCAGATCCGTACAACACCGGCTTTATCCTGGACAGCGCCGAACTGCCGTCCAACATGGGCTCCGAATATGAGACCGGCAACCTCGGTCACCGTCCGCGTACCAAGGGCGGCTATTTCCCGGTTCCGCCAGTCGACAGCGCTCAGGACATCCGCTCCGAAATGCTGTCTGTCATGGCCGAAATGGGCGTCCCGACCGAAAAGCACCACCACGAAGTGGCGGCCGCACAGCACGAACTCGGCATGAAATTCGACCACCTGACCCGTTGCGCCGACAACATGCAGGTCTACAAATACGTCGTGCACCAGGTCGCGCATGCTTACGGCAAGACCTCGACCTTCATGCCGAAGCCGGTTTTCGGCGACAACGGCACCGGCATGCACTGCCACCTGTCGATCTGGAACAACGGCGACCCGACCTTTGCCGGCAACCAGTATGCCGATCTGTCCGAGACCTGCCTGTACTTCATCGGCGGCATCCTGAAACACGCGAAAGCCCTGAACGCCTTCACCAACCCGTCGACCAACTCCTACAAGCGTCTGGTCCCGGGCTATGAAGCGCCGGTTCTGCTGGCCTACTCCTCGCGCAACCGGTCGGCTTCCTGCCGTATTCCGTTCACCTCGTCGCCGAAGGCAAAGCGCGTTGAAGTCCGCTTCCCGGATCCGACCGCGAACCCGTATCTGTGCTTCTCCGCACTCCTGATGGCCGGCCTTGACGGTATCAAGAACAAGACCCATCCGGGCGATGCCATGGACAAGAACCTCTACGACCTTCCGCCGGAAGAACTCGCAGAGATCCCGACCGTCTGCGGCTCCCTTCGTGAAGCTCTGGAAGCCGTCGATGCGGACCGTGAGTTCCTGAAAGCCGGCGGCGTCTTCGACGACGACCAGATCGATGCCTACATTGAACTGAAGATGGAAGAAGTCGAGCGCTACGAAATGACCCCGCACCCGGTCGAGTTCGACATGTACTACTCCGTCTAAGAGCACCGCTCTTTTCGGTTTGGAAAACCCCGGCCATTGGCCGGGGTTTTTTGTTGGTTTCAGACCTTTCTCGCCTAACTTTGTAGCCAGTCCCCAAGACTTGGCCGTCTGCTCCGCCCCCTGCCCCGCATCGCCGGAGACGCGATCATGGCGTTGAGCACAGCCTCCTGGGTTGTTTCAGCCGCGGCCTGAAAAAGAGAGTCGATCTTGTCTTCCCGCAGAATATCGCGGGCGATGAAATCGCTCTCTTCGAAATGCGCCAGCCGATGAGCCGTCGAAAAAGCCAGCGCGATGTCGCCGCTGCCATTGCCGTAATAAGCGCCCAGACGGGCTAATCCTGCCCCGGCCCGCTTCGCGATCCGTTTCAGCTGCCGGCTTTCCAGTGGCACATCCGTTGCCAAGACGATGATGACCGACCCGCGCTCCTCCGTCTGCACGGCCGCTTTGGGATGCGGCCGCCGCCCGTCCGGCAGCACCAGATCGCCGGGCCTGCCGAAATTCGCCAGCACCAGAGCCCCGAGCGTGAACGAGCGGCCGGCCAGCGCGAATACGCGCGACGCACTGCCAATGCCGCCCTTGAAGCCGAAGGCGCTCATACCGGTTCCCGCACCAACGCTGCCTTGACCAAATGCCGTAGACGCCGCCGCGAGGGCGGCTTCGGCATCCGCTTCGCTCAAGGCCATGGCCTGAATGTCGTTCAGATAACCGTCATTGCATTCCATCACCACGGGATTGACGGTACCGGTCGACCGGCCGATCTCGGGATTTTCGGAGATTGCCCGGCGGATCAGGGTGTTGACGCCTGTGCCGACACCGAAGGTATTGGTCAGGAGGATAGGCGTCTCAAGCGTTCCCAGCTCCTCCACCTGAACGAGGCCGGCGCTTTTGCCGAATCCGTTGATGACCTCGACAGCTGCCACCAGCTTCTCCCGGAACAGATTGCCCGGGTGCGGCAAGATCGCGGTAAAGCCTGTTCTGAAGTCTCCTTCCGAGAGCGTCCGGTGACCGACCGAAACCCCGGCAACATCGGTTATCGTGTTTCCCGGGCCTGGCGTCATTGCACCGCAGGTAATGCCATGGGACCTGCATGGCGATAGAGACACAGCTGACACGAAACACCTTGTAATATGAGAATCGAAGGCGCCCAGATTGGCGTCGCCAGCGCGTGCTCACAAGGCCGCTGCAACGCGGGCATTGGTCTTCAGAATGGGTGCTTTGTCTCTCATGGACGGAAATGCCAAATATTGTAATACTTTAAAAATGCGTTTTGAGTAGCGGGGCGGTCATGAAGGAATTTCACGGCATTTGTTCAGAGCATTGCATCGCCGATGAACACCTGAATTTTCATGGCATCGCGGAGACCGGTCTGACCGTGCGGGCCGGCATTATCGTAAACCTGCATGGCGTTTTGCAGGGACCGGTCATTGTCGAGAAGGACGCTCGTCTGACCATTTACGGCCTGCTTGAAGGCGAGATCGACGACCAGGGCGGCAAGATTATCGTGCGCGGCACGGCCAGCTCCCTCGCAGGCAAAAAGGATTCCTGAGAACACGCAGTCCAGATGTACCCGGACTAAAACGAAAAAGCCTCCCGAAGGAGGCCATTCGTTCACACCTGAGACGGTTGCTCAGTAGCAGACGCGCTGGTGGGCAACGACCACGTAACGGCCATAGTAAGGATCCCAGCGGGTGACCGGACGGTAGGAACAGCGGACCGGAGCGTAGTAGCGCGGGCGGGCCTGATTGGCGATGATGGCGCCGGCGGCCAGACCAATAATGGCACCTGCGGCAACGGCACCGGCGCGGTTGCGGTTCTTGGCATGGGCTTCGTTCGGAGTAACGGTCACGGCGGCGGTCGCCACTGTGGCAAGGGTCACGGCGGCAATGGCAAACTTGCGGAACATGTCGGGTCCTTTCGAGTTGGGCTCAGCAGGCTCCTCGCCGCTGACAAAAACACCCTATCTTCGAGACAAATCGATCTCTGTGACCACAATCACGCAAGGTCACTTTCGCGTGCATGTGCTAAAAACCATTTGGGGGATCTGTTCGAACTCGATTCTGGGAGTTTTCTATGTGGGTGATCATGGCCGTTTCCATCCAGCTGCTGTCGGGACCGAACAGCTGGGCCGTTGCGGATCAGGGAACGTTTGAAAACGAGGCCGAATGCGAGGCGGCGCTCTCCGAGGCGGTGCCGCGCACCCTCTCCGACGGCATGCGGCTCGCGTGGGAGCAGAGCGAACTGAAATTCATCTGCCTCAAGGTGCGCGATTCCTGAGACAGCCTGTGCCATCACCGGCTAGTCACCCGAATCTGAAGTTCGTCTTATTTCCCGGCACACTCGGAACGAGCTTCAGATTCAAAAGGGTGACTAGCAAGCATAAGTTTCTAGTGTGGTTTTCGAATTTGAAATTCGCTTCGATGGTCGCTGCAACAATGAGGCGAATTTCAAATTCACCACACTAGGGCTCCCGGTCGTGGCTACAGCTAGGGGGACACTATGCTGCAAGGCGCAATGATAGTCTGGTTCGTTCTGACAGCCGCCAGCCTGGCCTTTGTATTGTGGGATTCGATCTATAACGGCGTCACCAGCTGGGTCCAGCGTCTCGCCTGGATCCTGGTCGTTGCCTATACCGGCCCCGTCGGATGTTTCCTTTACCTGGTGACCTGCCGGCGCCCTTTCCCCGGCGGCCACGTTCCTTTTGCCAAAAAGCCCTGGAAACAGGCGATGAACAGCGAAATGCACTGTCTGGCTGGCGACGCCACCGGGATCGTCATCGCTGCCTCGATCGTGCCGTTGCTCGGACTGACAAACGGCTGGGACGGCGTGTTCGAATATGCCGCCGGTTTTGTCTGCGGCCTATTCATCTTCCAGGCCTTGATGATGCGGGGCATGTTCGACGGAAATTATTGGAAGGCGGTTCAAAAGACGTTCTTTGCCGAGACCGTTTCGATGAATTTCGTCATGGCCGGCATGCTTCCCACAATGATGATCCTCACCAGCCTGTGGCCGGGATCGGAAGACCCGTTGTCGGCGGCCTTCTGGTTCCGGATGAGCCTTGCCTCGATCGTTGGCCTCGTGACTGCCTATCCGGTCAATTACTGGCTGGTCACGGCCCATCTCAAGCACGGCTGCATGACCTTGCCCGGCAAGGACACGCCCGGGCTCGGGCACCGGTCGCCGGAAGCCATGAACCATGCGGGCATGGCGCACAGCGGCGCCGGCAGCCACGCGATGTCCGGCGAAGGCCCGATGGAAATGGCAAGCTTGTCCCTCACCACGCAGACACTTCTGATCGCCGCTTCCTTTGGCGTCCTGATTGCAGCCGGCCTTATAACCAATCTCTACGTTCCAGTGACGTTCTGACTGCCACCCGCGCCACCTCCGAAACAGCAATGGCCCGTTTTGGGGCGCGCGCCTGCGGCGACGGGCCTGTTTTCCTTCGCACTGCAATTTACAAGCCCGTCTGCACGCGCTAGAGCACATCGCCAAGGAAGCCAAGTGGCAAAACATTACGGACAGGCAGGCATGAGCGAGTTCAAGTCGGACTTTCTAAACGTACTTACCGAACGCGGTTTCATTCATCAGATATCGGATCCCAAGGGTCTGGACGATCTGTGTGCAAAGGAAACTGTCACCGCCTATATCGGCTTCGACTGCACCGCGCCGAGCCTGCATGCCGGCTCACTTGTGCCGATCATGATGCTGCACTGGTTCCAGAAAACCGGACACCGCCCGATCGCCCTCATGGGTGGCGGCACAACACGTGTCGGCGATCCTTCCGGCAAGGACGAATCCCGCAAGATGCTGACTGAGGACCTCATCGAGGCGAACAAGGCCGGCATCCGCAAAGTATTTGAAAAACTGCTCACTTTCGGTGACGGCCAGACCGACGCGCTCATGCTCGACAATGCCGAGTGGCTGCTAAAACTGAACTATGTCGATTTCCTGCGCGAAATCGGCAGGCACTTTTCCGTCAACCAGATGATCCAGCGCGACTCCGTGCGCCTGCGCCTTGAACGCGAGCAGCACCTGTCGTTCCTGGAATTCAACTACATGCTGCTGCAGGGCTACGACTACCTGGAGATCTACCGGCGCACCGGCTGCCGGCTGCAGATGGGCGGGTCCGACCAGTGGGGCAACATCCTGTCGGGCACGGATCTTGTTCGCCGCCTGGCCGATGTGGAGGCTTTCGCCCTTACCTCGCCGCTCCTGACCACCTCCTCCGGGGCCAAGATGGGCAAGACCGCCGCCGGGGCTGTCTGGCTCAACGAAGAGCAGCTGTCGGCCTATGACTATTGGCAGTATTGGCGCAACACCGAAGATGCGGATGTGGAACGGTTCCTGAAGCTGTTCACCGTGCTGCCCATGGACGAGATTGCGCGTCTGGCGGCGCTTCAGGGCTCGGAAGTAAACGAGGCCAAGAAAATCCTAGCGACCGAGGCCACTGCATTGATCCACGGCCGGGACAAGGCTGAAGCCGCCGCCGAGACGGCCCGCAAGGCTTTCGAGGAAGGCCAGTCCGCCGAAGGCCTGCCGACGGTTGAAATTCCCAGAGCGGACCTGGAAGCCGGCCTCGGCGTATTGTCCGCCTTTGTCACCGCCGGGCTTTGCGCCTCCAACGGCGATGTCCGCCGCAACATCAAGGGCGGCGCGGTCAAGATCAATGACCAGGGCGAACAGAACGACAAGCGTCAGCTGACACCGGACGACCTCACTGCGGACGGCATCGTCAAACTGTCGCTTGGCAAGAAAAAGCATGTGTTGCTTAAGCCGATATGATCCGGGATCACAAGCTGTGAAACGAAAAGCCGGGCCTCTGCCCGGCTTTTTCAGTTCGCCTGAAACTCGAACATCTTGCGGAAGATGCCCGGCGCGATCGCAGAGATCGGATTGACGGTGAGCACCGGATCCGAAACCGAGCCTGACAGACGGTAGGTCACACCGATCAGCCCCTCGCCGGAATTGCCGCCAAGCGCGAAGCCAAGCAACGGGATCTTGGCGAAGAAATTGTTGAGTGCATAAATGGGCACGAAGGTGCCGGTCAGGTTCAGGGACTGTGCCGCAAGATCGACCGTGCCGCTGACGGTTCCGCCAAGCGCGTTGCCCTGCAGGGCCCCGCGGCTGATTGACAAGATGTCACCCTCCCGGGTGAAGCTGATGTTGAGCGTGTCAAAATTCGCGCTTCCAGTCGATTCCCGCGCGCTCACAGTCGCGGCCGTTCCGTCTCGGTTGAGTTTCGTGCGGTCCCGCTCCCGGATACGCTTGATCGCGGGATCCTCGGTGATGCGCAAGTTGCGGACATTGAATTCCCCGACCCAGCTGTCCTCATCCGCCATGGCAACGCTGAGCGTTCCGGCGCCGCCCTGCATGCGCTCATAGAGATCGAGGAAACGCAGTGTCGCACCGGTGTTGGCAAACCGGCCATTCGCCGACTGAGAGCCCCCCTGGTCGGCGACCGCAAATTCAAAATTGTCGCGTCCGTTGACCTGTCCCTTCAGATCGGCGGAGATCAGCCCTCTTGCGCCGGTTTCCATCTGGCCGCTGAAAGCATCGATCTCCTGGTTGTTGAAACCGATCACCCGTTCGATAGTCGCGGCGATCCGTGCACCGCTGGAGAAGTCGCCCGCACCTTTGCTGCCGCCTGGGCTGCGCATGCTGCGGATCAGTCCGCGGGCATCGAATGCGGCACCGGCAAAGATGATGTCGTAGCGGCCGTCGGAGGCGCGCTGAATGTCGACTTCAACATCATCGCCTGGACGCAATTTGAACGTCTCGAACGACGCGTTGGCCAGGTCGCCGTTTTCGGAAAGGTTCATATGCCCGGAGACATCGGCCCCTTCCGACGTCAATTTGAAATCCTGCACCTTGCGGACGCCAGCGATCTCGATCAGCTTGAAGGAGGCTGTTGCCGGCACGCCCTTGGCCTTTTGCCAACCAAGGGCCAGCAGATGCAGCTCAGTCTGCTTCAGATCAATGACAAATTCCTGCCCCCCGGTGGCCTTGGCCACGCTCAAGGTCATGCCGCCCTCCAGGAAGGCCGTCAGATCGATGCCTTTGTCTTTCAACTGTTCGGCTGTCACGCTGACGACGACGTCCTGCCGGGCGGCTACGCCGGATTCCCCGAGTGGAACGACCAGATCAATATCGGCGCGCAAACCGTCGAGTATGCCCTTGCCGGTAATCGCCACCTGATCCCGGTCCGCTTCCAGCGAGACATCGGCCTTGGCCACCGTGTGCCCCATGATGGGATTGGCATCGGTGAAATCATTCAATTGTCCGGTGGCGCTCCAGTCGACATCGGCCAGATCGATCTGCTTGCCGAGTGGGAAACGGGCCTTGATGTCAAAATGACCGGTCCCCTGGACACCGCCCTGCTCCAGACCGGCGCGATCAAGCACCTTGAAGGGAGCGCTGTTGCCCACGGACCCAAGATCGAGCGCGGAGCCTTCCAGGCGCGCAGTCAGCTCGGCGATCTTGCCTTCCCGCAATGGGAGATGGTGGATCTTGAAGACGGAATCCGGCACTTGCACGATGCCTCCGGTCGCGGCGCTCGCGGAGCCGGCATGCGAGGACATTGTGAGCGTCTCGTCCTTCACGGATAGAGAGCCGCTCAGACCGGTGATCTCGGGAATATCCCCGATCGGGGTCACCGCCGCACCGGAAAAAGTCATGTCCATGCGCATGTCATTGCCGGACCAACCCGGGTCGGGATCACGTGGATCGAATGCCGGAGGCTGAAACGCACCTGTATAGGACACGGTCTCGATAAGACCAGCCTTGATCCGTTCATTGATCCAGCGCCTCGCCGGCGGCACGAGGGTGATCGGCCAAAGCTGCTTGGCGAGCGCCACCGGGATATTCTCGCCCTCGGCGGCAAGCGCAAGGTAAGGTCCGTCTGCGGTGATCTCCAGAATGGCGACCCCCTGGGCGACAGCCTTCCCCGACCTTGCCGTAAACCGGTCGACAGTGAGCAGTCGCTTCACTGGATCGAAGCGCGAGCGCACCTGAATGCCATCCAGCATATGCGGTTCCTCCGGCACGTCGGCCGACCCGAATTGCGGATAGTCCGCATCCAGGTTGATTTGCCAATCGCCGCCGCCGCCCACCACGGGAGCCAGGCTCCCGGTGAAAAATATCCGCGTGTTGCCGCGAATGATGTGCGATTTTGTGACTTCAATGTCGCTCCGCCCCTTTCGAAACAGGAGCGAGATGGCCGCATCGTCAAAGGCCACCAGCGTCTTGCCCATCTGGAACCAGCCATTGCGGACGCGGGCAACCGCATTCGCGCTCAGGAACTTGCCCTCTCCGGTGAGCCGGCTCTCGATTTTTGCGGAAGCAGGCAGACCAAATCCCTTGCCCTGCTTGGCTTCAACGCCCGGTCCGAGGAGCTCCGCGAGCGTGATGCCGTTGACGACCACACCGATATTCTTTTGACGGCCTCCCTCCGGCGCGCTCCTGGCGAGTTCCATATGCCAGGTCGAGACATTGCCGGACACCTTGGCATAGGCGCGGATCGTGCGGCTTTCACCGCGGAAAATGTCGGCGTCGATTTCATCGAACCGCCGTGACTTTGTTCCATGCAGGACTACAGACGCGTTTCGAATCCTCACGAAGCGCAAATCACGGCGCGCGAACTGGTCGTCGATGACATCGCTGATCCGGTCGACCGCCTCCATGAGTGGCTCCATTTCCGGCACCTTGGCCGGACCGCCATTCAGGACAAGTTTGACATGCGGCTTGTCCAGGCTGAGCCAGGAAAAATGAACCTTGCCTGACAGCAGGGCATCTCTGTTTAGCGGCGCTGTCAGCCTCGGCAAGGTGATCTGGACGGGCGACGGGCCGTCTATCTCGGCCCGCATGTCCTCGATTACGATGTTGATGCCGTCCGGCGCCGTAAAATCGAGGCTTGCTCGCGACACCTCCAGCTGTACGGGACCGCGTGTTCCCTGATAGGCAAGCAGACTGCCAAGCAAAGGCACGCGTACCGGCCCGGAGGCAAACAGGGTGACGACCCCGGCAATCAGCAAGATAAAACCCGCGAGCACGACCCAACGCAAACGCCGCCGACGTTTCGGCGGTTTTTCTGGAACCGGTTTCTTTGATCCGCCAGTTTGTGGCAAATACGTCAATCCAATCTTCGGCCCGCATGCGTATCACGGGCGCTTCGGTTTGATTCAGAACGGAGCTCCGGGCTAACCCTTGGCAAGGTTATTCGAGTCGGGCGCGGCGTCATGATACTTCGAAAGCATCATTGAAAGCGACCGCGCCGGGTCGAGAAGCAGCCGGAAACGGGCATTAACGCACAAACTTTGACAGAAGGAAGGCATCATGGGTGAATTGTCTGTAGGGGACCTGGCACCGGATTTCGATCTTGAGGGCAATGGCGGTGAAAGAGTGTCGTTGACGGCTCTCAAAGGGAAACCCGTGGTGGTCTATTTTTATCCAAAGGATGACACTCCGGGCTGCACCAAGGAGGCCATCGCCTTCACCGGTCTGATCGACGAGTTCTCAAAGATCGGCGCAACGGTCATCGGACTTTCGCCCGATACGGCGGCCAAACACGACAAATTCGCCGCCAAACACGGTCTGGCGGTCCGTCTTGGCGCCGACACGGAAACGAGCACGGCCGAGGCTTACGGCGTCTGGGTGGAGAAAAACATGTATGGCAAGAAATACATGGGCGTGGAACGCTCCACTTTTCTGGTGGACGCGGATGGGAAAATCGCCCAGATCTGGCGCAAGGTGAAAGTACCCGGCCACGCGGAAGCCGTTCTTGAGGCCGTACGCGCGTTGTGACCGCGACCGACAGAGAGGCAAGTTCCAGACACCATGACTGACACCGGCGAGAAAACAGCGCCGTCAAGCCTCGTGGCCGGCGCACGTGCCATTGTGGCGTCACCGGATACGGCGGAGAAGGTGCGGCTTGCCTATGCCGTCTCCAGGGCCTGGTTTCAAAGAGACCTCGCCCTGGGCGCACCTTCCCGGGACGGGCACATGCCCGATCGGCCCGGCCGGCCGGACAAACCGGAGCTGCGCGCCCCGCGGGACATGCCCAAACGCAGTCTGACGGGCAAGGCGGGCCGCCTGGCCCTGATCCATTCCCTTGCGCATATTGAACTCAACGCCGTTGACCTCACCTGGGATCTGATCGGCCGGTTCGCCGCCGTGCGCCTGCCAAGATCCTATTACGATGACTGGGTGCGGGTCGGGCTGGAGGAAGCCAAGCATTTCGCCATGCTCCAGGATCGGCTGTCGCAGCTCGGAGCGGCCTATGGCGATCTGCCCGCCCATGACGGTCTTTGGCAAGCGGCCCAGGACACCGGCCACGACCTCGCCGCCCGCCTGGCGATTATTCCGCTGGTCCTGGAAGCGCGCGGGCTCGACATCACGCCACCGATGATCGACAAGGCGCGTGAGATCGGTGACGAAGACACGGCGAAGTGCCTCGAGATCATTTACAGGGACGAGAAGAACCACGTGGCTTTCGGGGCCAAGTGGTTCCGGTTTTTGTGCGACCGTCAGGGAATCAGGCCGGAACCGGCCTTTCACGACTTTGTCCGCCGTCACTTTCGCGGCCCTTTAAAGCCGCCCTTCAACGACCGCGCACGGTCGGAAGCCGGACTAACCCCCGGTTTTTACAAACCTCTTGCTCCTCTTGTAGGCTAATATTCACAAGCATGAAGACGAATTATTAACCTTACCAAACTCTAATCAGACTCAGTTAATTGCAGAATGCAGGCAGTGACTGAGTGACCATGCGACAGCGCCAAGAATCGACGCGACTATACCAAGCACCCACGGAAGCACCGCATCATGCGGCGCTCGGGAAAGGGGCGAAGACAACCACTTATAGTGTGCGGCCGATGCACCTGGCCGCGGGAGCCCTGGCCTGTGTCACGGCTACGCTGACGGTCGCAGGCACAATCGGCTATTACCTCCTGCGCAACGACATCATCGCGGAAGCCAGCGCAGAACGCACGGAACTCGTTCTGGAATACCAGGATCACATTGACCGCTTGCGCGCGGAAATCGAAACGCTGACTAGCCGGCAGATGGTCGACCGGGAAACCGTTGAAATCCAGGTCATGGACGTCCTGCGTCGCCAGCACGATCTTAACCAGCGCCACGCCATCGTGGCGGATCTCGTCGCACGGGCCGAGAGCGTTGGCATCTACCTGAGCACCGACAAGCCGCTACCGCCGCAAAAGCCGCCACTTGACGGCCGCGGGCTTGCGTCCCTCAATGGCGATGACAACACCGCAATCGGCGGTGAAAGCGAGCTGATCGACGAACCGGTCAAGGCACTTGGCCTGCGCGATGGCGCCACCAAATCCTTCGATCCGCTGACCATCCTGCAGCAGCCGATCTCCGGCGATGCGGGTGTGCCGCAGGACCTAAAAAAAAACTCTGAAAAGCAAGCCGCTCTCGACGCGGTAAAAGCGCATATTTCCGAAATGGATGTGGAGAGTACCGCGGCGGTAGATGCCATCACCGTCGCCACGGAAAGCCGTATCGACGAGATCCTAGGCATCACCGCCGCGATCACGCCCGGTGTGAACAAGGCTCTGCGCAGCAAGACCGCGATCGGCGGCCCGTTTCAACCCATTACCGAAGAGAATTTCCCGGACCGCCTGGAGCGCGCCAATGCCGCACTGACGGCCCTGCGCCGGGTCAAGTTCACGGCCCTGCGACTGCCGCTCAAACGCCCCATCCGCAGCGCCTCCGTCTCCAGCACCTACGGCCCCCGTGTCGATCCCTTTCTCGGCCGTCTTGCGATGCATACCGGGATCGATTTCAAAGCCCCCTACGGCGCCCGTGTTTTTGCCACGGCACCGGGTACGGTCCTGAGCGCCGAGAGACACGGCGGCTACGGCAAGATGGTTGAGATCCGGCACGCCAATGGATTTGTCACCCGCTACGCCCATCTGAGCCGCATTCAGGTCGCCGAGGGCGACCATATTCTTGCCGGCGACCTGGTCGGCAATGTCGGGTCGACCGGACGCTCGACAGGCCCCCACCTTCACTATGAGATCCGCAGGCACGACAAGCCGAGCAATCCCGCGCCGTATTTGTCCGCTGGCGATCGGCTGGCCGACCTGGCTCTGTAAGCAGACCATCAAAACAAAACGGGGCCGAAAGGCCCCGTTTTTTTGATCGGATGATGGCTTCTAGGGTCAGGACCCATTAATTTGAGTGAAATGGTAGGGATGAATTTGTTCGGATACGAGGCGCAAAGCTGCAGGAAACCGTCCGGTTTCCATAGATTTGCAACGACGTTGCCGGGCAAATTCACCCTATCCCGGAGGGACGCAAATACGGCTTTGATTTGCTGCGTCAAACCGCTCAACCGGGCAGGAAGCCCGCTTTTCGCGTTTTTCCTTTCAACTCGTTGCCGTTTGTTGCGCCATTTCGATCAAATTAATGAGTCCTGACCCTAGCGTCAGTCGATATCCTCGACCTCGACCGGATCGCCGCCAAAGACGCGCTGCGCCAGAGACGCTTCCATGAACTTGTTGAGGTCGCCGTCCAGAACATCGCCCGGAGACGTGCTTTCAACGCCTGTCCTCAGATCCTTCACAAGCTGATAGGGCTGCAGGACATAGGATCTGATCTGGTGGCCCCAGCCGATATCGGTCTTGGACGCAGCTTCGGCGCTTGCCGCTTCCTCGCGCTTCTTCAGCTCGGCTTCGTAAAGCCTCGCCTTCAGCATGTTCCACGCCGTGGCGCGGTTCTTGTGCTGCGAGCGTTCGGACTGGCACTGAACCACGATCCCGGAGGGCTGGTGGGTGATGCGCACCGCCGAATCGGTCGTGTTGACGTGCTGTCCGCCGGCGCCGGAGGCCCGGTAGGTATCGATGCGGCAATCGCTTTCGTTGATGTCGATCTCGATCGAATCGTCGATCACCGGGTAAACCCACGCGCTGGAGAAACTCGTGTGCCGGCGGGCGTTGCTGTCATAGGGTGAAATTCGAACAAGGCGATGCACACCCGATTCGGTTTTCAGCCAGCCATAGGCGTTCTCGCCCTTGATCAGCAGGGTTGCCGATTTGATGCCGGCTTCTTCGCCATCCTGATATTCGAGAACTTCGACCTTGAAGCCACGCTTTTCCGCCCAACGGCGGTACATGCGCAGCAGCATGGACGCCCAGTCCTGGCTTTCCGTGCCCCCCGCGCCGGAATGGATTTCCAGATAGGTGTCATTGCTGTCGGCTTCCCCGGACAGCAGTGACTGCAGCTGCAGCTCGCCAACCTTGTCCTTCAGGCCGCGCAGGGCCGCTTCGGCGTCTTCGATAACGGACTTGTCGTCCTCCATTTCGCCGAGCTCGATCAGTTCAATATTGTCGGACAGATCCTGCTCCAGCGCCTTGACGCCGCCAATGCCGTCATCAAGTTGCTGGCGTTCGCGCATCAGTTTCTGCGCTTTAGCCGGATCGTTCCAAAGGTCCGGATCTTCGGACAGGGCGTTCAGTTCGTCCAAACGGACAAGAGCCTGATCCCAGTCAAAGATGCCTCCTCAGCAGGCTTATGGCCTGCTTGATTTCATCGACGATCGCTTCCATTTCGGCGCGCATCGGATACCTCGCTTTTTGTTCTGAAATCGGCCGACCCTGAAATCCAGGGCACCGGGCCGCGAATTGGAGCGGGACATTACCCGTGCGGGCTGCCCCTGTAAACAGTCCTGGCGGCGGCCCGAAGAGCACACCGCCTCGGTGTCTTTGCGTGCTGTCAGTAAAGACCGCCGGTGCCGACCGTAACGGCCTGCTGAGCCTCCGGCGACACGGCTGTGGGCACACCCATCGTGTCCTGGAAACCGATCACCGAATAGCTGTCCGGCGGTGCCATGCCCGGCTTGAAGGCTTCCAGAATGGCACCCGGCGATCCGGCCGCGGTCCGAAGGCCGGTGCGGCGGTTGATCGGGATCAACTGCAGTCCCTTGGGCACGCGGAACTCAACAGGCGGCTTTTCCGCCAAAGCCTGTTTCATGAAATCGACAAAGATCGGCGACGCCACCTGGCCGCCGGTCGCGCCGCGCCCCATCGGCTTGGGATTGTCGTAGCCAACAAAGACGCCGACGGCGAGGTCCGGGGTGAAGCCCATGAACCAGGCGTCCTTCTCGTCGTTGGTGGTCCCGGTCTTGCCGGCAACCGGACGGCCAAGCGCCCTCACGCGGGTCGCGGTGCCGCGCTGGACCACACCTTCCATCATGGAGGTGATCTGATAGGCCGTCATCGGGTCGAGAACCTGCTCGCGGTCATCGATCAGCGAAGGCTCGTCCTGGCCGTTCCAGGTGTCCTGGGTGCAGCCGTCGCAAATCCGGCTGTCGTGTTTGTAGATGGTGCGACCATAACGGTCCTGGATCCTGTCGATCAGGGTGGGACGGACCTTCTTGCCGCCATTGGCGATGGTCGCATAGGCGGTCGTCAGGCGCAGCACTGTGGTCTCGCCGGCGCCAAGCGACATGGACAGGACCGGAAGCATGTTGTCGTAAATGCCGAAACGCTTGGCATATTCGGCCACCAGCGGCATGCCCATGTCCTGGGCCAGCCGGACTGTCATGACGTTTCGCGACAGTTCGATGCCGGTGCGCAGGGTCGACGGGCCATAGAACTTGCCACCGTAATTCTGCGGCCGCCAGGTTCCGAGCCCCGGCCCCTGGCTGATTTCCAGCGGCGCGTCCATGATCACCGAGGACGGTGTGTAGCCATTGTCCAGGGCGGCCGCGTAAAGGAACGGCTTGAAGGAAGATCCGGGCTGACGATAGGCCTGGGTGGCGCGGTTGAACTCGCTCTGGGCGAAGCTGAAGCCACCGACCAGGGCCAGGACGCGGCCGGTATAGGGGTCCATCGCCACCAGCGCACCGGACACTTTCGGGATCTGGCGCAATTCAAACGTACCCGGCGCAACGGCACTTTCCTGAACATAAACGACGTCGCCCGGAGCCAGCACTTCCGACACGGAGTTCGGCGCCCGTCCGCTGACCCTTGCCCATTTCATCGTGTCGAGAAACAGTGCGCCGGTCTGGCGTTCATCGGACAGTTTGCCGCTGACCAGTGTCTTCGGCTGAATGCCAACCCTGGCTTGATCGCTGCCGCTGTCCAGCACGACCGCCAGCTGCCATTCCGGGATGTCACTGAGCGCCTCGACCTTGGCAAGGTCGATGCCCCAATCGGCGCCGAGCGTGATCCGGTCGACCGGACCGCGCCAGCTGCCGCGCTGGTGATCGAAATTTATCAGCCCGTCCATCAGGGCCTTGCGCGCCATTTTCTGCAGCTCGGGATCCAGCGTGGACCGCACCGACAGGCCGCCTTCATAGAGACGCTTGTCGCCGAAAATATCGGCAACTTCGCGCCGGACCTCTTCGGTGAAATACTCGGCTGCGAACAGGCGGGACCCCGTTTCACGCGGCTTGACCACGATCGGTTTCTGCTTGGCTTCCTCGCCCTCTTCCGAAGTGACATAGCCATCGGCGACCATGCGGTCGATCACGTAGTTGCGGCGCGCAACCGCCGCTTCCGTCTTGCGGTAAGGGTGATAATTGCTCGGGCCCTTGGGCAGCGCCGCCATATAGGCGATCTCTTCCAGGCTCAGTTCATGGACCGACTTGTCGAAGTAGATCAGCGAGGCCGCGGCCACGCCATAAGCACCGAAGCCGAAATAAATTTCGTTGAGATAAAGCTCGAGGATCTCATCCTTGGTGTAGGCCTGCTCGATTCTCAGAGACAGAATGGCTTCCTTCACCTTGCGCTCATAGGCGGCGGAACGGCGTTGGCGCTCTTCGCTTACCAGATCGGACAGAAGGAAGTTTTTCGCGACCTGCTGGGTGATCGTCGATGCGCCCTCGGGCCGGCGCCCGGAGCCGTAATTCTGAACAAGCCGCACCACGGCACGGGCGATGCCCTCCGGGTCAACGCCGATATGCTTGTAGAAATTCTTGTCTTCCGCGGCGATGAAAGCCTGTTTCACCCGGTCGGGAATCGCCTGGATCGGCAAGAACATGCGCCGCTGCGTGGCATATTCTGCCATGAGACTGCCGTCGGCGGCATGCACGCGGGTCATCACCGGCGGCTCGTAGTTCTTGAGCGCGGTGTAATCGGGCAGATCCTGCGACAGGGTCTGCAGATACATCCATACGCCAGCGGCAATCAGAAGCGCGAACACCGCCCCGATTCCGAACAGATAACCAAAGAATTTCACCAAGAATTTCATACTGCGGGCTCGTCTTTCCCCGTCTTAGATCAGTCTCGCTCAACCGGAATCCGTTTTAACACGGAACACCAATCACGGCACCTGCAGATGCCGACTGACACACAAACTTATGCGTCTTCCTCTTGCACCATTATGGCGATGCTGAGGCAATCGCGGCGGTCGCCCTCGATTTTACAAGGCAATTCAACGTTTTTACTGAGAAGGTGCCCCTTGCTGCCGCGCCAGACGCGGCCTGAAGAAGCCGTGCACCGCCTCGGTCATGGCGCCGGCCATGCGCTGCTGCCACTCATCCGAAACAAGCAGTTTTTCATCATGTTCGTTGGACAGATAGCCGAGTTCGACAAGCACCGACGGCACATCATGCGCCTTCAGCACCCGGAACCCCGCGGATCTGTGCGGATTATTGATCAGCCGGACCGCGCTCTCCAGCTCACTGACAAGCGAACGCGCGAAGTGGACCGAAAAGGACCTAGTTTCCCGGCGCGCCAGATCAATGAGGATATCGGCGACCTCGGTGGGTTCTTCCCTAAGCTCGACCCCGGCAATCACATCGGACATGTTTTCAGACTGGGCTATGTCTTCGGCCAACTGGTCCGACGCCTTGTCTGAAATGGTATAGACCGTGGCGCCGCGGGCAAATTTCTGGCCCCGCCGAACGGAATCGGCGTGGATCGAAATGAACAGATCCGCTTCCAGCTCATGCCCGATTTCCACCCGGCGCGACAAGGGCACAAAAGTGTCATCGTCCCGGGTCAGGCGGACATCGTACAAACCGCCTTCGTCCAGTCTTGTCTTTAACAGCTTGGCAAATTCCAGGACAATCGCCTTTTCCAGCGTCCCGTGAACGCCGGTCGCGCCGTTGTCGATGCCGCCATGGCCCGGATCCAGAACAATCAAGGGCTTTTCCTTGTTCTTGGGATCGGTCAGACGGTCGCTTTTTGGAGCGGTTTTCTTCACCTGCTCGGCCCTGCCCGACCGGGACTTTTCGACAAAGGCCGCAAAGGCATCCGGTGACGCGCTGACCAGATCCACCACAAGCCGGGCCGGTTGATCGTCAACAGAGGGCAGGAAAAAGGTCTTGTCGACTTCAACCGGTCCCTTGAGATCCATCACGACCCGGGACTTGCCGACAGCGAACAGCCCGAACCGCCAGTCCGCGACCAGGCCCCGCCCGGCCTTGCCGGCATCTCCTGGGATGGAAAAACTCACCTCAGGCAAGTCGATGATCAGCCGGTATGGGCTGGCCAGCCCGGAAATGACGGGAGTGACCTGACGGTCCATGTCGAGAACGAATCGCGTGCGCGTCTCGTCGCCTGCAACCCTTGCACCCGTCACAACGGGTTTTTCCGTTTGCGCGAGCGATGGCGTCGCAAACACACCCAAAACGGCCGCCATCACGGCCAGCAGCAGGCCAAGCGCCCCAAGCTGGCTGCCTGCGGCGGTCCGGCGCAAGATCCGTTCTGGTTGCATTCCGTCAATCAATTCAAGTGTTCCGGCTAACTTGCTTGTATTCTGCCCGGCTGGGCCGCGCCCGCCATCTCATACGCCATCCAATGCGACAGGAAAATGCCTTATCCAATTCACATTGCTTGCAATGCGGCGCAGCGGATCGTAATAGTACCTTACGGATTTCGGTTCGATACCGATACCTTTCCGATTGACCGACATGGGTGTCTATCCACAACGTCATCGCACTGCCAGGCCTTCGAGCGCCAGAACAGAGGCCGTTCTGACAGCTCCAGACACCACCTGACAGGCAACGGACAAGGTAACGGTGCCTCTTTGAGACCGCCCCGCCTCGCGACGTGATGCCCACACCAAATGGCAGTTTATCCGGCGAGGTTCGCGGCGGAGATGAAAGAGTGAACCCTTCCGCGACCGGAGGCAGGTCAAGCGGCGAAGCCAACCTGCAATCCGGACAAGGTACAACGACTTAACTCTAGGGCCTGCGTTGCCCCGAAGGACCCGCGCGATGCACATGGTGATCGACATACAGCAAGGAACCGCTTTTGCGGCCGCTTGCGTTGATCATACGACCGCGCCGGGCGCAGACGCCCTTCCTCATCTTAGCAAAACCAGTACGGCAGCCATCCTCCTTTCGGGCGATGCGCGTTTTGCATACGCGCCCATGAGCGCTGCCGTGGAGACGTTTAATAATGGCAAACAAAATGCTGATCGACGCGGGCCACCCGGAAGAGACCCGGGTCGTCGTCGTGCGTGGCAATCGGGTTGAAGAATTCGACTTTGAAGCAGCAAACCGGAAGCAGCTGCGCGGGAATATCTATCTAGCAAAAGTCACTCGGGTCGAGCCATCGCTTCAGGCGGCCTTCGTCGAATATGGCGGCAACCGTCACGGGTTCCTCGCCTTCAGCGAAATCCATCCGGACTATTATCAGATCCCGGTCGCGGACCGCGAAGCTCTGCTCGCGGCAGAAGCCGCCGATCGTCAACGCGAGGATTCGGACGCCGAGGAAAAGCCGAAGCGCCGTCGCCGCTCACGTGCCGCGAAAAACGAGGCCGCCGCGGAAACCGTTGCCAGCGAGAAGGTCGAAGACGAAGACGCCGATGCTTCCTCGACCGAAGCTGGTGGCGACCAGGGCGAAGCCGTCGAAGCAGCCGCTTCCGGCGACGAAACGGACGACGCCGCAATCGCTGCCCGCGCCCCTGACGAAACAGACGACAGCACCGAGGGAGACGACGCGGCCGCCTCCGCCGATGAGGACGAAGACGAGCAGGAAGAAGCGGAGGACGAGGCTCCGGTCCTTTCACGCAGCCGTCGCCGCCGCCGCCGGAACGATGAAGACGACGACGGCGACGCCGATGAGGACGCGGTTGAGTCTGTCGGCGCCGAAGACGCGATGGAAGAAGTTCCGGAGCGCGTTATTCCCCTGCGCAAGCAGTACAAGATCCAGGAAGTCATCAAGCGCCGCCAGATCATTCTGGTCCAGGTCGTCAAGGAAGAGCGCGGCAACAAGGGCGCCGCTCTGACCACCTACCTGTCGCTTGCCGGCCGTTATTCCGTTCTGATGCCTAACACGGCCCGTGGCGGCGGCATTTCCCGCAAGATCACGCAGCCGACCGACCGCAAGCGCCTGAAGAAGATCGCTTCCGAGCTGGACGTGCCGGAGGGCATGGGCGTCATCCTGCGGACTGCGGGCGCCAGCCGCACCAAGGCCGAGATCAAGCGCGATTTCGAATACCTGATGCGGCTCTGGGAAAATGTCCGCGAGCTGACGCTGAAATCCAGCGCGCCAAGCCTCGTCTACGAGGAAGGCAGCCTGGTCAAGCGCTCGATCCGCGATCTTTACAACAAGGACATCAACGAAATCCTTGTGGCCGGTGACGAAGGCTATCGGGAAGCCAAGGACTTCATGCGCATGCTCATGCCGAGCCATGCCAAGAATGTCCAGCCTTACCGGGACCCCTCGCCTGTCTTCATCCGCTATGGTGTCGAACCGCAGCTGGATGCGATGTTCTCGCCGCAGGTGACGCTTAAGTCCGGCGGCTACATTGTCATCAACCAGACGGAAGCGCTGGTCTCGATCGATGTCAACTCGGGCAAGTCGACCCGGGAACACAACATCGAAGACACCGCGCTGCAAACCAACCTGGAAGCCGCGGAAGAGGTCACCAGGCAGCTGCGCCTGCGCGACCTGGCCGGCCTTGTCGTTATCGACTTCATCGATATGGAGGAATCGAAGAACAACCGGGCCGTCGAACGTAAGCTCAAGGATTGCCTGAAGAATGACCGGGCGCGCATCCAGGTCGGCCGAATCTCGCATTTCGGCCTTCTGGAAATGTCGCGCCAGCGTATCCGCACAGGCGTCCTGGAAAGCTCGACCACGCCTTGCCCGCATTGCCAGGGCACCGGCATGATCCGGTCTGTGGAATCGGTCGCCCTGCACGTCCTGCGCTCGATCGAGGACAATCTGCTGAAAGGTGCCTCGCACAACCTGATCATCCGCACGACCACGCAGGTCGCGCTCTATATCCTCAACCAGAAACGCTCGAACCTGGTCGATCTGGAGACCCGTTTCGCAGTGGACATCGAAGTGCACGCGGACGACATGGTCAACGGCCAGCTCTATGTCCTGGAGCGCGGCGCTGCGGTTGACAGGGACCGGTTCCCGGCCCCGTCGCTGACCGTTCAGCCGGACACGATCGACATTATCGACGAAGACACCGAGCAGCCCGAAGTCGAAGAGATCGCAGCGGACGATGAGTCGGAGGGCGACGGCCGCCGCCGCCGCCGCCGCCGCAAGCGCCGCAGAGGCGGATCGGACAACCAGCAGGACGACGGCGACAGCCGTCAGGCAAGCGCTGGTGACGACGAGTCCGATGGCGACGCCGACGGCGCACAGTCTCAGGACGCGCGCGCAGACGACGAAGACGGCTCCGACGACGAACCGCGCCGCAAGCGCCGCCGCGGCCGCCGGGGTGGCCGTCGAGGCCGTCGCAACGGTGAAGGCGAAGGTGAAGTTGAAGGCGATGCAATCGCGGCCGAAGCCGGCGACGAGCAGGTCGCGGACTCCGGCGCCAACGTGGAAGCAGGCGATGCTCAGGTGGCGGAAGACAGCCCGGCCGAGGTGACCGAGCAGGCTTCACCTGCAACCGAAGAAGTGGTTGCCGCCGCTGCCGAGGCCTCTGAAACCGAAGAGACGCCCGCCGAGGAAAGCACCGAGACAGAGGCCGAGCCTGAAACGGCTGAAGCACTAGCTAACGATGCTGTTGACGGCGAAGCAGGCGCTGTTGCAGCGGAAGCCGACAGTGACGAAGGCACGATCGTTGTCGACACGCCGACATCCGAACAGCCCGTTGCCAACGAGGCCGCGGAGCCGGAAGATCAGAAGCAGCCGTCCGCCCCGGCGGAACCGGTCGTGACCAGCGAAACGTCCGGTGACGACAAGGAAGACAAGCCGAAGCGCGGCGGATGGTGGCAGCGCGGACGCTCGTTCTTCTAAGACGGCATTCCATCAGTGAAAAGGCGGCTTCTGGCCGCCTTTTTTGTTGCCCTGTTCAGGACGCCGTCAGGACAGAAAGCCGGACAGTCTTTCCAGTGCTTCCTTCATGTCGTCATGCGCGCCGGCGAAGGAAAACCTCAGGAAATCATGTCCGTGCACCGGGTCAAAATCGACGCCTGGCGTCGCGGCGACACCTGCCTGCTGCAGCATCTGGCGGGCAAAAGCCAGGCTGTCGCTGCTGAAACGGCTGATATCGGCGTAGATGTAGAAGGCTCCATCGACGGGCAGCAGCTTGTCGAGGCCAACCTTGGGGAGACCCGAGACCAGAAGATCGCGATTGGCGGCGTAGACCGCCTTGACGGCCTCCAGCTCCTGGACGGCGCCAAGTGCCGCTGTTGCCGCTATCTGCGAAAGTTCCGGTGGCGAGATATAGAGGCTTTGCGCGATGCGCTCCGTCGGCCGGACCAGTTGCTCCGGCAACACCATCCAGCCGATCCGCCAGCCCGTCATGCAGTAGTATTTCGAGAAACTGTTGATCACGATGACGTTCTGCGACGTCTCAAGCGCGGTCTTCTGACCGCTTGAATAGTCCAGTCCGTGGTAGATCTCGTCCGAAATGAACCAAATGCCGGCATCCTCGCAATAACGGACCAGGTCATCGAGCGCGTCCGGTGTCATCATGGTGCCGGTCGGATTGGCGGGACTTGCCACCAGGACGCCCCTTACCGGCCCGTCCGCCTGGGCCTTGTCCAGATGCTCGGGTGTCAGGCTCCAGCGTGTTTCGGCGCCAACCTCGATCTCCACCGGCACCAGTCCAAGCGCTTTCAGAATGTTGCGGTAGGCCGGATAACCGGGCGCTGTCAGAACCACCCTGTCACCCGGATCGAAAGCAGCAAGAAAAGCCAGGTTGAAGCCGGCGGACGACCCTGTGGTGGCCATGATCCGCCCGCTGGGCACATCGACGCCATAAGTGCTTCTGTAATGGGCTGACAACGCCCGGCGCAGCGGCGCGATACCAAGGGCTTCGGTGTAGCCGAGCCGGCCGTGTTCCAAAGCCTGGCGCGCGGCTTCAAGAGCTGCCTGCGGCGCAGGCGCTGAGGGCTGACCGACTTCCATGTGGACGATCTTCCGTCCCTCCGCCTCCAGCCTCGCCGCCTCGGCCAGAACATCCATGGCGATGAAGGGGGCAACGTCGCTGCGACGGGACGGTTGAAACGCTGAATGGGTCATTGGATCCTGCTGGCGGGTCTGTGAGGAACCTTCCCTATCGCGAATTTTCAACGCCGATGCAATGCGTGGACGGCCCGCAGAAACTCAAAACCGGGCCTGCGCTGTCCACATGACAGTTTTGTAAGTGGGGATTTCTTGACCCGGACCGCGCCGCTCCATACCTTCGCCACACGATTATGCGCTTGGATGAAGCGCCCTGCCTTGGATTGGAGACTACTTACGGTGACGCGTTCTGTGTCTGGCCTTTCTCATTCACATCGGCGTTTCGCAAGCCGCGTGCTTCGAAACGCGGTTGCGCTGGCGTGTTCCGCCGCACTGGTCCTGCCGGTCGCCATCACGCCGGCCAATGCGCAGCGCGGCAAGCTGCCCCTTGTGCGCGACGCGGAAGCCGAAGCGCTTTTGCGCGACTATGCCAAGCCGATTTTCAAGGTCGCCGGAATTTCCAATTCCGAACCCCAGATCATTCTGGTCAATGACAAGAGCTTCAACGCTTTCGTGCCCGACAGCCGGCGCATGTTCATCAATATCGGTGTGCTCATGGAGGCCGAAGCGCCCAGCGAGGTCATTGGTGTGATTGCCCATGAAAGCGGCCATATCGCGGGCCGCCACCTGGTGCGCCTGCGCTCGGCCGCCGCGAATGCGCAAATCATGTCGGTAATCGGCATGATCGTCGGCGCGGGCGCGGCCGCCGCCGGGGCCGCCGCCGGGTCTAGCGATGTCGCCGGCAGCGGCGGCGCCATCATCATGGGATCCGGTTCCGTCGGCCGGCGCTCGCTTCTGGCCTATCAGCGCGGCGAGGAAGCCGCAGCCGACCGTGCTGCCCTCAAATACCTGAACGCCACCGGCCAGAGCGCGCGCGGCATGCTCAAGACCTTCCAGCGCATGTCGGAACAACAGATGTTCCAGAGCCAATACTCCGACCCTTACGCGCAAAGCCACCCGATGGCCCAGGACCGGTACAACGGCCTTCTGCGTGAGGCGGAAAAGTCGAAATATTTCAATCAACCCGAGGACTATGTCCTGCAATACCGGCATGATCTGGTACGAGCCAAGCTGTTTGCGTTTACCAACCACCCGTCGGCCACGATGCGTGCTTACCCGCGAAGCGACAAAAGCCCGCCGGCACAATATGCGCGCGCTGTGGCCGCGATGAAGAGCCGTGGCAAGGGCGCTGTCAAGGAAATCGACGCCCTGATCCGGACGCAGCCAAACAATCCCTATTATTACGAGCTGAAAGGCCAGGCCCTCCTGGAAGGCGGCGATCCCAAGAGCGCCATTGCCCCATTCCGCAAGGCGCTTTCCTTCAAACCCGATGAACCGCAATTCATGGTCTGGCTCGGATATGCCCTGGTCGCCGCCAACAACAAGGCCAACCTGCCCGAAGCAGAAAGCATCCTGAAAAAGGCCATTCAGCGCGATCCGAATTCGGGTGTGGCCTACAGCCAGCTGGCGATTGCCCATGGACGTCAGGGCGAACGCGCCGAGGCGGATCTGGCGACTGCGAAGGGCCTGATGGTGACTGGAGATTTCCAGGCTGCGAAACGCTACGCCGCCCGCGCTCAAAAAAGTTTGAAGCGCGGATCGCCGGCATGGCTTCAAGCGGACGACATTGTCGCGTACAAACCACCTAACATGCCAAACCGCCGATAAGATCTGTGACACGCACGGTGGCGTAAGCAAGTACAATGAAATCGCCACCCAAGGAGCCCTTGATGACCAACCCCCTTCAATCCATCCGGCCGCTCTGTCCGCCGGCGCTGATGCGTATTCTTTCGCTCTGCGCCCTGCTCCTGTCGCTGCTGGCGGTGCCCGCCGCCGCACAGGAGCTCAACCGCGGCGAAATCGAAAAAATCGTGCGCGAATATCTTCTGGAACATCCGGAAGTGATCGCGGATGCGCTGACCGAACTGGACCGCCGCGAAAAGGCGGCCGCGGAAGCTGCCCGCCTGCAAACCCTGACAGACAGCGCCGATATCCTGTTCAACTCCACACGCCAGGTCGTTCTTGGTAATCCGGAAGGCTCGGTTACCCTGGTCGAGTTCTTCGACTACAATTGCGGCTACTGCAAACGCGCCCATGGCGACATGGTCAAGCTGATCGAGGAAAACCCGGACCTGAAAGTCGTCCTGAAGGAATTTCCGGTTCTCGGCCAAGGCTCAATGGAAGCCGCTCAGGTCGCAGTCGCCGTGAACACGATCGCACCGGAAAAATACGGCGAATTCCACGAAAAGCTGCTGCTGAGCCGTGGCCAGGCCAACCGCACCAGCGCCATCGAGGCGGCCCTCGATGCCGGTCTTGCGGAAGAGGATCTGCTCATCGCCATGAAGACCGACGAAGCCGGTCAGACCATCGAAGAAGTCTACACTCTCGCCAATCGCCTGGGCCTGACCGGCACGCCTTCCTATGTGATCGGCAGCGACGTTGTCATGGGCGCCGTCGGCTACGACCAGCTCAGCGAGAAGATAAAGTCTCTGCAGAACTGCGATCAGACAACCTGCTGATCCGGTTCAGCGTCCGCGGAGACGAGATCTAGCCTGTTGGAAACCTCCGGTGCTCGATGTCAATGAGAAATCGGGGGTTTTCCTGTTCCAATTGAATCCCTATAAGAAGCTTGGCCCGTCTCCCGTCAGGAAACGGGCCAAAAGACCTTTGTCCGCCTGAAAACCGGGCGAAGCAAAGAACGCGGCATCACCTGCGCGGTCGGATGGACCTTTTTAAGAACGGTCTCTCCGGAGCGGCCGGGACAGCCCCCACGTGATGTGGAGCGGGCATTCCGGAGAACGGCATGCCGCGTTACTTGCGGACCGAGTATGAGAGCCAAACATGATGCGTAATGATAACAAGAAATTCGACACGGCCCTGATCCGGGATCTCGCCGTCCTTCTGGATGAGACCAACCTCTCGGAAATCGAGCTGGAACAGGGTGACACCCGCATCCGCGTGGCCCGGCAGATGTCGATCAATGCACCGGTCAGCATGGCCGCGCCGATGGGGGCCCCTGTTGCCGCGCCTGCTGCGGCTCCCGCCGCGGCCGCAGCACCTGCTGCGGAACCGGCGAAATCCGGGACAACCGTAACATCCCCCATGGTCGGAACGGCCTATCTGTCTCCGGAACCGGGCGCCGCCGCCTTCATCCAGGTCGGTGACAAGGTCACGGAAGGCCAGACGATCGTGATCGTCGAAGCCATGAAGACCATGAACCACATTCCCTCCACCAAATCCGGCATCGTCAAGGAAATCCTGGTCGACGACGCGCAGCCGGTGGAATTCGGCGAACCTCTCATCATCGTCGAATAAGGAGCCGCTTCGGCCATGTTCTCCAAAATCCTCATTGCCAATCGCGGCGAGATCGCCCTGCGCATTCTGCGCGCCTGCAAGGAACTCGGCATCCCAACCGTTGCCGTGCATTCGACCGCCGACGCCGACGCCATGCATGTGCGCCTCGCCGATGAAAGCGTCTGCATCGGCCCGCCGGCTGCCCGCGACAGCTATCTGAACATTCCGCAGCTTCTGGCCGCCTGTGAAATCACCGGCGCCGACGCAGTCCACCCCGGATACGGTTTCCTGTCGGAAAACGCCCGGTTCGCGGAAATTCTCGAAGCTCACAACATCGAGTTTATCGGCCCGACGGCCGAACATATCCGCATCATGGGCGACAAGATCCAGGCCAAGCAGACGGCCAAGGATCTCGGCATTCCGGTGGTACCGGGCTCCGACGGTGCGGTTACGCCCCAGGACGATGCCCACGCGATCGCCCGTGAGATCGGCTATCCGGTTCTGGTCAAGGCCGCCGCAGGCGGCGGTGGCCGCGGCATGAAGGTCGCCCAGACCGAGGCCGAGCTGAACACCGCCCTGTCGACCGCCCGCGCCGAAGCCAAGGCTGCCTTCGGCGACGATGCGCTCTACATGGAAAAATACCTCGGCAAGCCGCGCCACATCGAAATCCAGGTGCTTGGCGACGGCAAGGGCAACGCGGTGCATCTTGGCGAACGCGACTGTTCGCTGCAGCGCCGTCACCAGAAGGTTCTGGAAGAAGCACCGTCGCCGAGCCTCAATGCCGACCAGCGCAACGAGATCGGCGAGATTGTCGCCGCCGCCATGCGCAAGCTGAAATATCGCGGCGTCGGTACGGTCGAGTTCCTCTATGAGAATGGCGAGTTCTATTTCATCGAGATGAACACCCGCCTGCAGGTGGAACACCCGGTCACCGAGATGATCACCGGCATTGACCTCGTCAACGAGCAGATCCGCATTGCCGCCGGTGGCGATCTGGACATGACCCAGGACGACATCACTTTCGAGGGCCATGCCATCGAATGCCGCATCAATGCGGAAGACCCGGTCAATTTCACCCCGTCCCCGGGCACGATCACCTATTACCACCCGCCGGGCGGTCTGGGCGTGCGCGTCGACTCAGGCGTCTATCAGGGCTACAAGATCCCGCCCTATTACGACAGCCTGATCGGCAAGCTGATCGTGCATGGCCGCAACCGGGTGGAATGCATGATGCGCCTGCGCCGCTGCCTGGACGAATTTGTCGTTGACGAAATCAAGTCGACTATTCCGCTTTTCCGCGATTTGGTGGACAATCAGGACATAGCGAACGGTCAGTACGACATCCACTGGCTGGAAAAATACCTGGCTACGAAGTCCAGCTGACCGACAGAGGCCGGGGGCCCAGCCCCCCCGGCGCTTGGACAGTGAGACCAAATGGCAGGTTACAAAGACGACATCGTCATGGAAATCACGCCGCAGGTGCTTCTCAAGGCCTATGCCTGCGGCCTGTTCCCGATGGCCGAGTCCGCGGACGATCCGGGCCTGTTCTGGCTCGAACCGGAACGCCGCGGCATTCTCCCTTTTGACAGTTTCCACCTGCCCCGGCGCCTGCGCCGCACGATCCGCAATGACGTTTTCGAGATCCGGGTGAGCACGGATTTTCAAGGCATCATCGACGGCTGCGCCGAGCCCATGCCCGGGCGGCAGAAAACCTGGATCAACCGCGAGATCCGCCGCCTCTACGGCGAACTCTTCGACATGGGCTATTGCCACACGATCGAAGCCTGGCAGGACGGCGAGCTGGTCGGCGGTCTTTACGGCGTCAGCCTGAACGGGGCGTTTTTCGGCGAGAGCATGTTCACGTTCCGGACGGACGCCTCCAAGGTCTGTCTGGCCCATCTGGTCGCCCGGCTGATCGTCGGCGGCTATTCCCTGCTCGACACCCAGTTCGTGACGGACCACCTCAGCAGGTTCGGCACGATGGAAGTCACCCAGGCGGACTACAACACGAGGCTCTCGGACGCCCTCAAACTGGAAACCGATTTCTACGCCCTCTCCCCCCATGCTTGCGGCGCGGAGATCCTGGACGTTCTCGACAGTTGGAAGGCGCGGTAGGCGGATCAGGTGTCACCCCGGTCAAGCGCAGCGCCGATCCGGGACTCGCTCGCTAATGATCTGCTGGCGTCAGAAAACCACTTGCAGGATCGAAACGCTCTGGAAATGATGAGTGGGGCTCGGGTCTCACTTCACTCGCCCGGGCTGATAAGAGTGCAGCTGCACGGCTGTGGTTCACTCACGAGGCCCTGATCCCCCCACCCTCACTTGCGTCATCCCGGCCAAGCGCAGCGCGAGCCGGGACTGGGGAGCCACAAGTCTGGCGTCTGACGGAAACATACATTCGATTGGTCCTCGGCACCCCGGTCCCGGATCTTCGCTGCGCTGCGTCCGGGATGACGACCGTGAGGGTCTCCGAAAACAAAAAGCCCCGCATTTGCGGGGCTCATCGAATGTCGCGCGGGTCGCTCGCTGATCAGTTACCCGGGGTCCAGGCCTCGTAGTCGCCGGTGACCTCGGGGCGTTTTTCCGGGGTCAGGATCGAGCCGTGCGGGCGATAGGCGCCCGGAGTGCCGGTCGGGTTGACCTTGTGCGGCTGCTGCCAGTGTTTGGCGTGATAGGTTTCTTCCGTTGGCGGCGTGTCGACGCGGTGATGCATCCAGCCGTGCCAGCCCGGAGGAATGGAGGACGCTTCGGCGACACCGTTATAGATCACCCAGCGCTTCTTGCCGGCGCGTTCCTTGTAGTACTTGTTGCCGAACTCGTCTTCCCCGACAAACTCACCCTTGCGCCACGTGAAGAAGCGGGTGCCCATGGTCTGGCCGTTCCACCAGGTGAAGAATTCGAGGAGCAGTGTTTTCATGGCCCTTAGAAGGTCCCTTGATTGCAAATCGGAAACGCGCGGTGTTCCCCCGGAAAGAGCCCAGAGGAATTTCGCGGACTATGGCGGCAACAACCGCGTCTGTCCAGACGCAAGTCCCTAAAAAGCGCGGGAATATCGGCGTTCGGTCCTTGTGCCGCAGCCGCATTGGCAATGGCCGGACAAAGGACAGGATTTCAGTGGACCTTTATGCCCTTGACGGCGGCGAAACCGGCGTTGCGGATGTGTCTCGCGGCGGCCGATTGCCTGGGCTTGTCCTGCTGCTCGTCCTTCGCCCTGCCCTTGCGTGTGCTGGCAAAGGCGTTCCGCGGTTCCGGCTCCTTCTTGTCGAAGGCGGCCTCGACCGCGTCTTCCACTTCCGCCCGCTTCTGGGTGGCGATTCGATGGTGGAGGCGCGCGCCGGCAAGCGACTGCATCTTCTCCGCCTGTTCGTCCATCGTCTTCTGGATGCCATAGATGTTGTAGAAGCCGGAATGCTCCAGGATCATCGGCCGGTCGTCGTTCAAAAGCCAGCGCAGGCGCTTGAACAGGGTCGACGGCGACACTGGCTTGACCAGGACGTGATGGGCCCCTGCCCTCAAAGCCTTGTCGACCAGCGGCCGCGTGCCATGGGCGGTGATGAACAGGATCGGCACATAACACAGCGGCTCCATGTGCCGGTGCCGCACCAGCCGCAGGAACTGATAGCCCGAGGTCGGCGCCATGCGCCAGTCGGTGAGAATCACATTGGGCGGTTCGGCAAGGCTCGCTTCAAGCGCCTCGTCGACCGAATCAAAGACCCGCACCCGCGCGACCTTGAAGCTCAGAAGAATCGACCGGAGAATCGTCTGCATCGGTTTGCTGTCCTCAACGACGACAGCATCGATGTCCTCCATCGCAAGTCCGAAAGCGGCGTGATGTTTCATGAAATGCGGACCCTTTCCCTAACGGTTCCGCATAAAACCAGACCCGGCTTAAACCCGGTTCAAATTGGTCAGCGCCATTTTCTTCAAATTTTCATAAAATTCGATCTATCCTCATCCACAGGGATCGCTGCCATTGGATCGGGCACTCCTTCGCCTGGAAAGCAAGCGCTAATTTCCTAGGCTCCAGGCCGTCCCCACTCCGCTCCCCACTATCCACACCAGCACACAATATTTTGCGTTTGCCCACAATCTCGGCACTAGCTGTTGTCACTCGCGCCTTGACCTTAAGAATTCATTTACATTAGTTTCCTAATCATTGCGATGTGCGTAGTCGGAGCCCTTCCGGGCGCTCCGGTCATCCAAATCCACCAGTATCCGCGTACCGCTTCCGCGCCTTTTCAGCCAAAGCCGGGAGACGGGTATTTGTGTGCCGTTTTTCCGGCGCATGTCGTGACAAACCTGTTGATGACCACTATATATAGTGGATCAAGATACAAGATACGCTACATACAGGCTCACAAGCCTGTACCATGCAGGGCGACATCCGGTGACGAGGCAGGCGGAAACGCCGCGCCGGATGAGATGCGGACAAGACCGGTTCGGGGGAACCGGCCGGGATTTAAAGGGGACATTGAGAATGCGGATCGAGCGGCGCTATACCAAGGAAGGTCAATCGCCTTACGCAAGCATCGAATTCCGGAACGCGACCAGCGAGATCCGGAATCCGGACGGCTCCATCGTGTTCCGGCTGGAGAACATCCAGGTCCCGGCCCAGTTTTCTCAGGTCGCGTCCGACATCCTGGCGCAGAAATATTTCCGCAAGGCCGGCGTTCCGGCCAAGCTGAAGGCCGTTGAGGAAAACACCGTCCCGTCCTGGCTGTGGCGCCACGAGGCTGACGAGGCCGCCCTTGCCGACCTGCCGGAAGACGAGCAATACGGCTCGGAAATCGACGGCCGTCAGGTCTTCGACCGTCTCGCCGGCACCTGGACCTATTGGGGCTGGAAAGGCGGCTATTTCGACAAGGAAAGTGACGCCCAGGCTTTCTATGACGAGCTGCGCTACATGCTGGCGACCCAGAAGGTGGCGCCGAACTCCCCGCAATGGTTCAACACCGGCCTGCACTGGGCCTATGGCATCGACGGCCCGGGCCAGGGCCACTTCTATGTCGATTTCCAGACCGGCAAGCTCACCAAGTCCAAGAGCGCCTACGAGCATCCGCAGCCGCATGCCTGCTTCATCCAGTCCGTCGGCGATGATCTCGTCAACGAAGGCGGCATCATGGACCTGTGGGTCCGCGAGGCGCGCCTGTTCAAATACGGCTCCGGCACCGGCTCCAACTTCTCCCATGTGCGGTCCGAAGGCGAAAAGCTCTCCGGCGGCGGCAAGTCCTCCGGCCTGATGAGCTTTTTGAAGATCGGCGACCGGGCGGCCGGCGCGATCAAGTCCGGCGGCACCACCCGCCGCGCGGCCAAGATGGTCGTGGTCGACGTCGATCACCCGGATATCGAGGAATATATCAACTGGAAGGTCAAGGAAGAGCAGAAGGTGGCCGCGCTCGTCACCGGCTCCAAGATCTGCCAGAAGCACCTGACCGCCATCATGCGCGCCTGCGTCAATTGCGAGGCGGACAATGGCGACTGCTTCGATGCGTCCAAGAACCCGGCGCTGAAGCGCGAGATCCGCGCCGCCAAGAAGATGATGGTGCCGGAAAACTACATCCAGCGCGTCATCCAGTTCGCACGCCAAGGCTTCACCAAGATCGACTTCCCGACCTTCAACACGGATTGGGACAGCGAAGCCTATCTGACCGTTGCCGGCCAGAACTCCAACAACTCCGTACGCGTCACCGACGGCTTCCTCAATGCCGTTGTCGAGGACAGCGAATGGGACCTGACCGCCCGCAAGACCGGCGGCGTGCTGAAGACCGTCAAGGCCAAGGAACTGTGGGAACAGATCGGCTATGCCGCCTGGGCTTCCGCCGACCCGGGCCTGCAGTACCACACCACCATCAACGACTGGCACACGTGCCTTGCCGATGGCGAAATTCGCGCGTCCAACCCCTGCTCGGAATACATGTTCCTCGACGACACGGCCTGTAACCTGGCGTCGCTGAACCTGATGCAGTTCCGCCGCGAAGACCGCTCCTTCGACATCGACAACTACGAGCATGCCGTTCGCCTCTGGACCATCGTCCTGGAAATCTCGGTGCTGATGGCGCAGTTCCCTTCCAAGGAAATCGCGGAGCTCTCCTACAAGTTCCGGACCCTCGGTCTCGGCTACGCCAATATCGGCGGCCTGCTGATGACCTCCGGCATTTCCTACGATTCGGATGAAGGCCGCGCGCTGTGCGGTGCGCTCACCGCCGTCATGACCGGTGTTGCCTATGCGACCTCGGCCGAGATGGCCGGCGAGCTCGGCTCCTTCCCGGGCTACAAGAAAAACGCCAAGCACATGCTGAAGGTCATCCGCAACCACCGCCGCGCCGCCCATGGCGAGACGGACGGCTACGAGGACCTGAACACCAACCCGGTCGCCCTCGACCATGCCTCCTGCCCGGATCCGGTCATCGTGGAACGGGCCAGAAAGGCCTGGGACCGCGCCCTGGAACTGGGTGAAAAGAACGGCTACCGCAACGCCCAGTCCACCGTGATCGCGCCGACCGGCACGATTGGTCTCGTCATGGACTGCGACACCACCGGAATCGAACCGGACTTCGCCCTGGTGAAGTTCAAGAAGCTGGCCGGCGGCGGTTACTTCAAGATCATCAACCGCGCGGTTCCCGAAGCCCTCAGAGTGCTCGGCTACTCGGAAAGCGAGATCGGCGAGATCGAAGCCTATGCGGTCGGCCACGGCTCGATCGACCAGGCCCCGGGCATCAACCCGTCGGCGCTGAAGACAAAAGGCTTCACCGACGCGAGCCTGACCAAGCTGAAAGACGGCATGAAGTCGGCCTTCGACATCAAGTTCGTCTTCAACCGCTGGACCCTCGGCGACGAGCAGATGAAGGCCCTCGGCGTTTCCGACGAGCAGCTGGAAGATCCGGAATTCGACCTCCTGACCTTCCTCGGCTATTCCAAGGGCGAGATCGAAGCCGCCAACACCCATGTCTGCGGCGCGATGACCCTGGAAGGCGCACCGTTCCTGAAGGACGAGCACCTGCCGGTCTTCGACTGCGCCAACCCGTGCGGCCGCATCGGCAAGCGCTTCCTGTCGGTCGAAAGCCATATCCGCATGATGGCCGCGGCCCAGCCGTTCATCTCCGGCGCGATCTCCAAGACGATCAACATGCCGAACGATGCGACGGTCGAGGACTGCAAGGAAGCCTACATGCTGTCCTGGAAGCTGGCGCTGAAGGCCAACGCGCTCTACCGCGACGGCTCCAAGCTCTCCCAGCCGCTCAACGCCCAACTTCTGGCCGATGACGACGAGGACGAGGATGAGGCGATCGAGGAAATTGCCGCCAAGCCGCTGGCCGCCAAGGCCGAGGTTGTCGCCGAACGCATTGTCGAGCGCATCGTCGAGCGGGTCGTGCGCGAACAGGAAAAGCTGCCGGCACGCCGCAAAGGCTACACTCAGAAGGCCAAGATCGGCGGTCACACGGTGTTCCTGCGCACCGGCGAATATGACGACGGCCGTCTCGGCGAGATCTTCCTGGACATGAACAAGGAAGGCTCGGCCCTGCGCGCCTTCATCAACAACTTCGCCATCTCCGTCTCGCTCGGCCTGCAATACGGTGTGCCGCTGGAGGAATATGTCGACGCCTTCACCTTCACCAAATTCGAGCCGGCCGGCATGGTCCAGGGCAACGACGCGATCAAGAACGCGACGTCGATCCTCGATTATGTCTTCCGCGAGCTGGCGGTCTCCTATCTCGGCCGCCATGACCTGGCCCATGTGCCGCCGGAAGCCTTCAACGGCCCGGTCAGCGCCGGCGCGGTCAAGACCATGGACAAGGGCTCCTCGGGCGGCGTCGTCTCCCACGGCCTGGTCCGCGGCCAGACCGAACGCTTCCGCCTCGTCTCCGGCTCCGAGCCGGCGGGTGAGATCACGGAAACGGTGAAGGTCGAACTGGCGGGTTCCGTCTCGGCGCAGACCTCAGCCGTGGCAACGGCCTTTGCGCGCGGCGGCGAGGCAGCGGCGGCAGCCGTGGAGGTCTCCACCGCCCCTGCCCCGGTCAAGACGGCCGCCCAGCAGATCGCCCAGGCGCGCATGAAGGGTTATGAAGGCGAAAGCTGCGGCGAATGCGGCAACTTCACCATGGTCCGCAACGGCACCTGCCTGAAATGCGACACCTGCGGCAGCACAAGCGGCTGCAGCTAAAAACCAGCAGGCCTCCGCTCAAACGGAGGCCTGACTTTTTTGAACTGTCCCAAGCTTAGCCGGGAGTTCGCCCAGGCCGGTTTCACCACCGGTCTCAGCGCGGCTCCCGGCGCCCAGACAAGAAAAGACCCGCTTGCCGGTGACGGTGGGCGGGTTTTTGTGTGGGCTGGAGAACAGCGGCTGGAATGCATCGGCTTATTGATGCCAATCAAACCTTCGCCACGAACCGACCAACCCAAGGTTCAGCTAGTTGAAAATCTCAATATCAACAACTTCGCGGATTGGCAGGGCCGCAATTTCCCGTCATGTTTCAAGGCATGACATTTGGTGTTTTCCTTCACCGAACTGATTCAATCTATGACGACGTTCCGTCCGAGCGGTATCAGTTCCCAAAACAATACCTAACACGTGCCAAACAGTGTCAGGGAGACTGGATCGTTTACCTCGAACCCGGCAAGGTGAAGGGCACCAAAGGCTATTTCGCTGTTGCAAGAGTTCAGGAGATCATTGCCGATCCCAGAACCCCCGACATGCATTTGGCAATCATAGAGCCTGGAACATATCTCGATTTTGGCGATCCCGTTCCATTCCGTGTTGCAAATGATGTGGTAGAACGAGGCTTGCTCAATGATCAAAACAAGATCTCCGGTCGAGCACAAGCGGCCGTTCGAACGCTGTCTCAGGAAGACTTCGTGCGGATTGTCGAACTTGGTCTCGGTGATGAAAAAGCTATGCTACCGCGGAATGAACAGGCTGGAACAGCGACTGGCTTCGGAGAGGAACAAGTATCATTTCAGGACATGTCGCCAAGGGAACGTGTCAGTCAGTTGACCAATAGGGCCGTACGCGACCGGAATTTCCGAAAGACAGTTCTCAGGGCATACGGTGAACGCTGTGCCATCACAGGCTTGAAGCTGATAAATGGTGGCGGTCGCGCCGAAGTGGAAGCGGCACATATCAAACCGGTTGAACACAATGGCCCTGACATTGTCAGCAACGGGATTGCACTGTCCGGCACGGTGCATTGGATGTTCGATAGAGGACTCGTTGGCCTGTCGAGTGACTTTGACATTCTCGTTTCGAGGCAAACCAACGATCCAGATACGATCAAGTCAATGATCAACAAATCAGGAAAGCTCTTGCTTCCTGAAAGGCTTGCCAATCGACCACGCGATGAATTTTTAGCTTGGCATAAAAAGAACTGTTTCAAACAGTAAAAAACCTGAAGTTGCCGGCGCGTGCGCACCGTCTAGCTGATCACCAGTTTTTACAGCGCCTCTCCCCCTCCCCACAAAATTTCCCCCTTGCCATAAACACGCCGCAATGCAATTTATTGTATAGTCATCACTGTTAAACATCTCATGGTTGCAATTCTCTAAAATATTGCAACTTATCAGGTTTTCCGCACCCGTGTGGAAAATCGTTCATTTCCTGTTGCCTGCGCTCCGCGCAGGGCCGGGGAAACGCATAAGCAGGCGCCATAATGCAATCAATAGTTGCTTTCACGAATAATACCCGTTTGGGCTTTGTTTCCGACCGGCCGCGGCTCCGGCTTTGCCGGGTCTGAGTCGATGGAGGGCCTGGGCAGTGGCGGGCAGCGCAGCCAGGAGTTCCCCGGATGCCGCGCGGGGCAGTCCCCTCGCCGTGTGCGGCGGGCGCCGCCGGTGCGCGCGAGCCGCCGGCGGCGCGTTTCCTGCTGTGCGCCTCCATCGTGGGCAGAGTATGGCCCCCACGCGCCGCGAGCAGACCCGTCGCCAAGCCCAGTGGCAGCCCCAATACCGGGCCCAAAGTCAGGCCCAATGTCGGATCTGCTGCCCGGTGACAAATCTGGCGCCTGGAGCACCTTCAGGACTATCCCTGCGCGGTATCGCCCGGACCGGCGGCGCCGCACGGCGGCGGGCCCGCACACTTTCAACCCGGCGCCCGGCAACAGCCGGCGCCACACAGACGGCGGCAGCCCGGGTGATGCGGCCCGTGCCCTTGCAGCCCCCGGCACTGGGCCACGCCTCCGGTCCTCCCGGCCCGGGCTGCCGCCCCCCTCACCTCAAATCCGAAACGTCCCTCAAGCCCCTTGAGGACGACGGCGACGCAAGGCCGGGCTTCGGGCGGTCCCCAAAGCCGAACTTGCGGCATCGACGAAGAAACAATCATTCCAATGGGAGCAGTAGATGCCTGATTCAAACCAGACCCCAGAGTCGAGCCAAGTGGATGACCAGTGGTGGGTCAACGACCAGACGCCGGACAATCCCTTCGGCAAGAGCGAGGATTACGAGGCCTATCTCGAATATCTCGGCGCGCTGCCGCGCAGCCTGTCGCCGGATTTGGCGGCCGAGCCGCTGGTGATCAATGTCACCGAGCTGAACGACCATCCGGAGTATAAGGCCGCCGTGATCGGCGCGCTGCAGATGTGGTCGGCCACGACGCCGCTGCAATTCGAGATCGTCGACGACGCGGAGTTCGATCCGGATGCCCATTGGATGCAGATCGTCAGCCCGGAAATCGGCGAGCAGAACGACGGCAGCGCCTTTTCCAGCAACCGCTTCATCAGCGTTGGCCAGCGGTTCCACGACACCGAGCCGAACAAGACCGATATCGGCGGTTATGTCTTCGACACGTTCATTCACGAGCTCGGCCACGAATTCGGCCTGAACCATCCGGGGCTCTACAATTACAGCGGCCCGGGCGGCGTCCAGATCAACTATCTCAACAACGCCACATGGACCTATGACCGCCAGCAATACAGCGTCATGTCCTATTTCGACGGCATCGATGTCGGCGAAACCACCCGCTGGTCGGCCGTCACGCCGATGATGGCCGATATCGAGGCGGTGATCCGGCGCTATTATGCGACCGTCGACGAAGACACCGGCGAGCGCACCTACCAGACCATCGACCTGAACACCGGCGACAATGTCTACGGCTTCAACAGCACCGAATACGGCTATGAGCTGACCTCGGAGGGCATGCAGCACGATATCGGCTTTGTCATCCACGACACCGGCGGCGAGGACACGATCGACTTTTCCGGCTCCACCGCCGGCACGATCCTGGACCTGCGCGCCGGCCAGTTCTCCAGCGTCAACGGCCATTCCAACAATGTCTCGATCTTCGCCGGTCACAACGAAGACCAGAGCGAATATTACATCGAGAACGGCATCGGCAGCGATTATGACGATATCCTGATCGGCAACGATGGCGACAACATCCTCGATGGACGTGGCGGTGCGGACCGCATGGCCGGCGGCGCCGGCGACGATGTCTATTTCGTCGACAGCATCGACGACATTGTCCGGGAAGAAGAAGACGGCGGCAACGACACGATCTATGTCATCGGCAGCGGCATCGATCTCGGCGAGGTCGCCAATGTCGAGAACATCATCTATGTGAGCGGCACGGCCCAGCCCCCAGTGGATGACGGCGACGACGACGCGGATCCGGGCAATGCCGCCGGTTCGCTGACCAACATCATCGTCGGCGACGAGGGCGACAACGAACTGATCGGCGGTGCCGGTGGTGATACGATCTTCGGCCTGGACGGCGACGACTACATCGTCGGCGGCCGTGACACGCTCGCCAGCCGCGACATCAACAACACCATCCCGATCGATGAGCTGGAGGACCAGACCGAGACCGACGACGGCAATGACGCGCTTTATGGCGGACGCGGCAACGACACCATCCTGGGCGGGGCCGGCGACGACATTCTCGACGGCGGCGACGGCGACGATGTCCTGATGGGCCAGGCCGGGGCCGACACGTTCCGCGGCGGCGCGGGCGTCGACACGGTCGACTATTCCAACGAAAGCCCGTTCCAGCTGCTGGTCAACCTGGCGACCAACACCGCCAGCGGCGGCACGGCCTCCGGCGACACGTTCGACAGCATCGAGAACCTGATCGGCTCGGATGATCGCATCGACCGCTTCATCGGCACCGATGACGACAACCACTTCTGGGGCCGTGGCGGCGGCGACGTCTTCAATGGCGGCGGCGGCAACGACATTCTCGACGGCGGCAACGACGGCGACATCCTCTATGGTGACGCGGGCGACGACATTCTGATCGGCGGCGCCGGCCAGGACTATCTCGACGGCGGCGAAGGCAACGACACGGTCGACTATTCCGGCAGCGATGCCGGTGTCACGGTGGATCTCGGCAACGGCACGGCCAGCGGTGGCGACGCCACCGGACCGGTGCAGATCGTCGGCCGGGGCACGGCCATCCGCCACGACATCATCGTCGATGTCGAAAACGCGGTTGGATCCTATCATGACGATCACCTGATCGGCACGAAAGGGAAAAACGTTCTGTCCGGCGGCGCCGGCAACGATATCCTGACCGGCGGCAAGGGTCGTGACGTCCTGAACGGCGGTTCGGGCTCGGACACGGCGGACTATTCCACCTCCGACCGGGGCGTCAATCTGAACCTGGCGCGCGGCCGCTCCGAGGGCGACAAATACATCTCCATCGAGAACCTCTCCGGGTCCGGCTACAATGACAGGATCAAGGGCGACCGGGGCGACAACGTACTCACCGGCCAGGGCGGCAACGACGTCCTGAAAGGCGGGCGCGGCGACGATATCCTGTTCGGCGATTTCGGCGACCATGCCGATGAAATTCCGCAGCCCGGCATGGGCACCGGCTATGCCACGCTCGGACCGGACGCGACCAACAACTCGATCGCGACCGCCTTCGACATCTCCAACAACTTCTCGCTGACCGAAGACCCGAACATCTTCGACAGCACCTCCGTGCTGCACACCACAGTCAACGCCACCGGCAATGGTCTTGGTGGCTATTACAGCATCACCCTGGCGGCCGGCACCATCCTGACCATCGACATTGACGGCATCGCCGATCCGAATGTCCATGACAGCTGGGTGCGCCTGCTCGACAGCAATGGCGAGGTGGTCACCGAGAACGACGATAGCGGCGGCGATCCGGGGTCGACCTCGGGCCGGGATTCCAGCACGGTTTTCGTCGTTCAGGAAACCGGGACCTACTATATCCTGGAAGGCAGCTGGACCCCGGACGCGCCGGGCGGCTGGACCGAGGCCGTGCCGGAGGGTTCGACCTATACGCTCAATGTCTCGGTGGAGTTCCCGCCCGCGCCTGTCCAGCCTGGTGAAGCCGGCAATGACAAGCTCTTCGGCGGCCACGGCAACGACCTGCTGGATGGCGGTCTTGGCGCGGACATCCTGTCCGGCGGCCAGGGCGAGGATTCCTTCCGCTTCTCCACGGAGCTCGGAAACGGCAATGTGGACCGGATCAAGGACTTCAATGTCCATGACGACACGATCCTGCTGGACAAGTCGATCTTCGCCGAGCTGGACGAAGGCCTGCTTGATTTCACCGCGTTCCACAAGAGCGCGGCCGGGGTCGCCCAGGATGCCTTCGACCGGATCATCTACGACACCAATGACGGCACCCTCTCCTATGACGCCGACGGCACCGGCGACATCGAGGCGGTGCAGTTCGCGCAGCTGAGGTCCGGCCTCAACCTGTCTGCGGACGACTTCTTCGTCATCGCCTAGACTGACACCGGCGGGGCGCTTCTCAAGCGCCCCGCCTCTCCCCGCGATCTGATCGCGGCAACAGGAGGACAGATTGTTGACGACCCCGACCAAGCGCCCCTCGCCCCTTCTGGCCGCCGGATTGCTGGCCGCTGGCATCGGCGCGGCGGCTCCCTCACCGGCAGCTCAGGCAGCCGAAATCGGCGGCACCCTTTTCTACGAGGAGGGGGACAAGATCCCCGAAGGCCGGATCGAGATCATGCTGGAGACCGGCGCTGGCAACTCCGCAAACAGCACCGGCACCCGCCTGGAAAGCTCCGGCAGCTCAAAGGCCATCGCCTTTTCAGTACCCGCCCCCGATCAGGCGGCGGCGCCTCAAATCCTTTGGATCGTGGCTCGGCTGGAACGCGCTGACGGGTGGCTGCTTGCCCGCGGCAGCGCCAAGGTCGAGCCTGGCGCCCCGGTCGATATCACGCTGTTCAGGGTGATGTACTGACGGTTCCCGAAAATCAGCCCCACATGGCGGCGGGTGCGGTCGATTCACGGACCACGAGGGAGCCCCGGATGGCAATGTCCGCGGGAAAGATTGACGGGTCCAGGACCCGCTCCATGGCCGCGGCGGCCAGGTCCTCGATCGGCTGGCGCAGGGTCGTCAGCCGCGGCACGACCAGCGACGCCATCGAGATATCGTCGAAGCCCACAACGGATACATCCTGCGGCACGTGAATGCCGAGATCGCGGGCGCAGCGCAGCACGCCTATGGCCTGCTGATCGCTGGCGGTGGCAATGGCCGTCGTGCGCGCGCCCTTGCGCACCGGCAACAGGATCTCGCGTCCGATCGCCTCCCCGGTCTCAAAATCGAACGGGCCGGAATGGATCGTCAGTTCGATCGGATCCTCTGGCGTCGACAATTGATTGACCCTGGCGACAAAACCGTCCCGGCGCTGGCGGGCGACATCCATGCCTTCCGGCCCCGTGAGATAGGCGATGGTGCGGTGGCCGAGTTCATAAAGATGTTCAGCAACCTTGCCCGCGCCGTCACGCTGGTCGGTGGCCACCAGCGGATAGTTTCCATAGCGGCGGTCGAGCGAGACAATCGGAATGTCGGCGGAGGCGGGCCGGCTGGCGTCGGAGCCGGCGACCACGATCACGCCCGAAATTGAGCGGCCGTGCATGGCCCTGATCTGCTTGCGCTCAATGTCCGGATCGTCGTGCGAGTTGGACAACATCACCATGGCCCCGCGCGAGGCTGCCTCCATCTCGATGTTCTTGGCGAGCTGGGCAAAAAACGGATTGGTGATGTCCGGCACGATCAGGCCGACAACATCGGAACCATTGTGATCAACCATTTTCTGCTCCGGATCGATTTGGCATAAGCATCCGCTTTCATACGTAATGTTTAGGTCATACTTTGCCGCAAGAGGATTAATCAAAGGTGCTTGGAATACCAAAGGCAGCACTGTGCGTGTGGACAGCAAGCAAGGCGGTTCCGACGAAGGCCTTCCGGAACGCCTGTTCCGCTCCCGTTCATTCCCGTCCGAAGCGTTGCAGCAGCCGTCGGGTATCCGGTTTCGACCGGTGGCGGCGATCCATTGGAATGCTGTCGGCATAAAGGACCTCCACAGCGCCGAGCGCCTCGGCGCTCTGGCGCCAGTCCTGTATCCGGGAAGAATCGCCGGACAGGAACAGCACCGGCATGCCCCTGCCGTCGACCGTAAACGCGGCACCGGTCACGCCCGGCCATAGGCGCGCCGCCGTTTCCACCGAAAACCCGAACAGGCGGTCTTGTGCCGCGCCGTGGCGGCCGAGCAGCCAGAGACGGCCGGCCTCGTCCAGACGGCCGGCATCGCCGGTGCGGTGCCAGACGATATCGCCCTCGATAAGTTTGGTCTCCGCGTTGCGGGCCGGATCGAGATAACCGCGATTGACATGGGGACCGGAGACCAGGATCTCGTCGTCGACAAAGCGAAGCGTCGCTTCGCGGACCGGCGTTCCGGCCGGCAGGCCCTGCCCGGTTGCAGCCGCTTGCCAGTCCGCTTCGCTCAAGCTTTCCAGATGGGCATGGGCAATCGGTTCGGCTTCCGTCGAGCCGTAGACATTGGTCAGTCCGACCCCTGGATGCGCCGCCAGAAACTTGCGGGCGACGTCCGGATAGAGCGGTCCGCCGCCGGTCATGACCCGGTGAACGCTCTTCGGCAGGTCCGCGGCGAGCAATCTGGTGACCGTCACCGGCGGCACCAGAAGACGCGTTGCGCCGGTTTTTTCGGCGAGGCGGGTCAGCACTTCCGGCTTCATGCGGTCGTGACGGCGCAGGTTCCAGTTTGGCATCACCGCCGTGGTGCCATGGCCGATGCAGGTCAGCACAAAGGCGGGAAAGGCGACAATGTCGATCTCCTCCTTGTCGGACGCAATCAGCGGTGCAAGGGCCTCGTGCTGGGCACGCATCAGGCCATGGCTGCGTTCGATTGCCTTGGGCAGGCCGGTGCTGCCGCTGGTGAAGGAAATCAGCGCCGGATCCTCCGGCTGGAGCACCTCGCAGCCCTCCACCTGCCCCACCCTGGCCGCCTTCGCAGACAGTCGCACCGGTATGCGCCGGGTCTCGGGCAGAATGCGACCGAGCAGCCCGATGGCCATGCCGGTCAGAAGGCCTTTGGGCCGGGTGGCCCTGGCCGCATGCCTGAACCCGGCGAGCCCCATGGCAGGCTCCGGAAAAACGGCAACCGCCCCGAGGCGCCACAGGGCGGCAAGGCCTGCATAAAGATCGAGACCTGGGAAAAGCCCGATCAGCACCCGGTCACCCTTGCCGACCCCCTTTTGCGCAAACGTGGCGGCGAGCCCGCCGGAGTATCTTTCAAGGTCGCCATAGCTGATCGATGCGCCGGCCTTGTCGATGATCGCGATGTGCTCCGGCTGCCGCTGTGCCTCGCTCAGGAAATCCTGAATGAGGTTCAAAGCACCCGTCCCATCAAGGCATAACGGCGAAACACCGTGCCGCCGAACTTGCGGCTCTGGGCTTCCGAGGCAATGCCTTCGCGCATCAGGGCATGAATGACCTCAGTAAAGCCAAGCTCGCCAGCGAGTTCATGGACCCGGTCGGCCATGACCCGGCCAGCGCCAGGCAGCGAACCGACATAGGTCTTCAGGACAACAGCACCCTTGCGCAAGGGATCGGGAAAAGACAGCGTCAGCCCCCTCACCGCACCGGCCTCGTCCACAGCCCTCAGGATCAGCCGCGGATCCGCATGGGCCAGCAGCGGCGCATAGCGCGCGACAAACATGTCTTCCGGTACCGGCGTGAAAAACGGTGTTCGGGCAAAGCCCTCCATCACCAGCCTGTGGGCACTTGCGAGCAGTTTTTCCGGCTCCTCGCCGTTCCAGCTGTCAACGCCGAGGCCCTGCACCAGATCGGCGTAGCCGCGCGAGCCGGGTGCTGCCGTCGACGAAACATGCAGTTCGGCCACTTCGAACCCGGCGGTTTCATATGCGCCAAGGTCATGCGGTCCGGCCGCAGGCTCCATGAAAAAGCCCGGACTGCCGTCGGTCCAGACCGGCAGCCGGTAGGCGCCCCAGGTCGAGCCGTCCATCGGACCGACAACAGCCTCGTAGCCCTCTTCGCGCAGCCTATCGCAAGTTTCGCGGAGAAAGGCCGCACCGCTTTCGACCGCCTCAAAGGCCCCACAGCCGATCGCGGCAGTGCGCCTGCCATCCCAGGAAGGAACCTCGCGATGGATCTTTGGCAAGCTCATGACAGGGCCTCATAGATGTAGACGGGCAGAAGACAGATCAGGGCGACGATGGCCAGACGCAATCCCGGCGATCCAGCCGGCCAGTTTTTCGGACGCGCCGCTTCAATCAAGACCGCCAGCACGGTCACAGCCGCGACAATGGCGAACAGCGGCGAGGACGGCGTCCACCCCGTGAACGTAATCATGCCGGGCAGAAGCAGCCAGTAGGCCATCAGGAAGACAGCCACCGCCAGGACAGTACCAAAAATCCGGAATCGGCTGTCCCGGACCGCAAAGGCCGCGTAGCCCGCGCCGATGGCCGAAAAGCTCGCCGCGTAGAAGGCGATGGCGTTGACGCCGAAGACATTGCCCGTAACCAGCCAGGCGACGCCCGCAAGGATCAGGGTCGCGACGAAATCCAGGATCGGTTCCGTGTCGCCTTCGGTGGACCGGGCCAGGAGCGCCGCGGCAAAGGCCAGCACCGGCAAGACCGAATTGATGGGCGAAGCGACGACGGCGGACAGGAACAGCGCGACGGCGGCGGAGCGCGCCGCATGGGGCGTCATGCCGAGATGGGGCGCCGCCAGCCTGGCAATGAGCAGCAGCAGCAGCCAGCCGACCGTCAATGCGCCCAGAATGAGTGGCGTCGACTGTGCCCAGGTGCTCAGGAGGACAAAAATGCCGACCGGGACGAAGAGATTGTCGAGACCGCGCCAGCTGTCGGCTTCCACATAGGTCGCGAAGATCGAGACCAGCGTTGCCAGCCAGATGACATTGGGGCGGGGAATATCTGTTGCCAGCTGCAGGATGATCACGACCGTCATCCAGGTGACTACGAAGAAGGCCACGCTGCCCTCTACACTTTTGATCCGGTCGTCGCCACCAAAACGCAGCCGGCCGTATTCGGTGCCCACCAGAGCCGCGGCCGCGTCCGAAAGCGTCAGCACGGCAATCGGCAGAATGTACAGCGCCGGGTGACCGGGCGAGAGCACAAACAGAACAGTGACGGCGACCAGAAACAGAAAATCGCCCCAGGACCGGCGCTCTACGGAATGCAGCGATGCGCCGATGCCATCTGAAGCAATTCCGGGAATGCGCAGCACCAGCAAGGCACCCGCGGCAAGGCCCGCGAACACGAGAAACCCTTCCCGGGTCAGCAGGAGCGGCAGCATCATGGCATGGACGCCAACTCCGACATGAACCGCCTTGCGCTGGCTTTCCGCGCCGATCACGAACCGGTCCGCGACTTTTCGGATGATCGCCGCCAGCGCGAAGAGCGCGATCACCGAGGCAACGGCAATGACGATCTGGACGATCAAGAATCCGTCTCCTCGATCACGAGGTCAGCATAGAAAAAGGCCTTGTCGACCTGTTTCATGCGCGCTTCCAGCTCCGGCAGGCGGCGGACGCGACCCGCGAACGCCGAGGGGGCCGAACGCGGCGCCATCATGTTCCAGTAGACGAACCTTGCCCCGGGGGCCGCGCGCTCTAGCAGCCGGCCATAGACCTCGGCCGTTTCCGCCACAGACATATACTCAAAAATGTCGGAGAGATTGAAGCCGTCGAAGACACCCAGTTCACCGCGGTCGACCGGTCCGGTCACCAGGGTGATGCGATCAACACGCTCGGCGATGATCGCGTAATTCTCGGGCCGCCAGGCGGTCGGCAAAGCCCCGTCATTGGTGCCCGTCAGGATATGGCGCATGTAGGGGTTTTCACTCGGATCCTGATCGACGGCGGCGAAACGTACCTTCCGGCGGACATGGGCCCCTGCGCTGCCCTCGACGTGATCGAAAAAGGCGGGGTCGCGTCCGAGCCAGCCCATTACGGTTTTGGAAAAAAACAGGCTGGTGGCGAGTTTCCAGCGGCGGTTGTTCCAGCGTGCCTCGAAAAACACTTCACGAGCGCTTTTCTCGCGTACGATAAAAACGCTCTCGATGGTTCTCCGGGAGTGAATGAGCGGCAGAATATAGCGGCGGAACAGGCGAAAATAATTCTCGAACTTGCCGATATTGCCGGCTCCGAACCGGGTCACATCCGGCAAGTGTTCCCGCCAAAACGTCTGTGTTTCCGGATCGCACGCCTGCAGCACCTGCTCCAATAGCTCCGGGCGCCGCGCCGAATTCGTTACGCCGATCAGCTCCAGAAACTCGGCGTGCGACAAGCATAGATAAGCGGCGATGCGCAGTCTGAGGCAGGCGATCTGGGCGGGCGAAAGATCCGCGGCGACGACCTCTTTCGGATCGAGCAGCAGCAGCGCCAGCGCGTTGTCTCCGGCCGCGCAGATCGACAGGAAGCGCTGGCCGGCCTGCGGCTGCATCGCGCCCAGAAGCACGTCTGCGTCTTCCCAGGCGCGGGCATAGCGGATGGCATCGAAACGGGCACGCTGGTCAATCGATTGTGTCATGGCAATTTCTTCACCCAGCCGTTGGAGCCGTCAACCTCGATCCTGTCACCGGTTTGGATCCAGGAACAGGCGTCCTTTACGGCGACGACACAGGGAATGCCAAGCTCCCGCGAGACGATGGCCGAATGGGACAGGACGCTGCCGCGCTCACCTATCACGGCCGCGGCATTGGCGAAATGGGAGATCCAGCCGGGATCGGTGTGGCGGGCGACCAGGATTTCGCCGGCCTGCACCTGTTCCTCCGCCGGATCGCGGATCACCCGGGCGATGCCAATCACAACACCGCCTCCGCAGGCCGTACCGCGCCGTTCGGTTTCGCCGACGTCTCCGGCCGTTTCCTGAACCGTCGCGAGCCGGCTTGCCCGGTCGATGACCGAGCCACGCACCAGGATCCGTTCGGGCGGTTCCGGCAGCCGCGCCGCCGCAGCCCGCTCCGCTCGCCTCAATTCCACCAGCGCCTTGATATTGCCGTCGGCCGCAGCGCCCTCGGCAATGGCGAGCAACTCGTCCAGGGACAGGAAAAAAACATCATCGGCCTCATCCAGATGACCGGTTGCCGTGAGGGACGCGCCCATGGCACGGAACACGCGTCTGGCATAGCCGAAGATGCGGGTGCGCTCGAAGCGCAGGTTTTCCCGGTCCCGCACCCTGGCCTTGGCATAGGAGAGTGCCAGGCCGGCAAGCCGGCGCCGGAAGGGCCTTCCGGAAAACAAACGTTTCAGCTCCGCCTCCGGCGCCGTGCGTTCGCGAGGGTTGGCTGTGTGAGACGCCGAGGCAAGCACGGCGCGGAACAGCGCTCCGGGCTCCTCATCCAGCGTTGGCTCTTCCAGTTTCAACTCGCCAATGCGCCGGTCGCCGAAACGGTTGAGGTAATCGGTGAGCAACGGCCCCAATACCGGCAAAGCGAAGATCGCATCCCGGTCGCCGGCAGCGAGCAGATCGGCTGCGCCCGGCGTTGTCCGGACAACCTCTCCCATTTCCCGGATTAGGCGCGCGGGTTCAGCGGAGACAATATCGCCCTGACCGATCATGACATCGTTGTGGAGCGCCAGTCCGTCGTCGCCGGCCCATTTTTCAAGCAGCGCACGAGAGCCGCCAAAGGCCATCATGCACATGAAATCATTGACGATCGGCGCGTCCCAATCGTCCAGAAGCGCCCTTTCGACCCGGCGAAATTCGGCCGCCAGCTCCGAAAGTGGGCGCTTTTCCAGCTTGGACCATTGTTCGCGCGGCGGCACGGTCTTGCCGATGCGGGCCATGAATCCGGCTTTGATGGAGGTCAGACGAAACGCAGCGAAGGCGAGCCCCGCCACCATGCGGGCCGCGGAGAACAGCCCCTTGGACGGCTCGATCCCGGCCATGACTTCATCCGGCAGTGGCTCGGAGACACCCATCATGGTTTCCATGTGCTGCCGGTTGCTGGAGAAAAACGGCAGCAGCGACAACAGCCGGTACCAGTTGCCGAGATTGTAATAGAGGCGCCCATCGATGCGCGCGAGCATGTTGGCAAGCTCGGTGTCGTGGGACCGGATGACCTCGTCCCGGATCCCGATCAGTGCCAGGAACGTCCGGTAGACCCTTGCATAGGCCTCAACGGCGAAACTGTAAGTGAGCGGCGACACAAGCCCCGGATAGCTCTCGACGATGTTGGAATTGTCGAACACCAGCAACCGGGGTTCCCCGGCCCCTTCCGGCAGAAGGTCCGTCGTGATCGGCCGCGCCTGCAACAGATGCGGTGCGGCCTCACCCGTTGCCCATGCCCATTCGATGTCCTGCGGTGCGCCCCTTGCCGCGCTGACATCCGCGCACAATCGCGCGATCCTTTGCGCCTCGTCCGCGCTCAAGGCACTGTCACCGGAGGGCATCTCAAGCGCTTCGAAATGCGATTGCGAGAACCGCCAGGTCTCGCCGCTGACCTCGCCGGAGACCAACGTCTCTCCCAGGCCGGCAGTGGCCGCAACCACGATCTGATCGCGCCGTCCGCTGACCGGATCCGCGGCAAAGGCCACGCCTGCGGCCCTTGCATCGACCATGGCCTGGACGATGACCGAAGGCATGTCGGTCTCCGTCAGCCCGCGCGCTTCGCGATAGGCCGTCACACTGTCCGCCAGACCGGAGGCAAAGACCCGTTCGGCCGCGTCCGGCACGTCGACCGCCGACATGTTCAACAGCGTCAGGAATTGCCCGGCATGGGAATCCTGGGCACCGTCCTCCGCGCGCCCAGAAGAGCGCACGGCAAAGGCCGATCCGGCCAGAGTGCGCACGGCCTCGTTAAGGCGCTCGCGCATGTCCCGTTCAAGGCGCCCGTCCTGAAAACACTCCGGCGGAATCACGACAAACCGCGGTACCTTGAAGCCTTTGGCGGCCATTTCGGCCAGCACGAAGGCCTTGCCGCCGACAACCTGCGACGACGACCTTGCAGCCGCTTCCAACCCGATGAGCCCGGTCACGAAGCACCTCCGAGGCTTGGCGCAAAGGCAGCCGCAAGATAGCAGGCGAGAACCCAGACACCGGACAACGTCTCCAGACGTTTCTGGTGTTTCGGGTTGGGATGGCGCGCGAAGGCGAAAAGGGTCCAGGCAAACGGAGCGAGGATCACCAGCCCGCACAGCGCTGTCACCAGGGGCCGCCCCAGGTAGATCCCGCAAACCAAAAGAGCAAAAAATGCGATGGCGGTCACAATTCCGAGCGCCGTCAGCGAACGCCTGATCCCCCAGGCGGAAGAGTAGGTCTCGACACCTTCCCGCTCGTTCTCAGGCGCCCAGATCTTGCGGCCGAATTCAATGACGCAGCCATTGGCGAAACTCATCAGCAGGAAGGTCCAGAGGCCCTCCGGAACGGTGCCGAAGGGCACCCATTCGCAGCCGGTCAGCACAAGGTCGATCAACGGCATGATCGCCATATGCGATATCAGATAAAGCGCCGGTGAACGGTGCAGGAAGGCGGGCGCGAAGAACTCGACGCTCATCAGGGCCAGCCAGGCCCAGGTGATCCCGACCAGCAGCAGCAAAACCGGCGACAGCCCATACGCAGCAAGCGCTGCCGGAATTGCCGCGATGCCCGCCAGCCACAGGATCAACTTGAGCGATACCAGTCCGCGCGGGATCGGCCGTTCGGGCCGGTAACGCCGGTCGATATCGGCATCCTTGACCTCGTCCAGTGCCCGCATCTGCCAGAAAAACACCATCACGATCAGGAAGGCGGTGAGATAGGCATCTGGCCCCGGCAGAGGCCGGTCGGCGAGCCGGGCCGACGCCGTCACGGATGCAGCGGAAAAAGCGCCGAGCAGCGGCACGGTCTGGATCAGTGGAAAGCGTTCGGCCTGATAGGTCCAGAGCCGCGAAAGCAATGGCGCGTCATTCTCCGTCCGCACACTCATGTCTTGGAGCCCCGGGCAAGGCGCTTGTGCGCGCTGCCGAATTGCCCGCCGGCAACGGCTGCCGTCAGGGAGAGCTCACCGCAGAGGCACAGCGCCGCAGCGACTTCTGCCAGCGCCGGCGCATGGCCGGTGCCCTTCAGGCCCAGAACATCAAGACCGGCTGCCTGCGACGGCAAACCGGTGCCGCCGCCCACCGTACCCAGGATCAGGTTGGGCAGCGTGACCGTGACCAGCAGGCCTGTGGCGCTGCGTTCCATCCGGGTGAAGCCGACAGCGGATTCGGCGACGCAGGCGACATCCTGGCCGGTGGCAAGGTAAAGCGCAGCAAGACCGTTGGCGAAATGGGCCTGGGCGCCAACCTGCCCGGTCATCAACGCTCCCAGATTGGCGATCCGGCCATATTCGAGGATCTCGTCGATGGATGCCCCCAGCGTGGTTTCGACCACCTCGCGCGGCATGTCGACCTGCGCGGTGACCCGGCGCCCCCGGCCGAGCATGGTGCCGAGAAAGCTCGCTTTCTTGTCGCCGGAGAAATTGGCCTCCAGGAACCAGGATCGGGGTTGCACCGGTGACTGGTCCAGCGCGTGCGCACAGAGGGCCTCGGTGGCGAAGGTGACCATGTTCTGGCCGGCGGCGTCTCCAGTCTCGTAGCGGCACATCAGAAAGACGATCTCACCGTCGATCACCGGATCGATCGAGAGCAGCTTGCCATGGCTGGTGGTTGCTTCGGCCGCCGAGATCAGCGCCTCTGCCGAGGAGACCACCCAATTCACGAAGAGGCCTGCTTCCGCAATGGAGGCAAAGCGGAAGGCCGGGGTGCGCAGGACCCCTTCCCCGAGCGTTGCCACACTGACCCCGCCGGACCTGCCGACGGCCTTGGCGCCGCGTGCATACGAGGCCACCAGCGCAGCCTCGGTCGTCGCCAAGGGCACGAAATAGTCGTCATGGGCAAAGACACCGTTGACGCGCAGCGGTCCGACCACACCGACCGGCACCTTCACCGTGCCGATCATGTTCTCGATATTGCCGGCATAGGTCTCCGCTTCCGAAAGCGTTCGTTCGTCCGCGAGTTCCACCCGCGCCGTCTCCGGCACGCCGGCTTTCGTCATCCGCGCCCAGATCCTGTTGATCGCGGCGGCAGACGGCTTCGGCAGGGTCATCAGCGGCGCCGGCGCCCCGGCGCGCGGTGTCAGGCGCGCGGCAATCGCGGACGGTTCGGCCTTGGCCTTGAGCTTTTTCAGAAAATGAAGGGTCTTGGGCGGGATCGGCATGAGCTGCGACTTGAAATAAGGAACGAATAGAAGGCGGCCCGCTGCACGAACCGAACGGGATAATGGCACGGAAGGCTAACAAAGCTTTGTAAAAAATCGCTAATGCCGTTTGCGGATGCTGGCGCTCTCGTCCGAGCAAGCAGTCAGGCCCGCTGCCGCCCCCCCTTTTTAGGGACGCGTCAGACCTCTTCATGAAACTGTTCAGATGCATTGGTTTCATTCGTCGCTCCCCGTTTCTGCCGGTTTTGGCCGTTTATGGGGACCAGGAACGAGTCGGGTTCTCAAGAAACGTCGTCATGCTTTCGACTGAAGCCAGGTCAGCACGTCAAGCGCATTCCCGGCCGGGTCGTCCACCGGATAGAACACCTGCCGGATGGTGCCGTCTTCGATGACCAATGTGAGACGTTTCAGGAGCCGCATGCCGCCCGCTTCGAAAACCGGCAGGTCCAGACCGGACGCGAATTTCAGGTCCGCATCGGAAAGTACCTCGAATGGCAGGCCCAGCCGGGATTTCATTTCGAACTGGTAGGGCGTGTCTTGCGTGGACAGTCCAAATACACGATTAGCTCCTGCGGCGAGAATCTCCCGGTAGTGAGAGGCAAACCCTTTGCACTGAGGCGTGCACCCACGGGCACCCGGAATTTGGTCCCATCCCTCGATCGGAGGAGAATCCGGAGGGCTGGTGCGCGGATAGGCGTAAAGGACGGTGAGGCCCTTGAGGCTCGAAAGATCAACAATTTCTCCGTCCGTGGCCGGCAGACCAACAGTGGGAACGTGTTTGTTTTCCAGTTTCACTTTCAAGGTTTCCAAACCCTCGCCTTCCTTCGTCGCAACACTTTTGACCCTTGTTCTCCACGGAACGATAAAACGCATAAACCATTGTTTTTCTGAAGAACACTATTTCAGCCGACAAGTTCCACAGCAAAGAAAACCCGTAAAAACTCTATATTTCAGAGATTTAGATTTTTCAGCTCTTGCAGACCTGAGAAGGTCGGGCACTGCCGATCGCAATTTTTCGACAGGTAATCCCGGACAACCCATCGGCAAAGCAGCTTGCAATGGCACACCCAAAAGCGGACGCCACTCTATGACACGCTGTAGTGAAGGATTGTTGGAACGACGAAGACCGGGTCCTATATTCTGCCTTGAATCGCAAAGACGCTGTCCAAACTCGTTTGGTACGGCAGTAAAAACGAACCGCGAGATGTCAACTTCCAATGACCGCCAATCCGCCTTTGTTTCAGTTCGACAATACCTATGCCCGCGACCTGCCCGGCTTTTACGTCGCCTGGGAGGGTGCGAAGGTCCCCTCGCCCGAGCTGATCCTGTTCAATGCCGCGCTGGCGGAGGAACTCGGCCTTGAGGCGGCGTCTTTCGAAACGCCGGAAGGCGCAGAGATCTTCGCCGGCATTCGTCAGCCGGACGGCGCGTCTCCTCTGGCGCAGGTTTATGCGGGCCACCAGTTCGGCGGCTTCTCGCCGCAGCTCGGCGACGGCCGCGCCCTCCTGATCGGCGAGGTTCTGGACCGGACCGGCCGTCGCCGCGACATACAGCTGAAGGGCTCTGGCCCGACGCCGTTTTCGCGCGGTGGCGACGGCAAGGCCGTGGTCGGTCCTGTCCTTCGCGAATACATCCTCGGCGAAGCCATGCATGCGCTTGGCATTCCGACAACAAGGGCGCTGGCCGCGGTCGCCACCGGAGAGACGATCTACCGCGAAGGCCCGAAACCTGGCGCTGTCCTGACCCGTGTCGCCGCGAGCCATTTGCGGATCGGCACGTTCCAGTATTTCGCCGCCCGAGGCGAAACCGACAAGCTGCGCCAGCTCGCGGACTATGCCATTGCCCGCCACGATCCGGATCTCGCCGGTGCGCAGGACCGCCATCTGAAACTGTTCCGGAGCGTGATCGAGCGCCAGGCGGCGCTGGTCGCGAACTGGCTGCTGGTCGGTTTCGTGCACGGGGTGATGAACACGGACAACTCTACTATATCCGGCGAAACCATCGACTACGGCCCCTGCGCCTTCATCGACGCCTATGATCCGGCCGCCGTGTTCAGTTCGATTGATCATGGCGGGCGCTACGCCTTTGGCCGCCAGCCGGTGATCCTCCAATGGAACCTTGCCCGTCTCGCCGAAGCCCTGCTGCCCCTGATCGAGCCGGATGATCTCGACAAGGCCGTTGAACTTGCCAGCGCCGAACTCGGCCGTTTTCCGGACCTCTACCGGGCGCATTGGCTCGGCGGCATGCGCGCCAAACTCGGCCTGGAAACGGCTGAGGAAGACGATCAGGCGCTCTTCGAGGAGCTCTTGACGCTCATGCATCAGCAGGCAACAGATTACACCTTGTGTTTCCGTCGGCTCGGTGACGCTGTCACCGGTGCGACGGACCGGCTGCGGGATCTTTTTGTCGACCCGACCGCCATCGACGGTTGGCTGGTTCGCTGGAGACAAAGACTGGAGCGCGAAGGCCGAGCCAACGAAGACGTCAAGAGTGGAATGGATGCCGTCAACCCGCTCTACATCCCGCGCAATCACAAGGTGGAAGAGACTCTGCAAGCTGCCGAAACCGGCGACTACGCACCGGTGAAAGCGCTTCTGGAGGTGTTGTCGTCGCCCTTTGAGGAACAGCCCGGTCGGGAGTTATATGCAGAACCGGCCCCGGACAGTTTCGGTCCCTACCGGACGTTTTGCGGGACGTGATCTTTATCCTGGGTTGAACTTTTAGCTAAAACGCGCCTACCCTGTATCTCTTTTGCAAACAAAGTTTTTTTGGAGGTAAATTATGGGTACGCTCGGATTGATAGCCGTCCACGGCATGGGCAAAACCGAAGCAAATTTCGCAGATAAATTTTTTGAGGATGTGCGGGACCGCCTGTCCGACGCACAATCCGCGAAGCTGGAAACAGCCACTGTCTATTACCAGGATATCTTGCAACCACATGAAGAAGCTTATTTCAACAAAACAAAGCGCAAGCTCGACTGGCTGAAGCTGCGCCAATTCGTGCTCTATGGCTTTTGCGACGCTGCGAGCCTTGAGTCCCGGAAGGAGGGCGCGCAAAGCCCGTATTTCCTAGCGCAGAAAAAAATCCTCCAGACGCTCAAACGAATGCATAGTTTGAATGGCAAGACCGCGCCGATTGTCGTAGTGGCGCAAAGTTTGGGAGGGCAAGTGCTATCAAACTATCTTTGGGATGCTCTCAAAAAAGATCAGCCCGCGAATGGCATTTGGTCGTCTCCTCCCCAACTCTCGCCAGACGAGGAGTGGGTCTGTCGCGGGAGGACGATTGAACGTTTGTTCACGACCGGTTGCAACATACCTGTGTTTGTTGCCGGACATCCCGCTAACAAAATCAAAGCCATTCCCAAACCAAATGATCGATTCCGCTGGGACAACTACTACGATGAGGACGATGTTCTCGGCTGGCCATTGAAGGATCTGAGCGAAAGTTACAAGAAACTCGTAACTGACAGAAAGATTAACGCCGGATTTTTCTCCGGGATCACACCGTTCAGTCACACGCAGTACTGGAGCGACCGCGATTTTCTGATCCCTCTCGTCGGGCACCTAAAGCGCCTGATTTGAACCTCATCAGCAACTGAAAAATGAGGTTAGCCACGTCTCGGCCTCTTGCCCTGCCGGCGAGATTCTCTTCTTGCCGGCAGAGATTGGACACGGAGCTTGACTGAACGATTGAGGGAAGTCTTTAACCCGCCAGCCGTTCGACCAAATAATCCATCTCGCCCTTCAACCTGGCACCCGTCAGGCTGATAAACCTGGTTTCCAGGCTGATGGTGACGAGGCCGTGCACGGCCGAGAAACAAGTGCGTGTCCGATCCTCCAGTGCTTCGCCCGCTAACCCAGGATTGAGTGCCTTCAATGGACCGGCAATGAAAGCCAGCAAAGCGATATTCTCCTGAATATGCCACTCCGGCACCGGCTTTCCGTCTGGAAGATGGTGGCCGAAGAGCGTGGTCCAGAGGTTTTTGTTTTCCTGCGCAAATGCCAGATAAGCGTGCGCCAGCGCCCTGAGTTGCGCTAGCGGGTCCTGCGTTCCCTCGACCACCTCGCCCATGATCTCCCTGATCCTTCCAAGCGTGACCGAATTTACCGCGATCAGCAGCGCGTCCTGATCGGCGAAATGCTTGTAGACCGAGCCGACCGAATAGCCCGCTTCCTTGGCGATGTTGCGGATGTTGACCGCTTCCATTCCCCCCGCCTCGACCGCTGCGACGGCCGCTTCCAGCACCCGGCGCCGGGTTTCTTCGCTCTTTGCTTTTTGCAGTCCCGACATGTCCGTCTCATTCCTCAAAAGTGAACTTAGTTCATTTTTTTCTTGACCTAACCCGAATCCTGTGGCTTTGTCAAATGGTGAACATCGTTCACTTTTAGGGAGAAGCCATGTTTGAGCCATTCATGACCCAGTTGAAAGCGCTGCTGCAAGGCAGCCCCCTTTCAGCAGACAACCGACCGTCCCGGGCACTGCTGGCTGCCAACGCGCGCGAGGCCGCCGCCTCTGTCCGCACCGCGCAGGTGGCGCTCGCCCGCGCCAGGGCAGAACAGCAGCAGGACCGCAAGCGGCTGCAGCAGATCCGATGCGACATCGAGGATCTGGAAAACCGCGCCCGCAACGCACTGATGAAAGGGGCGGACGCGCTCGCCCGCGAAGCCGCCAAAGCCATCGCCCTGCTCGAGGACGAGAGATCCGCCCTCGAGACCGCCATCGCGGACTTCGACCTGGACCTTGCCGGACTGACGGAGACCCTGCACCGGGCGCAAGGCCGGCTGCGGGCCCTGAAACGGGGCGAGCGCAGCGTCGATGTCCGTGCCCATATTCTGAAAGCCCAGTCCTTCGGGACAGGCACCGGCCAGTCGGCCCTCTCGGCTGCGGAAGACCAGCTGGAAGACATCCGCAGCCAGCAGGAGCGCGACCGGATCGCGGACCGCGAATTTGCCGCCCTCTCGGTCGCGGACCGCCCCGCGGCCCTGATCGAGAAACTCGGGGACGCCGGTTGCGGCGCCCCGGTCAAAACCCGCGCAGACGACGTTCTGGCGCGGCTGAAATCCGACCTTCCCTGTCTGATCCAGCAAACCCGCTAAGAAAGGAAAGACCCATGCAGGACCAAACCATCAAACATTCCAACAACTGGATGATCTTCACCGCGGCCAGCTTCGCCGTCGCCGCCATCATGATGGCCCTCGGCATCTACAATCTGGAAGCCAGTTTTTCCGCCAAGGGCTTTTACACCATGTCGGCGATCATGCTCGTGCACACCGCCGTGACCCTAACCAAGACCCTTCGGGACCGCGACGAAGCGGACAAGTTCTACAACCGCCTGGAAGACGCCAAGACCGAAAAACTGCTGATGGATGTCAGCAAGTCGGACGACGCCTGATCTGCCCCCCAAGACCTGAAGGTCCCGGCCAAGTGCCGGGACCGGGAGACGAAAACACAGCGGAGCGTGCCTCGGCGCCGGCTCCGAAGGAGGATTTCATGCGCAATTCCCTGATGACTTCCAGGCGATTTGCCCCGCTTTTCTGGACCCAATTCCTGTCGGCTTTCAACGACAACTTCCTGAAGAACGCTCTGGTATTCCTGATGCTGTTTCAGGTTGCCTCCTCGGAATCGGGTGCGTTGATCGCCGTGGCCGGTGCCGTTTTCATCACCCCTTACCTGTTCCTGTCCGCGCTCGGTGGAGAACTCGCCGACCGGCACGACAAGTCCCGCATCGCGCGGATCACCAAGGGTGTGGAAGTCGGCGGCGCGTTGCTGGCCGTTGCCGGCATGATGCTGGGATCCCTGCCTGTCCTGTTCGCAGCCCTCTTTGTCTTCGGCGCCATGTCGGCACTCTTTAGCCCGGCCAAATACGGCCTGTTGCCCGATCATCTGGATCCGGCCGAGCTGCCGCGCGCCAATGCCTGGGTGGAAGCGGGCACGTTTCTCGCCATTCTGGGCGGCACGCTCTCCGCCGGCCTGCTGTTTTCGGCCAGCGCCCCTGCCCTCGTGTTCGCACCTGTCATGATCGCGCTTGCTGTTTCCTGTTATGGCGTCAGCCGGATGATCCCCTCCGCGCCGGCCGCAGCGCCTGATCTAAAGATCGACTGGAACATTGCCACCGCCACCTGGCGCGTCCTGGCCGATCTGGTCGCCGACCGCCGCCTCTTCCGGGTTGCCCTGATGAATGCCTGGTTCTGGCTGGTCGGCGCCCTGGTGCTGTCGATCCTGCCGGTTCTGGTCAAGACCCATCTGGGCGGCAGCGAGATCGCCGTGACCTATTTCCTGACCGTCTTTGCGGTGTCCATCGGTGTCGGCTCGGCGCTGGCCGCGTGGCTGTCCGCCGGCCGTGTCGTGCTGTTGCCCGCACCGGTCGCGACCGCGCTGATGGCACTGTTCTGTCTCGATGCTGCTGTGACGGTTGCCGGTCTTGGAGAGGCAGCTGCCGCCGTGACGCTGACCGATTTCCTGGTCCAAGACGGCGTGATCCGTCTCAGCGTCGACATGGCCGGCCTTGCCATCGCCGGCGGCCTGCTGGCCGTACCGACCTTCACCGCGCTGCAGACCTGGGCTGATCCGAAATCACGTGCCCGCCGCCTCGCCGCGACCAACGCGCTTGGTGCCGCCCTGATGACCGTTGGCGGCCTAACACTGGCCGGTGCGCAGAAGCTCGGCGCATCGACGCCCGCGATCCTGGCTGCCCTGGCCGCAATCAACGCCCTCGCCGCAGGTCTGATGCTGAAATTCCTGCCGACCAACCCGTTCCGCGACCTGATCTCGATCGTCTACCGGGCTTTCTTCCGCCTGGAGGTCACCGGCCTGGAAAATCTTGACAAGGCGGGCGACGCGCCGATCCTGGCCCTCAACCATGTCAGCTATCTGGACGCGGGGCTTGCCCTCACGCTGACTGACAAGGCACCCACATTCGCGATCGATTACGAGATCGCCAAACGCTGGTGGGTGAAGCCCTTCCTGCGTCTTGCCAACGCCCTGCCGATCAATCCAACCAAGCCTATGGCGACCCGTGCGCTGATCAATGTGGTCCGCTCCGGCGAACCGATGGTGATCTTTCCGGAGGGTCGTCTGACGGTGACCGGCAGCCTGATGAAGATCTATGACGGCGCTGCCATGGTCGCCGACAAGACCGGCGCGATGATCGTGCCGATCCGCATCGACGGCCTGGAACGGACCCCGTTTTCATATCTGAACCCGAGCCAGATCCGAAAAAACTTGTTTCCGAAAGTGAAGGTGACCATCATGGAACCGCAAAAACTTAGCCTGCAAAGCAATCTGAAAGGCCGGAAACGGCGGGCTGCCGCAGGCGCGGATCTTTATAGAATCATGTCGGACCTGATGTTCAAGACCAGCCTGGAGAGTGACCGGACCATCCTGGATCAGGTCATTGCCACCTCGCGGGATCGCGGCCTGTCGACCGTGGCCCTGGAAGATCCGGTCGCCGGCTCCCTGACCTATGGAAAACTTCTGACCGGCACCGCCGTTCTCGCCCGCAAGATCCGCAAGCTGACGGACGGCGAAGACACGATCGGTCTGATGCTGCCAAACGCGAACGGCTCCGCCGTCACCTTCCTGGCGGCGATGTCCGCCGGCAAGGTGCCCGCGATGCTGAATTTCACAGCCGGTCAGGAAAACATCCTGTCGGCCTGCCGGGCGGCAAGGGTGACGACGGTTTTCTCTTCGCGTGCTTTCGTCAAGCAGGCCCGGCTGGAACAGCTGGTCGACGGTCTTTCCGAGCATGTCCGCTTTGTCTGGCTGGATGAGCTGCGCACCGAAATCACGCTTCTCGACAAGCTGCGCGGACTGCTTTGGCGCAGCCGCCCGCTGGTTCGCCAACGCGCCGACGACACGGCCGTGGTCCTTTTCACCTCCGGCTCGGAAGGCAAGCCGAAGGGCGTGGTTCTGACCCACAAGAACATCCTCGCAAATGCCACCCAGGCGGCCGCACGCATCGACTTCACCCCGGCCGACAAGGTGTTCAACGTCCTGCCGATGTTCCACTCTTTCGGCCTGACGGCCGGGACCATCCTGCCGCTGATCTCAGGCGTGCCGGTCTATCTCTACCCCTCGCCGCTGCATTACCGGATCGTGCCGGAGCTGATCTATTCCTCCAACGCCACCATCCTGTTCGGCACGGACACGTTCCTGAACGGTTATGCCCGCACCGCCCATGCCTATGACTTCCGCTCCCTGCGCTACTGTTTCGCCGGCGCCGAGCCGGTCAAACCAACCACGCGTGAAACCTATATGGAAAAGTTCGGCCTGCGGGTGCTGGAAGGCTATGGCGTCACCGAAGCCGCGCCGGTGATCGCCCTGAACACACCGATGTTCAACCGTCCGGGCACGGTCGGCCAGCTGATGCCTGGCATCGACACGCGGCTGGAGCCGGTCGCCGGCGTCGATACCGGCGGGCGCCTCTTCGTCTCCGGTCCCAATGTCATGGTCGGCTACCTGAAGGAAGACAATCCGGGTGTCGTCGAACCGCTGGTCGACGGCTGGCACGACACCGGCGACATCGTCGAAATCGACGCCGACGGCTATGTCATCATCAAGGGCCGCGCAAAGCGCTTCGCCAAGATCGGCGGCGAGATGGTCTCGCTGGCCGCCGTCGAGGCCCTGGCCGGACAGATCTGGCCGGAACACCTGTCCGCGGTCGCCGCGGTCAAGGACGAGCGCAAGGGCGAAAAACTTGTTCTGGTCACGGAAAACCCGGACGCCGACCGCGCCGCCTTTATCAAGGCCGCCAAGGAAAACGGCGCCCAGGACCTGATGATCCCGGCCGAGATCCGGGTCGTCGACAAGGTCCCGGTTCTGGGAACCGGCAAGCTCGACTTTGCCGGGGTCATCCGTCTGGTCGAAAACGGCCCGGATATGCAGACGGCCGCCTGATCGATTTACACTGTCCCGGACACCTGTCCGGGGCAGTGCCGCACCGGCATCAGGCCGGAACGAGAATTTCGGCCTTTGCCTTTGCGATCGCCGCAATCAGCCGATCGACCTCCTGTTCGCCAGTCGACCAGTTCGACACGCTGATGCGAAATCCCTTTTTGCCCTGCCAAGCCGCCTGCCCGAACCAGGCCTCTCCGGAGCGCTGCACATGGTCGGCGATCCGGGCTGAGGCCTCCTCGTCTTCCGGGAGTGTCGCAAACACCTGATTGAAATGGACCTCATGCGGCACCAGGAACCCAAGGTCGGTCAACTCGCCTTTGATCCGGACCGCGTGCCCGTGAAACCGCTCCACCATGTCCGCAACGCCCTTGCGGCCAAGGGAGAGCAGCGCCGCCCAGGTTTCCGCGCCGCGGGCGGACCGGCTGAATTCCGGCGCGCGGTTGGCGGGACTTGCGACCGTATCGGGCAGATAGGCCGCGCCGATCGCCATCGACGCCTGCATTTCCTCCGGATGACGGCAAAGCGCCAGACCGGAATCGTAGGGCGTGTTCAGAGTCTTGTGGCTGTCGACCACCCAGCTGTCGGCCTTGTCCAGGCCAGCAAGCGCGCCCTTCAACGACGGCGCCGTTCGTGCCCACAACCCGAAAGCTCCGTCGACATGGAGCCAGGCGCCCGCCGCCCGGCACCTGTCGCCGAGCGCGTCAAAAGGGTCGAAAGCCCCGGTGCAGACATTGCCGGCCTGCGCCAGCACAAGCGTGCGCTCGTCCAACTCAGGCAGTCTGTCGATCCGCATCCGTCCCTGGTCGTCCGTTTCCACCCATTCGATGTCCCGCGTGGAAAGTCCCGCCATCCGCACGGACTTGAGCACAGTTGCGTGGATTTCCGCGCTGGCGACGATGCGCAGTTTAGGCGCCCCCATCAGGCCATCGCCCCTTTGATGGCCGAGACGGGCGAGCAAGGCGTCGCGGGCGGTCACCAGCAGCGTCATGTTGGCCATGGTCGCGCCTGTGGTGAAAGCGCCGTCCGTCCCCTCCGGCAAGGCCAGCAGTTCCTTGACCCAGCCGATCGCGGTTTCTTCCATGCGGATCACGGACGGCCCCGTGAGAACATCGGCCGTCTGGTCCCAGGCCGAGAGCAGTGCCCGCGCTGCCGAGGCCGCCGGCAGCGCGCCGCCGATCACATAGCCAAAATAGCGGCCGGCAGCCGAAGCGACAGTGCCCTCACCGCCCACCGTTTCCATCAGGTCCAGAATGCTTGCCACGTCCATGCCATCCTGTGGCAATCCTGACGCCAAAGCGTCGAGACCACCGGTCTCTGCATTCACCCGGCGTTCCGGCAGCCCCTTGAGATAACGTGCGCCGCGCTCGGCACCGCTTGAAAAGGCTTCCGCCTGCTGATCAAGAAGGTTAATTTGCATGTCCGTTTCACCAATCTATATCGAAGAGTCTCTATATAGATGAATATCAATATAGATATCGAGTCAAGCGCCGCCGCCATGACCGCGCTCTCCAGTCCCGTCCGGCTGCAAATCCTGTTGTGGCTGCTCGATCCCCGTCCCCACTTCCCCAAACAGCGGGACGGAGACCTTGTCGACGACGGCGTCTGCGTCGGCTTCATCACCGACAAGATCGGCCTGACCCAGCCAACCGTCAGCTCGCATATGAAGAAATTGTCGGAAGCCGGGCTGGTGACCGGCAAACGGATCGGCAACTGGATGTTCTACAAGCCCGACCGGGAGAAGCTGTCCGAACTGGGCCTCACCCTCACCTCCGTTTCCAGCACGGTGCCAGAATAGTCCGGTACCACTCCGACCGAGAGACCTTGCTTTCCTCTCTCGCAACGGATGACTTGCCGTGGTCCGGCGTCGCGGATTAGTCTCGCGCCAACAGCCCGTGCGGCACCCGTTTTCATCTCACAGGAAGTCCAGATCATGTCCACGCCCGCCTATGACGACCAGAACGTTTTCGCCAAGATCCTTCGCAGCGAGTTGCCGAGCCACAAGATCTATGAGGACGAGAAGACGTTGGCGATCATGGACATCATGCCACGCGGCGACGGCCATATCCTGGTGATCCCCAAAGCCCCGTCCCGCAACATCCTCGACATTGCGACCGACGATCTCAACGCTGTCATGGCAACCGTGCAGAAGATGGCCCACGCGGTGGTCAAGGCGTTTGACGCGGACGGCACCACGATCCAGCAGTTTTCCGAACCGGCCGGCGGTCAGGTGGTGTTTCACACCCATGTCCATGTCATTCCGCGCTTCGAGGGCGTGTCGCTGAAGCCGCATACCGGCGCGATGGCCGACAACGATTTGCTGGCCTCACAGGCGGATAAAATCCGCGCCGTCCTGGCCTGAGTGGAGACGTCCACCCCCAAAAAACAAAATGCCAAAAGAAAACCGCGCCCGCAGACAGGCAGGCGCGGTTTTTGTTTGAGCAATCAACCTTCGAACCACCAGCGGCTGCAGGCGCGGGCGCCGTCCAGTTCCCAGCTCGCCGCCAGTTGCTCGCCATGCTGCACGTTGCTGCGGCGGGCATAGACGAAGTTGCGGAAGAACGGGATGATCGTACCGCCGTCGTCATGGGCCAGCAGCGCCATCTCGCGGTACATTTCCGCCCGCTTGGCATCATCCAGTTCCGCCTTGGCCATCAGCAACAGCTCGTTGAAGCGCGGATTTTTCCAGCGGCTCTCGTTCCAGGCGGCATCGTCCTTGTAGGCGAGCGAATACATCACGTCCGGCGTCGGACGCGCGCCCCAGGCAACCACGCAGAACGGCTTTTTCAGCCACACATCCGAGTAGTAGCCGTCATTGGGCTCGCGCACGACGTTGATATTGATGCCCGCCGCCTTGGCGTGTTCGGCATAGAGCACGCACAGGTCGACCGCGCCGGAATAGATCGACTCCGCCGAAGACAGGTTGATCGACAGGCCTTCAGCCCCCGCCTTCTTCAGCAGCGACTTGGCCTGGTCCGGATCGTAATCATGCTGTGGAATGTCGTCGGGCCAATAGGGCATTGCCGGCGAGTGGTGGAAGTCGTTGGCCTTGGTCGCCGCACCGAACGCGATCTTCTCGATGATCTCGTCCCGGTTCATGGCCAGCTTGAGCGCGTTGCGCACATCCTTGTTGTCGAAAGGCGCGGTGTCGCAGAACATCGGCATGGTGATCGTCGAGGCGGACGGCACGTTGTCTATGACGAGGTTCGGGTTGCGCTGCAGGAGCCCCATGGTCTTCAGGTCGATCAGGGAGACCGCATCGACATCGCCGGTCACGAGCGCCGTCTGGCGCGCATTCGGGTCGGCCAGCACGATCAGCTCGACGCCGTCGAAATGGCCGCCATCGAGGTGCCAGCCGTCATGGCGGCTCAAAGCGAAGCGGACACCGAATTCCCCCGTATCGATCTTGTAGGGACCGGTGCCGTCGCCGGAGGCCCAGTCGATCGTGCCGTCGTCATTGGCCGGGCAGATCGCCAGGTGATAGTCGGTCATCAGCCAGGGCAGATCGGCGTTGCCGGACGACAGCTTGAAGACGACGGTGTAATCGCCGTCCTTGACGATGTCGGAGACATCGGTCAGCAGCGCCTTGGCGGCCGAGGTCGTCGTTTCGCCGCGGTGATGGTTCATCGAGGCGATGACGTCATCCGCTGTCATTTTCTTGCCGGAGTGGAAGCTGACATTCTCGTTGAGCTTGAACGTCCATTCCGTGGCATCGGCATTTGCCGACCATTCTGTGGCGACATCGGGCCCGAGGGATCCGTCGGGCTCGATCAGCGTGAGGTAGCTCCGGTGCGTGTGCGCCAGAACGATCATGGCAATGGTGAGATAGGTGCCGGGGTCGTGGGTGTCGGACGTATTGCCGTCATGGATCCCCACCTTGAAGGTGCCGCCCTGTTTCGGCTGCGCCTTTGCGCTGCTGGTCCAAAGGCCCGTCGCGGCCGACGCGGTAACACCCGCGGCCATGGAATAGTTCAGGAAATCCCGTCGTGAAATACCGCCTGTCTGTGCCGCCCGTGCCAGGCGGTCCAGCATTCCCTGGTTCTTGCTCTTTCCGGTCATGATCAAATTACCTCCTGCTACGTCTGGTTACCCTCATGTCTTCATACTGTCGTTCCTCGTGAGTTTGACCGATTGTCCGATTTACCAAGCATGCCCCGATCGAAGTTTGGTGCCACAAAAACGACCTTTTGGGTCTTTGCGCCGGGATCGGCTTGACAATCCGCGGATCAGGCAACGCCCGCGTGAATGGCGGCGTCCTCCTGTTCCTTGGCCATGTTCTGGTCTTCCTGCAGCACCTTCACCACGGCCGGCCGATCCATGAAGCGCGCCGTATAGGCCTTGAACTCGTCCAGCTCCGGCACGATGCCGAAGGCCATGCCCCAGCGGAGCCCCATGCCCCAAAGGACATCCACCGCGGTCATGTCTTCACCGAGCACGTATGGCCCTTTGGCCAGTTGCGCGCGCATGTTCTCCATGACGGTGTCGAAGCTGCCATAGGGTGACATGGACTGCGGCGGTTCCTCGCGCTTCAGCGCCCGGTCGACCAGTGCCGGTTCAAAGCAGGAGGCCATATGCACGAACCAGCGCAGATAGGGACCCCGGCGCGGATCCTCCAGCGACGGCGTCAGGCCCTTTTCCGGAAAGAGATCGGCGAGATAGAGATAGATCGCCACCTGCTCGGTGATGACGGCATCGCCGTGGCGCAGCGCAGGCACCTTGCCCGCCGGATTGACAGCCAGGTAATCGGCGCGGCGGTTTTCCCCCAACTTGAAATTCAGCACGTTCAGTTTGTAGGGAGCGCCGAGTTCTTCCAGAAGAACCCTGACGCCGGTGGCGCGGGTTTGAGGGGCATAAAACAGTTCCACCTGATCGGCCATGATCCTCTCCTCGGACAGTTGTGGTTCCCATCCCTCTCAATTTATCGCATCGAAGGTCGAGCAGCCACAGGCGGAGTTGGCCCAAGCGGGATCATCTTTGCTGAAGAAACCGAACTCGGCACAGGTCAGCTTCGTATCGGCGCGCGATGCCGCAGGTCAGAGACCACCTTGTAAGGCAGTCAAGCCCAGCCAACCGGCCAGCAGAAAGGCTTCCGCCGCCAGAACGCCGACAATCACGCGCTGCTTGAAGAGCAAAAAGGCGGAAAATCCGACCCCCGCTGCCGCCAGTCTCAAGGCGAGCGGCGTTTCGGCAAGGATGCCTTGCGGAAACAGGATCAGCTTGGAGATCACGCCGGCGACAAGGGCGGTGGCGACGCAGCGCACCCAGATCAGCAGTTCACCGTCCTCGCGCAGCCGGCCACCGGCGAAGACGCCCAGCCAGCGCCAGACATCCGTCGCCAGCCAACCGGCGACCAGGATCATCACGAACGGCCACCACCAGGTGTCGCCAAGGCCGGCATCCGTCATCAGCCCGTCCATCAGAACAGCCCCCGCCGCAAGATGCGCGTACCGAGATAGGCAAGCGTGCCGCCGACAAGACCGGTCCAGAGCAGATCCAGGCCCGGCAGATAGACAAAAAACACCGGCCCCAGAGCCAGACCCGCCGCCATGGCAACCTTGTCCGCATTGACCCGCGCCGCGCCCCACAGCGAGCACAGGAAATAGACCGGCGTCAGCAGCACAAGGGCGCCCGCGACCATGTCCGGCAGCCGCTCGACCAGCAGATAGGCGAGCCCGGTCATGCAGAAGACGAACGCGGTCACCGCGCCGCCAAAACCGATGAAAAACGGCAGGCGCCCTTCCCGCGTCATGTCCGGCAGGTTCTTCATGGCAAAAACCCAGGCGGTCACGGCCACAAAATGGGACGCGATCAACAGCTGCCAGGTCCTGGTTTTGCCCGGCACCTTCACGATCGGCATCAGCGCCATGGTCATCGGCATCAGACGCACCGAGGCAAGCGCCACGGCTATCCCTGCCGGGATCAGGCCCATGCCGGAGGACAACGCTCCGGTCAGAACCACAATCGACGGCAAGGCCCAGATGAGCCCGGTCATCGCAAGGGTCTCGGCCAGCGTCAACCCGGTCTCGCGCGCGAGCCCCGCATAACCGACAAAGGCAGCGGTCAGGATGAAAGCGGGGATAGACACCGCCGCCCGCGCTCCGCGCGCCATCCAGACCCTCGCCGGTTCTGGCGGGTTTTCAGGCGCTGATGGGGGCGCGGACAGGGATGAAGCCGTCATGGCGCAGACACTCTGAGATTGGGAATTAGTAAGGTAGCCTTACCTTTTCGGATGGAAGCTGTCTAGGGCGTGGGTGAGCAGATTGGTTTGCAACTGCGCTGACGTTGCTCCCGGACCTTTTCGATTCATGCAACAGAACGCGTTTCCGCCGCAATTGCGCGCTTTAATAAGCCTCTGTTTTAGTGTTTGAAAATGAGTTGCATATGCGCCTTCACCAAGGTCTTTGGACGTTGTTCTTTGTGTGTTTCCAAACAGCTGCCTTCGCCCAATCGACCGAAGAAGAACGTCTCCTTCCGAGGTGTGACGGAGCCTTCGACCTTTGCGGATATGTAAAACACGCTTCCAAGGAGCTTGTCATTCCGCATCGCTTTGAACGCGCATTTCTCTTCAGCGAAGGATTTGCTGCTGTTCGTATTGACGGACGATATGGCTACATCGACAGGACGGGTGCAATTGTGATCGCGCCTCAATTCGATCTCGCGGGCCCCTTCAACCAAGGACACGCGGAAGTTCTTGTGGGCGACCAAACGGGCATCATCGACGATAGAGGGAACATCGTCGTGGAACCTGCGTTCGCGCGTATCGTACCTCTTACCCGTGATGTCATGCTCGTTATCGAAGGGAAGTGGCAAAGCGCGCACTTCCAGGGCCATGAAAAACTTCAAGAATTTGGACTGTCGTTTTATCAAGGAAACAAACTTGCGAAGCTTTACAATATTCGAACCGGTTGGATCTCGGACATTGGCTACACATTCGCCTATTTCGACAAACCGGAACGGGGCCTGTTCTGGGCCACCAAATCCAATCGAGGGCCTGAGATATATGGCTTGTTGAAGTCTGACGGGACATGGCAGGTTTCGCCAAGATACTCGCATGTTCAAGGACTTTCCCACAATCGCGCCGTCGTGCGGGGCAAGCCGGAGGGCAATCAGGCCAACCTCAAAGGCGCCCCCTGGGGAGCGGTCGACGAAAATGGCAACCTTGTTGTGCCTTTGAAATATCCATATCTCGGCTTTTGGCGCGCCGGATATGGAACGACGCAAAGTTCTGACAAACACGGCCTCGTCAAGAAAGACGGAACGCTCCTTGCCGGACGCCTGTTCGATGGTGTCGATTTACGCGAAGACGGCTTGTTGCCCCGGGTTCTGGATGGAGAAACCTGGCACAGCGTTCGACCTGACGGAACCTTGGTTGCAGATCAGCTTGAAGACCGTGTGCGTCTGGACTGTGCCGATGGCCTGAAGGTGGTTGAACAAAGCGGGAGCTATGTTGTTTCTCATCCTGCGCTCAGTGCACCGATAAAAACGCTCCTGATATCAAGCTCCAACACCACCGGCATTTGTGACCGTCCCTATCTTCTTTACCTCTCAAACAAAAAATTCCGGTTTTTGACTCCGGACGGGCGTCTGATACCTGAGCAAGCACTCGAGAACACCCATTCCTTTTACGGCGCATTCGCTGCCGTAGCGATCCATGACAAATGGGGATTGATAAACGAGGCTGGAGACTTTGTGCTCGAACCGGAATTCGACAAACTCAAACAAAGCCGAAACGGCATCTTTCACGCGCAAAAAAACGGCCGTGAGTTTTGGATTGATCATACCGGCACTGAGGTTGCCGAGCCGCCTCGGCACTCCAAGCAGGATCGTGCGCGCATCCTGACCTGCAAGGGCGGGAATACGCTGTTTTTCGAAGATGGTCTTTGGGGCATGAAACGCCCGGACGGCAGTATTCTTATCGAGGCAAAATACAGAGCACTGAACTGCTTCTCGCAAGGAATTGCCTGGGCGGCAGCGAAAGACAGTAGAGCGTGGTGCCCAATAGGGCCTGACGCCGAAGAGCGCTCAAAACCTGATTGTCTCACGACATACAATCCGATGATTGTCACCCACCATTTTCCCGAGCGGTTTGCGGATGACCCGCACGAAAGCAGTGTCCTTTGGCTGCGTGCTTTGCTGGACTTTGCCCAAGGAAAGCGTGCAGAAAAGCCAGGCTTCGTACGCAGCGGCGGTACGCGCTTCTAGTATCACACCGACCGTGTCAGCCCACCATCGATCCGGATGTTCTGCCCCGTGACATAGGCCGCCGCGTCGCTGGCAAGATAGGAGATCAGGCTGGAGACTTCGTCGGAGCGGCCGTAGCGACCCATCGGGATGCGGGATCTGCGGTCTTCCTTTTCCGGCAGGCTGTCGATGAAGCCGGGCAGCACATTGTTCATGCGCACGTTCTCGGCCGCGAACTTGTCGGAAAAGAGCTTTGTGAAGCTGGCAAGACCGGCACGGAAGACGCCGGAGGTCGGGAACATCGGGTCCGGCTCGAAGACGGCAAAGGTGGAGATGTTGATCACCGTGCCGCTGCCCTGGGCCGCCATCACCGGCGCGACCAACCGGCTCGGACGTATGACGTTCATCAGGTAATAATCCATTCCGAGATGCCAGTCCTCGTCGGAGATTTCCAGAATATCACCCTTCGGACCGTGACCGGACGAATTCACCAGAACGTCAATCTGCCCAAAGGCATCCAGAGCCTTTTGAACAAAGGACTTCAGGTCGTCATTGGAGAGGTTCGAGCCGGTGAAGCCGACACCGCCGAGTTCTTCCGCCAGGGCTTCGCCCTTGCCCGAGGACGACAGAATCGCGACCTTGAAACCGTCGGCTGCCAGCCGCCGTGCCGCATCCGCGCCCATGCCGGATCCGCCGGCGGTGATCAGGGCTACCTTGCTATCGCTCATTGTCTGTCTCCTTTGATCTCGTCGCAATTAGCTAGGCAGTCGGTTCGAGCACGGCAAATGATTTTGCTGAATGGATCGGATCAAGGGGTTGAATGAATGAAAGCCGCATTCGACTTTTCTGCAGGGCACAGCTGGAGATTTTCGGGCGCGAAAACCGTGTTATTCTAAACCCCAGATTGTTTTAGCCGGATTTTCAAGATGCCTATTGGACTGGTTCTGGGCGGCGGCGCGCCGCATCTTCCCCTGATGAGCGGCGCCTTGCTGGCGCTCGAAGAAGCCGGCCTCGATTTCGAGGTCATGTCGACGACGGGGGCCGGCATGCTGGCCGGACTGCTCTACGTGTCGCCGAAACGCCTCGGGCCCGGCGAAAGCCTCAGCGAGGCGCGCCGGCGTGCCTTCCGGGCGACCAGCACGATGGGGATCGAGGACCTCATCTACCAGTTCATGCCGATCAATTTCAAAGTCTTCCAGAAACCAGGACCCGTTGCCGAAGCCCTCGCCCCGGCCTTCAACCTGTTTTTCCAGGCGCCTAGGGACACGCGCGAACAGCGCCTTGTCAGCGACTGGATGGCGCTGATGTCGGCGACCATGATCCCCTCCAGCCTCACACCCTGGAGCAAGGGCCTGTGCCAGCCGCCGTCCTGGATCGAGGGACTGGTCGATTTCGATGCCTTTCTCGACAATCTCGGCGAGGCAAAGTTCCGGCTCGGCAGCTATTGCATCGAGGACCGGGCGGATGTCTCCTTCGACCGCGAAGCCCTCAGCCTGGATCATTGCAAGGCAGCGCTTGCGATGCCGTTCATTTACGAACCCTACAAGCTGCCTGACGGTCAGGGCGGCGAAAAAACCTATCTGGAAGGCTCGGCCTTTGATCCGCTGCAGCTGAATCCGGAAAATGTCATGGTCGACGGCAACATCGACACGATCATTTTTTTCGACATTCTGGGCCATCGCAAGCTGGTCGACGAACCGCGCGACCTGACCGATGCCTGGGTGCAGTCGATCATCGCCCCGCTGACTCGGCTGGCGGAAAACAGCCTCAGCCAGTTCAAGGCGCGGCGCGCGCAGCATGCGCAGCAACGCTTCCTCACCGCGCTGGAGGAAGCGGCGGAGCTCGCGGAGACGGATGCCGGTGCCTTCAAGGACAAACGCGACCTGATCCGCGCAGAGCGGGAGCTTTACGAGCTGGCCGACCTGCTCGGCAGCGCCGATGTCGATCTCGCTGTATTCAGGGACAAGATGGCGGCCTATCTGAGGGACCATGACGATCAGAAACTCAAGACCCTTACCGGCCTGGTCGACAAGGATTACGGCGCTTTCGTCCGCCAACGCGAAGCCTATTTGAAGGAGCGCGAACTTGCCGCGGGCGTGCCCTCGACTTGCGCCGCCACGCACAGCCGCCGCTCGGAATTGCTGCGCATGCCGTTCCGCCGCCACATCCCGGACAATCACTGGCCGAAGATCCTAGACTGGAGCCATTCGAACCTGTCCTTCCTGTTCGAGGTCGGCTACGAGACCGGCCTTGCCTTTCTCGACCACCACAGGGAACGGCTTGAAGGCAGCCTTGGACGGCCCCTGGCCGGAACCGCTGGACAGGCAGCCGCGGAATGACATCACGACAATAGAGGCTTCACTCTCCCGTGCGCGCGATCTGTTCTGTGCGCATCGAGCGCATCCAGGCCATGAACGCCTTGAGCGGCGGGCGCTTGAGACCGGGGCGGGTCACCAGGTGATAGCCCGTGCCCGGATAGACCCCCTCCTCGAACAGAACCGTGAGATTGCCGGCCTCGATGTCGGCTTCGATGAAGGTTTTGGCCGTCGCGGAGATCCCGTCGCCGCGACGCAGGCCTTCCAAGACCATGTAGCCCGGCAGATGGGTGATGTTCAGCTTGCCCTTCGGCACCACGCCCTGACGCTCCATCCAGATGGCAAGCTCGTTGGTGCCGTATTCCTGCAGCCAGGGAAAATCGAGCAGATCCTCGGGTTTCTCGATCTTTCGATCCCCGATCAGACAGTTGGCGCCGACAACGGCGAAGTTTGTGGCCAGAAACAATTCGGCGTCGAGCCCCGACCAGTTGCCAGCACCAAAGCGGATGGCAAGGTCGATCCCGCCCGGCCGGAATTCCACCACTTCCGCCGACGGATTGAGCATCAGCTCGATATCCGGGTGTTTTAAACGGAAGTCGTTGATCCGCGGCATCAACCAGCTGATGGCAAAAGACGGCGTCATGGTGATGTTGAGCGGCCGCGCGACGTCGTCCTGCAGAAGATCGTCCAACGTCTCAAGGATGGTCTCGAAGCCGCTGCTGACCCCTTCGAACAGGCGCTCGCCTTCCGGAGTGAGCGCCACGCCCCTGCCTTCGCGCACCACGAGCTGCAGGCCGAGAAACGCTTCCAGGGACCGGATCTGCTGACTGATGGCCGCATGGGTCACATTCAATTCGCGGCCGGCGGCAGACAGGCTCCTGGTCTCCGCGACAGCGGCAAAGGCCTTCAAGCTGTTGAGCGACGGCAAGGAACGCCAATCCATATGTAATATCACCTTACAGTTCAAAAATCTACTTAACTGGCATTAAGCGAACATATCAGCCACATTAAGCTCACATCAACCGGCAAGAGGATGTAAGCCAATGTTTGATATTTATGCCCGCAGCTTTCTCGAAGCAACCCGTTTCACGCCGAACACCCGCCCGGATCCGAAAACGCAGGAACGTCTTGAAGTGACCGACCAGAAGCGTCAGCGGCACCTGTGGCTGTGGCAGCGGCGCCCCTATTGGGCCTGAGGGCTTAGAGCATCGGGCGTTAAGTTTGCAGCATTTGAAGGGATTCCTTTGCCTGCTGACGAGGCGGGTTGCGCGCCGTGGTGCTTCCCACCACAAGCGCAAGCCAACGACGTCAGCGGGCAAAGGAATCCGGCCCTTCGGGTGATGGAAAGCAGCTCATCGGCAGCGTTGCGCCCTTTGCCCGATGCACCGCATCGCGCTGCGGGACGCGCCTCGCCGAGTGAGCTGCTTTCCATCATCAAATGCTTCAAACTTAACGCCCGATGCTCTAAGGGATTGTGACCGGAGGCTGACAGTCTTCGGGAAATGCCCTAAAACCATGACGAACATGTTTTACAAAGAGGCCCGGTTCAGAACCGGGCCTTTGTCTGAGAAAGGAGCCGTGTCATGGCAAAGGTTGCATTCATCGGTCTGGGCGTCATGGGATATCCGATGGCCGGTTACCTGAAAACCAAGGGCGGCCACGAGGTCACCGTCTATAACCGGACCACCGCCAAGGCCGAAAAATGGGCCAAGGAATATGGCGGCAGTTTCGCGACAACGCCAAAGGAAGCTGCCGAAGACTGCGATTTTGTCTTTGCCTGCGTCGGCAATGACGACGATCTACGCTCGGTAACGACCGGTCCGGATGGCGCCTTTCACGGGCTGAAATCCGGCGCAATCTTCATCGACAACACCACGGCCTCCGCCGAAGTCGCCAGAGAACTTTACGCGGCGGCGAAGGAAAAGGGCTGCGGTTTCATCGACGCGCCCGTCTCCGGCGGCCAGGCCGGCGCCGAGAACGGCTTCCTGACCGTCATGTGCGGCGGCGATCAGGACATGTTCGACAAGGCTCAGCCGGTGATCGAGTGTTTTGCCAAGTTTGTCGGCCTGATGGGCGAAAGCGGCGCCGGCCAGCTCACCAAGATGGTCAACCAGATCTGCATTGCCGGTCTGGTCCAGGGGCTGTCCGAAGCGATCCATTTTGCCAAGAAGGCCGATCTCGACGTGGAAAAGGTCATCTCCGCGATCCGCGGCGGCGCGGCCCAGTCCTGGCAGATGGAAAACCGCTGGGAGACCATGAATGCAGGCAAGTTCGACTACGGCTTCGCGGTCGACTGGATGCGCAAGGATCTCGGCATCTGCCTTAAGACCGCGAACGACACCGGCGCCCGCCTGCCGGTAACCGCCCTGGTCGATCAGTTCTATGCCGAAGTCCAGGCGATGGGTGGCAAGCGTTGGGACACGTCCAGCCTGATCGCCCGGCTTGAAAACGCCGACAAGTAAGCGGCCGGCGGTTTCCGTGGGTGTATCAGACCAGGCCTGGACGGTGGAGACCGTGCTTGAGGAGTTGCGCACCGGCGGCTCCGAGGCGAATCGTTCGGGCATGGCCCGGTTCGGCATCGAAACCTCGAAAGCCTTCGGTGTGCCGCTTTCGGTGCTCCGCCCCCTCGCCCGCCGAATCCGCCAATCCCCGGAAAGGTTGCCGGGCCTGGCGCAGGACCTGTGGGAGAGCGGCTGGCATGAAGCCCGCCTGCTGGCGATCCTGCTGACACCACACAGGTCGCTTTCCCCGGAGCTGGCGCTCTCCTGGCTGAACGATATCGAATCGTGGGACCTGTGCGATCAGCTGACCAATGTTCTGGCGCGGCGCGCCGGGTCGAACGAGCTGGTTGCTGCTCTGGTGGCGGATGAACGCGAGTTTGTCCGCCGCGCCGGTTTTGCCCTGATCGCCTGGCGCGCGGTCCATGCCAAGAGCGCCCCCAACAGCGAATTCATCGAAGATCTGGATCTGATCGAGCATTTCGCCGACGACGAGCGTAATTTCGTCTGGAAAGCGGTGCACTGGGCCCTGCGCCAGATCGGCAAACGCTCGGCTGACCTTCATCAACCCGCCCTCGCGCTTGCGGAGGCCTTGAGCGCGTCTGAGGACAAGACCGCGCGCAAGGTCGGCCGCGCGGCCGCCCGGGAGCTAACCTCGGAGAAAGTGCTGGCGCGGCTGCGCAAGCCGATTGAAGAGTGAACTTGGCCGCCGATTATTGTCCGGCGGCCTCCCTGGCCAGCTCATCCAGCAGCGCGTTGACATCGGCAATTGCCGCTTTCGATGCGTCCGAGCCCGTTTCCGCCAGATGCCGGAACCCGACCGTGATCGTGCCAAGCTGATCGGGCAGTTCGTAGACGAACACCGAATAGGGACAATAGGCGATGTTGGCCGCATCGGCTTCCATGGCCTTGCGCGACAGGTTGGCGGAGCAGAACAGCATCGCCTGCGCCTCCGCGAAGATCTGCTTCTCGCCGCCGACATCTTCCGAGGTTCGCGCCAGCATGTCGCCGATATGGGACACATAGTCGATGACGAGGCCCCGATTGACGATGGCGTTTTCCAGATCGAAGCGCACATCTTCGAAGGCGGCCTCCACCTGGTAGGCCGTCACCCCTTCCGGCACGGATTGCGCAGTTGCCAACGTGACAGTAGGCCCGAGCAGCATGGCGCCGGCAAGACAAGTGATCCAAGGAAATTTCAACATGCGATATCCTCCCAATGACGACCCAGATTAAGCCTGCTTGCCCCGGCGCGCCATTGATACATCTCAAATTTTGAATATTTCCGTATGTCCCCTCAAACCTCGACTTCAACCGTCCCGATGGGATTGGAACAGCAGGCCAGGATGTAGCCGGCTTCGACATCTTCCTCGCTGATGCCGCCCGAATGGACCATATGCACGTCGCCGGAGAGTTTCTTGACCTTGCAGGTACCGCAGACGCCGAAGGTACAGCCAGAAGGAATATTTAGACCGGCATCCTTGGCGACTGCCAGAACCGTATCGGTTTCCGAGCACCAGGCAGAGACCTGCGAATTGGCAAAGACGATCTGCGCCTGGACATCGTCCTGGGGCACCACGTCGTCGAACTCGGTCAGCTCCGCCTTGGTTTCCGCCGGCGCCTGGAAGCTTTCCTGGTAATAGCGGTCCATGTCGTAGCCGAGCGAGTTCAGGATCTCGCGCACCGATTCCATGAACCCTTCCGGTCCGCAGCAAAAGACATCCCGCTCCAGATAGTCGTTGCACATCAGACCGAGCATGAGCTGGTTGAAATGGCCGCGATAGCCGGTCCAGACCTCATAGGGGTCGCTTTTGGACACAACGAAATGCAACTGCAGGCCGGTGACCCTGCTGGCCATGTATTCCAGCTTCTGGCGGAAGATCAGTTCCACCGGCCGGTTGGCGCATTGGATGAAGCAGATGTCCGGGTCTTCGCCGCGCTCGAATAGGGTCTGGGCCATCGACATCATCGGCGTGACACCGGAACCGGCGGAGATAAACAGGTATTTTCCGTCCGGGCTCGGCGGCAGGTGGAACAGGCCGGCGGGGCCATAGGCCTTGATTTGCATGCCCGGCTTCAGGTGATCGAGCATCCAGCGGGTGCCGATGCTGTCCACATGCGCCTTGACCGTCACTGAGATATAGGCGCTGGTCACGGGCGACGACGAGATCGTGTAGGTGCGCTGTACGTTGCCGCCGGGAACCGGCAGGTCCAGGGTGATGAACTGGCCGGCCCGATAGACAAAGGTCGCGCCCGACGGCGGGCGGAAGGTAAAGGTCCTTACCTCCGGCGCCTCGGGCAGAACGGCCACACATTCCAGGACTTCACTGTCGTTCCAAACCGGCGTGTCACGCCCGGGCATCGGGATCATCAGCTTACTCCGCCGCTACGCGAAAGCGGCCGATCAGGCCGTTTTCCAGGGTGCGTGCGTACCAGTCAATGAACTGGATGACGCCGCTTTCCTGCATGGGAGAATAAGGCCCCGGCTCATAGGCCGGCGACTTGATGCCGATCTGGTTTTCCTCGACGATCTGGCGGTCCTCATCATTGGTGTGGATCCAGACCTCGGTCAGGCGGTTCAGATCGTAATCGACGCCTTCCTGGGCGTCCTTGTGCACCAGCCAGGTGGTGGTCACTTCCGTTTCCATCGGTCCGATCGGCAACACGCGGAAGGTCAGCACCGAATCCGACAGGAAGTGGTTCCAGGTGTTCGGATAATGGAAGAACAGGCAGGAGCCGGCATTGTCGAACGGCACGGTGCCGATGCGTTTGGAGACTCCGGCCTTGCCGTCCATGGTGTAGCTGACGGCATCGCCCAGGAACGGAATGCGCACGAAGCGCCACTGCTCGTTTTCGGAAATCAGGTATTTCGCCGGGAAACCTGCATTCTCGCAGCGCTCCACATGGGCCTTGCCGGCATTCGAACTTGTGGAATCGTCGCCGCCCACCAGGTTCGGATCATCCGGGAAAGTCCGGCACAGGGAGGGATGCGATCCGGAGCAGTGATAGCACTCGCGGTTGTTTTCCAGCACCAGTTTCCAGTTGCCCTGTTCCACGATCGACGACTGGTGCGCCACCTTCAGGTTGGAAAGATCGTGCGGCCCGAGATAGCGTGCGGCCTGCTTGACGAGATCCGCGGTATCCGGCGCCTGTGCGGCCAGGCAGATGAAGACCATGCCAGATACGTCCACGCAGTGCACCGTCTTCAGGCCATGGTCGCCCGGATTGAAGTCCGGCCCCATTTCGCGCGCCCACAGCAGCTTGCCGTCGAGCTCATAGGTCCACTGGTGATACGGACAGACCAGTTTTGGTGCGGAGCCCTTGGAAGCCGCACAGATCCGGCTGCCGCGGTGGCGGCAGGAATTGTGGAACGCCCGGATGACACCGTCCGACCCGCGCACGATGATGACCGAATAGTCGCCGATCTGCAGCGTGACGTAATTGCCCGATTTCGGCACTTCCGCCGAGGGAATGGCAAAGATCCATTCCTTCTGCCAGATGTTCCTCAGGTCCGCCTGATAGACATCCGCGTCGGTGTAAAAGGCCTGCGGCAGCGAATATCCTTCGCGGCGGCCCATCAAGAGTGAGAGAATATCTGCATCGCTGAGCATGATGACACGTCCTTTCCGGCCGAGTCTGGCGGCCGATCCCTGCGACGGAAAGTAGGCTCACCCGAACACGGTATCATAGCGCAAAAACGGCATGCGGTTATCCATGTGAGACGTGCCGGAAAATTCCGCGGCCATGGTGAAAATTCAGTCAGATGTCCTTGACCAGCCGCAGAGCATCATAGATCGCCGCATGGGTGTTGCGCGCGGAGACCGCATCGCCGATCCGGTAAAGCGCAAAGGCACCGCCCGGATTGGCATCGAGCGGCTGCGGCCGTCCGAAGATCAGCGCCTCCTGATTGACTGCCCCCAGGTTCTTCGAACCCGGCTTCAGCTCAAGATAGAGTTCATCCATCGGAATGGTGCCATGATTGACGATGATCTGGTCAAAGTCGCGCTCCTCGGTATGGCTGGAATAGTCCGTGCCGACCACCGCGGTGATCATGTTGCCCGAGCGTTTCGCCGCCTTGAGCCGGTAGGTCACGGTGAAGCGGACATCCTTGTCCTGCAGCGAACGCATATAGGGTACCAAGTTCATGGCCATGACATCTGGCGCAAAAGACCGGTCCGGCGTCATGATTTCCACATGAGCACCTGACTTGGCGATGATCTCGGCTGCCTGCAGAGCGGCGTGATCTCCGGCATCATCATAAACCAGCACCCGCTTGCCCGGCTTCACGTCCCCGGCAATGATGTCCCAGGACGACACCACCAGATCATTGCCGTCCTCAAGCACGTCCGTGTGCGGCAAGCCGCCGGTTGCGATGATGACTGTATCCGGACTTTCTGCCGTAACATCATCAGCTTCTGCGAAAGTGTTGAAGAGAAACCTTACATTCCTTGCGACGCACTGATCCATGCGCCACTTGATGATCGAGATCATCTCGCGGCGGCGTTCGGACTGGGCAGTCAGACGGATCTGACCGCCGGCATCGGGCGCTGCCTCGAACACGGTGACGTCGTGACCGCGCTCGGCGGCAACTCGCGCCGCTTCCATACCAGCCGGTCCGGCACCGACAATCACCACCTTTTTCTTCTGCTCCGCCGGCGGGATCTCATGCGGCATGGTCAGCTCGCGACCCGTCGCCGCGTTGTGGATGCACAGAGCATCTCCCGCTTGATAGATACGGTCGAGGCAATAGGTGGCGCCGACGCAGGGACGAATGTCGTCTTCCCGCTTTTCCGCGATCTTTTTGACCAGCATCGGGTCGGCCATATGCGCACGGGTCATGCCGACCATGTCGAGCAGGCCTTCGGCGATTGCGTGGCGGGCGGTGGCGACGTCCGGGATCTTGGCCGCATGGAAGGTCGGCAGTCCGATTTCCTTCTTGATGCGCCCGGCAAAGTCGAGATGCGGCGCGTTGCGCATGCCCTGCACAGGAATCACGTCGGTCAGGCCCGGATCGGTGTCGATATGGCCACGGATCACGTTCAAAAAGTCGATCTGGCCGGTGTCCTTCAGCCGCTGCGCGATCTGCAGCCCTTCGTCCGGCGTGATGCCACCCTCAAGATCCTCGTCGGCCGTGAAGCGGATGCCGAGGATGAAATCGTCGCCGACCCGCTTGCGCACCGCCTCGATGACTTCCAGCGAAAAGCGCATGCGGTTTTCCAGCGAGCCGCCATATGGACCGTCGAGCGTATTGGTCACCGGTGACCAGAACTGGTCCATCAGGTGGCCATAGGCCTGCAGCTCGATGCCGTCCATGCCGCCGGCCTTCATGCGCTCGGCGGCGTCGGCATAGTCCTCGATGATCCGGGCGATGTCCCAATCTTCCACCTGCTTCGGAAACGCCCTGTGCGCGGCTTCGCGCTCGTGACTGGAGGAAACCGCCGGCAGCCAGTCGCCCTTGTTCCAGTGGGTGCGACGGCCCAGATGGGTCAGCTGGATCATCACCGCGCAGCCATTATCGTGGCAAGCATCAGTCAACCGCTTGATCCACGGCACGACCTCGTCCTTGTAGGCGAGGATGTTGTTGAAGACCGGCGGCGAATTTCTGGAAACGGCCGCCGAACCGGCAGTCATGGTCAGCGCAACCCCTGCCTTGGCCCGCACCTCGTGATAGGCGCGGTAACGGTCCTTTGGCATGCCGTCTTCCGGGTAGGCCGGCTCGTGGGACGTGATCATGATCCTGTTTTTCAGCGTCAGATGCTTGAGCTGATACGGCTGCAGCAACGGATCCTTCGACATGCGCTTCCCTCTTCAATCCTCCGCTCGCGTCGCGGAACGCCTCTTTGAAATGACACTAATTGGCGCATGGAGGCCTTGAAAGTCCCAAAAGCGACATTCATGTCGCTTTTGATGACACAGGTGTCAATTTTGATTGCGGGGCCGGATTTCCCTTGCTACCGAAGCTGCATGAACGAGCCTTTGATCGAAAAGACATCCGGCTGGCGCGGCACGCGCGAGATCTGGATCGAAGCGGCCTATCAGGCGCTGATCGAGAGTGGCATCGACACCGTCAAGGTGATGCCGCTTGCCGAGCGCCTCGGCCTGTCGCGCACCAGTTTCTATGGCCATTTCTCGGACCGGGACGATCTTCTGAACGCGCTGGTTACCCTGTGGCAATCCAAGAACACCGGCAATCTTGTCCGGCAGACCGAGGCCTATGCGGAAACGATCACCGAGGCGATCCTGAACATCTTCGATCTGTGGCTGTTGCCTGAGCTGTTCGATTCACGGCTGGAGTTCGCCATGCGCAACTGGGCACATACGGATGCCTGTTTGGCGCACCTCCTGGAGGAAGCCGACCGGGTGCGTGTCGACGCGCTCGAAGCGATGTTTTTGAAATTCGGCTATGAAGCAACCTTTGCCCGGGTGCGCGCCGATACGGTCTATCTGACCCAGATCGGCTATATCTCGATGATCAAGGACAGGCCTTCAGAGCCACTCGGACCACGCCTGCAACGCATGCCCTATTATGTCGAGATCTTTTCCGGCAAGCAGGTCTCAGAGGCAGAATGCGCCCGCTTCTTCGCGCGGCATCCGGTACCGTCAGAACAGTGAGTCGAGACCTCAGTCAGTCCTTGTCCGCCTTCGGCTTTTCCGGCGCGACATAAGAGAGCGGCAAGGCCGTCGTATTCTTGATCTGCTCCATGGCGAAGGTGGTCGAGACGTCAGAGATGTCGATCTTGGAGATCAGCTTCTTGTAGAAGGCGTCATAGGCCTCGATGTCGGGCACCGCGACCCGTAGGAGATAATCCACCTGCCCCGCCATGCGGTAGAATTCGACCACTTCCGGAAACTCCCGGATGACATCGGCGAATTTCTTCAGCCAGTCCTCGGAATGCTGACTGGTGGTGATGGCGACAAAGGCCGTGACCTTGGCATTGACTTTGGACGGTTCCAGCAGCGCGACCCGGCCGGTGATGACGCCGTCCTCTTCCATCTTCTGAATCCGCCGCCAACACGGCGTGGTCGACAGGCCGACCCGCCGGCCGATTTCGGCGACCGGCACGGTGCAGTCTTCCTGCAGGATGGAAAGAATGCGGCGGTCAATGCGGTCAATCATCTACTTGAGATCCGTTGCTGTCGGCGGACTGCTCCAAGACACATCCAGCTCGTTGGGAAATCATTTTATCTGGAGATAAAAAGCCGTAACTGAATTTCAATACGAAAGTCAAATCTTCTCATTTTGAGAATATTTTTCGAATGCCATGCGTTTTTGCTGGTCTCATATCAGACGGGCGACCTGGTGCCGCAACACAGGCAGAAGATCCGCTTCGAACCACGGGTTTTTCTTCAGCCAGGCATTGTTGCGCCAGGAGGGATGCGGCAGCGGCAGCACCTTCGGGCCTTCCCCGCCCTCCTCGTCGAAATGAGCGCGCCAATTGGCAACGGTTTGCGTCAATGTTTTCTGCCGACGGGTGCCCAAATGGTAGGCTTGGGCATATTGCCCGATGACGATAACCAGCTCGATTTGCGGCATGGCGGCAAACACACGATCATGCCAGGCCTTGCGGCACTCGGCGCGCGGCGGCAGATCTCCACCCTTGTCATCGAGCCCGGGAAAACAGAAGCCCATCGGCACGATGGCCAGCTTGCCGGCATCGTAGAAAGTCTCTTCCCCGATTCCGAGCCAGTCACGCAGGCGGTCGCCGCTCGGATCGGTGAAAGGCCGGCCGCTCTGATGCACCCGCGTTCCCGGCGCCTGGCCGCAAAGACACAGCCGCGCCGTCGAGGAGACCTGAAGCACCGGCCGCGGCTCATGAGGCAGGGGCGCCTTGTCGGGTCGGTCTATGCAAACCCTGCAGGCGCGAACCTCGCGGACAAGGGCGTCGAGCCCGGATGCGGCCGGTTTTTCAGTCACAAAGTTGCACCTTGGCACAGGCTGTTAAGAGACTTCTAACCACGAAACTGAGGACGATCTTAAGGAATGGTGAGTCAGATTGAATAAACACGTAATCACACAATAACAAATTCAAAACTCCTGGGCGGCATATGAGAACCCTTGCGTCAGACACAGGCGCTGACAAAGACGCCATCAATGAGCAGCGGGCGCTTCGCCGGCGCGAAATGGCGCGTTCGGCACGGGACGTGCGCAGCCGCCTTGGCGCGCCGGAAAGCCGCAACACCACCTTCGACCTGGAACGCCAGCACCTTTTCGCCGACACGCGCATCAACGCGGCCTACGCGGTACCGCTGCTGGCGCTGATCGTTGCGGCGATCTCCGTGCTGTGGATCGATCCTCTGTTTATCGGCGCCTGGTTCACCGTGACGCTGTGCACCCATTTCCTGATGGTGGTGACCAGCCATTCCTATGAAAAAGCGCCGTCCGACCAGAAAGCCCGGATTTACTGGCGCCGGCGCTTCACCCTTGGCGATTTCATCTATGGCAGCAGCTGGGCGCTGTTCTTCCTGATGCCGAAGACGAACGATGCCGGCGAAGGCTTCGTGATCTTTCATTTCGCGACCCTCCTGATCGTGGTCGCCATGAACACGATGCAGTCGGCGACCCTGCCGAAATGCCTGCTGGCCAGTACCTTGCCGATGACGCTGGTGGTGACCGTCAGTTTCCTGAGAGAAGTCGATCCGATCCATTACACGCTGGCGGCGATGGCCATCGGCGCCCAGGGTTTCTTCTTCATCCTGGGCAACCAGCTGCTCAAGAACGCCAACACGATGCTGGAATACCGGGCCGACAAGGATCACCTGATTGCGGAACTGGAAACCGCCAATGCCATGTCAGACGAAGCCCGCCGGCGCGCGGAGGCGGCCAACCTCGCCAAATCCCGCTTCCTGGCGACCATGAGCCATGAGCTGCGCACGCCCCTCAATGCGATCCTCGGCTTCTCCGAGATCATGAAGGACGAGGTGCTTGGCCCAATGGAGAACAAGAACTACCGCTCTTACGCGGAAGACATCCATGGTTCCGGGCAGCACCTCCTGAACCTGATCAACGAGATTCTCGACCTGTCGCGGATCGAGGCCGGCCGGCACGAGCTCCACGAGGAACCGCTGTTCCTGGATGACGTGGTCGAGGAATGCGGCACGATGATGAAGGTGCGCGCCAAGGCCAAGTCGATCTCGCTGCACCATACCCATGAACCGGACCTGCCCCGCGTCTGGGCCGACGAACGGGCGTTGCGGCAAGTCGTCCTCAACCTGATGTCCAACGCGGTCAAGTTCACGCCTGTCGGTGGAGAAGTCCGGGTCATTGTCGGCCCGACATCGGACGGCGGTCAGTACGTCTCCATCAAGGACACCGGACCGGGTATCCCGGAAGAAGAAATCCCGACCGTGCTCGAAGCCTTCGGTCAGGGTTCTCATGCCATCAAAACCGCAGAACCGGGAACCGGCCTCGGCCTTTCCATCGTCCAGGCTCTGGTGAACATGCATGACGGCAAGTTCTCACTGAAATCAAGGCTCGGCGAAGGCACCGAGGTCACGGTGACCCTGCCGCGCGCCCGGATCATGAATTTCTCGCCGGACGTGGTCTGGGTGGATCCGGAAGAAAATACCACTGATGTAAAATTTGCTTAGTCGCACCTACCTAGACTTTCATCCGCCCAAGTGACAACTTAATTTTTAAGTAAATCACTTCCCCTTTCACGCAATTACTACCGCCACCGACGGAACGAGTGCTATCCTTGTCGACGTTCTTTTCGGAGAAGTCTCATGCGAAAGCGGCTCTTCACGACAGGTAAAATCCTACTTCTGCTCTCGGCCATGTTTCTCACCTTGCCCGGCCATGCCGAGGAACCGCTTACATTGAGCACCGGGGATGACTATCCGCCCTTTAGCGACGTAAGGCTCCCTGGTGGCGGCATCGCCACCCAGATCGTGACGGCCGTCATGGAGGACACGGGACTGCCCTACAGGATCGACGTGCTGCCCTGGCCGAGGGCCTACGAACTGGCCCTGCGTGGCAAATACACCGCGTCATTTGCCTGGTTCGAGAGCCAGGAACGGCGCTCGAAAATGCTCTATTCCGAGCCGATCGCGACGGTTTTGTCGAAAGCCTTCATGGCAAAAGGCCGTGCGGGCGGCAAAACCAACATCTCCCAACTCGAAGGCGCTGTTTTCTGTGTCCCGCACGGATACACCGTCATCGTTCCGGTTCTGGAAATGGTCGAACTCGGTCTGGCCCAGGTGTCCAGCCCGACGGATCTGACGGCCTGCCTGAACATGGTGAAGGCGGGGCACGTCGATGTGGTCGTCGGCAGCGAACGGGTTCTTCTCTACCTGGCCGGACAAATGGGCATGGGGAGAAGCGATTTTGATATTCTGGAGGACGTGGTCGCGGCGTCGCCCCTGCATATGCTCGCGCCCAGGGACCAGGACGGCAGCGCTGAATTCATCAGGCGCTTTAACGCCTCCCTGAGGAAACTCAAGGAGGCGAAAACGCTGGACCAGTTTCTCAACTGACGGTTCGGTCTAGGGGCTGCGGGGATTTAGACTGGAAATCCGGATCAAACGGGTTTCCCTCAGGATTTCCCGGCAACACCCGCGTCGGCGAAGGTCGCCATGCCCGAATGCATTTCGGCGGCCGCCTTGGCAATACCGGCTGCAAGCGCCGCGCCCGAGCCTTCCCCCAGGCGCATTCCGAAATCGAAAAGGGCGTCCTTGCCCATATGCTCAAGGACGCGCGCATGAGCCTGCTCGGCGGAAACATGCGCGAACAGGCAATGGTCGAGACCGGACGGGTCCATGGCATAGACCACGGCGGCGGCCGCCGTGGTGACAAAGCCGTCGACAATGACCGGCACGCGCTGCAGGCGCGCGGCAATGATCAGCCCGGCCATGGCGGCGATTTCACGCCCGCCGATCTTGCGCAGCACTTCCAGCGGATCCTTTTCACCGTTCAGCCGGGCAATCGCGGTTTCAACAGCAGCCCGCTTGCGCGCAAGGCCTTCATCGTCGACACCGGTGCCTCGGCCGATCCAGTCCTCGGCCTTGCCGCCGAACAGACCGTTGAGAACGGCGGCGGCCACCGTGGTGTTGCCGATGCCCATTTCGCCCAGGCAAATCAGGTCGATGCCACCGGCCAGCGCTTCCATGCCATAGGCCATGGTGGCGGCGCAGTTGGCCTCGTCCATGGCGTCTTCCTTCGTGATGCTCGGGGTCGGCATGTCGACGGCGAGATCGAAGACCTTCAGACCGATGTCATAGGCCCGGCACAGCTGGTTGATAGCGGCGCCACCGGCGGCGAAATTCTCGACCATCTGCCGGTTGACCGCACTCGGAAAGGCGGAGACACCCTCATCGGCAACACCGTGCGCCGTGGCGAAGATGGCGACCAGCGGGCGGGTGATTTTCGGCGGCGCCTTGCCGGACCAGGCAGCCAGCCATTCGGCAATTTCCTCAAGCCGTCCGAGAGACCCGGCCGGTTTGGTCAGTTCCGCGTCCCGCGCCTTGACCTTGCCGAGCGCTTCCTCGTCCGGTCCGGGCATGGACTTCACCAGGTTGCGGATATCGTCGAAAGGCAGCGCGGTCTCGGATAGGGACATGGGGTTCTGGTTCCGCTCATTTGGGCCGGCGACAACCGGCACTTGGTCTCTTCAAGGGGCTGATCTATAACTTCGCGCCTGAAAAACTCAAGCACGGGACCGGCCTGATGAGCTCCGAATCCGACCAACAGCATGAATCCGGACCTGTTTCCCGGTCGGACAAAACCCGGGATAATGCGGGATCCCGGGCTGCGCGGCTCGCCGCCGACACCGCGGCCTGCGTGCGATTCTTCTCCCGTCTGCCCTTGCCGCGTCTGAATACGCTGGACGACCCGGCCGCCGCGCCGGACTTCAGCCGGATCGCGCGCGCGGCCCCGCTTGCCGGCGTTGTGATCGCCCTGCCGGCGGCCGCACTCGGCATGCTGCTCGCCTATTCGGCGCTGCCCGGGCTGGCGGTGGCCGCAATGGTCGCAGGGCTTCTCGCCACCACCACGGGCGCGCTCCACGAGGACGGCCTCAGCGATGTCGCCGATGGTTTTTTCGGTGGCGCGACCCGTGACCGGCGGCTGGAAATCATGAAAGACAGCCGTATAGGTGCCTTCGGCGCCCTGGCACTGATCGTTGGCGTTGTGCTCAGGATCGCGCTGCTCTCCGCCCTCTGGCAGCGGTTTTCTCCCGCCGACGCCGCGCTGCTGTTTCTGGCAAGCGAAGCCGTAAGCCGGGCCCTCTTGGTCTGGCAATGGCAGTGCCGCCCCCTCGCCCGCCCGGACGGCCTTGCCGCCCGCTTCGGCAAACCGACAGCGGAAACCTTGCGCCAGACATCGATCGCGACCCTGCCGTTCCTCATTGCGCCGCTGCTGCTGCTGCCGCTGCCTGCTCTGATACTGGCGTTATTGCTGGCGGGTGGGACCGCTCTCCTGACCGGCCGTCTCGCCCTGCAGAAAATCGGCGGTGCCACAGGTGATGTTTTGGGCGCCGTTCAGCAAATCAGCGGACTTGGCTTTCTTGTCGGGATGCTTATGGTGCCATGAGAAACGGTGTATGGGACAGATCGATTAAATGATCACTTCTGCGGGACATGACCGGCCTTGCGTTTACGCGCAGCAGGCCTTTTTGGCGGGTGTTTTGGTGCTGACGCTGATGCTGCTGTCCGCCTGTGGCGGCCGGCCGGATGCCGGCGTGCTCGTCCTCAACACCGAACCGTCGCCCGACGCACAGGTCAGCGACATCCTGATCGCCACCACCCGCAAACGCGATGAACGCCCGGACACCTATTTCAACGGTGAACGTTCACCTGCGCTCAGTTTCGCCGAAGCCTCAATTTCGGTGCCGCCGAGCCACGTTCCGGGCGCCATCGAATGGCCCGACAGCCTGCCGGGCGATCCTGAGAAGGCGTTTGTCGCGCGCGGTGCCGGCTATATCGCCGACAAGGCCGCATTCAAGGCAAAGATCAACGCGCGCCTGGCGGCGCTGCCGAAAGGCGAGCGCAACATCCTGGTCTTCATTCACGGCTACAACACCCGTTTTCCAGAAGCCCTCTACCGGTTCACCCAGATCGTTCACGACAGCCAGTTCAAGGGCGTACCGGTGATGTTCACCTGGGCTTCGCGCGGCAAACTGCAGGACTATGTCTACGATCTCAACAGCGCGGCGGTCGCCCGCAGCGCGCTGGAGGAAACGCTCGCTGGGCTGGCCGGAACACGCGTGGAACACATCACGGTGCTCGCTCATTCCATGGGCAACTGGCTGCTGATGGAAACCGCCGTGCAGGCGCGCCCGGAAAACCGCCGGCTGCTCAGCACGCGCATCGACGAGGTCGTTTTGGCGGCTCCCGACATCGACATCGACCTTTTCAAGGCGCAACTGAAGAAACTCGGCAAACCGTCGCGCCCCTTTACTGTGATCGTCTCCCGGGACGACAAGGCCCTGCGCATTTCCCGCACCATTGCCGGCGGCAAGGAACGGGTGGGCGCTTATTCGGACGACCAGGAACTGGCCGAGCTCGGCGCCATCGTCATCGATGTCACCGAACTGGACTCGCTCGACAGCACCAACCACTCGAAATTCGCCCAGCTTGCCCAGCTCAGACCGGAGATGCGCAGGGCCTTAAGCCAATCCGCCGTCGCGTCCTCTGCGGATCAAAACCGCGGCGCCAATCTCGGCAATGATCTCGGCAGTTTTGTCGGCAACACCACCGGTGCGGTCGTGTCCCTGCCCATCAAGGTGATCACAGCACCGTTCACCTATGCCGGAGGCGGCTGAGGACCTCGGATTTTCACGTAATTTCGTCTTGGCAAAACCACAATCCACCGCCATATCCGCTTCATGAAGTCACCTTGCATCAAAACCTGTCAGATCGACCGGCAGACCGGCCTCTGCCTCGGCTGCCTGCGCACCCTGGATGAAATCTCCTCCTGGGCCAGCTACAGCGATGGCCAGAGAGCCGACATTCTCGCCGATCTCGGCAACAGGCGCCCGGCCGGCGGCACCTCCGGGAGCCGCGCATGAACGGCCCGAAGCAGCTGCGCGGACTGATGGTCGCAGTTCTGGTGATTGTGCTTGGCGGCGTTGTCTTCTATGCGCTGTTCGGCGATCCCACCGACCCGACAAATGCCAATTTCGACGACACCGGCCCGCGCCTCGTGGCCCTGTCCGCGCTCGCATTCGTGTTTCTGGCCAGTTTCATCTTCGGTCAGCCCAAAGTGCGCGAAGTGCTTCAGGGAACGCTCTTCTGGGGCGGCCTGTGCGTCCTTCTGGTCGCCGGCTACACCTATCGCACCGACATCGTCCAGGCCGGCTACCGCGTGCTCGGCGCTCTGGCGCCCGGCCTTGCGGTCAGCCAACCGGACGGCACGATCCTGATCGTGCGCGATGCCGGCGGTCATTTTGTCGTCGACGGGCGCACCAATGGCACGCGCACGCAATTCCTGCTCGATACCGGCGCCAGCGCTGTCGTGCTGACCTTTGACGACGCGCTGCGCGCGGGTCTGCGCGAGCAAGACCTCTCCTTCACCGTTCCGGTATCGACCGCCAACGGCCGCGCGCTGGTGGCCCCGGTCCGCATCGACCAAATCACCATCGGCGATCACGCGCTGCGCAATATCCGCGGTTTTGTGGCACGGGATGGATCGCTCGACTCTAGCCTTTTAGGCATGAGCGCTCTCGACCAGCTGCGCAGCTGGCGTATCGAAGGCGACAAGCTGATCATCACGCCGTGATGATTTGTGGATTTGGTTCCTGCGCTGGAGCCTACACTTCCAAAACCGGCAGTTAATTGTTCGAGCCCTCACCACACACTCCGTGTCACCCCGGGCGAGCAAAGCGAGAGACCCGGGGCCCACTCATTTCCAGAGTGACCGAAATTGCGGAACCGGTGCAATGCGCGAACTCTGGCTGAATGCAAGCTGCTGGGCGAGTAGGCCCCGGATCTTCGCTGCGCTTGTCCGGGGTGACACTGAGCCTCGCAACGGACGCCTTGACCATCGCCCAGCCGCTGGTCCGGATTACTCCGCCGCAGCCAGATCAGCGCCCGCCGGGCTGACAGCAGCCAGAGCCTGCTCGACGACTTCCAGACCCGCGCCCGGCTTGATGGCTTCGACGGTGAGGATCCGGCGCCAGGCGCGCGCGCCCGGACGGCTGTGAAAGAGACCAAGCATGTGCCGGGTCATGTGCGCCAACTTCACGCCCTTTTCAAGCTGCTCTTCCAGATAGGTCATGTGCCCCTTGACCGCGGCCCAGGGCGACACATCGGTCTCCGTGCCGCCATAGAGGCGGCGGTCGACGGATCCGAGGATCTCCGGCGTGTGGTAGGCCGCGCGGCCGAACATCAGTCCGTCCAAGGTGTCGAGAAAGGGTTCGGCCTGATCGAGATCCTGCAGACCGCCATTGAGGCCGATGAATTTTTCCGGCAGCCGCTGCTTCAGCCGCAGCACCCGGTCATAGTCCAGCGGTGGTATGTCCCGGTTTTCCTTGGGGCTCAGCCCCTTGAGCCAGGCCTTGCGGGCATGCACCCAGAGCGCGTCGCTGCCGGCGGCAAAGACCGCGTCGGCCATGGCATCGAGCGCAAGCTCCGGATCCTGATCGTCAACGCCAATGCGGCATTTGACGGTAACCGGGATCTCGACAGCCGATTTCATGGCCTCGACGCAGGCCGCCACCAGGGCCGGCTCTTCCATCAGGCAGGCACCGAAACGGCCCGACTGCACCCGGTCGGACGGACAGCCGACATTGATATTGACCTCGTCATAGCCGAAGCCCTCGACAATCCGCGCTGCCTCCGCCATTTCCGCCGGATCGGAGCCACCCAGCTGGCAGGCAATCGGATGTTCGCACTCCGAAAAGCCGATCAGATGTTCCCGGTCGCCATGGATCACCGCTCCGGTGGTCACCATCTCGGTGTAAAGCAGCCCATGCGCCGTCAATTGCCGGTGAAAGGCCCGGCAATGGCGGTCGGTCCACTCCATCATGGGGGCGGTTGCAAAGCGAGGCGCGAATACACCTTTAGCTGCTTTCGCACCTAGGAAATAACTCAACTTTTTCAATTCAACCTACTTAGCGATTACTTTGGCTTTGACGGCGTCGCGCCTTTCACCTGCGCGCTACACCAAAATGGTGTAGCAAATTTGCGCATGGTGTAGCGGATTTCGTCCGCCTCGCACAGCCGTGATTTTTTGCGACCAAAATGCCTTCAGAAGCCCTGCTGCTTCCCATTCGGTAAAATGCAAAGCACGCTTTCGAGCGACGGTCTCCACGAAGTAGCAAACTAACAGACAAGTGCGGACAACTAGGGGCAAAAAGCCAATGGCGTGTCGCCAACACTGGCATGGTCTTTATTGCTTAGCACCGGATCAATGTAGTCCGAAAGTCTATTCCGAAGAGTCTTTCGCTGCAAATGGCACTAAGAATGGCGTTGGGGTCGGGAGTGTTCAGGTAAGATTTTGTCTTTTTTATCAGCACAGCAGGCATCCCAGCTGAGTCTAGGTCAGGGCACTTTCGGCCCTTTGTGGCCGTTCGGCCTAGGATTCGTAAAGGTCGTCTGCAGCCCATTTTACGCTTTACCAATCGCGCGTCGAGCGTAGAACGACTCGACCAGAATGTAGCGAAGTTGCAAAGCCTGAACTCCCATTACTGGCTAAACAATCCGATTTAGCGCTATAATCACATCCCAAAACTGAGCTATCAGTCCTTAGGCAACAAACCCGCAAACATGCTTAACATTTTAAGTTGCTTCAACTTTTCGTCTCGAGTTTCGCTCAAGAGCGCCGCGGCTTTGTAATCTCCAATTTCTTCTGAAATCCGAATGGCTTGACTCATGCAATGATCGTAGTCGGTCCCATCAAAATGATGCGTCTCGCTACTTCTGGAGGATGAGACTGCTAAGCTCAGTTCTGCCATGCGCATAAATGCCGACCTCTGTCCAGGCATGCACTCCATAGCTTTTTGCAGCTCTAGGTATTCATCCAAAAATCTCTTCGTATTTGTAAAGTCTCCAATTTCTTTGCTAACCTCTGCAAGTTGTTTTAGATCGTCGTTTATGTTATCAAATGCATTAAGTTTCTTATCCAACTTCAAACACTTGAGAAAGAGTTGTCTAGCAACTGCATAATCGCCCTCCTTGGAGGCGATTATACCCTTGCCATATAGTGTATCGCGTTCGGAAAAAGACTCGATTGCCTCTAGATGGCCTAAGTCACGACCCGCCTCACGCAACGCTTCAATCTTAATATCGACAAAGTTATTATTCTCAGATGCAAATATATCGGAAATCTCAATAGCTTCATCGAAGTATTTATCACGCTCTTCTTTTGTTTTCGAAAAATGCGCAAGGAACCTTCGGACTAAAATTTGCACCTTTGCATCTTCGTCACTATTTATTTTTTCGTTTCGTTTATAAATATCCAGTAGTTTTTCTTTTGCTTTTTGCTCATCTCCTTGACGGTCATAGATTGATATTTGATTTAACTTAAGGTTAGCGCTATGCGGAAATCTCTCAAGCCCTAATTCGATAGATTTTCGGAACTGTTCACCCAAACCGATCATCCAGCAGAAAGATGAATAGTCTTCAACTTCTTTCTGTGTCAAAGATCCTTCCACTAGTAGTGTTTCCACGAATTCAACGATTGGTTCAATTTTTCTATTCTTAGCAGCACTATAGATTAACCTACGCGCTTCACTATTTTCTTCTTTAGCTCGCTTCGCAGCTATTCTCAGGACATCGTCTAACCGCGACAAACGGTTATCACCGAAGAAATCGCCTCCACCATGTTGAAGAATGGTCTGCGATGTCCGCTCAACGAACTCTTTTTGAGCCCCCTCAAAAACGGCAACTGCCATTAGGTCGTCAAACATTTGGTAGGTGTCTGAATTCAATTGGACAACGGTATTGTGATTGCCCGCGATTAAAAGACTGCCTGACACGCTCCCGTCTACCAGAATAGAACTTTCGACAGTGCGGACGGTGTATTTACCGGACTTGACGTGCGCCATCAGCTTGAGATGGGCAGTTTTGTTTCCAGCCTCAGCCTCCGCACTTAACTCCTCTAGTTGCTTGTCACGTCGCCAGAAAAACAATTGATTTAGGATCAATTTTTTCTACCTTATTTTACTTCCACATTGGTTGTTCGAGCAGAACCCCCGATTTCGACTACACCCGCTTTGGTGGCCGTTCCATCGCCTGTGTGCGTGAGAATATTGGTCCCGTCAGAATCCCCGCCAATACTAACTGTGCCGTGCTCTTTCTGGACGGTAGGTCGTTCATTGTTTGCCTCGGCCCCAACCTCTGTGTCTCCAAATTTCATTCTGATTTTGAATGCATTGGTGAACTTCGCCAAAACAAAGACAGCGATAACTCCCCCAATAATCGCAGTAACGATCATGATAGTGTTTCCGTCCATTTTGTTCCCTTCTGGTTCAGAGAGACATTTTTCCCAACACCCTCGGAGAGTGAAATAGAGGGCCTTTCATTCTTACAATTTGCTGAACGAGATACAACCTAAAGAGTAATTTTTATCTATGCCACTCAAGATAACACGCCAAATGTTTGCTGAACAGATGCTGAAACAATTTGAATAGCCCCTAGATTTGTAGACGCCTTCTTCCCTAATTTTGAGGCAAGGAGGCCATAATGGGCACGAGCAAATTCAGTGATGAGTTCAAACGGGATGCTGTGGCCCAAATCACCGAACGCGGCTATCCGGTTGCGGAGGTTTCAAGGCGTCTGGGTGTGAGCGCGTATTCCCTTTATGCTTGGAAGAAGAAGTTCTCCAAGTCGCCCGATCCGGGTGATGGCGATCAAGCTGCGGAGATCCGTTGGCTGAAGCAGGAACTGGCTCGCGTCACCCAGGAGCGCGACATCCTAAAAAAGGCAACCGCGTACTTCGCCAAGGATGCAAAGTGAGGTACGCCTTCATCGCCGAGCATCGCTCCGTGTTTTCGGTGCGGGCGATGTGCCGCTGCCTGCGCATCCATCCAAGCGGCTTTTATGCCTGGCTGATGGCTCCGCTGAGCAAACGGGCTCGGGAAGACATCCGCCAGACAGAGCTTCTCAGCAAGGCCTGGAAAGAGAGCGGCAAGGTCTACGACTATCGCAAGCTTCATGACGATCTGCTCGATCAAGGCGAGACGTGTTGCCTGAACCGTGTTGCACGTCTGGCCAGGCTGGCCGGGATCAAGGCCGAGATCGGCTACAAGCGTCGACCGGGTCGTTATGGCGGCAAGCCGTCATTGGTCGTCGACAACACGTTGGACCGACAGTTCGATGTGGTTACCCCCAATCGGATCTGGGTAACGGACATCACCTACATCAGGACGCAGGAAGGTTTCGCCTATCTGGCCGTCGTGATCGATCTCTACTCCCGCCGTGTCGTAGGATGGTCAATGCAGAGCCGACAGACCACCGATGTCGTGTTGCAAGCATTGCTTATGGCAGTGTGGCGTCGAACGCCGAAACACAAGGTTCTGATCCACTCGGACCAGGGCTCCCAGTTCACAAGCATGGACTGGGCATCGTTCCTCAAGGCTCACAACCTCGTGCATTCGATGAGCAGGCGCGGGAACTGCCAAGACAACGCTGTTGCCGAGAGCTTCTTCAACCTGCTCAAACGGGAAAGGGTACGGCGACGAACCTACAAAACCCGCGTCGAGGCCAGGCAGGATGTGTTCGACTACATCGAGATGTTCTACAACCCAAAACGCAAACACTTCAGAAACGGGATGCTGTCACCCGTCGACTTCGAACGGCAGCAGAAAATGAACGACGAAGGCGTCTAGAAAACGCGGGGCTATTCAATCGCAACCATTGGGTCTCAAGCGAAAAGTTCCTAGCTGAAGGCGCTTTTGCTGTAAGCGCTGTCTGCGGCCCACCGGGTTTCAGCTTGACGGCTTGAAGTTCCACGGCAGGAGTTCGTCGATCCGGCTTTTCGGATGACCGCCGGCAATGGCTTCGAGTGTGGCCTTGAGAT
>NZ_JALNMJ010000019.1 GCF_023156505.1 Roseibium sediminicola | reverse complement strand
CTCGAAAAAGCCGAACGCCACGTTCGCGGAACTCAGCTGTATATCTCGGGGGAACTGTCTTCTGATCCATAACGGGTATCCTGTGAGAGTTTTACTCTCCGGTAAACCCGGGGCGGTTCAATACTGTACAATCTCCCAATCACTCAGCAAGCCAACTGGCTTGAGCAGGCCGCCCTGTAGGCAGAAGGCCGAGTTGCCGCGCAATAGATTGATTTCATTCTCGACAATCATCAGGTGAAGAGCGTCATGGTCCTGCAGGGGGGATGCAAAGGCCTCGCCAAAGAGTCGTCTCCAGCCTTGTGTTTCCAGGAAATCCAACTGTTTACCTGCTGCCTGCACGATCTCCAGCATTCTTTCATTGGAGACCTGGATCTGATGTGTTTTTAGCAACGAGAAATATGGGTTGCGATCTTCTTCCTGAACAAACCGGTTGTCTTGCGACCGATGGAACCCATTGCCGAGCCACCTTACCTCAATATTAGGATGTCTTTCGGTCGCTTCCGTCTTGATGGACGAAAGCGTGACGGGATCCGCGTTGTTCGCGCGCAGTCTTCCGGCGACCGTCAAAAGCAGGTCAGACAGCTCTTGAAGGCTCTTGCATCGCTCCGGAAAGGCGACGGTGGGTGTAGGTGGAAAATACCAGTCGCGCGCCGCACCGCCCAGTTTGCCAACAGCCTCATTGCCAACGTCTCCGAACCGGATCGGGATTGGGTTGCCTATACCCGTTGTTGCGTCCATGGCTTCTGCAAAGTAGCTCAGCTCTCCAGCCGAGTTGCAATACCAGGCAGTGCCTTCATCCGCACCGGAATAATGCGTCTGAATCAGCCAGAGTCCACCATTGATCAGGTAAAGCCCAAGTCCGTAGCTGTCACGAACACCGAGCGCTTTAACCGCCAGATCCCGCCAGACGGTCTTCTCCAGATCACTGAGCACCGTGCGCGCCGCCTTCAAAGCGTTGCGAAGAGCCTCGGGCGTTTTGCCGTCTTGATTTGATGTGCCGGAAGCATAGTTGGCGCGTTCCGTGATATGACCCGCCCCACGGTCGTTCTCCGGTTCGCGGCCCGATCCGTAGCCGTCCAGATACGCATGCCGGTAAAACTGCGAGGCCTCCCAATAGCTGCGCCCAATCTGAACGGCACACCAATAATCATCATAGTCCGCATCGTTGAACTTGTGCGGATAGGCAATGATCAGGATCGGCTCGTTGCCAAGCGGTTTCAGTTTTTCGTCTGCGTTCAGAAGCAATTTTCCCAAAGCGTTTGAAGCAGCTTCGGCGTCGGTTTCATTGTCGGAACTCTTCGGCATCTCAAATCCGGATTGAGCAATTGGTTCGCCCCTGCTGGTGAAGCATTTGGTAGCGACCCATCGGATCATGGCGCAAACGGAATGAGTTAGGGGCCCAATCATGCATTAGTTCCTATAGGTGAGCCTCATTTGGGCAGATTTCAGGAGTCCGCCGCTCTCCCCCCTCAAAACGCCGCCGGATAAAGTCCGCCGTCCATCAGGATGTTCTGCCCCGTGATGTAGCCCGCATGCTGCGAGCAGAGGAAGGCGCAGGTCTGGCCGAATTCTTCTGCCGTGCCGAAACGCCGGGCCGGAATGCCGGCGGCCTGCTCAGTGCGGACCTCGTCGAGGCTCTGGCCGGTCTGTTCGGCGGTGCGGGAAAAACCGCCCTTGAGGCGGTCGGTGTCCATCTTGCCGGGCAGCAGGTTGTTGATTGTGATGCCGTGCGGAGCCAGCTGGCGGCAGACTCCGGCCAGGAACGCGGTCAGGCCGGCCCGTGCACCGCTTGAGAGATCAAGGCCCTCGATCGGCATCTTCACCGAGAGCGAGGTGATGTTGACGATGCGGCCGAAACCGCGCGCCTTCATGCCGGGCGTCACCGCCTGGATCAGCTCGATCGGCGTGACAAAATTCTGGATGGCGCCATTCAAAAGCGCCTCGCGGTCAAGTTCGGTATAATCCTTGCGCGGCGGGCCGCCATTGTTGTTGACGAGGATGTCCGGTTCAGGACAGGCCTCGAGCAGGGCCTTCTGACCGTCCTGCGTGGAGACATCGGCGGCGACGGCCGTGACCTGGACGCCGAAGCGCTCCATGATCGCGGCGCGGGTGGCGGCGAGCACGGCTTCGTCGCGGCCATTCAGAACGATCGCGCAGCCGGCTTCGGCGAGTGCTTCCGCGCAGCCCCGGCCAAGCCCCCGGCTGGACGCGCAGATGATGGCCTTCTTGCCCTTCAGGCCGAGATCCATGGAACGTCTCCCTTGCGTTGTGTTGTTCGTCTTTGTGGCCGCTTGTGACCTGGGCTGTCAAACAGTCCGCGGACCGACACCGGCGCCGGCCGGGCCCGCTTCCGATCCGGTGCCGCAGCGAACGGCGAGGGAGAATTGCCTCTCCGGACAAGAATTAACCCATAAGGCGGAAAACAACTCCGGAACATGAAGACGGCTTAATTGTCATAATAGTGATACTTGAATCGCGTCTATAGCGGCCCAAAAGGATTTTGGAGAAGTGCTATGTCGACCGCTGAGGAACCTCGGCATTACAGGACCTTGTTTCTTTCAGACGTTCACCTTGGCACCCGCGGTTGCCAGGCGGAGATGCTGCTCGACTTTCTGAAGGACCATGACGCCGAGACCATTTACCTCGTCGGCGACATCGCCGACGGCTGGCGCCTGAAGCGCTCCTGGTACTGGCCGCAGCTGCACAATGACGTGGTCCAGAAAATCCTGCGCAAGGGCCGCAAGGGCGCGCGCATCGTCTACCTTCCGGGCAATCACGACGAATTCCTGCGCAATTTCCTCGGGACCCATTTCGGCGGTGTCGAGGTGACCGACAGCATCATCCACGAGGCCGCCAACGGCAAACGCTATCTGGTGATCCATGGCGACCAGTTCGACGTTGTCATTCGCCACGCCAAGTGGCTCGCCTTTTTCGGCGACAAGGCCTATGTGACCGCGCTCAGCATCAACACCTGGGTCAATTTCGTGCGCAGGAATCTCGGCCTGACCTATTGGTCGCTGTCCGCCTGGGCGAAGCTCAAGGTGAAGAACGCTGTCAGCTTTATCGGCCGCTTCGAAGAGGCCCTGTCCGACGAAGCGCGCCGGCAGGGCGTCGAAGGTGTCATTTGCGGCCATATTCACCATGCAGCCGACAGGGACCTTGACGGGATCCACTATATCAACACAGGTGATTGGGTGGAGAGCTGCACGGCGGTCGCCGAACACCATGACGGTACGTTTGAGGTGATCAGATGGGTGGACAAGACCCAGACCAAAGAGGTGCGGCCAAAATCGAAGGAAGCACCGGTCGCCGCATGAGTTCCATTTTGATTGTGACGGATGCCTGGCATCCACAGATAAACGGTGTTGTCCGGTCCCTGGAACGCACCGCCGAAGAGCTTGAAGCCATCGGTATCCGGGTCGAGGTGCTGTCGCCGCAGGAATTCAAGACCCTGCCATGTCCGACCTACCCGGAAATCCGGTTGTCGCTGACCCATCGTGGCATTGTCCGGCGCAAGATCGAGGAATATGGCTGCGAGCATCTGCATATTGCGACAGAAGGACCGCTTGGCATCCTGGCCGCGAGCGCTGCCAAAAAGACGGGCCGTCCGTTCACCACCAGCTATCACACGCGCTTTCCGGAATATGTGTCCGCGCGGCTGCCGGTTCCCCTGGCCTGGTCCTACAGCTGGCTGCGCCGGTTTCACAATTCAGGCAACGGCTGCATGGTGGCCACAAGGTCGCTTGAGCAGGATCTGCGCGCCCGAGGCTTCAACAATCTGATGCGCTGGTCGCGCGGCGTCGACGAGCAGCAGTTCAAACCCTATGAGGGCTCCGTGCTGCCGGCGGATCTGCCGCGGCCGGTGTTCATGTATGTCGGCCGGGTCGCGGTCGAAAAGAACATCAAGGCCTTTCTGGATCTCGACCTGCCGGGCTCGAAAGTGGTGGTCGGCGGCGGCCCGCAGCTGGAAAGCCTGCGCCGGGAATATGCCGGCGTGCATTTCACCGGCTCAAAAGTGGGCGAGGATCTGGCACGCCACTATGCGGACGCGGATGTGTTCGTGTTTCCCTCGCTCACCGACACGTTCGGCAATGTCATACTGGAAGCACTGGCCTGCGGCGTTCCGGTCGCCGCGTTTCCGGTGATGGGGCCGCTCGATGTCATCGGCGACACGGGCGCAGGCGTGCTGTCGGACGATCTCAAGGAAGCCGCGGAAGCGGCTCTCGACATTCCGCGCGACCATTGCCGCAAGATCGCCTTGAACTACACCTGGGCCGCCAGTGCCCAGCAGTTCCTGGACAACTGCATCGAGGCACAGGACATCTTTAACAGCGTCTCCGGAGATGCCAGGGCAGCGGAATAGCACCTGTCCCCGGTTTGCGCCGGTGGCAGAGCCAATCCGGCCGGAAAAGCTCCAAAATTGACACCGGGACAAGTTCCGGCTGGATCGAACAGCTTACCTGTGAAAACACTTGCTCCCAGAAAGCCGCCCTTTTTGAAGGGCGGCATGGCCTGTCCGTGCGCCGCCGGCACACGGTCGGCCTCAGCGTCAACGTTTGAGATCAAAAGCGAGTTCCGATGGCCGATATCCAGTCTCAGCCCCTTGCCGAAGACGTGCCGGATCTGTCCGGCTTTGCCGTTTCTATCGAGGATATCGAGGCCGCGGCAGGGCGGATCGATGGCCAGGCGGTGAAGACACCGGTGCTGCGCCATCCGCTGCTGGACGAACGCACCGGCGCCCGTGTCCTGATCAAGCCGGAGAACCTGCAGCGCAGCGGCTCGTTCAAGTTCCGCGGGGCGTTCAACCGCCTCAACCTGATCCCGGAAGCAGACCGGCCGAAGGGCGTGGTGGCCTGTTCATCGGGAAACCATGCGCAGGGCGTCGCCGCCAGCGCCCAGCTGCTCGGCATGCCGGCCACCATCGTGATGCCAGAGGACGCGCCGCAGATCAAACTCGAACGCACCCGCGGCTATGGGGCCACCGTGGTGACCTATGACCGGGAAACGGAAAGCCGGGACGCGATTGCCAAGGCGCTATGCGATGAGAGCGGCGCGACTTTCGTTCATCCCTATAACGATCCGGGTGTGATCGCGGGACAGGGCACCGTCGGCCTCGAATTGGCGGCGCAGGCGGCCGCGCTCGGGCTGCCGCTCGACGACGTGCTTGCCTGTACCGGTGGCGGCGGACTGGCCAGCGGCATTGCCGTTGCGCTGGCGCACAAAACCCCGCAGACCCGCTTCCATACGGCCGAGCCGGCTCTTTTCGACGACTATAAACGGTCCCTGGAAAGCGGAACCATCCAGACCAATGCCGCCAAATCGGGATCGGTCTGTGACGCGCTCCTAACCGAAGCGCCGGGAGAGGTCAGTTTCTCCATCCTGCGCGAGCTGGCGGGAGAAGCGGTCGCGGTCACCGACGAGGAAGCACTCGCCGCGGTCGCCTTTGCCTTCAGCGAATTGAAGCTGGTTGTCGAACCTGGCGGGGCCGTGGCACTGGCCGCCCTGCTGACCGGCAAACTGCCGCTTCAGGGCCAAACCGTCGGAGTTGTTCTGACCGGCGGCAACATCGATCCACAGATGCTGATGCAAGCGCTCGGCCGTTAACGCCCTCTTAGGAGCCTCTTCGATAGAGCGGAAGGGAAGGCGGCAACGTTTGCAACCGGGCAAGGGTCCGGTGCGATGGTGCCGCCGTCATCTCGTCATGACGGGACGAACGGAATGCAGGACCTGATTTTGAACCGCAACGGCTGAGCGCCGGCGGGACATGTCTTCTTCCATCACCGGGACGTAACCGTGACACCGTACCGACGCCTTGCGTTGTGCGGCCGCTGCCTCCCCGTTTGCGCGGGCAGAGGCCCGGGCAGCACCTGGCGGGCCGGCACGTGCTTTATCGATCCAAGAGGCAGAAATGCAGAACACCAGTTTGAACGACCGGCTGAAATTCTTCCGATACACGGAGGAAGACCGTGCTCTTGCACGCGCGCTCTGGCCCTTGTTCAAGGATGCCCTGCCGGAGATCCTTCAGGACTTCTACGCTCATGTGAAAACGGTGCCGCACCTGGCGGCGCTGGTCGGCGACCAGCAGTCCCGGCTGGTCGCAGCCCAGCTCGCTCACTGGCAGGGGCTGTTCTCCGAAGGGCCGGACGCGGCCTATCTGGAACGGGCCGTCCGGATCGGTCTGGCGCATGTGCGCATCGGCCTCGATCCAAGCTGGAATATCGGCGGCTATTCCTTTGCCGTCACCCGGCTGAGCGATGTGGTGATGCAAAAACGCTTTCTCACCAACAGCAAACGTTCCCAGGCGCTGGGCGTTCTGAACAGGCTCGTGATGCTGGACATGGATGTCGCGATCTCGACCTATCACGACAAGATGGTCGCGGATGCCGTCGCGCGGGAAAACGGTCTGAAGGGCGCCCTCCAGGAGTTTCAGGAGGCTCTTGGCGGCACCATCGGCGCGCTCAGGACGGCGTCGGACGATCTGGACACGTCCTTCGGCAGCCTGAGCCGGGAGACCGAGGCCATCAGCGCGCGCATGACCGCCATGGACGCCTCGTCCGGGGAAACCGCAAGCGGGGTTCAGTCCAGCGCGACGGCAACGGAAGAAATGTCCGCCTCCATCACCGAGATCGGCCGCCAGGCCGGCCAGTCGCGCGAGATGGCCCTGAAGGCTGTTGAGGGCGCGCGCAACACCAACGAGTCCATGACCCAGCTGGCCCGGTTTGCCGACCAGGTCGGCTCGGTGATCGGGCTGATTTCCGACATTGCCGCCCAGACCAACCTGCTGGCGCTGAACGCCACCATCGAGGCCGCGCGGGCCGGCGAGATGGGCAAGGGTTTTGCGGTCGTGGCGTCGGAAGTGAAGGAACTGGCCAGCCAGACGACAAAGGCGACCGAGGACATCACCGAGCAGATCGCCAGCATCCAGCAGGCCACCCAGCGGTCCGTGCAGGACATCGATGGCATTACCGCCATCATCGGCGAACTGTCGGAGATCGCCACCAGCATCGCCTCCGCCGTCGAGCAGCAGGCGGCCGCGACATCGGAGATTTCCTCCAGCGTCCAGCTGGCGGCCCAGGGCACCCAGGCGGTGACGGACGAAATCACGGCGGTGCGCGGTTCGGTCGAAACGGTCGACGGCACCGTCGGGTCGATCCGTTCCCTGTCTTCTTCGCTCAAGGGGCAGGCGGACGATCTCGGCCGTCAGGCGGAGCGGTTCTTCGCGCAGATCAATGTGAGTTGAGGCAACGGCCCCTTAGTTTACGTGCGGTTCAAGAAAAAGGGCGCTGCCATCCGGCAGCGCCCTTTTTCCATTCCATGTGCCGTGATCAGTTGAAGAGCGCCTGGCGCTCGGCTTCCGACAGGTTTTTCAGCGGATCGTCGCCGTCTTCTTCAGCGGCTTCCGCGGTCAGTTCCCAGTCGGCATCGGCTTCCGCTTCGTCTTCCTCGGCTTCCGAAGCCTTCACCTCGTTGTCGAACAGCGCCTCGATGGCGGCTTCGTCAAGGGTTGCGTCCGGGTCGGCGCCCGCAAAGTCATCCTCTGCAGCGGCCTCGTCTTCTTCTGCGGCCGGCGCGGCGGCAAACATGTCGTCGATGGCGGCTGCGTCCATTGGTTCGTTGCCGCCAGCCATGATCGCGTCGATATCGGCTTCGTCGGCCACAGCGTCTTCCGCGGCATCGGTGGCGGCCATGATGGCATCGACATCGGCATCGCTGGCATGAACCGGTGCCGGTGCGTCGATGGCAGCGTCCGCCTTGGTTTGCTTCATCGCCGCGTCAAAGACATCGTCGCTGGCGGAGAACAGCTCGTCGACATTGTTTTGCGAAACGCCGCCAGCAAGCTGCGGGCCATTGAGCAGATGGGCATCCGGGCGACTGTCGACAGGGCCGGCGGTGTCGTCGGCTTCCATGTCCTCGATGCCCCAGATGTTGATCATCAGGTTGATGCGGCTTTCCAGGTAACGCAGCACCTGGACCACCTTGTTTGTGCGCTGGCCGGTCAGGTCCTGGAACGAGCAGGCCATGAAAATCTCGGTCGCCTTGGCATCGATGTCGTCGCAGGTCGCGTCGTCGGCACCGTTCTCGCGCAGCACCCAGGCCTTTTCCTGGATTTGCTCGGCGGCTTCCAGGATCGACTGGGTCGCGCCTTCCGTCTGGGTGACGATGGCATCGAGCTCGTGGGAGGCGTCGACGAAGCGGTTGCTCTCGTCGCCTTCCTGCTTGATATTGGCGATCTCGGCCTTGGTCCGCTCGATCGCCTCATGCATGTCGGCGATGTCAAGGCGGATCTTGTCGAGATCCGGCACCTTGCGCTGCCGGGTGACCACTTTCTCAAGCCGGTGAATGGCACCCAGGATCTCTGTTGTCTCGGGTGTCTTGTTGCGATTGAGAAACTCTTTTAGAAACCGACGCCCGCGATCGGATTCCATCAGGGTCTGTTCGAGAGTCTGATACTCGGCTTCGCCGATCAACTCTGGCTGTTCCTGTACTGCTTCCGCTTTCATGTGGACGCGAATCTCAACTTGCCTAAGGGTCGTTTGTTGCCGTACCACGGACAACTTCTCCTCCAAGGTAAGGCGAAAATCGTTAACATCCTTTTTAGCAAGACACCTTGCCTGGTTATTCATGTCCTTTGCCCTGCCCAGTATTAGCGCCCGGGTTTCCGGTCTGTTTGCGAGCCATTTCTTCGGAGTTGGCTTGTTTCTGCCGTTTTTTCCGGTCGTTCTGGGGTTTCGCGGGCTTGATGCCGCCGAAATCGGTCTTGTCCTGGGAATTGGCACGATTGCCCGTATCGGCGCGAGCCCGGTGTTGTCGAATCTCTCAGACCGGACTGGTCAGCGCCGGCTGTCGATCCTGATCTACGCGCTTGCGGCGGCCGCGCTGCTCCTGCTTTACTTCCTGCCCTTCGGTCTGGTGTTCGTCTCGGTGGCGGTGATCGGCTTCATGGTCATGAACGCACCGATCGTGCCGCTCAGCGATGCCTACGCGCTTGATGTCCAGCGCAACACAGGCGCGGATTATGCCAGAATGCGCCTGTGGGGTTCGGCGGGGTTCGTTGTCGCCAGCATCGTCGGCGGGACGCTGGCCTCGGAAGACACGTCATGGCTGGTGGTGGTTGCCATCGTTCTTTCCTCGTTTGCGACGGGGGCGGTGGCGATGTCGCTGCCGAGACAGAAGCGCGGCAAGGAAAAGCAGGACAGCGATGCGGCGGACGCGGCCACGCCTTTCCGGAGCGTGTGGTTCTGGCCGCTGCTGACGGTACTGGGGCTGTATCAGGCCAGCCATTCGGCATTTTACGGCTTCGGCACGATCTACTGGCAGGCCATGTCGGTCCCCGATTTTGCGATCGGGCTGCTCTGGGCGACCGGGGTGGTCGCGGAAATAGCACTGTTCACGGTGGCCGGAAAGCTTTCACAGCGTTTCGATCCGGCGATCTTTCTGCTGGCGGCCGGTGTTGCGGCGTCCCTGCGCTGGCTGCTGTTTCCCTTTGCCGACACTCTGCCGGCCATGGCGGCCCTGCAAACCCTGCACGGCCTGTCCTTCGGCGCGGCCCATCTTGGCGCCGTCGCGATCCTGGCCAGGATCGTTCCGAGCCAGTGGGCGGGCACCGGGCAGGGGCTTCTGGCCACTTCCGTCGGCATCCAGATGGCCATCGGTCTCAGCATTTCCGGCGCGCTGTATGAGGTGAACCCGGACTGGCCGTTCTACCTGATGTCCATTGTTGCGGCGGTCGGCACCCTGGCGACGCTGGTCATGACGCCTATGCTGCGGCGGAAGATGGGCTAGGGGGACCATTCCACTTCCAACCAGAAGCGTCATCCTGAGGAGGGCCATCAGGCCCGTCTCGAAGGAGCGGCCAGACACTCTGGTTCAAGCGGCGGATCCTTCGAGACGGCGCTAGTGCGCCTCCTCAGGATGACGTTGTTTGTGTTGAACCTCAGTGCTTTGGCACAAGTCCGATCGGATTTCAGCCTACCCCCAAAGCTCCGGCTCCGGCGGATAGAGCGTGCTGCCTTCGAACCGAAGGCCGGGCGTGCGGTCCTCGGCGAGCAGAAGCGGTCCGTCGAGATCGACATAGTCGGCTTCCTGCGCGATCACCACGGCGGGGGCCATGGCCAGCGATGTGCCGAGCATGCAGCCGACCATCACTTTCAGATCCTGTGCGCGCGCGTCTCGGACAAGCTTCAGCGCGGCGGTGAGGCCGCCGGCCTTGTCGAGCTTGATATTCACCGCGTCGTATTTCTCCGCAAGGCCGTCGATGCTCTTGCCTGGATGCAGGCTCTCATCGGCGCAGATGGTGACCTTGCGTTTCAGCCCCGCCAGAAGCCCGTCGTCCTTGGAGGGCAGGGGCTGTTCGATCAGGGCAACGCCTGCGGCTTCGCAGGCGGCCATGTTGATCTGAAAGCAGCTGTCGTCCCAGGCCTCATTGGCATCGACAATCAGGGTGCTATCGGGAGCGGCCGCGCGCACGGCTGCGATGCGGGCATCGTCGCCGGGACCGGCCAGCTTGACCTTGAGCAGCGGCCGATGGGCCGCCGCGCGGGTCTTCTCCGCCATGATTTCCGGACTGTCGACACTGATGGTGAAAGCGGTCATGACCGGTTTCAGAACGCCTGGGCCGGCCAGCTCAAAGGCCCGCTTGCCGGTGCGCTTCGCCTCGAGATCCCAAAGGGCGCAGTCAACCGCGTTGCGGGCGGCGCCCGCGGGCATGGCCTCCAGAAGCTGGTCCCGCGTCAGGCCTTCCTTCAGAAGTTCGGCAACTTCCCCGATCTGGGTCTGCACGCTTTCCAGCGTTTCGCCGTACCGTGGATAGGGCACACATTCACCGTGGCCTTTATGGTCGCCGTCGGCAAGCGTGACGACCACCACCTGGGCATGGGTGCGGGTTTCGCGGGAGATCTTGAAACCGCCCGCGATTTCGAAGCGCTCGGCCTCGATCTCTACGGACAGGCTCATGGCGCGCCGAACTCGGCGGACACCTTGTCGACAATCGCCTCCATGCCATAGCGGACCGGGTCGGTCGCCGGCAGCCCGTGTTTCTCGCCGATCTTGGCGAGATAGGCGAGCGCCTCGTCGTCGTCGAGCGCCTGGGTGTTGACGGCGATGCCGACACAGCGGATCTCCGGATTGGTCAGCTGGCCGCACTGGATCGTCATGTCGATCACCTGCTGGATGGTCGGCAGGGGCGTCTCGACACCGCGCATCCTGGTGCGGGTCGGCTCATGGCAGACGATAAAGCCGTCCGGCTGGGAACCGTGCAGGAGGCCCAGGGTCACACCGGCGAAAGACGGGTGGAACAGGGAGCCCTGGCCCTCGACAATCTGCCAGTGATCGTCTTCAGTTGCCGGTGAGATCCATTCGGCGGCGCCGGAAATGAAGTCCGCGATCACGGCGTCGAGAGCGACGCCGCGCCCGGAAATGAACACGCCGGTCTGGCCAGTGGCACAGAAGGAGCTCTTGTAGCCGCGCTCATTCATGGCCTTGTCCATGGCAAGCGCGGTGTATTTCTTGCCGACCGAACAATCGGTGCCGACAGCCAGGATGCGTTTGCCGGACCGCTTGGTGCCCTTGCCGGTGGCGAAGGTCTCCGTGCTGTGGCGCACATCGTGCAACTGGCGGCCGTTTCGTTCCGCCGCGTCCTTGATGGCAGGAATGCTGGCGAGGCGGACATGCAGTCCGGAGGCAACGTCGAGACCCGCGTCGAGGGCCTCGACAACCGATTCGACCCAATGTTCGGGCAGACGGCCGCCGGCATTGACGGCGCCGATGATGAAAGTTTTCGCACCGGCCGCCGCGCCTTCGGCAATCGTCTGGTCCGGAAGCCCCGTGTCGGCGGCGCAACCGGGCAGGCGCACCTGGCCAAGACACCAGTCCTTGCGCCAATCGACGATGCCAATCGCGGTCTTGGCGGCCAGGGCATCAGGAACGTCACCGAGGAACAACAGGTAAGGACGGGCAATTTCCATGGACAAAGCTTTCAAGTGGCTGCTGGACGTTAAACTTCTCAATCAGGTATACGAGGGATGACGAACCAGCGGCAAGAGGGCAGCCAGCCGGAATGGCATTCTTGGAAAAAAACACGGCACCGTCGATCGCTCTGAAGGCGGACGGTCCCGAACATCAGTTCCTGGCCCTGACCGGCGACTGGACCGTCAGCACCATCGGCGATGCCGAAAAGGAGCTGACTGACCTCCAGGTCGCCCGCGATCAGCTGACCTGCATCGATGTTTCCGGGATCGACCATCTGGACACCAGCGGCGCCTGGCTGATTCACCGCACCCGCGGCCGGTTGGAATTCAAGGGCCGCCGGGTAGGGCTGACCGGCGTGACGCCGGTCCGTCAGTCGCTCTTTGACGAAATCGAAAGCCATCATCCGCCGAGCTGGAAACCAGACTACAACGGCTTTTCCATCGCCGGTTTCCTGGAGAACATCGGTCGCCATATGGTTGATGCCTTTCAGGATGCGAAGGCCATGCTTCATATCCTGGGCTCTCTGGGGCTGGTGCTGTCGACCGTTCTCATGCAGCCCAAACGCCTGCGCAGCATCTCCATCGCGGTGCAATTCGAGCGCAGCTGTGTCGGCGCGGTGCCAATCGTGGCGCTGATGAGTTTTCTGATCGGTGCCATCATCTCGCAACAGGGCGGATTTTATCTCAGGCAATTCGGGGCGGACATCTATGTTGTCGACTTGGCGGGCATTCTGGTGCTGCGTGAAATCGGCGTCATCCTGACCGCGATCATGGTCGCCGGCCGCTCGGGGTCCGCGTTCACGGCGGAACTTGGGGCCATGCGCATGCAGGAAGAAGTCGATGCGCTGCATGTAATCGGCCTAAGCGTCACGGAAGTGCTGGTTCTGCCGAGAATCCTGGCGCTGATGGTTGCCCTGCCGATCCTGACCTTCATTTCCGACATGGCCGCCCTGTTCGGTTCCGGCCTGATCACCTGGATCTACCTGGACATTCCGCCAGCCGCATACCTGACGCAGTTGCAGGCGGCGATCTCCATCGACACGCTGGTGGTCGGCCTCGTGAAAGCGCCGTTCATGGCGTTGATCGTTGGTCTTATCGCCTGCGTGGAAGGTCTGAAGGTCGAAGGCTCTTCCGAATCGCTCGGGCGCCACACGACCATGTCCGTGGTCAAGGCGATCTTTCTGGTCATCGTGGTCGATGGATTTTTCGCGGTGTTCTTTGCCGCTATTGGAGTCTGAGCCTGCCGATGAATCAGCCAGCGACAGATACCCCGGCGATGGAGACCCTGGATACGGGAGAGGACGCCGATCACGTCCTGTCGGTGCGCGACGTCACCGTCGGCTTCGGCTCTAAGATCATTCTGCAGGATCTGGACCTGGACGTGCGCCGGGGCGAGGTGCTGGGATTTGTCGGCGGGTCGGGCACCGGCAAATCCGTGCTGATGCGAACCATTCTCGGGCTGACGCCCAAGCGGACCGGGGCCATTTCGGTCTTCGGGCACGATCTGTCGCGCGCCAATCAGAAGGAACGCAAGGCGATCGAGCGCCGCTGGGGGGTGCTGTTCCAGCAAGGGGCCCTGTTCTCTTCGCTGTCGGTCAAGCAGAACATTCAGGTGCCCATGCGTGAGCATCTGAATCTGTCACCGCAGCTGATGGATGAACTTGCGAGCCTGAAACTCGAGCTGGTCGGACTGCCCCAGGACGCCGCGGACAAGCTGCCGTCGGAACTCTCCGGCGGCATGGTCAAGCGCGCCAGCCTGGCCCGCGCCCTTGCACTCGACCCCGATTTGGTGTTTCTGGACGAGCCGACCTCCGGTCTGGATCCAATTGGGGCGGCTGCTTTTGATTCGCTGATTGCAAACCTGAGTTCGACACTCGGACTGACCGTTTATATGGTTACACATGACCTGGACAGTCTGCATTCCATCTGCGATCGCATTGCTGTTCTTGGGAAAAAGCGTGTTCTGGCGATTGGAACACTGGACGACATGACAAAAAATGACGATCCCTGGATCAAGTCTTATTTCCGCGGCGAGCGGGCATTGCGCCGAATATAGGTTGGACTGAATGGAAACCAGAGCGAACTACATCCTGATCGGTGCTTTTATGGTGGCCATACTGATCGGTGCGTTCGGTTTTGTTTACTGGAAGGCCGTCTCCGCCGAATCCCGCCAGAACGTGGAACTGAAGATCCTCTATCCGGGGCCGGTGACCGGCCTTCCGGTCGGCGGCCAGGTGCTGTTCAACGGTATCAAGGTCGGTGACGTGAAATCCCTGGATTTCGCGCCCGGGGACCCGACCAAGGTTGTGGCCACGGTCCGCATCAGGCCGACCACTCCGTTGCGCGAGGATACCAAGGCAACCCTGAACTTTACAGGCCTGACCGGTGTCGCCTATGTGGATCTGAGCGGCGGAACCTCCGATTCTCCTCTTCTCCTGGGCCGCGACGACGGCAAGGTGCCGGAAATCGAGGCCGAACGGTCCTTCTTCGACGATATTGTCGACGGTGCTCGCGACGTGCTGAAGCGGGCGGATTCGACCATGAAGACGGTCGACGACCTTTTGAAGGACAACGGGCCTGCGATCTCCAAGATCATCAACAACGCGGAAACATTTTCCGACGCGCTAGCGGCCAATTCCGATGGCGTGAAGGACTTCATGGCCAGCATCGGCAAGGCATCGGATGCCTTCTCGAGCCTCTCCAGCCGGCTCGAAAAGCTGGTCGACGAGGGTGAGCGGCTGATGGCCGCCGTGCCGTCCGACAAGGTGACGGCGATTGTCGACGATTTCAGCACTTTCTCTGAAAGCCTCGGCAAGGCCAGCAAGGACATCGACCTGCTGATGGCCGACGCGCAGAGCGCCGCCAAGGAACTGGAGACCTTCACCAAGAACCTGAACGAGGGCCTCGACAACGTGCACAAGATTGTCGAAGCGGTGAAGCCCGAGGACATCGAGAAGGTCATGGCGGGTGCCGCGGCGCTCGGCGACGTGCTTGAAAAGCGGACCGGTGACATCGACACGCTGATCAGCTCCACAAGCAAGACCATGGAGAACGTCAGCCAGATCGTCGAGGTCATTCAGCAGCGCGAAGGCACCGTTGTGGAGATCCTGGAAGGCAGCCGCGATGTGGTTGCCAAGGTCGATACGATCATGAGCCGCGGGGTGGAGATTGCCGCCGCCATCGATCCGCTGCGGGTCGAGCAGGTTGTCACTTCCGTCAGCACCTTTTCAGAGGGCATGAATGCCTCGCTGGTGCGGGTCGACGAGATCCTGGCAAGCGTCGATCCGGATAAAGTCGGCAAAACCGTCGACAATGTCGCCGCCATCGTCGACAACTTCAACAATCAGCAGAGCCAGATCAACGAGATCATCGCCTCCACCAAGTCGACGGTGCAGAATTTCGAGGCGGTTTCCGCCACAGTGCGCGGTCAGGATGACCGGATCGCGGCATTGATCACAGATGTCCAGGCCGCCGCCGAACGCTTTGCGACGACGCTGGAAACGGCCAACGAACTGATGCAGGCGGTGGATCCGGAAAAGGTCGCCAACATCGTCGGCTCGGTCGAGACGGCGGCTTCGGGCCTCGCCAATCCGGAAGACGGTATTCCGGCGATCCTGGCCAGCGCCCGCAAGGCGGCGGACAATGTCCAGGAGATGACGGCGAACCTGCAGAAGCGCACACCGGATGTCGACCAGATCATCACCGACGCGAAGCAGATGACTGCGACGCTGAACTCCACGTCCGTGCGGGTTGAAAGCCTGGTCGAGAAGGTTTCCACCATGGTGGATGGCGACGGTGAGGGCTTGATCAAGGAAGCGACGCTCGCAGCACAGGCCATCCGCAAGATCGCCGTGGCTTTTGAGAGCCGGGCGGATACGATTGCCGGTGGCCTTTCCAAATTCGCGACCCAGGGCTCGTCGGATTTCTCCGCGGCGCTTGGCCAGGTCAATCGTACGCTGATCTCGATCCAGCGCGCGGCGGAGAGTTTTGAACGCAGTCCGAACCGGGTGATCTTCGGGGGCGAGGATGTGCCGACCTATACAGGCGGGCGCCGGCGATGAGACAGAAGAATTAAGAGGCAAGGGCGCATGACGAAGACAGGCACAGACATGACCCGCCGGGGCGTTCTTGGAGCGCTCGGGTTCGGCGTGCTGGTGTCCGGCTGCGCCAGCTCCGCACCGTCCGCCTATTACGGCATCCGCGCGGCCGACGGCTCCGGTCTTGCCGGCCGCGCCAGCCGCGTCCAGGTGCTGGTGGCCGCGCCGCGGGCGCTGAAGGCCCTAGACACCAGCTACATCGCCGTTGTCGACAAGGGCCCGATCTACAGCTACTTCCCGGACAGTGCCTGGGCGGACACGCTGCCCAATGTGGTGCAGCAGAAACTGGTCGAAACCCTGCAGAATACCGGCCGCCTGCGCGGCGTCGGCGTGCCGGGCGACGGGCTCCTGATCGACTATCAGCTGCAGACCGAAATCCGGGCGTTCGAGCTCCGGGTTGACGGCACAGACCGCGGTCTTGTCGAGATCTCCGCACGTGTCGTCAACGACCGCAACGGCCGCACGGTCGCCACCAAGGTGTTCCGCGCCGAAACCCCGTCGGGCAGCACCTCGGTCGACAAGGCCGTAGAGGCGATGAACGCCTCCGCCGACAGGGTCTTCGCCGAAATGGCCGCCTGGACGCTGCGCAACGTTTGAGGCGATCCCGCTAACCGCCAAGTTTCACGGTTTCGGCCTCAACTTGGAGCGCTTGGCCCGCAAAGTAGCCGTTGACGGCCGCGCCGAGGCCGAGCGCCACGAACAGGACGGCGCTCCAGGCAAAACTGCCGGTCCAGCCCTGAATAAGGCCGACCAGAAGCGGGCCGATGGCTGCCAGAGAATAGCCGACGCATTGCGCCATGCCGGACAGTTGCGCAGCGGCATGCGGATCCTTTGTTCGGAGTACGATCACCGTCAGCGCCACGGCAATCAGGCCGCCCTGGCCGATCCCCTGCAGCACGGCCCAGAGCCAGACCGTCGACAGCGGGGCGAATTGCAGGCCGAGAAGGGCTGTCACCGCCAGAACGCTGAGCGCGACATTGATCAGCCGCTGGTCCCGGCCGCGAACGGCCAGATGGGGCAGGATCAGGCAGGCCACGGCCTGGACCATGACGGACACGGAGACGACGGCGCCTGCCGTCACCCCATCCAGGCCACGGTCCCGGAGGATCGGAACGAGCCAGCCGAACACGCAATAGGCGAGGGCGGATTGCAGGCCCATGAACAGCGTCACGTGCCAGGCAAGCCGGTCGCGCCACATGCCCCTGACCGCATAGCGGTCGCGTTTGACGCGGCTGCGGGACGACAGCACTTGCGGCAGCCACAGCAGCGCGACGACAACCGCCGGCACGGCCCAGATCGCCAGGGCGCCGTTCACGGAACCGCCGAGCATGGATTGCAGCGGGATGGTCAGGCCGGCACCACCGGCGGCACCGGCGCACAGAGCCATCGTGTACCAGCCGGTGACCAGCGCGGCCTTGTCGGGAAAGTCACGCTTGACCAGGCCCGGCAGAAGGACATTGCCGACGGCAATGCAGGCGCCTGCGAGTGCCGTACCGAGATAGAGCAGCGGAATGGAATCGAGGCCGCGCGCAGCCGTTCCAAGCGCCAGCAGGAAGACAATGGCCAGAAGCGTGCGTTCCGTGCCGATCCTGCGGGCGAGGATCGGGGCGAAAGGAGAAAAAAGTCCGAGACACAGAACCGGCAAGGTGGTCAGCAGGCTTGCCGCCGCACTCGAAAGTCCGAAGCCGTTTCGAATTTCCGGAAGCAGCGCGGACGCGCTGGAAAAGACCGGCCGCAGATTGAAGGCGATCAGCACCAGGCTGGCGCCGAGAAGAAGCCGGACCATCGCCGCCGGCGCAGGCGCGGCCTCCACGCTGTCACGCTCGAGCAGGGGCTCGGCTTCAATCAACTCGATGGAACCGGGATCTATCCGGTCTGTGTCCCTCATGATCCGAGCAACCGTTCCAGGTCTCTGAGGACGGGCGCCATGAAGCCGCGCACGACGGCTTCCGCGCGGTCCGGATTTCCTGTTTCAATGGCGTCGATGATGGCGGCGTGGGCGGCCATGTCGGGTTCCTGCAAGTCCTTGCCGAGCGTTGCCTCGATGGTTTCGCTGATAAGCGTGGAGAAGAAGGCGTACATGTCGACCAGAACGCGGTTTCTGGAGGCCGCCACCACGGCCTTGTGAAAGGCCAGATCGCGCGCAATGAAGCCTGCCTTGTCGCTGCCGTCGAAATTGCCGCGCCGGTCCAAAAGTGCGCGCAGCTCGACGATCACCTGAGGGGTCTGGCGCAGGGCCGCCAGCCGGGCTGCTTCCGCGTCGAGGGCAAGGCGCGCCTCGAACTGGTCGCGCAGGCTGGCCCGCCGCGCCATGGTCAGCGGACCGGTCGCATCCGCGGTCGACAGCACATAGGTACCCGAGCCCTGACGTGTCTCCAGATAGCCTTGCGAGACAAGGATGCGCACGGCCTCGCGCACGGTTCCGCGGCTGACCGACAGGAATTCGGAGAGTTTGGCTTCGTTCGGCAGTTTTTCCCCGACCGGCCAGCGGTTGCCGGCGATTTCGGTGCGGATCGCGTCCGCCGCACGATCGGCCAGGCTGGTCTTGTTGAGCGATTGCATGGGCGTTTTATCAGGTCATCAGATGACTTGATGACATAGCAGGGAGGATGCGGGATGTCCAGCCGTGGCGTGACGGGCAGATGGGCGGGGTTTCGCGGATGATGCCTTTGCTCTGACCCTAGGCTGTTACAGCTGGTAAACGTCGATTTCCCGACTGTGGCCGCGCAGCTTGATCGGGCCGCGATGGGTCAGCCTGGCGCGGAGAGCCGCCACGTCAGGGCGGTTTTCAGCTTCCGCGGCTGCGATCAGCGAGGCGCTTGCCAGACAGCTGCAGCCGATGTCCCTGGTGGCGCCCTCCAGACGGCTGGCCACATTGACCGTGTCGCCGAGAACGGCAAATTCCAGCCGCCTGCGGCTGCCGATATTGCCGACCACCACCGGTCCGTAATGCACGCCAACGGCGAGCCGCAAATGCCTGCCCTCTTCAGGACCGCCGGTCTGTTTCCAGCGTTCGAACACCTCGATCATCTCGATCATGGCGGCGACCGCGTTCGAGGCGTCGGCGTTTGAGGGTTCCGGCGTGCCGAAGGTTGCCATCAGGCCGTCGCCGATGAATTTGTCGAGGGTGCCGTCATGCCGGAACACTACCTCGGCCAGCAGGCCGTGGACCTCACGCAGGAGCTTGATGGTTTCCTTCGGGCTATGCTTTTCCGACCAGGAGGTGAAGGCGACCAGGTCGGCGAACAGAACGGCGGCCTCATGTTCGCTCGGACTGGAAAAGGGATCGGTGCGTTCGGCCAGCATCTGGGCTGTCTTTTTCGGAAAATACCGGCCGAGATTTTCCTTCTCCCGGGCCAGAACCGCCTGCCGCAGGGCAATCGTCCGTGAGCGCCTGACCGCCAGGGCCAGCAGGCCGGCGGCAATCAGGAACACAGCAATTTCCTGGAGAGCTACGCCGGCGTCTACATAGGTTGGATTTGCGATTGCGGCGAACAGGGTCTGGAAATCGGTCTCTCCGGACGGGGCCGCAACGGTGTCGGGGAGAGCCATCAGGCAGGCGATGCCGATGGCCCAGCTGATTGAGCCTGAGATGCCGCCCCACAGCACCAGCCTGGGCTGGTAAACGTAGGCGAGGCCGGCCAGCAGAACGAAGAAATAGATGAACGGGCCGAAACGCAGGGCAAATTGCGGCGGGTAGTCGAACGGGGTCAGCGGATTTGGATAAAGCAGCGTGACAGTCAGCAGTGCAAAATCCGCCGTGACAAAAAGATATTGATGCCAGGGCCTGCCCCACTCGGATCGGGCGACGAACCAGGCACACCAGCCGAGCCAGACGAATACCGCCAGCAGTCCATAGGTGAAAAGAGGTGCCGGCCAGGGCGAGAGCAGGGTGACGAGCGCGGCGATGACGACCAGGGCAATCGTACGGCCGGTCATTGCGGTCTTCTGAGCCGCCAGTTCCTCGGCCCTGAGTGCCTTCAGCGTGTCCAGGTCGCCGAGTTCCGTTTCACTCAGTTTCACTTTTTCCCCCTGCCCAGGTTGTGCTGGCGGCACTATAGGCACAAGCGCGGGGGATGTCGTGCAGGAGAACGCCAGCCTGCAATACGCTCAGACCAGAAGCAGGGACAGCGCCGGAACCGCGATCAGGAGCGCCAGCCGCAGGATATCGGCCAGCCAGAAGGGCAGGATGCCGGCGAACATGGTCCGGAGCGGCACGTCGGTCAGGACCGAGCGCAGCACGAACACATTCAGGCCGATGGGCGGCGAGATCAGGCTGATCTCGGTGACCACGACGACGACAATGCCGAACCAGATCAGCACCATTTCCGGGTCCGACAGGAGGCCGCTGCCGAAATCGAGCGAGGTCACCAGCGGGAAGAACACCGGCACGGTCAGCAGGATCATGGAAAGGCTCTCCAGGACCGCGCCGAGGACCACGTAAATCAGCACCAGCACGAGGATGACCACATAGGCGTTGACGTCGAGCGACTGGACGAAGCTGAGCAGGGCATCCGGCACGCCGGCATAGCTGATGAAATTTGAAAACACTTCCGCGCCGATGATGATGGCGAAGATCATCGCCGTGGTGCGGGCGCAGTTGAGGCCCGCGCTGTAGAGTTTTTCCCAGGTGAGGCCTCCGGAGACAAGCGCAATCACGAGCGCGGCGGCGGCGCCGATACCGGCGGCTTCCGTCGGAGTAAAGAAACCGCCATAGATGCCGATCATGATCACGGCGAAGAGGCCGACCACGGCCAGAACGCCCCAGACGTCCTTGCGCTCAAGCTGCAGGTCTTCCGCGTCCTGCGGGGCAAGGCCGGGCTTCAACAGCACGGTGACATAGACGGCGGCGAGATAGAACAAAACACCGAGCAGGCCCGGGATGATACCGGCGATGAACAGCTTGCCGATATCGGCCTCTGTCAAGAGGCCGTAGATGATCAGGATGACGCTGGGCGGGATCAGGATGCCGAGCGTGCCGCCAGCGGCGATCGAGCCGGTGGCGAGGCTGTCGGCATAACCGGCCTTGCGCATGGAGGGCATCGCCACCTTGGACATGGTCGCGGCTGTTGCCAGCGACGAGCCGCAGACGGCGGAAAAACCGCCGCAGGCAACGATCGCCGCCATGGCGAGACCGCCGCGCATACGGTGCAGCAGGCGATGGGCCGTGGAGAACAGCGACTGGCTGACGCCGGAGATGGTCAGAAGATTGCCCATCAGGATGAACAGCGGGATCACCGAGAGCGTGAAGGAGAGGCCGGTGTCGAAGGCGGCGTTGCCGAGCAGGTTCAGCGCCGCGTTCCAGTTGCGCAAGGCGGCAAAACCGGCGGTGCCGACGATGATCATGGCGATGGCGATGGGCACGCGCACCAGCACGAGGGCGAACAGAGCGCCAAATCCGATCAGAGCTTCAAACACGGGCTCAGGCCTTTTCGCGGAAACGTTTGGTGAAGAAGAAGAGAGCGGCCAGGGCCGAGACGGCAAAGGAAGCCGCGCCGAGCCAGCCGACCAGGGAGAGCGGTATTTCCAGGGAATCCGTCACCCGGCCGCGGCGGCCCAGTTTTTCGGCATGGCCGACCATCTCCACGGCGATGACACCGAAAATCCCGACAGTACAGATGGCGGCCGCAACGGTGCCGAGCCGCTTCAGGAAACTGCCTTTCAGGCCGTCGAGCAGTTCCACCTCAATATGTTCGCCGGCGGCCGTCGTCAGCGGCAGGGCGAGGAAGATCAGGGTGGCGAGCAGGATCTCCGTCAATTCATAAGCGCCGGTAACCGGGCTGTTGAAGGCATAGCGCGCGACGACGTCGACGCAGGTCAGGCCGATCAGCGCGGCCAGCACCAGCAGACAGGCCAGGCCGAGAAGAAAGGCGGCTCCGCGCCGGATCTTTGCAATCCGGCCCGGAGCGTCTGTGTGTGGCTGCGGCAGCATGATCAGGGCTTGATGCCGGTCTGGTCGCGGAAGGCTGCGAGGGCGGCAGTGCCGTCAAAGCCGGTCTTCTCAACCGCGTCTGCCCAGGCGGCCTCATGCTTGGCAGCGAGCGCCTTGACGGCTTCGAGAACCGGGGCCGGGGCGTCATAGACCTCGATGTCCTTGTCGGCGATATAGGCCGCGCCGCGCGTGTCGGCGCTGTCCCAGACGGACCCGGCCAACTCGGCAAGGGCAGCGCCGGAGACACCTTCAATGGCGGTCTGGTCTTCCGCTGAAATGCCGTCCCAGATGTCCTCGTTCATGACCATGAACCAGGAGGTGTTGTAGATGCCGCCCGGGATGCGCATGGAAAATTTGATGTGATCGGTCAGATTGAACGCCTGCAGGGCTTCCATCGGGAAGGTGACGCCGTCAATGACGCCGCGGGAGAGTTTTTCATAGACTTCGCCCGGGCCCATGAACTGGGTGATGATGTCGAGATCCTGGGCAAGACCGGCAATGTAGCCGCCCGGCGTGCGCACCTTCAGGCCGGAGAAATCTTCCGGGGTCTCAATCTTGCGCTGGTTGTTGTGGAACATGCCCGGGCCGTGCACCCAAAGGCCCAGAAGCTTGGTGCCCTGATGCTCGGCTTGCGCGTCCAGCGAACCGGCATAAACGTCCCAATAGGCCTTCGAGCCGTCGGTCGCGGTGTCCGCGATGAAGGAGAACTGGCCGATGCGCGAGCGCAGGAAGCGGTCGTCCTTGGTGAAGGAATGCAGGCCGTAGGTGATGTCGACAATGCCTTCGGCGGCAAGGTCGAAATGCTCCGGCGGCGAGCCGACCGGCTTCGGCAAGATGCGCACCGTGACGCGGCCCTCGGTGACATCGGCGACCTGGGCGGCCCAGGGCTCGATGACGCCGGTGACGATCGGGTGTTTCGGCGGCAGCCAGGACGACAGCACCAGTTCGTCGGCGCTTGCGGTCGAGACGAGGCCGGTCAGGGCGGTCGCGGCGACGCCTGCCAGAATGGAAAGTGCTTTAAACTGTTTCATGATTTTCTCCTCCCCCTCATTTCATGAAGGCCGGTCTTGCCGGTATGATCCTGTGTCTGAGGTGCGATACTCAACATAGTTACATATGAAACAAAATAGTTGCAAGTGAAACCAAGTCAATCGTAAAATCGTGTTGATAGCCAAACGGACGATGCTGAGGACCGATGAGCAAGCTGACCGACCTGAACGAGGATGTCTCGGAACTTATTGAAAACGCGGTTGAAACGGCGACTGAAGACGCCGCTTCCTTCGAGCTGGAAACGTTTTTTCCCTATCGGGTTCGGGTGTTTTATTCCGACGTTACACGGGCATTGTCGGCGGTTTATCAGCGCGATTACGGCATGATGCCGGCCGAGTGGCGCACCATGGCGATCCTTGGATCGGCCTCCTCAGGCCTGCAGGCAACGGAAATCGTCGCCCGCTCCAGCATGGACAAGGTGGTGGTCAGCCGGGCGGTCAAACGCATGGAGGAGCGCGGCTTCCTGGTGCGCGAGAGCAACGCCGCCGACGGCCGCAGCTTCCTCCTGAAACTTTCCGACGAGGGCCGGTCGGTCTATGAGGACCTCGGCCCCAAACTGAAAGCCGTTGAGCAGCGCATGCTGGACGGCCTGTCGGCGAGCGAGATCGAAGGCTTTCTGGAAGTGACCCGGCGGATCCGGGAAAATCTTGCCGGGGAGCTGGACGGGGTGAGCGATTAGGGCAAGCGGTCACTGGACGTGAAACACTGTTTTCAGCGGCACTCTCTGGCGTCACCCCGGCCAAGCGCGGCGCGAGCCGGGGCCCACTCGCAGTTCCGCTTGTCGAAGCGGTGCCAAATTGCGGCTCTGCCGTGCCGGAAAACAAAACGCTCTGGAAATGAGTAGGCCCCGGGTCTCGCGATGCTCGCCCGGGGTGACACCTGAGGGGAGCTTGGTCCTAAAAAAACCGCCCGGTGGTGGGACCGGGCGGTTTGAGCCGGCAGGAGGGGCATCCCTTCGGCTGATCGGACCGCGTTGCAGGTCGCGGTCCAAGGGTGTTATTGGGGCTATGTCAGGCCTTAGGTGACCGGAGCGCGGTAGTCGTCGGATGCGTTGGTACCGGCTTTCTCGTGGGTCCAGACGGCCTTGCGGTAGGTGAAGGACCACTTGTCGCAATCGCCGCGGGAGGCGTTGGTTTCGTCATTCACATCCGGCAGGATCGTCTTGCCTTCGACCAGGACGGCGTCTTCGAACTTGACCGTGTAGTAGTGTTCCTGAACGCCCGAGGTTGACGTGCGCCAGAACTGGACTTCGATTTCCAGGGTCTCGCCGGTGGCCAATGCCTGCCACAGCAACGGGGTGGCCTTGTCGACCGGCTTCATGAAAGAGGTCGGCATGTGGCGCCGTGTGGCGATGATGGAGCCGGACTGCGGGTCCCGCGGCACAACGGCGTGCTGTTCGAAGGCATAGACCAGGGATTCGCCTTCATGGCCTTCCTGCCACAGGTTGCCGATGCTGTCGGCGGTGGTGGCGTCGGACGTGATGTCGCCCTGGGTTGCGCCTTTGATGGTGACATATGCGATGTTGGACATTTTCAGTCTCCTTGGATCTTGCGTTGGTGTCTGTACTGCCTGTTGTCTTTTCGATTTCCGGGGCGCCGTGTTGTCCGGTGCCGATGCAAACAGAATTGCAACAGGCGTGCCAACTTGGCGAGACTTCCTCAGTTCGTTGATATTTAAAGAGAAAATCCCTTCAAGGCGAAAGTGTTAAAATGTGCAACTGTGCAGATTTCTGCACAGTCCTCCAGTTGATGCGAACAAACATGCGCAGTGAAAGTGTGACGAACATCACAAAATGAGATTTCGAGGAAAAGGGCCTGAGACGGGAGTGGATCTTGCCGCGAGATTGGTCGCGCCAACTGGTCGGTCTCTGGAAATGAGTGGGCTCCGGGGGAGGTCAAAGTCCGCATAACCCCGGTGTCACCCCGGCCAAGCACAGCGCAGAGTCGGGGCCTACTCGCATGTCCACTTGTTAAAAAAGGGAGGAAGCGGCTAAGCAGTGCCAAAGAAAGGGGCGCTCTGGAAATGAGTAGGCCCCGGGTCTCGCGTCGCTCGCCCGGGGTGACACCAGGGGGGAAGGTTTCAGGTTTCTGAAACCATGGGAGGCCAATCAGGTCCCCAAAAAAAGGCGGCCCGGGGCCGCCTTTTTCGCGTCTTGATGGTCTCGACCTAGTCGAGGCGGCCGCTGGCGTGGGCCAGCATGGTGTAGACCTTGCCGGTGTCCGAGGTGAGATACGTCTGGCCGAGCATGTTGTCGCGGTCATTGCGCGACACCTGGGCCAGGAGCTGCTCGAAATCGGCCACGTAGCGTTCCACCGCCGTGCGGAACTCAGGGTCGCGGGAATACTTCTGACGGATTTCGTCGAAGGTCTGCTGGCCCTGAAGGGTGTAAAGGCGGCGGGTGAAGACGTGACGCTCACCGTTGCGGTAGCGGTTCCACAGATCGACGAAAGTCTCGTGATCGATGGCGCGGGCAATGTCCACGGACAGCGAGTTGAGGCTTTCTACCGTCTGCAGCGGTGTCCGGCTCATGTCGGTGTCCGAGCTGGCATCGTCATCCCGCGAGGCGCGGCGCAGAAGATCCGCGACCCAGCCCTTGCCGCCGGAAGACCCGGCTGGTGCGGCCGGTTCCGGCTGCTGACGGCGCGGCTCGGCCGGGCGGACCGGCTGCTGCTGGCGGGGTTCGCTGACCGGAGCCGCCGGAGCATAGCTCGCCGGGGCCGGCTGCGGCGCAGAGTGTTGCTGCGGGGCAGGGGCGGCGCTGGCGGCGACTGCCTGGGCCTGCGGCCGGGAAATGTCCAGCGAGTTGGACTGCTTGGCAACGATTTCCGACAGCTCGGTGAGCGCACGGATCTGCTCGTTGACCACCTTGCGCAGGGCCGCGGAGGATTCCTCGGCTTCGTCCGGCAGGTTGAGCACACCCTGTTTCAGTTCGTTGCGGGTCGCTTCCAGTTCACGATGGACCTCGCGGGCGACGTCACGCATGCGGGTGGCCGCATCGTTGAAGCGCTCGGAGGCGTCGCTGACCGTGCGCGACATTTCCGAGATGATGTCGTCCTGGGCGGACCGGATGGCTTCGCGGGCCTTCTGGCCCTCCATGCCGGCGGTCAGGCGCATCGATTCGAACTGCTCGGCCACCTGCTTGGAGGCAGCTTCCGCGGCCGCCGACAGCATGTTGGCGGCATCGCGGGCCTTGTCGTCGGCCGATTCCAGCGTTTCCGACAGCGTCTGGGTGAAGGTCCGCATGAGGCTGTCGACGGCTTCGGTCTTGGACAGAAGCGTTTCGGCAACTTCCTCGATGGCGGTGCGGCGCTCGGCCACGCGGCCCTCGACGGAGCGGTTGGTCTCTTCCAGATGCCGGGCGGCCTTGGTCAGTTCCTCCGACTGGTCGCCGAAGCGGCCGGTCAGATTCTGGATGTCGGCCAGGGTCGTCTCGGTGACATCGCGCAGGTTGGAAACCTGCTCGGAGATCAGCGTCGTGGTCGCATTGGTGTCGGTCACGGCGCGGTCGACCGCGGAGCGGAACTCGCCGGCGCGGCGGGCCAGGTTGCCCTCCACTTCGTTGAGGTTCTCGCCGGCCGTTGAGACGATGCTCTGCAGGTTGGTGTTGCTTTCCTCGATCTTGTTGAGGATCTCGGTGACATCGGCTTCCAGGCGCTGCTTGGTGTCGCTGAGCAGGCTGGTCGCCTGGGCGCTGCGCTCGTTGATGCTGGCAACGATGCGGTCGCCGGCTTCGACCAGCGAGCGGGTCGCATCGAGACCGGTATGCGCGAAGGTGTCGGTGACATCCCGGCCCTTGACCGTGATCGCTTCCAGGATGGCGGTGTGGACCTCGGACAGGCGTCCAGTGAGGTCGTTGGCGCGCATCTCGATGGCGTTGACCAGTTCGTTGCCGTCGGTGCCGACGATCCTGGCGAGCTCGCCGGAGCGGGCACCGAAGGCCTCGTTGAGGCTGGTGGCCTTTTCAAGCAGCTCGTTGGCGACCTCGTTGCCGCGTCCGACCAGGAGGTCGGCGGCTTCGGCCACCGCGCTGTTGACCCGGGCGCGGACCATGCCGGCCTCGCTCGACATCTGACCGCGGATTTCCTCCAGGGTCTTGGCGAGGGTCATGCGTGCCTGTTCGCTTTCCGCGGACAGGTTGCCGGAGATTTCGGCGATCAGGCCGGACAGCTCGTTGCGGACCTTTTCGCTCTCGCCGGTGAGCGAGCCGGTGAATTCGGCCAGCGTGCCGGCATAGAGCGTGCGGGCATTCTCGCTTTCGGCGGCCATGGCACGGGCGGCATCGCTGACGGCGCTGAGCACCAGGTCGCGGATCTTGCCGCTTTCACCCGACATGGCGCCGGTGGCCTGCTGCATGGCCGTGGTGACCGCGTCGGCCGCCTTCTGGCTTTCGCCGACCAGTACGCCGCGGGCCTCGCCCACGGAGCCGAGAACGATCTGGCGCATGCGGTCGCCTTCGCCGGTGAGCTTCTCGGTTGCCTGGGAGAGGGCGCCGTCGACGATTTCCACCGTCTTGGTACGCTCTTCGGCCAGGGTCTGCACCGCGGCGGTGACGGCTTCCTGAATGACGTCGCGCAGCTGCGTGCTCTCGGTCGACAGGGTCGCGCCGGCTTCGGAGATCACGGCCGTGAGGATGTCGCGGGCGCGCTCGCTTTCACCGGTGAGCGTGCCGGAGATGCTTTCCAGGCGCTCGTTGAGGATGGTTTCCAGCTGGGTCGCGCGGCTGTCGAGGGTCTCTGCGACCTCGAACACCTTGGCGCCCAGGGAGACGTTGATCTCGGCGATACGCTCGGAAAGGGACTCGGTGAGCTCCTCGCTCTGTTTGCCGAGCACGTTGCCGGCTTCCGCCAGACGGTTGTCGAGGGCCGAGGTCATCTCGTCCTGACCTTCGACAAAGGCCTGCGCGATTTCCTTGGTGCGGTTGATCAGCGTCTCGGAAATCTGGCGGGCCCGGGCATCGAGGGTCTCGTCGATGCGGTCGGTGCCGCTGGTCATGGAAGCGGACAGGAGTTCCGCTTTTTCGGCCATGGAAACAGCGGCGCCGTCAACCCGTTCGGACAGCGACTTGCCGATGTCTTCGGCGCGTTCCGCCAGGGTGTTGCCGGCTGCCTCGATGCGCTGACCGAGCTGCAGGGTGATCGCATCGGAGCGGTCGGCCAGAACATCGGTGATGTTGCGGGTCTTTTCCTCCAGCGCGTCGCTGATGCCCGTGGTGCGGTTCTCGATCGCGTCCGACAGGATCTGCGTGCGGGCTTCCAGGGTAGCCTCGAAGGCGGCCGTGCGCTGATCCAGGGTCAGATCCAGCGTGTTGATGTGGCTGCCAAGCGACGCATCCATGGTGGAAATGCGCTCGCTGAGCGACGTGTCCATGCCGGTGAAGCGCTGCTCAAGCGAGGAGTCCAGAGTGCTGATCCGGTCGGTCAGCGTCGCATCCATCATGGTGAAGCGCTGCTCGAGCGAAGTGTCCATCGTGGAGATGCGCTCGCTCAAGGTGCCGTCGATGGCCGAGTAGCGCTGATCCAGGGACGCGTCCATGGCGGCGATGCGGTCGCCGAGGGAGGCGTCCATGGCATCGATCCGGGCTGCGAAGGTCGTGTCGAGCGTGCCGAGGCGTGAATCCAGGGCTTCGGACAGGAGCAGGGTCTTGGTGTCGAAGGCGTCGATCAGCTGGCCGCCGCGATCTGTGACAATGGTCTCCAGCTCGGTGAGGCGGGTGGACAGGCCTTCCTGCAGCGCCTGGCCGCGGACTTCCAGCGTTTCGGCGATCTGGCCGCTGATCTGGTTGATGTCGCCGGCAACCCGGTCGCCGCGGCTGCCGATCAGTTCGGCCAGCTGCGTTCCGGTTTCGGCCAGCTTCAGCGTGAGGGCGTTGGTCTGCTCGCCAAGACCGGCGGCAAAGGTGCCCGAGACGCTTTCCAGGGTCTCGCGGAAGCCGACGGTCTGCTGTTCCAGGATCGTGGCCATCTCGTTGCTGCGGGCCGCCAGGCGCTGGTCCAGCTCGGCACCGTCGATGGAGATCGCGGTGTAGATGCGCTCGGAAATATTGTCGAATTTCTCGGCCAGTTCGCCGCCGCGTACCGTGATGGTCTCGGTGAGGGAACCCGCGGTCTCGTCCAGCTTGGAGGCGATTTCGCCGCCGCGCAGGGACAGATCGACCACGATGCTCTCGCCGGTGCCGCGCAGGATCTCGGCGACTTCGGTGGAGCGGCTCGACAGGGTCTCGACAATTTCCGCGCCGCGGATCGAGATGGTGTCGGTGACCGTCTGGCCTTTTTCCGAAATGCTCTCGACGACCCGGTTGCCGGTTTCGGCCAGGGACTCATCCAGCGAGGTGACGCGGCTGTCGACGGTGGCGACCAGTTCCTCGGTGCGCGAGGTGATCGTGTCTATCAGGCGGCCAGAGGTAAGCGACAGGTTGGCGTTGATCTCTTCGCCACGTGCCGTGATGATGTCGCCGACCGTGTTGCCGGTGTTTTCCAGGGTCAGGCGGAACTCGTCCGCCTTCTCGCTCATGGAGCTGATCACCGAGGTGCTGGACGTGGCGAGGGTCTCGTTGATTTCCGTGCTGCGCGCGGACAGGGTTTCCACGAAGGTGTTGGCCGTGGACGCGAAGCGTTCGTTGACGTCGTTGCCGCGGGCGGTCAGCGTTTCCCACATGGTGGCGCCGGTTTCCGCCAGGCTGTCGACAAGGTCGTTGCCGGTGGTCGACAGGCGGGCGACATAATCCTCGGCACGCACGGTCAGGCTGTCGACCAGTTCGTTGCCGGAAGCATTCAGCGTCGCCCCCAGGGATTCAATGCGGCTGTCGACGGTCGCCGTCAGTTCCTCGACGCGGCTGTTGACGGCATCGATCATGCGCTGGGTTGCCAGATCGACGTTGCTGCCGAGTTCGCCGGAGGTGCTGGACAGCTGCGAGGCGAAATTCTCATGCGCGCCGGCGATTGTCTCGCGCACGCGCTCGGCGTTCATGACGATGGATTCGCGCTGGCTGACCAGTTCCTCGATCAGCCCGCGGATCTTCAGTTCGTTGTCATTATAGGAACGTTCCAGCGAGGATACCTCGTTGTGTACGAGAACCTCCAGTTCGCTGGCCCGGGCAATGGCGCGCTCGATGCCGTCGCCCATGGCGGCGACTTCGCGGCGGATGGCCTGGCCGACACTCAGGATGCTTTCCTTGGCCATGTCTTCCGGCTCGGCCAGACGCAGGGCGACCTCTGTCATGCCGCGGGCGACAATGCGCATTTCCTGCGCGCGCCAGATCATCATGGCCATGACAAAGAAGAAGATGATCGGTACGACGATGCCGACGGCCGCCAGGATCATCTCAGGAGAAGCCAGCAGTGCCTGCGGATCGGTGAGGGACGTGACCTTGTCTGAGAAGGCGCTCATGAAGAGGCTGCTGCCGAGCGCGGCCCAAAGGGCGCTCAGGGCCAGAGCCCCCCAGAACGGGGCGGAGGAGGGACGGCGCTGCAAGGCATAGATGAGGCTGCCGATGTTGCGCCGGTCGTCGTTGGCTGCGGGTGGGCGTCCACCACGGCCGCGGCGGCGCGACTGGCGCTCCTCCCGCTGGGTCGTGCCTTTGGTGTCCGCCTCGGCCCGGTGCGCGGGTTCCGCTTGCGCCGCGCTTGCCTGGGCCGCCGGTTCGGACAGCATGGTTTCCGGTCCGCCGAAATCGAGTTTCAGGGCCTCTTCCACTGCTGACAGGGCTGCTTCCGCCGGATCTTTCGCCTTTGTCGGATTTGCCATTTAGGGTCGCCTCACATCCGTACTCATTACACACCGGTAATACACCCGGACTGCCGGGGGCAGTCCGTTACAGTTCTCTACCGGATGCGTCCTCGTTGCGCGCCGCCCACCGTGACAGCATCGCAAAACCTGTTCGTGGTGGAGGGCCGCCGCTGACCGACCGCGAACTTTTCGTTCGACGGTTCTCTCCCCACCTTGCCGCATCAGTAACTGTAATGGCACACTCTCTCCTAACGAACAAGAAACGGCAATAGCGTGAGTCACTTAGGGGGCGGTCCGGATGTCAGAATCGAAGGCGGGCGACGTGGCGGAAGGTGCTGAAATCGCGGTTGGAACGGCTGCGCTCAAAGCGAGCAAGCTGACGGCGCCGCAAAAGCGCTGGTTGCAAAAGGGGCTCGATCAACCGGGAGGCAAGCTGCCGCTGTTCGACGATCAGGGTAAGGAAATTCCGGCGCGCACAATCCGGGCCTGTGTCGAGGCAGGCTGGGCAGAGCCTTGGTTTTCCAACCCAATCAAGCCCGATTGGCTGGTCTGCAAGCTGACGCCTGCCGCAGTCGAGGTGCTCTCCGCAAGCCAAAAAGGTAAAAAAAGTTAACGCCGAATCAGATGATTAAAATTTTAGCGATTCGAAAAACCGGCGGAAATGCAAGGGCTTTTTTGAGCGTGTTTCGAAAGGCGCGTTAATTCGCGTTAACCAAGAAATCAATTTTTTGGGGACTTCCGCGCATTCAGCCGGTTTCACGAACCGGTTTAACCCGCTGTTTGCCGGTTGAGGCTCACTCTGACTGACAGTGAGAGCTTGCGGCAGGGTGCCGTCAGGCATGAGTTGAGTAGTTTGGAGCACCCTCATGGCCCATTCTTCCCTGGCCCGCGTTGCCGGCCGGACCACTCCGGAAGCACCGATCGATCTGGTGCAGCTGGCAACCAACACCTTGGGCAACCGGGACCTTGAGGTCCAGGTCCTGCATCTGTTCAAGTCGCAATCCGCCGGCACGCTCGAGCGGCTCGCGCGGGAAAGCGATGCCACGGTGCGGCGCGATCTTGTGCACACGCTCAAGGGCTCGGCCCGGGCCATCGGCGCGGAAAAGGTTGCGCTCGTTTGCGAGACCCTGGAAGGTGAAATGCAGACGGATGCGGACGCGCCGACGGACGGGCTGGCAAGCGTTGTGAATGAAGTCAACGCCTATATCCGGGATCTTCTGGACAGCTGACGCAAATACCGGTGGCAGAATGCCGCGCGGAAACGGCACGGTCCTTGACCTTTTGCGCCAAATCTTTATGTCGGTCCTTGAGATGTTCAGAATTCAGGGCTTGGACGCGACATATGCCGAAAATCACATACGTAACCGCCGACGGAAACCAGACCGAAGTTGAGGCCGCCGAAGGCTCCACGGTGATGGAAAATGCCATCAAGAACATGGTTCCCGGCATCGAGGCGGAATGCGGCGGCGCCTGCGCCTGCGCCACCTGCCACGTCTATGTCGACGAGGCCTGGAGCGGCAAGACCGGCTCTCCGGAGCCGATGGAAGAGGACATGCTCGACTTCGCCTACGACGTGAAGCCGACCTCGCGCCTGTCCTGCCAGATCAAGGTCACCGGCGATCTGGATGGCCTCGTCGTGCATATCCCGGAGCGCCAGGCCTAAGGCCTGGGCAAACAAATCCATCAGCACATTTTGCCTCATCCTGAGGAGCGCGCCCGCGCGCGTCTCGAAAGGGCCGCGTCTTGTTACCGAGCGAGCCGCGGGTCTTCCGAGACGGGCCTGCCGCGCTCCTCAGGTTGAGGTTTTTGTTTGGGGTGTTGGTCGGGTGAGAACAGGGCAGACCGTAGCCAATTCCGAACGCTCAGGACTGGCACGGCCTCTCCACCGTCATTCCGGACGGTCTGCAGCGCAGCTGCATGACCAGATCCGGAACCCTGCGGATACTTTGCGCCTTATGCGCGCCTTTATAAAAACAAATCAGTTGCTTGTTTGGATTTGTGCTCGCTTTCGCTTGCGCTGATGCGCTGGGTTCCGGATCAGCGTGCAGCGCTGCTGCACTTGTCCGGAATGACGAGTTGACAGGCAACGAAATACGTAAAAGGGCGGTCGTTGGACCGCCCTTTTTGCGTGGTGTCAGCTTTCTTCAGCAGAACCGTCTCACTCCGCCGGCTGGGCCGCCTGCTTGCGGTACCAGAAGTCAACTTCGTGGCCTTCTTCCGGATGGCTGGGGATCAGGCTGGCCAGAAGCAGGCTGATCACCGCCATGCCGGCACCGGCCAGGAACACGGCCGCCGGGGAAATCAGCCAGATCAGGCCAAACAGCACCGGGATGAACACCGCTGCAATGTGGTTGATGGTGAAGGCGACACCTGCGGTCGGCGCGATGTCGGCCGGGTCGGCGATCTTCTGGAAATAGGTCTTGATGGCGATCGCGATGGCGAAAAACGCATGGTCGATCACGTAGAGGCTGGCGGCCAGGGTGGCGTTGGTGACGAAGGCATAGGTCACGAACACGCCCGCCAGACCGACATATTCAAAAATCAGCGCCTTGCGCTCGCCGAAGCGGACGATCAGCTTGCCGAGACTCGGCGCCAGCAGCATGTTGAAGGCACCGTTCAGGAGAAACAGCAATGCCAAATCGTCGACGTCGTAACCAAAGCGCTCGACCATCAGGAAGCCGGCAAAGACCGTGAAGATCTGCCGCCGCGCACCTGCCATGAAGGTGAGGGCATAATAGAGCCAGTAGCGCTTTTTCAGGATCAGCTTCTTGTGCTGCGGCACGCCCTCGCGGAAATGCGGATAGGCCATCATCAGGAAGGCCAGCACTACGAGCGTCAAACCGCCGGCAATGGCAAAGACGACCGTGAAGGAGAGGTCGAAGCGTTTCCAGGCTAAGTAGATCAGGCCATAGGCGATCAGCTGGGCAAATGCCCCGACCGAAATGATCTTGCCCATGCTGGCGGCGGCCGTTGCCTTGGGTAGCCATTGCAGCGACAGCGACTGGGCCATTGTCTCGTAATAATGAAAGCCGATCGACATGATCAGGGTGGTTATGTAGAAACCCATGGCCGTCGGGAAATAGCCGGTGACGGCGACACCGACGCCCAGGAGCAACAGCGAGACATAGGCAAGGGTCTGCTCGCGCATCAGCAGCAGCAGATAGATCGCCAGAAAGCTCAGAAAGCCCGGGATCTCGCGGATCGATTGCTGAATACCGATTTCGCGGCCGGTGAAATCCAGCTCCTGAACCGCGAAATTGTTCATCAGGTTCCACCAGGCCGCAAAGGACAGCTGCATGGCGCCTGCCATGATCATCAGGAGAACCGCCGGCGAGCGCCAGCCAGTCATTTCATTGGGATGGGCGTTTTTCGTGAAGTAGGTCATTCCGTAGCCAGATAAGAGAAACAGTCCGACAGCGCTGTGCCTTGCTTTTAAGCCGAAGGGCGTGTTGCGTGTTAGCGCTGTTTTGTCATGATATGTTTCCGAGGCGCCAAATTTTCGACAGATGGTCTATTTCCTCTGGACAGACGGCGGCTGAAATCGTGCCGCGCCGAGTGATGTAAAGGTTGCTTTACATTCTGTGCGGGATGTGAGAGGTAAAGCTTGCTTTATATTATGATCCGGGAGCCGGAGATGACCAAATTTGATCGCCTGTCTGCAAGATATACATTTGAAGCCTTGTCTGCCGCGGTTCTGTTCCTAGCGGTCAGCTATTTTGTGCAACCTTTTCTGGAAGCAGATCGTCCCTTGGCCGAGCTTGCCGGCCTTGCGGCCCTGTCGGTCCTGCCGATGGCACTGGCGATGTGGTCCGTTGTCCGCTTTTTCCGAAATGTGGACGAGCGGGAGCGGCATATCCTGGCGACTGCGGGCGCCATAACGGTCATGGCCGGCGTGCTGGTCGCGATGTTCCTGGCAAAGCTGGACGGGGTCCTGACCGTCAATCTCAATTATTACGCTGCTTTTCTCATGATCTTCTGGACTGGTGCGACCCTGATCGTGCGCTGGAGAAGCTGATGGACAATTATCTGAAGCGGCTCCGGGCCGAACAGGGCTGGTCCCAGGCGGATCTTGCCGAAAAGCTCGACGTCTCGCGCCAGACGGTGATTGCCCTGGAACGGGGAAGATACGATCCGAGCCTGAAACTCGCCTTCCGACTGTCGAAGGTGTTCGGCCTGCCGATCGAGCAGCTGTTCGAACCGGACGAGGGCTGATTGCAACCGCTGTGCAATTGTCGGCAACGCCTGTAAGATCCGCGCCATGAGCATTCATCCCGAACTTGCCGAATTCCCGACCGTCGCCATTCCCGGCCCGCTGATCGGCTATGCCAAGAGCCAGCCGGCCGGGCAGGGTCACAATGGCTGGCACTCCCATGATGCCGGCCAGTTGTTCCATGTGGTCAAGGGCTCGATTGCCATCGACACGGAGATGGGCACGTTTTTCGCGCCGCCCGAGCGGGCCGTCTGGCTGCCCTCGCGTGTGCCGCACCAGACCCGCTATCTGACCGATACGGAAATCCGCTACATCTATGTGCAATACGACCATGCGCAGGATCTGCCGCAGACGGCGCAGGTCATCCAGGTGACCACGCTGCTGAGGGCGCTCATCCTGGAATTCATGTCCTATCCGCGCCTCGAGACCGCCGAGGGACCGGCGGCCCGGATCGCCGCGGTAATCCTTGATCAGCTGAAAATGCTACCCGCCGCGCCTTTGCAGCTGCCGATGCCGCAGGATCCACGGCTGCGCGACCTTTGCGAAGCCCTGGTACGTTGTCCGGCGCATATTCCCTCGCTCAGCGAAGCCGCCGAGCGCTGCACCACCTCGGTGCGCTCGTTCGAGCGGCGGATCAAGGCCGAGACGGGGCTGAGCTACCGGACCTGGTGCCGGCAGGTGAAACTGTTCCGGGCTCTGGAACTGCTTGCCTCAGGGCGCAGCGTCTCCGATGTCTCGCACAAGCTCGGCTATGAGGGGCCGAGCGCCTTTGTGGCGACCTTCAGGAAATCCTTCGGTGTGACGCCGGGCCGCTACTTCGGCGGCGAAGCCGATTGATCCTTGTCATGGCGGGCACACGTTCCCCGCCGCAAGAATGGCTCAAACCATCTTGGGGAGTCATCAGATGTTCAAGAAAGTTCTCGTACCCGTCGATCCCGCCGAAACAGGCTTTGCAGAAGACGCGCTCGCAAAGGCGTCGCAAATCGCGCGCGACTACGGCGCCAAGATCCATCTTCTGGCGGTTTGCCCGGAGGTCCAGAGCTTTGTCGCCAGCCAGCTGCCCGAAGGCTGGCAGGAAACAGAGTTTCAGGAAACGGCCAAGATTCTCAATCAGATAGCCGAAGGCCTCGACGCGCCGGCCGGCTCGGTGGATGTCGCCGTGCGCATGGGCTCGGTCTATCACGAGGTGATCGAGGAAGCGGAGCGGTCGGCCTGCGACCTGGTGCTGATGACCTCGCACAAGCCGGGCTTGTCGACCTATTTCGTCGGCTCCAACGCGGCCCATATCGTCCGGCACGCGCCGTGCTCTGTTCTGGTTCTGCGTGGAAAATAAGCGCTTGTCAGCCAGTGCGCGTCAGCAGCATGGCAATGGCGATGTAGCGGAACGGATAGCGTTCCGGATTGGCCTTTAACAGCTCTACGGCCCTGTCGTAGATCCGATCGACGAGCCTGTCCCTGTCCGCCGTCGCGGGCAGGGCGGCCTTGAGCACGGCTTCGGTGAAAGCGCGGAAAAAATTGACGTAATCCGTTGCATAGCGGTCCAGGTCGCCGTCGGCCGCATAGCGTTCGTTGAACGGCACCGCGACCTCGTAGGATTTTGTGTCCTCGATCTGAAAAAGACCCGACGCCCCATATCGATCCTTTGTGACCGGGGCAGTCAGTTCCGCCAGGGTTCGCATATAGACCGCCTGATAGTAACGGTCATAGGTCTCCGCCGCGATGTCACCGGTGCCGACGGAGGCCAGAACGGCGTCGTTTAGGAGGTCGTAGATGCCGTCGCAAGTGCGCGCGTCCTCATTGCCGCCGAATACCTGAACCAGCAGCTTGCCACCTGGCACAAGCTCACGGGAACGGGCTTTCAGGAAGGCACCGACATCCCGTTTCGCCTGATCGGCGAAGGCATTTCGATCTTCTTCCGAAACGTAACCGTTGCCCCGCGCGGTGCTTGGACCGTTCGGGAGAATATAGCCCGGAAGGCTGTCGACCGGGCGGCGTGACAGGAACCCGATCGCATTGAAAGTGGTTGCCAGATGCACGGAGCTGTCGGGCAACAGCTGGTCGAACATGGACCCGCCGACCGCTGCTGAGAAAACCTGTTCGCTGTCGAAGGCTTTTTGACGGCCGGCGCCAAGGGTCAGGAACAGCTTGGAAAAATCGTTGCTCGGCAGGTCGGAATGAACGGTCTGGACCGGCCGTTTCGTGCGCGGCAACAAGATGGCGAGAGCCTGCTGCATCACCGCGATCGAGTTACGGCCTTCCGAGCAGCCGAAATCAGCCAGGCCGACGGTTCCCGTGCCCTCAATAGGGAGCGACGCGGCGGCCTTGTTGACGAGGGGCAGGACGGCCTCGATTGCCTTCCATTGGGCCGCGGAGTTCGCATCGTAGAACCCGCCGCCGATCATTCCGGAGGTGGTGCTGTGAGGTGTAAACGGGGTTCCGCCCGTTTGTTTGCTCACCGCGCCAGTTCCTTCATCGCCTCGGTGAGGCCTTCCACGGTCATCGGGAACATGCGGCCCTCCATCAGTTCGTTCAGCATCTGGATGGACTGGGTGTAGTGCCAGTGCTGCTCCCGGACCGGATTGAGCCAGATCGCGCTTTTGTAGAGCCCGGTCAGCCGCTGCATCCAGGCAGCGCCCGGTTCCTCGTTCCAGTGCTCCACCGAGCCGCCCGGATAGGCGATTTCATAAGGGCTCATGGAGGCGTCGCCGACAAAGATGATCTTGTAGTCGGCCGGATACTTGTGCAGCACGTCCATGGTCGGAATGCGCTCGGTGTGGCGGCGGCGGTTCTCCTTCCAGACATATTCGTAAAGGCAGTTGTGGAAGTAGAAATGCTCCATCACCTTGAACTCGGAACGGGCGGCCGAGAACAGTTCTTCGCAGATCCTGATATGGTCGTCCATCGAGCCGCCGATGTCGAAGAACAGCAGCACCTTGACAGCATTGTGCCGCTCCGGGCGCATCTTGATGTCGAGCAGGCCCTTGTGGGCGGTCGCGCGAATGGTGTTGTCGAGATCGAGTTCGTCGGCCGCGCCGGTGCGGGCAAAGTTGCGCAGCCGTTTCAGGGCGACCTGGATGTTGCGGGTGCCGAGCAGCTGGGTGTCGTCGAGATCCTTGAACTCGCGCTTGTCCCAGACCTTGACCGCACGCCGGTGTCGGCTTTCCTTCTGGCCGATGCGCACGCCTTCCGGATTGTAGCCATAGGCGCCGAAAGGGGAGGTGCCGGCCGTGCCGATCCACTTGTTACCGCCCTGGTGGCGCTTTTCCTGTTCCTTCAGGCGCTCGCGCAGGGTTTCCATCAGCTTCTCGAAACCGCCAAGGGCCTCGATCTGGGCCTTTTCTTCTTCGCTCAGGTGCTTTTCGGCGAGCTTTCGCAGCCACTCTTCCGGAATGTCGGTCAGGGGCACGTCGCTCATCAGCTCCAGGCCCTTGAAGACATGGCCGAACACCCGGTCGAACTTGTCCAGGTTGCTCTCGTCCTTCACCAAAGTCAGGCGGGCGAGGTAATAGAAATCCTCGACGCTTTTCTCGGCCAGATCCCGGTCAAGCGCCTCCATGAGGGTGAGATATTCGCGGAGCGAAACCGGGATGCCGGCAGACTTGAGTTCGCTAAAGAAGGTGATGAACATGGGGCGAAGGTAGCCGCGCCCAACGGCTCTGTCGAGATGGCAATTGAGCGGCCGGTGCAGCCGCTCACCGGGTCAATTTCGGATCAGAAAGCGACCTTGCCACCGAGGCGGACGGTCGCGGACAGGGTCTCCGCGCTGTCATAGCCGCCTTCGATGCCGGCCAGGAACTTGGCGCCGCCATTCGATTGCCAGACGGCATTGGCGGCGGCAAAGCCGCGCACCACCGTGTCGTCATCGTCGATGGACAGGTTCAGGGCGGTTCCCGACACATCGCCGTCAACGTCGTCGCTCAGGGTGAAGATGCCGTCTATGCCGGCTGCAACGCCGAAATGAAACGCGCCGGTGTCGCGCATGATCGGTGCGAAATCGTATTCAGTCTGGCCGCGGAGCTCCGCAACGTTAACGGATCTGCCGGAGACAGTCAGGCCCGTGTTGCTCTCCGTGGCGTCACCGGTCTGCCAGAGGCCGGAATAGCGTGCCCGAATGCTCGGCGTGAAGGTGCCCTGCGCGGACGCAAAGGCATGGCCCAGCCGGATCGTGGGGCTGACAAACACATAGTCATAGTCGATGGAGACATTCTGGACTCCGCCAGCGACCATGTTGTTGAGGACGGAGACGTCTTCGTCGCTGCCCAGATAACCGCCGAGCAGACTGAACTGCGCGAAGGTGGCCTGCCAATTCCGGGTGACATAACCACCGGCGAAAACGCTGTAGGATTCGGCGGAATGGACGTCATTGTCGCTGTCGGTCTGGCCAAACGAGAAACCACCGGTCACGCCGGCCCGAAGGTCCGCGCCAAAGCCGCGTTCCGCACCGCCCATCAGACCGCCGAAACTGTGGTTGAAACCATCGCTGCCGCTGCGGTTCAGCACACCGCCATAGAGCGTAGCCCAGACTGACCAGCGATCTGCGACCGTCTGTGCGGGCGAGCCGTTGGTGGCGACAAAACCCGTTTCGCCGAGACGACTCAGATCCATCTGCCGCTCGGTGACATCCGCCAGCTCGCGCGACAGGGCGGTGAAGGTCAGCGCCGTGGTGCCGATCTGAAAGTCGTCCGGATTGAGATAAGTGACGGTGTTGCCATTGGTCCCGAAGACCAGGTCTCCGGAAGTCACTGTGCCGGGCACGCTGGAAAAGCCGAAGATCGCGGTCCGGTCGCCCGCATAAGAAAAGGACGCGGTCGAGGCGTCGGTAAACGTCATTTGGCCAATGATCAGGGACCCGTCCCTCAGGGTCACTGTGGCATTTGCGCCGTTGATGTAAATGGCCGAGCCGTTGTCGGAAGATATAGTTCCGGAATTGGTGACAGTGGCATTGTCGCCGACGATCGAAACGCCGTGACCCGACGCCGCGACTGTTCCGGTCCGTGCCCCGGTGTTCTCGATATTGCCGGTGTTGGTGACCGTTGCGTTGTCTCCGGTGATGCCGACGCCGTTGCCGTCTTCGCCCGACGCTGTGATCTGGCCGGAATTGTCGACATCGGCATTGTCGTTGTCGACCTCAATCCCGAAAGCGTTGCTGCCGCTGACCGAAATGGTGTCGAAGCTGGTGTTGGATATGGTTGCACCGCTTCCGGTGGCGCTGATGCCATGCGCTTCCGCGCCGGAAGTGTGGATAGAGCCGGTGTTGGCAATGGTTGCGCCGTCACCATCGGCGTCGATCCCGTGCCCGCCGTCTCCGGTCGTCGTGATCGACCCGCTGTTGGTGACGTTGGTGTCGTCGCCATCGGCGTCAATGCCGTGCGCGTCCAACCCGGCGGTCGTGATCGAGTTCGAGTTGAGGACAGTCGCCCGGTCGCCATCGGCGTTGATGCCGTCGGAATCTTCGCCCTCGGTTGCAATGGTACCGGAGTTGGTCACTTCCGAGTCATCACCTGTTGAGCCGATGCCGAAGGCATCCTCACCGGTGGTGGTTATTGAACTTGAATTCAGGACGGTCGCGCTTGCACCGGACGTGAAGATAGCGTCGGAATCTTCGCCTGCCGTCGTGATCGTGCCAGAGTTGGTGACATCGGCGCGATCTCCGAGGGCTCCGATACCGAAGGAACTGAAGCCGGTCGTGGAGAGGGTTCCCGAGTTGGTGACGGTGGAATCGTCGCCCTGGGAGCCAATGGCCGGAGCGCCGCTTCCTCCGGTGGTGATCGAGCCTGTGGCGGAGTTGGTTATGGTGCTGCCATCGCCTTTGGACTCGATCCCAAGCGCACTGTCGCCCTGAACGGAGATGGTCCCGCTGTTGGTGATGACGGCGTTGGTGGCGCCGCCGTCGGAATCGATCCCGGTGGCGTCGTCGTTTGTTGTGGTGATGGTGCCGCTGTTGGTCACAACGGCATTGGCGCCGTCCGCATCGATGCCGTGGGCGTCGTCGCCGGTCGTCGTGATCGTGCCGGAGTTTGTGGCGCTCGAGTCGTCTCCGGCAATATTGATGCCATCTGCATCGTCGCCAGTCGTGGAGACCGTACCGGAGTTGGTGACTGTCGCGTCATCACCGTCGGTGCCAATGCCGAAAGAGTCGTCGCCTGTGGTGGTAATGGTGTCGTTGTTGATCAGCGTGGACGCTGCACCGTCGGAATAGATGCCAAAAGCATCTTCTCCGGTGGTCTCGATCGTACCGCTATTTGTGGCCGTGCCGTTGTCGCCGAAAATATACATGGCATCGGACTGAAAACCGTTGGTGAAAATACTGCCAAAGTTTTCCGCACTAGAATCGTCACCATCGAGCTCGATGCCGGTCGTGAAATCGCCGTCAAGATCGATGATTCCCGAATTGACCACAACCGCGTCGTCTTCCGTCGTGACGATACCGAAAATGAAGTCGCCGGTGCCGGTAATGGAACCGTTGTTGGAAATATTGGAATTGGTGCCGAGGGACCCGATGCCCGCAAGGGAGGGGCCGCCCGTGCGCTCAACAAAAATGTCGCCATTGTTGACGGCCGTCTGGTCGTCGTTGTCGAGGACCAGGCCATCCTCGTCGGTGACGTCAATCGTGCCACCGCTGTCGATGGTGCCGGTGTCGCCGACATCTGTCAGCGTTTGTGTAGTGGTAACCGTCGTACCGCTTGGGATTGTGATGTCACCGGCATGGGCCGTCGCGGACATGGCAACCCACAGCGCGCAACTTGCCAGCAACGCCTGTTTCATGTGGTTAGCCCCGCGGCCGGGCTTGCGTTTGCCGGTCATCCCTGACGCCTTTTGATTTTCTTAATTTTTATCTTATTTCGCGAGCAGCACGAAGCGAAAACGATTTGCCGGGACAGGTCTTAAGAGGTCCGTTGTAAATGCACAACAGACGGGATGCGTTTTGACGTTAAACTAAGGTTTAATTAAGTTTTTTCAACATGTTAACTGTTTCCGTCTGTGTCCTGTTTATTCGCGAGCGACGTCAGTTCAGCCATGAAATCCTTCACGCTTGGACCGGTTCCTGCGATGAAGGGGGCCGGGCGGCAGACAGAGATTGCGGCAATCCCGATGCGCGCGGTCAGGAGACCGTTGATGACACCTTCTCCCAAACGTGCCGACAGCCGGGCCGCAAGACCATGCCCCAGAATCTCCGAGGCGAGGCTGTCTCCGGCGGCCATGCCGCCTGTGACGGCCAGGTGGGCGACCACGTGCCTGGACAGGCGCAAAAACCCGAGCGTGCCCGGCCGGCCGCCGTAAAGCGTCGAGATTCGGCGGATGATTCTGAGGTTTTCGAAAAGCACCATCAACAGGTCGACCAGGGCTCGCGGGCTTACGGCCGTGACGATGGAAACGCGCTTGGCGCTGTTGAGGACGATCCGGCGCGCCTCCAGGTCAAGCGGGCTCAACAGGTCGCGCTCGGCCAGTTTGACCAGGTCGCGCCCATCGATGACTTCATGCATATGTCCGGCCAGGGCCTTGCGGCCCTGAGCCGTTTCCGGGCGGTCTGCGTAAAGCGCCATCAGCTCCTTCAGTCCCGCCGTCGCGGTTCTTGCATCGTCGTCGTCGGCCGCCGTTCTGAGCTTGTCGCGCAGGTGGTCGATCCGGCCGAGCCGCGCCAGCCCGGCCAGCTCGCGAGCGACCAGTCCCAGAAGACCGAGGGCCGCCAGGGCCGCCAGGGCGACGGCGAGCCAGCCCAGCCAGTCTGTGCGCGCGAAGAGATCGCGGATCAGGCTGTCCACCGCCAGTCCGATACCGAGCGAGACCAGACCCGTCAGGCCGACCATCAGCCATTTGCCGAAGCCGAAACCGCCTTTCGGCGTGCTGGCGGCGCGGGGAAGGCGCGGCTCTTCGTCGTCGAGGAAAGCCTGGGTGATCAGCGCTTCGTCGGCCGAGGGTCTCCTGCTGTCGTCGTCGGTCAGGCGCACCTTGCTGTCGTCGAGGCGGAAAGCTGTCGGCTTGCGGCCAGGAGGCGTTGACGATCCGCTCATGCCAGTCGATCTCCGATCAGAAATTCAAGGGCCCGGTCCAGCCGGATATGGGGCAGAGACAGGGTCAGGCCTTCCGCCGTGGTGTCGAGTTCGGGCGGACGGAAGCGCAGAAACTGAAGATTCGCCTGAGCTGCTTGAAAACTTGGTCGAGTCTCCTCGGAAACTGAATCAACTTTGGCAAAAAGTGATTCAGGATCCTGGGGCAAGTCCCCAGGAAACATCGCGATTTCCGTCCCGCCGTCATAGGTGTCGCCATTCAGGCGCTCGCCCGGCAGCGGGGTGCCGAGGATGGCCGGCAACTCCTCCCCACGATGTTTCACGGTCGCTTCCCGGGTTGCGCGAACGGCAGCCATGGCCAGCACCTCCACCTCCGCGCCCTTGAACCGCGCCCGGTTCTCGGCGCGCGCGACCAGACGTTTCAGGATCGCTTGCAGACGGTCGTGATCGGTTCGGTGCAGGTGGTCCGCCTTGGTGGCGGCAAACAGGATGCGGTCGATCCGGCGCGTGAGGATGGAGGAGAGCCAGCTGCGCCTGCCTGGCCGGAACGCGCCGAGCACTTCGCTCAGGGCGACTTCCAGATCGGCAACCGCGTGAGGGCCCGCATTCAGCGCGTGCAGCACGTCGACCAGAACGATCTGGCGGTCGAGCCGGGCAAAGTGGTCCCGGAAGAACGGGCGCACGACATGCGACTTATAAGCTTCATACCGCCGTTCCATCATGGCGCGCAGGGTTCCGGTCCGTGCAGGCGCGGCGTCGGCGGGCAGGTCCAGAGGCGCGAAGGTCAGGGCAGGAGAACCGTCCAGGTCGCCGGGCATGAGAAACCGGCCCGGCGGCAACATGGACAGGGCGTGCGCGTCGGCGCGGCAGGCCGCCAGATAGTCCTTGAAACAGGCCGCAAGTTTCTGCGCGGCGGGCTCGCTTTCAGGCGCGTCCGGATCGGTTGCCGCAAGCGTGTTCAAAAACGGTTCGGCGATTTGCGCGCGGCTGGAGGCAAGGGCGCGCTGCAAGGCTTCGGCGGAGAAGGTGGCGTAGTCCTTGCCCAGAAGCGGCAGGTCGAGAAGCCACTCGCCCGGATAGTCGATCAGGTCCAGATGCAGACGTCCAGGTCCGAGCTTTCGGTAGAAATAGGACGCGCTTTCATAGTCGATGGTCAGGCGCAGTTCTGAGACCTGGCGGGTAGAGGCAGGCCAGACCCTGTCCTTAATCAGCGCGTGGACATGAGCCTCGTAGTCGAACCGGGGCACAGCGTCGTCCGGCTGCGGCTTGAGCTGCGCGCCGGTCATGCGGTGGCCAGCTGCGGCCGCGAACAGCGGCAAGCGGCCGCCGTGAACGAGATTATGGACAAGCGCCGTCAGAAACACGGTCTTGCCGGCGCGGGCGAGACCCGTCACGCCCAGGCGAACGCTCGGCACGGCCAGATCGGTCGCCGCGTCAGCCAGGTTGGCCAGTGTCAGCCGGGTCTCTTCGGTCAGTGTGGTCAGTCGGTTCACAAGGCGCCTCCAGCGCGTTCATGTAAGCGCAGGGCAGGCCAAGTGCAATTGCCGATCTAAGCCGGTCAGTCGAGATCGTCCCGCAGGTCACGTGGTTTGATGAACCGCTCCAGGTGGCCGGTGCCCGGCTGGAGTTCGCTCCAATCAACAATGTCAAAATCGATCACGGCAAGCGCCGCGGTCGGATATTTTTCCTTCAGATCCGCCATGGCTGCACTGTCGCCTGTGCCGGTGAGCGTGAGAGCCGTGTCTTCGGTGGCCGGATTGTGCGCGATCACCATCAGGTTCTGGGCTCGGCCGCCGTGTTTGCGGATGAGACCGAGGTAATCGTCTTCGCTTTGCAGGTAGAGGTCGGACAGAAGATGGATCTGGGCTTCCTGCTGCAGACTGGGCAGAACCCGGGCCAGCGTTTCGCGGGCGCGCTGTGCCGTTGAGCACAGGATCTGATTGGGCAGGAGGCTCTGATCCTTGAGATAGCGGGCCATCTTCAGGGATGCGGCCTTGCCCCGGCTGTTCAGGGGGCGGTCGATGTCGGCCAGGGCGGTGTCGCCCCAATCGGATTTGGCATGTCTGAGCAGTAAGAGCCGCATCTGTGTTTCCAGCTTTCTGAGTGGCCGCGGAGGAAACGCCAGCGCAGGCCTTTCGTCAAGGTCAGTTCTGGTTGGCGAGGGCCTGTGTAAACGCGGTCACCGCAGGACCGATATCCACTTCCTGTGTCGGCAGCGTATAGGACAGCCACAGCGTATAGTCCGCTTTCGCGCCGGAAAAGTACCAGAGCGTTTCGCACAGATTTGTCGGTGTCCAACCGCGCGTGCGGAAAGAGATCCCGGAGGCGGCGGCACCGGACAGCTTGATTGGTTCGAATCCGGCAGCCTTGTAGTTGCGCGAGAAGGTCAGCGCCTCGCGCCGCCCTGTGCCTTCAAGATGTTTGCGCAATATGGCGGTGATGCCGTCGCGGCCCGTATAGACACAACCGGCAAGGCTGACTTCGTTGCCTTCCATCACCTTGATCCGGTAAAAGCGGCCGATCATGTCGGGACAGCGCAAACCTGTGAAATGGCGCAGGCCTTCGACATCGCTTTGCCAGCCGGCATCCTGTTCGGGAGGCACCTGAGCCCGGACCGGTGCCAACATGGCGACGCACAAGAGCACTGCCGCAAACACCCGCATCAATTGGTCCGTCGGCCGGTGCGCCAAAACGTTCACCTCAGCATGGTTAGGTCCGTTCCCTGCGCGACATGAAGGCGAGCCGTTCGAACAGGTGAACATCCTGCTCGTTCTTCAGCAACGCACCATGCAGCGGCGGAATCAGTTTGGCGCTATCTTGTTGACGAAGGGTTTCAGGGTCAACGTCCTCATTGAGCAGCAGCTTGATCCAGTCGATCAGTTCGGATGTTGAAGGCTTCTTTTTCAGGCCTGGAACGTCGCGCACGTCATAAAACAGGCGCAGGGCTTCGGAGAGGAGCCTTTGTTTGATGCCCGGAAAATGCACTTCGACGATCTCCGTCATGGTGTCCGCGTCCGGGAACTTGATGAAATGGAAGAAGCAGCGGCGCAAAAAGGCGTCCGGCAGGTCCTTTTCGTTGTTGGACGTGATGATTACCACGGGACGCTGCTTCGCCCGCACCGTTTCGCCCGTCTCGTAGACGTGGAACTCCATCCTGTCGAGTTCCAGAAGCAGGTCATTGGGAAACTCGATGTCGGCCTTGTCGATCTCGTCGATCAGCAGCACCGGCCTTTCGGGCGCGTCGAAGGCTTCCCAGAGTTTGCCTTTGCGAATGTAGTTGTTGATGTCCTTGACGCGTTCATCGCCAAGCTGGCTGTCGCGCAGCCGAGACACCGCGTCGTATTCGTAAAGACCCTGCTGCGCCTTGGTCGTGGATTTTACATGCCACTCGATGAGCGGGGCCTTCAGCGCGGCGGCGACCTGCTCGGCAAGCACGGTCTTGCCGGTGCCTGGTTCGCCCTTGACCAAAAGGGGGCGCTCCAGGGCGACTGCCGCATTAACGGCAACTCGCAAATCCTCGGTGGCAATATAGTCTTCAGTTCCTTCAAAGCGCATCGGCCGTCCTTCCTCAATCCGGCGCAAGGTGGCAGGCCGCAATGAACCGCGCAAGCCGTAAAAAGGCACTATTTCAGCAAAGGCCATAGGGGACAGACTTGCCGGTCATGCGGGGAAGTTTTTGCCTGTCTGTGCATGGCTTGCCTGGATGCTTTCAGTCGGCTCACGGCTCTCTTTAGTTCTAACAATCTGACAAATAATGATTTTTTCTGGTGGTGAGGACTTGGCACGGCCTTTGCGGAGATAGGCCGATTATGGGCGTAAGCCCGCGTCAGCAGTGCCCAATCTATCAAGAGGACCTACAATGGGTATTTATGGGGCTATCAACTCGGCCGTCTCCGGATTGGCTGCGCAGGCTACGGCTCTGGAAAATATCTCCGGTAACGTCGCCAACTCGCAGACGACCGGTTTCAAGCGTCTCGACACGACCTTCTCGGATCTCGTCTCCGGTGGCGGAGCCGTTCAGGCTTCCCAGGTGTCCGGTACGACATTCGCCACATCGCGTGCCACCAACACGGTGCAGGGCGATATCACGTCCGTGGACGTGGATACCTACATGGCAATCAACGGCGAAGGCTATTTTGTCGTGACCAAGGCATCGGATGTTGTCGACGGTTCGACCACCTTTGCCGATGAGACTTACTATACCCGTGGCGGCGACTTCGAGCGTGACAAGGAAGGCTACCTGATCAACGCTTCGGGGTATTACCTGCAAGGGTTCGAACTCGACCCGGATACCGGCAATGCGATCGGTGACGATCCGACGGTGATCCAGATCGAGAACCAGCCGCTGGCAGCTTCGGCAACGACGACCGTTGACTATCAGGCCAACCTGCCGCGTGTTCCGCAGACCAACGACTATGACGGATCCGACGAGGACACGGCTCTCCTTGCCGCCGCAGTCGGCGCGGGCAACGTGGCTGTCGCCAACGAAGACGCCTTTCTGGACAGCTCCATTTCCGGCGGGTCGATCACCATTTACAATCAGAACGGTACCGCGATGAATGTCGAGGTCCGCTATGCCAAGACGCTGAATTACGATGCTGGTGTTCCGCAGGACGACACCTGGACGATGTATATCAGTTCCGGTGGTGACGCGGCGACGGCCTATTACGATGTTGGCGACATCACCTTTGACACCACGGGCGCCATGCTGGGCATGACAGCCGGTGCCATCGGTACGGTGAACGGCACCAGCGACGGGTTCGACATCGCGACCCTGACGGTCGGCAGCACGACGGCCTCGAATGTCGAATTCTCCTTCGCCAACGGGTCGCTGACCCAGTATTCCGACCCGGACGGGACAGCAAGCTCCGTCTCTCTGGACCAGGACGGCTATCCGGCCGGTGAGCTGACCGGCGTTGCCGTCGACGATGCCGGTCGGGTGATCGCAAGCTACTCGAATAACCAGCAGCGTGCGGTCTATCAAATTCCGCTGGCAACCTTCGAGGCAGAGCAGAACCTGCAGCGTGTCGACGGAGCGGCGTTCGCGGCAACGGCGTCCTCGGGGGATCCGGATCTGTCCGGTGGTGGCCAGATCCTGTCGAACAAGCTGGAATTGTCGAATGCGGATATCGCCGACGAGTTTTCCAAGCTGATCATCACGCAGCAGGCCTACTCGGCAAACTCGAAGATCGTTACGTCCGCGGACCAGATGCTCGACGATGCTCTGAACATGATCCGGTAATGAGCTCGGGGCCGGCGGGACAACGCCGCCGGTCCCCGGCCAAGTCGCGTAACAGGAAGGAGAAGCCGCTATGGGTCTGACAAGTGCCTTGAATACAGCGGTTTTCGGAATCACCTATAATCAGCGCCAGTTGGACGTCACCGCGACCAACATCGCCAACGCTGACACGGCTGGCTATTCCAAGAAGACAATCTCCGCCGACGTCTACTTCGACGGCATGGGCAACGTTGCCGGCATGAACGCGACGGAGGTTCGCCGTATTCTGGATGAGCAGATCCAGGCGGACTATTTCAATTCTCTGGCTGACACCAACTACGCCAAGCAAATCGCGGAATTCACCGACCGGCTCGATGATATTTTCGGCACTATCGGCGACAAGAGCAGCCTGTCTTCACTGGCAGGGGAGCTGGCGTCCAGTCTGGCCGTTCTGGTCAACGATCCCGGCAACTACGCCGCGCAGAGCGATGTGGTGGCGGTGGCCGATGCGTTTGCCCGTGAACTCAACGCTTCTTACGAGCAGATTGCGGACCTGCGTCAGGAAGCCGACGACCTTCTGGCGAGCCAGACCGACACCGTGAATGGCTTGCTCAGCAGCATCGAAGATATCGACGAGGCGATCCGGGACGCGACGCAGTCAGGTGTTTCAACCGCGGATATGGAAGACGAGCGCGATCGGCTGATCGAGCAGCTGTCAGGTTACCTGGACGTCAATGTCTCCAAGGGCTCGAACGACACGCTGTTCATTCAGACTGCCGATGGACAGCAGCTTTACGCCGACAACCAGGCATCTACCCTGAGCTTCTCGTCTTCGCATTCGCTTCAGCCAGGGCAAAGCGGTAACTCGGTGACCGTCACGACGCCCGGCGGCACGACCTATGATCTGATTGCCGGGTCCCGGTCGGGATCCATGGTGGCGACTGCGGAACTGCGCGACGATATTCTGACCGAAGCCCAGACACAGCTGGATACGATCGCTGCCGAAATCTCGTTGGCCTTTTCCAACGTGACCGTCGAAAGCACCGCGGTAACGGTCGGCCTCGACGACGGTTTCGATCTCGATGTCTCTGCGCTGCAGTCCGGCAACACCATTACGGTCGAATATACCGACACGGGCGGCGTCGCCCAGACGGTGACACTGGTCGGAGTTGATGACGCAACCCTTCTGCCTCTGGTTGATTCCGCGACAGCTAATCCAAATGACACCGTCTACGGGATTGATATCTCAAGTGGAACGCCGGCAACAATCATCACAAACATCATTGCGGCGCTTGGCGGTACGGGCCTGCAGGTCAGCAACAACGGCTCCGATGAACTGCGTGTCCTAGGCGACAACACAGGGCCGACCACGATTGAGAGCCTGACGGCGGATGTCACTGTAACAGGCAGCACCGATCAGGGGCTTGGCCTGGCGATCTTCGTTGACAGCCGGGATGCGCCGGAGCTGTTTTCCGATGCGCTGGAGGATGGCGGCCAAAGGGTTGGCTATGCCAACGCGATCGCCGTCAATCCGGACCTTCTGGCGGACAGCGCGCTTCTCGTGAATTACCAGACCACGCCGACGGCCAACACCGCCAACGACCCGGCGCGCGCTCAATATCTTTCGGAAGCACTGACGTCTTCGACAATCTATTTCGACCCGGGGGCCGGTATCGGCAGTTCCTCGACGCCGTTTCAAGGCAGCGTTATCGACTATGTCAACCAGACCGTGGCCTTCCAGGGAAACCAGGCCGAGGACGCGGCAACCTACGCTGATTCCAAAGAGGCCCTGACCATGAACCTGGCGATCCGCTACGAAGAGAGTTACGCGGTCGATCTCGACACCGAACTCGCCTTCATGGTGCAGCTGGAAAATGCCTACGCGGCCAATGCGCGCGTGATGCAGACCATCAAGGAGCTCTTCGACGAGCTTCTGAACATCGTATAGGGGATAGGTGAGTTATGGCTGTCTCGACCGTTACCACTTCACGGACCTATCTGATCCAACAGTTGGGAGAACTCAACGACACGCTGGCGCAAAAGACCACGCAGCTTGCCCGCGGCAAAGTCGGAACGACCTATGGCGATGTCGGCGACCGGCGTTTGCTCGACATTCAGCTGACCCAGAAGGTCAGCATGATCGAGACCTATCAACAGACCATCACGATTTCCAATCTGCATCTGCAGACGGGCACGATGGCCCTCGACCGGCTGGAGGATATCCGCCAGGATTCCAAGTCCGCGCTCGACACCAACGATTTCATCCTTCAGAATGACGGCCAGACACAGACCCAATCCCGCGCGGAGCTTCTCCTCAACGAAGCCATCAACATCCTGAACACGGAAGTTGCCGGCTATTATGTGTTTGGCGGCACCGATGCCGTCAACGATCCGGTCGCGACGATGGAGGCCATTCTGGATGGGACAACCGGGCGGGACGGCTTGCGCACGTATTTGAGCGAGTTTGCCGCCGCCAACCTGGGCACAAATGAAAACGGCCGTTTGGACACGTCCGCGCTTGTGACCAACTATGCTGGCGCCATTCCGACGGATTCGACCTTCACGATCTCCGAGGACGGTGCACACGATTTCGGTTTCGACATCTCGGCCGTTACCTCGACACTGACCAATGTCACCGTGACGGGGCCTTTGGCGGCAGACCCTGACAGTTTCGACGTCCAGTTCACCGGACAACCCGAACTGGGCGAAACGATATCTCTGGATCTGACCCTGCCGCCGGACCACACCGAGACGATCACGATCGAATTCACGGCTTCGGCAACCGGGGAAGAAGAGGGAACTTTCGCGATCGGAGCGGATCTGGAAGAAACCGCCCAGAACCTGCGGGACGCACTCGAGGCGGAAATCGAAAACCAGGCACAGACAACCTTGCGCGCCGTTTCGGATGAGTGGGCGGCGGAAGAGTTTTTCACCACCTTTGGCGGCGAGGAACCGCAACGCATCGACGGGCCGCCATTTGATACGGCGACCGCCCTGACAGCCGGCGGCTCGACGACCGTGGAATGGTACACGGGCCGCAATGACAGCGTCACCGACCCGCGCGATGACAAGAACGCCGTGATCGACGGCAACCTGACCGTCAATTACGGCGTGCGCGCAAACGAGACAGCTCTTCGTGAGCTTGTTCAGTCCCTGGCCGCCTTTGTGGCGGCGGATTTCTCCGGCGGCACCCAGACCGACGAGGAGTATTACAACGCATTGTCGGCCAATCTCAGATCGACGCTGCATCCCCCTGGTGTCGAACAATCGGGCATTGTCGACATCGCAACGGATATTGCGATTACACATCGGACCGTGTCCCTGACGGAAGACCGCCACGTCCAGATGAAAAACACCTATGAGGGCACGATCGACGAGATCGAAGGGATCGATCAGGACCAGATTGCCGCCGAGATCCTGCAATTGCAGACGAATATCGAGGTGTCTTACCGGGCGTCGTCGATCGTCTTCAACCTGACCCTGTCCGATTACCTCTGACCGGCCAGGAGAAAAGAACCACAAATAGCCCTGGGGGCGACAAAGAAAGGCCGGTGCATTAGCACCGGCCTTTTCTATTTCTGATCGATCGCCGCTGCTATTCGGCTTGCGTCGGCTGGGATCTCAGACCCTCGGCAATCGCGCGATTGATGCTGATGAGAACGTCAATCTTGTTGCTGTCATCCGAGGTGATGATCGACATGGTCTGCTTGAACACGAAGATGCCCAAGGAGGCGATGTTGTTCTTGATATCCTGCGGCAATTCGCTTTCTTTGTCTGTCGCCGAGGTTACCAGGATCGTCCAAAGCTTGCGGTTATAGACCAGCACATCGTCTTTTTCGGCGAGTGAAGATTCCTCCCACTCATCCTTGATCAACTGCAGCTTCGCTGCGGCTTTCATCAGCAGATTCGCTTCCAGCTCCCGAGGCGACACCGCTGCCACCTGGGCTGTTTTCTGGTAAGCCTGCGCTGCCTGTTTGTACATGACTGATCAGCGTCCCTTCATACTCAATGAGCTTACGTGCTTCTTTCAGTGCTTTGTAAAAGGCGCCGGTTAGGATGGCGTTACTTATCCTGGTAACGTAAGGGATCGTACTCGGTGCAGCCTTCACAATGTCATTGACGAGGATGAAGTAATTCTCCTGAATTCTTTCGATATCCGTCGACAGATACATCAGTTGCACGGCCAGATAGACACGTTTGGCAGGCGTATCTGCCGTGGCCGGCGTGAGAATGTCCTTTTCTCTCAGAATGGGAGCCTGGCCTTCGATAAACAGGCGGGTGCGCTGATTATCATTGGTGATAACACTGTCCCCGATGATAATCCGTTCGCCCGGTTTCAGCTCGACCTTGAGCGCCATTCCGTGACCTCCACGCATGAGTATCGCTGCGAAACGTTAACGAAAGCGTTAACGCATACTCGCGATACCTTAATGATAATTGCCGCCGGTGTTAACCGAACAGGCTCAACACGCTCTGGTCCGCCTGGTTTGCAAGCGACAGAGCGGTTGACGACAGCTGCTGGCGCGTCTGCAGAGCCAGCATGTTGGCGCCTTCCTCATTCATGTCGGCGATCGTCAGTTCGCCGGCGCCGACTTCAAGCGTGTTGATCATGTGCTGGGTGAAATCCGTGCGGATTTCAACCGTGGACAGCGCGGTGCCCATAGCGCGGGCCGCGGATCGGAGCTCGTCCAGCGCCGCGTTGATCGCCTGCAGCGTCCGGTCGATATCCGTGTCGGTCTTGAACTCGGAAGCGGCCGCCGACAACGCCACCGTGCCCGAGCCGCTGCCCAGGGTCATCCGATTGAAATCGGCATTGCTGCTGGAGATGTCGAAAGAGACCTCGCCGATGAGCGATATGCTGCCACCGGAAAAGGTGGCATCAAGGCCCTTCACGTTGTCGATGAAGGTGACCAGGTCACTAACCGTTGTTTCATCGTCGATTTCAATCGACGCCGGTTCGAAGCCGTTGCCGTCCGTTATGGTGATCGTGTCGCCAGCCTGAAATCCGCCCGATGAGATCAGTGTCGCCGTCGAGCTCAGCGCGGACACTGTCAGCGTTGACGTTGTGCCGCCGGTGTCGCCACCGTCCGTCGCCGTGCCGCCACCAGAGTTGTCCTTGGAAATATACAGTGCGTTGTCCAGGCCGGACGTGATGGTGATGGAATCCGTCGCCTCGTCGAAGCTCGCGTGAACGCCGCTCAGATCGTTCAGCGCGTCCACATAGTCCTGAACAGTGGTGATGTCTGTTCCGACGGTGAAGTTCGTCGTGCCGGAAGAATCGGTCACGGAAACGATGTCGCCGTTGGCCCAGTCGCCAAGATCGGTCAGATTTGAAGAGGCCTGCAGGCCGCCAAGGCTCAGCGTGGTGGTGCCGCCATAAAGGTTGAATGCGGAGGTGCCGGTCCCGCCCGGGTCAAGATCGTCCAGATTGAGACCGTCGTCCAGCGTCGTGTCGGTGAAATCGACCGGATTGACCGTCAGGTTGGACGTGCTGTCCTCGTTGAAGATGACTTCCAGTTCGTTGCCTGCGCCTGCCAGAAGGTTCTTGCCCTTGTAGCTGGAGTCCCGGGCCATGTCCTCGATCTGCTCAAGCAGGTCGTTGTACTGGCTGGTGAACTGCTTGCGCTCGTATTCACTGGAGGTCTGAAGGGCCTGGTTGGCGATCGCCTTTGCTGATTCGACCAGCTTGGTGATCGAGGTGATGCCCTTGTCAGCCGCCCGGATGGTCTGGACCGACTGGCCCATATTGTCGAGCAGGTTGGTGAGGTCGCTCGCCCGGTCGTTCAGGGATTGCGCCGTGAAGAAGGAGTTCGGATTGTCGAGCGCCGTGTTGACTTTCAGACCGGTCGCCAAGCGCGTCTGCGTTATCGACTGCAGATCCGCCGTTTGCTTCAGTGACAGGAGATTGTCCCGGACAGCACTGGAGAGAACAATATCAGGCATCAGACTTCACCGCTTTTCCTGTTCAGTACCCGCCGAGGGAAATCGCAAGACGTTGTAGTTAAGTCCGCACCCTCGCCGTAAATCTAAATGGAAAGTTAATCACCGATGCATCTGTTAACTTACCGTAAATAAAAGTTACCAAAAGGTTTCTTTTAAGGCACTGAAAAACAACAGGAAATTCTAGCGATCTGTAAGGCGGTCCCCGACCAAAAAGAAAACGGCGAACCGATGGTCCGCCGTTTGCAAGTCTTCTCGGGAGAATCAATCGTCTGACTGATTCTGCTTGAATTAGAAGAGGGATAGCACTGTCTGGTCGGCCTGGGAGGCGAAGGACAGGGATGTCGATGCCAGCTGCTGACGGGTCTGCAGGGCCAGCAGATTTGCACCTTCTTCGTTGGTATCGGCCAGGGTCAAAAGACCTGCACCTTCCTGCAAAGTATTGATCATCGTCTTGGTGTAGTCTTGACGGATCTCAACGGTAGACAGGTTGGTACCGAATTCGGAAGCCTGGGATCTCAGGTTGCTGAGAGCCGTGTTCAGGCGGTCGACCACGCGGCTGATGTCCGAGTCTGTCGCGAAACCGCTGTCGGACAGTGCGGACAGGGTCACGCCAGTGGTGTTCGCGGTAAATGCGTCGCTGGCAAAGTCCGAGTTATCACTGGTGAGCGACAGATCCACGTCCGAGGTAATGTCCAGGCGGCCGGACGAGGCATTGAAGGTCGCTTCAACGCCGTTGAAGTCGTCAATGAAGTTTTCCAGATCATCGACGGTGGTGTCGTCTTCGATTTCCAGCGAGCCCAGTTCGAAGCCGTTGCCGTCCGTCAGAGTCAGCGTGTCGCCAACCGCGAAGGAGCCGGTGTCGGAGAGCAGGGCGCCGGTCGAAGCCAGAGCCGTTGCAGCCACTTCGAAGGTGGACAGAGCGGCGGAGTGCGTGTCGACAGTGTCAGAGATGTGGAAATCCTGGTCACTGTAGATGGTCAGCTCACCGCTGGTGTCATCGAACTCAGCGCGAACACCGGAGATGCTGTTGAGGCTGTCGACCAGATCCTGAACGGTCGCACCTGCGGTCACCGTGTCGGAACCGGAGATGATGGCGTTCGGGCTGTCGATCGCGTCAACGAATTCCAGAGTGGTCGTGGTCGAGATCACGTTGGATTCTGACAGCGAGGACGCCGAGTTCAGCGTCGTGGTGCCGTCGGTCAGCGTGATGGTCGTCTTGCCGCCCTGGAGGGTGAAGGAGGTGGTCGAGCCCTGGCCTTCCGCCAGTGCCGAAAGGTTCAGGCCGGTGGAGAGCGCAGTGTCGGTGTAGTCGACCGCTTCAATCGTCAGTTTGGACGTGGAGTCTTCGTTGAAGATCGTGGTCAGGTCGTTGCCGTCGCCGGCCAGCAGGTTCTTGCCCTTGTAGGAACTGTCCTTCGCGACATCTTCGATTTGCTCGAGCAAGTCATTGTACTGCTCGGTAAACTTCTTGCGCTCGTACTGGCTCTGGGTCTGCAGTGCCTGATTGGCTTTTGCCTTGGCGGTTTCCACCAGGTCGGTGATGGTTTGGATGCCCTTGTCGGCCGCCTTGATCGTCTGCAGGGACTGGCCCATGTCGTCCAGAAGAGTGGACAGGTCATTGGCGCGGGAGTTCAGACCGGAGGCCGTGAAGAAACTGTTCGGGTTGTCCAGCGCAGAGTTCACCTTAAGACCGGTCGCCAGCTTGTTCTGGACACCGGACATAAGATCGGCTGTGGACTGGAGCGTGAGGAGGTTCTGCCGCACGGCAGCTGACAGGGTAATATCCTGCATCTGACTATCCCTTTCCTGGGTCACATTTCAGCTGCTCTTCCTGAGCAGGTTGCCTTGGATCATTGATTGTTAACCTTAATCAATGGTTAAACGCTTGAAATTTAGGGTTAGTAGAGCGTTAACGCCGGTGGCGGGGTCGCAAGGAATCCTGATGGAAAGGGGATGGGTTTGCGCCTGCCAAGGCGAAGAAATGACAGTGTGAAAATCGCCCTGGAACCGGCCCCGGAATTTTTTAGCGCCAAGGCGGTTCGCTTCGGTGCGCGGGAATCCGCCATTTTGGAAACGCCGACCGGCCCGATTGGCCTGCGACACAACAAAAAGGTCAAAAAAAGTTCGTGCCGGTTTTGGGAAGGGGCGTCGCCTGCCCGGGGCGCGGGGCAAATACGGAAATTCTCTTCAAGGCAGTCCTGAGCACGTTGACCGCAAGGAAAACGGACGAGCGTGTTGTGGAGCAGGCGGGACCGATGCTGGAATCGAATCGAGGCGTTCGCGGCCCCAGAAAAAGAAAAAGCGGGCCAAAGCCCGCTTTCCCTGTTTTGGAGAAGTCTTTCTGACTTAGAAGAGACGCAGAACGTTCTGGTCTGCCTGTGCTGCGAAGGACAGCGAAGTCGACGCCAGGCTCTGACGGGTCTGCAGAGCCAGGAGGTTTGCACCTTCTTCGTTGGTATCGGCCAGGGTCAGGAGGCCAGCACCTTCTTCCAGCGTGTTGATCAGGTTCTTGGTGAAGTCCTGACGGTTTTCCACGATGGAGAGGTTGGTACCGAACTCGGAAGCCTGGGTCCGGAGCGAACTCAGCGCCGTGTTCAGACGGTCAACCACGCGGTTGATGTCGGAATCGGTTGCGAAGCCACTGTCGGAGATTGCCGAGAGCGAAACGCCGGTCGTGTTGGCAGAGAAGGCATCGCTCGCGAAGTCGGCGTTGTCACTGGTAAGCGACAGATCGACTTCAGAGGTGATGTCCAGACGGCCGGACGAAGCGTTGAAGGATGCAGAGACGCCCTGGAAGTCGTTGACGAAGTTCGTCAGGTCATCGACGGAGGTGTCGTCTTCGATTTCCAGCGAGCCCAGTTCGAAGCCGTTGCCGTCCGTCAGGGTCAGCGTGTCGCCAACCGCGAAGGAGCCGGTGTCGGAGAGCAGGGCGCCGGTCGAAGCCAGAGCCGTTGCAGCCACTTCGAAGGTGGACAGAGCGGCGGAGTGCGTGTCGACAGTGTCAGAGATGTGGAAATCCTGGTCACTGTAGATGGTCAGCTCACCGTTGGTGTCATCGAACTCAGCGCGAACACCGGAGATGCTGTTGAGGCTGTCGACCAGGTCCTGAACGGTCGCACCTGCGGTCACCGTGTCGGAACCGGAGATGATGGCGTTCGGGCTGTCGATCGCGTCAACGAATTCCAGAGTGGTCGTGGTCGAGATCACGTTGGAATCAGACAGCGATGAGCTGGAGTTCAGCGTCGTGGTGCCGTCGGTCAGCGTGATGGTCGTCTTGCCGCCCTGGAGGGTGAAGGAGGTGGTTGCGCCCTGACCTTCAGCCAGATCCGAAAGGTTCAGACCGGTGGACAGGGAAGAGTCGGTGTAGTCGACCGCGTCGATCGTCAGCTTGGACGTGGAGTCTTCGTTGAAGATAGTGGTCAGGTCGTTGCCGTCGCCGGCCAGCAGGTTCTTGCCCTTGTAGCCGGCGTCTTTCGCCAGATCCTCGATCTGGGTCAGAAGCTCATTGTACTGAGACGCAAACTGCTTGCGCTCGTACTGGCTCTGGGACTGAAGGGCCTGATTTGCTTTTGCCTTGGCGGACTCAACCAGCTTGGTGATGCTGGAAATACCTTCATCAGCAGCTTTCAGCGTCTGAACCGACTGGCCCATGTCGTCCAGAAGGGTCGACAGGTCGTTTGCACGAGAGGTCAGGCCAGAAGCCGTGAAGAAGCTGTTCGGGTTGTCCAGAGCAGAGTTCACTTTCTTACCGGTCGCCAGTTTGTTCTGGACGTCGGACATGAACGATGCGGTTTGCTGGAGAGTGTTAAGGTTCGAACGAACCGCGCTGGACAGAGTAATGTCAGCCATAGTGTTTCCTTTCTAGGAATACGAGATACTCAGATCCGTCCTGGATCCGGCGGCCATTAATGCGCGCTTGTCTAAAACAATTTCTAAAGAAACAAGGTTAGCGGATATTAACCTTAACGTCCGGTAACTCCTTGCAAATAATGATGTTTCTGTTTGCGGTTGAAGGTGTTGTTTATGAAGGGGTTGGCGGGGTGCGAGAAAGCTTTCGCAGCAGGCGGACGGCAAATCACAGCGATGTTTGGACGGGTGCGATCCGCGCTGAAAAACCGAATATCGGGCGCCAGAAGCCCCTTTTAGAGCGAAACTGTTAACCGGTGGATTGTGTAGGGGGGGCGGGGAGGCGAAACCCTCAGCTCCAGAAGCCATGGGTGATGGAATGTTGGCCGGCGAAAGGATCAAACAAGGTAGGCGTTGATACTGGGGAGCGAGTTTGCAGACAAGCGGGTAGATGCCGGAACCGAACGATCCGCAGTGAAGTATCCGAGTTGGGGTCAGACGACGCGTTGGAAAGCCTGGGCGCTGTCCTGGGTCTGCTGGGTTTCGACGGTCTTGGAGTAGGCGCGCAGGCGCAAGAGGGTTTCGCTCGGGATCTGCCGAACGACATTGCCGGTTTCCGTGTTGGTGGCAATGTAGACGAGGCTCTCGCTGTCCTCATCGATGATATTCTGGCGCTCGACGGTCGGCGTATACCGTTCCAGCAGCGAACGCTGGTCGCGTTCGTTGTTCGCAGCCCTCTGGCTGTTTTCGGTTTCCGTCGGCGGAGACACCGTCTCTTCAGCCGGCAGATCCGTCTTGGCGGAAGGCTCGTTCCGTTCCGGAGCCCGCGTAGCCGGCGTGATCGCCGTATACGTCGGCGATGGCGGCCGGGCCAGTCCCGTGTCCAACATCTTTCCCTCCGGGTTAATCAACACATATACCCGTGCACCGTCGAATATAACGTAAGGGAATGAATCCTCTGTTAACGGAATGATTAGAATTTTAAGGGTCCGGATCTATCCGCTTGCGCGCGTTCCTGATTCGTTGCCAAGGGTGAAATCCGTTGTATATTAGAAGACCTTGATAGCTTTTCTGAGGCATAGAAAGACACCGCCCAAAGGACGGTGTCTTGTAACCTTCGCATTTGAATGAAGGAAGTAACCAGTCTAAAGGGACTGGTTGACCGCGATGCCCCGTGCCGATTGCGGGCCGGTCGGTGCCGAGCCGTTGCGGCCATAGGTCGTAGGCGCCGTGGCGTTCTTGGCTCCGGCCACCTTGGCCACCGTGGAGACGATGTTGTTGGCAACGTCGCGCGCCGTGGAAAGAACCGCCAGGTTGATGCGCAGAACGGGCTGGAATTCGCCGTGCTGCCGCCGGAGGTTCTGGGTTGCGGCCGGCGCCAGGTTGCCAAGCGCGACCGCGTGTTCCTTCGCAGTCATCATGCCGCGCGTGTATTCATGGATCAGCCGGGCCTTATCCGCCTGCAGCTCACCGGCTTCCCGGAGTTTGCCGGCCCGCACCAGATCCGTCTCCATCTCGATGACGGACAAGAGAGCTTCCATGGTGCCGGAGAGCGCGGAGCAGAAGTTCTCAGCGTCCTGCTGACTGGTTGGCCGTTCCAGTGAAAACGGAAAGGCTGTTGCGTTCGGTTGTGCGGTCATCTTGCGCCCTCCTGCAATGCGAGCAGTTCACGTTCCACGCTGTCGGCAAGGCCGATGCCGCCGCTGTCGGCAATGGTGCGTGCATATTCGTCGATCAAAAGGCTCTGCCAGGCGTCGGACCCGGTGCCGCCGCCCCAGGCGCCACCGTTCTCAAGGCCGGTGAACATGTTCTGGAGCATGTTGTTCAGGAACACCGCTTCAAATTCCTCGGCAGCTGCACGGACCGCGGTCTTGTTGGTTGCGTCGAGGCCGCGCAGAGCATCCTGGGGTGTCGGCCGGGCTGTCGCCGGTGCCGTTTGAGGTGAAATCAGGTCAAGCATCACAGCACCTCGATCTCGGCTTGCAGGGCGCCACTGGCCTTGATGGCCTGCAGGATGGAAATCATGTCGCGCGGGCCGATTCCCAGGGCGTTCAACCCGTCGACAAGCTGTTTCAAGGTAACGGTTTCCGGGACAATTGCCAGTTTCGTTCCATTGTCATCCACCGACACTTCCGAACGGGGCACGACAGTTGTCTCGCCATTCGCAAAGGGCAGGGGCTGGGACACTTGCGGCGTTTCCGCGATGGTCACGGTCAGATTGCCCTGGGCAACGGCGACCATGGACACCTTCACGTCCTGACCCATCACGATAATGCCGGAATTCTCGTCGATCACGATGCGGGCGGCGAGGTCTGGTTCGACGATCAGCTGCTCGATGTCGGTCAGAAGGTCGACAATGTTGCCGTCATATTGCTGCGGCAGGTTCAGCTGAACGGTTGCCGGATCCAGCGGTTCGGCGGTCGGCATGCCGATTAGTTCGTTGATGGACAATGCGACCCGGCGGGCAGTGGTCAGATCCGGATTGCGCAGGGCGAGCCGCAGGGTGGTCAGCGAGGCGAGCTTGAAATCCAGCTCGCGTTCCACCAGACCGCCATTGGCGATACGGCCCGCCGTCGGCACGCCGCGCACCACGGAGGCCGCGTCCGCCTGGGCGGAAAAGCCGCCGATCGCGACCGAGCCTTGAGCGATTGCGTAGACTTCACCATCCGCGCCGACCAGAGGCGTGACCAGCAAAGTGCCGCCCTGAAGCGAGTCCGCGTCGCCGAGCGCGCTGACATTGACGTCAATGCGCGTGCCCTGTGTGGAGAAGGGCGGCAGGTTGGCCGTGACCATGACCGCCGCCACCGTGTTGGTGTTGAGGTCGACGTTCCGGGTATTGACGCCGAGCCGTTCCAGCATGGCCTGGAGGCTCTGCTGGGTGAAGGGGGAGTTGTTGAGGCTGTCGCCGGTGCCGTTCAGGCCAACGACCAGGCCGTAGCCGATCAGCTGGTTTTCACGAATGCCTTCAAAATCCGCGATGTCCTTGATGCGCGAAGCCGCTTCCGCCGGTGTTAGAATGGCAACCGCGCCGAACAGGCAAAGTGCGGTTGCCAGGACGAACCGTCCAAAGGTCTCGAAGATCGTGTCGCCTAAATGTCGCATTACTACTTCTGGCCTGCCATTCAAGGAACCGGCGCATGGACCGGCGTACTAAGTCGACTTGCGTAATGCGAGAGCCGTGCCACTTTCAGAGGTGCACCGGGTCTTTTCCGCAAAGTGACGGGATTCTGGGCCTATTTCTGGTAGGATGGCGAGCATATCCACGCAAAACCGTTGGGCGGGGTTAAAGTTTTGTGTTTGCTACCCGGCAAATGTTGCCTCCTTCATAAGGACTCATTTACCCTTCTCGGCAGATTCTGACAGGTGATCCGGTGGTTTGCGCCAGGATTGCGGTCGGACCATTGGAAGATCGAACATGCGCATCACTGGCAATAAACCCATCACCGGCGTTCAGGGCAAAAGTGCCAAGAAAGGCAAAAGCTCGAGTTCGGAGTCCTTTGCTCCCGACTTCGGGAGCGAGGTTGTGTCCTCGTCGCAGACGGCTGGTGGATCGGCGATCCAGGGCATGGATGCCCTGCTGGCGCTCCAGGAAGTGGACGAACGGGCGGAACGCCGCTCGCGCGCTGCCAGGCATGGCCATTCCCTGCTGGACACTTTGGAAACCGTGCGCACCGATCTGCTGGCGGGCCAGGTCTCCGAGGACCGGCTGGAGTTGCTTGCCCGTCAGGTTTCGAAACGACTCGAAAGCGGCGATCCGAAAATTGATTCGGTGCTGGAAGAGATTGAATTGCGTGTGAAAGTCGAGCTTGCCAAGCTTGGCCGATTCCCCGACTGAGCGGCGGGCCAAACGGTTAAACTTTGCCGCAAAACTGTCTAAAAGTTACGCAACGGATTGAAAGATATAAACTTTCCTTGATGCCATTTTCTGCAAATGAACCGTTGTAGGCAGAGGGAAGCGGCTATATATTGCGCCCGGCATAACGGTAATCCGGAGCTATCGATGACGGTTGAAATTGAGTCTGAATATCGACCCTCGGAAGACGAGCCGTTCATGAATGACAGGCAGCGTGAATATTTTCGAAACAAGCTGCTTGCATGGAAAGAAGAGATCCTGAAGGAGAGCAAGGAAACGCTTACCAACCTTCAGGAGGAAAGCCAGAACCACCCCGATTTCGCCGACCGGGCGTCCTCTGAAACCGACCGCTCCATCGAGCTGCGGGCCAGGGACCGTCAACGCAAGCTGATTTCAAAGATTGACGATGCTTTGGAACGGATCGCAGACGGCAGCTACGGCTATTGCGAAGAAACCGGGGAACCCATTTCCCTGCGGCGCCTTGAGGCACGGCCGATCGCGACCTTGTCGATCGAAGCCCAGGAAGCGCATGAGCGCCGGGAAAAGGTTTATCGCGACGACTGATTTCCAGAAAACGGCCGATCCGCCGGCAACAGGCGGATCCGAATGACTTTCAAAACCTTCCCCCCTGTGGGAAGGTTTTTTTATGTCATTGTTATCGCTGCTCTAAAAACAAGCTCATTTTGAGGAGGACTGTCAGGTCCGTCTCGAAGGATCGGCCACACGTTCGAACAAGCGGCCGGTCAGTCAAGAAAGCGCGTTCACGCTGCTTCAAGTTGCGGTTTGATTCTGGGAGCCGTTCAACGAAAACGGCTCCCAGAATACACCTGCTTCCGCGTTCAGAGCGTGATCCGATACTGCGCGAAGCCGTCGGCGCCGTCGCCGGCCGGTTCGATCCGCACACCCTCGACCGAGGCGGCGTGGTCGGCACCACCCGGGCCGGTTTCAAACAGAACCGTGGTGTCCGGAACCGGACGGAAGCGCCAGTTGGCGTCCGCCGACGGGTTGATCGTGCCCTGTTCGACAATGTAGCGCACCAGCACGTCCCGGTTGGTGTCCGGGCCGACAAAGACCACGACTTCGTCGTTGATGCCGGGGAAATTGCCGCCGCCGCCGGCGCGGTAATTGTTGGTGGCGACGATGAACGTGTCGTCGAAATTCAGCGGCTTGCCGCCAAACTCCAGCTTCACGATGCGGTTGGCGTCCGGATTGATCAGCTCGCCCTTTGAATCGTATTTCGACGGCTGGGTGAGGTCGATCTCGTAAGTGATCCCGTCAATGACGTCGAAATTGTAGCTCGGGAAGTCCGGGTTGATCAGCGGCTGATCGGCCTTGCCCGGTTCCACCTGCTGGAAGATGCCGGCGGAACGTTCCAGCCATTCCTTGACCGTGCCGCCCTTGATGGCGACCGCGCGCACCGTGTTCGGATAAAGATAGAGGTCCGCGACATTCTTGATGGCGACATCGCCGACCGGCACATCGGTGTAATAGTCCGGGCCACCGCGGCCGCCCGCCTTGAAAGGAGCGGCAGCGGAGAGCACCGGCAGGCCCTCCCATTCCGTGCCCTTCATCATCTGCTCGATGTACCAGGTCTGGGCCTTGGAGACGATCTGGACACTCGGGTCGTCGGCAACGAGGGCGAAGTAGGAATGCAGCGGCGCGGAGGTCTTGCCGACCGGGCGGCGGACATATTGCAGCGTTGCTTCGTGGTCTTCCTTGACCGCGTCCAGAACATCCTGCTGGCTCTCGACCAGCGGCGTGACCGTGCGGCCTTCCTTTTCATAGATCGAGCGGGCTTCGGTCATGAAATTGGCGACCCGCCAGCCGTTGCCGTCGCGCTCGATCATCAGGTCGATCACACCCAGATGCGAGCCCCAGAAACCGCCCATGGCGGCCGGTTTGCCGAAGAGCGTTCCCTTTTCGGCGTCAACGCCCGGCAGGCCTTCATATTGCGGCCCCGGGAACACCAGGTGATGGTGGCCGGTGAAGACGGCGTCGATGCCGTCGACGGCGGCAAGATGCAGGGAGGCGTTTTCCATACCTTCGGCATAGTCGTTGGCGTCAATGCCGGAATGGGAGAGGGCGATGACGAGGTCGCAGCCCTGTTCGCGCATTTCCGGCACGAAGGCCCTGGCGGTGGTAACGATGTCGCGTGCGCTGGCGTTGCCCTCCAGGTGGCGCCGGTCCCAGTTCATGATCTGCGGCGGCACGAAGCCGATGAAGCCGATCTTGATCGGGGCCTTGTTGCCTGCGCCGTCGGTGATCTCCTTTTCGACGATCACGTAAGGCTTCAGGAACAGGCTGTCGTCACGGGCGCTGGCGGCCAGCGTCGTGCCCTTGACCAGGTTGGCGCAGACGACCGGAAAATTGGCCCCGGACAGGACTTTCATCATGAAGTCCAGGCCATAGTTGAATTCGTGGTTGCCCAGGGTGCCGGCGTCAAAGTTCAGGACATTCATGCCCTTGATGACCGGGTGAATGTCGCCTTCGCGCATGCCGCGTTCATAAGCGACGAAGTCGCCCATCGGGTTGCCCTGCAGGAAGTCGCCATTGTCGACCAGCACCGAATTGGTGGCCTCGTTCCGGATCTGACGGATCAAGGTTGCGGTGCGGGCGAGGCCCGCCGTGTCCACCGGGCGGTCGCCGTAATAATCATAGGGAAACACATGGACATGAAGGTCGGTGGTTTCCATCAGACGGATATGGGCGGTACCTTCCTTTGCCAGCGCGGAATAGGGGTGCAGCGCCGTGGCAAGGCCGGTCGCCGCGGCGCCCATAAGCAGGCTGCGCCGGGAAAGGGAAAAATCGTTGATCGTGGACATGAATAAGCTCCTGTTCGGCCGCACGGCCGTCAGCGGGTTTTGCGACGCCCAGGTTACAACCGTGTGACGGATCAGGCTGCCTTAACTGTCATTTTTGTCAAGGCGTTACGGTGCATCTGGTGGAGGTGGCCACAGCGTTCTGAAAAGTCTGCCGTCAGAAATCCAGGTTTTCCCTGAGGAAGGCGAGAACATCCTCCTGGACGGATTTGAACTCCAGCAAACCGTGTTTGTCCGCGATGGTGTCGTCGCCATACACGATGGATCTGCTGCCGTTGTCCGGGTTCAGGAATGGCGCGCAATTGCCGCTTGTCCATTGATTTTGATACCAGGGGTCCCGTTCACCGACCAGAGTCAAAACCGGTTCATCCTCGCGCGCGTTGACGCCTTTGTCTTCTTGCCAGGGCGTGTGGCATGTCCAGCCTTCCGCGACCCTGGCCTTGACCCGTTGCCGCTCGTTTTGCGGCTCGAACGATGTGGTAGTCATCGCGCCCTCGCTGAAACCGATCAAAACGATGTTCTCATCGTCGACAATCGAGATCTGCCGTGCCTGTTCGATGGCATGTCCGGCATCGTTGCGTCTGAGTGTCATGGTGCCGCGAAACAACCCGCCCTCGCGGGTTTCCACATTGCAGGACCGCGGATAGACCTCCCGGGCCAGACTGGCCGGCGCGATGACAAGGAAGCCGTTGTCCGCAAAGAACCTGATCCGTTCATGAGTGCCCGGCCAGAATCCGCTGCAGCCGTGCAGGTAAATGACAGTCGGCAGTTTCCGGTCGATCCCCGTTGTTTGCTTCTGCAGGTCCTCGGTTGTTACCTGTCTGGACTGTCCTGCCGCGGTTGGAACCCGAACGATGGCCGCTTGCCATGTCCGCTCCAGCTCAAGCGGATCGTTCCAGTGTTTCCAGCTGAGATCGGCGGGCGCAGAGAACATCTTGGTGCTGTTGTGCAGGCCCTGATCCTGCGCCAAGGCGTGAGCTGTCGCGGTGACGGCGCTTACAAACGCGATCGCGGCTGCCATTGCCGCGGATTTCCGTCCATGAAATATATGCACTCGAGCAGCCTCCGTTGGTGAGCCGTTGGGCGCTCACAGCCAACAGGTGTTGTTCTCCCCGTTGGTCCCGTCCGGATAGATGGCCGGATAGGTCGCATTCGGCGAAAGTGCACAGAATGCGTCTATTCTACCTGAAAATCGGGAAAAATGACTATATTTCGTGCGCCGCGGTCCGTGCCGGTTCGACATTGATTGCTCGGGTTTGGTAGGCTGTTGCCGGTCAGTTGCCGAGCTTCTGGCCGCGCTTGATCATCGCGTTGTTGACCCGCTTTGCATGGAACTGCTCGAAGCTCAGCTTGATGGATTTCTGGTTGCGGTCGAGACGGACGACCTTTCGGCTGTAGCCGACATTCTGCAGTGCCTGTCTGACCACGCGCTCCTTGAGGCCATAACGGGAGGAATTGGCAATAAAGGCTTGTTTCCAGGCTTCAAACCCACCCGGACCGTTGCCGCAGCTGGCGCTCCAGGCGGGAGCGGACATAAAAAACGGCTGAAAGGAGAGATGCGAAAAACAAGCGCATGGAGACCTCACCAACTCGCAAGTAACCCAAGGGCATCTTAGCTGAAGTCCGGTTGGCGTCATCCTGGCGAGACGGAATTGGCAGGGCGGGACTTCTGCGGTTCCCGCCAGGGGCGTCCCTATCCGGTCAGGGATCCTGCCGAATGAAAAGCGAGTGGACGGGAGCCCCGTTGCGCAGTTGCCCGCCTTCGAACTCGTCGTCCGCATTGAAGGTGAGCCGGGGCAGGGCGGCGTAGTTCTCCAGCAGCTCCCGCTGGTCCATCAGCGCGCCGCGCAAGCGCTCTTGAAGCGCGTCCCTGGCGGCCCCCTTGTGGTAGCCGTGCACACCGTGGACGACGTGGGGACGCAGCACATCGAAGCCGAGATAGCGGAAGGTGTAAGCGAGCGGCCAGAGCAGCATCTGAACGTCGCCTTCCTTGCCGTTATGGGCGCTTTCGGCGGCTTTTGAGCCCGTCGTCACGCAAAACAGAACGGATTTGCCGCGAAACAGGCCCGTGTCGAAGCGGTTGTCGGTGTCGTGCAGGCCGCCATTCACCAGCACCCGCTCGCACCAGCCTTTCAGCATCGCCGGCGGCGCGAACCACCACAGCGGAAAATGCAGAATGATCCGGTCCGCCGCGCGGATCTTGTCGACCTCGTTTAGGACCGGCTGCGGCAGCGCGCTGGTCTCGGAGGCAGCCTGCTGGGTTTTCAGCACATCAAATGGATCGGTCGCCACACCTTGCGGGTAATGCACGGCTCGCTCGGCAGGATCGAAGCCGAGGTCATACAGGTCGGACATCAGCACTGTGTCGCCGAAAGCGCGACAGGCTTCTTCCGACGCGCGCGCCCAGGCGGCGTTGAAAGAGGTCGGGGCAGGGTGGGCGAGAACGATCAGGGTGGTGGTCACAAGCAATGGTCTCCGGGGTCTGCACCGGTATTATACCAACCTCATTAGATAGGACCCGATCTGACCGCGTTTGGGGACTGTTCGGCAAGGAGCAGGTTGCAGGGCGATATGGTTTATCGGTCAATACCTGCGACGTGGCTGAACAGTCCCCAAACACGGCCTTCGGTGGCCTGCTCCGGCCCGCCGGACAGCGTTGCGCTGCTTGAACGGCCAACCAGGCCGTCCTGCGCAACGCGCCTTGCCGGCCAAACCGGATCAAAGCCATCAGATCGGTTCCTATCTATTGAGGTTGGTATTACCCCGGATTGCCCGGACTTGAAAACGAGAACGGGCACGGCACTCGGGGAGCGAGATGCCGTGCCCGTCGTCAGCCGTGGCCGGCAACGCTTCTAGAACACGTTGCCGGTTTCGGGCCGGGGGACTGTATTTATTGGGATCAGAACGGCAGCAGGATATCGAGGACCTGGTTGCCGACCCGGGGTTGCTGGACATCGGTGATCTGGCCGCGGCCGCCGTAACCGATGCGCGCTTCGGCAATCTGTTCGCTGGCGATGCGGTTGTTGGCGGTGATGTCCTCAGGCCGTACGATACCGGCGACGATCAGCTCGCGGACCTCGAAGTTTACCCGGATTTCCTGACGGCCCTCGATGACGAGGTTGCCATTGGGGAGGACCTGGGTAACGACGGCCGCGACGGTGGTCTGCAGGGTCTCGGTGCGGTCGACCTTGCCGGAGCCTTCGAAATTGGAACTGCTGTTGACGTTGGCAAGGTCGCTGGCCGCCGTGCTCGCAGGCATGAAGATGGTGTCGATGGCCGTGCCGAGGGCACCGCCGACACCGGCCGAGCTGGTGTCGGACCGGCTGCGTTCGGTATCGTTTTCGAATTCTGCCTCATCGTCGATGGTGACCACCACGGTCAGGATGTCGCCGACCTGGCTGGCGCGCTGGTCCTTGAAGAAGGCTCGGCTACCCGACTGCCACAGGGAATTCGGGTTGTAGTGGGCCTGCACCGGTTCCGGCATCGGCATTTGCACCGGCCGGTACCCGGGTGTCGTGGTCGGGTCCTGAATGGCGTTCAGGGCGGGTTGCTGGCCGACATTGGCCAGTTTGTCGGCGGTGCCGCATCCGGCGGCAAGGGCGGAAAGCGCTATGCTCGCCAGAAGCTGTCTGGGGAATGTGCTCAGCATTATTGGGTCTCGCTGTTCAAGCTTGCGACAATAGGATTGGCGGCGTGAACGCGTACTTGGCCGCGGGAGGTGACAATCGCCGGGACGATGCGCCGGGAGGTAAGGTTCATGACGTCGATGACATCGCCCTTGGCGCCGTCATCCATGGCCTGGGCACGGGACGTGAGCTTCATGCCCGGCATGATGAAGGTGACCGTGATCTTTTCTCCGCGCTCGATCAGCACGGGCCGCTGGAAGTCGCGGCGCGACAGCGGTGCGTTGGCGCGGACATTGATCCGGGCCTGCTTGCCGACAATGTCATCGAGGTCTGTCAGGGCGCCGGCGGGCACCTTGTTGCGTGCGATTCGGAGCATGTCCAGATCCTCTTCCTTGACGATGTCTCCGCGCCGGACTGGCTGCGCCAGAGTGACCACATCGATCATTTCCGTGGCAATGCCCGACAGGATCAGCCGGTCTGTGCCGAATTCGACTGCGACGGTCGCATGAAGCGTGAAGTGGCCGCTGGTCTGGGACCACTCGACCCGGTCGATCCGGATGGGATCACTCACCTTGGGATCCGCCAGGACCTGGTCCGGAGCCTGCAGCAGGCGGATGTCGAGCTTGTCGGCATTCAGGCCGGCATTGCGCTCTTCCAGGGACTTGCGCACCAGTCCGGCCAGCTGGTCCCGGTTGAGCTTGGTCGCGCCGCGATAGACAACGACGGTTCTGAGGCCATCGGTTCCGGCTGTTTCCAGTCCAGCGGCGCGTGCGCGCTCCGCGACGTCGCTGGCCGGAACATTGCCCGAGGTGCCCATGTCCGGAGAGCGGAACAGCGGCTTGGCGGCGAACCGGCCCGCATTGGTGTAGAAATCGCCAACCGTGACGATATCCGAGAGGGTCATGACCTGCGAGCGCAGAACCGGACGCTCCTCAGCCCGGGAGGGGGCGGTGGCGAGGCCTATCAGCAGCAGGCCGAAGGCGGCTTTGAGCAGCTGTTTCATCATCCTAATGCCTTCCCGTCCTAGCGGAGGTTTGTGGTGGTTGAGTACATCTCGTCGGCGGCCTGGATGATCTTCGAATTCATCTCGTAGGCGCGCTGTGCCGAGATCAGGTCGGCGATTTCCGTCACCGCGTCGACATTGGCCATTTCGAGGAAATACTGCTGCACAGAGCCGAAGCCGTTGTCTCCAGGATTGCCTGTCTCGGCCTGGCCGCTGGCATCCGTTTCCAGGAACAGGTTGTCGCCGATCGCCTCAAGGCCCGCCTTGTTGACGAAGCGGGCAAGCTGCACCTGGCCGAGCTGCACGGTGTTGCCGGCCTGGTCGACGCCCTGAACGACACCCGTGTTGGATATGGTGATGTCCTGGGTGGTCTCCGGAATGGTGATACCGGGATTGACAGTATAGCCGTCAACGGTCACCAGCTGGCCGTCGGCGTCGCGTTCGAACGAACCGTCGCGGGTGTAGCCGGTGGTGCCGTCGGGCAGGTCGATCTGGAAGAAGCCTTCGCCGCGGACAGCCACGTCCAGGGCCTTGCCGGTCTGTTCCAGTGAGCCCTGCGACATGATCCGGGTGGTCGAGGCGAGCTTCACGCCCGAGCCGATCTGGATGCCGGTCGGGACGATGGTGCCGGTGTCGGAGGTTTCCGTGCCCATGCGCCGGAGGTTCTGGTAAAGCAGGTCCTGAAAGTCGGCGCGCTGCTTCTTGAAGCCCGTTGTGCGCATGTTGGCGACGTTGTTGGAAATGACTTCGACGTTCAATTCCTGGGCTTTCATGCCCGTCGCGGCAATGTGGAGTGCTTTCATGTCTGTTTCTCCTCGTGCCGATTAGGCCTGGAACCGGCCGAGCGTCGAGATCGCCTGCTGGCGCAGCTCGTCCGCGTCCTTCAGGAATTTGGCGACGGATTCATAAGTGCGTGTGATTTCAATCAGCCGGGTGACTTCATAGATGCCGTCGACATTGGACTGCTCCAGAGCACCTTGAACCACGCGAACCCGGTCGGGAAATCCGGCGTTCTCGCCCTGGTAAAGGGTCTCGCCGATCTTCTGGAGCGCCTGGTTGTCCTCAAAGGTGACAACACGAACCTGGCCGCGCACACCCAATTGGGTCGAGATGGTTCCGTCTTCGGCTATTTCGATCAAGCCGTCTTCGCGGGTGAAGGTCAGCGGACCGGCGTTGGTCAGAACCGGGCGCCCTTCCGACGTAACCAGTTGGCCTGTCGAATCCAGGTGAAAGGCTCCGTTGCGTGTGTAGGCTTCGGTGCCGTCTCCCAGCTGAACGACAAAAAAACCGTCACCTTCAAGGGCGAGGTCCAGGTCGTTGCCGGTCAGCTTGAAGCTGCCATTGTCGAAATCCGTGTGCGTCTTGTAGTCCAGCACATAGGACAGGGTTTCGTCCTGCGTCTCGAATTCGGTCGCCTCGGCGATCGGCATCAGGTATTCTTCAAACAGCAGGTTCTGCGACTTGAAGCCGGACGTATTGATGTTCGCCATGTTGTTTGCGACCACATTCAGCTGATTCCGCAAGGCGGTCTGCCGTGACAAGGCGATTAATTGCGCGTTCTCCATGGTGAACGGTTCCCTTCATGCTCCCCGATGAACCCGCCGGTCTCCCCAGACCTGCCGGCTCGTTAAGGTTAATGCACGTGCCGTGCCAGTTTTTAAATCCTTGGGAAATCTGGGTAAAAATCCAAACGCCAGGGTGCATGCGGCAAGAGATTCCGGCAGAAGTTAACCACTTGGCAATTTTTGCCCGGTGACTCGCGTTAATGGTCCGGTAACCATTCGTTAACCATTAACTCTTTAGTAATAAATGGCGCGCGCGAGCGCCTGGCTGGTAGCGGAGTGCGGAATGACAGACGAAAACGCCGCAGCCGACGATGATGGCGACGAAGGAGCCGCCGCCGGTGGCGGCAAAAAGAAGCTTTTCCTGTTTGGCGGTATCGGGCTGGTGCTGCTGCTCGTGATCGGTGGCGCCGGTTACTATTTCTTTCTGATGGGCGACAGCATTCCCATGCCGGCGCCGGGAGAGACAGAGGTGCCGCAGGTCGTGCAGAAACCGGTGGTCTTTTACGATCTGCCGGAAATGACGGTGAATTTGGCGACGGACGGGCGGACCACCTATCTCAAGGTCAGGATCGCGCTGGAAGTCGAGAACCGCGCGATGATCGACCAGATCCAGCCGTATCTGCCGCGGATCCTGGATGCGTTCCAGATCTACTTGCGAGAATTGCGCCCCGCGGACCTGGAAGGGTCCGCCGGTCTGTTCCGTCTGAAGGAAGAATTGCTCAGGCGGATCAATCTGTCGGTCTATCCGGCAAAGGTTGAAGGGGTCCTGTTCAAGGAAATCCTTGTGCAGTGAGGGATTGAATGGCTGACATCGACGACGATGACGATCTGTCCGAAGAGGACATGGCCGATGCGTGGGGGGCGGCCCTCGCGGAGCAAGGCGCGGGCGGCGACGACGACGAGGATCTCGCCGCGGCCTGGGGTGCTGCCCTAGAGGAGCAGGGCGCCGGCAGTTCCGACGATATGGCGGCCCAGTGGGCGGCCATGATCGACGACAGCGAGCCCGATCTGGAAAACGCCACCCGCGGCGCCGACCGTGTTCTGAACCAGGAGGAAATCGACAACCTCCTCGGCTTCAATATCGAGGATACGATCGCCGGCGACCAGAGCGGCATCCGCGCACTGATCAACTCGGCAATGGTCTCCTACGAGCGCCTGCCGATGCTGGAAATCGTCTTCGACCGCCTGGTGCGGCTGACGACGACCTCCTTGCGCAATTTTACTTCCGACAACGTCGAAGTGTCGCTGGATTCCATCAGCTCCGTACGTTTTGGCGACTATCTGAACTCGATTCCGCTGCCGGCCATTCTCGGGGTCTTCAAGGCCGAGGAATGGGACGGGTTCGGCCTGATCACCGTGGAATCCAGCCTGATCTATTCGATCATCGATGTGCTGCTCGGCGGCGGCCGCGGCACCTCGGCCGTGCGCGTCGAGGGGCGTCCCTACACCACCATCGAGACCGGTCTGGTACAACAGATGGTGGCGTTGATCCTGCAGGACGCCGAACACGCCTTCGCGCCGCTGTCACCGGTCCATTTCAATCTGGAACGTCTCGAGACCAACCCGCGTTTTGCGGCGATCTCCCGCCCTGCCAACGCTGCCATCCTCGTCGAGCTGCGCATCGACATGGAAGACCGCGGCGGCTCGGTCGAGATCATGGTGCCCTATGCGACGCTGGAGCCGATCCGGGATCTGCTGCTGCAGATGTTCATGGGCGAGAAATTCGGCCGCGACCCGGTCTGGGAAGGCCACTTGGCAACCGAGATCCATGCGGCCGAAGTCGACATCGATGCCGTGCTTTACGAGACTTATCTTCCGCTCGGGCGGGTGCTGAGCCTGGATGTCGGCCAGACACTTGTCTTCGACAAGGCGCCAACGGACCCGGTGATGATCAAGTGCGGAAACATTCCGCTGACCGAGGGAACGCTCGGGAAAGTGGAGGATTCCATTGCCATCCGTGTCGCAAAGAATTTGCGTAAGCCGAAAATGACGCTGGCCGCTTTCGAGCGCGCCATGCAAAGCGAAATGGGGGACCAATGAGCACCTTGCCACTCGGAATGATCATTGAGGGACTGGTGGCCGTGTTGCTGCTGATCACGATCGGCTATTGCTGGACGCTGAACCGCCGGCTGCAGCGCCTGCGCGCCGACGAGGAAGTCCTGCGGGCCACCATTTCGGAGCTGATGACGGCGACCGAGATCGCCGAGCGCGCGATCCTGGGCCTGAAGACCACGGCGGCGGAAGCTGATAAAACTTTGGGCCTTCGTCTTAAGCAAGCGGAAACCATGTCTCACACCCTTGCTGGCCAACTGGGCGAAGGTGAGAAAGTCTTTAGCAAGATCTCCCAGATTGCCGACGCCGCCAGGGCTGCCTCGGCACATCGGGAGCCGGCGCCCAGGGCAGAGAGCTATGCGCCTCAGCCTTCGCTGGAACCGCAATATCATGCGCCTATGGCGGATGATTACGCGCCAGCCCCTGCTGTCGAGCCGGAGCGCCGGCGCAGCAGCCGGACGTCGGACATTCGCAGTGCCGCCGCGGAGGCGACTGCGCGACTTGAACAATTCCGTAAACGGAATGGTGCCGCTGCATGAATTTGAGACTGCTGCCATTGCTTGGAATTTCAGCGAGCGCGCTGCTCGCCCTGAAGCTGCTCGCGCTGACGCTCGGGCCGCAGACGGGCGAGTTTTCCATCAATGGCGCGGTTGCGCAGGAGACCCCCCCGGGCGGCGATCAGCAGACAATGGAGCTGCCCGAGATGGCGGACGGCGCAGGCGACGGGGCGGCGATGGCGCCGCCGCCGCCACCGCCGGGCGATCTCCCCGAACAACCTGTGCTCCCGGACAGTCTGGAAATCGGCGGCTCGGCCGCCGAACGCGCGGTGCTCGAAAGCCTGGGCAAGCGGCGTGAATCGCTGCAACAGCAGGAAGGACAGCTGGATCTTCGGGAAAAACTGCTGCAGGCCACCGAGGAACGGATTCAAAAGCGCGTTGACGAGCTGAAGAAGCTTGAGGAGCGGATCGAAGCGGCGGTCGAGGAAAAGAAGAAACAGGAAGAAAACGAGATCGCGGGCCTGGTGACCATGTATGAGAACATGAAGCCGAAGGACGCCGCCAGGATTTTCGACCGGCTCAGCCTGCCGATCCTGATGAAGGTGGTGCGCCAGATGAAGCCCCGGAAGATGGCGGATATTCTGGCCAAGATGCATCCGGAAGCGGCCGAGCGGCTGACCGTTGCCATCGCCAGCAATGCCTCCGCCCCCATGGAACCGCCGGCGCAGCCCGTCCAGGCGCGCGCACAGGCGCCGGCTCAGGACCAACTGCCGAAAATCCCGTCGAACTGACAGGAACAGGCGGATTTCCGGCGATCGCGTAAGGGCACGTTAAGAAGACCTGACTAAAACTAGAGTGTTGGCGTCATCCGAGGACAGATTACTTTGCCAGGGCCATTCCTGACATCTTCAAACAGCTGCCGCACCGCCTCAGCCGGCGGTCCGCACGGGCTGTTGCGGCTGGCCGCCTCTGTCTGGCTGATGCTGGGCTGTCTCATGCTCTTCGGCGCCACGCAGGCGCGCAGCCAACCGCTCGAACCGGTCGAGCTGAATGTGTCGGAAGAAGAAGGCTACGGCCGCATCGTGCTGACCTTCAAGGACCGCACCTTATTGCCGATCTACGACGCGGTCATCACCGGCGGCGTGCTCAGAATTTCCTTCGAGGAGCCGATCGACATCAATGTCGATGACGTGCCGCTCGATCTCGGCGACTATGTCACCATCGCCCGGCGCGATCCGGACGGCAGCGCCATACGGTTCGCGCTGAAGAACCAGTACCAGATCAACACGCTCGAAGCCGGCGAGAAGCTGTTTGTCGACATCCTGCCTATGTCCTGGCAAGGCCTGCCTCCCGGTCTGCCCGACGACGTCGTGCGCGATCTTGCCAAGCGCGCCGAGGAAGCCATGCGCAAGGTCCGGGCGCTGGAACAGGCCCGGCTGAAGGCCCAGGAAGGCCCGGAAGTCACGCTTCATGTCGGCGAGCATCCGACATTCACCCGACTGGTGTTCGACTGGTCGATCAAGTTCGATACCGCGTTTGTCCGCGAAAACGACATCATCAAGGTCACCTTCAACCATCCGGCGCAGCTCGACATTGCCCATTTGCGGGCGCATCTGCCCCAGGGCGTCATCGACGCGACCTCGTTTCTGGACCAGGGCAAGCTGAAATTCCTGATGCGTGTCGAGCCGTCCGTCGACATCAGGGCGTTCCGCGAGGAGCAGACCTATGTCATCGACGTGACGCCGGAAAACATGGAAGTCAACGATCCGGCCAATGCACTGATCAACAAGGAACTGTCGGTCGAGGACAACGAGAACCGCAAGGACATGATCTCCGCGCAGGGATTGCGGGACACGCGAGAAGTCAAGAACCCGCGCGGCCTGCCGCCGGCGGGGGCGACCACCACGGCAAGTGGCGGTGTTCTGAAGGAATCGACGGCAGATGAATCTCCGGCCTATACGGTGATGCCGATTGGCGACGGCACCGGCAACGACGGGGCCCAGGCACCGGCTGTTGTGCCCGCGCGCCCGGAAGGGCAGCAGCAGGCGGCTATGCCACGTGATCCTCATCCCGAAGCCGGAAGAGCCGTCGAGCAAGTTGAATCCCGCATCGCCATGGCGCCAAGGCCAAAGCCGGTGCTGGTGGCGGCGGGACCGCCGCCCGGTGGAGATCAGGAGGGTGCGCCCTCCGACGACACGACCGATATCGCCGCCGCCGGCCCAGACGAGACGACGACCGCCCCGGCGGTCGAAACGCTTCCCGCCCCCGAGGTCGTCGCAGCCGTGACGCCGTCGCCGGCCGGTGGAACGGCTGGCGAAGACGGATTGACCACGGCGACCATCCCGCCGGTTGGCACGGTAACCGCCGCCAGCGCACCGCCTGCCCGGGGCGAGCCGGCTCAGGCGGAAATTGTCGTTGCCCAAGCCGAGCCCGGCGCGATGACGCTCGGGGAGCCGATGCCCGAGACGGAGGAGATCGTGCGCGAGGCGCCGATGCTCGATCTGTCCCAGCAGTCGATCGAGGAACCGCAGGAGGTTGCCGCACCGGAGAACAACGGAATTCCAACCCTGGAGCCCACGGAATCCCTCAATCGCGGTGCCCAGCCGAATGCGCCTTATCAGGCAGAGCCGGTCCAGGTCCAGAATTCGCAATCGCTTGGCGGAAGCGACGTGCCGGCCGGAATCAAGCTGCCGGACCAGCCCAAGGCGGAGCCGGAGGTCTGGCGCGCCACTGGCGGAAACGATGTGGACAAGATGCCGCCGTCCCCGGAAAAACCGCCGGCAAGCTTCGCGGCGGAGGTGCGCAACTTCGTTTCCGCCGAAGCGCGGCGGATCGGCAACACCGTGCGGGTCGTGTTTCCATTCTCCGAGCCGGTTTCCAGTGCCGTCTTCCGGCGTAATGACAGCATCTGGCTGGTGTTCGATACCGATGCGACCATCGACACGCGGGGCATGGTGTCGGCACTGGCGGAAACCGCGGAGACCATTGAAGTCCAGCAATTCGACGATTATCAAATCCTGCGCCTCGACATGAACGATCCGGTTCTGGCCACGGTTGGCGTCGACGGCAACGCCTGGTCCCTGGTGATTGGCGACCTGATCCTGGAACCTTCCAGGCCGCTGCAGCTTGAACGCAACGTGCGCGGTGACGGCGGGTCCGTGCTCCGCGTGCTTTACCAGGATCCTCAGAACATCCGCCAGGTCACCGACCCGTTTGTCGGCGATGCCATTTCCCTCGTGACCGGCTTCGGACCGCCACGCGGCCTGTTGAAGCCGCAGACTTTCGTTGACCTTGACGCCCTGAGTTCGGCGCAGGGCATCGCCATCGTATCGAAGTCCGACGGCGTCAAGATGAAGATCCTTGGCGATGACGTGATCATCGAGAAGGAAGGCGGGCTGGCGCTGTCGAACAATTATCTGCGCGGCGGCACCGGTGCCCTCAACAACATCGTCGATCCGGAAGAGAGCGGTTACGTCGAGTTTGTTTCGCTCAGTACCGAAGGGCCGGGGGCCTACCGGTCTCGGCTTCTGGAACTGCAGAACAAGCTGTCAAAGGCACCTGAGGGCCGCCGCCGCAAGCCATTGATGGCACTGGCGCGGTTCTATCTTGCCCATCAGTTCGCCCAGGAAGCGCTGGGGCTGATGAAACTGGCGCTGGAAGAAGAGCCCGCGCTCGCGGAGGACAGCAACTTCAACCTTATGATGGGCGCGGCCCAGACCATGGCCGACCGGCCCGACGAGGCCTTTGCTCATCTGAACCGTCCGGATCTCAAGAACAGCCCGGATGCTGCCGTCTGGCAGACCATTGTCGACGTGAAGCTGGGCAACTGGACTTCCGCGCGCATTGCCATGCCGCGCGGCCGGGCGGTGGTCGGCAATTACCCGCCTGCGATCCAGACCGAATTCAAGCTGGCGGCGGCCCAGGCAATGGTCGAGGTCAATGATTTCGGTGTCGCCAACAGTGTCCTCGCCGAGATCGAGCCCGCCGAAGTGACCCGAACCCAGGCCGCGCGTTACGATATCCTGCGCGGGCGTGTCGCGGATGCCTCCGGACGCTCCCAGGAGGCGCTGGCCGTGTTCGATCTGGTGACCCGCTCGGATGACCGGCCACGGGCCGCGGAAGCAGAATACCGGGCGCTTCGGATCCGCTACCGGGATGGCGAACTCACTGTCGATGAGACACTCGACCTGCTGGCCGGTTTGGCAACGTCCTGGCGCGGCGACGAAATCGAACTGAAGACGCTTCGTTTCCTGGCTCAGCTCAACGCGGAACGCGGTCATTACCGGGAAGCCTTCGAAGCGATGAAGTCGGCGGTGCAGGCCGAACCCGATTCCGACACTACCCGGCTGCTGCAGGAAGAGATGAACGGCCTGTTCAATTCCCTGTTCCTGGATGGCAAGGCTGACGAGATGCCGCCGGTCAAGGCGCTGGCCCTTTATTACGATTTCCGGGAAATGACGCCGATCGGCCGCCAGGGCGACGAGATGGTGCGGCTGCTGGCGAAGCGGCTGGTCGAGGTCGATCTGCTCGACCAGGCAACGGAGTTGCTGCGCCACCAGGTCGACAACCGGCTCAAAGGCGCGGCGCGCGCGCAGATCGCAGCCGATCTGGCGGCGATCTATCTCATGGACCGCAAGGCGGAGGAAGCCCTGAGGGTGCTGAACCGGACCCGGCAGGCGAGCCTGCCGTCGACCCTCGAGCGTCAGCGCAACATCGTTGAAGCCCGGGCCCTGACCGAAAGCGGGCGGCCTGATCTGGCCTTGGAACTGGTCCGTAACATGCGCGGGTCGGATGTCGACCGGCTCCGGGCCGATACGTTCTGGGCAGCTGAAAGCTGGCGTGATGCGGGTGAGCAGCTGGAGGCCATGCACGGATCGCGCTGGTCCGACAATATCCCGCTGGAGGATCTGGAGAGGCGGGACATCCTGCGCGCTGCCATCGCCTATTCGCTGGCTGGCGATCAGCTCAGCCTGCAGCGCCTGAAAACCAAATACATGACCAAGATGGCCGACAGCTCGGAAGCGCTTGCCTTTGAGGTCGTCACGCGGCCGGTGGAGGCACAGGGTGTGGAGTTTCTGGAAGTGGCCAACCGGTTGGCAGATACCGACTCCCTGGAGACCTTCCTGCAGGAATACCGCCGGCAGTACATGTCACCGGACCGCAGTCCGGATCAGTCCGCTGCAGCGCCTGGTCCGGAAGTCGCCGGCTGACGCCCAGTTCTATAGCTTTTCGAGAAAAGTATGAGCCGACTTTAACTGCCTCTCGGCTCTGCCTCGAACGCAAAAGTCGGCAAAGTTTGGTTCAAACAATTCTCGAAACGCTTTAGAGCATGTCGCGTTTATTTGGGTTCATTTGATGGCGCGAAACGGTTCACTCGGCAAGGCGCGTCGCGCAGCGCGATGCGGTGCATCGGGCAAGCGGCGCAACGCTGACGATGGGCTGTTTCGCACCACTCGGAAAAGTTCGACTTTCCTGGCTTTGGTACTCGAATGGGCCGGACAATTTTGGCCACCTGCGTTGTTGGCTTGCGCTTGTGGTGGGTGACACCACGGCGCGCAAACCGCCTCGCCGGTGACCAAAATTGTCTCGGTCAAATGAACCCAAATAAACGCGACATGCTCTAATTGGCGATTTTTTGCTGTTCGGCAGGCACCGCGGTTCTACGCGGCTTTTTCAGTTCGGCCTTGTAGCGCATGACCAGCTCTGGGATCGAGCGGGTGCTCCGGTCGAGCCATTCGCAGCGGGCTTTCAGGAAATCGCGATAGGTCTTTTCGTGAATGCCGGTCTGCAGCATCAACCGCATGATCGCGCCGTCGGCGTCGGACTTGAGCGTGTCGGAGACAACCTCATCAGCAAGATTGATCTTGCGGCTGATCAGCCAGATGGCGGCGTCGATACGTTCCTGTTCGAACAGCGTGCGCAGGATCGCGTCGAAGGACAATTCGCCATTGGCGATCTGGATGCTGGCCTCGTGGCGTGAATAGTGGACGCCGTCCAGTTCGATGTCGCCGTCGCGCTGCATCTGGTCGATCGACTTGGCGAGCCTTTCCAGGTCGCCGGCTTCCAGGGCCTTCTTGAGCGGTGCGGGGATCAGCGGACAGTTGGTTTCCAGAACATACATCTGGGTTTCCAGGAATTCCTCGTCCGCCATAGCGCGCCGGGCGATGCCTGCAAGCACCGCTGCTTCCGTGTTGGCGAAGATCAGCAGCGCAAGTGTTCCCTTGACCGAGAAGGGCGCTTCCAGATTGTCGAGCAAGGCATGGACGACATCGCGGCTGGCGCGCGCAATCATCGTATCCGTGATTTCCTCGCTCAGGTCCGCGCGCCGCGCCACTGACAGGCGCTTGTCGTTGCCGCCGTTCTTGGCAATCCTGATCAGGGCGTCCTGGCTGATCATCGGCGAGGACTCGATCACAGGTTCTGACAGGTCATAATCTTCCTGTGCCAGCCGGTCGGCGAGGTCAGAGATGATCCGGTCGGTCTTGGCAAGGCGGACAACCAGCTCGTAACGCGCTGCCCGGTCCAGCTGATCGAAGACCGACAGAACAATGCGCGAAAACAGTTCCCGTTCCATCTCGCTCGGATCGTGGTCCTCGGACCGTGCATATTCACCGACGAGGGTTCGGATGAGCTTCGATCTTGCCTCGGGCTCCTTGATCCTGGCGAGTTGTTCAAGTTGATCTCTTAACACGGACCTGTCGCTATTAATTCGGGGAAACAATTCTCACGCGTAGATTCGCCAATAATTACAGTTCGATCTTAATTTTCTTCTACTTTGAAGGCCGTGAGGATTTGGGTTTCCGTCATGGTGGAGGGCAGATTTCGTCCACCTTGTAGAAAGAGCGTATGCATTGTTGTCTCCCTCCACAAGGACTTTCAACGGGCCCCCGGCCGCGCCAGAAGTGTCAACCGCCGCCGAAACTCTTGACCAGAGACCCCGCGACCAGGTTCCAGCCGTCGACCAGAACGAAGAAGATCAGCTTGAAGGGAAGCGAGATCACCACCGGAGGCAGCATCATCATGCCCATGGACATCAGCACCGAGGCGATCACCAGATCGATGATCAGGAAAGGCAGATAGAGCAGAAAGCCGATCTCGAAGGCGCGCCGCAATTCCGAAATCATGAAAGCCGGCACAAGGGTGGCCATCGAAAGGTCTTCCGGACCCTCCGGGGCGTCCCGGCCGGACAGCTCCTGAAACAGCGCCAGGTCCTTTTCCCGCACCTGGGACAGCATGAACGTCCTGAACGGATCCGACACCCGTTCATAGGCCTGTTCAATTTCGATGTTGCCGTCGACAAGCGGCTGGACGCCTTCGTCGTAGGCCGTCTGCAGTGTCGGCATCATGATGAAGGCCGACAGAAACAGCGCCAGGCTGACCATCACCATGTTCGGGGGCGCCGTCTGCAAGCCGATCGCCGAGCGCAGCAATGAAAGCACCACAACGATCCGCGTGAAGCTGGTCACCATGATCAGGATCGACGGCGCCAGCGACAGGACCGTCAAAAGAATAACGATCTGGACGGCCCGCTCCGTCAGGCTGGCGTCGTCGCCAAATCCGACCGAGATTTCCTGCGCAAACGCCGGTCCGGCCAGCATGGCAAGGAGGAGGCCTGTCAGGGCGGCCAGAACCCAGCCTTTGCCGGACCTTGATGTGGGACGGGCCTCGTTAATCAATTCGGTTGTCCGCCCAGCTCGTCAAGGATCTTGGCCATCTCTTCCTCGATCGGGTTTTTATCTCCAAGACCGCCGCTTGGCCGGGGGGCGGGCTTCACCGTTGTGGCCACCAGGTTGGCGGCAGGTTTGTCATGGTCCGCATCGGGTGCGGTTTTTGCTGCTTCGCCGGATTGCGACTGCTCCTGATCGGTCGCCGCCGTCGAAGCTTCCAAAGCGTTGTCTTCGCCGGACTTCGGGGGGGCGGACTTCGGGAGCTCGGTCTGCGGAGGCTGGGCTGGGGCGGGCACGTCTTCCAGCAGATCGCTCATGTCGAGCGCAATGTCGGGCTCTGCCGTCGTCGCCGTCTCGCCGGTTGCTGCCGGAGCCTCGGCGGCCTCGGAGGGTGCCTTTTCAGAGGTGGCTTCTTTGACGTCGGACTGATGCTTGATTTCAGGCTTGTCCTGAGGGGCCGAGGCTTGTGTCTGCGCCTGTGCCGCCGCGTCGTCTTCGTCCGGCGCTGAGAGCGCCGGCGGGGCAGCGACAGGAGGCGCCGTTTCCGTGATTTGGGAAGCGGTCGCTGTCAAAACCGGCTCGACCTTGTCTTGCCCGCGCGCTGCCTCAAGTGGCTTCAACAGCGCTGTCTTGGCCCTTGCGGCGGGGCCGGAAGCCGGCGGCGTAATCGAGTGGTTGCCATAGGAGGGCCGGTCCCGGGGGCTGAAAGGGCGCGTCAGGGATTTCAAGGCAGAGCCCGTTTTGCCATCCGCGGCCGAACCGGCTGCGTCGGCCGGTTTGGGGACAGGCCGAACCTCCGGTGCGGATTGGCCTGCGGCTTCCGGTTCGGCCGGGGCAGTCTCCGAAGACAGGGCGCCCGGTACTGCCGGTTTTGAACCGCCTCTGTTGAATCCGTTCTGGGTCGCCGCCCGCAGCAGATCCGCTGCGCGATTGAGGCCGCCCCCCGTTTCCGTCACGGGCGCTGGGGATTTGACCGGCGCCGGGGAGGGCGTTGGCTTGGGGGGCACGCTGACAGGCCGCTGCGGCGCCGGCTCGGCCGAAGCGGCGGTGTTCGGGAGAGACACAGGCGCGGGACTTTGAACGGAGATTGGCGCCGCGGGGGCGTGCGACGAGGTGGCTGCGGGAGGTCTTGCCTGCATGGCAGGCGGTGGTGGAACCTCGCTTTGAGCGACAAGATCGTCCGGGCGCGGGGGAATGTCCGGTCCCGGGGCCACAGGCCCCCTGAGCGGCACCTGTCCGGCAAGGCCATGGCCCTGGCCGGGCCGTTGCTGCGTCAGTGGCGTGTTTCGAATGATGTTCGGTTCCACGACCACGTCGGTCGGTCCGCCGATCAGGAGAAGATGCTCGATATTGTCCCTGCGGATCAGGACGAGGCGGCGCCTGGTGTCGATGCTGGCGCTGTCCATCACCGCGATGCGCGGCTGCCGGTTGCGGTTCTGCGTTGCCTGTCCGCCCATCAGGCGCTTCAAAATGAATATGAACAGGGCAAACAGCACCAGCACAACAGCGAGAGCCAGGATGACCGCTATTGCCTGTGTGACGCCACCGCTGACGTTGAATGTCGTTTCAATCCAATTGTACATCTTACCCTCGTGCCGCCCCGCCTGCGGTGTGATTGCGAATTCCGGTTACTCCGGTTTCTTGCCTCAATTGGGGAAGCACGCCTTTATCCCCAGTAAATCCGGCCCGTATGCCAATTTGGACCGCCAGCCCCAAGCTGCTTGGATGTCTTGTCTTTCCGGATGGAGGAGGCTCTTGCGCCTCCCGAAACGTTGCATCCGTTTCTTGCCGTTCCGGTTCGAATCTCACTAGGGATCAAAGTTAACAGAAGCAGGCAAATTTTGCCCGCCGGAGGCCATGCTCTTTTTGCGAAATGCAAAGGAATGTTGCTTCTTCCACCGGTTTTGAAGGGTTTGCGCCCGCCGCGGCGAAGCGGCGTTAACCATTCGTTAACCATTGGGGCGGCAATCATTGCCGAGTTGGTTAACGAATGGTGAATCAGATGGCCGTGACGGATCTGCCCCTGTTCCAGGCGCTCAAGTCGAAGATGCAATGGCATCAGACCCGCCAGGGCGTGCTGGCGGAAAACATCGCCAATGCGGACACGCCCGGATACCAGGCGCGCGACGTCAAGGAATATTCGTTCCAGGATCACATTGGCCGGCAAGCATTCGGTTTGTCGACCTCGACGACCGCGTCCGGGCATATCGCCGCGACGATCTCGGGGCAGGGCGCCGCCAAGGTGGAAGAGCACGACACGTTCGAGATCACGCCCAGCGGCAACAGCGTCGTTCTGGAAGAGCAGATGATGAAAATCACCGAGAACCAGATGGACTATCAGGCCGCGACAACACTCTACACCAAGGGGCTCGGCCTGATCCGGACGGCCCTGGCCAAGACCGTCTGATCGTTACCGGCGACAGGTAAAGGACTGAGATTATGGACCTGATCAAATCCCTGTTCATCTCCGCAAGCGGGTTGAAGGCGCAGAACGGGCGCATGCGCGTGATCGCCGAGAACATCGCCAACGCAAACTCGACGGCCAGGACGCCGGACGAGGAGCCCTACCGCCGCAAGATCCCGACGTTCGAGTCGCATTTCGACAAGGAAATGAAGGCGAACATGGTCGAGCTCGGCAGGATCGCCGAGGACACGACCGACTTCAAATCCGTGCATATGCCCGGCCACCCGGCCGCCGACGAAAAGGGCTACGTGTTGCAGCCCAACGTCAACACGCTGGTCGAAACCACCGACATGCGCGAGGCGCAGCGGTCTTACGAAGCCAATCTGAACGTCATCGATACCACCCGCAAGATGCTGCAGCGGACCATCGATATCCTGCGCGCGTAACGCCGCCAAAACCGACTAGGGAGCCGGAGTCATGACCACAGCATCGATTGCCAACAATGCCTATCAGATGGCGGCCAAGCTGCAGCAGCAGGCCCGGGCCATGCAGGACACCACCCCGCAAGCGGAAGCGGTCGATTTCGGCAAGATGGTCCAGGAGGCCGTCGGCACCGTCGTCGACAAGGGACGCGAGGCAGACAACAAGGCGGTCGGCCTGATCGAAGGCAAGGCCGACGTCGTCGATGTGGTTACCGCGATCGCGGAAACCGAGGTGGCCCTGGAAACCATGGTGGCAGTGCGCGACCGGGTCATCTCCGCCTATGAAGAAATCATGAGGATGCCGATCTGATCGGCGGATTTTAGGGGCGCGGTCATGACCGGTGGAGAAGTGCTTGATCTGGCCCGCGAGGCCGTCTGGACCATGATCCTGGTGGCGGCGCCGATCATGATTGTGGGGCTGCTTGTCGGTATCGTGATCGCGCTGTTCCAGGCGCTGACCCAGATCCAGGAAATGACGCTGGTGTTCGTACCGAAGATCCTGGCGATTTTCGTGACAATCCTGATCACTCTTCCCTTCATGAGCAGCATGCTCGAGACCTTTATGGGGCGGATCAGCGAAATGATCCTGACCTCCGGTTAGGGTTGTCCGCCACATGACCATCCAGCTTGATTTTCTGCCCGATGTCGCCGCCGCATTCATGCTCATGTTTGCGCGGCTCGGCACGATGATCATGCTGATGCCGGCGCTTGGCGAGAGCTCCATCCCGACCCGTTTCCGGCTGACCATCGCCCTGGCACTGACCCTGGTGCTTTACCCGGTCGGTGCGCCCTACTACCCGGCGGGGCTGACGGAGAACACGACACGGCTGATCATGCTGCTGTTCGGCGAGATGGCCATCGGCTTCGGCGTCGGCCTGTGCGCCAAGATGATCACCACGGTTCTGCAGATCGCTGGCGTGATCATGGCCAACCAGTCCGGCCTTGCCTTCGCGCTCGGAACAGATTTTGCCAATGGCGGCCAGCAGGGCGCGCTTTATGGCAACTTTCTATCCATCCTCGGCATCACCCTGGTGTTTGTGACCGATACACACTACCTCGTGATTGCCGCCTTGCATGACAGTTTCGCCATGTTCCCGCCCGGGCTGGTGCTGCCTGTCGGCGACTTTTCCCAATACGCCACGGAAACGGTCGCGCATGTCTTTACGATTGCAACCCGGATGAGCGCGCCGTTCCTGGTTGTTGGTCTGGTCTTCTATTTCGGTCTGGGCCTGCTCAACAAGCTTATGCCGCAGATGCAGATCTTCTTTATCGCCATGCCCGTGAACATCGCGATCGGGTTTTTTCTTCTCCTGGCCCTGCTGACGACTCTGATGATGTTCTATCTCGAACATTTCCAGGACTCGCTCGGCAAGTTCATTGTGGGGTGATCCGTCACAATGGCCGACGATACCGACGATTCGGAGAAAACTGAGGACCCCACGCAAAAGCGCTTGAAAGAAGCGCATGACAAGGGGGACGTACCGAAATCGCAGGAAGTCAGCACCTGGTTCACATTGGCCGGGGCGACGCTGATGATCGCTCTGCTGGCGCCGGGAGCTGCGGTTGCACTCGCCGACCTGATGAAGGGCTATCTGGAACATGCGCACCAGATGCCCGTCGACGGCTATGCCTTGAGGGCCCTGTGGCGGGACACGGGGCAGTCGGTTGCCCTGATCGTTGCCGTGCCGCTGCTGGCGCTGGTCGTCATGGCGGTCGCGGGCAATCTGGTGCAGCATCAGCCCCTGCTGACGGCCGAAACGATCAAGCCGAAATTTTCGAAGATATCGCCGGCGTCCGGGTTCAAGCGGTTGTTTTCGGCGGACAGCCTGGTGAATTTCGCCAAGGGCATGGCGAAAATCATGATCGTCGGGGCGGTCATGGTTGCCGTGATGTGGCCGCATCGGGACGAAGCGGAAATCATTATCTTTGCAGATGCCAATGTTATCCTGCAGGAAGCGCGGGTCCTGATCCTGCAATGCCTTGCCGCGATCCTGGCCGTGATGACGGTCGTTGCCGGCGCCGACTTCATCTACCAGAAGAACAAGTGGTGGAACAAACAGAAGATGTCGCTGCGCGAGATCAAGGAAGAATTCAAGCAGACGGAAGGTGATCCGCAGATCAAGGGCAAGATCCGCCAGCTGCGCATGGAGAGATCGCGCAGGCGCATGATGGCGGCGGTGCCGCAGGCGACCGTTGTGGTCACCAACCCGACCCACTATGCGGTTGCCCTCAAATATGAAGAGGGCATGGGGGCACCGTTGTGCCTTGCCAAGGGAACGGATGCGGTTGCCTTGAAAATGCGCGAGATCGCCAAGGAACACGAGGTTCCGGTGATCGAGAACCCGCCGCTTGCCCGCGCGCTCTACGCAACGGTCGATATCGACCAGGAAGTGCCGGAAGAGCACTATAAGGCGGTTGCCGAGGTGATCGGCTTCGTCTTCCGCATGCGCAAGCGGGCCGCCTGGCGGTCGAACTGAGGTTGGCCGGCAAGGGTTCCTTGGGGCGCAGCCGGGTCAAACAGGTGAATTTCAACAGGACACGGTCGCATATCAGTTGAAATCGGCTATTAAGCACAGAATGCTTATGTACGGCCCGTTCAAAGGCGAATCGGGCCCGGGAGTATGGACGGATGAATGACATGGACGGATCGCCGAGCGGGCCGATGATCAGCCGGCCGGAGCGATCCGGAAATATCGGCCTGCTGATTGGCCTGGCGCTGCTGCTTGTCGGCGCAGCGGCTGCGTTCGCGGTAATGGACCGGGACGTTGCGCAGCCGTTCATCCTTGCGCTGCTCGGGATTCTGGCCGTGGTCGGCGTGTTCTGCCTGTTCGCCGGCGCCATCGGCTTTTTGCGCCTGTCAGCCAAACCGGGCGAAGCCAATCCGCTCGCCTCCGCTTTTCTCGACACGCTTGAGGACGGTGCGCTGATCACCGATCTCGATGGACGTCTCGTCTATGCCAACAAGGCCTATGCGGATCTGACCGGTGCCGAGTCCGCATCCGACATCCGCGTGGTCGAACGGGTATTCTCTTCCGATCCCGACGCGACCGACGCTATTTTCCGTCTGTCCCAGGCCATGCGCGACGGCCGCCGTGCCCAGGAAGAAATCCGCATGCCGTTCCCGCTTGGCCGGGCGGACGGCACCGCGCGCTGGTACCGGGTGTCGATCCGGCCGCTGCAGGTCTCCAAGGACCGTGGCGGCGGCAAGCCGATGGCGGTCTGGCAACTGGCCGACATCACCCGTGACCGGGCCGAGCAGGAAAACTCCTTCCAGGAGCTGCAGCGGGTCATCAATTTCCTCGATCATGCTCCCGCGGGCTTCTTCTCTTGCGATGCCGAAGGCCGCATCGTCTATCTGAATGCGACGCTGGCCGACTGGCTGGGCTATGATCTGGCCCAGTTCGATGCCGGCGACCTCGATCTTTCCAGCATCGTGCGCGGCGACGGCACCGAGCTGATCCGGTCACTGAAAGGCCAGGCCGGCGAGGTCAAGAGCGAAACCTTCGATCTGGACTTCGTTACCCGAAACGGCCGCGGCCTGCCGGTCCGCCTGCTGCACCGGGTGCCCTTCGGCGAGAACGGACAGCCCGGCGACAGCCGCACGCTGGTGCTCAACCGCTCCCGTGGCGAGGAAGCCTCAGAGGCCCTGCGCGCTGCCGAAGTCCGTTTCGCGCGCTTCTTCAACAACACGCCGATCGCGATTGCCTCGCTCGACAAAGAGGGCAGGGTGCTCCGGACAAACGCACCGTTCCTGAAACTGTTCGGCGCGGTCGACACGGACGATGAATCGCCCAAGCTCGAAGCCTATGTGGCCGAAAGCGGGCGCGAGGAACTGTCGAAATCCCTGCGGGCCGCCGCCAAAGGCATCGGCGAGATCATGCCGATCGACATTCCGCTGGTCGAGGGCAACGATCCGCGCTCGGCAACCTTCTACGTCTCCGCCGTCCAGGAAGGCGAGGGCGACGGCGAGGCGGCCATCGTCTATGCGCTGGAAACCACCCAGCAGCGCGCGCTCGAAGCACAGTTCGCCCAGAGCCAGAAAATGCAGGCCATCGGCCAGCTCGCCGGCGGCGTTGCCCACGACTTCAACAACGTCCTGACCGCGATCATCGGCTTCTCCGATCTGCTGCTTGCCAGCCACCGGCCCACCGATCCGTCCTTCCAGGACATCATGAACATCAAGCAGAACGCCAACCGGGCCGCGGGCCTGGTGCGGCAGCTGCTGGCATTCTCGCGCCGCCAGACCTTGCGTCCGCAGCAGCTCGAACTGAACGACGTTCTGGCGGATCTTTCCATCCTGCTCGACCGCCTGCTCGGCGAGAAGGTGGAGCTGAAGGTGATCCACGGCCGCGACCTGTGGCCGGTCATGGCCGATCTCAACCAGCTGGAGCAGGTGATCGTCAACCTGGCGGTCAACGCGGGCGACGCCATGTCCGACGGCGGCCGTCTGACCATCCGCACACGCAACGTCACCGAGGCCGAAAGCACCCAGTTCGACAACACCCGCGGCATGCCGCCGGGCGAATACACGCTTGTCGAGGTCGAGGACACCGGCCACGGCATGCCGCCCGACATCATGGAGAAGATCTTCGATCCGTTCTTCTCCACCAAGGAAGTCGGCAAGGGAACGGGCCTTGGCCTGTCCACGGTCTATGGCATCGTCAAACAGACCGGCGGTTTCATCTTCTGCACCTCCGAGGTCGATCTCGGCACCATCTTCCGCCTGTTCCTGCCGCGGCACATCCCGCTGGTGGTCGAGGAGAAGAAGAAGGAGCCGAAAGAGGTCGAGCCGGAAAAGGTCGCAGATCTCACCGGCTCCGCCTCGATCCTGCTGGTCGAGGACGAGGAAGCCGTGCGTGCCTTTGCCGCCCGTGCGCTCGCCTCGCGCGGCTACACCGTCTACGAGGCGGGTTCCGGCATGGAGGCGCTGGAGGTGATGGAGGAGACCGACGGCGAAGTCGATCTGGTGGTTTCCGACGTGGTCATGCCCGAAATGGACGGACCGACGCTCCTGGTCGAATTGCGCAAGACCCGCCCGGACCTGAAGATCATCTTCGTCTCCGGCTACGCGGAAGACGCGTTCGAGGAAAACCTGCCCGAAGGCGAACAGTTCTTCTTCCTGCCCAAACCGTTCACGCTGAAACAGCTGGCGACGACCGTGAAGGATGTCCTGAACGGGTAAGGCGTCCGGCGGGCTCCAGGCTAGTCATTCCGGACGGTCTGCAGCGCAGCTGCACTTGTCCGGAATGGTTGCAAAAGGCTGATGTTCGGCAGAGGTTGCTTCAAAAATCAGCGTCATCCTGAGGAGGGCCGGAGGCCCGTCTCGAAGGACGGGCGGCAAGCTCCTTGAAAACACTCCCTGACATGGGGCCCATCCTTCGAGACGGACCTGGCGGTCCTCCTCAGGATGACGCTGTGTGGTGGGGCGGCTTACTTCTCTGCGCTTGACAGAAAACCGCCGATTTGGCACTTAAAATCCATGGGGCATGCGAACACCCCGTGAGGCGTCAGCTGAAGTTTCGCGTCCTGAAACCCCAATTGACGGGAGGACGCGCCATGCCGTCTCCGAACACCATCACCGTTTCCCAGCTCAGCCGCCTGATAGGCCTGCCGGATATGCCGGTTCTAGTCGATGTGCGCATCGACGAGGATTTCGACGCTGATCCCTGGTTCATTCCTTCCGCCTTTCGTCATCCGTTCGACGGGATCGACGTGCTGGCGCCAAAGCTTGCCGGCCGCAAGGTGGTTGCCGTCTGCTGGAAGGGGCTGAAGCTGAGCGAAGGTGCCGCGGCCAGTCTGCGCGCCGCGGGTATCGAGGCGGAAGTCCTGGAAGGTGGCACGACCGCTTGGGCTGAGGCGGACTTGCCCAGGGTACCGGCCGCCAGTCTCCCGGACCGCAATGCGCAGGGTCAGACCGTCTGGGTGACCCGGCACCGGCCGAAGATCGACCGGATCGCCTGCCCCTGGCTGATCCGGCGCTTTGTCGACCCTGGTGCCCGGTTTCTCTTTGTCTCGCCTTCGGAAGTCGCCGGCGTCGCCGAACGCTTCGACGCAACGCCGTTCGATGTCGAGGGTGTTTTCTGGAGCCACCGCGGGGAGCTTTGCAGCTTCGACACCATGGTCACGGAATTCGGCCTTGAAACCGAGCCGCTCAAACGCCTTGCGACCATTGTGCGCGGTGCCGACACCAACCGGCATGACCTTGCGCCCGAAGCCGCGGGCCTGCTGGCGGCATCCCTCGGCCTGTCGCGCATGTATAAGGACGACCTCAAACAGCTCGAGGCGGGAATGGCGCTCTACGATGCCTTTTACCGATGGGCCCGCGATGCGGTAGAGGAAGGCCATGACTGGCCGGCCGCGAGCAGGAAGGGCTGATCCGTGAGTGCACATCAAAAAACGGCTCCGGAGATGTCCGGGGCCACGCCGTCCGGTGGGCAGGATGCTTCCTGGGGGCGGATTTTTTCTGTTTTTGGCGGCATCGGCCTTCTGTCCTTTGGCGGACCGGCGGCGCAGATCGCGCTGATGCACCGCAAGCTTGTCGACGAAACTGGCTGGCTGTCTGAAAAGAGCTATGTCAACGCGCTCGGCTTCTGCATGCTGCTGCCGGGCCCGGAAGCGATGCAGCTGGCGACCTATTGCGGCTGGAAGCTGCGCGGCGTCACCGGTGGTCTTCTGGCTGGTCTGTTGTTCCTGGTGCCGGGGGCGCTCGCGATCTTCGCCCTGGCGACGATCTATGCGCTATACGGCAACGTGCCGCTGATCAGCCAGCTGTTCCTGGGCATCAAGGCCGCCGTCCTGATCGTGGTGCTGGAGGCGCTCCTGCGCCTCTCCAAACGGGCGCTTAACGAGCGGCGGCAGTGGGTGATTGCGGGGCTCGCCTTTGTCGGAATCTTCTTCCTCGTGTTGCCCTTTCCGCTGATCGTGCTGGTGGCGGGGCTCTACGGGGCCGCGGTCAGTCCGCCGCACAGGGAGGTGGCCGTACCGGTCTCGGTCGGCGTTTCCCTCGGCGGGACCTTTCGGACGATTGCTGTCTGGCTCGTCGTCTGGCTCGGCCCGCTCGCGGTTCTGGAAGCTGCAACGGGCCTTCCCATCCTGAGTGATCTCGGCTGGTTCTTTTCCAAGCTCGCGGTCGTCACCTTCGGCGGGGCCTATGCGGTGCTCGCCTATATGGCCCAGGATGTCGTCACCATCCATGGCTGGCTCGGCGCGGGTGAAATGATGGACGGTCTCGGCCTGGCAGAAACCACGCCAGGGCCATTGATCCTGGTGACGCAATTCGTCGGCTTTCTGGCTGCCGCCAATGAAGGAGGCCTGGTCCTCGGTTTTGCCGGTGGCCTGGTCGCACTCTGGGCGACCTTTGCGCCCTGTTTCCTCTGGATCTTCGCCGGCGCACCCTACATCGAGTGGATCTCCGCCCAACCCCGGCTGAAATCGGCTCTCAACGCGATCATCGCCGCGGTGGTCGGCGTGGTGCTCAACCTGTCGGTCTGGTTCGCCCTGCACGTCTTCTTCACGGATGTCTCGGCCGAACGTTGGGGCTGGCTGACCCTGTGGCTGCCGGATCTTGCCAGCCTCGACTGGCGCGTGCCCGTGCTGGCGGCGCTCTGCGGCGTGTTGCTGCTGCGCTTCCATGTCGGGCTGATCTGGGTGCTGCTGGTGTCCGCACTGGGCGGGGTGTTGCTGTCGCTGATTTAGGGCGGCCGCAGCAGAGTCTGCCACGACCCGAGCTCAGTTTCTGATTCAAGTGTGTCGCAAACTGATTCAAGGAAAGCGTTCAAGTTTCTGATGACGCTTCGGCAATTCGAGCGTTGGGCTCGGTCCCACGCCTCAGGAGCGCCCGCAGACTTGCCGTCACCTTGTCCGGTTCCTCGATCGGCGTCAGGTGGCCGCTCTCCTCAAGAATGACCAGTTCGGCGCCCGGAATGCGCCGTGCCATGTCCTCGTGCAGCGAGGGCGGCGTCAAGACATCGTGGCGGCCGCACAGGACCAGCGTGGGGCAGGGGATCCGGGTCAGCGAGGCGCGGCTGTCGGGGCGCTCGATCCGGGTCTGGCGGATGAACACCTCGGGACCGAGCCGCTCGGTCATGGCGCGCACGCGGCCGATCAGGTCTTCATTGGACTGGTTGACCGGCGAGAGGTAAGACCTTGCCAGCTTGCGGCCGAAGCCGTGAAAGCGGCCGGGCTTCTTCGCCTGGGCAACCAGGGCTTCCCGCTCGGCCGCGCGCTCCGGTGTATCCGGCAGCATGGTGGTGTCGAGCAGCGCCAGATGGGTGATCCGTTCCGGCGCCCGGCGCATCACTTCCTGGGCGACAAGGCCGCCAAGGGAAAATCCGGCAAGGGCAAATGTGTCGGCACTGGTCGCCAGCACCATCTCGGCAAGCACGGCGAGAGTGTTGCCCTTCGTGATGTCGGCGACGCGCGGCTTCGCGATGTCTTTCAGCCCGGAGACCTGGTCGCGCCAGAGATCGGCATCGTTCATCAGGCCGGGTATCAGGACAATCTGCGGCGGGCTCATGCGGTTTTCTCCGGTAAGGTCGCCAGGATGGCCCGGGCCCGCATGCGCACAGGTTCATCGACCATGGCGCCGTCAATACTGACCGCGCCATCGCCGCTGGCCAGGACACGCCGGGCCCATTCGACTTCGGTTTCACTCGGGGCAAAGGCACGCCGTACCTCGGCGACCTGTTTCGGGTGAATGCAGAGTTTGCCCGTCATGCCGAGATCCTTTGCGTGGACCGTGTCCGAAAAGGTCTGGTCCGGATCGCTCAGGTTCGCGGTGACACCGTCAATGGGAGCAGCAATGCCTGCGAGTTTCGAGGCCAGCACCAGTTCCGTGCGAACCGGCAGCAGCACCTCGCGTTCATGGGCACAGCCGAGATCGGCGCAATAGTCGATCGAACCGAACGCAAGGCGCACAACACCTTCCAGAGAGGCAAGGGTGCGGGCGTTGGCAAGGCCAATTGCGCTTTCGATCAGGGCGATGACCGGCACCTCGCCATCGAGAGCCGACCAGAGCAGCGCAATATCCGCCGTCGCCTCCGCCTTGGGCACCATGACCGCGGCGACGCCGAGCCGCTTCAGGGCCTCGATATCCGCGTCGTGAAAGGCCGTGCCGACCGCGTTGATCCGGACGATCACCGGGTTGTCGGTGAAGTCTGTCACGAGGTTCGCCCGGGCGCTGTCTTTCTCTGTTGCCGGGACCGCGTCCTCCAGATCGAGAATGATGGCGTCCGCATCGCTTGCCGCCGCCTTGGCGAAGCGCTCTGGCCGGTCGGCCGGGACGAAGAGGGGGGCTTGCAGTGAACCTACCATGAAGCGCTCGCCTCCATTGCGGTGGGGCCGCCAGCTTGCGCTGTCCAGAGGCGCAGGCCGCCGTCTTCAGCCTCCACGGCATTGATGGTGAAGTCATTCGTGTCGAAAATCGTGCCGATGCTGCGGAAAGAGAACGTCGCCGGGCGTGTGCCCTTCAGGTCGGCGGCGAACTGGCAGAGCAGGGTGGCCTGAAGCGGGCCATGGACGATCAGGCCGGGATAGCCTTCGACGTCACGGACATAGTCCTTGTCATAGTGGATGCGGTGTCCGTTGAAGGTCATGGCGGAATAGCGGAAGAGATAGGCGGCGGATGGCGTGATCTGCGTGGATTTCTCCCCAAGAGGTGCAGGATCGGCGGCTGGCTTCGCGGGAGACTGGCCTTTTGCCGGGGCCTCCCGGTAGACGATGTCCTGGCGCTCGGTGAGCACGGGCCGTCCATTGGCCGTGACCTCGTGTTCCACGGTGACAAAACAGAGCGGGCCGGTGCGGCCGGTCTTCAGAACCACGTCCTTCACCACCGACCGCCGCGTGACTTCGTCGCCGATCAGGATATCGCCGTAAAACGAAAAGGCACCACCTGCCCACATGCGCCGGGGCAGGGGCACAGGCGGCAGGAAACCGCCTCGGGCGGCATGGCCGTCCGGGCCGAGCTCGGTGGTCGGGACGGTGGGTTGAGCCAGGCAGAAATGGACCAGCAGCGGAGCGACGTCTCCAGGGGTCTCGCCGGAGCTCCGGTCGAAAGTGGCGTTGAACTGGCGGATGAGGGCGGGGCTCAAGACTTCAGAGGCGCTGTCCTCGCGCCCGATCCAGCCGCGCAGATGATCGATATCAAGGCTCATGTCAGCTCTCCAACGGGTTCAGGGCCGGGATCGGGCCGTAGGAACGGGGTGCGTCCTTGAAGATCGCCGCCGGGGCGGGAAAGGAAACCTTGCCGTTCGGACTGTCGACCGTGACCCGTCGCAGATGCGGATGGGCCGACAGGCCTGCCATGTCGTTGACGGTGGCCAGCGCGATGCCGGCTTCGCTCAAGCGCTCGATCGCATTTGCTGCGTCCAGCCGCGCAAAGGCCTCGGCAACGGTGCCGTCGGTTTCCGCCCGGTTGGTAACGCGGGCGACATTGGTGGCAAAGCGCGGATCGGTGCCAAGCTCCGGCCGGCCGATGAAGTCGCTGCAAAGCACACGCCACTCCCGGTCGCTCTGGATGGAGATCAGGATCGGCGTGCCGTCCTTGGCGGTGAAGACGCCATAGGGCGAAATCGACGGGTGGGCGAGGCCGATGCGTTTCGGCGTGTGCCCGCCCTCATGGTTGAGCAGCGGCACGGTCAGCCAGTCTGCGAGCACATCGAACATGGAGATCGAGATCTGTGCGCCCCTGCCGGTGATGCCGCGCTGGATCAGGGCTTCCAGGATCGCGGAATAGGCGGTGGCGCCGGTGGCGATGTCGACCACCGAAATGCCGACCCGGGACGGTTCGTTCGGCCCGCCGGTGATCGAGCAGAGGCCGGTTTCGGCCTGGATCAGCAGGTCATAGGCCTTGCGGTCCGCCATCGGGCCGCTCTCGCCGAAGCCGCTGATGGAACAGGTGATCAGGCGCGGGTGCTTTTCGGCAAGCTTCTCGGGATCGAAACCGAGCCGGCCAAGGGCGCCGGGCTTCAGGTTCTGGATCAGGACGTCGGCCTCGGCGATCAGGTCGCCGAGCGCTGCCTTACCCCGGTCCGAGGTGAGATCCAGCGTGATGCTGTCCTTTCCCCGATTGAGCCAGACGAAATAGCTCGACTGGCCTTTCGCGACATCGTCATAGCCGCGGGCGAAATCGCCCTCGGGCCGTTCGATCTTGGTCACCTGCGCGCCGGCATCGGCAAGGCGCGAGGAGGCGAAGGGAGCGGCAACCGCCTGTTCAACTGCAACGACCTTCAGGCCTTCAAGGGGCAGCACCATCAGAACGACCTCGGCAGGCCGAGCACATGCTCGGCGACATAGGAGAGGATCAGATTGGTCGAGATCGGCGCGACCTGGTAGAGCCGTGTCTCGCGGAACTTGCGCTCGATGTCGTATTCGGCGGCAAAGCCGAAACCGCCATGGAACTGCAGGCAGGCATTGGCGGCCTCCCAGCTGGCCTTGGCCGCCAGGTACTTGGCCATGTTGGCCTCCGTGCCGCAAGGCGCGCCAGTGTCATAAAGCGCGCAGGCCTTGTAGCGCATCAGGTTGGCGGCCTCGATCTCGATAAAAGCCTCGGCAATCGGGAACTGCACCCCCTGGTTCTGGCCGATCGGGCGGCCGAAGACCTCGCGTTCGCGCACGTAATTCGTGACCTTGTCGGTGAACCAGTAGCCGTCGCCAATGCATTCGGCGGCGATCAGGGTGCGCTCGGCATTGAGCCCAGTGAGGATATATTTGAAACCCTTGCCTTCCTCGCCGATCAGGTTCTCCTCCGGGATCTCCAGATTGTCGAAGAAGAGTTCGTTGGTCTCGTGATTGACCATGTTGGGGATCGGCCGCACCTCCATGCCGGACTGCATGGCTTGCTTGATGTCGACTAGAAAGATCGACAGGCCTTCGGATTTCTTCTGAACGTCCTTCAGCGGCGTGGTGCGGGCCAGCAGGATCATCAGGTCGGAATGCTGCACCCGGCTGATCCAGACCTTCTGGCCGTTGATCACATAGCGGCCATCCTTCTTCACCGCCGTGGTCTTGATCTTGGTGGTGTCCGTGCCGGTGGTCGGCTCGGTCACGCCCATCGACTGCAGGCGCAAGTCTCCGGCGGCGATCTTCGGCAGGTATTTCCCGCGCTGCGCCTCGGAGCCGTGCCGGACCAGGGTGGTCATGTTGTACATCTGGCCATGGCAGGCGCCGGAATTGCCGCCGGCCCGGTTGATTTCCTCCATGATCACCGAGGCCTCGGTCAGGCCGAGACCCGAGCCGCCATAGGCTTCCGGGATCAGCGCGGCCATCCAGCCTTCCCGGGTGAGGGCGGAGACGAAGTCTTCCGGATAGGCTCGGGCCTCGTCGATCTTGCGGTGATAGTCGGCGGGAAACTGGGCGCAAAGGGCCCGGATGCCGTCGCGGATGTCCTGATACGTGTCTGGCTGGGCGGTCATGGTGGCTTCTTGCTGGAACCGGAATGAGCGCAGTTAAGCCCCGGTGTGGGCATTAAACAAATATATGTTTTGGATATTTGCCATACCGAAATTATATGGAAATGGGATTTCGCTCCAGAGGCTCACATGGACATCAGGCAACTGCGCTATTTCCTCGAAATCGTCGAGCAGGGTTCGCTCACCCGGGCAGCCGAGCGGCTTCATGTGGCCCAGCCGGCCTTGTCGCTGCATGTGAAGACGATGGAGGAGCAGCTCGGAACGCGGTTGCTCCTGCGCGGCCGATCCGGTGTCCGGCCGACAGAGGCGGGCGAGCTGCTCTTGCGCCGTGCACGCGGCATTCTCGACGATCTGGCGCGCACCGAGGACGACATCCGCAACCTGGAGAGCGATCCGTCCGGCATCGTTCGGCTCGGGTTTCCGGGCACGATCAGCGCCATGGTGTCGCTGCCGCTGATCCTGGCGGCGCGTGAGCGTTATCCGCGGATCACGCTCAACATCACCGAGGCGATGAGCGGTTTCATCGGCGAGTGGCTGTCTGAGGGCAAGATCGACCTTGCCGTGCTCTACAGCCGGTCCCGTGACCCGAATATCCTGTCGGACCTGCTGCTGGAGGAAGAACTGGTGGTTCTGTGGCCGGGCGGCAGCGCACCACCGGAGACGCTTGATCTGGCAGCATTAAAAGGCGAACCGATGGTCCTGCCCAGCAGCGCCCATGGCCTGCGGGTTCTGATCGACCAAACCTGTCAGGGGCTGGGTTTCGCGCCCGAGATCGCCATGGAAATCGACTCCTTCAACAACATCAAGCGCCTGGTCGCCGCCGGTTTCGGTCCGTCGATCCTGCCGTTCTACGCGGCGGAGGAGGAGGTTGCCTCGGGCACGCTCACCGTCAGCCACATCGCCGCGCCCGGCCTGTGGCGCGGCGCCCACCTGGTGTCCCGCGCTGGCCGGCCGGTGCCCAGGGCACAGGCGGCTGTCCGGGATCTCCTCAAGGAAGTGATCATCGGCCTGCGCGACACAGGTGAGTGGGCAGCGGCACGGGTGCCGGAGCTATGCCCCACACACTGAGGTCATCCCCGACTTGATCGGGGACCCAATCCACTTCCCCGCAAGTGGTAGCTCGGGACAGTGAGCAGGCCTTCACAACGCATCGCAAACCAACAAAAACTCTGGAAACGAATGGATCCCCGATCAAGTCGAGGATGACCCGGAGAGAGGAAAGCGCGTCGGAAAACCAGACCGATTGTGACTACCGCAAATTTCCTGAACCACCTTGGAGCACATTCAGTTGTTTGAAACCGCTGTCTGTCTGCTCCGCCGCCCTCTGCCTCAGGATCCAGTCGCGCACGGCGCGGGAATTGTCGTCCAGGTCCCTGTCCTTTGGCCAGACGACGTAATAGCCGTTGCCGGTCCGGAAGGTGTGGCCGGTGACCTTTTGCAAGCGGCCATTGTCGATGAAGGCCTCGACCAGATGGCGCCAGCCGAGGGCGATGGCGTCGCCGTCGAGGGCCATCTGGACCACGGCGACATATTCATTGGCGCGTGAGCCGCGTACCTTGTCGGCACCGGCAACACCGGCCGAACGCAGCCAGTCCTTCCAGGTCGCGGCATAGCGATATGGTTCGTCGAGATGGGCAAGGTGATGGTCGAGCAGGTCCCGGGGCTTTTCGGGTGTGCCGTGTTTTTGCAAGTAGGCAGGGGAGGCGACGGCGATGATCTCCTCCGTGTCGAAGCGGTCGCAGGCATAGCCAGGCCAGTCCTTCGGCCGGCCGCCCCTGATGCCAAGCGGGATGTTCTCGGCAACAATATCCAGATCACGGTCTGCGGTGTGCAGGCGCAGCTCGATATCGGCCAGATCCGTGCGCAGCAGCTGCAGGCGCGGGGCGATCCACAAGGTGGCGAAGGCGGTGGAGACCGAAACGGTGACGACATCGTCCGCCGGCTTTGTCCGGACCGCGTTGACGCCGTCGGCCAGGAGGTAGAGCCCGCGCGTCACTTCCGCGTGCAGCCGGTCGCCGGCGCTCGTCAGGCGGACCTCCCGGTGGCCGCGCTGGAACAGCGGCTGGCCGACTTCTTCTTCCAGAGCCTTGATCGAATAGGAGACGGCGGACTGGGTCATGCCCAGTTCCTCGCCGGCCCGGGTAAAGGAACCGAGGCGTCCGGCGGCTTCGAAAGCGATCAGGCCCCGGAAAGACGGCAGCAGTCTGCGCAGGTTTGTCATGAACAAATCTTATGTGAAGCATGACAATTTTCAAGCGTCACAAAGCGAAAACGCACGTCTAGCATCAATTCAAGATATGCTTCTGGGAGGATGTTATGGCCGCGGTTTCAGATGTTGCCAGCCGGGAAGAGGTGAACGAGGCGGCGCGGGGCGGGCGCAGCGGTGGACGTGCCGGACGCCGGGCCAAGCGTTCAGTGAGCGTCGCGCCGGTCGGCATTCCCTATATCGTGCGGCAGCTGCCGCCCCACAACATCCTTTCCGAGGAAAGCCTCGTGCGCATTGAGGCAACGGCGGAAACGCTGCTTGCCGAGATCGGCATCGAGTTCCGCGACGATCCGGAATGCCTGGCGCTCTGGAAAGGGGCGGGCGCGGAGCTGGACGGCGTCCGGGTCCGGTTTCCCAAGGGCCTGATCCCCGAGCTTTTGAAAACGGCGCCAAGACGCTTCACCCAGCATGCGCGCAATCCCGCCAACAGCGTCGAGATCGGCGGCGACAACGTGGTCTTCGCGCCCGCCTATGGCAGTCCGTTCGTGATGGATCTCGACGAGGGGCGGCGCTACGGAACCATCGAGGACTTCCGCAACTTCATCAAGCTGGCCCAGTCCTCGCCCTGGCTGCATCATTCAGGCGGCACGATCTGCGAGCCGGTCGATGTGCCGGTCAACAAGCGCCATCTCGACATGGTTCTCGCCCATGTCACCTTGTCGGACCGGCCGTTCCTGGGCTCGGTGACCGCGCGGGAGCGGGCGGAAGATTCCATCGAGATGGCCCGGATAGTGTTCGGCTCGGAGTATGTCGAAAACAACTGCGTCATCATGGGCAATCTCAATGTCAATTCGCCGCTGGTCTGGGACGGAACCATGACCAGTGTCCTGCGCGCCTATGCGGCGGCCAACCAGGGCAATGTGCTGGTGCCATTCATTCTGGGCGGCGCCATGGGGCCGGTAACGACGGCCGGCGCGATCGCCCAGGCCCATGCGGAAACGCTGGCGGGCTGCGCCCTGACCCAGCTGGTGCGGCCCGGCGCGCCGGTGATCTACGGCAATTTCCTGTCCTCTATGAGCCTGCGCTCCGGCTCGCCGACCTTCGGCACGCCGGAACCGGCGGCAGGCTCGCTGGTGGTCGGTCAGCTGGCCCGAAGGGCAGGACTGCCGCTGCGCTGCGCCGGCAATTTCACCACGTCGAAGCTGCCGGACGCACAGGCGATGAACGAGGGCACCATGTCGATGCTCTCGGCGATCCATTGCGGCGCCAATTTCATCCTGCATTCCGCCGGTTTCCTCGATGGCCTGCTGTCGATGTCCTATGAAAAATTCATGATGGACGCGGATTTCTGCGGTGCGCTGCACACCTATCTCGGCAGTGTCGTCGTCGATGACAACACGCTGGCGCTCGACGCATTCAGGGAAGTCGGACCCGGCAATCATTTCTTCGGCTGTGAGCATACCTTGCGCAATTACGAGACCGCGTTTTTCGACGCGGCCGCCGCCGACAACACGCCGTTCGAGACCTGGGAGGAAAACGGTTCGGTCGATGCGGCAACGCGCGCCAACAAGGCCTGGAAGGAGACGCTTGCCGCTTATGAGGCACCGCCGCTGGAGACCGGCCTTGCCGAGCAGCTGGCGGATTTTGTGGCCACCAGAAAATCCTCCATGGAAGACCGCTGGTACTGAGGCTCAATATGAAAATCACCAATATCCGCGTGACCCATGTCAACGTGCCGTTCGATGCGCCGTTCTGGTGGACCGGTGGGCTTTATCCGGGCGCCTCCAAGTCGATCGTCGAGGTGGAAACCGATGAAGGTGTCGTCGGCCTCGGCGAGGCGCCCTGGTATCATTTCGGCGAGGTTATCAAGGCCGAGATTGCTCCGGCACTGATCGGCGCGGATCCGCTGGACCTGGCCGATTGCGAGGCGCGTTGCGTACCGCCCTGGCAGATCACCGCCAATACGGGCGAGGGCGCGGCCTCGGTCGCCTTCGGTGCGGTAGAACTGGCGCTCTGGGACATCAAGGGCAAGGTCTTTAACCTGCCGCTCTACAAGCTGCTCGGCGGCGCCGTGCGCAAGGATATCAGGTTCTCCGAGTATTTTTCGTTCCGGCCGGAGCATAAGGGCGCCGGCGGGGAAATGTGCCCGGAGGCGATCCGAGACTATTGCCTGAGGATGCGCGACGAGCACGGATCCAGCATCTTCGAGGGCAAACTGATCCAGGGCGATCCGGAGCTTGAAATCCGGACGGTCCGGATGCTGCGCGAGGCGCTGGGCGAGAAGGCCCAGATCAAGCTCGACAGCAACATGCAATATTCGCTGACGACGGCGCGCTGGCTGCTCAGGGAACTGGAGCCCTTCAACATCCGCAACTACGAGGACCCAGTCGCCACCTTCGAGGAAATGGCGGCCCTGCGCCAGCACAGCCTGATACCGTTCTCGACCCATGTGCCGGACCTGAAACGGGCCGTCGCGCTGGGCGCGCCGGACAATTTTGTCTGCAATTTCGCCGCCCTTGGCGGGATCTCCAGAAGCCTGAAATTCATCGCCGCCTGCGAGGTGATGGGCAAGGGATTCTGGTGTTATTCCAACGATCTCGGCATCATGACCGCCGCTTACCTGCATGTCTCGGCGGCGACCCCGCTGATCTCGGAGGCCTCGCAATCGCTGTTCCGCTGGCAGATCGGCGATGTCATCCGCGGCGGACCGTTCCGGCAGATCAACGACGTCGTCCGCGTGCCGGAAGGACCGGGTCTCGGGGTTGAACTCGACCCGGACGCCATGCGGCGCTGGGCGGTCCTGTTCGAGGACGAGGGCCCGATGAGCCACTTCTTCGACCCGGCCCGGCCGACCCATCACCGGACACTGCCGCTGCACTGACACAATGCGGAGCGGCTGCGGTTCCGAACCGGTCTGCCTCACTTTTACGCAATAGCTCCGGAACGGCTGGTCCGCCCGTGCATTTCATTCTAGGGTCCTGGCCCTGGCGTTCGTCGCAACCAGGATTTGCGACTGAAAGGGAGAATGGATTGGCACAGTTTGGGTCCGGTTTCTGTCGAGCAGACCTGTCGCGGGCGATGAGCGGGGCGGGTCGATGATCGATCCTGTCCTTTTGACGTCGCCGCGCATTTCAACGTTCCAGGGACAGAACCTGCTGACCACGGCCAGCAGCTTCTTCTTCGAGCGCGACGAGCGCCTGTTTCTGGTGACCAGCCGGCACGTGATGATCGACACGGCAAGCCAGCATTATCCGGACCGGATCGAGATCGAGCTGCACAGCGACCCGGACAATCTGGCGGCAGCGGTGAACCTGTCCATTCCGCTTTACCAGAACGGCGAAAGCCTGTGGCGGCAGGGAACGGATGCCGCGGGCGAAATCGATGTCGCGTTGATCGAGATCGACCGCTCCGTTTTGCCGGAGACGATCACCTACCGGGCCTTCAGCCCGCAGCACCTGTGCGACCCGAAGGATCACGTCGAGATCGGCAGTTCGATCCTGGTTGTGGGCTTCCCGCTCGGCTTTCATGACACGCTGCACCACATGCCGGTCGTCCGGCATGCCGTGGTTGCCTCGTCCTTCGGTTTCCGGTTCCAGGGCCTGGGATACTTCCTGACCGACGCGCGGACCCATCGGGGCACCAGCGGAGCGCCGGTGGTCCTGAGGGCGCGCGAACTGGAGGGCTTGCCGGGAGACCTTCCCTGGAAACTGCTTGGGGTGCATTCCGCGCGTCTTGACGTTGGCACGCGCGACATGGTGCTGGACGAAGCACTCGGTCTCAATTGCGCCTGGTTTGCCGACATTCTGCTGACGCTGACCGCGGACTGAACAGCTGCTAGAGCGTTTCACGGTTAGATTGAAGCGTTCCGTTTGTCGTCCGGCGAGACGAATGCGCGGAGGGTCGTGAAACCCATAGCGGGGCTATGGGTGAGTGGCACGACAAAGCAGACGTCCGCCGGACGTGAACCCGAAGGGCCGGGCCGGTTTGGTCCAATGCCGTCGGTCTTTGTCTCGACCGTGCAGCCAGCACGGCCTTCGACAAAGCCCTTGGCCTTGAACCAAACCGACCTCGGCAGAAGGCTTCAATCTAACCGTGAAACGCTCTAACCCGTCAGGCTGGCTGGAACCGGTAGTGGCTGGTGATCTTGAAATCGAACAGACGGTCCTCGAGCCGCGTGCCGGCGCCGATATTGTGCACCAGCATCGGCCGCTCGCCGTCGGCGGAGCGCCGGTGGGTGACGATGGCGATATGGGGCAGGTTGCCGGGCAGCATCTGCGAGACCAGATCGCCCGGCACATAATCGCCCGCACGGTCGCTGACGGGCAGGGCCGCGTTTCGGCGCTCGAAGAAGGTCTGCAGGTTGGGCACGCGCCGGTGATCGATGTTGCGGTCCGGCCCTTTCAGGCCCCAGATTTTCGGATAGCGGGAAAAATGCGCCTTCATGTCGGCATTGACTTCCCTTTGCAGGTCGAAACCGAAGGCGTCCCGGTAGGCGCGAACGATCACATCCGTGCACACTCCACGTTCCCGCGGCACATCGCCGTTCGGAAAGCCGAGGCCGGTATAGGCGGGATCGTAGATCAGGGTGACGCCGATCTGGCTCTCCGCCGCGCTGATCAGTTTCTCCGCCCAGGGCTGCGGTGTTTGCCAGACCTTCTCGGCAGAGGCGGCCCGGACCAACGGGAGCGATGCCGCCACAAGGCCGGTTCCAAATAGAAAACTGCGTCGGTCCATGTCGTCCTCCTGAGCCATCGCATAGCGCCTCATTGGGACGGCATCAGGGCAGGTGGCTGCCGTTTGTTGGCACGGGTGCCAAGTGGCTTCAGCAATTTATAAGCGTAGGATTTCGCCGATTTGTTTTTGAAAATTTAATCAGATGGACTTTTACTGATGGCAAAAGGCGTGTGTGTTGATGAATCTCGTTAAAATACTGTCAAAACTGACAATATTTTATTGTGTATTTCTGTTGGCGGGGCCAGCTTCCGCACAGCAACGCCTGCTCTATGAGCAAGCCGTCTCAAATCACAGCGCCACCATTCTTCTTGTCGACCCGGATACGGGCGCCATTCTCGACGCCAACAAGGCGGCGCAGGCCTTTTACGGTTATGACTGGGCGACGTTCCGCGGCATGGCGATCCAGGACATCAACCAGCTGACGCCGGAACAGGTGCTGGCGGAGCGCCAACTGGCGAAATCGGAAAACCGGAACTTCTTCATTTTCAGGCACAGACTGGCCGATGGATCGGTGAAGACCGTGGAGGTGCATTCCACACCGGTCGACTATCTCGGCAGGACGGCGCTGATGTCGATCATTCACGACATTTCCGCCGACAGCGAGCGCAAGGAGGAGCTGTGGCACTACAAGAACCGTCTCGAGGAGATGGTCGATTTGAAGAGCGCGGAACTTGCCTCCGCCAACCAGGCCATGAACCGCTGGATGCTGGCACTGGTGATCACGCTTGGCCTATCGCTGGTGGCCTTGACCCTGATGCTCCTGGAGCGGAACGCAGCGCACCGGCAGCTGCGCTCCTCAGAACAGCGCCTGCGCGAGATCATTTTCGGAACCAATGTCGGCACCTGGGAGTGGAACGTCCAGACCGGCGATGCAATCTACAACGAGCGCTGGGCCGAGATCATCGGCTACTCCCTGGCCGAGCTTTCCCCGACAAGCACGAAAACCTGGGAGAGCCTGGCGCATCCGGATGACGTCAAGCGGTCTCAGCAGAAGCTGCAGGAAGTGTTCGAGGGCCGCAAGGAAGCCTACGATTGCGAAATCCGCATGCGCCACAAGGACGGCCGCTGGATCTGGGTGCTCGACCGGGGCAGGGTGGTCGAGTGGACCAAGGACGGCAAGCCGCTCCGGATGTCGGGCACCCATGCGGACATCACCCAGCTGAAACAGACCGAGGAAGAGGTCCGGCGTCTGGCCATGACCGATTATCTGACCGGTCTGTCCAACCGGGCCCATTTCAGCGAGAGCCTTGAGGAAAATGTCCGCATCGCCAGGCGGGACAAACGCAAATTCGCGCTGATGATGCTGGATCTCAACACGTTCAAGCCGGTCAATGACAGCCACGGTCACCCGGTGGGCGATGCCCTTTTGAAATCCGTGGCCGAAACCATCAAGAAATGCACCCGCGACGGCGACATCGTCACCCGGATCGGCGGCGACGAATTTGCCGTCATCATCGGCGATTATTGCGGCGAGGACGATGTCCTGAGCTGCGCGGGGCGCATCTATCGCGAGATTTCCAAACCGACAGAGATCCAGGGCAACACGATTGCGATCACCGTCAGCATCGGGATTTCCTATTTCCCCGATGACGCCGACACCGCCGCCGACCTGATCAAATGCGCCGACCAGGCCATGTATCAGGCCAAGAAGAGCGGCTCCAACGTCCTGACCTACAAGACCTTCCGCATGCGGGCAGCGAGCTGAAGCGCGGACCGGGTCAAGACTTCGTCAGCATCTTTTTCGAGCGCTTTCAGCTTTGGCAACCCTTGCGGGTTTCCGGTTGGCTGTGTCATGATTTCCGCTACATCAAGAAAAGTCCGGCGGCTCAGGTGCCGCCCATCGCCTTGTGCCGAAGACTGCGTACGTCTCCATTCGAGTATCCGGGAGCGATGTCATGACCCTCAGAATAGAAGTTGTCAGCATAGCCTACACCGGTGGCGACATCGGCGATGACATCCGGGCCAGTTTCAAGGTAAACGGAAGCGTCGCCCAGAAGGACTTCAAGCTGGCCAAGGGCAAGACCTGGACACCGCCGATCCGCTGGATCCTGCTGAACGATACAAAGTCGCCGACCGCCGCCGGCGCCACCCAGAATGTCCTGATCACGATCACCGAGCGCGACGCGTTCATCAATGATGTAGGCAGCAGCACCTTTACCTTCACGGTGCCCAAGCACAGTTTCCGTGAGAAGACCTTCACGCACACCGTCACCGTCACGGAAGACAGCACCACGGCGACCTTCACCGTGACCTTCAAGATCCGCTGCATTCACCTGCTGTTCGAGACCCTGTGGGCGAACCACCCAACCACCCGGGGCAACAACGATCCCTGCCAGACCGGGGGAAAGTCCAACTACGACAATCAATGCGCCATCCGCATGGGACTGACGCTGGAACGGTCCAGCGTCTCCCTGTCGGGTTTCAACGGCGCCCACTGCTGGCACGGCCACGGGAGGGAGCATGTGCTGCGGGTCGAGGAGTTGATCGCCTGGCTGCAAAGCCAGACCACCAGGCTCGGCACGCCGGTGACCCACACGTCCGTCACCAGCGCCGATTTCGCCAACAAGCTCGGCATTGCCGCCTTCATCAACTTCTGGGGAACAGGCAATCAGGGCGACCACATCGACCTCTGGAACGGCAAGATCGTGCGCAAGGGCGATCCCAACTATTTCCAGAGATCGGAACGTGTGGTGTTCTGGCAATTATGAAACATGTCGTGCTCTTGGCGGTCCCGGCCCTCCTGATGGCGGCCGCCCTTGTCTATCTTCTGCCATCGGACAGTCCTGAGCGCAGCCAGGCGGAGGCAAGGATCGAAATTGACGGCTTCCGGTTGACGCTGGCCGCCCGGGAAGGCACCTGCCATCTTGATTTCAGCAAGGAACAGGACACCGGCTCCGTACCGCTCCGTGTGGAGCCGCCGTGCCGCTTCATGCGCGCTGACGGCGGCGGGGTGCTGTTTTCGGCCGAGGACGGACGGCGGCTGGTCGCAATTGTCGGCGGAACGCCCGAGGACGACCCTATCGACCCGCTGACCCGCCGCGCCGATTGCGGCACCGCCATTGCCGGGGTGGAACTGTCGGGCGGCAGCTTCACCGCCACCTCCTATCTCATCGGCCCCGGCGTCTATTGCGCGCTGATGGGCCTGGAAGGCCGCGAGATCTGGCTGCTGCTGAACGGCTAGGGACAATCGTATCTTTCAGCCAAGCCACACCTATCGGTGTCGCCCCAGGCGAACGAAGGGAGACCCGGGGCCTACTCGTTTGCAGAGAGCTGGAGTGAAGGCACCTTCGAGGACACCCAAATGCTTTGGCAAGCGGGTCGGCGAGTGGGTCCCGGCTCGCGCTGCGCTTGGCCGGGATGACACCGAGGGGGACGTCTTTGACACAGCTTTGGCGAGGAGGTGCATACGGCAGATCTTGCGCCCTTCTCCCTCCTTGGGGGGGAGATGTCTCCGCCAGGAGACAGAGGGGGGTATCAACCTATCGAAATCATGCAGCGTTTCAGAATTGGGGGCAACCGTTTCACCCCCCCTCTGTCCGGTTCCCGGACATCTCCCCCGCAAGGAGGGAGAGGGGCGCAAGCCGCAAGGCCTGAGATTGAGTATGGGGCTGCTTGAAAACGGCTTGCTAGACCCAGCCCTCCAGCTCCCGCGAAAAGGCCCAAAGATCGCCGAATTTGGCGGTGACCCAGTCCGGATTGTAATAGGTGTCGAGATAGCGCTGGCCGCTGTCGCACATCACCGTGACGATCGAGCCTGTCTCGCCGCGTTCGATCATTTCCCGGGCGATCTTGAGTGTGCCCCACAGGTTGGTGCCCGTGGAGGGGCCGGCCTTGCGGCCGACCAGCTTTTCCAGAAACAGCATGGTGGCGACGCTGGCTGCGTCCGGCACCTTGATCATCCGGTCGATGACATCCGGCAGGAAGGAATGTTCCACTTCCGGCCGGCCGATGCCCTCGATGCGGCTGGAGCAATTTGCGGTAAGGGTTCGGTCGCCGGTCTTGAAGGCGTCGTAGAAGACCGAATTTTCCGGATCGACCACGGTCAGCTCCGTGTCGTGGCCGCGATAGCGGATGAAGCGGCCGAGCGTTGCCGAGGTGCCGCCGGTGCCCGCGCTCATCACCAGCATCCTGGGGACCGGATGCGGCTCAAAGGCCATCTGCTCGAAGATGCTTTCGGCGATATTGTTGTTGCCGCGCCAGTCGGTCGCCCGCTCCGCATAGGTGAACTGGTCCATGAAATGACCGTTCATCTCGGCCGCCAGCGCCTCGGCGGCGTCATGCATTTCCGGCGCGGAGCCGACATAATGCGGTTCGCCGCCATAAAGCCGGATCAGCTCGATCTTGCTCAACGCGGTCGATTGCGGCACCACGGCAATGAAGGGAACGCCGATCATCTGGGCAAAATAGGCTTCCGACACCGCCGTGCTGCCCGAGGACGCCTCGATCACCGGCGTGCCTTCGCGGATCTTGCCGTTGCACAGCGCATAGAGAAACAGCGAACGGGCGAGCCGGTGTTTCAAACTGCCGGTCGGATGGGTGCTCTCGTCCTTCAGATAGATGTCGACACCACCCGTCTCGATGCCGTGCAGCTTGAACAGATGCGTGTCGGCGGATCGGTGCGCGTCCGCGTTGATTTTGGCGATCGCGCCCTGCACCCATTTGTCCATCTGTCTCTCCCGGAATCCTCTTTTCAGGAAGAGTGGCCCTAAAGAGGGATGCCCGCAATATGGGCGATCAGTTCCAGGCTGTTGCGGGCGCTGAATTTTTTCATCAAGCGCGCCCGGTGGACCTCGACCGTGCGCGGCGACAGATCCAGGAGCCGCGCGATTTCCTTGGTGGTATTGCCTTCGGCAAGCAGCTTGGCCACCTGCCTTTCGCGCAGGCTCATCTCGGCGAGCGGCCGGTCCTCGGAAATGTCGGCAAAGCTCCACACCGCCCGGGCAAAGGGCGCTTCGGGGTCGAGCGACTGGCCGCGCACCCGGCACCAGAACAACTCGCCGCATTTGCGGCGCATGATGCGCTCGTCACGGTAGCGGCCGACGCCGCGCATGATTTCCTGGCCGATCCGGCCGATGCGCTGGAACTCTTCCGAAGACGGGTAAAGCATCGACAGCGACGCGCCGGTCAGCGCCTCCTCGGAGAAACCGAACATCTCCGCAAGCCGCGGATTGCAGCGCCTGATATCCCGGTTTTCGGTGAAGGCCAGCCCGATGGGGGCATTGTCGAAGGCCAGCGCGGCGAGGTCGTCCATTTTGTTTCCGTTACGTGTTTTGCCGGAATATCCCGGCCAAGGTCCGGGATAGTATCTGAATGGGCGCAGATCGGTCCCTGTTTTCAATATACTGAAAACAGCCAAAAGGGGATTGATCCAAAGAGATCGGTTGTGCGCGCGACTGCGCCCGAGGCGGCCTGGAGGAGGCTTGCGCGGGTTAAAGGGCGGGAAACCTTGCATCGCCGCACCCCTCTCATCCTGGGGAGCCGTTCGCCCGTATTCCGTGCCTTGCCCGCGGCAGCAGCGTGCGAGGTCCTCATGTGCGTAAGGTCTCGGGCCGTCTGTCCGGAACGCGCGGCCTGAGCGGGGCAGGGCTTCTGACTGCTCCCCAGGATGAGGCTTTTGTAAGGTCCCGGCTCGCCCGGAACCGCCGTGTGGGAGGAAGACATGAACCCGGCCGAATGGCTTACAAGGACCGCGTCCAGAACGCCAGAGGCGCCGGCGCTATTGGAGGGCACCGAGCGCCGCGCCACCTATGCCGAATTTGCCAAAAGCGCCGCGGCGATTGCCGCCGCGCTGAAGGGCCACGGCGTTGCGAAAGGCGATCGGGTGGCGCTCTTTGCCGGCAATTCCACCCGCTATCTGGAGGCGCTTTACGGCGTTTGGTGGGCGGGCGCCGCGGCCGTGCCGATCAATGCCAAGCTGCATGAACGGGAAGCCGTCTGGATGTTGGAAAATTCCGGTGCATCCTTCGTCTTCTCAGATGACAAGTCCGCCGCCGCGCTGGCACCGCTCCTGCCCGACAGCGTCGTTCTGGTCTTGCTGGAAAGCGCCGAATTCGACGCCATGCGCCTGACCGCACCGCTTGGGAGCCCCGTGCCCCTCAAGGGCGAGGATCTTGCCTGGCTGTTCTACACCTCCGGCACGACGGGCAAACCCAAGGGCGTGATGCTGACCTGCGGCAATCTTGCCTCGATGGCGCTGACCTATTTTGCCGATGTCGACGACGTCAAACCGCAGGACGCCGCGCTTTATGCCGCGCCGATGAGCCATGGCGCCGGGCTCTATAATTTCATGCATGTGATCAAGGGCGCGCGCCACGTGGTGCCGAGAAGCGGCGGCTTCGACGCGGAGGAAATCCTCTCTATCGCCCCGCTGATCGGCTCGATCTCCATGTTCGCCGCGCCGACCATGGTGCGCCGCCTGGTCGATGCCGCCAAGGCGGGCGGGGGAACCGGCAAGGGGCTCCGCACCATCGTCTATGCCGGCGGGCCGATGTATGAGGCCGATATTCTCGAAGCCGTCGAGGTGATGGGCGCGCGCTTTGTCCAGATCTACGGCCAGGGCGAATGCCCGATGGGCATCACGGCGCTCGCCCGCCACGAGGTCGCGGATCGCAGCCACAGGCGCTGGCGCGAGCGGCTGAATTCCGTCGGCACCGCCCAGTCGGTGGTGCGGGTGGCGATTGTCGATGACGCTGGCGCGGAGCTGCCGCGCGGCGCGGTCGGCGAGATCGTCGTCGAGGGTCCGACGGTGATGGCCGGCTATTGGCGCAACCCGGATGCCACCGCCGCGACGCTCAAGAACGGCTGGCTCTGGACCGGCGACATGGGCCGGATGGACGAGGACGGTTATGTCACCCTGCAGGACCGCTCCAAGGACGTGATCATTTCCGGCGGCTCCAACATCTATCCGCGCGAGGTCGAGGAGGTGCTGCTGGCCCATCCCGCCGTGCACGAATCTGCCGTAATCGGCAAGCCGGACGCCGAATGGGGCGAGGTGGTCGTTGCCTTTATCGCCTGCCATCCGGGGCAGAGCGTCACGGAAGCGGCGCTGAACGCGCTCTGCCTCGACAACATCGCCCGCTTCAAGCGGCCCAAGATCTACCGTTTCGTCAAGGATCTGCCGAAGAACAATTACGGCAAGATCCTGAAGACGGAGCTGCGCAAGGACATCCACGAGGAGGAACCGGCATGAGCGATCTCAAAGGCAAAACGGCACTTGTCACCGGCTCGGTCCAGGGCATCGGTCTCGCCGTCGCCAAAGCTCTGGGGGAAGCGGGCGCCCGCATCGCCGTTCACGGCCTCGCCACCCCTGAGGAGGCCGAGGCGGCCGTCGCCGAGGTCCGGGAAGCCGGTGCGCCGGAGGCCAAGTTTTTCGACGCCGACATGCGCGACGTCGCGGCGGTGGAACGCATGATGGCCGAGGTCGAGGCCTGGGGCGGCGCGGATATCCTGGTCAACAATGCCGGCATCCAGAAAACCGTCAGTTTCAGGGAGGCGGACGCCGCCACCTGGGACGCGATCATCGGCGTCAATCTCTCCGGCGTTTTCCACACCATGCGCCTGACCCTGCCCAAAATGGCGGAAAAAGGCTTCGGCCGGGTGATCAACATCGCCTCGGTGCACGGGCTCGTGGCCTCGATCAACAAGGCGCCCTATGTCGCCTCCAAATTCGGTGTCGTCGGCATGAGCAAGGTCGCGGCGCTGGAATATGCCGCAGAGGGCTCCAAGGCCTCCGGCGGCATCACGGTCAACTGTATCGCCCCTGGCTGGACGGAAACCGCCATCATCGAACCCCAGGTGGAGGCTCGCGCCGCGCTGTTCGACGGCGACCGTGACAAGGGGATTGCGGATCTGCTGAAGGAAAAACAGCCCTCGCTGCGGACAAGCGACCCGTCGGAAATCGGCGCGTTGGCGCTGTGGCTGTGCAATCCGATGGCCCATAACGTGACGGGGGTGACAATCCCGGTGGATGGGGGCTGGACGGCGCAGTAGGGGAGGGGGCCTGGGACGTCCGGAAAGGGCGGTGAGGAGAAGGCCAGTTTCTGGTGGCCCGCTCACCTATGTCGACATTCTTTGGGGCAATACCTGTGGTAGTTTTCGGCCCAAAGCGGCCATTGCTCACTTTCTCAACGAATGGCGGGTTATAGCATTTCGAGAAAAGTCTGAGCCGACTTTAGCTGCCTCTCGGCTCTGCCTTGAACGCAAAAGTCGGCAATGCTTGTTTCAAGCAATTCTTGAAATGCTTTAGAGCCCGATTTAAAAGTAGTTGAGTGATATCAAAGGGTTGTGATTCAACCGTCTTAGTCTAGAAGATGGAGGATCGAATGCCCTGGGATGATATCACTCGCCGACAGCATAACCGGGACCATCTGCGTTATCCAACCGATTTGATGGACCCGGAATGGGCGATTTTGGCGCCGCTGAT
>NZ_JALNMJ010000018.1 GCF_023156505.1 Roseibium sediminicola | reverse complement strand
TTGCTTCGAACGGACTGCCACGTACCGCGGATCGTACGGTCTCCGGCCCACTTGGGAGGGCAGCAACCGGCCCTCCCAAAACCAATCTACAAAAATTCAAACAGATAAGGATCGGCCACTTGCGCCTTTGCAGGCAACAGGCCGAGACGCGCGCTAGGCGCGCTCCTCAGGATGACGCTTTCATATGTGGTGAGGCCTGGGTATCGGTGTGAGCCCGAATGCTCTATTCCGCCGCCTGCGTCTTCATTTCCGCCTGCACCGGCTGGTCCAGGGCGACGATCTGACGGTTCTGGAAGGCAAGCGCGACTTCTCCGCGTTTCAGCTTGAGAGCGGTCTCGCCGAAAAGCTCCCGTCGCCAGCCCTTCAGGGCTGCCACATCGGCCTCGTCATCGGCGGCGATCTTTTCAAGATCGTCGACCGTGGCGATCACCTTGGCGGCAACGCCGTTGGCTTCGCTGACCAGCTTTAGAAGAACCTTCAGAAGATCGACCGCAGCCGCCGAACCGTCCGGGGCCTGGCGGCCCTTTGGCAGTTTCGGCAAGTCTTTCTTGGGGATGTCGAGGGCCCGTTTCACGGCCTTCATGATCTCGTCGGCGGCCTTGGAGCGCTCGAAGCCGCGGGGGATCGTCCGAAGTCGGCCAAGCGATTCCGTGTCCTGAGGCTGCTGGGCAGCCAGTTCGTAGATGGCGTCGTCCTTGATCACCCGGCTGCGAGGCACGTCACGTGATTGCGCCTCGCGCTCGCGCCAGGCGGCGACTTCCATCATCACGGCGAGTTCCACCGGTTTGCGCACGCGCAGCTTCAACCGCTTCCAGGCCTGCTCCGGATCGGTACGATAGGTGGCGACGGAGGTCAGCACCTGCATCTCGTCCTGAACCCAGTGGCTGCGATTCTGTTCCGCCAGGTTCGCCTTCAGGAACTGGTAGGCGTCGCGCAGATGCGTGACGTCCGCAAGCGCATAATCGAGCTGCTTGTTGGTCAGCGGGCGCCGGGCCCAGTCGGTGAAGCGGGACGACTTGTCGATGTGGGCGCCAGTGACCTTGTAGACCAGCTGATCGTAGGAAATGCTGTCGCCGAAGCCGCACACCATGGCGGCGACCTGGGTGTCGAACAGCGGTGCGGGAATCAGTTCGCCCAGATGGTAGATGATTTCGATGTCCTGGCGCGCGGCGTGAAACACCTTAGTCACGCTGTCGTCGCGCATCAGGTCGAAAAAGGGTTTGAGGTCAAGCCCTTCTGCCAAGGCATCGACGATGAAGGCCATGTCCGGCCCGGCCATCTGGATGACACAGAGCTTGGGCCAAAAGGTGGTTTCACGGAGAAATTCCGTGTCCACGGTCACATAGTCATGGGCGGCAAGACGCTGGCACGCAGCGGCGAGATCTTTTGTTTTTGTAATCACATGCATGGTGACGGAAAGCTATACCCGAGTTCTGCCCCTTTGTCGCCACGAAATGGTAATTTTCAGCGTGGCGGATCTTGAAAAGGCGCAATATGTGCGCCTATGTTGAGGCGGTGGCCGGGAATGACAAACGGACGGGGAGAGACATGCGCAAAATACTGGTGGTGAACTCCAAAGGCGGCTGCGGCAAGACCACGCTGGCCACGAATCTCGCCGTCGCCCTGGCCGTGCGCGGAGAGGACGTCGCGCTGGCCGATGCCGACCGCCAGAAGTCGTCACTTTCCTGGGTCAAGCGCCGTCCGAAATCCCTGACGCCGATCGAGGGCCTCAACTGGACCAAGGAAGAGGCCATCGGCGACAAGGACAAGAAACTGGATGCTGTCGTCATTGACGGGCCGGGCGGGTTGCGCTCGGAGCTTGCAAAGAACCTGATCGCCGAGGCCTCCGACATCATCGTGCCGGTGCTGGCCTCTGCCTTCGACTGGGACGCGACGCTGAAATTCCTCGATGGCATTTCCGACATCAAGCGCGTGCGCAAGGGCAAGGCCGACATTTTTGTCGTCGCCAACCGCATCAACAAGCGTTCGACCCAGGTCGCCGACCTGGAACAGACCCTTGCCAAGAAGGGCTTTCCGCTGCTCGCCCGGATTTCCGATCGCGTCCTATACGCCCGCCACGCGGCCGCTGGTTCCGGCATATTCGACTATTCGGATTCCAAGTCGCACGAGGTCCGCGGACAATGGCATCCGCTTCTGCAAGCGGTGGACAGTTGACACACTCAGCTGCTTAAAAGCGTTTCGGCAGGCGCCGCGCAAGCCTCTCCCTTGACTTTCGCCGCGCAACATGGCTTGTGCAGCCCGACACGGCCTGCCTCCGGCGGGCCGTAATGATTTTCTATGCCAAGAAGAATACCGAGGAACAGTAATGCACCCCTACCGTAGTCACACGTGCGGTGATCTCCGTCTGTCCGACGAAGGCCAGACCATCCGTCTTTCCGGCTGGGTTCACCGGGTCCGAGATCATGGCGGGGTGCTGTTCATCGATCTGCGCGACCATTACGGCGTCACGCAATGCGTGGTCGATCCGGATTCGGCCGCTTTCAATCTGGCCGAGACCGTGCGCTCCGAATGGTGCATCCGCATCGACGGCAATGTGAAGCAGCGCACACCGGAAACCGTCAACAAGGATCTGCCGACTGGCGAGATCGAGGTCTTCATCCGCGAGATGGAAGTGCTGGGGTCCGCCAAGGAACTGCCGCTGCCGGTCTTCGGTGAGCTGGACTATCCGGAAGAGGTGCGCCTGAAATACCGCTTCCTGGACCTGCGCCGCGAGAAGCTGCACAACAACATGATCCTGCGCTCCAACGTGGTGCGCGACCTGCGCGACCGCATGTGGGCGATCGGCTTCAACGAGTTCCAGACCCCGATCATCACCGCGTCCTCGCCGGAAGGCGCGCGCGACTTCCTGGTGCCGTCGCGTCTGCATCCGGGCCGGTTCTACGCGCTGCCACAGGCACCGCAACAGTTCAAGCAGCTGCTGATGGTTTCCGGCTTCGACAAGTATTTCCAGATCGCGCCCTGTTTCCGCGACGAGGACCCGCGTGCCGACCGCTCGCCGACCGACTTCTACCAGCTCGACATGGAAATGTCGTTCGTGACCCAGCAGGAGATCTTCGACACGATCGAGCCGGTGATCGCCGGCTGTTTCGAGCGTTTTGGCAACGGCCGTCCGGTCAACCGCAACTGGCCGCAGATTTCCTATAAGGACTCGGCGCTCTGGTACGGCACTGACAAGCCGGACCTGCGCAACCCGATCAAGATGCAGGTCGTCTCCGAGCATTTCGCCGGCTCCGGCTTTGCCATCTTCGCCAACCTTCTGGAGCAGCCGGGCACGGAAATCCGCGCCATTCCGGCGCCGAAGGGCGGCAGCCGCAAGTTCTGCGACCGTATGAACAAGTTCGCCCAGGGCGAAGGCCTGCCGGGCATGGGCTATATCTTCTGGCGCAAGGCCGAGGACGGTTCCACGGAAGCCGCGGGTCCGCTCGCCAAGAACATCGGTCCGGAGCGCACGGAAGCCATCCGCCAGCAGCTTGGTCTGGAAGAGGGCGACGCGGCCTTCTTCCTGGGCGGCAAGCCGAAGCAGTTCACGGCCGTTGCCGCCAAGGCGCGTGTCATCATCGGCGAGGAACTCGGTCACACCGACAAGGACCGGTTCGAATTTGCCTGGATCGTCGACTTCCCGATCTACGAGAAGGACGAAGAGACTGGCGAGATCGATTTCGAGCACAACCCGTTTTCCATGCCCCAGGGCGGCATGGAAGCGCTGGAAGGCGATCCGCTTGACGTGCTCGGCTATCAGTATGACCTGTCGTGCAACGGCCATGAGCTGGTCTCCGGCGCGATCCGGAACCACAAGCCGGAAATCATGTACAAGGCCTTCGAGATCGCCGGCTATCCGAACGAGGAAGTCGACAAGCGCTTCGGCGGCATGGTCAACGCGTTCCAGTACGGCGCTCCGCCGCATGGTGGCTGCGCGGCCGGCATCGACCGCATGGTGATGTTGCTTGCAGACGAAGCCAATATTCGCGAAGTCATGCTGTTCCCGATGAACCAGAAGGCCGAAGACCTGATGATGGGCGCGCCCAACGAGCCGACCGCGGCCCAGCTGCGCGAACTGCATTTGCGCCTGAACCTGCCGGAAGCGTAAGCTTCGCTTGTTGCGGCGGCGACTCAAAAAAGAGTACCCCTTTTGGAAAGGGGCGAGGGGGCCGGCTTTGCTGGCCTCTTTCATGCTGGCAACGGCAATCTGAAGAAAGGCATTGCTTCGTGCTAAACCCTGCAAAATGGCAGGTCTGGGAAGATCCGGACGGCACCTTCCAAACCGTCAAACGGTTACTGAGCGAAAACATCCGCGCCTATATCCCGCGCTATGCGCTGGCCTTCGTTTTCATGGGCCTGGTCGCGGCGACGACCGCCGCCAGCGCCTGGATCATGAAAGACGTCATCAACGAGGTCTTCATCAACCGCGACAAGGCGATGATTTACGTCATCGCCGGTGTGGTGATCGGCATTTTCACGCTGAAAGGGGCCTCGACCTATGGCCAGATGGTCGTCCTGTCCCGGGTCGGCAACGCGATCGTCGCGGATCTGCAGAAGAAGCTGTTCAAGCGCCTGACCGAACAGGACCAGGCCTATTATGACCGCATGTCCCTGCCGGAACTCGCCATTCGCGTGAACACGGGCGCGGGCAGCGCCCGCAACGTCATTGACATGCTGGTTCTCAGCCTCGGCCGGGACATCCTGACCCTGATCGGTCTGGTTTTTGTCATGGTCGTGCAGGATCCGCTGATGAGCCTCCTGGCCCTGGTGATCATGCCGCCCGCCGTCATTGGCGTCAGCCTGCTGGTCAAGCGCGTCAAGACCTATGCCAAGCGGCAGGTGGTCTCGAACGCCAAGATCGGCGCAACCTTGCAGGAATCGGTTCTGGGCGTGCGCATCGTCAAGGCCTTCGGCATGGAGCCGGCCATGCAGAAACGAATGGCGGCTTCGGTTGCCGAGGTGCAGAGCCAGTCCAACAAGATTGCCTCTCTGACCGCGCGCACGTCGCCGCTGATGGAGACGCTCGGCGGAATTGCGATTGCGCTGGTGATCTTTTATGGCGGCTATTCGGTGGTTGAACTCGGCAAGGATCCTGGCGCCTTTTTCGCGTTCATCACCGCGCTGCTGCTTGCTTACGATCCGGCGCGGCGCCTGGCGCGCCTGAACGTCAATCTCAGCAAGGCGATTGTCGGCGTCCGGCTGATGTATGAGCTGATCGACGAAGAGCCGGACATCGTGAAGATTGCGGACGCGCCCGATCTGAAGGCGGGCAACGGCCAGGTGTCACTTGAGGATGTGCATTTCTCCTATGGGGAGGGTGCGGCGCTCAACGGGCTGTCGCTGACCGCCGAAGGCGGCAAGACCACCGCGCTGGTCGGTGCGTCCGGCGCTGGCAAATCGACGGTGTTTGCGCTGATCGAGCGCTTCTATGATCCGCTGTCAGGAAAAATCGTGATCGACGGACAGCCGATCAATGAGGTGTCGATGGCATCGCTGCGCCGGAACATTGCCTATGTTGGCCAGGAATCCTACCTTTTCAATATTTCCCTGCGCGACAACATTGCCGTCGGCAAGCCGGACGCGTCCCAGGCCGAAATCGAGGCGGCCGCGCGTGCAGCCAATGCCCACGATTTCATTCTGGAACTGCCCGAGGGCTACGAAACGCTGCCGGGCGAGGGCGGTGGACGCCTGTCCGGCGGTCAGCGCCAGCGCATTGCGATCGCGCGCGCCATGCTGCGCGACGCGCCGATTCTGCTGCTCGACGAGGCCACCTCGGCGCTTGACGCGGAGTCTGAAGCCAAGATCCAGTCTGCACTGGAAACGCTTATGGCAGGCCGGACGACGCTGGTGATCGCCCACCGGCTCAGCACCGTTCGCCATGCCCACCAGATCCATGTTCTGGACCGGGGCCGCGTCATCGAAAGCGGTTCTCACGACGTGCTGTTCGAACATGACGGCATCTACCGCCGCCTGTGCGAGTTGCAGTTCCAGAACCGGAACGAGGCGGCGGAGTAACCAAGGCTCCGTATCAAGAGACCAGCACGTAGTGTCGGGGCTTTCGAACCGCTGATACCCTCGTTTTCGTCATCCCGGACGCAGCGCAGCGAAGATCCGGGACCGGTGAACCGGGGTCTGTCGAGAAGACAATAGCTTCTTCGTCACGTAATCGTGCCTCTCCTGTCCCGGCACGCGCTTCGCTTGGCCGGGATGGCGCCGGTTGAGACGAATATTTGTCGAAATGAAAAAGCCCGGACAAATTTGTCCGGGCTTTCTGTCTTCCAGTATCTTGCAGGATCACTGGTTGGCGGTGATGCCGACCGAGAGGATCTGTGGGATCATCTGGGGTGCCAGCATGGCGGTGCCCATGATCTGCGACAGCGGAACCGGTGCGGACGGCGCGGCCGTCAGCTCCAGGGAACCCGGCGTGTTCAGATACTGCGTGACCGCCGCGGACACCTGACTTTCCAGCTCCTTGTTCTGCAGCATGCCCAACATCAGCGGCAGGCTACCGGTGAGGCCAGCCACGTATTGCGGGGTCTCGACCCCGGCCTTCTGGGCTTCCTGATCCAGTATGCGGCCGGTGAGCGAGGCGTCGTTCAGGCGGATCTTGGCATTGTCGACGGTCACGTTCTGCAGAAGCGCCATGGCTTCTTCCGGCTTGTCCGACTTTGCGTTGAGCTGGGTGACCACGTCCCGGGTCACGCCGCCGAGGGAGAGGGACACCGACAGGCTGGCAGCTTCTTTAGCGTCGATTTTCATTTCCGGAATGACAAGCGTGGCCGCTTCCGGATCCCATTTGCCCGAACCGGCGAGGTCGACAGTCAGGGTCTCGTAGCCGAGATCGGTCAGGGTCTTGGTTTCCTTGGCCTCCAGCTGTTTGACGTCGACAGTGGCGCCGGTTACTGCAAACTGACCCGCGGTCGGCAGATCGCCGTCCATGCCGTCGATCGACGAGGAAATCTTGGCGATGTCCGCGACTTTGCCGTCTTCATTGCGGATCTCGATCGCGGTGGCTTCGAGCGTCTTGTAACCTGGGCCGACAGGGGGCGTGTCCGCCTCCATTTCTGCCGGCGAGGGCAGCAGCAGATCGGTAACGTTGAGACTTGCCAGCGACATGCCGCCGTCGTCCGCGGTCAGTTCGAGCTTTTCCAGGCCGAGGCTGCCGAGTTTGAGGCGGCCACCTTCCTGGATCGCGCCGTCTGTCAGCGTGGTCGTGGCGATGGTTACGCGGCTGTCATCGTCCCCGTCCTTGGTGACGACGATGTCGCCGATGGTGACCGTACCGCCGGATCCTTCAACGCTGCCATAGCTTTCAACAGTCCCTTCCTCCGCGTCGAGCAGGCTCAGAAAGGCGTCGGCGATTTCATTGCCGGTCGGGTCGAAGGCGAGAGCCGGTGAGACCTGGATGGCGATCAGGCTGACGGCTGCCGTCAGGCCGGTTGCAATCCGGTTGGAACGGTAAAACTTCATTGAAACTCTCCACGAAATAGAGGTGCCACACTCTGCTTGATGATCCGGAGTGTGGCAAGGTGAAAGCCGACGCAAGGTTTATCCGCTTATGGTGGGCAGGATGTGTCGTGCGTCACATTTTGTGAGAACGCGGCAGCAGGCTCGGTGGAAACACAGACGCGGGGCCGACTGTATGTGTCAGGCGGCGACCTTTTCCGGAAAGCTGCTGTTGGCCCGTTCAATATCCTCCAGGGTCGGCAGGCTGGCCTCGTTGCCCAGATGCTGGATGGCATGGGTTGAGGCACCGCGTGCGAACCGGAAATGCTGGTCCCAGCTCCGTTCCGGCCAGCGCAGGTAGGAGGCGATATAGGCACCGTGAAAGACATCGCCGGCACCGTTGGAATCAACCACCTTCTCCAAGGGAACCGCGAGTGACGGCATGACCTTGTCCGGGCCGCCGGCCTCGTACCAGACCATGCCGTGTTCTCCGAGTGTGACGGCGCCTACGGGGCAGTTTTTCGAGCGAAGGTAAGTCAGCGTCTCGCCGGTCGATTTGCCAAGCTGCTGGCAAAACCGCTCCGACACGACAGCGATGTCGATGTGGTCCAAAAGCTCGTCTGTGTTCTCGCGCACCGCGCCGCCGTCGAGCGACGTCAGAATGCCGAGGTTTTTGCAGGTGGCGGCATAATGCAGCGCGGCATCCGGCATATGGCCATCCAGATGCAGCGCTTTCATTCCGGTGAGCGTCAATGGCGGGAAGGGGTGCAGGAAATCGTTGTCCCGGCAGCGGACAATGGCACGCTTGCCGCCTTTCGGCATGATGAAGGAGAGAGAGCTCTCATGCACTTTCCGGCCGTGGATCGAGATGCCGTAGGCAGCGGCCATGTCCAGGAACATGCGCGCGAGCCAGTCGTCCGCCTGTGAACACAGCAGTTCGGGCTTGCCACCGAGCTTGGCGCAGCAAAAGGCCGCTGTGACGGCGTTGCCGCCGAAGCTGATGGCATAGTCCTGCGCAATGGTTTTTTCGTCGCCTGTCGGCAGACGGTCGGTCAGGAATGTTACGTCGATATAGGCCTGACCGATGAACAATGCCTGCATGGAAACCTCCCAAAAAGCGGTTTTGTGTTTGAAATACAGCTAAGCACGGGCGAGCGGCATGCGGCTTTGATCTGGATGAAACGACAGGCAAGGACGTCGAATCTTCAGTCCTTGTTTACCCAGATCAGCCATGGTCAGAAAGAGTTTATTCACGAACAGGCCTGTGTCTTGTCTTTCCGCTATCTCGGTTTTGCGAAAACGGTTCTGATCGCCCTTGTACTGGCGGTCACGCCTCTGTTTGCGATCAACATCATTTTGAACCAGTATGCCGAGCGCCGTGCCGTGACCGAAATGGAGGCCATGGGCACTGCCTCGATCCTGCGCGCGGAAGAGGCCATCAGCACCACGGTTTCCTTGCTGCAACGCCTGGACCGGGACAATGTGCAGACCTGCAGCGCGCAGGACCGGGTGATCTACGAGAAGCAGATTGTCGAACATGGCATGATCGATGCGATCGGCCTGGCGGATGCAGCCGGTCAGCGCATGTGCATCATCCCGGACCGGGAACTCGCCGGAAAGGTGATCCTGCCTCCGGTCCGTGAAGATGGCCCGCTGGTCGGCATCGGCATGCTCGACCGCTCCTATCTGGGCGCGCGCGCAGCCGTGATCAGCTGGGACCTCAAAGACCAGACACGCCTCTTCGCCGAAGTCACGCCAGCTGTGATCGCCATGGATCCGGGGCCTGAATATTTGCGCTCCTATCGCAGGTCCGAATTGCGCCTCGGCGACAATCTGCTCTGGTACACGGTCGGCGGCTACAATTCCGAAGCCAGCGATCCCTCCGATATCCTGAACGTGGAAGTCACATCCGAACTCTACCCGCTGGTCGCCAGGGTGACGGCGCCGGTCTCTGCCGCGGGGCAGGTGGTGAAGGACCTGAAGGTCGTGGCCGCAGCCGCCTGTGCCGGCATTGCCGTTCTCTTCGTTGCCATCGGCGTCTGGCTGTCCTGGCGCCCGGAACGCGAGGCGGACGACGAATTCATCGCCGCCATCCGCAACGGCGAATTCATCCCCTATTACCAGCCGGTCATGGATATCGAGAGCGGGCGCCTGCGAGGCTGCGAGATCCTGATGCGCTGGCGCCGCCCGAACGGCATGATCGTCTCGCCGGGCCAGTTCATGGCCTATGCGGAAAACAACGGCCATATCTTCGACATGACCCGGCACATGATGCGCGTGTCGTCGGAGGAGATCGGCGAGCTCTATGGCGAAAACCCGGATCTGAAGCTCTCGATCAACCTGTTCGCCGGCCATTTCCTCGACCGCGAGATCATCGCCGACATCAGGTCCATCTTCGAGAAGTCCGAGATTTCCTTCCAACAGATCGTGGTCGAGGTCACCGAACGCCATCCGCTGGAGGATATGGAACTTGCACGCAAGATCATCGCCGAACTGCAGGCCCTTGGCGTGCGCGTTGCGCTCGACGACGTCGGCACCGGTCATGGCGGCATGGCTTACCTGCAGAAACTCGGCGTCGACATCATCAAGATCGACAAGATGTTCATCGACACGATCGGGTCGGATGACAATTCCACGACGATCGTCGATTCCATGGTCGAACTTGCCGACAATCTCGGCATGGGCATCATCGCCGAAGGTGTGGAAATGGAAGAGCAGATCGACCGTCTGCTCGAACTCGGCGTGACCGCAGCACAGGGCTATTTCTTCGCAGCGCCGATGCCGGCGGACGAATTCATCGAGTTCGCAGCGCGCGCCGAAGAGGACGCGCGCGAAAGGGCGCGCCTTGCCGCGGAGGCCGCTGCGGCCGAACAGGCTGCCAACGAAGCGGCGATGGTTGCCTGACCGGACACCACCCCCGGACCAATGCAAAGATCGAAAATTGTTCGGCCGCCGTGGCAAAAGCCTCGGAGGATTTTCTCGTCTTGCCATCTTGTCTGTACCGGCTGGACGGTATACACAGCACCAACTGTACTGACCGGACGGTAAAGAGCAATGACCACGCGCACGGCACGTAAGACACAGGATTCGAAGTCCGAGATCCTGCGGGCGGCCCTTGAACTGATCCGCCGGTCTGGCGCACCCAGTTTGACCATCGACGCGGTTGCCGAAGAGGCCGGGTTCTCCAAGGGCGGTGTGCTCTACAATTTTCCGACCAAGGACGCCTTGATCACCGGCATGGTCGAATTCCTGGCTGGCCAGTTCGAAGCGGAAGTGGCGGCAGCGCGGGAAGGGCACCTGGCATCGCAATGTCCGACACTCAGCGCCATGATCGACGTTACCGAGGGCTGGCTGCGCCAGAACCGGGATGTTGCAAGGGCAATGCTCGCCACCAAGGCGGACCGGCCGGACCTCAGCGAACCCTTCATGCATGTCAAGGCACGGCTCAAGGCAGCCATTGAGGCGGAGACCGACGAGACGGCCAAGGCCCTGGCCATCTGGGCCAGCCTTGAAGGCCTGCATTTTTCGGAAGCCCATTGTGTCGCGATTTTCAGCGAAGAAGAGCGCGCAGCGGTGTTTCAGGACCTGCGCAAGCGGCTCGCATAACTCAGAAATTAGGACGGAAGACCACATGTTGGCACGAGTTAAAGCCCCGACCGGCCGTTGGGCCGGCCTGTTGCTGGCCGCCGGAATGCTGGCCGCCTGCCAGGACCAGGCGGCCGATCCGGTCGCGGAAGCCGAAGCGGAGCTGCATGCCGCGCCCCGGCCGGCAAAGATTTTCACCGTGACCGATCAGATCGGCCTTTTGGAGCGGCGTTTCGCCGGCCGCGTCGCCGCTGTTCAGACCGTGGATCTGTCCTTCCAGGTTCCCGGCAAGCTCGTCAAGCTGCCGGTTCTGGAAAGCCAGCAGGTCAAGGAAGGCGATCTGATCGCGTCATTGGACACGACCGACTACGACCGGGCGCTGCGTGAGGCCACGATCAATGTGGAGCAGAGCAAGCGGGAACTGGATCGGCTTGAGACCCTGCGTGACCGCTCCGTGATTTCGCAGTCCGCCTATGACGAGCAGAAGAACAAATACGATCTTGCGCAGGAAAACGTGAAGGAAGCCAGGCAGAACCTGGAATACACCTCTCTCAAGGCGCCATTCGACGGCATCGTCTCCAACCGGCTGATCGACAATTTCACCACCGTCAGCGTCGGCACGCCGGTCGTGCGCATGCATGATGTCTCGGAGGTGCAGGTGGACATCAACGTTGCCGAAGCTCTGTTCGGCCGGGTGACCGCCTCCGAGGTCGCCTCGATAGAGGCGAAGTTTCCCGCCTATGGCGAAAAGCTGTTTCCGCTCACCTACCGCGAACATTCCAGCCAGGTGGATGAGATCACGCAGACCTATCGCATTACGCTGGCCATGCCGCGGAAAGGAGCGGAACAATTGTTTCCGGGCATGACCGCATCGGTGATCGTGAAATTGCTGCCCGAGGGCCTGGAACTTGGCGAACAGTTTCTGGTGCCGACCGGCGCCGTTGCCGTCGACGGTGACGGCAAGGCCTATGTCTGGTCCTATGCCGAGGACACCGGCGCCGTTTCCAGGAAGCCGGTCGAGATCGGCACCGTCATGGGGGACTACATTCCCGTGCGCGCGGGCCTTGAAGCCGGCGACGAGATCGTCTCGGCCGGGGTCGCCTATCTGAGCGAAGGCCAGACCGTGCGCCCGCTGCACTGATCCTAGGGTCTGTGGACAATTAGGATTTGGTCTTGGTTTGGATGCAAATGGCTCGAGTTCAAGGAGCAAAGGCGCAGGAAGGGCTGGCCCTTTCAAGCCTTTGCGACGCCGAAATGAGCCATTTGCACCAAATCCGTTCGGGACGCAGTGGATTTCGGTTTCGCGTGCGTCGGAAAGTTCTTGTGGTGGGCAACACCACAAGAACTTTCCTCCTTCTCGAAGACCGAAATCCGACAAGCGCCAAGACCCAAACCTAATTGTCCACAGACCCTAGGCAAGGCAGAGACAAGGAACCGACGCCGTGGATATTGCACGCTATTCCATTCAAAAACCGGTCAACACCTGGATGATCGTCCTGATGGCGCTTCTGGGCGGGCTCTGGGGCCTGACCACCGTGGGCCGGCTGGAAGATCCGGCCTTCACCATCAAGCAGGCGCAGGTGATCACCTCCTATCCGGGCGCAACGGCGGCGGAAGTGGAAAACGAGGTCACCGAGAACCTGGAAACCGCCATCCAGCAGATGCCGCAACTGGATCTGATCACGTCCGTGTCCGAGCCCGGCCTGTCGCGCATCAGCGTGGAGATCAAACCGACCTATGACGGCAGCGAGCTGCCGCAGGTCTGGGATGAACTGCGCCGCAAGGTCAATGACGAAACCCGCAATCTGCCGGCAGGGGCGGGCACGCCGCTGGTCTATGACGATTTCGGCGATGTCTACGGTCTCTTTTACGCCTTCACCGCCGACGGTTACACCAACCGGGACATCCGCACCACGGTCAAGCGGATCCGGCGCGAGCTTTTGACGGTCCCCGGCGTCGGCAAGGTCGAGGTGGCCGGTGAGCCGCAGGATGTCATCTATCTGAATGTCGATCAGGACAAGATGGCTGGGCTCGGCATTTCCTTCACCGACATCATCGGTGTCCTTGACGCGGAAAACCGCATCCAGACCAACGGCTCGGCTGTTTCGGGCGAAAAGCGCATCCGTCTGATGACGGCCTCAGCCTTTGACGACTACCGGGGCATTCAGGACCTGGTCATCGGCCGGCCGGGTTCAACGGCGATGATCCGCCTCTCCGACATTGCCACGGTGGAACTGGGCGAACCGGAAAAGCCGAACCGCCTGATCCGCCATGACGGCCATGAGGCGGTGACCATTGGCGTGTCCCAGGTGGACGGCACCAACATTGTCGAGGTCGGCGCGCTCGTGATCGACAAGCTGGCCGAAGTCGAGGCGCAGCTGCCGGTCGGCATGCAGATCCATCCGATCTACGAGCAGAATGTCGTGGTCGATGAAAGCGTGAACGGCTTTATCCTGAACCTGGCGGCCTCTGTCGTCATCGTCATCGGCGTTCTGGCCCTGTTCATGGGCTGGCGGGCCGCCCTTGTGGTCGGCACCGTGCTGCTGCTGACGGTGATGGCGACGGTTCTGTTCATGCGCATCTTCGCCATCGAGATGGAAAGGATTTCGCTCGGTGCGCTGATCATCGCCATGGGCATGCTGGTCGACAACGCCATCGTCGTCGCCGAGGGCATGATGATCAACATGCAGCGCGGCATGAAGGCGATCGAGGCGGCAAGCCGGGTGGTCAAGCAGACCATGTGGCCGCTGCTCGGGGCGACCGTGATCGGTATCATGGCCTTTTCCGGCATTGGCTTGTCGCCCGACGCGACCGGCGAATTCCTGTTCTCGCTGTTCGCGGTGATCGGCATTTCCCTGCTGCTGTCCTGGGTCTTTGCGGTCACCGTGACGCCGCTTTTCGGCAAGTACTTCTTCAAGACGGCAACGGGCAATCTGGACGACCACGACCCTTATAAGGGGATCCTTTACCGGATCTACCGGGCTTTCCTGGTCGGGTCGCTGCATGTCAGGCTGCTGACCGTGGTGGCGCTGATCGGCATCACGGTTGCCTGCGTCATGGCCTTCGGCAATGTCAAACAGGCTTTCTTTCCGGACAGCAACACACCGATCTTCTACGTCCATTACTGGTCGCCTCAGGGCACGGACCTGCGCGCCACCGAAGCGGACATCAGGGAAATGGAAGCGATCGTGCTCGCCGACGAGCGCGTTGACACCGTGACCAGTTTTGCCGGTGGCGGTGCGACCCGGTTCATGCTGACCTATGCGCCCGAAGACGCCAATCCGGCCTATGGTCACATGATCATCCGCACCACGAGCCGCGATGTCATCGACATGCTGGCTTTGGACCTGCGCCGGCAATTCGCCGACCGGTTTCCCTCCGCCCAGGTGATCACCAAGCGGCTGGTCTTCGGGCCGGGTGGCGGCGCCAAGATCGAGGCACGTTTTTCCGGTGCCGATGCGGATGTGCTGAAGCGGCTCGGCAACGAGGCGCAGGCCATCTTTGCGTTGCCGGAGAACAAGCTCGCCGACGTCAACACCAACTGGCGTCAGCGGGAGCTCGTCGTGAGGCCGATCTTCGATGAGGACCGCGCCAGGATTTCCGGCGTGACCCGCGAGGAACTCTCCGTTGCCCTGCAGTTTGCCACCGAGGGCATTCGCGTCGGTTCCTTCCGGGACATCGACGAGGGCATCCCGATCGTTGCCCGCAAGGCCAACCAGAATGGTTTGTCGGTCAATGAAAGCGTGTCGGATTCGCTCATCTGGAGCAGCAACCAGCGCCGCTATGTGCCGGTCGACCAGGTTGTGGAAGAATTCAGGATGGAGCCTCAGGACACGCTGATCCATCGGCGCGACCGGCTGCGCACCCTGACAGTCAAGGCAGAAACCACGGCCGGGGAAACCGCGACCGCTGCGCTCGCCCGCGTCCGTCCCCAGATCGAGGCCATCGAGCTGCCGGCCGGCTATGCCCTGGAATGGGGCGGCGAATATGAAAGCACCAAGGACGCCCAGGCCTCGCTTGGTGCCCAGCTGCCGCTCGGCTTCCTGGTGATGCTGATCATCTCGATCTTGCTGTTCGGGTCGGTGCGCCAGCCCTTGATCATCTGGCTGATGGTGCCGATGTCGATCAACGGGGTCGCGATTGCGCTTCTGGCAACCGACACGCCCTTCGGCTTCATGTCGCTGCTCGGCTTTCTTTCCCTGTCGGGCATGCTGATCAAGAACGCCATCGTGCTCTTGGAAGAAATCGATCTCCTGATCGGCGAGGGCAGGGACAAATACGAGGCGATCGTCGAGGCGAGTGTGTCCCGTATGCGCCCAGTCATGCTGGCGGCGATCACCACCATCCTCGGCATGGCACCGCTATTGTCGGACGCCTTCTTCCGCGGCATGGCGGTAACGATCATGGGCGGCCTGGCCTTTGCCACAGTGCTGACCCTGATCGCCGCGCCGGTGCTCTACGCCCTGTTCTTCCGGGTGCGGCCGCCGAAGAAGACAAAGGCGGAACCGGATAGCGGGCCATCGCCGGTTCCCGCCGAGTAGACTGGTTCAGACACGAAGCGCAAAGAGGCGGCCAATGCCGCCTTTTTTAAGCCTTAGCCCATCCCTTTCGTCATCCCATGCCTTGACCATGGGCCTGCCCTCGTCGGGATCGGGGGATCCATGCCGTTGCCTCGATAGTAGAAAAATTCTCTTCGTGTGGACGGGTCACGGCATGGATTGTCGGATTCAAGTCCGGCAATGACGAAGTAAAGGGAAGGGACTGAAGCTCGTAGCCTGTCCAGAGGACGAATGCCAAGGGGATGCTGACCGATCAAACTCTCCTGGTGACACCGGTGGGACAGAGGCAGCTGAAAATCGGGTCTCAAAAAAGCCCGCCCGCGAGGCCTGTTGCGGGCGGGCGGTCCAGCTGGGACGGCCTTCGTGGTCCGGACGGCGGATGTCCGGGATGGGGCAGAGGGCACAGGTCTGGCTCGTCTGCAATCTTTCGATTGAAGGCTCAGACGCGGTGCGCGGAAGCCATCTCGCGCTGGACTTTGGACTTGGAGGCCTTGACGTTGTCGAGCACTTCCGGGCAGGCGCTGCCCGATCGCTGCTTTTCCGACAGGAACGAGCTCATGCGGGCATCCAGATCCTGCAAGCGCGTGCGTCTTCTGTGCTGCGCCGGTACTGCCGGCAGTACCGGGAAAAAGGGCCAGAACATCGGCATTTAAAGCTCCGTGTCAAAAGGGTGGCTGGTGTCAATACGCCAGGCGGCTGGCGTTGAGGCCGGTTTCGATGCGGTTGATTTCGTCCCGAAGCCGCAGCTTGAATTTCTTCAGCGAACGAATGTGCTGCGTGTCCGGATAGGGGTGCAATTCTTCCCGGCGGATCAGGCTGTCCAACGTGGTGTGCTGACTGCGCAGGGACTTCAGACGGTTATACATCGCCGGCCTCCTCTTCGATTGGGCGGGTTGCTGACACACTGGATATGGGGGCTGAAAAGAAATAGGAGAAATATATTGTTTGTATTAGATTGATAGGGAAAATCTATTAAATGGGAGAGAGCGATGCGCTTCCGGCCGTCCCCGCGGCAACTGGAGTATTTTGTCGCCCTGGCCGAGACGCTGCATTTCGGCCGGGCTGCTTCCGCCTGCCATGTGTCCCAGCCGACCTTGTCCGCGCAGTTCAAGCTTCTGGAAGACCAGATCGGCTGCACCTTGCTGGAAAGGCGCACGGGCAGTGTCAGTCTGACCGCTTCCGGCGAACGGCTGCTGCCGCTGGCGCGCCAGACGCTTGAAAATCTCGACGAAATCGTGACAGCGGCGCAAGTCGGCCAGGCCAATCTGGGCGGCCTGATCCGTCTCGGTGTTTCGCCCACATTCGGGCCCTATTTCATGCCCTATCTTCTGCCGGGTTTGAAAAGCGCCTACCCGGATCTCGAACTCTATATCCGCGAGGACCGGCCCAATCTTCTGGAGGAGGGGCTGTCCTCGGGCGTGCTGGATTGCATTCTCACGCCGGACGTCCCGCCGTCAGACAATTGGTCCACGCGCATTCTGTGCCATGAAAGCGTCTCCCTGGCGGTGCCGAAGTCCCATCCGCTAGCCGGTCTGGATGTCATTCCGGTGAAGATGCTGAAAGGCGAAAAGCTGCTGGCGCTCAGCCAGGGCTTCCGTCTCTATGACGATGTCCAGGCACTGGCACGTGCCGCCGGCGCTGATTTCCGTCAGGACTATGAAGGCACCAGCCTCGATGCCCTGCGCCAGATGGCGTCGATCGGCATGGGGCTTGCCCTGTTTCCGGCTGCCTATATCGCCTCGGAATTCGGTAAGGAACCGGATCTGCTCCTTAAAAAGATCGACGGCCTGCCGATGCGCCGACTGATGTCCCTGGTCTGGCGGCGGGGCAGTTCCAGAACGGCGCATTTCGAGAAACTGCTGACGCTTGCGCGGCAGGCGGTTGTCGACATGGCGGTTGAAGGCGTTGCGCTTGAAAAAGCATAAGAGCCGTCCGTGACCGCGGCTGGGCTGCGCCCAAGTAGTCCTCCCGATATTGTCGGCTTTCCAAAAACGTGCCAGCCTTCCTTTCCAAGGCGAAGGAGGAGAGCCATGCCTGAAATTTCAAGCGATCGCGATTGTCAGACGGTCATCACCACGTTCGAAATGACGCCGGGCACCTGCTTTGACCTGCTGGACGAGTTGAAGGATGCCTACGAGAACTTTATCCGCCACCAGCCGGGCTTTATCGGAGCGGGCCTGCATGTGAACGATGCCCAGACCCGCATCGCCAACTATTCCCAATGGCGCCGGCGCGAAGACTTTCTGGCGATGCTTCGGACGCCGGAAATGCGCGAACGCAACCGGCGCATTGGCGCGCTGTGCAAGAGCTTCGAACCGGTCATGTATGATGTGGCCGAAAGTTTCGACCAGGACTGAACCGGTTTCCTGTCCGAAAAGCAAACAGCCGCCCCGAGGGCGGCTGTCGTCATTTCAATCGCTCGCAGATTATTCGTATTTCGCCAGGATCTTGGCCTGGGTGCCGTCGTCGATCATCGCCTTCAGCGCGTCCTGCATCTTCTTGACATTGCCGGCATCCGTTCCCGGATTGCAGGCCATGGACAGGACCGTTTCCGATAGGACAACGGCCAGGTCGACATCCGTGCCGTCTTTCTTGAGGCTGTTATAGAACGCCTCGGACACGGCCATCATGTCGATGCGTCCGGCCTCCAGCTTTTTCAAGGTGGTTTCCATGTTCTTGGCGGCGTCGATTTTCGGGAAGTCCTGCTGCTGCAGCAGCGATTCGGTGTAGTCCTGCGACTGCGTGCCGATGGTGAAGGCCTTGGCGTCGTCGATGCTGCCCGGGTTGACGTCTGAACCGGCTTTTTTGATCAGAAGCGTGCGGTCGACATTGAGCGGCTCGATCCAGACGAATTTCGGATCGCGCTCTTCGGTGTGGGACGCCGTGAAGACGCAGTAATTGGCTTCTTTTTCCGCAAGACCGATGGCGCGAGACCATTGCGCCATTTCCACATCATAGGACAGTCCGGCGCGATTCATGATCTCGAACACCTGATCCGCGCCGAAGCCGACGATCTTGTCGCCGTCCTTGTAGTTGAAGGGCTTGTATTCTTCGGTGGTCAGGTTGATATCGGCGGCCTGCGCCGGTGCGGCCAGCACGACTGCGGACAGGGCGGCGAGCGCAAGGATATGTTTCATGGGAGTTCCTTCCTGAAAGATGGGAGGCTGATCTGCTTGTTATGCTCCGTTAGGTAACTCCGGGAAATGACGAAAAGGTTACTCGTTTCAAGTAAAGAGAAAGAAAATGGTTAAATCGATTCAATCGCAAAAACGTTCCTGTGTTTTGGTTTAGGAAAAGTTTTTGTCATTTACTGTCAATTTTTACGCCTTGATATTATTGCTAGGGGTGAAAATTTCTTTGAGGTTGTCATGATGGGCTATATCATCACAAATTGCTGTTCCTTAGGACCGCGGCAGCTTTGCGCGGCGATGAACGCCGCATTTTCGGATTACGTCGTCCCGCTGAGCCTGACCCTGGAGCAGTTCGAACACTTCCAGTGGCAACGGGGATTTGTGGCCGCGCAATCCTTCGTCGCGCTTGAGGGCGATGACATCGCCGCCTTCTGGTTCTCCGGCCTGCCGGATCCCCACAACGGCAACCGGGCCTACACCCTGTCAGTGGGGACGCGTCCTGAGCATCGCCGCAATGGATTGTCCCGGCGCCTGCTGAATGCGGTCGTCGACGCGCAAAGCCAACACGGGACGTCAGGGCTTCAGTTGGAAGTGATCACGAGCAACAGCGCCGCCATCAGCAGCTATGAGTCTTTCGGCTTCTGCCGTCACCGATCCTTGCGTGTGTTGAAATTGGAAACGGAACCGTCGGCCGCGAAACAGGTTCATCCGGTGAGACCCCTTGACCTGAGCGATTTGCCCGAGAGCGACACTGGCTTTTTCGATGCAGCCCCCACGCCTCAGAACAGCCGGACTGCGCTGCGCGCCTTGACCCCTGATTTTCAACTGCTCGGGGTCAAGGAGAACGCGGAGCTTCTGGGATGGGGCGCGGTTTATCCGGACGGCGCGGTCGCCCAGATGGCTGTAGCGGAAAAGGTCCGCCGCCAGGGCATCGGCAGCGCGATCTTGCGGGCGCTCTGGCACGCGGCGGATCAGCAATCCCTGACATTCGTCAATGTGGATGCCGCCGCCACCGGCGTGAACGCCTTTCTGGACCGGGCGGGGGCGGAAGAGTTGTTGCGGCAATATGAGATGCGGCTCGATCTGACTTGATCGACGCTTCGGCGAGCAATTGGAAGCGGATCAGTCGCTTTTCCGGAAGGGCGCGTGTTCGGCCAGCGCCTCGTTTTCCCGTTCCACCGCTTTCCGTTCATGTTCCAGAAAATCGGCAACCGCCTCATGCAGCCCTTCATGGGCGATCCAGTGTGCGGAATAGGTGGTGGTCGGCAGATAGCCACGGGCAAGCTTGTGAGCCCCTTGCGCGCCGGCCTCCACCCGTTTCAAGCCGCGATCGATTGCAAAGTCGATGGCCTGGTAATAGCAGAGCTCGAAATGCAGGAACGGGTGATGCTCCGTGCAGCCCCAATGGCGGCCGAACAGGGTTTCCGATCCGATGAAATTGAGCGCGCCGGCGATGTATCGGCCGTGCCGCTTGGCCAGCACCAGCAGCGTGCGCTCGGCCAGGCGTTCGTTGATCAGCGAAAAGAACTTGCGGTTCAGATAGGGCCGGCCCCATTTGCGCGAGCCAGTGTCCATGTAGAACGTGTAGAACGCGTCCCAATGAGCTTCCGTCAGATCGGCGCCGGTGACCCATTCGACCTCGATGCAGTCCGCGCTCAAGGCCTCGCGCCGTTCTTTCTTGATTGCTTTGCGCTTGCGCGAGGCGAGGTCCGCCAGAAAACCGTCGAAACTGTCGTAGCCGGGATTTTCCCAGTGAAACTGCTGATCGGTGCGCTGCAGGTAGCCGAGCTCACCGAGACTGTCCCATTCCGGCCTGGTCAGGAAGGTCGCGTGAACGGACGAGGCGCCCGACCGCTGGCAGACCTGGACCAGGCCCGCGGCCAGGGCCTGCAGACCCGCGTCGCGGTTCACCCCGGGACCGGTCAGAAAACGGCGGCCCGTCGCCGGTGTGAACGGCACGGAAATCTGCAGTTTCGGGTAATAGTCGCCGCCCGCGCGGTGGAAAGCGTCCGCCCAGCCGTGATCGAACACATATTCGCCCTGGGAATGGCTTTTGAGATAGGCGGGAACGGCGCCCATGACCGTTCCGGAGCTTTCCTGAAGAAGCATGTGCCGCGGCAGCCAGCCCGTGTCCGCCGTGGCGCAGCCGGAGGCCTCGAGCGCTTCAAGAAAAGCGTGCGACAAGAAGGGGTTGAAGTCTGTTTCTTCAGGCAGAGGATCAAGATCGGCGCCAAGCGCACCAGCCAGATCGTGAGCCGTGATGCAGGTCGTGTCCCGTGACAGATGTCCGCGCCCTGACAGGGACCAGCCAGGATTGGCGACCCGGTCCCAGGCTGCCGCGTCGACGTCTTTCAGGGAAGACAGAATACGCAGCGTGACGGGATCCTGGCCACTCGCGTTGGCCGGAGTGCCACTGTCCTCGGACTGGGAAGAGGTCATGCTTTAGAAGACGCTGAAAGTCGAAACCATGACGACAAATGTAGCGCGGCCATATTGCGGTGCAAGAGGAGATCGCTTTCTGGCCTGCAAATTGATGGCCGTCAGTCCGGCGCCTGGTCCGGGTCGAACCCTTCAAACACCATCTGGTCGGCAAAGAGGCGGGCCCGCTCGCGCTGTTCCCTTGTGCGTACGGTCCAGCACATCAGTGGAACATGAAACAGACGGCGCAACAGGCTGGGCCCGGCCTTGGGCAGATCCTTGACCCCGTAGGAAATGAAATGCGGCCGCGTCCGCGGCGCGTGCAGAATATGGCGCAGAATGAACCGGTCAACGCGGCCGCAGCGGGCATAATCCGGGCCCGGCGCGGCGCCGTCGGCTACGATGCCGCGCAGGACATCGGGCCTGTGTGCCCGCGCATGGGACAGCATGTCCGGATCGAAGCTCTTCAGGCAGGCCGGGCCCTTGTAGGCGGCGATCTGGTCGCAGACATGGCGGACAAAATCGCCCTGGGCGTCCCGGCGCATCAGCGACTTGATCTCGATCACCAGCGGCACCTTGCCGTCGACCAGGTCGAACAGGTCCCGGAGCAGCCACAGCCTGTCCGTGCCGGTTTTCATGGAAAGGAGCACCAGATCGGCGGAGTTCTGCTCGATCACACGGCCGCCGCCATCCACCAGCCTATCCAGCGTGTAGTCGTGAAAGACCAGCGCCTCGCCATCGGCCGTTTCCTGGACATCCACTTCAATCGCAAAGTTGCGATCCATCGCGTTCCGGATGGCCGTTGGGGTGTTTTCAATGATGCCGTCATCGGCGTTGTGAAAGCCGCGATGTGCAATCGGGCGCGCGAATATGGCTTCGAGGTCCGGGGTCATGGCAGGGCAATTTCTGGCTTGGAGGCGGAGCTCCCTCGTCGGGAGCTCCAGATAAATCAGGCTTGGATCTCGAAGATGGCTTCGATTTCGACAGCGGCACCGAACGGCAGCGAGGCGGCGCTGACGGCGGACCGGGCGTGGCGGCCGATCTCGCCCATGGCCTCGACCAAAAAGTCGGACGCGCCGTTGATCACCTGGGGCTGATCGGTGAAATCCGGTGTCGAATTCACAAAACCGACGATCTTCACCAGCCGGGTCACCTTGTTGAGGTCGCCCGTGGCGGCTTTCGCCTGCGCCAGCAGGTTGATCGCACAGAGCTTCGCCGCCCGCTTGCCGTCGTCTACGGAGAGACCGTCACCCAGCTTGCCGCTGACCTGGATCTTTCCGGCTTCCATCGGTAGCTGGCCGGAAATGAACAGCTGGTTGCCCGTTTTCACATATGGCACGTAGTTGGCAGCCGGTGCGGCGGCCTCGGGCAGGGAAATCCCCAGATCATTCAAACGGGCTTCAATCGGGCTGCTCATCGGCCGTCTCCAGGTTCGAGGTCTGTCGGCGTGTCTTGGCGCAATTCGGCAAAGGTGACAAGGCCAAAAACACCCAATTCGCAGTCCGGCCGGGGCCTCGAAGGCGGCAGGGTGCGTGCCGGGGCCGGGCGGCCCGAGCGGAAATGGATCCCGATCGGAGAATTTGCGATCACTTCACGGTGGCGCAACGCATGGTTTGCCGCATAATGTGTGCAAACGGGTGTCATGACCCGTCTGGACGAAGAAAAGGATTTTTGATGCAAATCGTTCCGAAACCGGTGCTCCTGTCCACCTTTGCCGGCCTGTTTGCCGCAGCGCTGGGTGTCGCATCGGGACCCGCCGCTCTTGCTGCGGGCGCTGGGGCCTCCGTGGGGCAGAAGCTGGTTCCCCATCGGGCCGTTTACGACATGAAGCTGGGCGATACCGAGGAACAGGCTGGCATTGCGGGCCTGAACGGTCGGATGGTCTATGATTTTTCCGGAAATGCCTGCGACGGCTACAGCGTTAATTTCCGCTTTGTCACAGAGTTCCAGGACACCAATGGCGGCTCCCAGATCACCGACCTGCAAACCACGTCCTTTGAGGAACCCCATGCTGAAAGCTATCAGTTTCTGTCCAAGACCTTTGTCGATCAGAAGCTTGTGGAGGAAACGCGCGGAACCGCGCGTGTGGGCAGTGACGCCAAGACCGTCGAGCTGAAACAGCCGTCCGAAAAGTCGCTTCAAATTGGCAGCGATGTGCTGTTCCCGACCGAGCATCTTCTGTCCATCCTGAAGGCGGCCGCCAAGGACGTGCATTTTGTGGCGGCGGACATCTATGACGGTGCGGAAACAGGCGAGAAGGTCTATGCCACCACCACGGTAATCGGCGCCATGGGAACCGGTGATGCGGATGCGGGCAAGCCCGGGGCGTCGCTATCCGGGCTGAACTACTGGCCGGTGACGGTCGCTTATTTCGATCCGAGCGCGGAGAATGCGTCGGGTGAATTGTTGCCGGTCTATCAGCTTGCCTTCCGTCTCTACCAGAACGGTATCAGCAGTGACCTGAAGCTGGACTACGGGGATTTCATCATCCACGGCAAGATGGCTTCGCTCGAACTTTACGAAGAAGGTGCTTGCGAGCAAGACTGAGCGGGGGGCTATCCGTCATCGCGCCGCCGGCTGTCCCGGGCGGCGTGGATAAGGCCGAGTTCCACAGCGGATTTGCCGAATTTGTCGCGCAGCTTGTCGACGGCGCGTTCGGCATTTTTGCGGCGTTCCGCCGACGGATCGATGAGATCCTGCGGATCGGCCCGATCTGCCGGCTCCAGGTCGCTGACACCGATGCCGATCAGCCGGAAACGGCGTCCGTCGGCCTCGGCCTGAAGCAGGTCCTCGCCCGCCGCAAAAATCTTGTCTGCGAGCTGTGTCGGATCCTGCAGGTGTCTGGCCCGCGTGATGGTCCGGAATTCGGCCGTTTTCAGTTTCAAGGTGATGCCGCGCCCAGAAAGCTCGGATTTTTTCAGCCGGGCGGAGACTTTTTCCGACAGGTTTCTGAGGATTGGCCGCAGGGTCTCGAAGCTGGAGATGTCCGTCCGGAAGGTCGTTTCGGAGGACACGCTCTTGGCCCCGCGCGATGGGGTGACCTCCCGGCTGTCGTCGCCATGAGACAATCTGGCCAGACGCAGCCCGATCGAGCCATAGCGGCGTGCCAGATCCGCGGCTTCCATTTCCTGCAGCTGTCCGATCAGGCGGATGCCGTCCTTCTCCAGCTTCTTCTGAAACACCTTGCCGACGCCCCAGATCCGGCCGACGGGCATGGCAGCCAGAACCGCCTTGGCCTCCGCCGCGCCGATCACGGAGAACCCGCGCGGTTTTTCAAGGTCCGAGGCGAGTTTGGCCAGGAACTTGTTCGGGGCAAGCCCCACGGACGCGGAGATGCCGATATCCGTTTCCAGATCGCGGACAAAACCGGCAAGGGTCTCGGCCGGTGTCGCCTTGTGCAGCCGCTCGGTTCCGGTCAGGTCGAGAAAGGCCTCGTCGATGGAGAGCGGTTCAACCAGGGGCGTCAGCGCCCGCATGCGTTCGCGGATTTCCTTGCCGACCTTGGCGTATTTTTCCATGTTCGGCTTGATCACCACAGCCTGCGGACAGGCTTCCAGGGCCTTGAACATCGGCATGGCGGAGCGCACGCCGTAGATCCTTGCAATGTAGCAGCAAGTCGACACGACGCCGCGCTGACCGCCTCCGACAATGAGGGGCACGTCCTGCAGGTCCGGATTGTCCCGCTTTTCGATGGAGGCATAAAAGGCATCACAGTCGATATGCGCGATCGACAGCAGATCCAGCTCCGGGTGTGAAACCAGCCGCGGACTGCCGCAGCGTGGACAGCGGGCGCTTCCCTGCGGCGGGCGGGTACCGCAATCCCGGCAGAGGGCGCGTATCGGCGATAAGGACTGGGTCACGGTTCAGCTTCGATGGATTGGCAGCGCGCAAGGCGCGTCACGGCAGATTATCGCCAATAAAGACGGCCGTCTCCTGCCAATCTCCGGTCAGGAGGTCGATGTGATCTGCGGCTTTCATGGTCGCGCGGAACCTGGGATCGGCGATGAACTGGATCTGCAGTGCGGCGGGCAGGGACGCGTTGACCGAACTGTGGTTGGTTGGACTGTCATCGATGAAGACGACCGGCGCCGGGCGTCCTGCGGCGAGCGCGGCGACAGCGCCACCTTTCGGGCCGGAATTGGTCAGCACTGGAAAACCGATGCCCATGCCTCCGAGCAACTTCTCTCTTGCCGGCTTGTTGTGTCCGCCGGGCAGGTTGGTCAGAAGAACGATGTCCCAGGTCTCTGCAAGATCGTTCAGGGCCGCAGCAGCGCCGGGCACCATGTCCTGCCGGTGACTGACATCGTCGAAGAAGCTCAGGAGCAGGCGGCGAACATCTTCAGCCGCCAGCGGCTGGCTGTCGCCCTGCCGGCCAATATTGCCGGTCAACCGGTATTGATGCTGCAGAAACTGCAACTCCCGGGCATGCAGGTAGTCCTCCAGATGCGCGATCAGATGCAGCACCACCTCATCGACATCGCAGATGATCAGCGGACGGCTCGACGCGGGCAGGGCGCGGATCTGAGCCAGAACTTCCGGCAGGACGGGGGTCGGTTCAGGCATAGTCTTCCTTGTTGCCGGCAAGAGCGAAGCGGGCCGCTGCCATCATGGTCGGCCGGAGACCGGCATTTTCACAAAAGGCAAGCAGAAGCGCTTCGTCCATCATGTAGAATTCAAGCACTCCGGCCAAAAAACCAGGTTCTCCCGCTGCTTCCCGAATCATTTCCGGCCCGATTCCGGAAAAAGCGAGGAAACGACCGATCTGGTCGGGGTCTTTGCTCAACTGGACCAGGGCGTCCGTGGCAATTCCTTGTGCATCTTCAACGGACAATGATTTCCCCTGTATATTTTTCATTGTGTTTTTTTGCCTTTCTGAAACGATTCCGGGTTAGAAGACATCTAATGCGGACCGGGGAAGGGTTCTACCGCGGACAAGAATTGCCCGCGAGACAATAATTGGGACCGGCGGTCAGCCGGGTGAAGGGCCGGACTTATGGCAAAATCGGTGTTGATCGTAGAAGACAACGAGCTGAACATGAAGTTGTTTCATGATCTGCTCGAAGCCCACGGCTACAACACCTTGCAGACCCGCACCGGCATCGAGGCGTTGCGCTTGGCGCGTGAGCACCATCCCGACTTGATCCTGATGGACATTCAATTGCCGGAAGTCTCCGGGCTCGAAGTCACAAAATGGATCAAGGAAGACGAGGACATAGCCTCCATTCCTGTGATTGCCGTGACCGCCTTTGCCATGAAAGGCGACGAGGAGCGGATCCGCCAGGGTGGTTGCGAGGCCTATATTTCCAAGCCGATCTCCGTGGCCAAGTTTCTGGAAACGGTGCGCGCCTATCTCGGCGAAGCCTGACTTAAAGGCCGTCCTGTCGACGTCACCGCCAAGTTTTTTGCCAAGATTTCACGGTAAGACCGGCCTCACGGCCCTGCGATATGCGTGGAATCACTTGCCCCGCAACTGACGCGGTCTTCATATTAAGGTTACAGATTTACTAAAACTGCGTTGTTTCTGTGTATATTTTGCAGAAAATATTGCATTCGGGTTACAATCGGGTAGTGTGATCCGAGATTAGGAGTTTTCCTGATCGCCTCATTGACGAGGTCATTAATGACCTAACGTTAGTTGGCAAAGCAGTTTCCCCTCGGAGTGCTCAGGTCCGCCGCATCTCCTGGGTCCGTGGGGCAGGTCGGCAGGGAACCGGCCGATGAGTGGCCTCCTCGAATGCCGTGTTCCCGCCGACCACTAATCTTTCCGCCAAGAATCCGTCCTGTCTTCAGCCCTTTGCCTGGGCCTGAGCGGCCTTTGCCGTGCGTGGAGCAATGATGTGCCGGACAACCAAATGCGTGTCTTGCGCCCAACAAAAAACCCGCCGTTTCCGGCGGGTTTTTGATGCAGCTTCGAAAAACCGAGATTACTTGATCTTGGCTTCCTTGAACTCGACGTGCTTTTTCGCAATCGGGTCGTATTTCTTTTTGACCATTTTCTCGGTCATCGTGCGGGAGTTCTTCTTGGTGACATAGAAGAAACCGGTATCCGCCGTGGAGAGCAGCTTGATCTTGATTGTTGTCGCCTTGGCCATGGCCGTGGTTCCTGTTCTTTGTTGTCGGGCAAAGAGTTCTTGTGGCCAGATGGGCTGGCGAGGAATCTGCCCCAATGTCTGAAATCAGCGCGCAACCTACTCATCATGGCGTGAAAGTCAAGCGCTTGCTTTGGTTCTGCGGTTAATTTTGATCCATATGACGGCAGTCATTCACAATCGAATGAATTGTCAAATCTGTTCTCTTACAAAGCCACCCTTGCGGAAGAAGTAATAGGGAACGGGCGTTGCCGGCGACAGCTCCGGATCGGCCTCCAAGCGCGCTTCCAGATCGCCGAGGATCTTGGTGGTGATCATCGGCAGTTCCTTGTTCCTGGCCTCCTTGAAGGTCAGCCAGGCGCAGTCTTCCAATTCTCCGGATGGACCGTGGCCTTCGGGCAGCTGGTCGGCAATGGCATCGGCCCAGACGGCCAGGAAACGCGTGTCGAAGCGGCGCGGCCGCTGCGGTGGTGTGATCGCCCTGGCAATCACCCGGAGGCCGCCCAGGTCAGGCTGAATGCCACGGTCGGCGAAGGCTTCGAAGCCGGTGCCAAGGCGGAGCTTGGCATCATCGGTTTTCCGTCCGATGAAAACGCCGGCTTCCTCGTAGGTTTCCCGGATGGCGGCCAGTGCCAGGGCGCGCACGCGGGCGGCCGTGCGGGCGTTTTTCAGGTCCTTGAACAGCTTGGCCTCAACGTCCGGGTGATAGGGCAAAACGTCGGCGATGCGGGAATCGGCTGGATCGACCCGGCCGCCCGGAAAGACAAATTTGCCGGGCATGAAGGTGTGCCGCATGTGCCGGCGGCCCATCAGCAGGCAAACGTCTCCAGAGGGCTTCCGGTCCAGGATCAGCAGCGTTGCCGCGTCCTTGGGCCGGATATAGGGAAAGTCGCCGGCCTTCTCGTCCTTGGCCAGTTGTTTCTCGAAGGAACCGGTCATGAAATCCTTTCAGACGGCACCGGTACAGGCAGCGGCTGGTCCTCTTCCGCATCCGGGTCGAAGCCGTGCATGTAGAGCGCCCATTGCAGTCCGATGAGGGCCCCCTTGATCGGCCGCATCAGGCCGAGGGAGAGAAAGAGAGTGAGGGGCACCCACAGCGACATGTGGATCCACAGGGCCGGGCGCCACATCACCTCGACAATCAGCATCGCCGGAATGACGATGTGGCCGACAATGGTGATAGTGAAATAGGGCGGTGCGTCGTCTGCGCGGTGATGACGAAATTCCTCGCCGCACGCTTCACAAGCATGACGGACGGACAGAAACCCGTCGAAGATCCGGCCTTGGCCGCAATTCATGCAGCGGTTCTGGGCACCGCGCAGCATGGCGGGCAGGACTTTCCGGCGCGGTTTTTCAGGCGGCGCTTCGGGCGCCGCCAGTTTCTCGTGCACGTCGTAACGAACCGTCACGATGACCTCCTTCGAACCTTCTTCTTTGGAGAGGTCGTGTCGCGTTTGCCCTTGGGTGGCCCGCGCCGCGCCTTGGGGGCTGCCTTGCGTATGCGCCTGCCGGCGATCCGTCCGTGACTGACCATCTCGAAGGTCAGCGATCCGGCAAAGGGCGCGGCGTCAACGAGCCTGACCTCAACTTGATCGCCAAGTTGGTAGGTCTCGCCGGTTTTGTCACCTATCAGCGCATGCGACGCTTCGTCATAGCGATAAAAGTCGAGGCCGATGGTGGAGGCGGGCACGAAGCCGTCGGCGCCGGTCTCCTCAAGACGCACGAACAGGCCGGACTTGATCACACCGGCGATGCGGCCCTGGAAGGTCGCGCCAACCTGATCGCTCATCCAGAGCGCGATCAGCCGGTCGATCGTGTCGCGTTCGGCCAGCATGGCCCGTCGTTCGGCGCTGGAAATCTCCGCCCCGATGGCTTCCAGCTTGCTCTCTATGCCCTCCGGCAGGCCGTCCTTGCCAAGCCCGAGGGCCGAGATCAGTCCGCGATGCACGATCAGGTCGGCATAACGGCGGATCGGCGAGGTGAAATGGGCATAGCGGCGCAGATTGAGACCGAAATGGCCGATGTTCTGCGGCGCGTATTCGGCCTGGGCCTGACTGCGCAGCACGACTTCATTAACCAGATGTGCTTGCGGCGTGTCCTTGACCTTGGCCAGAATGCTGTTGAACACCGATGGCCGGAGACCGCCCGTGGATGGCAGCTTCATGTTGAGCGTCGACAGGAAGTCCTTGAGGCTTTCCAGCTTCTCCGGGGTCGAGGCGTCATGGATCCGGTAGAGCAGGGGAGATTTCTTCTTCTCCAGCGTCTCGGCCGCGGCGACATTCGCCTGGATCATGAACTCTTCGATCAGCTTGTGCGCGTCGAGCCGGTCCGGCACGTAGACATGATCGACGGTGCCGTCTTCCTTGAGCTTGATCTTGCGTTCGGGAAGATCGAGATCCAGCGGCTCGCGGGCATCGCGGCCCTTCTTAAGCACCTCATAGGCGGCCCAGAGCGGCTTCAGGATGCCGTCGACGATCGTTTCCGTCTTCTCGTCCGTGACACCGTCAATCGCCTTCTGTGCCTGGATATAGGAGAGTTTGGCGGCCGAGCGCATCAGCACCCGGTGGAACGTATGCCCTGTCTTGCGGCCGGTCTTGTCGAAGATCATCCGAACGGCCAGCGACGGCTTGTCTTCCTTTTCCCTGAGGGAACAGAGCTGGTTGGAAATCCGTTCGGGAAGCATCGGAATGACACGGTCCGGGAAATAGACCGAATTGCCGCGCAGGTTCGCTTCCTTGTCCATCGGCGAGCCGGGCGTCACGTAATAGGCGACATCGGCGATCGCGACATAGACGATGTGACCGCCTTCATTCTGCGGATCCTTGTCCTGTTCCGCATAAACGGCGTCATCATGGTCCTTGGCATCGGGCGGATCGATGGTGATCAACGGGATCTGGCGCCAGTCCTCTCGCTGCCCGAGTTTTTCGACCGGCTTGGCGCCTTCCGCCTGGGCTTCGACCGCGGCCGGAAAGACATGCGGAATGCCGTGCGACTGCAGGGCGATTTCGGAGATCGCCTTTTCCGACTTCATCGAGCCGAAGCGTTCGACAATCGAGGCGCGCGGATGGCCGTAGCGGCCGGAACGCGACACCTGCACGCTGACCAGATCACCGTCGTCGGCGTCCTTGAGGTCCTGTGGGTCGACATCCAGTTCGCGTTGCTTGCGGTCGATCGGTTCCAGATAGGGCGGGCGGCTGCCGTCGCGCTTTCTGAGAATGCCCAGGATCGCGCCCTGTTTCTTCTCCAGAACCCGGATGACCCTGGCCGCATGGCTCGCCTCGGGACCGGTTTCGGCTTCGGTCAGGCGAACGAGCGCCCGGTCGCCGACACCCGGCTGGGTGGCCTTTGTCTTGCCCGCCAGCACCAGGATCTTCGGTGGATCGCCGGCTTCGTCGTCCCAGTCGACGGGCGTGCCCAGAAGCTCGCCGTCGCGGTCGCGGGCGGAGAGGTTGGCGACAAAGACCGGTGGCAGATCGCCCGGGCGGATCATGCGCTTGTTGCGCTTCTCCACCAGGCCGTCATCGGCCAGATCTTTCAGCATCTTCTTCAGATGGATGCGGGCGCCGCCAATGATGCCAAAGTGGCGCGCGATCTCGCGCTTGCCGGCCTTGCCCGGGTTGTCCGCGACAAAGGCGAGAATGTCCTCGCGCGAGGGCATTTCACCTGGAACCTTGGCGTGTTTTCGCTTGGTGTGTTTGCGCGTGCTAATCCGTTTTGCGCTCAAGAGGCGTCATCCCAGGGCACCTCGTCGGACGACGCGTCGACCTCGGCCTTGGCGGTCTTCTTGGCGGTCGTCTTCTTGGCTGCCGTTTTTTTGGCGGCCGGCTTGTCTTCGCCATTGGCCGCTTTCTTGGCCGTTGTCTTTTTCGCGGCCGGCTTCTTCGCCGCGGCCTTTTTCTTGGTGCCGCCCTTGGAGGCCTTGGCGGCAATCAGCTCCAGCGCCTGTTGCAGCGTCACCGTCTGCGGGTCGCTGTCCTTGGGCAGGGTCGCGTTGATCTTGCCGTGTTTGACATAAGGCCCGTAGCGGCCGTCATAGACATTAACCGGTCCGCCTTCCTGCGGGTGTTCGCCAAGTTCCTTCAGCGGTGTCGCCGCCGCGCCGCGCCGTCCGCCGCCCTTGGCGCGTTTTTCGGCGAGCGCATCGACAGCACGGTTGATGCCGACGGAGAACACCTCGTCCGGTGTCGAGAGATTGGCATAGGTGCCTTCATGCAGCACGAACGGGCCGTAGCGGCCGATGCCGGCCGTGATCATCTTGCCGTCTTCGGGATGCGGTCCGACCTCACGCGGCAGGGACAGGAGTTGCAAGGCCTTGTCGAGGTCCATGTCAGCGGCGGACCAGCCCTTGGGCAGGGACGAGCGCTTCGGCTTGGCCTCGTTGCCGAGCTGCACGTAAGGCCCGAAACGGCCGGTGCGCAGCGACACTTCCAGGCCGGTCTCCGGGTCGGTGCCGAACACCTTCGGGCCCTCGTCGGCCTCGCCATTCTCGCCGCTCGGCTTGCCGAGCTGGCGGGTATAGCCGCATTCGGGATAGTTGGAACAGCCGATAAAGGCCCCCCAGCGGCTGACCTTCAGGGACAGCTGGCCGCTGTCGCAGGTCGGGCATTTGCGCGGATCGGAGCCGTCTTCCTTTTCCGGGAAAATATGCGGGCCGAGCAGCTCGTTGAGGGCGTCGATGACCTCGGCGACGCGCAGGTCCTTGATTTCGTCGACTGCACCGGAAAAACCGGTCCAGAAATCACGCAGGACGTCGAGCCAGGACAGCTCGCCCGCGGAAATCTTGTCGAGCTGTTCTTCCAGGCTCGCGGTGAAATCGAATTCCACATAGCGCTGGAAGAAGCTTTCCAGGAAGGCCGTGACGATGCGGCCCTTGTCCATCGGCACCAGCTGCTTCTTGTCGAGTTCGACATAGTCGCGGTCGCGCAGGGTCTGCAGCGTCGAAGCATAGGTGGACGGCCGGCCGATGCCGAGCTCTTCCATCTTCTTCACCAGGCTGGCTTCCGTATAGCGCGGCGGCGGCGTTGTGAAATGCTTTGAGGATTCAATGGCGTCGGTTGTGCCGTCGACCGAGGCCGCCGTCAGCGCGGCGCCTTCGTCAACCGCGGGCAGGCGCTTGGAATTCTCGTCCTCGTCGTCGTCGCGGCTTTCCTGGTAGAGCGCCAGGAAGCCGTCGAAGCGGACGACGGAACCGGTCGCGCGCAGATTGGCGCGCTTGCCGGAGCCATCTGCCAGGATCTCGATGGTGGTGCGTTCCAGCACCGCAGATTCCATTTGGGAGGCCATGGTCCGTTTCCAGATCAGCTCATAGAGCTTGGCCTGATCCGGATCGAGGAACGGCGCGACGTCCTTCGGCCGCCGGGACAGATCGGTCGGACGGATGGCTTCGTGGGCCTCCTGGGCGTTTTTTGCCTTGGAGGAATAGGCACGCGGCTTCTCAGGCACGTATTTGTCGCCGAAGTCCTTGGCAATCACGGACCGCGCGGCGGTGATGGCCTCGTCGGCGATCTGGACGCCGTCGGTACGCATATAGGTGATGAGACCGGAGGTCTCGCCGCCGATGGAAATGCCTTCGTAAAGTCTCTGGGCGACCTGCATGGTGCGCGAGGCGGCAAAGCCGAGTTTGCGGGACGCTTCCTGCTGCAGCGTCGAGGTGGTGAAGGGGGCGGCGGGATTGCGTCTGGCCGGCTTGGAGGCGACGCTGTCGACCTTGAAGCTGGCGCTTTCCAGCATGGTCTTGATGGTGGTGGCGTCGGCTTCGTTTGTGATGTCGAGACGGCCGATCTTCCTGCCGTCGAACCCGGTCAGGCCGGCCTGGAACATGTCGCCGGCCGGGGTCTTCATGTTGGCGAAGATCGACCAGTATTCCTGCGGGTTGAAGGTCTCGATTTCCATTTCCCGGTCGCAGATCAGCCGGAGCGCGACCGACTGCACACGGCCGGCGGAGCGGGCACCGGGCAGTTTGCGCCAGAGAACCGGCGACAGGGTGAAGCCAACGAGATAATCGAGGGCCCGGCGGGCGAGATAGGCATCGACCAGCGGCGTATCCAGCTGGCGCGGATTGGCCATCGCCTCCAGAATCGCCTTCTTGGTGATGGCGTTGAACACCACGCGCTCAACATGCTTGTCCTTCAGAACCCGCTTTTTCTGCAGAACTTCAAGCACGTGCCATGAAATCGCTTCCCCTTCGCGGTCGGGGTCAGTCGCGAGAATGAGACGGTCGGCGTCTTTCACCGCATTGGCGATCTCGGTCAGGCGCTTCTGGGACTTCGAATCCACTTGCCAGCTCATGGCGAAGTTGTCGTCCGGCTGCACCGAACCGTCCTTCGGCGGCAGATCCCGCACGTGACCATAGGAGGCCAGGACCGTGTAGTCGGAGCCGAGATATTTGTTGATCGTCTTGGCTTTCGCCGGCGATTCCACAATGACGACGTTCATTCTTACCCAAATTATTTTTGCCGGAAACGGAGCCCCGCCCGGTGGAGAAGGTGATCTTTCAATTGATCTGATGGCGCAGACGATCAAGGATCAAGCGCCGCCTGTCAAATGGACCTTTGAGGCACTGGGGTCAAGCGGTTCGCTCCAGATACGGGTTATCCACTGAGATTCAAGATAAATCGGTCCTTCACATCAGAGCCGAGATTTTGTTGCCGCGATGCCGTTCGAGGCGTCCGGCGAGTTCCAGTTCCAGAAGCAGGATGTGGACGGAGCGGGCATCGCCATCGGCAAAACGGATCAGCTCGTCCAGGTCGACCGGGGTCGGCCCGAGCGCATTCAGGACCCTGGTCCGAAGCTTGTCGTCAGGTTCCGGCGGCTCGATCGGTCCGGTTGGCGAGGGCGGTTGACGGTGCGTTTCGGTAAAGGACAGTCTGGGTTCGAGCGGGCCGGACAGGCCTTCCAGAATGTCGGCGGCCGACGTGACAAGTGTGGCGCCCTGACGGATCAGGCCATTCGCCCCTTCCGACCTTGGATCCAGCGGCGAACCTGGGACGGCAAAGATCTCCCGGTTCTGCTCCAGGGCGTAGCGGGCAGTGTGCAGGGAGCCCGACGCCTTTGCGGCCTCAATCACGACCACACCGAGAGACAGGCCCGAGATCAGACGGTTGCGCCTGGGGAAATCGCGGCCGCGCGGTTTCCAGCCAAAAGGCATTTCGCTGATCGCCGCGCCGCCGGCCTGGAGCAGCGCGCCGAGCAGCCGGTCATGTTCCGGTGGATAAAGAATGTCTATCCCGCCCGCGAAGACCGCGACGGTGCCGGTCGGGACCGCCGCTTCATGGGCGGCGGCGTCGATACCCCGGGCGAGACCCGAGGCAATGGCAAAACCTTCAGCGCCCAGCTCCTTGGCAAATCGGCCCGCGAGCTTGCGGCCCGACAGGGAGGCGTTGCGCGCGCCGACGATGCCGAGCATCCGGTCTCGCGCGATCACGTCTCCACCCAGCACCGACAACAGGGGCGGCGGTCCGTCAATGTGCCGGAGATGGGGCGGAAAGTCCTCTTCGCCAAGCGCAACCAGCCTGGCACCGATGCGCTGATGGGCGGCCAGTTCCTCCTCGGCGGCCTCCCGGGAACAGAGCCGGTAGGTTTTCCCGCCGCCGCGCCGGGACAGGTCCGGCAGACGCTCAAGCGCCTTCTGGGCAGTGCCGCAATGGCTGAGGAGCTCGGCGAAGGTAACCGGGCCGATGTTTTCGGAGCGTATTAAACGCAGCCAGGCAAGTCGGTCTGCCTCGGAGAGGCGCTTGGTTTTATCGTTGCCAGGGCCGCTCACGCGCCTCCGCTGCCGGGCGCGGCCGCGTCGGGTTGGGGCTTGGACTTGGAGCCGATCTTGCTCTCCTGGCCACGCAGGAGCCGGCCGATATTCTCATGGTGCTTGGCCCAGGCCAGAGCGGAGAGAAGTGCGAACATTTCGGCCATCTGGACCTGGTGAAACACCAGCCACAGCAGAATGGGTGTCAGCAAGGCCATGGTCAGCGCGGAGAGCGAGGAATAGCGGAACACGGCGGCCATGGCGATCCAGATGCCGGCCGCCAGCAGGAACATCGGCCAGAAGATCCCGAGCAGGATGCCGAGATAGGTGGCCACACCCTTGCCGCCCTTGAATTTCAGCCAAACAGGAAAGAGATGACCGAGAAAGGCGCCCAGACCTGTGATCAGCGCCATTTCCTGGCCATAGAGATGGCTGACGATCAAAACGGCGACCGTGCCTTTCAGGCCGTCGCCCAGGAGCGTTGCCAGAGCCAGGGACTTCCTGCCGGTGCGCAGCACATTTGTGGTGCCGATATTGCCGGAGCCGATCTTGCGGATGTCGCCAAGGCCCGCCATGCGGGTGAAAATCAGCCCGAACGGGATCGAGCCGAGCAGATAGCCGAAGGTGAGGGCGGCGAGAAAATAGGGCCAGGCCAATTCCCAGCTGATCGGATCGGGCACCCTGAGACACTCCGGTGACATCGGTAAAAACTGTGAGGGCAATGTAGCGACATGGCCGCCGGGATCAAGTCCGGTCGTTCGTATTCCTGCGTGTCGTCGGGTCAGTCTGCCAGGGCGAGAGGCGCACTGGTCACTTGGACAATTTGTATTTTTCCGCCTGCACCACCAGCGAACCGAAGGGCAATGTGATGCTCGCCCGAAGCGGCACGAGGTAGGGTTTGTTGCCTACAGGCGCCAGCCAGACCTCCATCGAGGTGTTGCTCGCGAGTTCCTGGATCGATTTGCGTTTGGGCCGGTGGCCGGCGACGGGTTCATAACGCACGCCACAGACCAGCACCTCGCCCTTGAACCGTCCGTCCGAGGTCTTGGCGGCGCGGCGCGATTTGTAGGAGAGGTGAACGTCGTATCGTTCCTTGCCGTCATAGATCCGCAGACTTCTGTTGCAGCTTTCCTGCGAGAGGCTTTTGGGCGCCGGTAACAGTGCAGCGCTCAAGGGGTCGAGAACATTCTTCAGATGGGCAGCCGTGACCTTGATCCGTTCCTTCATCCGGTCCTGGGGCGGATTGACCGCAACGGTGTCCACCTTGCCCGCGCGCATTGTCATGGCGACCGTCCCGGTCTCGTCCGTGCTTTTCAGATCGAGCGCATAACTGGCGGGGCTCAGCGTTAGATCCCGGACGTTTCCCGCTGCCTTGACCTTGCCCTTGCCGTCGGAGACCAGCCGGCCGAAGGCCGCCGTCTGCCCGTCGGCGCTCAAGGAATAGCTGCCGTCGTTCACATTCACATTCAGGACGCCCGAGCCGATGGGCAGGCTCAGCGCATAGAGCTTATATTTCAGATAAAGGTCGGCCGCGGAGGCCGATCCGGCCGACAGCAGCAGCATTGTCGAAAAGAGAAGTGGCAGGCGCATCAAGGTCATCCGCTGGATCAGGTCGGCGAAAGCTTGACGAGAATTGTGGCGGCAAGGCGGATGGACCGCAAAAATGCGGTCCCGATTGCGCCTGCTTCGTTCTTCAGCTGTAGGAATAGACCGTCCTGCCGGAGACCACGGTTCTGAGCACCCGGCCGGAGAACCTGGCATCCTCGAAGGGCGAGTTCTTGGAGCGGGAGCGGATCGCGCTTTTCTCCAGGACCCACGGCCGCTCCGGATCGAACACGGTGACGTCCGCCGGGGCGCCCTTGGCAAGGCGGCCGGTTTCAAGACCAAGGCGGTCCGCCGGGCGGCAGGTCATGGTTGCCAGGAGCGTGACCAGATCGACCTGCTCGGAATGATAGAGCCGGAGTGCCGCGGCAAGAAGGGTCTCCAGACCGATCGCGCCGTCCTCGGCCTCGGCCCAGGGATGGCGCTTGGTTTCCACGTCCTGCGGATCGTGGTTGGAGCACAGGATGTCGATGGTGCCGTCGGCGACGGCGGCGATCATCGCCTGCCGGTCGTCCTCGTCCCGAAGCGGCGGCGACATCTTGAAGAAGGTTCGGTAGGCGCCGATGTCGTTTTCGTTGTGGGTGAGGTGGTTGATCGAGACCCCGGCGGTGATGTCGAGGCCCTTTTTCTTGCCGGCGCGGATGACATCGGCGCTGTCGGCGGTCGAGATCAGGTTCGCGTGGTATTTGCCCTTGGACATGGCAACCAGGCGCAGATCGCGCTCCAGCATGATGATTTCCGCTTCGCGCGGCACGCCGGAAAGGCCTTTCCAGCTGGCATTAAGCCCGGCATTCATGACCCCGCCTGCCAGATCCGGATCTTCCGTGTGATGGATCACCAGCGCGCCGAAATCCCGTGCATAGGTCATCATGCGCCGCATCACCTGGGCGTTCTTGACCGACTTGTGGCCATTGGTGAAGGCAACGGCACCGGCTTCCTTCAGAAGGCCGATCTCGGTCATTTCCTCGCCCCGCAGGCCCTTTGTCAGAGCTGCGAGCGGCAGGACATTGATGCTGGCGGTGTCGCGGGCCCGGCGCAGGATGAAGTCGACCAGTGCCGGGTCGTCGATCACCGGGTCGGTGTCCGGCATGGTGCAGATGGTGGTGACACCGCCGGCTGCCGCCGCGTTGGAGGCGCTGGCAAGCGTTTCGCGGTGTTCCGCGCCCGGTTCGCCGACGGAGACGCAGAAATCGATCAGGCCGGGGCAGGCAATCGCGCCTTTGCAGTCGACAATCTCGGCGCCGTAGGGTGCGCCCTGATTGGCCGCTTCCGGACCGGCGGCCAGGATGGTGCCGTCGGCAATGATGACAGAGCCGGGCACGTCGAGACCGCGTGCCGGATCGATCACCCTGGCGTTGGAAAGAACCAGAGGTTTGGGTGTGTCGAGTGCCACTTTTGTCTGTCCTCTGGTCGTCAGTTGTTCGGCAGGTTGGCGGCGAGCGCCTCAAGCACGGCCATGCGCACGGCAACGCCCATTTCCACCTGTTCGCGGATCAGGCTCTGGGCGCCGTCGGCAATCGAGGCGTCGATCTCGACACCCCGGTTCATGGGGCCCGGATGCATCACCAGCGCGTCTTCATTGGCGTAGGCAAGCTTTTCCGCGTCGAGCCCGTAATAGCGGTAATATTCGCGCACGGATGGTACGAAGGCCCCATTCATGCGCTCGCGCTGCAGGCGCAGCATCATGACGATGTCGGCCCCCGCAAGGCCTTCCTTCATGCTCGTGAACACCTCGGCGCCCATCTGGCCAATGCCGGAGGGCAGCAGCGTGGACGGGGCAATCACCCGCACCCTGGCGCCGAGCGCGTTCAGGAGGATGATGTTCGAGCGGGCGACGCGGGAATGGGCAATGTCGCCGCAGATCGCCACGGTGAGCCGGGCGATCTTGCCCTTGTGGCGCCGGATCGTCAGCGCGTCGAGCAGCGCCTGGGTCGGGTGCTCGTGTGGACCGTCACCGGCATTGACCACCGAGCAGCTGACCTTGCGCGCAAGCAAGTGCACGGCGCCGGCAGCGTGGTGGCGGACCACCAGCAGATCGGGATGCATCGCGTTCAGGGTCGCGGCCGTGTCGATCAGGGTCTCGCCCTTTTTGACAGAAGACTGGGACACCGCCATGTTCATCACATCCGCCCCCAGCCGTTTTCCGGCCAGCTCGAACGAGCTCTGCGTCCGGGTGGAGTTCTCGAAAAACAGGTTGATCTGGGTGCGTCCGGCAAGGACATGCTTGCGCTTGTGGATCTGGCGGGAAACCTCGACGGCTTCCTCGGCACGGTCCAAAAGGCCCAGAATTTCGTGGGGGTGAAGGCCCTCTATGCCCAGCAAATGACGATGGGGATAGGGGCTGTCTCGATGGGTGTCTGTCGCGGTCATCGAGACCATCCCTATAAGGGGCTTTTGGAGACTGCACAAGCGCGGAAATGCCATCATGCCCGCTGTCCACACATCGGCTAAATATTTGAACGCTTGGACAAAACCAAGCGGCGCCTCGAAGGACGCCGCCGCTGAGAGATCCGTGATGTCTCTTCTGGATGGATCAGGCCCGGATTTCGTCCAGGACCTTGTCGTAATAGTCGCAGAGCTCCTGGACGTTGCCGGTGGTTTGCAACTTGGCGGCTTCCGTCTGCATTTCCTGGGTGATTTCCTGGAACCGCGCCGGGTCCTTCTGCGCAAAGCTCTGCAATTCGGTGGCAACGTCGAGCGCCTTTTGCTGAACGCTTTCGATGCTGCAGTCGCCGGCAAAGGCCGGACCTGCGAAACTGAGGGTCAGCGCGAGGGCGAGCAGTGTCTTTTTCATGTTTGTTCCTGTGTCTGAAATCGGTGACTGAAAACACAGGCATTGTTTCGCCGAAGCGGTTGCCGGAACAACTGACAATTCGATAATGTGCTGAATTTGCTGACAGTTTCTGCCAGTTCGACACGTGAGCCCAGGCAGGGCCGGGACTCTTTGGATCCGGTGTGCAATGCGCCTGACAGCTGCGCTCCTGCCAAGGACGCGTGTGTCAGGTGAACAGAAGCAGAGCCAGGGGGATCGTCACCGTCGCTGCCAGGGTCTGTAGCGTGATGATTTCCGCCATCAGCTTGGCGTCGCCACCCATCTGCCGTGCCAGCAGATAGGAGTTGCTGGCGCAGGGAACGGCGCTCGCGATGACCACGACCGCAAGCGCAGGGCCGGTGACACCGAACAGGCTGGCAAAGACAAACGCCAGCAGCGGCATGAAGACGGGGCGCAAAAAGGTGCCCATGGTGAGCGCAGGGCCTGGACGGCGCAGGGAGCCGAGGTCCAGCCCGGCACCGACACAGATGATGCCGATCGGCAAGGCAGCGCGCGCGAATATGCCGAGCGTATCGTCGATCAGGGAGGGCATGGCGAGACCGCTGACATTCATGAGCACACCCGCACCGATCGAGAGAATGAACGGATTTGTGTAGAGATCGCGGGCGATCTTGGCGCCACTCGGCGAGGTGCCGCTGGCATAACGCGACAGCACCAGGATGCTGGCGACGTTCAGAACCGGGATCATGAACACCATGGCGACCGCGAGCATCGCGAGGCCGAGGTCGCCGGCGACATTGTCGGCAATTGCCAGCGCGATCATGGCGTTCCAGCGCAGGGTGCCCTGGAAGATCGACGTGAACCGATCCGGCCCGATGCCCCAGATCCGCTCGATCGCGGTTCTGGCCAGCAGCAGCACGAGCGCCATTGTGAAAATCGAGGCGAGTAGACTGCCGCCCATATTGAGCGTCGGGAAGCTGTTGAAATCCGCCTGGGAGATCGTCCGGAACAGGACCGCCGGAAACAGCGCGTAATAGGCCAGCCGCTCGACACCGCGCCATTGTTCGCCCGTGATCAGCCCGGTGCGGGCGATCAGATAACCGGAGGCGATCACGAGGATCACCGGCACGAGGGCGGACAGGGTCGTCAGCATGGATCGGGCTTTCGCGATTGATGGGAGGCGAAGGGTGGGGCCGTGCCTCTGCTACCAACTTATCATTGCCCCTATCCAATTTTTGGGTGGCTTGCAGCCACCGCTATTTTTTTTCTGAGTAGCGTGCTTTCAATGCGTCGATCAGGTTTCGAAAATAAGCTCGAACGCTGTCACCGTCGATACTCTGATGGCTGTCCGCATCCAAAAAGAAAGATACAGCATCCAGTACGCAACGAAAGTTCATGTCTTGAGAAGAGTTTGAAGTGTCATTCACACCCAGTACAACATCAAATTCCTTCAAAGGAAGGCTTACTACCAAGCAACTATCAGAATCGCCTCTAAAAAAATCTGCATCTTCCTGGGTCATTCCGGGGAGGAATTCTTGAACTTTCTCCAAGTTTATGGCTCCGTCTAACAAAAATCCCGATCCGGAGAGAAAAAGTAAGTTTGGAAACCCGTCAAGTTCAGTCGAATATTCTCCGTAGAGTAAATAAACTTGGACAACTGATTTCATAAAGCTTTGAACTTGCTCTTCCTCAATGTGACTAGAGGCGCTCATTGGTCTTATTGAAACGTTCTTAATTGCTGCTCCAATCGCGGGCGAGGAGAAGCAGAGTAATGATACCAAAACGAGAAGTGTTTTTTTCAGCCTGATGAAGCCTGGCATCGAATGATTTTCCTAAGTCTCGATTTCTACTCTTGGATCTGAAAAATACGATTCCGAAATTTAACTATTTCGTTGATTTTTTACGCAACTTTTATCGCCAAACGTTGGCAAGGTGAGTTCTACATTTTTCTTTTAAGCATGCATGTTAGAAAAGCGATGCGTTGAAAGCAAAAATCCGCGTGTGTTGGGCGAGACACTCCTGCCTTAGAATAGACGGCGGCTATCTAAGCCCATAAACCCGAGTCGGTCCAGAAAGCCCTGCAGGATAAAGGCGGCGGCCATCTTGTCGACGGCTTCGGCGCGTTTCGCCCGGCTGGAATCGGCTTCCAGCAGCGTCCGGGTCACGGCGGCTGTGGACAGGCGCTCGTCCCAATAGGTGATCGGGATATCCGTTTTTTGGGCCAGGTTGCGTACAAAGGCGCGGGTGGCCTGGACCCTGGGCCCCTCGCTGCCGTCCATGTTGAGCGGCAGGCCGAGCACCATGCCGCCAACCTGTTGTTTGGCGCAGATCTCCAGGAGCTTTTCCGCGTCCAGCGTGAATTTCTTGCGCTTGATCGTTTCCATCGGGGAGGCGATGCCGCGGCCGAGATCCGACAGCGCCAGGCCTATGGTCTTGGTGCCGAGATCGAGGCCGATCAGCCGTGTGCCGGCAGGAACGGCGGCCATGAAGTCTTCGAGCGGGAGTGCGGGATCGTTTGCCATGGCGTGGCTTTATCAGGCCGGATGCGGATGATCCAGCAGGAACAGTGTTTGATGTAAAGGTGCCCGCCTCAAATGGCTGCCGATTCCGGCCGCAGATAGACATGACCGGCCGGGCCTTTCTGGAGCTCAAGCCAGGACATCAGATCCGCAAGCGGCAGGCCTTGTGTGAAATACCGTCCCTGCAGGCAATTGGCCCCAAGAAGAGTCGCGAACTCGGCCTGGTTCCGGGTTTCAATGCCTTCCGCGACCGTGAAGCAACCCAGTTTTTCCGCCATATCGATGGTTGAAGCCAGGATGGTCCGGATGCGCGGATCCGCGCTGGCTCCGGTGATCAGTGATTGATCGATCTTCAGGAAATCGACCGGCAATCCGGCGAGGCGGGTGATGTTCGAATAGCCGGTGCCAAAATCGTCGATAGAGACCCGGTAGCCGAGTTCATGCAGACGGGTGAAGGTTGTCAGCGCCCGCTGTTCCGACGCGAACAGGGCATCCTCAGTGACTTCCAATTCGAGTTGCCGGCAGTCAAACCGCAAGTTGGACCGGATCGTCTCGATCGCGTCGATGAAGCCCGGCGAGACGAAATGGTTGGAGCCGATATTCACGGAGACCCATAGGTCATGGCCCTCTCGTGCGAGCGTCCCGTGATCCTCCATCGCCTGGGCGATCACCCATTCGCCCAGACGGTTCATCGCGTGAGAGCCGTTCAAGAGCGGAATCCAGTGTTCCGGCAGCAGGCATCCGAGCTCGGGATGGTCCCAGCGCGCCAGCGCCTCGACGCTGATGACCTTGCGCCGGCGCGTGCAGATCTTCGGCTGGTATTCCAGATGGAGCTGGTTGTTGTCGATGGCTGCAATAAGGTCGCGCCGCGTTTCGGCGGCTGATTGCGTGCCGATGGCCGGCGAATAGATTTGCATCCGGTTCTTGCCGGCGTGTTTGGCATGATACATGGCGATGTCGGCGCGTTTCATGAGCTCCTCAAGCTCCCGGCCATCTTCGGGAAAGCGTGCGCAGCCGATGCTGGCGCTCGGAGATACGCTGAGGTCTGTGCTTGGAACGGAGAGGGCCAGAAGCAGGTCTTCCAGGAATGTGCGGATCTTGCCGTTTGACCGAAGGCCCTGGATCATCACTATGAATTCGTCGCCGCCGATCCGCGCGACCAGCGGCGGCGCTAAGGCTGCGCCCGTGTTGTCCTCCGCACTCAGATCGAGACCTTCCGCCATGCTTGCAAGCGTACGGGCGCAAGCCTTGAGATGCAGATCGCCCACATGGTGTCCGTGGAGGTCGTTGACCTCCTTGAAATTGTCGAGGTCTATCAGCAGGAGAACGCCGCCCTGGCCGGTCTCTGTCGCCTCTTTCAGTATCCGTTCGGCAACGGCCTGCAAATGATCCCGGTTCGGCAATCCGGTGACATGATCGCTGAAGGCCAGTTTCTCGATTTGCTCTCCAGCCTTGGTCATGCGCGCGACCATGCGGTTGTAGCTGTCGCAGAAATCCGTGATTTCGGTGAAACGGACCGGCCCGTCCACAGGGTCGACCGGAGCCAGTTTCCGGTTTCGGGCGCTGGTGTGCATTGCCAGGGCCAGACGCTCCAGAGGCCGGGAGAGCGATCTGGCAAGGGCCAGCCCGACCAGAACCGTAGCAAGCAATGCTGCAGCGACGATTGCCAAAAGGGAAGACTGGTTCTGACTGACCTTGTCGTAGATTTCCGACACGGGCTGCGGCACCATCACACCCCAGCCGGGTCCGTTCACGGTGGTGAAGCCGGCAATCATGTCTTTCTCGACCGCCGGAGAATAGAAAGTCTCGATGCCGGTTTCGCCCTTCATCATGCGGGCGACGGCGGAAATCTGCGAAAGGTTCTTGCGCTCTTTGACCCAGTCGGGGCGTGGATGCGCGATGACGGTGCCGGTCTGGTCGACAATTGCCGCGTGGCCTTTTTCGCCGAAGACGATGCTCTTGCCGAGTTCGATGAAAAAGTCCGGATCGATCAAGCCGATGGCGTAATGCTGTTCCAGCTCCTGGACCAGAAAAAGGACATTCCGGTCGTCAGATAGTGCGGTGACCTTGGAGAAGGTGGGGCTGTCCGCCTGGGCAATCTCCTTTAGAGCGTCGTGGATTCTTACGTCTATGCCACTGATGACGCCCGCATTTGGCATGCTGAGGCTTGCGGTGACCCGGCCCGAATATTTGTCGGTCAGCAGAACGCTGCACAGGTTCAGGCGGCCCAGAAGTTCGACAAATTCCTGCGGATCGCCGCCGTTGGACAATTGTCTGCTGACGGCCTTGAAGGTTGTGACGAGGTCGCGCTGGTAGCGGTCGAGCGACAATCCGGCCTTGTGGGCCAGCAGAAGGTGCCGGTCCTTGACTTCGGCGAATTCACGGCTGACCGCGTCCCGGTAGGACCAGACGCTGAAAATGAGCGTCGGAAGCAGTGCCGCAACCAGAAAACTGAAGACCAGATAAGTACGGATCTTCATCTCAATGCCCCATGCCCAGCCCAAGCACATACAGAAGCGTCACCTTGCTGGTTCGATAGGCGCGCCCTCTGGTCCACGGTCATCTCGCAAGAAACGGTCTCGCCTTATTGCCGTGGTTTGCATTTTGTACAACCGTAGCAAAATCGAGCGTGTGTTAACATCGGCAATGATTGCAATGTCCTTGGAGATCGCGTGGTGATGTTCGTCAGGGCGAAGTCCAGATAACCATCACTTTCACCGGGCATGATATCCTCTTGTTGCTCGGCCTCGCAGGCTGCTAAGTTTCCTGGCAAGCTTTTGAAATTCGGGAGACATTGATGAAACTGACCTGGTACGGACATTCCGCCTTCAAGATCGACATCGATGGCGCCTCGATCCTGATCGACCCCTTTCTCACCGGGAACCCGTCTTTTCCGGAAGAGCTTGACGTGGAGCAGGTCGCAGAAGGGGTAACCCATGTCATTCTTACCCACGGTCATGATGATCACATTGGCGACTCCATCGAAATTCTGAAAAAGACCGGGGCGCAGTTGACCTCGAATTTCGAGATCTGCATGTGGGCGACACGGCAGGGTGTCGACAATATCAGCCCGATGAACACCGGTGGCATGGTCAATGCCGGGCCGTTCAAGGTCGCGTTGACGGCGGCGGTGCATTCATCGTCAAAGCAGAGCGACGGCGAGGCGATCTATCTCGGCAATCCGCACGGAGTGATCATCGAGGTGCCGGGCCAGAAAGTGCTCTATCATATGGGCGACACCGACATTTTCTCCGACATGGCCTTGATCAACGAAATCTACCGCCCCCGGATCGGGATTGTGCCGATCGGCGACCGGTTCACCATGGGCGGCAAGGTTGCGGCTTTGGCCTGCCGGAAATTCTTCGATTTCGATACGATCGTGCCGTGTCACTATGGCTCCTTTCCGATTATCGACCAGACCTCCGACACGTTTGTCGGCGCAATGGGCCCGGACAGCGGCAAAGTGTCGGCATTGAAACCCGGGGCATCGGTCGACTTCTGACGCGGCCGGGTACGCAAGCTGGAAGAGAGGACGACGCAGGAGTTCAATAACAATTTTCAATAGCCGCTCATCGGGTCCATTCGGGAAACTGACTTGACTTCGTTGTTGAACGGCCTGTTTTCAGGAGAGTGGAAATGCCGACAGTGAAAGACGTTACGTTTGACTTGTTGCGTGAACTGGGCCTGACGACGATTGTGGGCAATCCAGGATCCACCGAAGAAACCTTTCTCAAGGACTTCCCCAAGGATTTCAGATATGTGCTGTCGCTGCAGGAAGCCAGCGTGGTCGGCATCGCGGACGGGTTGTCGCAGGGCCTCAGAAAACCGGTAATCGTCAACGTGCACACCGGAGCCGGTCTCGGCAATGCGATGGGCTGCATCCTGACGGCCTATCAGAACAAGACACCGCTCATCCTGACGGCCGGTCAGCAGACCCGGGCCATGTTGCTGCTCGAGCCGCTGCTGACAAACATCAACGCGACGCTGATGCCCCAGCCCTGGGTGAAATGGAGCTATGAGCCGGCACGTGCGGAAGATGTGCCGGCGGCCTTCATGCGCGCCTATGCAGCGGCCGTCCAGCAGCCGAGCGGACCGGTGTTCCTGTCCCTGCCGCTTGACGACTGGGACAAGGAAATGGAGGGGCCGGCGCAGGTAAGATCCGTTGCGCAGCGCTCAGCTGCGGACCCCGCGCGGATCCGTGACTTTGCGGATCGCATCAACGGAGCAAGGAACCCCGTTCTGGTCTATGGGTCGGACATTGCCCGTTCCCAGGCCTGGCAGGAAGGCATTGCGTTTGCCGAAACCCTGTCCGCGCCCGTGCTGACGGCCCCCTTTGCCGAGCGGACGCCGTTTCCCGAGAGCCACCCCCTGCATGCCGGGGCGTTGCCCTCCGCCATAGGGCCCATTTGCGAGCGGCTGGAGGGCCATGATCTTGTTGTCACTGTCGGTGCACCGGTGTTCCGGTATTATCCCTATGTGGCCGGTGACTATCTTCCGGCCGGGACGGCCTTGCTTCATGTCACCGACGATCCGGACATGGCCTCGAAAGCGCCGGTCGGCGACAGCCTGATCTCGGACAGCAAGCTGTTTCTTGAAGCCATTCAGCCACTGCTGCTAAAGCGGGCGAAAACGCCCAATCCCTATTCGAAAGAGGCCGCTCCGGTGCCGGACCTCGCTGAACTTCCGCTGACGCCGGATGCCGTCTACAAGCTGATCCGGGAAGCTGCTCCCGAAGAGTTCGTTCTGGTCGAGGAGTCTCCTTCGAATGTCATCGAACTGGAGCGGCAGATCCCGATCGACAAGCCCGACATGTTCTACACCTTTGCCTCTGGCGGCCTTGGATGGGACATGCCCGCGGCGGTCGGCTTGGCACTGGCCGAGGGGGAAAGCGGCCGCAACCGGCCCGTGATCGCGGTCATTGGCGACGGATCCTTTCAGTACTCGGTCCAAAGCATCTATACTGGCGTTCAAGAGAAAGCACATGTCATCTTCGTGGCCATGCGCAACAGCGAGTATGCGATCCTGAAGGAATTCGCGATCCTGGAGGAAACCCCGAATGTGCCAGGTCTCGACCTGCCGGGGCTGGATATCGAGGCGCTGGGCCGCGGCTACGGAGCCAGATCGACAAAGGTCAAGACGGCCGATGACCTGACTGCGGCGCTCAAGGAAGCCCTGGCGCATGAGGGCACTTCGGTGATCGAGGTCGAGATATCGCCGAAACTGCGCTCGCTGCTTGGATAAGCTGTTCAACTAAAAGAGAGAATGTTGTTGTGGCGTAAAAGCTCGGGCACAATGTCGGCGCAATCGGATGTTAGGTGCGCCGCATACGGCGAGCCGGACATTCACTAACTGCAATCACCAGGGACGAAGAAATGAAGCTGCCAATTCTCGCAGGCATCATCGTACTCAGCGGCACGCTCCTGGCGGCCCCTGTTCTGTCGGCGGACAAGTCGATCACGCCGGACGGCAAGCCTGCGCCGTCGCAGCCCCATGCCAAACCAGGCTCAAAGGCAGCTGAGGACGAGGCCGCGGCGGCCAAAACGCCTTATGAAACGGTGCGGGACGTCTTCACTGGCGACCTGACCGTTGCCGGTGAAAAGGTTTCCTTTCCGCAGCAAAACCCGTCCGTCCGGGCCATTGAAATCACCATGGCGCCCGGTGAGGTGACCGGCTGGCATCAGCATCATGCCCCTCTCTTTGCCTATATGCTGGAAGGGGAAATCACGGTCACCTATGAGGAGATCGGCAAGAAGGTCTACCGGCAAGGCGACGGCCTTCTCGAAGCCATGGATGTGACCCATCGCGGTGAAAACACGGGCGACGGGCCGGCCAGGATCCTGGCGGTTTTCCTGCTGGGCGATGACGGCAAGGCGGTCGTCGAGGAACCCGCGCCAGGCTCGGACAAGGCCAAGGTGCAATAGCGGGATGAAGCGGGCCGGCGCGCTGCCTGCCTGACTGCAACGGGTCGACCGGCCTTTTCCGCAAACGGTTGCCATGGCGTGTGAGACCGGACCTGGAAAAGGCATACGGTAGTGCCCTCGTGTGCAACCGAGTTGCCGGACATACTGTGTTCCAGTGCGACTGCTACGGGCGGGCATAAAGGTGGTAGGCCCCGCAATCAGCGCGGTCAGCTTCGCCGCCAGGAGGAGACGGCCGGTCTTGCCGCAAGACGACCGGCGGAAGGCCAACGTCCTGAGCGGGCCCTAAAGCCTGTTCAGAAGCTCGGGCGTCGGCCACGCATCGGCAGGCATGCCAAGCTTCTGCTGCACTTGCTGCACGGCATCGCGGGTGCCGGAGCCCAGAATGCCGTCGATCTTGCCGACGTCGTAGCCCATCTGCGAAAGCTTGGTCTGCAGCTGCTTCATCTGGGCGTCGTTCAGGCCCGGATCCGGATTGCCCTGGGTGTAGACCGGGGCACCGGCAAGGCGGGTGGCGAAATAGGCCGCCGTCGTCGTGTAGACGAAGGACTGGTTCCATTCCAGATAGATGTTGTAGTTGGAATACGCGAGGAAAGCCGGTCCCTTGCGGCCCTGCGGCAGAAGCAGCGACGCGGGCAGGTTGGAGGAAATCTGGCCCCAGCGCGGCTGAACGCCGAGAGCGGCCCATTGCCCGCCGGTCTTGGTCTTGCCGAGGCCTGTTTCAATCCAGTTGAGGTTTTGCGGCACGGCCACTTCCTGCAGCCAGGGTTCGCCGCGGCGCCAGCCAAGATGCTCGATGAACGCGCCGGCGGTCATGATCGCGTCTTCCGCGCTTTCCTTCAGTTTCACGTGGCCGTCGCCATTGCCGTCCTTGCCGAACTTGATGATGTCTTCCGGCAGCATCTGAACCATGCCGATTTCACCGGCCCAGGCGCCGGTCGTGGAGCCCGGATCAAGGTCGCCATGCTGAACCATCTCGATGGCCGCGATCAGCTGCGGGCGGAACAGTTCCGGGCGGCGGCAGTCATGGGCCAGTGTCGCCAGCGCATTGACGGTGTTGAAATCACCCTGGACTGCGCCGAAATCGGTCTCCAGCGCCCAAAAAGCGGTGATCACCGGCGCTGGAACGCCATATTGCGCTTCCTCGCGCTGAAACACGCCGGCGTATTTCTTCATGTTGGCGGCGCCGTTCTTCATCCGATAACCGGAAATCACACGTTTGGAAAAGTCCAGAAAGGTCATCTTGAAGACGCCCTGGGCCCTGTCGCGCGACAGCACCTTGCGGTCGATCTGGGCGCCGGCGAGCGTCCGGTCGGCGGCCTGCGGCGACAACCCCTTGGAAACCGCTTCCTGCTTGACCCCAGCGAGGAACTGCCTGAAGTCGCCGCCGCATTGCTGCGCCGTGGTAGGCGCTGTCGAAATCAGGAGGCCGGTCAGGGCTGCTTTTGCGAAGGTGGGGAAAGAGCGGAGACGGCGGGTCATGCAATAATCCTGTCGGTCTGGGCGCGATGGCGGGCCGGAGCGTTCAAAAATCGGCCATAGTTGACTGTGCTTCGCACGCAAGGTCAACCGCCCTTGGGACGCATTCCCGCGTCTTCCACGATGTCGGCAGGTGAGGCTGTGGCTTACTGGCAGCCGCTGAGACCCGATCCGGCGATGATGGCGCCGTTCGGTGAGCGTTTGAGCGGAGCATTGACGCTCGCCGAAGAGCGGCAATCCGGATCGGACGTGCCGAGGGTTGGCGCGGTGTAATAGGGGGCGTTCACACCCGAGGCCTGTTGCTCGCACATCTGATAGGCGGTGTCATAAAGCGCCTGCCAGCCGCCGGGCATGGAACCGAGATTGTTCAGAACGCCAAGGGCAGCGCCGGCCCGTGCGCCGCGATAGGCTCCGGACGCGCCTTGCCATTCACCTCCGACAACCGCGCCGGCCATGCCGCCCGAGACCGCGTCTCCCACCGCGTCGCCGCTGCCCATATGAGCGTTGGCATAATCCGTGGCGTAGACGACGCAGTCCGTGCCGTCCGCCAGAACAGGCGGTACTCCGGTGGAAAGGAGGAGCCCGAAGGCCAGAAGGGGGCACTTGAGGGAAGGGTGAGCCATGGTCCGTCTCCTGTCGGCAAGGCCGAAGCCGGAAGCGTCTCCCGCGGCGGTTGCGACGGGAGACGCACACTGTCATCAGCCTATCCTATGGCTCTTAACAAGGCTCTACTGTGACCGTTCCAGAAATTTCTGGCCGACAAAACCCGCTTGTCCCTGATGAACAATGCCGCACCACCAGAGGCCGCAATTGTCATATTGAACTTGTGTTCCCGCCGGGATCACACCGAGGACGGTGGCGTCCTTGTCTTGCGACTGCCGGAAATTCACCGAGGCCGTAACTGTGCCGGTATTGGGATAGCCGCCGGCATTCGCTTCGGCAACAGTTGCCGCCTCTGCAGGAGCGCCGGTTCCGGCAGCGGCCGTTGCGATGGCCACCGAGGGACCTTCTGAAGAGGAAGTCTTGGGATCGGCAGTGATCGGTGTGTCCTTGTCCACAGGAGCCGCACGGACAGCGGCGATAGTGGTTTCGGAGACATTGCCTGCCTCTGACGGTGGGCCCCCGGTTGCTTGCGGCGACGGCGTCGCTTCGGTGATGGACGTGGTCGCGACCAGACGTCCCTGGTCCTTCGCGCTGTCTTCGGTGGCCGGCACATTCCGATTGCTCAGCGGGCGGGAGAAATCGTCCGAGGTGTGAGCGGCGGCGCTGGCGGCGTGGAAGGCGCTTCGAATGCGGGCTTTGGCCTGGGCGATCTGTTGTGGGCTGGGATTAGGATTAGCCGCATCGGAATACGGTTCCTGCGCTGCGGCGTCCTCCGCAATCAGGCTTTCAATCGTTGGCACTGCCGCGATGCTCTGAGTTGCGACCGTGCGTGTCTGCTGGCCATCAAGGAAATGACCCGAGGCGAAATAGAGGCCACCGGCCGTCAGCGCGGCGATCAGCACGGTGCTGGCCAAAAGGGCTTGAAACCCAGGCGCGGTGCGCGCTTTTCCCGAGCAGCCCGCCCACTGAGCGGGTTGTGGAACCGGCTGCGGCGCAAGTCGGGGGGCAGCGCCTGGCCGGTCCTGGCGTTTGAGAATTCCCGGAAGTTCGAGGGCCGGATCTTCCTGCGCGTCGACGAGTTTCGGCGGCCGGCACCCCGGTTGTCCGAGCGGATCGGAGGCGGCGTGCATTTGCAGGATCCTGGCTGCCAGGATTCCGGCGTCAAGTTCCGGATCGTTTGGTGGCCCGATCTGCTCGGGCGACGCGTTCGGAACGAGTTTCAGTTCGGTTCTTGATTTTTGTTTTGGTGCATTGTCAGGAGTGGTGCCTGCAAAGTCATCGCAAGCAGCGGCTGGCGCGGGTACAAAATACATGTGGCCCTCCTGGAGAGTGCGGCTTACCCATTGAAAGGGAGCTCGCCGGTACGGAACAAGGGACAGTGCCCAAGGGCTATTAACATTTGTTAATGCGTCGTCAGACAGGCCGGATTGCGGCGGCTCTGAGGAATTTTTCGGTAATTGTGACGAGGCTGTGTTTTCCTGCCTGGAACGCCGGTCTGTTTGCAAAAGCCTAACTTGTCTTTGCCAAACTGCCGCAAAGCTGCCCGCCGGAGTGCGGGATCGGCCCGCGCCGCACCGTCCAGCAGGCAACTGGACCACGAAGCAGACAGGCACATGATCATGAAACGCTGGTTTTCACATCTCTTCACGCGCACGGCCAGACCACTTGCCGGATTGGCTGCGGGGCTTGCCCTGGCCGTCCAGGTAGCCGCCGCCCAGGAGGTGCAGGATCTGAAAATCGGACTGATGGGGACCTTGTCCGGCCCGGCCGCGATCTACGGCAAACACATGCGCGACGGCTTCATGCTGGCGGTGCAGCAATCCAATGGCGCGCTCGGCGGTCTGCCGACAAATGTGATCGAGGTCGATGACAAGCTCGACCCGGACTACGCGCTGGAACAGGCCACCAAACTGATCGAACAGAACGGCGTCGACATCATTGTCGGTGTGAATTTCTCTAAGATCATGTTTGCCGTGCATGATCCGATCGTGCGCTCGAAAACGCTGTTTATTGGAACCCATTCCGGACCCGCGCCGATCGCCGGGCGCAAATGCAGCCGGTATTTCTTCTCCACAGCGTTTCAGGACGACCAGGTCCACGAGACCATGGGACGATACGCCAGCCTGAAAGGCTACCAGCAGGTGGTGACGATTGCGCCCGACTATGAGGCGGCGCGTGATGCCGTGGCCGCTTTCCGGCGCCACTTCAAGGGCCAGATCGCCCGTGAACTGTTCCCGAAGCTCGGCCAGACCGATTTCGCCGAGGAGTTCAAGCAGGTCGGTGAACTCGAACCGGACGCCATCTATGTCTTCATGCCGGGCGGCATGGGCGTTGAATTCGTCAAGCAGTTCCACACGTCCGGTCTGAAGGGTATCATTCCGTTCCTGTCCGCCAATACGGTGAACGCGCTGACGCTGCCCTTTACGGGCGAGATGGCCGAAGGCCTGTTTTCGGCGTCCCAATGGGCGCCAAATCTGGACAACCCGGCGAACAAGCGTTTCGTGCGTGAATTCGGACGGACCTACAAATACGCACCGTCGATCTATGCGGCGCAAGGCTACGATGCCGCCAAGCTGATCCATTTTGCCCTGGAGCTGACCGGCGGCATCAAGGACCAGGAAGCCATGCTGTCGGCGATCAGCGCGGCGCCTTTTGAAAGCGTGCGCGGGGACTTCCGTTTCAATTCCAATCAGTTTCCGATCCAGGATTTCTACCTCGTCGAAGGCGTTCGCCGTACCAGCCGCCTGTATGAGATGGAAGCGGTCGCCCGGATCTTCGATGATGTTGGCGATGCCTATTCCGGTTCGTGCCGGATGTGAGGTCTAAGCGGCGTTCGCCCGTCGATCAAGTTTTTGAAACGCTCAGTCCAAAAACCGTTTCCAGACCTCTTGCATTCTGGACTGTGTGGTCCATATCAGGATCATGAGCCAAGCAGACAGCCATATTGCCAGCGCCGACAAGCGCCAGGCCGGACCGGGACGCCCGCGCAGTTTCGATGAAGCGGCGGCGCTCGATGCGGCCATGCGGGTGTTCTGGGAGAAGGGGTTCGAAGCCACCTCCCTGGACGATCTGACCAAGGCGATGGGCCTCAGCCGCTCGAGTTTCTACGCCGCGTTCGGCTGCAAGCAGACCCTGTTTCTGCGGGCGGTGGAGCACTATTCCCGGAAAGGGATCCAGACCCTCAAGGAGGTCGCCGACGAGGCGGGCGACGAGGCGGTCGACGCAATCCTGCAGGCCCTGGCCAATCCGGAAGGCGGCAACAGGGGGTGTCTGCTGATCAACTGCATCACCGAACTTGCCCCTCATGACGAGAAGGTGGCCGAACTCGGCCGCCGTCACATCGATCATATCGAGGAGATCTTCGCCAAGGCCATTGATCCGGCACATCCGGATACGGCCCGCGACAAGGCGAGTGCCTATTATTCGCTCGCCATCGGAACCCTGGCGCTTCGCAAGGCCGGCATCGCGCCGGAGCGGATCGCCAGAACCCTCCAACAGGCCCGTTCCGTGCTTCCGGACTAGGAAACGCGGATCGGCAAAGACAATGCCCAGCCAGAAAGGGCATGCGGCTAATTATGGACTGATTAGTCCAAAAATAACGAAACCGGAACATAACCATCACAAGGAAGCTGACCATGTCGGATGCAAAACTGTTTACCCCTGCCAAGGCCGGAGCCATCGAACTGGCGAACCGCATCGTGATGGCTCCGTTGACCCGGAACCGGGCACGAGCCGAGGACGACGCTCCGCACGAGCTGACCGCGAAATACTATGAGCAGCGCGCGGGGGCAGGGCTCATCATCACCGAAGCCTCTCAGGTCTCGCCCCAGGGCAAGGGCTATGCCTGGACACCGGGCATCTATTCGCAGGCCCAGGTCGCCGGTTGGAAAAAGGTCACCGATGCCGTTCACGCCAAGGGCGGCAAGATCGTCATCCAGCTCTGGCATGTGGGTCGGATCTCCCACCCGGTGCTGCAGCCGGGAGGCGCTGACCCTGTGGCTCCGTCCGCCATCGCCGCCAAGTCGAAAACCTTCGACGGCACGCAATTTGTCGACACGCCGCAGCCGCGTGCGCTCGACATCAGCGAGATCCCGGGCATTGTCGAGGATTATCGCAAGGCCGCCGAGAATGCGAAGAAAGCAGGATTCGATGGCGTCGAAATTCATGCCGCCAACGGCTACCTGATCGACCAGTTCCTGCGTGACGGCTCCAACAAACGCGACGATGCCTATGGCGGGTCCATCGAAAACCGGGCTCGAATCCTGAAGGAAGTGCTCGACGCGGTGACCGGTGTCTGGGGCGGCGACCGGGTCGGCATCCGCCTGAGCCCGTTCTCCAATGCCAACGACATTGCCGACAGCAACCCGCAGGCGACCTTCTCGCACGCGATCAAGCTGATCAACGGTTATGGCCTTGCCTATCTGCATCTGGTCGAAGGCCAGACCGGCGGCCCGCGCGACATCCCGGAAGGCGGCGATCTGGCGGCACTTTACGCGCTCTTCGACGGGGCCCGCATGGGCAACAACGGCTACGACCGCACATCCGCAATCGAAGCAGTCGAGAACCGAGACATCGATCTCGTCGCCTTCGGCCGACCGTTCATTTCCAATCCGGATCTGGTCCAACGCCTTGAAAGGGATGCCCCGCTGAACGCGCTCGATACCGACACGCTCTATGGCGGCACCGAGAAGGGCTACACGGACTATCCGACTTTGGCGGAAGCCTCTGTCGCCGCCGAATAACAGACAGGAGTTTCAGGCTGCCCGACATCCACCCCCTTCTGGGGCAGTCTGAAGGACAGCCGGTGCGTGGCTTTGCCCGCACCGGCTTTCTTTTTATGCCGACGCTGCTTGCCGTTCGCTCCGAGGCAGCGCAAGCATTGCGCACCAAGCCCCGAGACTGAGCTCCACGGCCGCCGCCACTTGCAGCGACATGGGCGGCATTCCGTCAAGCGGCAAGCTGATCAGGCGTCCAACGCCATAGGCCAGCAGCAACCCTGCTGAAACCAGCAGGGCCGGACGATCGAAACCCTGGTTCATTAGTCCCGCAGTGGCGACGACCCCGACGTGCAGGATCAGCACCCCGGGGGAACGGATCTCGCTCATCATTGCGGCCGACGGATCGAGGACGATCCCGTTCAGGCCGAAAAGGACGCCGGGGGCGAAAACAAGCAGGCTGCCAATGACAAAAGAGGTGAGGGCCGTCAGGCCCAAGGCGACTTTCCTGGGAAGGGTGCGCATGGGGGAACTCCAGATTTGCGGGGCACTGACCCCAAGATGATCGAACGGGTCTGGATGATCCATGCCTGGATGTGCTAGTTTTATTGCAGATCGTCCAAACGGGCTCTCCGGGTAATCTTTCTTGTCACACGCGCCGCTGCCTTCTACCGCATCAGCTGAGGATCTTGCCGCGAGGAGGGATCCCCTTGGCGATGTGCTGCATCTTCTGCAACTCACCGGCACATTCTATTGCGTGCCGGAACTGTCGGCTCCCTGGGGCATCGCGGTTCCGGACCTCGACAGGCAACTTGTTCTGATTGCCGTCACCGAGGGAGCTTGCCTTGTCGAATTCGAAGACGGTAAAGACCTGCCGTTGTCGGCGGGGCAGCTTGTGCTGCTGCCGCACGGCCGTCCCGTTGACATAAGAGACAAGCCGGGCAGTTCGCTGACACCGCTGTTTAACATTCCAGCAACCCGTCACAGCCCGCAATTCGAGACCATGGTGCACGGCGGTGGCGGCGCGGTCACCCGTATGACCTGCGGGGTTCTGAAAGTGGACCACGCGGCGGCGGACCGGCTGGTCAGCCTGTTGCCAAGGGCAATCTTTCTGGACAGTTACGAACCCCGGGCCGGGGCTTGGGTCAAGACCACGCTCACCTATCTGGCCGAGGAAGCGCGCAATCCGAGGCCGGGCGGCGAGACGGTCCTGACCCGCCTGACCGACATCCTTGTGGTGCAGGCCATTCGTGGCTGGCTCGAAAATGCCGATAATCTGGCAACCGGCTGGCTGGCTGCCTTGCGCGATCCCAAGATCGGCCGCGCCCTGCAAGCTTTTCACCAATCTCCTGAAACCGGATGGACCGTCGCCGGTCTCGCTTCCGCCGCGGGCATGTCGCGCTCCGCCTTTGCTGCCCGTTTCAAGAGCCTGACGGGCGAGGGCACCATGGAATATGTCAGCCATTGGCGGATGCAGCTGGCACGCGCCGACCTGCGGCAGGGAGAACTGTCCCTGGCCGAGATCGCCGCGCGGGCGGGGTATGAATCGGAAGCTGCCTTCTCCCGGGCCTTCAAAAAGCTCACGGGCCGGACGCCCGGATCCGTGCGGCGCGGATAACCGTACCGGAGCGTACACTTTTTTGCCAATCCGCCCTTTCACTCCGTCGGAAAACCTGTCAAACCCTGTGTCAGAGACAGATTTGGGCCCTAGATTCCGGGTTTCAGCCGATGCTGTCAGGCTGGGACACGCGCAATCGGCCCGCAGAGGGAGAGAAACAATGCCCCCGTATCGTTCCAGAACGTCGACCCATGGACGCAACATGGCAGGCGCGCGTGGCCTGTGGCGCGCGACCGGCATGAAGGACAATGATTTCGGCAAGCCGATCATCGCGATTGCCAACTCCTTCACCCAGTTCGTACCCGGCCATGTGCACCTGAAAGACCTTGGCCAGCTGGTCGCCCGCGAAGTGGAAAAGGCCGGTGGCGTCGCCAAGGAATTCAACACCATCGCGGTCGACGACGGCATCGCCATGGGGCATGACGGCATGCTCTATTCGCTGCCCTCGCGCGAGGTCATTTCCGACGCGGTCGAATACATGGTCAATGGTCACTGCGCCGATGCGATCGTCTGCATTTCCAACTGCGACAAGATCACCCCGGGCATGCTGAACGCGGCCATGCGGCTGAACATTCCCGTAGTCTTCGTCTCCGGCGGTCCGATGGAAGCCGGCAAGGTGGTTTTGGAAAACGGCGTCGAAAAGGCCGTCGATCTTGTCGACGCCATGGTTGCCGCTGCCGACGACCGCATGTCCGACGCAGACGTGCTTGCCTTGGAGCAGAATGCGTGTCCGACCTGCGGCTCGTGCTCGGGCATGTTCACGGCCAATTCCATGAACTGCCTGACGGAAGCGCTCGGCCTGTCGCTGCCGGGCAACGGCTCGACCCTGGCAACCCATGCGGACCGCGAACGCCTGTTCGTCGAGGCCGGTCACCTTATCGTCGACCTCGCCAAGCGCTACTATGAGCAGGATGACGAGAGCGTCCTGCCGCGCAACATCGCCAGCTTCAAGGCGTTCGAGAACGCCATGAGCCTGGACATATCCATGGGCGGCTCGACCAACACGATCCTGCACCTTCTGGCGGCCTCCCACGAAGGTGAGATCGGCTTCACAATCGATGACATCGACCGTCTCTCCAAGAGCGTTCCGGTTCTGTGCAAGGTCGCGCCGGCGGTTGAAAACATCCACATGGAAGACGTGCACCGCGCCGGCGGCATCATGGGCATTCTCGGTGAACTCGACCGGGCCGGCCTGCTGCATTCGGATGTGCCGACCGTGCATTCCGCCACCATGAAGGAAGCGCTGGCACGCTGGGACATCCGCCAGACCAATTCCGAAAGCGTGCACAAGTTCTTCATGGCGGCTCCGGGCGGGGTTCCGACCCAGGTCGCCTTCAGCCAGGAACGCCGCTGGGACGATCTCGATCTCGACCGCAAGTCCGGCGTCATCCGCGAACTGGACCACGCCTACAGCAAGGACGGTGGCCTCGCGGTTCTTTACGGCAACATCGCCGAGGACGGCTGCGTGGTCAAAACCGCCGGGGTTGATGAAAGCATCCTGACATTCTCCGGCCCGGCCCGGATCTTCGAGAGCCAGGACAGCGCGGTCTCCGCGATCCTGACCGGAAAGGTCAAGGAAGGCGACGTCGTGCTGATCCGCTATGAAGGTCCGCGCGGCGGTCCGGGCATGCAGGAAATGCTCTATCCGACCAGCTATCTGAAATCGAAGGGTCTCGGCAAGGCCTGTGCACTGGTCACCGACGGCCGTTTCTCCGGCGGTTCCTCGGGCCTTTCCATCGGCCATATCTCGCCGGAAGCCGCCGAGGGCGGCGCCGTCGGCCTGGTGGAGGAAGGCGATATCATCGTGATCGACATTCCGAACCGGGTGCTGAAAGTCGATCTGTCGGACGAGGAACTGGCAACGCGCCGCGCGGCCATGGAGGCCAAGGGCGAAGCAGCCTGGAAGCCGCTCGAGCAGCGCAAGCGCAAGGTCTCCAAGGCACTCAGAGCCTATGCCAAGATGACCACCAGCGCGTCCAAGGGAGCTGTCCGCGAAGTCGACTGATCGGCAAAACGCAACTTTCTCTGCAAGAAAAGGCGGGCCTTAGGTCCGCCTTTTTCAGTTTCAAGAATTGCCAAGCAGGGGTTCTTGTTTCACATACCCGGCAAACAATTTCTCCTGCCCAAGGGTCTTTGATGGATTCCCTCACGCAATTCGTTCTCGGCGCCGCCGTCTCCACCGCGCTCCTTGGCAACAAGATCGGTCCCCGCAAGGCCGCCCTGATCGGCGGCGCGCTCGGCACCATGCCGGATCTGGATGTCTTCATTCCGTTCGACGATCCGGTCGACAGTTTCGTCTACCATCGCGGCTGGACCCATTCGGTGCTGGTGCACGCACTCGCGACCCCAATTCTGGGTGAAGGGCTTGTGCGGTTGTTCAAGGGGCTTCGAGAGCACCGTTGGCGGGTCTGGGCGGCCGTGTTTCTGTGCCTGTCCACCCACGCTGCAATCGACGCGATGACGGTTTACGGCACCAGGATTCTCTGGCCGCTGTACCCCGATCCGGTTGGGGTTGGGTCCGTCTTCATCATCGATCCGCTCTATACGTTGCCGCTGCTGGCGGTGGTGATCTGGGCGCTGTGCAGGAAAACCTGGACGACCCGCCTTCGAAACGGGCTTGCCGCAGCGCTGATTGTCTCGACCGGGTATCTCGGGTTGAGCGCGCTCATTCAGCGCCATGTGGAGACGCACGCGCTGGAACTCTTTCAGGAAAACGGCGGCGCGCCGGATCGGATCTACGCCATCGCGACGCCGTTCAACATCCTGTTCTGGAAGGTGATCGGCCTGCGCGAAGACAGCTATGACAATCTCTATCTGTCGCTTCTGGACGGGGAAGGACCAGCCGAGATCTACACCCATCCACGTAATCCTGAACTTATCGCCTGTCTGGAGGAGACGCCAGCGTTTCAGAAACTCGACTGGTTCAGCCGTGGCTACTATCGGGCGGACCTTGTGGGGGACGAGGTTGTCATGTCCGATCTGCGCATGGGGCTGACGCCCGGCTACGCCTTCCGGTTCGTGATCGCTGAACAGGAGGAAGCAGGTATCAGGCCTGTCGGCCCGGAGCGGTTCGCGGATCTGGCGCGGGTGGAAGAGGGGGATCTCGACTGGTTGCTGACAAGATTGCAGGGCAAGGCAGGTCAACGCGCCGCGGAAGCCGGGCTCTCGCGGGACACAGAAACGATCAGGATCGCAGGCTGTACCCAGCTGCAGCGTGTTTCCGGCTAAGCAATTGTCGTTTTGAGCGGTTTCCGCCTGCAGAAGGCGCATTAGCGGGCCAATTCGAGCCGTTCAGGCCGGTAAACAATGCACGAATTGTGAGCAGCCTCCGCCAGGGTAACCGTGGCACGGAGTGAGTTAAATAAATTTGGGTGTTGAAATTAAAGCTGCAAATTCAACGCCTTGAATTTACAGTACCAATTGGTAGGTTTTCGAGGTGCGTGCCGAAGAATTGTGCAGCCTGTCTTTAGTAAAAGCACTGGCATATTTAGCAAGTAAGAATTAAGAAGTTCAGCGAAATCATGGCTCTGTTTTCGAAAGATGAGGCAGATCCATGATCAAGCGGACGCTTGGTGCAGCAACCGTTCTGTGTGTTGCTGGATTGATTTCGGCAGAACCGGTTCATGCCGCCGATGTGGCGCAACTGCAAAAGAGCCTCGACATGGTCTGGGTCCTGCTTGCGGCCGGTCTCGTGTTGCTGATGCAGGTCGGCTTCATGTTGCTGGAGGCCGGTCTGGTTCGGTCGAAGAACTCCATCAATGTCGCCCAGAAAAACCTGCTCGATCTCGCGGTCTCCGTCCTGATCTTCGCGACCTTCGGATTTTCCCTTGCCTTCGGCGCGGGAGGTAACTGGTTCGCCGGCTTTGACTGGCGCCTGTTCGGCCTGGCCGAACTCGATGCCTGGGGACTGACCGTTTTTGCTTTCCAGGTGATGTTCTGCGGCACGGCCGCCACCATCATCTCTGGCGCGGTGGCTGAGCGCATGCGCCTGACCGCCTATATCTGGTGCTCCATCCTGACCGCCGGTCTGATCTACCCGGTTGTTGCCCATTGGGCCTGGGGCGAGGCGCTGTTTGGCGAGGCAACGGCGTTTCTGGCGGATGCGGGTTTCGTGGATTTCGCCGGATCAACGGTGGTGCACAGCACCGGGGCCTGGATCGCGCTTGCTGCCTGCACCATCCTCGGTGCGCGTTCGGGCCGGTTTGGTTCGGATGGCAGCGCTTTTCGCATTCAGGGGCACAGTTCGGTCCTTGCGACCTCCGGCGCGTTGATCCTGTTTGTCGGCTGGCTTGGCTTCAACGGCGGTTCCACCTTGTCGGCGTCATGGGACGTGCCGATGATCCTGGCGAACACCGTTCTGGCCGCGGCCTCGGGCACGGGTGTCGGTTATGTGTTCGGTCGCTACAAGGACAAGGTGATCTTGCCGGAAAATTCGATTTCCGGCCTGTTGGGCGGCCTGGTCGCGGTGACGGCGGGATGTCATGTGCTCACGCCCATGGGCGCGCTGGCGGTTGGTGGTCTCGGCGGTGCGGCGGCGATCGGCGGGGCCGTCTTTCTGGAACGGATACTGAAGATCGACGATCCGGTTGGAGCCATCAGCGTGCACGGTTTTGCCGGCGTTGTCGGCACGCTCGGCCTGGCGCTGCTGGCGCCGGTCGAAAACCTTCCGCTTGGTGCGCGCCTGCCGCAGGTCCTGGTTCAGCTTTCCGGTGTCCTGGCCTGCTTCGTCTGGTGTTTCGGAGGCGGCTGGGTTCTTCTGGCCGTGCTGAACCGGATCCAGCCTCTGCGCCTCGACGCGGCCAGCGAGGATCTTGGCCTCAACGAGGCCGAGCACGGCACACGGCTCGGCATTGGTCATGTCGAGGACGCACTCGACCGTCTGATCGCCGGCAAGGCGGATCTGTCCATGCGTCTCAATGTGTCGAAGGGCGATGACTCGGAACGCCTGACACGGCTGTTCAACGCCCTGATGGACACGGTGCAGAGCGAGGAGCTGGCCCACAACAGGGCTGCAGACGCCAAGCGCACCCGCGAGGAGGCCGAGCGCCTGTCCGCGCTCGCAAATGCCACGTTCGACGCCATCGTGATCTCTGTCGACGGCCGTATCCTTGATGGCAACCGGACCTTTGAGGATCTGATCGGCTACGGCATCGAAGAGCTTGAAATGCGTGGCCTTTATGAATTTGTCGACAATGAACTGGCCGGCACGCTCGAGGAACACTTGATCAAGGCGGAAAAGGAACCGCGCGAGGTTACGCTGATCAGCCGTTCGGGCGAGCGTGTGCCGGTCGAAATCCGCACCCGCGTCATTTCCTACCGGGGCATTCCGACCCGGGTATCGGCACTTGTCGATCTCAGGGAACGGAAAAAGGCGGAAGCGCAGATCCTGCATCTGGCGCAGCACGATCCGCTGACCGACCTGCCCAACCGCGCGGTGTTCAATGCCGAACTGAAACAGGCCATCGACCGCTGCCGGCAGCATGGCCGGTTCGCGGCGCTTTTGTTGATCGACCTCGACCGCTTCAAGGACATCAACGACCTGCATGGCCATCCGGTCGGCGACACGGTCATCCGGGTGACGGCCGAGCGTTTGCGTCAGGCCAGCCGCCCGGGCGATACGGTGTCGCGGCTCGGCGGCGACGAATTCGCGATCATCCAGAACGGCATCCAGTTCGCCAACCAGGCCGAGGACATGGCTCTTCGGCTGGTGCAGACCCTGTCCGAGCCTTTGGATTGCGGCAACGGCCTGGTGCTGAAGCCGGGGGCGAGCATCGGCATTGCCCTGGTAAGCGGACAGGACGACGAGGATCAGCTGATCTCCAATGCCGACATCGCGCTTTACAATGCCAAGAACCGGGGACGCCACACCTATTGCCTGTTCCAGGCCGGCATGGGCGACGAGGTGCGTCAGCGCCGCGCGTTGGAAAAGGACCTCAATTCGGCACTATCGGATGGCCAGTTCGATCTCTATTTTCAACCGCGCATGAGCCTCGCGTCAGCGGAAATCGTCGGCTATGAGGCGCTGATCCGCTGGAACCATCCCGATAGAGGCCTGGTCAGCCCGGGCGAGTTCATCCCCGTGGCGGAAGCGTCCGGCCAGATCATCGCCATTGGCAAATATGTACTGGCCCAGGCTCTGGACATTGCGTCATCGACCATTCTGGACGCCAATATCAGCATCAATGTCAGTCCGGTGCAGTTCCGCGACAAGGATTTTGTCGACGACGTGCGACAGGCAATCGACCGCTCGGGCGTGCCTGCCGGACGGATCGAACTGGAAATCACGGAAAACACCCTGATTGAGGACGACGCCCGGGCCCTGTCGGTCCTCACCCGGCTGAAGGAAATCGGCGTCAGGATCGCGCTTGACGATTTCGGGGTCGGGTATTCGTCGCTCAGCTACCTCAGCCGGTTTCCGTTCGATTGCATCAAGATAGACCGGTCCTTCGTTTCCGAGGCCAAGCGGAATTACGGGTCGCTGGCCATCATCGAGACCGTGGTCCGGCTCGGCAAGGCGCTCGACATGCGCATTGTTGCGGAAGGCGTCGAAGACGCCGATGAGCTCTGCATCCTGGCGCAGCGCGGCTGTCATGAAGCCCAGGGCTATCTGATTGGGCGGCCGATGCCGACGGACAGCCTTGCGCGCTCCATCCCCGAGGTGGTCTCCGCCGCGCTTGAAAACCAGAATTTCGGTGGACTTCAGGTGTTCGAGGCAAGCAACCAGACCAATCTGGCCAGCTGAACGAATTTGAAGGCCGCCCGCCCGCCTGTCCCTCAGTTCATGTTGGATTCCACATGCGGGATCAGCATGGTCCGCTCCAGCAGCGCTTCCGGGTCATGAATTTCCGGAACCTGGGCACAGTCGGTCGCCTCGCTGTCCCCCTGTGCCAGAGTGCCCTTGAGTTCGGCGCAAATCGGGATCGCCGCCTGGCGTGTGCCCGCGGCCGCCACCGCGACGACATCCAGAAGCGAGCCGTCGGTCTCGTTCAGGGCGATTGCGAGATGCTTGGCAAACAGGGAAATGGTCCGGTCCGCCGAATAATTGGCCGCTTGCCCGGGCCCGGAGGAAATCACCAGCGCTTCGGGCCGATCCTTGTGATCGACCTTGTGCCTGGCCAAAAGGTCGATATCGATCGCATGCGGATTGTTGGTGTCCAGGACCAGAATGACTTCACCGGCGGGGAAGGTGTGAATGAGTGCGGCAAACGCCGAGGCCGACATGAAAGTGCCTTCGCTGATCGCCTGAAGCGCCGTTTCGGGTTTCTGTTCTGCCCAAAGTTCGAGCACATAGCCCTTGGCATCGTCGGGATCGGCGGTTTCTGCGAGGCTGAGCGGCAGATTGGCATAAATGATCAGCCTGTCTTGCGGCGTCAGCTGATTTGCCAGCTCGGTGGCCTTCAGCTTAAGCGCAGCCGCGCTCGCCCCTTCATTGACCAGAAGATGTCGTTTGTCGGGACCGGCATCCAGTCGAGGCGCCAAGGCGGACATCACCTTGTCGGCGCTGTTTTTGCACACTTCGACGGATTGCGCGTTCCAGGGCGGGCAGTTGCCGATTGCCAGAACGGTGTTCTGCAGGGGGGCTATGTCTTGCCCTGGAGCCGCATTGACCCACATTGCGAGACCACCGGCGAACATGGCCGTCACAATGCGCGACCACGACCACTTCGCCGGCGAGCAAAGTTGCCGCGCCTCAAGACCTTGGGCGCTTTCGGTCATTCCGACTCCCCAGACTCTTTTTCGGGATCTGGCCATTATACTGTCGGCCGGTGAATACCGGCTAAACCAGATCGCGTATTTCCATAGAACTCTGTTGCAGTCTGTTAATCAACTTTCTTTTGTTTCCTGTGGCTGGGAAAGCAAAAAAGCGACGGAAACAGAAGGTGGGAGAGCCCGTATACAGATCGAAAACTTACGCTGCGGAATTCAGTGCTTCAGGCGTTAAGCTGCTTGATCGATTCAATAACGTGCAACGTGTCCACCGACGCGGTTCCCGTTTCCGCCTCACCAACCGTGCGGACCATCCGGATAAGGTCGGGCAGGGTGTCGCGCCCGCCCAGCATCAAGGTGCGCCTGATCAGACGGCGTGTCATGTCGGAAGGGTTCTGGCTTTGACCGGCCAGCCATTTCGCCAGGAAATACATTTCCTGCGCGTCGGACGGACGCATCTGAAAAACCGTTTGCAGCTGGTCCTCGATCGCCGCCTGGGCCGTCTTTGAGACACCGTCTTCGGTCTTGGCAACCAGCACCAGAACAGCGGTCGCGGAAACGCGCGGATCGTCGACCCCTTCTGCGGGGTGTTGCTTGTTGCGCAGTCTATAGCCGAACCGGCGGGCGGCGGACTGGACGTCCTGAGCAGCGCTCAAGAGGGCGTTTGCCGCATTGGCGGCATTATGAATGCGGTACATCCAGAAGCTGGCCGCGGCCAGAATACCGAGAATAGCGAGCAGAATGTGCAAGGGAAATCTCCGCGTTGAAAACAGGCTGCAACTTTATCGAGCTGCGTAGAAAATACCGTGACAAAAATCACAATAGGAATCTGCGTGAAACACCAGATGCGTCCGGCGAGCAGCGAGTCTCAACTCTGAAATACGAAATAAATAACTGAAAAATTGGAGTTTTTTTGAAATGCCCGGCATTTGGGCGGTGCTGCAGCCGGTGTCAGGTATTGGCACGAGACTGAGCGAATGTCCGTGTTAGGCCTGTCTGGAGCTGTGAACCCAAACGCGACTTTCAATTTTTGCGCGAATTTGGGGCTGGTTGGACCCACTCGTCCGAAAGCACAACAAACAGGAGGCGCTGGGTCAAATGCGCCTCCTGATTGGCCGGTTCCGATGTGTCAGACCGCCTCGGCGATCTGTTTGCTGCTGACCAGCCGGTTGACGACATTCTCGATGATCTTGTGGCCGGCATCCTGATCCAGCGACATGATCGATTCCGGGTGGAACTGGACTGCTGCGATCGCTTCTTTCTGGTGCTCGATTGCCATCACGACCCCGTCCTCGGTCTCGGCGGTGACACGCATGTCGGCGGGCAGGGTGTCCCGTTGCGCGAACAGGGAATGATAGCGGCCGACAATCACAGGGGCGTTCAGCCCGTCAAAGAGCAGGGAATTGCCGGACACGGTGATCGGCGACGGTTTGCCGTGCATCGGAATGTCCAGCTGACCGAGCGTTGCGCCGAAATATTCCGACAGGGCCTGAAGGCCTAGACAGACGCCGAAGATCGGCAGGGCCCGTGCTCTTGCCCGGCCGATGGTTGCCGCGCAGTCGAAATCCTGCGGATTGCCCGGTCCCGGCGACAGCACCACAAGGTCCGGATTGACGTCGTGGAACACATGATCGGCCACCGGTGTGCGGTAGGTGACGACATCCGCGCCGGTCTGACGGAAATAATTGGCCAGCGTGTGCACGAAACTGTCTTCGTGGTCGACCAGCAGGATTTTCAGACCCTTGCCCGGTTTTTGGGCCTCGGTCTTTTCCGTGGTCTTGGTGGCAAGGCCGGCCTCGCGCACGGCCGCGCGCATGGCTTCGGCCTTGAGCTCGGTTTCGGCTTCCTCGTCTTCCGGAACGCTGTCATAGAGCAGGGTGGCACCAGCGCGTATCTGCGCCATGCCGTCCTTGATGCGCACCGTCCTGAGCGTCAGGCCGGTGTTCATGTCGCCGTTGAACAGCACCGCGCCGATGGCGCCGCCATACCAGGCGCGCGGGGATTTCTCGTGATCCTCGATGAACTGCATCGCCCAGCGTTTCGGCGCGCCGGTCACGGTCACAGCCCAGGTGTGGGACAGGAAGGCGTCGAGGGCATCCATGTCCTCGCGCAGAATGCCTTCGATGTGATCGACCGTGTGAATCAGGCGGGAATACATCTCGATCTGGCGGCGGCCGATCACCCGGACCGAACCCGGCACGCAGACCCGGCTCTTGTCGTTTCGGTCGACGTCGGAACACATGGTCAGCTCAGCTTCGTCCTTGGCCGAGTTCAACAGCTTGCGGATCTGGGCCTCGTCTTCGATGGCGTTCTTGCCGCGCCGGATGGTGCCGGAAATCGGGCAGGTTTCCACTCGGCGGCCACCGGTGACACGCACATACATTTCCGGCGAGGCGCCGACGAGATACTCGTTGTTGCCAAGATTGAAGAAAAAGGAATAGGGCGACGGGTTGATCTGGGCGAGGCGCCGGCTGACGGCGGAAGGCGGGTTGGCGCAGGGCTCGTAGAAGGTCTGACCCGGCACGGTTTCGAACAGGTCGCCGCGGCGGAAATAGTCCTTCGCCTTGTGCACGAGCTTGGCATATTCGCCCGGCTCATGATCGCCGCGCCCAGGATCCCGGTTGGCGGGCGTGTAGTGGCGTTTTTCGCCGCTGCGCTCCAGGCCCTTTGTGGTGTGGCCGCCGACGACGAAATCATATTCCAGCACATAGGCGCGCTTGCCGTGGTGGTCGACGATCAGGATTTCATCCGGCAGGAACAGCACCACGTCGCGCTGGTCCGCTGGACGGTCCAGCTTGAGGTTGATCGGCTCGAACTGGAAGGCGACGTCATAGCCGAAGGCACCGTAAAGGCCGAGCTGGTCGTCACCGCAGGCGAACATGTCCTTGAGTGCCCGGACGATCGAGAAGGTCGATGGCTGGCGCGAGCGCTCTTCCTCGTTGAACAGCCGGTCGGGCAGCTTGACGGTCAGGCGGATATGCGTGTCGTCGGCCTCGAACGTGTCCACGTCCGGATGGGTTTTGAGTGCCTCCGTGATCGCCGGCAGGATCACCTTGCCGCGGTCGTTGAGTGTGCGGATCTCGACCTTCCGGTCGGCGGCTTCCAGCACCAGCGGCGGGTTGACCAGGGCCATGTCCCAGCGGGTGTAGCGGCCGGGATATTCGTAGGACGAGGACAGCACCGCGCCCAGTTCGGAATCCAGCCGGTCGATCCAGTCGGACGTGCCCGTTTCATAGTCGGAAGGGCGCGAGGTCCGCAGGATGGTAATCCCGCTTGCAGTTTCAAAGGTCTGGTCTGCCAGCACCGGCATGATGTTGCTTCCCGTTCTGGTGGCCTTTTGGCGGCCTTATAATGCACCAAGGCCGCCAGCGGTATCCCGCGGCGGCCTTTGGTTTGATCTATGATCCGTTCAGAGCATGACTGATCGCTGGCCGCCTATATCGCGCCGCGCCACCACCATGCTGCTTTCAGGATCATGTTCATGGTGAAGCCATAGCCGACGGGGCAGGGGATGGCAATGGGTATTTGTGGACTGTGACCTAACGTTATCTTGTGTTATCGAATTGGGAGCAGGTGCGGATCGAAAAGTTGGTCAGCATCTTGGTTGCGCTGGGGCAAAACATGCATTGTTCTGACTTTTCTGTTTCAGGGGCGGATCCGGGTGTGTTGCTTCAGCAACCCGACGAAGTGGTCAAATGGCTGAGATCCGCGAGGCACCGAAGGCGGCACGGGGACGCTGAGTTGGACCGGCTGTTCCCCGAACTCTATTACTTCACAACCAAACACTGGCTGGACTTTGCTCGGACCAGTCGTGATCCGATCATGATCCACCTGCTGATCGTTCATTTTTTTGACCTTTATCGGAAATACGCCGTTCATGAACAAGGGCAACCAATACGGATTGTTCCTCATTGGAAGCGCCACGCTCAGCTTTTGGCAAAGGGCAACGGGGCTGTTCCTTTCCGGTCCCAGGCGGCACTGCTGCTCGGCATTCATGCACATGTCCGGTTCGACCTCGCAGAGGCAATTATTCTGGTTTGGCGCAGCTATCGGGAAAGGTATGATCGCAATCCGGACCTCGGACTGCTGCGCTCGATGATCTATGGCGAGCAGTCGGACCTTGTCTTCCGCAAGGCATTGCAGGGTTTTTTGCAGGGACGAGAAGTGAGAACTCAGGTTTCTGCCAGAGTGCTCGCGGTTCTGGCGTCGCGGTTGGAGCACCTGTGGCTACCGGTTTTGAAGCGGTTGCGAGAGGAGGCCTGGAGAGAAGCGATGACAAGCATCAGGACGGGAGCTCCCATCAGGCGCATGGAACCGGTTCAAGGGGCCTAAGCCTTGCGTGACTTGTCCTTTCTGGCATTTCCCGGGCTTGTGGCGCTGCGCCGGCCATTGATCGCGGGGCTGCTGCTGGCCCTGCTCATCGGCGCAACCGGCGCGGCACTGCCGTCCCTCCGTTTCGACAAGCAGATCAGCCGGGCCTTCTTTTCCGGCGGACAGCATTCCGAGACCTACAAGGCCTTGCTGGCGCGGGCAGACCGGCCAACGGAGCAGCTGCTCGTTCTGGTGCAGGGGGATCGGCCATTTTCGGCAGAGAACTACGAAACCATCCGAGATCTTTCGCTGAACCTGGAACTGATCGACGGTATCGCCGGCGTTCTTTCCGTTGCAACAATGCGGTTTCCGCGCAGCCATCCGGATCATCCTGGCGCGCCCCTTCTACCACTTGCACTGGAAACGACAGACATCGAGAGCCGGTTGGCCGCATTCGAAAACGCGACCACCGGAGCGCGTAGCTTTATGTCCCGGGATCGCAAAAAGGCGCTGATTGTTGTCGCGGTCTCTTCCGATCCCTCCCAGAAGCACATTCTTGCAAACGAGATTGACTCAACGATCGCGCTTGCCGAGACGGATGGGCTGGACATTTCGGCGACAGGCGAAAGCGTCATCGGACCTGAAATTGTCGATGCGCTTATGGAGGACCTTATTGTTTTCAACCTTGTCGGCGGATTTTTGGCCTTTGTGGCTGCTTGCCTGCTATTCGGCAATCTGAAGCTTGTTCTCCTGGCCTGCTGTCCTGCGTTTCTGGCCGCGTTCCTGTCTCTTGGGGTTTTTCTCTTACTCGGTTGGCCGATCACAGTTTTGAACAATGTCGTCCCGGTTCTGGTGCTTGTTCTGGCACTTGCCGACAGTGTGCACCTGGTGCTTTTTCTCCGGGATGATGCCAAGGGCACAACGGTTCAGGCGCGTGCCAAACACACGCTCCAAGCCGTCGGCCCCGCCTGCGCGCTCACGGCGATAACGACATCCCTTGCGTTTCTGGCGGTTGGGGTGACACAAAACGATGTCTTGCAGGAACTTGCCATCACCGGCGCCCTGGCTGTTTTTGCAGCTTACATCATTGTCCTGGTGGCGTTTGCCCTAATGGTTCCGTTGCTCGGTCGGAACACAAAGGCGGCTTCCACAAAGAACTGGCTCGCCATGCCACCCGCGGCAGCCCAAACCATCCTTGCAAACCGGAACCTGATCGTTGCGACGGGACTGGTGATTTTGGGTGCCTCTGTTGTGGCCGCGAGCCAGTTGCGGCCTTGGTTCGAGTTGAACAACAACTTGCCTGAGACGAGCCGCGTTCTGGCGGCGAACAATACAATCTCCGAGGATTTCGGTGGCGTATTCCGGCTGTGGTACACGGTTGATTTTGTCTCCGGCGACGGCCCGTCAGAGGATTGGGATCGGTTGCGCGCACTGTCTGACATGGTGCGCCAGACGGCGCCGGATGCCACGGTCCTGTCTCTGGTGACATACGCCGACTGGCTCGGACACCCTGACGCACCGCCGACCCCCGCCGAACTGGAGGAACTGCCGGCGCCGGTCCTCGCAAGCTTGATCGATCCGCAAAACGGGACCACCGCGATCATCGCGACTGTGCCGGAGCCCATGAGAAACGCAGCGACGCTCGAACAACACGACGCGCTTGAAGCGATCGTTCGGCAAGATGGCGTGAGGAGCCTTACGGGAATGCCGATGGTACTGCGTCATGAACCTGCTGGGATCGTCCGGGAACTTTCCTTTGGCCTCGGCCTTGCCTGTCTGCTGGCTACATGTCTGATCGCACTGGCTTTTCGGTCGGTGATGTTGATACCCGTCCTGATCTTGCCCAACGTTTTGCCGCTCGCGGTGACCGCAGCCGCTCTCTATCCGTTTTATGGAGGTCATATAACGCCGACGGCCATGCTGGCCTTGACGGTGGCCTTCGGCATTGCCGTGGATGACTCCATCCATTTCCTCAACAGGGCAGTGCGCGAGCGACAGGGAGGTCAGTCCGTTTCGGAGGCCCTGGTCGTGGCCATCAACCGAACCAGCCGGCCGATGATCGTGACGACACTGCTCATCTCCCTTGGCATCAGCGTCACATTTTTTAGCGCGTTCAACACAGTCAAGCTGTTCGGAGGCATGCTGATCCTGACCTTCCTAACAGCGCTGGCGGCCGATCTGTTTGTGTTGCCATGCCTACTCAAGATGAAGTGGACCCGGCGATGAAACGGTTCAGGCTGCCCTTGGTCGCCATTGCCGTGCTTTTGATGTGCCGGGCCTGCATGGCCGATGCCTTTCTGGAGAGGCTATCCGGGCAGTGGAGCGGAGGCGGTTGGGCGCGGCAGACACCAGAAGCACCCCGCGAGGCGGTTCGGTGCCGCCTGTCCTTCATCCCGAAGGGCTCTTCGGGGTCGCTTGAGGTGACCGGAAAGTGCGCTGGTGCGGGCTCACAAAGCCAGGTTTCGGCGCGTCTAACCCCTCTCGGCAACGGTCTTTATCGCGCAACCTGGTCCGCCGCGGGATGGAGGCTCGATCATATGAGCGGACGGCGCAGCGGTGACAGATTGTTGTTCCGCTGGAGTTCCCAGGAAGGCAACGCAACTGAGGTTGTGACTGGTGAATTTGGACTTGCACTCTTCGGCAGCGCATTAAGCCTGAAAACGAGGCAAACCACGCCCAAGCCTGCGGAAATCGGCGAGTTGGAGCTGCGTCGCCGCTGACGCGGAAGCGCAATCTTTCAAATGGCCGGTATTTGCCGGTAACGTTCCTGACTTGCGAGACACCCTGAGACTGGCGGCCCCGGTTGGTCGCGAAAGAACCTATTTGAGCTCTGCTGGCGATCCCCAGAAGGGGGCTGGCTGGCCGTTTTTCAGGCCCCTTGTCAGCCAGTCGTCCCACACACGTTCGATTTCCGCATAGGTTCCATTTGCCCGGATGGTCTCCAGTCCCTGATCGAGAATTCCCGCCACCGCTTCCGAGCGCTTCGGTGTCATTTTGGAAAACGAGACATAGAGATCGAAGCGGACAAGTTCCTCGACAGGGACGGGCTCCGGAGAAATCAGTTCCGGACTGTTGCTGATGTGAAAGGCGGCGACTTTCTCGTAAACCACCGCATAATCCGACCGGCCCTTGGCGGCGAGGGCCAGGGTCTGCAGATCGGAATCAACCTCGATTTTGGAAATCGCCGGATCGGCGTCGAAAGCATCCGTATAGGTGTAGCCACGGACTACCGAATAGGTCTTCTCGAAAAAGAACGAAGGTCTGAACGCCTCGGTGTTGTCCGGATGCGCGAAGATCAGAATTTTTCCATAAAAGAGGGGCACTTCGTGAAAGATGTAATTGCGCCGGTTTTCCTCTGAGCCCGTGGTGTCGAAGCAGCCCAATTGCCGGCCCTGCGCCACTTCGCGCATGCAGCGGTTATAGGGCATGATGTTGAAGGACACCGAACAATGGGCCTCTTCAAAAGCGGCGGAAACGATGTCCACCGCAAAGCCTCTCAGTTCTCCCTCGTAAAGCCCCGAATAGGGGAAAAAGGCATCTTCCGCAGTGATGACGATGTCGTCGCTGATCGGGCAAGCCTCCGTCTCGGCAGCGCTGCCAGAACTGATCGAACCGGAAAGGACTGCAATCACCACCAGTGTCCAAATTGTGTTGGCGAACGTGCCGGGAATGTACAACCGCATTGGCCGATGTGTGATCTGCAAGGGGAAGTGTCTCACGCCAGTGTTTTGTCTGGTGGTCTTGGATCTTAAACAAAGCCGGCCGGAAAGCTCAATTCGCAAGGTTGCTTACACCCGCGGACGGCAAACGGCCGGAAGGCCTGTACGGCCTCCTAATTTGCCGGCGTTTGTAAAGGGTCAGGAGCTCCCTGCCAGTCGGCCAGCCCGTAGCGGGCCAGAATACGGTCAAGTTCCCCGCTTGTCCTCAGCCGGCGCATGCCTGTGTCCAATTCCTCGGCAAGTGTCTTGGCATCCGGGGCCTGCGGCGAAAACGCGATGTAGATATCGTCTGCCTCCACAGCTGCGGCCAGTCGAAAGCGATCGTTGAGACCCATGCTCATGGCCGTGTAGCGGAATACGTTGACATCCTCGACGACGAGGTCGAGCCGGTTCAGTGCCAGCTTGTTGAGATTGAGCTCCAGCGCATTGTCGCCGGCGACATAAGAGGCCCGGCCATAATGTTGGATTGCGCGTTCAAACTCCTCGCCATAGCTGTAGTCGACGATGAGACCGGCCGTTTGGCCCTGAAACGACTGTGGGCCTTCATAGGTCCAGTCGGAGTCCCTGTGCACGAACAGGCCATTGGCGGAAACACCGTGAGACAGTTGCGGATAGACGAACCTCGGCTCGCCCTCGGGCCAGGCTGCGAAAATGCCGTCGAACCTGCCTTCGAGCGTATAGAGCTTCGCACGCGGCCAATTCAGTTCGACATAAGTGACGGTGTGGCCGAGCGGCTCGAACACCGCCTTGACGATCTCAACCATATAGCCCGGCCTGTCGCTCGCCGGGTCGCAATTGGCCGGACACCATCTGTCGGCCGCAAAGACAAGCTCCCGGGCAAGACCGGCAGAGGGCGACAGGACAAGGCTGATCGCTGCGAGCACGGCACTGACGTGAAGGCGGGCATACTGCATCCGGATAAGCTTGCTCCCAAGCCGGCTGATGAGTGTTTGCATCTAAGAACGGGGCATAAGGGTTTTTTGTTTCGGATTTGTTAAATAACTTTAGCAAGTGGGTGGATTATTGAAACAACTGTATTCAACTAAGAATTGTGCAAGAATACATATATGAATTAGAATATGCAGAATTTGCTTTTACTGTAATTTGATTTGGCTTGGTATTCCGGTGTTCATACCCGAGCCAAATTCCGATCTGCCGGAAATGGTCTTCGCCACGCTGACATATATGCGCTCCGCCAATTTACCGCTTTTCGTGCCGCCATCTTGACCCGCCCGCCAAGATACTGTCTTTGCGCTGCAGCAACACAAAAGGACGCATTTCTGCGCGTCTTTTGCATGCCGTTGGTGAAAGATCGGGCGGACAGGCAGAAGCGAGGGGCTCATGGAACATTACGAACTGATCGTGATCGGCAGCGGACCGGCGGGCCGGCGGGCTGCCATCCAGGCCGCGAAATTCGGCCGCAATGTTCTGGTCGTGGAGCGCGGCCGCAGGGTCGGCGGCGTTTCGGTTCATACCGGTACGATTCCGTCCAAGACCCTGCGCGAAACCGTGCTCAACCTGACCGGCTGGCGCGAGCGCGGCTTTTATGGCCGCTCCTATCGCGTCAAGGACGATATTTCCGCCGCCGATCTAAGGGCCCGGCTGCACATCACGCTAGATCACGAGGTCGAGGTCCTGGAGCACCAGTTTGCGCGCAACCAGGTCGACACGATCTATGGCGAGGCCAAATTCATCGGTGCTCACAAGATCGAGGTCGAAGGCGAGGCGGGGGAGGTTCACACCTTTTCTTCGGACAAGTTCGTGATCGCGGTTGGCACAAGGCCCTTTCGGCCGGATTACGTGCCCTTTGATGGCGAATATGTTCTGGACAGCGACGAGATCCTGGAGCTGAACCAGTTGCCGCGTTCCATCGCCGTCATCGGCGCGGGCGTCATCGGCGTCGAATACGCCTCGATCTTTTCCGCCCTCGACGTGCATGTCACCCTGGTGGAGCCACGCGACACCATGCTCGACTTTCTTGACAAGGAACTGGTGGCCGACTTTACCCATCAGCTGCGCGATCGCGGCATCGCGCTTCGCTTCGGTGCCAAGGTCGAGAAGATCGAGAAGCACGGACCCGCCGACTGCGAGATCACCCTGGAGGGCGGCCGCTGCGTGCGCTCCAACGTGGTTCTGTTTGCTGCCGGGCGCATGGGAGCAACCCCGTCGCTCGGGCTTGAGACGTGTGGATTGGAGATGGACCATCGTGGCCGGCTCAAGGTCGATCCCATGACCTTTCAGACAGAGGTGCCCCACATTTTCGCTGCCGGCGACGTGATCGGATTTCCGAGCTTGGCCTCTACGTCCATGGAACAGGGCCGTATCGCCGCCTGCCATGCGCTTGGCGAAAAGGCCTATGACCCGCCCGAGTACTTTCCCTATGGCATTTATGCCGTACCGGAAATCTCCACCGTCGGCATGACCGAAGAGGAAATCCGCGACCGGGGCATTGCCTATGAATGCGGCGTGGCGCGGTTCCGGGAAACCTCGCGCGGGCACATCATGGGGCTCGATACGGGCATGCTGAAGATGATCTTCTCGCTGAAGACCCGGCGCCTGCTCGGTTGCCACATCGTCGGCGAGGGCGCGACCGAACTGATCCATATCGGCCAAGCGGTGCTCAATCTGCGCGGCACGCTGGAATATTTCGTCGAGAACACCTTCAACTATCCGACCCTGGCGGAAGCCTACAAGATCGCAGCCCTCGACGCCTGGAACCGCATGCCTCCGCTGGAGCAGTAGCACTTGGGGTGCGTGTCATTCTCAAATTTCGCTTAAGGCAGTTTCAGGAAACCGAAAATAGTTATGGCTCCGTTGAACGGGTAGGTTGTACGCTGATGTGTACATTTGATTGAGTCCCGCCAAAGGCTGCCTGATGGTTCAAACGCTGCTTCTGAAAAACGCCGACATGCTGGTCACCATGGACGGCGAACGCCGTGAGATTGCCGGCGGTGGCCTTTATGCCGAGGACGGTCTGATCCGGAAAGTTGGCCTGTCGGCGGACCTGCCTGAAACGGCGGACAGGGTGATCGATGCGTCCGGCCAGATCGTACTGCCCGGCTTCGTCAACACCCACCACCACCTGAACCAGACCCTGACCAGGACCCTGCCGGCGGGACAGAACAACAACCTGTTTCCCTGGCTGCAGGCTCATTACCGGATCTGGGCGAAGACGGACCCGGAAGCGTCCCGGGCCAGCAGCCTGGTCGGCCTGGCGGAGCTGGCGCTGTCGGGCTGTACCACGGTGTTCGACCACACCTATCTGTTCCAGAGCGGCAACAAGGTCGACTACCAGATCGAGGCCGCAAGGGACCTCGGCGTGCGCTTTCACGCCAGCCGCGGCTCCATGTCGCTCGGCGAAAGCAAGGGCGGTCTGCCGCCGGACGAATGCGTCGAGGACGAGGACGACATCCTGAAGGACACGGTCCGGGTCATCGACCGCTATCACGATGCCTCGAAGGGAGCGATGACCCGTGTCGTGGTCGCGCCGTGTTCGCCCTTTTCCGTGTCCGAGGATCTCCTGCGCGAAAGCGCGGCGCTCGCCCGCGACAAGGGCGTGATGCTGCACACCCATTTGTGCGAAACCCTGGATGAGGAGCGCTACACGCTGGAACGCTTCGGCAAGCGTCCGGTGGAATGGATGCAGAGCCTCGACTGGACCGGCCCGGATGTCTGGTATGCCCATGCCATTCATGTCGATGACGATGAAATCCGCCTGTTCGCTGCGACCGGGTGCGGCGCGGCCCATTGCCCCTGTTCCAACATGCGGCTGGCTTCCGGCATCGCGCCGGTCAAGAAATACCTGGCAGCAGGCGTCAAGGTAGGCCTCGGCGTTGACGGCTCTGCTTCGAATGACAGCTCGAACATGCTGGCTGAAGTTCGTCAGGCGATGCTGCTTGCCCGATTGCAGCTGGGGCTGATGCCGCCGGAAGGGCCGCGCAAGCACGCGCTCCTGCCGCCCTCTCATCCACTGAGGGCGGAAGAATGGATGACCGCGCGCGAAGCATTGGAGCTGGCAACGCTGGGGGGGGCGTCGGTGCTTGGACGCGACGACATCGGGTCTTTGGAGCCAGGGAAATGCGCCGATTTCTTCACGCTCGACCTGAACACCCTGCAATTCGCGGGTGGATTGCATGACCCGGTTGCGGCCGTTGTGTTCTGTTCGCCGCAATCCGCAAAGACAACCGTGGTGAACGGCAGGGTGATCGTCGAAGACGGGAACATCGTCACCATGGACATGGCCCCGGTGATCCGGGATCACAATCGCCTGAGCCTGGCTCTGGCAGCGGACTGACAAGGGGCAAATAGCAGCCCTGCATCAACTGTTGGTCTTCAACAGAGCCAACAATTCTCCGGTGTCTCGGCCTGGGTGACGTTGCCGCCGCTCTCGATCCAGCTGACGATGCCTTGTTCCACATTGGCGACATTGGTGAAGCCGGCCTTGTCGGCAAGATACTGAGACAGAACCTGGCTGCGCTGACCGGTCCGGCAAATGAGAACAAGTTCATCGTCCGGTCCGGAGATCAGCTTTTGCAGCTCCGCACCGAACTGCGGGTTCACCCGGCCGTTCTTGTCGAAGAAGGTCAGCAGTTGGCTGCCGGGCAGGACACCGGTCTCGCGCCATTCCTCGGGCCGGCGAATATCGACAATTGTCGCGCCAGCGGCGAGCCGGGCCTTGAGGGCATCATTGCCGAGGCTGGAGAACTTCTTCGCCTTGACCTCAAGCAGCTCGATCTCGAATTTGAGCGTCGCGTTCGGCGGAATGACGCCGCCGGCTCCTTGCGCGCCATAACCGAGTTCCGGCGGGATGATCAGTTCGCGCTTGCCGCCGACCTGCATGCCTTCGACGCCCTGTTCCCATCCCTGGATCACGCGGCGTTCGCCAAGCGTGAAGGAGAAGGGCGTGCCGCGGTCGAGGCTGGAATCGAATTTGGTGCCGTCCATCAGCCAGCCCGTGTAATGCACCACCACCGTTTCACCGACATTGGCCTCTTCGCCCGTGCCTTTTTCGATGTCCCGGATCTGAAGCTCTTCCTGCGCCGCGGCCGGTAGCGCCAGCAGCGCGGCGAGGGCCAGGCCGGCCAGCCATGTCTTGACCATATTTGTTCCACCTGATTGCGTGATATCGATTGGCGCAAAGGTCGGTGATTGCCAGCGCGATTGCAACTCAATGCTATTTGATGAGCCGATGTTCACAGGGATAAATGGAAAATGAAGCACTGTTGGGCGAGCCCTTTGGCCGCGATGCTCATGATGCCGCCTCTCACCACCGTGCCCGTATTGGCCCTGGAATTGTCCGTGCCGATTGCCTGTGACCCTGGCCGCGACTGTTTCGTACAGAATTACGTCGACATTGATCCTGGAAAAACTGTCCTGACGGTGGATTGTGGACAGGCGAGTTATGACAGTCACAAAGGCACGGATTTCCGGGTGCTCAACACCAAGGTGGAAAAGGATGTGCTTGCCGCGGCGCCGGGGCGGGTCAAGGCCCTACGCCAAGACATGCCCGACCGGTTGGTGCGCACGAAGGAAGACCGGGCGGCGGTCCGCGACAAGGAATGCGGCAACGGGCTGGTGATTATCCACGGTGATGGCTGGGAAACGCAATATTGCCATATGCGCCAAGGGACCCTGTCTGTGTCCGTCGGCGACGAGGTCGAACGGGGACAGCCTTTGGGCAAAGTCGGTTTTTCCGGCCTTGCCGCATTCCCGCATGTCCATCTTTCGGTGCGCAAAGACGGCAAGACGGTGGATCCTTTTCTTGGCACGGCCGAGAAATCAGCGGAGCGAGTGGCGGCTTGCGCGGCAACGGAGACAGCAACTCTCCCTGGCGGGAGCCTTTGGGACGGGGAGGCAAGCGGACTGCTGCAGGATGCCGGTGGCGCTCTGGTCGAGACGGGTTTTGCCGGCAAGCCGGTCAAGTCTTTGGATCTGGAAACCGACAGCAAGGTGCCCCCGGCATCCAACGCGCCGGCGCTCGTCTTTTTTGCAAGGCTGATCAACTTAAAAAAGGGCGACCGCGTCGCCTTGGAACTCGTTGGGCCTGAGGGCACAATTGCCGTTTCAGATGGAAAACCGCTGGAGAGCAACAAGGCGCAATGGGTGACCTTTGCCGGCCGCAAGACCCCGCAAGGCGGCTGGCCGAAAGGAACCTATTCCGGCGAAGCGGTGCTCTGGCGGGATGGAAACGCCCTCATGCGCCGCTCTACCCGGTTCGAACTCGACAACTGACGGCCGACAGAGCCTGAGAGGCACTATCGGGACGCCGGCTATAGGAGCGGTTTGGCGGTCATCGTATCCGGGACGTCTGCGCGCAAAAGCGCAAGCACCGTCGGCGCGATGGCGCGCTGGTCGAGCACGGCGTCGATCGGTGCCTTCACACGGTCGCAGAACGCAAAGAAGGGCACCTCCCGCAATCCCGGCTGGTCGCCACCATGATGGCCATCCGCATTCATGCCGTGGTCCGCTGTGACCAGCACATCGTAGCCGGCACCGACAAGACGCGGCACGAGGCGGGAGAGGGCGTTGTCGACCCGCCAGGCCTGCGTGCGGTATTCGGCGGAGTCGGACGTATAGAAATGCCCGAGCGTGTCGCAGCTGGAGGAATGCAGCAACAAATAGTCCGGCGCCTTCCGATGCGCGATCGCCCAGGCCTGGGCACAGAGATCGACCTCGGACGGCAGCGCGGGGTTGGCGCGACCATACCCCTCCAGCGAATAGTAGCGGGCATGGGGAACCGATGCCGAAGGGTCATCGATTTCGTTATGGTCGAACGGGTCGAAGGCAGAGCCGCCGTAAAGCGTGTGGAAATAGGAATGGGCCACAGCACCGGTGGCGCGGCCCGCCTGTTTAAGTTCTGAAAAGACATTCGGCCGGTTTGAAGGGCGGAGCGCCTCGTTGCTGGTAATGCCGTGATCGCTCGGGGCAAGGCCCGTGTGTAGCGTTTCGTAGAGCGGCGCCGATATGGTCGGCAGGCAACTGATCATTTTCCAGTGACGGGCGGTTTTGGCTTCCGTCGATGCCGTGAGGAAACCGCATTCCGCCAGGGCGGTGTCGTTGCGCAATCCATCGATGATGATGAGGCAGATCTTGCGCATGGTCAAAGGTCCCGGATCTTGCCGGCGTCGAGCGGACAGGCGAGATAGACACCGAATTCCTTGCCGATGTCGGCGCTGACAAGGGCGTGGACGGCGCTCTGGCGGTCGAGAAAACGCTGCTCGTCCTCGACCGGAAAAATGCCCTCATGCCAGATGCCCGCATGGATGTAGAGACCCCGATCGCCTTCGCACCAGAAGGCAATCACCTTGTCGGGCGTGAGGTTGTCGCCTGGAAGGGCGAGGGGAACGACGAAGGGGCGCTTGTCGAGGGGAAAGAACAGTTGGCCACCATCGGGATGATAGTTCATGTGCCAGAGCAGTACCTGCCCGCGCGGGACAGTTGGCGCATCCGTTTGCGCGTGCTGCGGGTCCGTCGACCAGCAGAGAACATATTTGCCATTCACCGCTTCGTTGACGCCATATAGAACGCCTCCTTGCCAGCTGCCCTTGAACACGCCTTCGACCCAACCGCCTTCGTCGCCGGTGCCTTCGTCGATCGGACGCCATCCCTGCTGCGGCCATCGCGTGATTTCGATCTCAAATCCGGACGGATCGTCAACCAGGCAGCCATAGCCTTTCACGGATGCATCCGTGGCGCGTACCAGCGGAACCTCATGCCAGGGCAGGGAGGGTTTCGTGCCGGCATCGAACATGTATTGCGGGGTGTTCAAGACATATCTCCCATGTGCCGGTCGACAATCCGCTGGACCATCGGCGCGAAATGCCAGAAATCCGGCGTCTCCAGGTCCGGCTGCTTGCCCGCTTCGTCGAGATAACGGACCTGAATGATCTTGTTAAGGTTTGGGTTTTTCTCGAATTCGGCGACTTCCTCGGCGCTCATCGGTCCGCCCTGCAGGTTCAGCGAGTGGACCGAGGCTTCCGACAGGCGTTTGAAATAATCGGGTTTTGTCGCGCACAGATAGCGCTTGGCGGCCACGTGATAACGCACGCAGTCGGTGATGACCGTCGGGAAAAAACGGGCCAGAACCTCGGCGCCGGCATCCTCATGGTGCCGGTCCTCGGTGTCGTTCATAGAGAACGTTCCGAATTCGGAGGTGAAGTGGCCGATATCGTGGAGCAGCGCGCCGACGATGATGTCCTCGTCGAGGCCGTTCTGTTCGGCCAGCGTCGCGCCCTGCAGCATATGCTGCGCCATGGTCACGGGCTCGCCGAGATATTCTTCATCGCCGCAGCGCTCGAAAATGTCGCCGAGAAATGCCACGATCGTGTCGCGGGTCAGTTCCGCGGAGCCGGGAGCTGTCATTCCGCGGCCTCCGGCAAATCCGCCTGCAGAGCCGCCAGCGTCGACAGCAGGCCGTCCTTGTCGGCGTAGCAACCCTGCAGCCAGCGGGTACCCGTTCCCGAATAGGCCTTGCGGGCATGGAGCACGCGCGTGTTGTCGACAATAAAACACTCGCCGGGCTCCAGCCGGAAGGTGACTTCCATTGCCGGGTCGTCGATGATTTCGCCAAGCCGCCGATAGGCCTGGTAATAGAGCTCCATCTCCTCGAAAGGCACGTCGTTGATGGCGGCGGCCGAACGGTTGTTGAAACGCACGGCGATCAGTTCGCCATCCGGGGCAAGTTCGATCATCGGCTTTCGGGATCTCAGCACGACGCCTTTTTCGCCGGCATATTCGAAGCGGGCGCAATAGCGGCTCAAAACCCGGAACCAGTCGGGGTTTTCGCCTTTGAGGCGCAGGGCTGCTGCAAAGCCGTCAACCACCATGTTCTCGCCGCCGGCCGCGGAACTTTCCAGGCAGTAGAGGACCTGAACGGTCGGCACAGGATCCCGGTAAGGATTGTCCGTGTGGGCCTGCAGTCCGAGCCCGGTGAAGGCAAGATTGGTCGGATTGACTTCGGTGCGCACCTCGAAATGGCGGCCATAGTTGGTCTCGCGCACATAACCGAACAGATCCACCACCTGCATCAGGGCCAGGTTTTCGACAGGCCCGCCGGTCAGTTTGGCAAAGCCGTAGCGCGCCAGCGACGCAAGCCAGCCGCGCTTGACACTTGCACCTCTCCGGACAGCCTCGAAGTCGGCCGAGGGCACTTGGTCGTTCAGCTGTGCAGTCCAGGTCTCCTTGCCCGGGTCCAGCCAGCCCGGTTCCGTCATGCTCGGGCGGTCGTAGCTGTTGTCGAGCAGCCAGCCCAGGTCATAGGCAACAGTCTTGTCTTCCGGTGAAAACTTGACCAGCAAAGACCCGCTGCTGACCTTTGCCTTGGTGATGCGGGTGTAGGGGTCAATGTCGCGCAGCGCGATCAGTCGCTGACCGTTTCCCGGCGACCTGGTTTCCGCGTCTGCCGCGTTGTCGCGCAGCCAGATGGCGTGAAACCGGTGGCTGTTTCCACCGATGGTCAGCGTGAGATGTTTGCCGGCATCGCTTATCGAAACGTCCGTCATGAGTCAGATCCTCAAATCCATTTGTTGAAAGCAAGGATCAAAGGTTTTATCCATTAAATCAAATTAGGTTTTGTCAGGCTGAGGGCATGATTGGCTAATGGATCAATCCAGATTTGCGAGCCTGCCGCTGGAATGGATCCGCGCCTTCGAGGCGGCGGCGCGAAATGGCAGCTTCACCGCAGCGGCGCTGGAAACCGGCGTGACCCAGTCCGCGATCAGTCAGCGGATCGACAAGCTTGAGAAGCGTCTTGGCACCCAGTTGTTTCTGCGGCAGGCGCGCAGCATCGCGCTCACCGTCGAGGGGGAGGCCTGGCTGCCGCATGTTCAGACGGCCTTTGAGAGCCTGCGGCAAAGCTCGGAAGGGCTGTTCGGGGCTGCGCGCAGCCGTCTGACGATTTCGGCCAGCACCTCGATCATCGATCTGTGGATCCTGCCGCGGCTTGCGTTTTTAACAGGCAGCGTTGAGGCACAGCTCTCCTTCCGGACCATGGTTCTGGCGAGTGACACGGGGCTGGAAGACGACATTATCCGCATCCGTTACGGCGCGGGCGAGTGGCCGGTTGCCTTCAAGACGCCGCTATACAGCGAAGAAATCAGCCCTGTTGCCGCGCCTGGTCTCCTGAAATCAGGCGCCGGGTGGACGGAACTGCCGCGTATTGCCCTTTCCGGCCCCCGGCCAGGCTGGAGCGAATGGGCAGAGCGGTTCGGCACGCCGACCACGCCGTTGCCGGTTCTGCGCTTCGATACATTCGCGCCGGCACTTGGCGCCGCGCGTGCCGGTCACGGTGTGCTGCTGGCGTCGCTTCCTCTTTGCGCTGCTGACCTGAACGCCGGTCGCCTGATGCGGGTCAGCGAGGACAGTCTGCCCTCGCATCAGACCTATTGGCTTCTAGGATCGCGGGAAGCGATCTCCCGCTCCCAATGGGACCGACTGGAAACGGCTCTCCGGGCGCCGGTCGTTTAACGTGCAGAAACTCCGTCCTCAAAACCGCTCAGGATTTGGCGAGCGGATCGGTGGCTGACCGGATGAGCTTTTCCAGAAGTGACGACAATTGCAGTTGTTCCTCGGTTGTCAGCCCTTCGACGGCCGCGTGTTGCGTGTCGATGTAATCGGGGATCTTAGACTTGATCAGATCCAGACCCTTGCCGGTCAGGCAGACGGTCAGGGCGCGGCGATCGTCCGGATGCGGGCAGCGTTCAACCAGCCCGGCCTTTTCCAGCTTGTCCACGCGTGCGGTCATTCCGCCGGAACTCATCATGGTGCTGCGGTAAAGTTCGGTCGGTGTCAGCTTGTAGGGCGGTCCGGAGCGCACCAGGGTGGCGAGCACGTCGAACTCGCCGGTCTTGAGGCCAATATCCGCATAGGCCGGCGCAAGATAGTCCCGGCTCATCACCTGTGAGGCTTCGTTCAAGCGCCCCAGCAGAACCATCGGGGCCAGCCGGTCCCTGAAATCCGGCATTTCCTTCTGCCATTGCCGCCGGGCCCGCTCGGCGCGGTCGATCAGAAGATCCTCCGGATCGCCGAACAGATTGTCCTTTGGTGCATCCCGTCCTGTCGAAGCCTTTGTCATTGTTCGCGTCCGTTCTGAGCCCGGTTTCCGAGGATCGCTGAAGCCGAGATAACTTGCTGAAATATCTGTGAATTTGGTTTATACATCATTCCCTCGATACAGAGAAATGTCAATCCTCTTCAAGAATCTTTATATCAAGTATCTTGATTTCAAGATAAATAGTGTTATCTCTTCCGGCAGAGGCGGGGCAACGTGCCGGCGCCGAAGAATTGAAGGGAAAGTCCAATGGTGGACACGGTCAGGTCCGGTGCGAACACCGATGGTGTCGGCCTTGCGTCAAGGCGGGCGATCTTTGCCGGAGGCAGCGCGGAATTGTTCCAGAAACCACCCGTTCTGTTGCTGGTGGTAGGCAGTTTTCTCGCAGTTTCGACGGTCATCGCCAAGGCCGCGCCGCTTGCAGGTTGGCACCCGCTTGCGCTTCTGCAATGGGCGATCTTCGGCGGCGCGATCGGCCTGTTCGCCATCAATCGGGCATTTGCTGGCAGCCGGCGGGTGGACACGGCACAAGGAGGCGCCGGGCGTGGCAGGTTGATCGGTTACCTGGTCATGAGCGGTCTGTTGTTCATCGCTCCGAACATGATCGCGGTGATGGCAGCGCCGGAAGTCGGCGCCGGCTTTGTCTCGCTGAGTTTTGCCTTTCCCCTTGTTCTGACCTACGCCTTCGCGGTGCTGTTGCGCATCGAACGGTTTCAGTTGCTGCGGGTCACAGGCGTGCTGTTCGGCCTGACAGGCGGACTGCTGTTGGCGGTCTCCGGCGCGGACCTGTCGGTTGAAGCGTCCTGGTGGTCGCTGGTCGCCTTGTTGATCCCGGTGTTTCTGGCGACCGGCAATATCTTCCGGACGTACTATTGGCCGGAAGGCGCGAAACCGGTCGACCTCGCGCTTGGCATGATGGCAACGGGTTTCCTGGCCCTGGCGGCGTTCAATGCTGCAATGGGAATTTCCATGGTGCCGCAGTCCTGGACGCCGATGGCAACTGGCCTTATCGCCGCACAGATCGCGATTTTCGCGGTTCAATATGGCCTTTACTTCCGGCTACAGCAGACCGCCGGTCCCGTCTATCTCAGCCAGATCGGGTCTGTTGCCGCTGTCGTCGGACTGGGCCTCGGCTATGCCGTTTTTGGTGAAGTGCCGAATGCGGCGAAACTGGCTGCGGTTGCATCGGTCGGCGCTGGGATCGTGCTGGTGTCCCTTGGTCGGCGGGGCCGTTAGGAAACAAAAAAACCTGACTGGCGCAGTTTCGCACGGACAAAGAGCGGCACTGCGCCAGAGTGGCTGGGAATTGGTTGACAGGAGCTTTGGCAGTCAGATACCAGCGGGGCATCCTTCACTGCAGCAGAGCCAGCGCATGCTTTTCGATATCAACAAGTCCCATTACAAATACAGGGAAGAATTCGACGAATTCCCAGGTATCGAAAACCACGCGGTCGAGTACACAACCTGTGTCTGCGGCGGCAATCAAGCGACCGTGGTTTCGACGACATCGCGGCACCGGAACTTCCAGCCGATTGTTGCCTGTGAAACATGTGGCACTTTGCGGGCCAATCCTTATCTCACAGCGGAAACGGCCGATTTCTATTACCGCAATGTCTATGGCAACGTGAAGCGTACCGACCGTTCGCCCGAGCAGCTGTTCCGCGAACAGCAAGCCTTGTCGATTGTGCCGTTCTTTGACGATATCCTGGGCGAGTTCGAGACAGTCCTGGATTATGGCGGCGGCGCGGGTGGCAAGACAGCCGATTTTCTCAAGGCCAGCAAGGACCTGTCGCTCTACGAGGTCGAAACCAGGTACAGCCAATACGCCTTTGAAAACGGTATCAAACCGCACGATCCTTCAGCCCGCTACGACCTGGTGATCGTTTCTCATGTGATCGAGCACATGATCGATCCGGTCCACCAGATGCGCGACATCATCGATCGGTGCTGCACCAAGGACGGCCTGCTTCTGGTGGCAACGCCGATCATTGATCGACAGCGGGCGCGCCAATGGCTTCGGCATTTCCACATCTCGCACAAATACTATTTCACCGAAGACGCGCTGATCGGCATGATGGCGTCGCTCGGATGCAGGCTGGTCAAGCAGAACAACAAGGATTCTTTCCTGTTTCGCGTCGGAGGTACTCCGGACATCGAGGCTGCGCAGCAGCACTACAGGCGCGGCGCCGAAAAGACACGGGCCGCGATAGCGCGGGAACTCCGCCCGGGCTGGAGAAGCTTTCTAAGGTCCCTGAAGTTCTGGCAGCCTCAGCCCCACAACCAGGCCGCGCCACGCACACCCGAACTGTCTCCGTGAACGGCCTTCCGGATCGGCGTCTCGAACGTGTCTGAAAAGATGTAAGGCGCCATGGCGCCGGGCAGGTCATCATACAATTCGTCGATATTCGACATGCCACCGCCGAGCACAAAAACATCCGGGTCGAGCAGGTTGGCGGACATGGCCAGCGACCGTCCGAGGCGGCTGACATAGCCCTCATAAACGGCGGTTGCGGTCTCGTCGCCAGCGCGTTTAAGTGCCATGATGTCGGGTCCCTTCAAGAACGTGCCGGTCCTTTCCTGATAGTCGGCCTGAAATCCGGTGCCTGAGCACCATTGATCGATGACACCCTTGTGACCGATCCAGCTATCGGGTCCGGGATATTCCTCCGGCTTCAGCCAGGGCACCGTGATGCCGCCCCATTCGCCGCCGATGCCGTTGGCGCCAAGGTGAGCCTTGCCGTCTATGGCAATGCCTGAGCCGCTACCGGTTCCGATGATGATGGCATGGACCACATGCGCCCCGGCACCGGCCCCGTCGGTTGCTTCAGAGACAGCCAGGCAATTGGCGTCGTTCTGGATGCGCACCGGCCGGTTCAGCACACGCTGAAGATCCTTGTCCAGCGGCTTGCCGTTCATCCAGGTGGAATTCGCGTTCTTGACGAGCCCCGTTTTGGGGGACAGCGAGCCGGGAATGCCAAAGCCTACGGTGCCGGTTGCGCCTGTTGCCTGCTCAGCCGCCTCAACCAGCTGACGGACCGCCTCCAGACAGCCTTCGTAATCTCCCTTTGGGGTGTCGCACCTTTGCCGGAACAGTTCCTCGCCCGTATCGGACAGGGCTATGACCTCGATCTTTGTTCCGCCCCAGTCAATTCCAAGTCGCATGTCAGTCCACCCGTTTCGGCAATTCGAAGGCGGCGGCCTGACCCTCGTCAAGCTCGTCGGTTTGCTTGCCGTAGCTTTTGAATTTCTTGAGAATTTCGGTCATTTCCGCACTGTCGAGAATGACCGGTTCGCCAAGCGCGAGGGCTGACAAATACTGATCCGCCAGATCCTCCACACCTTCCGCCACCGCAAGAGCCTTTTTGAGAGTTGGACCACCGGCAATCTGACCGTGATTGGCGAGAAGGCAGGCATTCCTTTCTCCAAGAGCCGCGATCATTGCTTCTGACAGCGCACGGGTTCCAAAACTGGCATAGTCCGCGCAGTCGATCCGGTCTCCGCCAGCCAGCGCGACCATGTAATGGAACGCCGGAATGCCGCGACGATGGCAGGAGAGCGCCGTTGCGCGCGGGCTGTGGCAATGGACCACCGCGCCGCAATCCGGCTTCGCCAGATAGAAATCCAGATGCATCCGCCACTCCGACGAGGGCAGGATCTCCCCCCGGTAACAGCCCTCCATATCGAGCGCCACAATCATGTCTTCCGTGAGCACTTCATAGGGCGTACCTGACGGCGTCACCAAAAAACCGGATTTGGTGCGTGCACTGACATTGCCGGATGTGCCCTTGGTCAGGCCGAGCCGGGGCAGCGCGCGGGCCGTTTCGATGATCTCTCGGCGCAGGTCGGGGGTATCATCTTCGAACGAGGACATCTTGGACTGGTCTTTCGATCTTTCGAACCGGAATTCTGCAGGCGCGGTGGAAGCGGGGCATAGATGACAGGTATCCGGTTGCGTTTTCAAGACTTTGTATCGATAAATCCCGAAAGCCCGGCCATCCGGCCGCGCGGGACGCCAGTTTAGGACACCATGGCAGGACCAGCAGACAGGTTCAGGCAACTGTTCAAATCCGGAGGGACGGGAGAGGCCGGCCGCAAGGACGGCAAGCCGGTGTCCAGGCGCTCCACGCAGCATCAGAGCGGGCCGCGATGGGCGGACCCCGATATTGAGCCGGCTCCCGGGAAACGAACCAACTCCGGGAAGCGCGGTCACGCGTCCTTTGTCACGTCCTATTACCTTTGGGGCACGCTCGCTCTGCTGGCGGCCGGTATCGCGGTTGGCGGACCTGGCATGCGCTTCTGGCCGGACGGCCGCTCGGAGGGAGCCGGGCAGGGCACCGGGTTGGCGGACCCTCTGGTCGCACTGCAGGAGGGCGCGCGCGACGTTCTGCTTGCACCAACGCCGGAACTGGCTGCCGAGCTCAAACGCAGTTTTCTGGGAAAGCCGGATGCGCTGTGCGACGAGCTGCGGGCGATCGGCTTGTCCAACCCGGGCTGGCGCAAAGCCCCTTTCAAGAAAAACCGGTGGCAATGTGCTTCCGATCTGGTCGAGCTGACGACACCGAGTGTCGACTTCGGATCGACGACCCTGTTTTTTTTGCTGCGCGGCGCCTCTGAAGACAAGATCGACTATTTGCGTCTCAAGCTGGTTGTCGAGGATCCGCGCCAGAAGCAGATTGGCCTGGATGCGGTCTGGCTGGTGATCGACGCTTTGGCGGGCCGCTACGGCTGGACCGTGCCCGATGCCTTTCGCGAGGCGGTTGCCCAGTTCAAACGCCTGGAGACAACTCATCGCGGCGTGCAATTGTCGGTCGCTCCCGAGGATCCGAAATTGACGGGCGATCCGCTTGCCAGCCAGCGGATGAATATCATCATGAATTTCGGCGAGCCGGACCTGATCCGGCCCGCCGACAGGTTTGAGCAGGCACCGCCTCTGGAAAGCGGCTGGAGTGTCAGGGACCGGAACGGTCCGGCAAAGGAATGAATTCTTCCGCGTCGCCCGGAACGGTGTCGAAGCGGCCCTGTCGCCAATCTTCCTTGGCCTGTTCGATCCGTTCTTTCGACGAAGACACGAAATTCCACCAGATGTAGCGGCGCCCATCCATCGGTTCGCCGCCCAGCACGACAAAGCGTGCAGGGACGGGTGTGGTGTTTTCGATCACCAGATGGTCACCCGGCTTAAACACCAGCAGCTGCGCCGGATCGAAGCTCTGGCCCGCGATAGTGATCTGGCCGGCGACTGTGTAAAGACCGCGCTCTTCCCACCCGGCATCAAGCGGGATCTTGGCGCCCGGTTCCAGGGTGATATCCGCATAGAACATCTCCGAAGCGGTTTTGACGGGTGCGTTGTGCCCATAGAGCTCACCGGCAATGAGTTTGACGGACGCACCCTTGTCGGTGAATTCCGGCTGCTCCTCGGTGCCGAAATGCTGAAAGCTTGGATCGCCTTCTTCCAGATGCTTCGGCAGGGCGACCCAGCTTTGCAGGCCGAACAGCGGCCGCTTTTGCTGGAGCCGTTCAGGCCGCTCCCGTTCCGAATGTACGATGCCCTTGCCAGCGCTCATCCAGTTGAGTGCGCCCGGGGCGATTGCGATCTCGGTGCCGAGACTGTCGCGGTGATACATCTCTCCCTCAAAGAGATAGGTGACGGTGGCCAGTCCGATATGCGGATGCGGGCGCACATCGATGCCGCCGCCGACAAGGAGTTCCGCAGGGCCCATCTGATCGAAAAAGATGAAAGGCCCGATCATGCGCCGCTTGGCGGAGGGCAGGGCACGGCGTACGGAAAAGCCGCCGAGATCCGAAGTTCGGGGAACAACAATCGTGTCGATCGGATCGCAACTCGCCGCGTTGCCTGCTACGGGATCGGGGCAGTTCAGCCAGCTCATGGTCCTCTCCTTGGCATGATGTCGTGTCTGCTTCGACTAGATAGGGCTGCAGATGCGAAAGTGTCCATTGAACAGTCTGTTTCCGGCTTTTCTTCTGAACCGGAACGTGTATAACCGCGAGCCCTCCCTTCCTTCTCCAAGGTGTGCCATGAAACGCGTCATGATCGTCGGCGGTCCCGGCTCGGGCAAAAGCATGCTCGCGACCGCGCTGGGCGAGACAACCGGTCTGCCCGTCTTTCACATGGACAAGATCCACTACCGGCCGGGCTGGGTTGAACGCCCCAGGGCCGAAAAAGACCGGCTGACCCATGAAGTCCATATCCAGGACCGTTGGATCTTTGAAGGTGGCCATTCCAGCACTTACGCCGAACGGATCGCGCGTGCGGATACGTTCATCTGGCTTGATGTGCCGGTGGGACTGCGCATCGCCCGCGTCCTCAAGAGGTCCGTGCGTTACTACGGACGTAGCCGCCCGGATCTGCCCGAAGGCTGCCCGGAACGCTTTAACTGGCAGACCGCCGAGTTTCTCCGGTTCATCTGGCGGACGCGTCATTCCGCGCGGGCCAAGCTCGATGCGGTCTATCAGGCGCCGCCCGCCCATCTCACCGCACACCGGCTGACAAGTCTAGCCGAGGTTAGAGCGTTCCTGGCAGAGCTGGGTAAGACATCGCTCTCTTGACAGGAGTGCCTTCACGGCGGCACAAGGAAACTTCCACCCGGGGTGTCCCGACAAGGGGCTGAGATACTGCTGGCGCGCCCGCGCAAGCGCAGGGACCCGACGAACCTGATCCAGGTCATGCTGGCGAAGGGAGGGTGCCTATCGGGAGTGCTTGGATCCAAACGGAACCCGCCCCAATCAGCTCTTTCTTCCGCACTGACCGCCCTGGCAGCAAGCTTTTCCAAGGCTTGCCGGAGGTCCTTGTTGGCGCAGACACCGCATGTCGAAATAAGGGGAGCTGGCGTCGCCGGGCTTGCGCTCGCGTATCAACTCGTGGAGCGCGGGGCCAAGGTGACCCTGGTCGAAGCGGGCCGCGATCTTACCGGTAGCGCGTCCTGGCTGGCAGGCGGCATGCTGGCACCCTGGTGCGAGCGGGAAAATGCCGAGGAGGAAGTCCTGCTCCATGGCCGTGGCGCCATCGACTGGTGGGAAAGGGCGCTGCCCGGTTTGGTCAAGCGCAAGGGCACCCTGGTGGTCGCCTCACCAAGGGATGCAAAGGAAATTGACCGGTTCGCAGCCCGCACGAGTGGCTATCGGCGAGTGGCGCGAGAAGAGATTACCGTCCTCGAGCCGGATCTTGCTGGACGCTTTGCCAAAGCATTGTTCTTCGAGGGCGAGGCGCATCTCGATCCGCGTACCGCGCTGACGGGACTGCTCGAAAAGCTGGTCGCTACAGGTGTCCGGTATCTGTGCGACGGCACCCAATCCCGGGACCATGCGGATGTGATCGCCGACTGCACCGGCATGGCCGCAAGAGAACCGGATCTGAGGCCGGTGCGCGGCGAAATGCTGTTGCTTCACGCTCCGGAGGTCACGCTGTCCCGACCGGTTCGCTTTCTGCATCCCCGCATTCCGGTCTATGTGGTGCCGAGGGACAAGCATCACTTCATGGTCGGTGCGACCATGATCGAAAGCGCCGACAACGGCCCCGTCACCGTGCGCTCGACCATGGAGCTGCTCAACGCGGCTTACAGTCTCCATCCGGGATTTGCGGAAGCCAGGATCATTGAAACCGGCGCAGGGCTGCGCCCGGCCTATGCGGACAACCTGCCGCGGGTTCGGCGCAAAGGAATTACCGTTTCCGTGAATGGCTTTTACCGGCACGGCTTTCTTCTGGCCCCTCATTATGCCGGGCAAGCCACCGACCTCATTCTTACACAAGCTCAGGAGAGGGCTCATGAAGCTCATCATTAACGGCGAGTCCCAGGAGGTGACGAGCGCAACCCTGGCGCTGCTGCTGGAAGAACTGGCTTACGACCATGACTTCCTGGCGACGGCCCGGAACGGTGATCTCGTGACGGCTGAAGACCGTTCGGCCTGCCAGCTTCAGTCGGGAGACCGGATCGAGATCCTGTCGCCCATGCAGGGAGGTTGAGCCATGTTGACCCTCTACGGGGAAACCGTGTCCTCGCGTCTTCTGCTCGGCACGGCGCAATATCCGTCACCCAAGGTGCTCGGTGAGGCCGTGAAGGCCTCCGGCACGCAGATCCTGACGGTTTCACTCAGGCGCGAAACCGCGGGAGGTGGAACGGGAGGTCAATTCTGGGAGATGATCCGGGAGCTCGGACTGCGGGTGCTGCCCAACACCGCCGGTTGTCATTCGGTCAGGGAAGCGGTCATGACGGCAAAAATGGCGCGCGACCTCTTCGGCACCGACTGGATCAAGCTGGAAGTGATCGGCCATCACGACAGTCTGCAGCCCGATGTCTTCGGTCTTGTCGAGGCCGCGCGCATATTGAGCGACGACGGTTTCAAGGTGTTTCCCTATACGACCGAGGATGCTGTCGTTGGCGAGAAACTGCTTGAGGCGGGGTGCGAGGTGCTGATGCCCTGGTGCGCCCCGATCGGATCGGCGAGGGGGCCGGCCAATCCGGACGCGCTCAAAAGCTACCGGGCGCATTTCCCGGACACTCCGCTCGTCGTGGATGCCGGTCTCGGTCGTCCCTCCCATGCGGTGCAGGTGCTCGAGTTCGGCTTTGACGCGGTGCTGTTGAATACGGCCGTTGCCAAGGCTGGCGATCCGGTGGCCATGGCCAAGGCCTTTGCCGGCGCGGTCGAGGCTGGGCGGCTGGCCTTTGAAGCAATTCCCCTGGAGCCGCGCGACATGGCGGTGCCCTCAACCCCGGTTATTGGAATGGCGGTGTTTGAATGAAGCTCGATCCCTTTTACCTCATAGTCGACAGTGCCGACTGGATCCGCCGGCTGGTGCCGCTCGGCGTGAAGCTGGTGCAACTGCGCATCAAGGACCAGCCCGAGGATGTGCTGCGCCGGGAAATCGCTGCCTCCAAAATCATCTGCGCCGACCATGGCTGCCAGCTGATCGTCAACGACTATTGGCAACTCGCCATCGACGAGGGCTGCGACTTTGTCCATCTCGGCCAGGAAGATCTGGCCGAGGCCGATGTCGGTGCCATTCGAAGCGCCGGTCTGAAGCTGGGCGTTTCCACCCATGACGGCGAAGAGCTGGACACGGCGCTTTCCGTAGATCCGGACTACGTGGCGCTGGGCCCGGTCTATCCGACCATCCTGAAGAAGATGAAGTGGGCGCCTCAGGGCGTCGAGAAGATCGCCAGGTGGAAGGCTCAGGTCGGCGATCTGCCGCTCGTCGCCATCGGTGGTCTCAACCCGGAGCGTCTGCCGGGCGTCTTCGAAAACGGCGCCGATGTTGCCGCGGTCGTCACCGACATCACCCTCAACGCAGATCCGGAAGCGCAGACCCGGGAATGGATCGCGGCGACGGAGACGTGGAGGAATTCTTAAACACGTCGGGTGGACGATTTCAGTTTATTGCCTGAGTATAGGTGTCGAGAGTCTTCAGGAGTGTTAAATTATGCGATCAGACAAAGAGATGTTTGAGAAGTTCGCAAAGCATGTCTTCTCTGGAGTGATTGTAATAGGTCTAATTTTTGCGATTTACTTATTTTTTTCGGAGCCTTGGAATAAATATCTTTCGGTTTTTGTTGTGCTTTGCGTTGGGGCGTACATGATGAAGCGGAAATATTGAATGTTGTTAGGCCGCTGAATTCGTAAATCTTGTTTCAATCGTTTACCCAAACATCGCTCTGTCGCGGGCGACCTGATCGCGCAGGAATTCCTGTGCGGCGGCGACATGGCGCAAGGGGCGGGAGCTTTCGTGGGTCACCATCCAATAGGCGCGCTCCAGCTTGATCTCCGGAAGTACAGGCACCAGATTGCCGTCATCGCGGGCGATGAAATCGTGCAGGATGCCGATGCCGGCACCGCTTCGCACAGCTTCCGTCTGGCCGAGCGCGGAGGCGATCTCGAACCGGGCAGTCCAGTCCTTGGCGATTTCCGTGCCGTAATTGAGGGACGGGGAGTAGAGCAGATCTTCCACGTATCCGATCAGGTCGTGCGCGCTTAGATCGGCCGGCGTGGACGGTGTACCGCGCCTTTGCAGGTAATCTTTGGAGGCATAAAGGCCGAGACGGTAATCGACCAGTTTGCCGGCGACCAGACGGCCGGTTTCCGGACGGTCGATGGTCACCGCGATGTCGGCCTCGCGCCGGGAGAGCGAAAAGGATCGCGGAACCGGGACCAACTGTACCGTCAGGCCGGGATGTTTTTCGGTCAGCTTGCCGAGCCTGGGTGCGAGATAGGCAACGCCGAAACCATCCGGCGCGCCGATACGAACCGTGCCGGAAATGTCCGGCGTGTCGCCGCCGAGATCGGCTTCCGCCGCCACGGCCTCGGCCTCGATCCGTTCGGCCCGGTCGAAGAAACGGCTGCCGGCCTCGGTCAGAAGGCAGCCGGAGGTGGACCGGTCGAACAACCTTGTGCCGACGCTGTCTTCCAGCGCGGTCAGGCGCCGGGCGACGGTGGCGTGATTGAGGCCCAGCCGCCGCGCCGCCGCCAGGATCTGGCCAGTGCGCGCGATCGACAGAAAAATGCGGATGTCGTCCCAGTTCATCGTGCCACATTCCCAAACCTTTCCTTGTCATCCCCGCGAAGGCGGGGACCCAGTATCCCGAAACGCCAGTTGCTATCGTCGAAGGCTACGGCGTACTGGGTCCCGGCACTCCGCTTCACTGCGGCCGGGATGACAAGGAGAGGTCTTTGGTTCTATCGTTTCGACAGCGAGGCGGAACTGCTTCGAGAATTTGCCATAACTATAAAAAACGCACAATAGATCCGGAAAAACGGATCTTGTTTATAACAAAAAATAAAGTCAAAACAGTCCTCAGACCCGGTGAGAAATTCTGCGCCGGCGCGTCAGACATTTGGGAGAAACGCGACATGGAAAAGATCGGTCATTTCATTGGCGGCAAGCGTGTCGAAGGCACGTCCGGCCGTTATGCGGATGTGTTCAATCCGGCCACCGGCGAAGTGCAGGCGCAGGTCGCTCTGGCCAGCCAGGCTGAAATGGACGCGGCCATCGCCAACGCAGCCGCCGCGCAGCCGGCCTGGGCCGCCACCAACCCGCAGCGCCGCGCTCGCGTGATGATGAAATTCGTCGATCTGCTCAACCGCGACATGGACAAGCTCGCTGAGGCGCTCTCCCGCGAACACGGCAAGACCTTCCCGGACGCCAAGGGCGACGTCATCCGCGGCCTGGAAGTCGCCGAGTTCTGCATCGGTGCGCCGCACCTGCTCAAAGGTGAATTCACCGAAGGCGCCGGCCCGGGCATCGACATGTATTCTATGCGCCAGCCGCTGGGTGTCGTTGCCGGCATCACGCCCTTCAATTTCCCGGCCATGATCCCGATGTGGAAATTCTGCCCGGCCATCACCTGCGGCAACGCCTTCATCCTGAAGCCGTCCGAGCGCGATCCGTCCGTGCCGATCATGCTGGCCGAGCTGATGATTGAAGCCGGTCTGCCGGCGGGCGTTCTGAACGTCGTCAACGGCGACAAGAGCGCGGTCGATGCGATCCTGGACGACGAAACCATCCAGGCGGTCGGCTTTGTTGGTTCCACCCCGATCGCACAGTATGTCTATTCCCGGGCGACCGCTTCGGGCAAGCGCGCCCAGTGCTTCGGCGGCGCCAAGAACCACATGATCATCATGCCGGATGCCGACATGGATCAGGCTGCTGATGCCCTGATCGGTGCCGGTTATGGTGCAGCCGGCGAACGTTGCATGGCTGTTTCCGTCGCTGTCCCGGTTGGCGAAAGCACCGCAGACGCACTGATCGCGAAGCTGGCGCCGAAGGTCGAAGCCCTGAAGATCGGTCCGTACACCGCAGGCAACGATGTCGATTTCGGCCCGCTCGTCACCAAGGAAGCCCTGGCCCGCGTCAAGGGTCTGGTCGATCAGGGTATCAAGGAAGGAGCAAAGCTGGTCGTCGACGGCCGAAACTTCTCCATGCAGGGCTATGAAAACGGCTTCTTCATGGGCGGCTGCCTGTTCGACAACGTCACCAAGGAAATGGAAATCTACAAGACCGAAATCTTCGGTCCGGTGCTCTCCGTTGTCCGTGCCGAGAATTACGAGGAAGCTCTCGACCTGCCGCTCAGCCACGAATACGGCAACGGCACGGCGATCTTCACCCGTGACGGCGACACCGCCCGTGATTTCGCGTCCCGCATCAACATCGGCATGGTCGGCATCAACGTGCCGATCCCGGTGCCGCTCGCCTATCACACCTTCGGTGGTTGGAAGAAATCCGGCTTCGGCGATCTCAACCAGCATGGTCCGGACGGGTTCAAGTTCTATACCCGCACCAAGACCGTCACATCGCGCTGGCCGTCCGGCCTGAAGGACGGCGCCGAGTTCGTCATTCCGACGATGAAATAAGCCTCCCAGGCTGACCCTAAAGGCGCTCCCGAATTTGGTTGGGAGCGCCTTTTTTGTCTGGAAGGCCACGCAGATGTTCCGGGATCCCTATGTCATTGCGCGCCTTTGGGCAAAATGCACGCCGGACCGCGCCGACGCCGTGATCCAGGCCGTTATCGCGAGTCTCGAAAGAGGCGTTTTGGACAGCCCGAAGAAGAGCTCTGGGAGTTAGAACCCCATCAGATAGCCGGCTGTGCCGGCCAGCAGCAGGGGGAGCAAAAGGCAATAAACGCAGAAGAAGATCCAGAAGGCTGCTTCGTGCCGGGATCTTTCGAGATAGCCGTGCGGTAGGAGAACCTTGCCGTCTGCAAAGTCCCTGACCAGCAAATAACCGCAGGCTGCGCCGAACAGGAAAATCAACAGGCCGAGAACCGCCTGACCGTAGGCGCCCATCAGGATCAAAAACATTGCCATCGTGATCCCGATTGCCGCAATGAAGGTTGCGAGCATGCGGGCCGCAATAACGTAGCCGAAGCCGGTTCTTCTTTCGCTCATGACAGTCTCCGGACAGGTGCCACGATTGAAACCTGATCCGGTCATTGGCCGTCATTTCGCCTTCAAAGGCAAGAGAGGGGCTCCGCAGGCCATTGCCGCGGAACCCGTTCCGGGTCAGGCGGCCGCAGCGTCCGCCGTCACCATGCGGTCGGCATGATAGTGAGACATGGTCACCAGCCCGTCGATTTCGGCCATGACAGCTGCAAAGCCAGGATCCTTCATCACTTTCTCCGCGGCTGCCTTCGCCGTCTTCAGGTCCTTCCACAGAACGACATCGGCAAAGAGATTGGTATCTTCGTCCGATTCATAGGCTGTCCAGGACAGGAACCCCTCATAAGTTTTGACCGTGTCCTGGGCGGTACGTCGGGCAATCCGGGCTTTCTCTGCGTCCTTGACCTTGAAAATGACCAGTTCGAGGCACGGGGCTGACATTGTTATCTCCATGTTTTTGAAAGGGGGAATTCCCTGGCACCTACATGCCACAGCCATCCTGACAGCCTTCTGTCAGGAGAGTTTTCCAAACATGGATTTTCCTTCAGCTGGAAATATGCGCGCTTTCGTTGGAAGCTGGCCGCCTGACGACAAATGCCGCAAACGTGGCAATACGCCGCTTGAATTCGCGAGGGGAGCGCGACATCACACAGCGATGCAAAAGCGTGTAAGTGAACATGTCCGGTCACGGGACCCCATCGACGAACCGATGGGCGTGGTGAACATTGGCCAGCCTCTTGCAAAAGAACGTCAGTGTCTGCGGCGCGCCGGTTGGCTTGCGGCGGCGTCCGATTTGCTGTGGATCCCGCAAGCCGGTCTGATCGCCTTCGCGCTTGGGGTTTTGTTGACGAGCTTGCATGCGGTGCCGGAAGAGACGTTTGCCATAGCCTCCGTGTCTGGTCCCGCTCTGGTCTGCGTGACTGGTTTGGTTTTGCTGGCAATCCTTCGTGTCGTGTTGCAAGGGCTGGGAGCGGATATGGCGCGGCAGGCGGCCCAGTCGTTGCAGAGCCGGGCGCGCGCGCAACTGCTCACCGCAGCCGCTCAAGCTTCACCGGCAGCCGATTTTCCGTCATCAGGGGCCTTTGCAGCCCATGTCACCGAGCAGGTCGATCATCTCGGCCCCTATTACCGAAACTTCTTTCCCCAGGTGCTGCGGCTGAAAATTGTGCCGCTTGCGATCGTCCTGGCGACGGCCTGGTTCAGCTGGCTGGCGGCGTTGATCCTCCTCGTCTGCGGGCCGCTCATCCCTGTGTTCATGGCCCTGATCGGCATGAAAGCCAAAGCCGCCAGCGCGGACCAGCAGGAAGAGCTGACACGTCTCAGCGGTACTTTGCTGGACCGGATCAGGGGCCTGGAGACCCTGGAACTGTTCGGTGCCCTTGACCGGACCCGCGAAGACATTGCAGCCGCTGGCGAACGGTTTCGTCTGGGCACGATGCGGGTACTGAGGATCGCGTTTCTGTCCTCGACGGTGCTGGAACTGTTCTCGGCGCTTGGCATTGCCTTTTGCGCCGTCTTTGTCGGCTTTTCCCTGCTGGGCGACCTCTCGATCGGTGCCTGGGGGGCACCGCTCGGATATGCGCCCGGCCTGTTCATCCTGTTGCTGGCACCGGAGTTTTTTGCCCCGCTCCGGGCGTATGCCGCCGCCTATCATGATCGCGCAGCCGGGCTGGCCGCTCAAGAGAACCTGTCGCGGATCCTTAAGGAATGCCGCCCTGGCGGCTCCAGTCCCGCACGGGAGGGGGACGAAAGTGCGGTGACGGCCCGAAAGTGTCCGGGGCTTCCCGCCATTGAGGTGAAAGCGGCAACGCTTTTGCTGGGGGGCCAGACTGTCTTCAAGGATTTCAACCTGCTGATCGAGCCTGGCGAGACGATCCTTCTCACGGGGGCGAGCAGCAGCGGCAAGACCAGCCTGATCGACAGCCTTCTCGGGTTCCATCGGCTTGAGCAAGGGGAGATCAGGATTGGGGGCGTTTCGCCGCAGCAGGCCGGTCCGGACTTGCTGCAGACGATTTGCTGGTTGGGTCAGGCCCCACGCCTGTTTCACGGCAGCCTGAAAGCCAATCTCCTGAAAGGGGCAACCCGTCCCGAGACCGTGACGGAAGCCGACCTTTGGAGAGCGCTCGCGCTGGCCGGTGCCACGGATCTGGTCGCGCGATTGCCGCGCGGGCTGGCAACGCCCGTCGGTGAAGACGGGTTCGGCCTGTCCGTCGGCGAGATCAGACGGATTGCGCTTGCCCGCGCCGCGCTGCGGACCGACGCCGCAATTCTGCTCGCTGACGAACCCACGGCCGCTTTGGACGAAGACACAGCCGCCGATGTGATCGCCGGCCTGGCAAAGCTTTCAAGGAGCCGGACAACGGTGATCGCGACCCATGATCCGGCGGTTCTTTCCTTGCCCGGCCGCATTATCGATCTGAACACCCTTGAACCGGCCCTTGCCGGGGTGCGCTCATGAGGGCTGTCTGGCAGATCATCCGGGCGCAGTACCGGCACGACAAGAGCTTTTTCCTGCTGGGTGTGCTTGTGTCGATGATCCCGGCCGCGGCCGGCCTGTTGCTGCTCGGCGTTTCCGGCTGGTTCATCACTGCGGCCGCTGTCGCAGGCCTTTCCGGCTCCTTTCTGAACATCTTTGCCCCAAGCGCGATCATCCGAGCTCTGGCGATCGCGAGAACCGGCGGGCGCTACGGCGAGCGTGTCCTCACGCATGATGCGACATTCCGGTTCCTGTCGGACCTGCGCAACCGGATCTTTTCCACGATGTCCGCGAACGGTCAGCGCGGCGCCCGATCCGGCAAGCTGCTCAACAGGCTGACGCTCGACATCGCGGCCCTCGATACGCTCTATCTGCGCCTGGTCGTGCCCGGTGTCGTGGCAGCGGTTCTGGCCCTATCGCTGGCGGTCTGGTGGTCAACCATTACGTTGCCGGTGCTTGCGGTTGGGAGCCTGTTCATTTGTGCCTGGCTCGGTGTATTCGCGTTTTCCCTGTCGCGTGCCGACAGGAAAACGGCGCGTCGGGCGGATGCCGCGCTTGAAGCGATGCGGCTCCGGACCACCGATCTGGTTGCCGGACGTCGGGACCTTGCGATCTATGGCGGGCTGGACGCCGCAGCACGGACAGTCCTGGCGGCCGAGGAACGCCTGCAGGCTGCCGAGACCCTTGAGGATCGGCGTGCCCTCAAACTCGGTGCGGCGTCCGGTCTGATCGGCCAGCTGTTTCTCGCGGCGAGCTTGGCGGTTGTTGTCTGGAGCGCGCTTGCCGGGCACTTCAGTGCGGCCTTTGCCGTCGCTCTGGTTCTGGTCGCGATGGCCTTGCCGGAAACGATTGGTCTGCTGGTGACGGGGCTAAACCGTCTGCCACGGATTGCCCTTGCCGCCGGCCGGTCCAGGCAACTTATGCCCGAAGACGGGCCGGCGGGGCCCAAGCCGATGGTTTCAGACGTCAAGTCATCCGCCGGCCCCCCTGCGGTGGCGCTGTCGTTTCAGGACGTCGGTTTCCGTTATCCGGGTGCGGCACGTGACGTCCTGAACCATTTCGGTTTCCAGCTCGCGAACGGCGAGGTGCTTGCGATCACGGGCCGTAGCGGCTGCGGCAAAAGCACCGTCGCGGCGCTGGCGGCGCGTCTGATCGTGCCGGGTAGGGGGCGTATCCTGCTAAATGGCCAGGATCTTGAAACCTTTCCGGACGCCAACTTGCGCAGCCGTGTATCGGTGCTGGGCCAGCGTCCCTATCTCTTCAACGACACGGTCGCCGCAAACCTGCGTATTGCCAGGCCTGACGCGGATGCAAACTGGCTTTGGGAAGCCCTTGAAAAAGCCTCGCTTGCCGACCGGATCAGGTCGGCGCCCCTGGGGCTGGACACGGTCATGGGGGAAGGCGGCCTGGGTCTGTCGGGAGGCGAACAACGCCGGTTGGCGCTTGCGCGTGCGTTTTTGACGCGCCCCGACCTGTTCATTCTGGATGAAATGACGGAAGGCCTGGACGCGGAAACAGCTGCGGCGGTGCTGGAACGGTTCTTTGCTTTCAGGGGCGAGGCGTCAGTGCTGATGATCACCCATAAACAACGCGAAGCGGCCCATGCGGACCGGTGTCTGCACCTGACGGAAAACCCGTCGATCTGACCCTCATCGCTGTCTAGGTGGTTCATTTTGCAAAGAGTTCGCGTCCGTTTTTTCTCGCTTTCAGGTTGTTCCATCCGAAGTGTCGCATTGACCTCGCTCTAACCCTGGGCCACCATCCGGTCATACGAAGACTCATATTCCAAGCTGGTTTATTGACGGGATTGGCAAGCAGACAAGCTTTCAGGACGGAAGGGCGCCGCTTGCCGGACCGGCAGGACAATTGAGTTTTCGATCAGGTTTTTGCTCAAGCCCGATCGGGTTTGAAAAGGGGGAATACGATGGAACTCAACGTCGTTGACCTGTCCCGGCTGCAATTCGCCATGACAGCGCTCTACCACTTCTTGTTTGTGCCCTTGACCATCGGGCTGTCGATCCTGCTGGCCACGATGGAAACGGTCTATGTGATGACCGGCCGCGAGGTCTGGAAACGCATGGTCAAGTTCTGGGGCACGCTGTTCGGGATCAACTTCGTGCTGGGGGTTGCGACGGGTCTGACCATGGAGTTCCAGTTCGGCATGAACTGGGCCTATTTCAGCCAGTATGTCGGCGATGTCTTCGGCGCGCCGCTGGCCATTGAAGGGCTGATGGCCTTTTTCCTGGAAGCAACCTTTGTCGGCCTGTTCTTTTTCGGTTGGGACAAGCTTTCCAAGCGCCAGCACCTGGCGGCCACCTGGGCGGTCGCGCTCGGCACCAATTTCTCGGCACTCTGGATCCTGATCGCCAATGGCTGGATGCAGCACCCGGTCGGCGCCGCCTTCAATCCCGACACCATGCGCATGGAAGTGACAAGTTTCTTCGATGTGTTGTTCAACCCGGTGGCTCAGGCCAAGTTCGTGCACACGGTGTCGGCTGGATATGTGACCGCGGCAATGTTCATGCTCGGCATTTCGGCCTGGTACATGCTGAAAGGACGGCACATCGCGATTGCCAAGCGCTCCATGGCGATTGCCTCCGCCTTCGGCTTTGCCTCGGCGCTCTCTGTTGTCGTTCTCGGCGATGAAAGCGGCTACGAAGCCAACTTGAACCAGAAGATGAAGCTGGCGACGATCGAGGCGATGTGGGACACCGAGCCGGCGCCTGCCTCCTTCAACGTGGTCGCCTGGGCGGATATGGAAAAGCGCGAGAACGTGTTTGCGATCGAAGTGCCCTATGTGATGGGGCTGATCGCGACCCGCTCGCTCGACACGGTCATTCCTGGCATCAAGGATCTGGTGGAACGCACAAAGGACCGGATCCGCCAGGGCGCGATTGCCTGGGACGCCTTGCAGACGATCCGAAAGGACCCGGCCAATGCCAGCGCGGAGGTGCGCGAGACCTTCCTGCAGAACGAGAATTCGCTCGGCTATGCCTATCTGCTGTTGCCGTTCACGGACAATCCGATGGAGGCGACCACCGAGCAGGTGGACGCGGCGGCCTGGTCGACCGTTCCGGAAGTCATGCCCATGTTCTACGCCTTCCGGATCATGGTCGCCTGCGGCTTTTTCTTCATCCTGATGACCGGGCTGTTCTTCTTCTACTCCTCCTCGGGCCAGCTGGATGCCTTGCGCGAGAAGCGCCGCTGGCTGCTGCATGTGGCGGTCTGGGCCATTCCCCTTCCGTGGATTGCCTGTGAAATGGGCTGGTTCGTCGCCGAATACGGCCGTCAGCCCTGGATCATCGAGAGCATGCTGCCGACGCACGCGGCTGTTTCCAACTTGTCCGTCACCGAGGTTTTGCTGACGCTTGCCGGTTTCATCGCGCTCTACAGTACTCTTCTGGTGATCGAGATCACCCTGATGATCAAATATATCAAGATCGGCCCGGAGGACGGCGAGGCGGCACGGACACCGCCCGCCGCGCCTGTAAAGCCGGTCATTCCAACTGCAGCCTCAGTTCCCGCGGAGTGATCTGACATGGTTCTTTACGAATTGATCGACTACTCGGTGCTGAAAATGATCTGGTGGCTGCTGCTCGGGGTGCTGCTGATCGGCTTTGCGGTCATGGACGGTTTCGACATGGGGGTCGGCGCGCTGCTGCCGTTCGTTGCCGAAACCGACATCGAACGGCGTGTTGTCATCAACACGATCGGCCCGACCTGGGAAGGCAACCAGGTCTGGTTCATTCTCGGCGGCGGGGCGATCTTTGCCGCCTGGCCGCCGCTCTACGCGATCAGCTTTTCCGGTTTCTATCTCGCCATGTTCGTGGTGCTGGCCGCGATGATCCTGCGGCCGGTTGCCTTCAAGTACCGGTCCAAGCGTCCGGATCCGGCCTGGCGCACTGCCTGGGACTGGGCGCTGTTCACCGGCTCCTTCGTGCCGGCGCTGGTCTTCGGCGTTGCAGTCGGCAACGTCATGCTCGGGGTCCCGTTCTCGCTCGACAATGATCTGCGCATGACCTACGAGGGTTCCTTCTTCGGACTGTTCTCGCCATTCTCGCTTCTGTGCGGCCTGCTGTCTGTTTCCATGCTGGTCATGCACGGCTCCGTGTGGCTGGTGATGCGGGCAACCGGTGACGTTGCCGCGCGTGCGCGCCGCTTCGGAACCCTGGCAGCCGGTCTCGGTCTGGTGCTGTTCGCACTTGGCGGCTATCTGGTCGCCTCCGGTTATGTCGAAGGCTTCCGCATCACCTCGGAAATTGACCCGAACATGCAGGCCAATCCGCTTGCCAAGCAGGCGATCACCGAAAGCGGCGCCTGGCTTTACAATTACACGGTCCATCCCGTGTTGTGGCTGGCACCGGCCATGGGTTTCCTGGGGTTGTTCTGCACGTTGCTGCTGCTGCAGACCCGTCTCGAGATCATGATTTTCCCGTTTTCCAAGATGGCGTTGTTCGGCATTATCTCCACCGTTGGTGTGTCGATGTTCCCGTTCATTCTGCCATCCTCGATCCAGCCGGAGGCGAGCCTGACGGTCTGGGACGCATCCTCCAGCCACCGAACCCTGTTCAACATGCTGGTTGCGACCCTCATTTTCCTGCCGATCGTGCTGGTCTATACCGCCTGGGTCTACAAAGTCCTGTGGGGCAAGGTGGACGAGGAAAGCATCGAGCGCGACAACCACACGGCTTACTGAGGAGACAAATCGATGTGGTATTTTGCCTGGATCCTCGGAATGCCGTTGGCCTGCTGCCTGGCCATCCTGAACGCCATGTGGCTGGAGCTGCGCTCAGAGGACGCCCGCAGGCGGCTCGAGGAGCGGCGCTAATGCGGGACTGCAACGCCGAAGGTCACGACGTTGCTTCCGCGTAGCGGGTCAGCCCCATCCCCAAGAACAGCAGGATCATGCCCGCGATGAAGGCAATGGCCATCGTGTAGTGAAAGAGATTTGCCAAGGGCGAGAGCCGAACATTCCACAGATCCTGGAAGGCAACACCTCTTGGTTTGGTCACCCACAGACCGAGCCAGGCGACAAAGGTGATGGCGAACTGCGAGAAAATGTAGATGTCCATCCAGTCCGGAAACCTGACAAATCCCAGGTTTAGGGCGAACGCGTCCCGGCTGCCCGCGGTCAGCAGGCCAATTCCCAGCAATGCGGATTTCAAGTTCTTCATGGGAACCATCTCTGAAACAGGGCGAGTTTCAAAATCATGGGGCGTGGATCTTAAGAAATTCCACCGGAAATTGCTTCTGTTGAACGGCCTGTTGCGTTTCGACAGGTCAACTACGACCTCCCGAGCCGGTCGACACTTTCTGGGCCGGCCGGCCTTGTCGGAAGTGACCATTGTTCTGGGCTGGGGACACTTCTAATGTGAATTGATGTGTACAGTTTTCTGTTGCTGTCCTTACGGACGGACTATCCGTTTCCTTTGATGTTGCAGGTGACCGGATTTGCCTTTGGAAACGCGGGCCAATGATTGGAAATAGACAACAAGTGCTGGCGGTTATCGGCGTGCTGTGCCTTTTCGTGGCAACGCCCGCGCTTGCCCAGACGAGCGGCGCCATCCTGTTCGCCGGCACCAAGAATGACGGTTCCTTCAACGAACTGGCCCATCTCGGCACATCCCGTGCGATCGGCGATTTCGGCCTGGACATCGACGAATGGGTGACCGTGGATGAGGAAGAGACGCTCAACGTGCTGCGCATGCTCGCCAAACGGGGCGCCAATCATCTGGTGACCCTGGGCTTCGCCAACACGAACGCGGTCAGAACGGCGGCGGTCGAGTTTCCGGATGTCAGCTTCACCTTGATTGATGGAATGGTTGCCGATCTGCCCAATGTGAGGTCCATTCTGTTTTCGGAACAACAAAGCGGCTTCATCGCCGGCTATGTTGCCGGATTGAAATCCAGGACCGGCAAGGTCGGAACCATCGGTGGAACGGATATTCCACCGGTGCGCCGCTTCATGTGCGGTTTTGCCGCCGGTGCGAAACATGCGAACAGCCAGACCCAGGTGGTTGCCGCCTTCGTCGGTGCCGACATCAGCGCGTTCCGGGACATAATTGGCGGCAAGCAGATCGCCGAGAAGATGCTGGCCGAAGGGGTCGACGTCATCTTTGCTCCGGCGGGCCTTGCGGCGGAAGGTGTCGCAAAGGCCGCGGAAGGAGCCGGTGCGCATGTCATCATGGTGGACGCCAACCGGAACGACTTCATTCCCGGAACGGTCCTGACCAGCGCGTTAAAGCGCGTGGACGAGGCTGCCTTTTCGACATGGGAAGCGGTGTCCAAGGGCACCTGGGAAGCGGGTGTCCTGACAATGTCCGTCAGCGACAACGGCGTCGACTGGTCCGTCGACCAGTATAACAAGGCGCTGGTGGCCGACATTGAAGGGAAGGTCAATGAGACCAAGGAGGAGCTCGCGTCAGGTCATCTGAAAATCGAACCCGTGACGGAAATCGAAGGTTGCGACCAGGTGTTCTGAGCGCCGGCCGACCGGCAGCAGAAACGAAAAAAGCCCAGCCAATTGCCGGGCTCTTCGTTTTTGGAAGGGGCCGGAAAATCAGGCAGCCTGCACTTTGGCGTCGCGCAGCTTTTCCAGAATGTTCTGCGGAGAGGAGACGCCGTAGGGATCGCTTTCACAGTTGTCGGAGAAGCCTTCTTCCTCGAACCACTGCTCGACCTGGCCATCGTTGACGATCGCGCCGTAACGCCACGAACGCATGCCGAAGCCGAGATTGTCCTTGGCGACCAGCATGCCCATCTTGCGGGTGAACTCGCCGGAACCGTCCGGAATCACCTTGACCTTGTCGATGCCCTGAGCTTTGGCCCAGGCATTCATGACAAAGGCGTCGTTGACGGACACGCAGTAGATCTCGTCAATGCCTTCAGCCGTGAACTCGTCGAAGAGCTTTTCGAAATCCGGCAGCTGGTAGGTGGAGCAAGTCGGCGTAAACGCACCCGGCAGCGAGAACAGCACAACCTTTTTGCCCTTGAAATAGTCGTCGCTGGTCTTGTCTTCCCAACGGAACGGGTTCGGGCCTTCGATGGATTCGTCGCGCACGCGCGTGCGGAAGGTAACGGACGGAACTTTTTTGCCGAGCATCTCTCACTCCGGAATTGGCTTAAGGCAGAATGGTCAGCGCCCTGAAACCGTGTCCGGACCGCGGGAGGATTGCAGCCGGACACCAGAGCCCTGAAAGCGGAAGAGGACACCCGCCTATCGCATTTGCTGCATTGCCGCAATGCTTTTGCCCGCCTGCGACAAAGAAGCTTGTGCGCAGTTTATTCTGTTGGAAAACCTGACGGGATTGACAGGGGGCATCAGCGGCAACGGTCGCCGGCCGCGATTGAAAAATACAGCGAGGCAGTCGCCCAAAATCCTTCTGGATGCGCAAAAAGCTTGCACAGCTTTCCAAGCGGAATTTCTGGCAAATCATTGTCGGAACGGATATTTTTGCCGAAACACGGATTCCGTCCTTGGAGACAGGCCATTTGATGCAAGGGATTTTTCAGACCATTCGGTGGCTCTGCATGGGGTTTGCCGCCCTTGTCTTTTTAGGGCAGCTGGCAATGGTGCTCATGCGCTATCTGCTCGGCGTCGGGTTCCTGGAAATCCAGGACGGCGTGAATTATGCCTTCGCCGCTCTGGTTGCCCTGTCCGTTGCCGTTGCCTTCGATGCCGACAAGCATGTGCGTGTCGATGTCTTCCGGCAGACCTGGAGCGATTGGACCAACCGGACAATCGACGCTGCTGGAGATCTCCTGCTTGCGCTGCCGGTGTTCTGCCTGATGCTGTGGACAGCCTATCCGCTGGTACGCAGTTCCTGGGAAATCCTGGAAGGTTCTCCCGAAACCGGTGGCCTGCCGGGGCTTTTTCTTGTCAAAACCTGCCTCCTGATCCTGCCGGCGCTTGTGGTTCTGTTTGTGCTGCAGCGGCTTATCGGCGTTCTCAGGCGGCCGCGTTCATGAGCATGGATATTGTCTGGCTCATCATCATGGCCGTGTCGGTCTTCGCTTGCATCCTGAGCGGTGTGCCTGTTCTGCTGGCTATTGCTGGGGCGCCGACACTGGTCGCGCTTGCGGCGGCTTCGCTGGGCGCATTCGATCTTCTCTATTTCCAGGCGGTGCCGCAGCGAGTGTTCGGCATCATGTCCAATCCGCTGCTCCTGGCGGTTCCGCTCTTTGTCTTCATGGGACTGGTCCTGGAGAAATCCAGCCAGGCGGAACGCATGCTCAAAAGCCTGTCGGCGGCCCTGGGAGGGCACCAGGCGGCGCTCGCGCTTTCCGTGGTTCTGGTCAGCGCGCTGATTGCGGCTTCGACCGGGATTATCGGCGCAACCATCGTCATGCTCGGCACGATCACGCTGCCGGCGCTGCTGTCGGCCGGCGTCAACAAACACATGAGCAGCGGCCTGATCTGCGCCAGCGGCACGCTCGGTCAGATCATCCCGCCCTCGATCGTGCTGATCCTTCTGGGAGACCAGGTCTCCAACGCCTATTTCGAGGCGCAGCAGGAGGCCGGTAACTTCGCGCCCGATCCGGTGACGGTCGGCGACCTCTTCGCCGGCGCGCTGTTGCCCGGCTTGCTGCTCGTTGCCCTTTACGGCGCTTACGTATTGCTCCGGCTGCGCCGGTCGGGGCAGGGGCGTGATACCGGGCGGAAGTCTTCGCAACGCTCCGTTTCTGCCATAGAACTGATCCGCGACATTGCGCCGACCCTGGGGCTGATCGTGGCGGTGCTCGGCAGCATTCTGGTGGGCATTGCGACCCCGACGGAGGCCGCCAGCGTGGGCGTGGCCGGTGCCATCCTGATTGCGGCCGCAAACCGGGGCGGCGCGATGGCGCGCGTGGCCATGGCTTGCGCCGGTCTGGCGGTGCTGCTTCTTGTCTTGCGTCAGGCCGGGCTGTTCGGTCTCGATTTCGAAGGAGGGCAGGTCAGCTGGTCAGCCATGACCCTGCTGTCCCTGGTGCTGACCGGGACGGCCTTCCTGTTGCTGCTTGCTGCTTCCGGGTCCTTGCTGCGCGGTGGCATTCTGCTGCCGGCGCTAAGGGAAACCGTGACCATAACCGGGATGATTTTCGGCATCGTCATGGCGGCCAGCATCCTGTCGTTAGTGTTCCGCGGCTTCAATGGCGACGAACATGTGGCGGAACTGCTCACCTCTCTTCCGGGAGGCGCCTTGGGAATGCTGGTCTTGACCATGCTGGTCATCTTCCTGCTCGGCTTCATCCTGGAATTCGTCGAGATCATCTTCATCGTCGTGCCGATTGTCGGCCCGATCATCCTGCAGTCGGACATCTCACCGGTCTGGTTCGCAGTCCTGATCGCGCTGAACCTGCAAACATCCTTCTTGACGCCGCCCTTCGGGTTTGCGCTCTTTTATTTCCGGTCGGTTGCGCCGCCTGAAATCCGCACGTCGGATATCTATGTTTCGGTGATTCCGTTTGTTGTCATCCAGCTGCTGGCGCTGGGATTGGTCGCGGCCTTTCCGGCACTGGCGACGTTCCTGCCTGAGATTCTGTTCAGATAATGTGGAGGAGTACCATGAAGAGACGCGATTTCCTGAAAGCGGGCGCGGTCGCCGCGCCTGCCAGCCTGTTGGCCGCCCCGGCGATTGCCCAGGGTAAGATCGAGTGGAAACTTCCAACTTCGTTCCCGGCCAAGGCGCCCGGCGTCGGCACCAACGTGACCACCTTTGCTGACCGGGTGGCGGCGATGTCCGACGGGCAGCTGACCTTCAAAGTGTTTTCGGGCGGCGAACTGGTGCCCCCCTTCGGTGTCGAGGACGCGGTCGAACAGGGCACGGCCGAGATTGGTCACTCAACGCCTTATTACGCAGCCTCAAAGAACTCGGCGCTGCATTTCTTTTCCGCCGTTCCCTTCGGCATGACCGCGGTCGAGACAACCGCATGGCTGCGCTACGGCGGCGGCCAGGATCTTTGGGACAGCATTTACGCAGAGCGCGGCCTGAAGCCGTTCTATTCCGGCAGTTCCGGCGTCCAGGCAGCCGGCTGGTTCAAGAAGCCGGTCGAAAGCCTCAACGATCTGGCTGGTCTCAACATGCGCATTGCCGGCCTTGGCGGCGAAGCCATGCGCAAGCTCGGCGTCAACGCGGTGCTGCTGCCGCCTCCGGAAATCTTCCCGGCCTTCCAGTCTGGCGCCATCGATGCCGCCGAATGGGTCGGTCCGATGCTGGACCAGGCATTCGGTCTGCAGAAAGTCGCCAAATACTGCTATGTGCCCGCCTTCCACGAACCCTCCGCCGCTCTGGAGATCGTGGTCAATAAGGACGCCTATGACAGCCTGCCGGCCAATCTGCAGGCGATCATTGCCAATGCGGCCGAAGCAGCCTCTGTCGAGACCACGGCCCAGTTCGACTATTACAACGCCGTGGCCATGAAGAAGCTGAAGGATGACGGCGTCACCTTCGCGGCCTTCCCGGACGACGTCATAGCCGCCTTGAAGCCGGCTGTCGCCGAGGTGATGGCCGAAAACGCTTCGGCCAATCCAAAATTCGCCGAAGTGCAGAAGAGCTACGACGCATTCCTTGAGCTTGCCAAGGACTATGCGATCCAGGTGAAGGCGGCAACCTTCACCCAGCGGATCTGAGGGCGCTGAGACAACGACAGGCAGCCGGTTGAAAGGACCGGCTGCCTTCTCTGTAAACAGTTGCAGTCACAATTCCACGGACGGGTCGATCAGACCTTCGCGCAGCGCATAGGCGATCAGCTGCGCCACCGAATGCACATCGAGTTTCTTCATCAGGTTGGTGCGATGCCGGTCGACCGTTTTGGCGCTGATGCCGAGGGTCTCGCCGATCTCCCTGTTCGACCGGCCGGAAACGATCAGATTGAGCGTCTGGCGCTCGCGGTCCGACAGCAAAGGTGGGGCAGGTGCATCCCGCAGCATCTCCTCGAACCGGCCCGCGATGTGACGTTGTCCGCTCAAGATATTGGGGAGCTTGGCAATCAGCTCGTCGTGGTCCTCGCTTTTCGAGAACAGGCCATCGACCCCGCTGGCGACGAGTTCACCGATTTTCCCCACCGATGACACGCCGGTCAGGATGACGACCCTCGTGTCCGGCGACCAGCGCCTGGCCTCGACGAAAACCTCCAGTCCGCCCGCAAGCGGCATCTGAACATCCAGAAGGAGTAGGGACGGGCGGTGCCGGCGCACGGCCGCTATCGCTTGCAGGCCGTCATTTGCCTCCGCGACCACCGCAATCCCCTCTGAAACGACGGTTCCCGGGGTTTCCAGGGCAATGCGCAGACCGGCACGGACAATTGCATGGTCGTCTGCAATTACGGCATGAAAGCGGGGCTCTTGCACGATAAGCTCGACCAAACGGATGAAGGGCACGGCGTGAAAGCAGTCATAACATATCTTCTGGTCTGCTTGAGCCTTCTCTTCACCATGCTCCCCGGCAGTGCGCAGGCACAGAAGCCGTTGATGCTCGATCCGTCTGCCAAGGTCATTGATGTCGCGGGCGCAATGCGGTTCGCTCCCGACACCCGGGAAACGCTGCAGGATCTGCAACACCGCCATCGGCGCGGTGACCTCACGCCGGATTTCCAGGCGGCCGGAGCCGCCGTCGTGCCCTACCAGGCCATCTGGGGGCTGGTCGACATCGAGGCGCGCGAGACTGTCGGTGAGGAGAGTGAACACAGCTGGATCCTGACGTCCGGTATTCATGGACTGATCGCGCTCGAGGTCTATCTCTTGCGCGCCGGCGGAAAGAGCGAGCAGCTGCTTGCCCATGATATCCGCTTGCCGTTTTCCGCAAGGGACTACAGCCTGACCCGGCTGCGCAGTGCGCCGGTCACGCTGGTGCCGGGGGAACGTGCCACGCTGGCCGTGAGGATGGTCCATGGCGCGATCGAGGAGGCCAATTTCGCGCTCGAAGAGCCATCGGAACATCTAGCAGCCGCCTTTGCCGATGTGCTGAAACTGGCCGGATTCTATGCTTTTCTCGGCGCCTGCCTGCTGTTCTTCTTTGTCTTCAGCCTGGCCATGCGCAGCCTCGTCGAATTCGCCTATGCGTTGCTGCTGCTGCTCGGCCTGGGCTTCGTCGCCTATCTGGATAATTTTCCGTTCCGCTGGCTCTATCCGGACCATCCCGACTGGCACTTGCCAGTTGGTCTTGTTCTTTTTCTGATCCTGATCGCGGAAGGATTTTTCACGGCGGGCCTGTCGATCCGGCGCTATTCCAGTGAGCAGAAACATGTACGGCTGTTCTACGCGCTGTCAGCTGCTGTGCTTGCCAGCATTGCCCTGGTGTTTGTGCTTCCGGCGGAGATCGTTGCGCCGCTGAGCTACCTGCTGATGGCCGCCATGTTTGCCACCCAGGTCTATTGCGTCTTCCAGTGGGATGCTTTTGACGGTGCCAGAAGACGTGTGGTGCGCTGGGTCACGCTGGTGACGGTGCTTGGCTTCTCCGCGGTCGTGGTCCTTGCAATCGCCAGAACAGGTGTCGGTGACATCTCCATTCCCTGGTTTATCAAGGGCGTCTACGCGACGCTCGCCTTCGGCGTCATGGCTGGCCTCTCCACCGGCCTGATCGAGCTGCGCCGCGAACATGCCGATGCGCTCGCCCGGGAAATCGAGGCGGTGCGGAAGGAAGCCGCCGTCACACAGGAACTCCTGAAGGCGGAACAGAACTATTCCCGTGTTCGCGACCTTGCCGACAAGCGGCAGCTTCAGTTGGCGTCCATGTCCCATGACATCAAGCAGCCGCTGAGTGCCTTGCGCATGAGCGTGGAGGCGATGACACGCGACGATCCGGGCGCGACGCGCGCACGCCTCCAGGAAGCCTTCGACTACATTCAGGACCTGGCCCTCAGCCATCTGGACGAAGCACAAATTGAAGCGGCCGGCGAAAGCGCCAAAGACAATAGGGACACCGTGCAGTCAGAAGCCGAGCCCTATAGCGTCTCCCTAATCCTCGACACTGTCGGTCAGATGTTCGGCGATGAAGCCCGGATCAAGGGACTGTCCCTCAAGGTCGTCAATTCCAGTGCTCTGGTCTCTGTTCAGCCCCTGGCCCTGATGCGGATCGTTTCGAACCTGGTGTCGAATGCCATCAAATACACAGACAAGGGCAAGGTGCTGGCGGGAGTGAGGCGGCGGGGCGGCCGGATCGAGATCCAGGTCCTCGACACCGGGCCCGGCATGAGCGCCGAGGATCTCAACCGCTATCGCCAAGCCTGGCAATCGGGCGAGGGCAGCGAAGGGCACGGCCTCGGGCTCGCCATCTGCGCCGAACTCGCCGCGGGGCACGGGTTATCGCTCGATGCCGCGTCGCTGCCGGGCAGCGGCACAAGGTTCTCGCTCGGCATACCGCTCGTCGCGGCCACTCCGCCCGAAGGCGCTGGCCAGGACTGACAGGCCTTCCCGGCGAGAGGGCCCGGTTTCCGGCGACCCGACGATTGGGGGATTTACCCCATAACGCAGCGGAGCGGCCGTTCTTAGCTTTCTGACAACGCTAACGCAGTCAGGAGCAAGTTCATGGCCCCCGTCGAAATTCCCCCGCAAGTGACCTTTGCCCTCTTGGGCGAAGCGACCGCCCTGATGGCGGAAAGCCCGCTTCACAAGGAGCGCAGCATCGCGGCAATCGGCGGATTGATCCTGCCGCCGCTGATGCTCGGCCAGATGCGTGTCTGGCGGCGCGCCGGCCGGCCGGTTGCCCTGGCGACCTGGGCGTGGCTCGACGAGGCGAGCGAACAGGCCGTTCTGCACCAGGACCACACACCCGCACCCGAGGAATGGAACAACGGCGACAACCCCGTCGTGATCGATTTCATAGCGCCCTTCGGAGACGGGTTTCATGTCGCGCGCGATCTGAAACGCACCGTCTTTCCAGAACGTGCGCTTCGCTCGGTCCGGCGCGATTCAACAGGCCGCATTCTGCGCGTCGTCCAGCACCCCGGACGCGATCAGTTCGGCCGTCCCGTCAAGGCCCGCGCCTACGCGGCGTGATCCAAATCCTTCCAGATAAAAGGACTTTTCGAAATGGGCTCTTCTTCAAGCATTCACCAGACCTACAAGCTCTACGGCCTTTACGGCAACAAGGATGCCGGTGACGGCAACGACACGATCTACGGCTATTCCGCGATCCGCAACAAGCTCTGGGGCGGCTCCGGCAACGACTATATCGAGGCCTGGGCTCCGACGAACTATCTCTATGGCGGCTCGGGCAGTGACAAGATCAAGGCCTATGGTGCCACCAATTATCTTTATGGTGGCAGCGGCACCGACAAGCTCTATGGATATGGCGCCTATAACGGCATGTATGGCGGCACCGGCAACGACACTCTCTATGGTTACGGCGCCAAGAACGTCATGCGCGGCGATAGCGGCTACGACAAGCTCTACGGCTATGGCATCTACAATGACATGGACGGCGGCAGCTACAACGATACTCTCTATGGCTACGGTGCCACCAACATCATGAAGGGTGGTTCGGGCCATGACGGTGTCTATGGTTATGGCGCCTACAACAAGATGTATGGCGGCACCGGCAATGACACAGTGAAAGGTTATGGCGCGTCCAATGTCATGTATGGCGAGGACGGCGCGGACCACATGGAAGGCCGTGGCGCGTCAAACGTCATGTCCGGCGGCAATCACGACGACAGAATGTATGGCTACGGTGCCTCCAATGTGATGCATGGCGACAGCGGCCACGACACGATGGAGGGGCATGGCCTCTCGAACGTGATGCATGGCGGCACCGGCGACGACACCCTGAAAGGCCATGGCGCGTCCAACGTCATGTACGGCAATGACGGCGAAGACCACATGGAAGGCCGGGGCGCTTCCAACGTGATGCGCGGCGGCGATGGCGACGACGCCATCTACGGCTACGGCGCGTCGAATGTTATTCATGGCGAGGCCGGCAACGATCACATCGAAGCCGTTGCCGGTGCCACCTGGGCCTATGGCGGGTCCGGCAACGACACCATCAAGGCGGCCGGCGGCATCAACGTGCTTCACGGCGACGACGGCAACGACACGATCGAGGCCGTTGGCGGTGTGAACCTCATCCATGGCGACGCGGGTGACGACGACATGCTTGCCCTTGGCGGCGTCAACACCATGTGGGGCGGCACCGGCGAAGATCGGATGAAGGCGCTCGGCGTTGCCAATATCCAGTTTGGCGGTGAAGGCAACGATCTCCTGGCCGCGGCCGGCACCGGCAACCTGCAATTCGGCGAGGCCGGCAACGACAGTCTGTTCGGGCTCGGAACCAATGTCGGCCAGTTCGGCGGCGACGGTGCCGATGTCCTGGTCGGTGTTGCCGGGGTCAACCTGCAGCATGGCGGCGCCGGCAATGATGCGCTTTTTGCGGTCGGCGGCGCGAATATCCAGATTGGTGGCTCCGGGGATGACGTCCTGATGGCGGGTGGCACCAGCAACATCCAGTTCGGCGATCACCTGTGGAGCGCGGTTCCCTCCGATCTCGGCTTCGATGACGGCAAGTTCGCCGAGGTCATCGAAAACTTCGACGAGTATTTCGAGACGACTGGCGGCGGCACCAACGTGCTGATCGGTGGCGGCGCCAACAACTTCCAGTTCGGCGGCTCGGGCAAGGACTATGCCTTCGGTGCCGGCGCGGCCACGGTCCAGGTCATGGGCCAGGGCGATGATGTCATGGTCGGCGGCGGCGTCGGCGTCCTGCAATATGCCGATGCCGGCAACGACATCGTCATCGGCGGTGGCCAGGGTGTTGCCCAGTTCGGCGGGGATGGATCGGATGTCATGGTTGCGGCCGCCAAGGTCGTGGCCCCGCAGTTCAAGGGCGCTGTGTCCTTCCAGCATGGTGGCGCCGGCACCGACGTGATGCTTGGTCTTTCCTTTGGTGACGAGGCCGCTGTGACCTTGTCGCCCAACACGGAAACCGACACGGACGGCAACCGCAAGGGCGCCGTCGTCACCGGGGCCCTGCCGGAGGAACTGGTTCTGACGGCCCAGCTCGGCGGCGAGGGCGCAGACCTGATGGTTGCCGGCGGTCCCGGCGCGATCGTTCACGGCGGCGCCGACAATGACGTCGCCTTTGCCCTGGCGGATACCAATTCGCTGGTCATGGGCGGTGAGGGGGACGATCTGATCCTCTCCAGCAACGGTCTCGACAAGCTGATCGACGCGTTGGAAATGCAGCAGGAAATCGACCAGGGCGAAGCTCCCGAAGTCCTGGCGGTCAGTGCGGGCAACCTCTATGCCGGTGGGGACGGCAACGATGTGATCCTGGATGTGATGGACTTCACCAAGCTGATCATCCACGACGTCCTGACCGACGTGCCGCTGGTGCAGACCTTCCGGTCCGCTCTGACAAGCACCGCCAACGCGATCAAGGACGTCACCGAGCCGGTGTCGGATCTGATCGACGCGGTCTCCGATTTCAGCCCCGACCTGGGACTGCCCGGCATCGGCGCCTATGAGGTCAAGGCGAATGTCACTCTGGGCGGCGCCGGCGACGACGTCCTCGGTGGGGTCGGTTTCCTCTCCGGTGAAGCCGGCGACGACACCTACACGATCTGGGCCGACGGTGAAGTCAGCATTGCCGAACGCGCCACCGACGGCATCCAGTCCTTCCTGGAAGGCTTTGGCGTCGAGTTGCCCGAGCTCGACGAGCTGAGCCAGGCGCCGAGCGGCAACGACACGATTGAACTTCGCAGCTTCTCCGCGATGGCGTTGGAAGAGGACACGTTCTTGTTCACGCGGTCGGCGGATGCGCTGCAGATCCAGGTCGAGGACAGGACCGTCGCCACGGTTCACGGCATGGACGACGCCTCCTCAGCTGTGGAATGGCTCGACGTGGTCCAGGGCGCCGACAGCTTCCGGTTCGACCTGACGGCGATATACCATCAGGTGGGCGTCGAGGACGGCGTGAGTTTTGGCGCCGACAGTGTCTCCATCGGATCGGAGACCTTCGCCTCCGCAGACATTCTGGCGCTTCTCGACGGCGCAGCGGACACGCTCGGCGCTTTTGGGGCTTCGGAGGCAAGCGCTGTCGGTTCCGATCTCGATACGGCTCTTGGTCACGGTACCAGTGCCCTGGACATGAGCGTACCGGGCACCGATTTCATCTGACACCGGCTGAAAAGGATGTGCCAGCAAAGGGGCGGTCCGGGACCGCCCCTTCGTGTGTGCAGATGGTGTCTGTCACGCCTGGCGGGAGTTCATGGGTCGCTTCTTTGCCCAAACCCTGTTGGTGAAATCTGCAACCAGTGATAGTTTCTTGAAAAAGATTAAATCAGAAAGACATGCAGCAGCCTGGGGAGGTCAATCATGAAATCCATTCTTTCGGCCCTTGTTCTAGCCTTGAGCCTGTGTCTGTTACCGGCTTCGCCCGCGGCCGCCAACGACCTGCCGCCGCCGCGGTCGGACAGTTGAACCCTACCGACACAATTCCTTGCCTGTAGCGGCAATGATTATGCGCTTTGTTATTATTCCGGTCCCGAGATCGCGACGCCCAGCCACCGCTATTCCGATCCGCCCGTGATGCCCTGCGAGCTGGATCCGAACGATCCCGGGGCAGCCGCCTGCACCTGTTATGCGGTGGACGGGGAGACCGGGGCACCGGATGGGCAACAGCTTGGTCTTGAGTTTCAGAATAATTATGTGCTGTTGACCAGCATCTTGAACCCAGAGGTGCTAGGGTCTGTGGACATTTAGGTTTCGGTCTTGGCGCTTGTCGGATTTCGGTCTTCGAGCAGAAGGAAAGTTCGCAGTGGTGCTGCCCACTACAAGAACTTTCCGACGCACGCGAAACCGAAATCCGCTGCGTCCCCCCAGATATCAGGAATGGGGGATTTGAATGCAAATGGCTCATTTCGGCGTCGCAAAGGCTTGAAAGGGTTGACCCTTCCTGCGCCTTTGCTTCTTGAACTCGAGCCATTTGCATTCAAACCAAGACCAAATCCTAATTGTCCACAGACCCTAGAGGAGACGCGCACCACATGCGGGCCGTTGGGCAAGAAGTGTCTCAACATGATCAACCTGAACAAGTGTTCGGAAGCCAAGTTCAAGCCTGAAGAATGCCAGCAGGCCGCTGTCTGCTCCATGCTCGGCAGCGCCAGTGACAACAAGAAACAGACGCTTTATCCGGATCGGCCGGACGTGCATCTGATCTCGACCTTCAGCTTCGCGCATGTCTCTGAGCATAGCTTCGGCTCGACCACCTGCGACAGTGGGCTTTATGCGGGCTGCATGACCGCGCCGTGTTCGATCGATGAAAACGGCCTGACCACCTGTCAGTGTCCGACGTTTACCGGCCCCTATCAGGTTGGACAGCGTTCCAAGCGGTTGAATGAGCTGGGGCTTGGTTGCGATATTTCGCCAAATGTGTGGTCGGCCGCCAATCGCATTACGCCGCCGCTGCAGTAGAAAGTGTGTGGGTTGGTTTGCTGCCGGAGCAAGGTCGACGGCGGCAGCCAATCAGCTCTCCAGCTTGCGCTCACGCAAGACGATATAGATACCGCTGGCAATGATGATTGCAGCGCCGAGATACGTGGCGAGGTCCGGGATTTCTCCCCAGAGCAGGTAGCCCAGCAGGGTCGCCCAGATCAGGGCCGTGTAGTCGAACGGGGCGACGACCGCCGCCGGCGCGAAACGGAAGGCCTGGGTCATCAGCGTGATGCCGACGGTGCCGAACAGCGCCAGGCCCAGAAACAGCCAGGTGTCTTCCAACCGCGGCGGAACCCAGACAAAAGGCATCACCAGGGCGCTCAGGAGCGCGCCGGCGCCGACCAGGTACAGCATCATGGTCCAGACGCTTTCGCGCGGATCGACCCAGCGGGCACTCAGCATCAGCAAGGCATAGAAAAACGCGGTCGTCACCGGCAGCAGCGAGGCCGTCTGGAACGTGTCGCCACCCGGGCGAACGATCACCAGCACCCCGGCAAAACCGACCAGAACCGCTGACCAGCGCCGCCAGCCGGTCGGTTCCCGCAGGATCAGCGCCGACACGGCGGTGACAAAGACCGGCATCACGAAGATCAGGGCGGTCGCTTCGGCCAGGCCCAGATAGAGAAAGCTGGTGAAGAACAGCGTCGCCGCGATCAGCCACAGGACACCGCGCAGGAGATGAGCCACCGGCCGGTGCGTCACCAGCGCGGCGCGTCCACCCATCTTGAGCGCGATCAGCATGGCAAAGGGCAGGGCGATGATGTTGCGCAGGAACAGGATCTGGATCGGCGAATAGCCCTCCGTCAGCGTCTTGGCGATGGCATCGTTGACGCAAAGACTTGCAACCCCTAGCGACATCAACAGGATGCCGGTTGTCGCCTGAGAGCCTGTGCCGGCTGTTGCTGTCTGCATACCTTGGTCTCCTGCCCGAAAGATCAGGTAAGCACAGGCGGGTACTTACGCAAGGCTGGTGTTCGCCGCATTGGAACGGACCCGGTCGGCAAGGCAATTCAAGGGTGTAAATTTCACTCAATTCATATAAGGTTTTGTATGCCTTTTGCGAGAAGCCTGCTTTTTTCGTTGTTGACGCTGTTATGTTTCGGCAGCGCGGCTTTCGCGGATACCCCGGATAAAATACGACTGACCAATGGGGAGTGGGCGCCCTATCAGTCGGAAACTCTGCCCGGCTATGGAGCGGCATCGTCTCTTGTTACGGCTGCCTTTGCCGCCGTCGGCATAGACGTGGAATATGGATTCTTCCCGTGGAACCGGGCGATGGTGCTGGTGGAACGTGGCGCTTGGGACGGCACGTTCATGTGGGTTCTGACACCTGAACGTGAGCGCATTTTCCTGGCAAGCGATCCGCTTTTCACCTTGCAGGAGGTTGTCTTCTTCAACAAGGACCATGCGCTTGATGCCAGCAAACCGGAAGACCTGAAAGGCAAGGTCATGGGCGCACTCGATTCCAGCGCCTTCGGCCGACAATTCGCGCCTCTGATTGAGGACGGTTCGATCACTGTCGCTCGTGTGCAGAACAATCAGCAGCTGTTTGAAATGCTGGCCATGGGACGGGTGGATTTTGTCCCGGAGCTTGAAACCAGCGGTTATGAAGCGGTGCTGGAACACCTGACGCCGGACCAGCAGAAGCGGATCGGCCATCTGCACACCATGACCTATGCCTGGTCCTATCACTTGCTGGTATCGCGCCAGATCGATGACGGCCCCTATTTCATCGATTCTTTCAACCGCGGCCTGGAAATAATCCGCGGTACCGGCGACTTTGACCGTATCATCGGAGCCCTTATCCGGCCCAAGACAATCAATTGACGCCGGAAGTCATTTGACGGACGTGGCCTGACTGGACAGATACCAGGCACGGCACGCCGCCTTTGCGTCTTCGGCCCGCAAATGATATTGAGCCGCCCATGACGACTTCTGACCGCCTCTACACCCGCCATCAGCCGCGCTTTTCCGTGGCCCCCATGATGGAAGGGATCAAAGTCGCAGGTTTCTGCCGTTTTTGAGCCAATGGTGTAAATTTGGTGTACTTGGTTATTCGTTGTGTATTCCAAAACTACGCAACGCATAGCGAGTTCAGGCAATTTCAAGCAGAGAAATTTGAGCGCACCTCGTAAGCAAAAGGTAAGCGTTGGCAGCACCCCACGTTGCCCGTCTTGATCCGGGTTGCGACTTGATACGCATCTCAATGTTGGGAGTGCGTTTCGCAATGTGTGCTACAAATTCGTTTCTCAAATCCCTTGGTG
>NZ_JALNMJ010000017.1 GCF_023156505.1 Roseibium sediminicola | reverse complement strand
GTCCCTCCGGGATAGGGGGAATTTGCCCGGCAACGTCGTTGCAAATCTTTGGAAACCGGACGGTTTCCTGCAGCTTTGCGCCTCGTATCCGAACAAATTCATCCCTACCATTTCACTCAAATTAATGAGTCCTGCCCCTAGTAACGGGCTCAGGTAATATTGTTATTATTCATGATGTAATAACAACGAATTCTTGCGTTATGGAAGTTTTAGTCTGTCGATGATGAGATGTCCTGGTGTGTCTCCGGGTATTTGTATGTTCGACAGGTCTGACAGGATTGGTGTTTGGCTGAATTTCGCGATGCTGTTTGCATTCGTTGCGGTGATGCTTGTTGTCGGCAAGCTGTTCATCGCTCGGTCGGTGGACACCGTCATCGAAGGCAATGCGGAGCGCAAGGCCGCCAACTGGGCCACCTATCTGTCGAAATCCGTCCCGGACCTGGAGCAGCTGATCGACAACGGTGAGCCAACACAGGCGCAGGCCGCGGTCATCGACAAGGCCGTGCAGGTTGCCGACGTCTTCCGTTTCAAGCTGTTCGATGCCGACGCCCGCATGGTGCTGATCTCCGACGAGCTTGGGGCTCCCTTGGAGGCGGGCGCCAGAACGGACCACAACGGCCACGCCCGCGAGGTGATCGACACGGGCCAGGCCGTCATCGAACTTCAGGACGGACGCGAAAAGTCCAACCGGCCGGACCTTTATGTCGAAGCTTATGTGCCGATCCTGGCCGCCGGCGGTCAGACGATCGGTGTCGTCGAAGTCTATCTCGACCAGACCCCGGTCGCGAACCTGTTTCACCGGAATTTCCTCTATCTGGCGGGGGCGCTCGGGCTGGTGGTCCTGGCCAGTTTCGGGGTTCCGTTCATCGCCTACATCCTGAAAATGCGGCAGCAGGTGAAAACCGGCGAGAAGGTGCGTCTGCTCTCCTCGCGGGACCAGCTCACCGGTCTGCACAACAGGGCGACCTTCTTTCAGAAGGTTCAGGATGCGCTTGATGCCGGCCTGCTCGACCTGCGCAAGGCCGCGATCATTTTCATCGACCTGGACAATTTCAAGACCATCAACGACACGTTCGGGCACAAGGCGGGCGACGAATTTCTGCGTCATGTCGGCGCTGCCATCTCCGAACGGCTGTCGCCGAACGACATGGCCGCGCGTCTCGGCGGCGATGAATTCATCATCATTTCCGCGCAGCGCAACATCGATGGCATCGAGGAGCTGATCGAGGCGCTGAGAGCCGCAGTCAGTGTGCCGGTGCGGGTCGACGGCATGGCGCTGAACGGTCATCTGAGCATCGGGGTTCACATCGACCGGTCCGAGCAGCTGACACTGAAAGAGCGGATGCACAAGGCGGATATCGCCCTTTACCAGGCCAAGCTGTCCGGACGGAACACCTGGGTTGTGTTCACACCCGAGCTCGAACAGAAAATCGCCAGACGGCAATATGTCGAGGAGTGCATCCTTGCCGGGTTTTCCGAAAACCGGTTCGAGGTGCATTATCAGCCCTTGATCGAGCAATCGTCCCTGAATGTGGTCGGGTTCGAAGCCCTTCTGCGCCTGACGGATGGCGCGGGCACGCATATCCCGCCAGCGGAGTTCATTCCGGTGGCCGAAAAGGCGGGGGAAATTTCCAGAATTGGAGCCTGGGTGCTGGAGGAGGCGGTTCAGGCCGCGGCATCCTGGCCGCCGCATCTTTTTGTCTCGGTCAATCTGTCGGCGCGGCAGTTCGACGATGGAACTCTGCTGGATTGCGTGAGCGCGTGCCTTGAGCGCAGCGGTCTGGAGCCCCATCGCCTTGAGCTCGAGGTGACGGAAAACATGCTCATCGAGCAAGAAGCGAAGATCATCGACCAGCTCAACGCGCTCAACGCACTGGGTGTGTCGCTGGCAATGGACGATTTCGGCGCCGGCTATTCCAGCCTCGGCTATCTTTGGAAATACAAGTTCAACAAGCTCAAGGTTGACCGGTCCTTCGTGAATTCGCTGACCGGTCCGGACAACAGGACACGGCATGTGCTCGACACCATCATCTCGCTCGGGCACCACCTCGACATGACGGTGACCATCGAGGGCATCGAGTCCGAGGCCCAGGTCGAGGCCTTGAACACGCTGTCCTGCGATCATTTTCAAGGCTTCTATTACGGCAAACCCCTGCCGTCCCATGACCTGGCACCGTTTCTTGCCAATGCAATCCAGCCGAGGAAAAGGCGCTTGCGCGATGCGGCTGCCAAGCCGGCGGGCCCGGCCAAGGGTTTGGGCTAGGCAGCGGATGTTCAAGATCAAGACCCATTTTATATCCAGCGTGATTTGAATAAAGCAGATGTTGCATTGGATACAGGACCGATGGAATGATCTGCGTGGCCACTACGCCCGCACATGTTTTTCAGCAGATAGGATTCCATCCAGCGTCATCAGGATTGCGAAGGGGGGCTAGGCGTCGCGGCCACGGGTGTTCTCAAGTGGTTTGAACCATTTGGCGAGGAAGTCTTCGGCCAGTTATCTGGCGCGATACATGCAATTGGTCCTGACGTAATTGAACGCTTCGGCGGACGTAAACCGGCTGACTTCTCGCGCTTCGTGTGAGAGCGGGTTGGGGCGATCCTTGCCCTGGGGCTTCTTTGCGAGGTCTTCGAGAATCGCCTTTTCCGTCAAACGTCCCGTCCCCTGGTAGAGACAGCGCAACAGCTCCTGGCTGTTCTTTTGTGCCATAAGGCCGACCTCCCGCGACAGGAGTTTCTGAGTGCCGAGATCCAGCCAGAAGAAGCCCGCATTTCTGAGCGTTGTCCAGGCAGCAGTTTCAGCAGCTTCTCCCAACTGCTTTTCGGACGCGTTCATGGTGACGTTGACACTGAAGTCCACCGAGACGCCAAGGGTGAAAAAAATGGCTTTATCCGTGGCCTGCATGCCTTTCGTGAAATTTGCAAGCTGTCCCCAGCCCAGCAGGATGAGGCAACCAGCGCCGGCTTTTACGGCTTCTCCGGCGTCGTTGGTATCCTGGTATTTTGCCACTGCGGTGCCCCCGGTCGCCAGGGTCGCCGCGGCAACGGCCGTTCCGCCCGACGCGACAGAGGCGATAACGGACAGGATCAGAATGCTGCCGTCACGTGTCGCCTTTGCCAATTCCACCGCTTGCGTGGCCCGCGCCAGAAAACTTCGGTTCATTGCATTGGACTGCTCCACAAGCCCGCCATGTTCTCTGCGCAGGCGCATTGTTTTGGTTCGGAGCCCGGCCAGAAAGTTCTCCGCATCCCGGTGGTCCGAGGTGGTCAGCATCGCAAGGAACGCCTGGTACATCTTCTGTGTGATGTCCTTCGCACGGTTATCAACGATGTCCTTGTCATGGTGAAGCGTATTGGACTGACGCATCCTGATTTCGTCCATTGAGAAACCGGGATAGGAGCTGACGACATCAATTCTGACATTTTCGGAGAGCGCGACCATATAGGCGTAGGCCCTGATGACATTCGCGACATTGCCGTAGTTGATCTTCCAAACCGCGCCACCGGGATAGGTGTATTCGCTCCAGCCCATCGCAAATCTCCCTAAGAAAACTGCCAGGTGTGAGTAGATCGGGGGGGGGTGTTATCCGTTCAATTCAAACGTCATATGCATATGTTTCATGCGTCAAATTCTGTTTTCACCAGGACAACCAGACCACGCCATCCCCATTTGAGCGGTCTTCTGTTGGACACTACCATTTTCAAGGAAGGTTTTTGAGATCAGATTGCCAAAATGTCGGCCGATTTGGATTGGCAGCCTTCAAACGTTGCTCACAAGGCAGCTGCCCTTCTCAACCAATCCACCACCACCTCCGCGGTCTCCCTGTTCCGGCTCCTGTGCGACAGCACTGCGTGATAGGCGTTATTCGGCGTCAGCGGCGGCAGGCCGGCGGGGATGAGCAGGCCCTTGTCGACCTGGTCGCCGGTGATCGAGCGCCAGCCGAGCATGACGCCGTGGCCGGAAAGGGCCGCCTGTGTGGCCTGGACGTAGTTTGAGAACCTGAGGCCCTTGGCGGAACCCGCGGCCTTCTGGCCGGTCCGGGAAAGATAGTCGGCCCAGGAAATCCAGCGCCGGTCGCTGGTCTCCACATGGATCAGGAAGGCCGAGCCGAGGCTGCCGCCGGTCTCCATCAGGCGGCGGACATAGGATGGTGCGCAGACCGGTTCGACCCGTTCCTCAAATAGAAGCTCGACCGTGCCGTCGTCCCAGCGGCCGTCGCCATAGCGCATCGCAATGTCCGCGCCGGGACCGAGGCGCGGCACTTCCTGCTGGGTCGTCTGCACATTCACCGCAACATCCGGGTGCTCCAGGTAAAAGGCTTCCAGCCGGGGCATCAGCCAGTAGGTGGCAAATCCGATGGTGCAGGCCAGCGTCACCGTGGCGCCGCTGGGGTCGGTCAGGGCACGAATGTCGTCAAGCGCGCCCGTCAGCCGTTCGCGGTTTTCGGTGACGGCTTTCAGCAGGATCTCGCCGGCCTCGGTCAGGCCAGCGGGGCGGGTGCTGCGGTCGATCAGCGCCGCGCCGACATGGCTCTCCAGCTGCTTCAGCGCCTGGCTGACCGCCGACAGCGACACATTGAGTTCAACCGCCGCCGCCTTGGCGCTGCCGGCGCGCTGCACGGTTTCGAAGACAGACAGCAGGCGAAGCGGCGGCAGTCGGTGCATGGGAAGCGCTCAAGTTTAGTTTTTGCTTAAGTTAACTTCTGTTTTTATCGCCTTTTCAAACCGGCGGCACAAGCGCAATTTCGATGAAACGACCAGAATTACAGATGCTTCCGCTGTTTCGCTCAAGAAGGGACGTCGGAGCTCAGACTTAACTTAAGGACGACAAAGATGCTTGGAACCGGCGAAGCGGGTGTGCTGCTGCAGGAGCAGGGGCTGGACGTGCCGCTCAGCGATGGGCGGATGGCCTATTTCAATTATTACTGGCTGCGCGACAATTGCCCGAGTTCGTTCGATCCGGAAACCCGTGAGCGGGTGTTCGACGTCTTCGGCATGGATGAAGCGCCGAAAGCCGCCAGTGCCGCGATCGCCAACGGCCACCTGGAAATCACCTGGGCCGGCAGCGGCCACGTCACGCGCTTGCCGATGGAGCAGCTGGCGCTGTTCTCCAGGGGCGAGAAACGCGCCGACATCGCCAACCTGCCGCGGGTTCCCTGGTATTCCGATCACTATGGCAAGATCGCACGCTTTGCCTATGACGACCTGATGGCCGACAAGGCCAATGTCCGCGACTGGGCCGAGGCGATGCTGACCGACGGGGTGGCGCTTCTGACCGGCCTGCCGGACACGGACGAAGCCCTGACCGATACCGCCGGTCTGATCGGCTATGTGCGGCCGAGCTATTTCGGCCTGGTGTTCGAGGTCAAGACCCATATCAAGCCGACCAACCTCGCCTTCACCTCCAAGGCCCTGCCGCTGCACACGGACCTGCCCGACGAGGATCTGGCGCCGGGCGTCCAGTTCCTGCATTGCCGGGCAAATTCGGTCGAGGGCGGCAATTCGATCTTCGCCGACGGCCTGGCCGTTGCCGAGGATTTCCAGGCGCTTTACCCAGAGGATTTCAAGCTTCTGGTCGAAACCGACGTGCCCTATTTCTGCGAGCACGACACGTTCGACATGCGCGCGCGCCAGAAGGTGATCGAGCTGGACGAGCACGGCAACATTTCCGGCGTCACCATCAGCCAGCACCACGCCGACATTTTCGACATGCCACAGAAAGATCTCGACCGTTATTACCCGGCCTTTTGCCGTTTCGGCCGGATGATGCGCGACGACAAATATCTGATGCGGTTCCGGCTGAACGCGGGTGAGTGTATCGTCTTCGACAATCACCGCATCGTGCATGGCCGCGCCGCCTACTCGGCCACAAGCGGCAACCGGCACCTGCGCGGCTGTTATACGGACCGGGGCGAATTGCGCTCCACATACCGGATCCTCTCCGGGGAAGGACGGTTCAAATGAGCGTCGTCACCGAGGTTGCCTTCGGCACGTCCGAGTCAAAACCGGAACGGCAGAGCGAACAGGCTCTGCGCGAGGATCTTGCCGCCGCCTTCCGCATCGCGGTGCGGCTCGGCTGGCACGAATCCGTCGGCAACCACTTTTCCGCCGCGGTGTCCGAGGACGGCACCCGGTTCCTGATGAACCCGAAATGGTGGCATTTTTCCGAAATCCGCGCCAGCGATCTTCTGCTGCTCGACGCCAATGACAATCAGGTGATGGAGAAGGACGACGCCCCGGATGCCTCCGCCTGGTGCATTCACGGCACGGTGCACCGGACCAATCCGAAAGCGCGGGTGCTGTTCCACGTTCATCCGCCCCATGCCACCGCGCTGGCCTGTCTCGCCGACCCGTCGATGAAGCCGGTCGATCTCAACACGGCACGCTTCTTCGGCAAGGTTGCCGTCGATCTCGGCTTCGGCGGCATGGCCGACGAGGCGGAGGAGGGGCGGCGGATCGCCGAGACCCTCGGCGACAAGCCGGTGCTGATGATGGGCAATCACGGCGTCTCGATTGCCGCCGAAACTGTGCCGGAAGCCTTCGAGCATCTCTATTTCTTCGAGCGGGCAGCGGAAATTCTCCTGAAAGCCTATGCCTCCGGCCAGCCGCTGGCGGTCATGTCCGACAACCTGGCTGCCAAGACCGCCGCCGAATGGGAGCCCTACAAGGGCATGGGCTACGCCCATTTCGATTACTGGAAGCGGCAGCTGGACCGGAGCGAGCCGGATTACAAGGACTGATCCCGGTCACCGGCACACGCCTGTCCGATTGTCATCGCGGTTTGCCGCGCTAGCGGCAAGACCGGGACCCAGCACGCGGTGTTGCTGGCGACGTGAACAAAACGATTGCTCACGGTGTCCTGGGTCTTCGCTTTCGCGGGATCACAAGTGAAGAGGGCGATGCCGTTCTTGAATTTGCTCTCGCGGATCGAAGGAAAGCGGAAACCCGGCTGAAATCTCACTGATTGCAATCAGGCGGTGTGCTAAGCATCGTTCATGATCAAGCCGAATCCACTCGTCCTGTTGCCGGTCGTCAGTTTCCTCTGGCTCGCCTGTGGTGTTCTGATCGCCGGGCATTTTTACCCGGGCTACAGCCATCTCTCCCAATTCATGAGTGAACTTGGTGCGTCGGGAACGGCGCGCGGGGCCTTGGTGAATGTGTTCGTCTTTGCCGGGGCCGAGATCTGGGTCCTTCTGTTTTTGGGACTGGCGGCAAGGAAAGTCACCCGCAATCGCCTGGCGCTGGCCGGGCTGATCCTGATGCTGGTCTATGCGGGCCTTCTGATGACGGCAGCCTTCTTTCCCTGCGATTTCGAGTGCCGCCCGGTGGATCCGACCCGGTCGCATCTGATCCATGTCAGTGCCGGCATGGCTGCCTATGCCGCCGGCCTGTGCGGCCTTTTCCTGATCTCGGCCGGACTGAACCGGGCGGGGAAACATTCGTTGCCGAGAGGGCTGGAGGTCGCCGGTCTGCTCACCGGCACTGGGCTCCTCGCCGGCATGCTCGTGTCCGAAGGCCATGCAGGTCTGTTTCAGCGGCTGCTGGAGGCGCTTCTTTATCTCTGGATGATCCGGATCGGTTTGGTGCTGTCGCAGGCAAATCCACAGCGTTCGTCTTTGCGGGCGGCGTGATGCGAAGGCGAACAGGCCCTTTTGCTTGGGGGGGGCTAAAAAGAAATCGGCGCTGCCTCATATTCAGTGTCACCCCGGTTCAGTGTCACCCCGGGCGAGCAAAGCGAGACCCGGGGCCTACTCGTTTCCAGAGCCTTGTTGGCTTTGACAAGTTGATTTGCGAGTGAGCCCCGGATCGGCGCTGCGCTTGTCCGGGGTGACACCGAGGGAGATGGGGGGGCAGAAACCAAAAAGCCCTGCCGTTTCCGCCAATTTTGCCCTGTAGTACCCGCCTAATACCCGCTCAATCCCTTTGCCTGCTAGCGTTTCGGCATCGCTTTTTGCCAAGCTGGAGGACAGAGCATGAGTGCGAAAAAGATCCTGATGATCACCGGGGACTTCACTGAGGACTATGAAACCATGGTGCCGTTCCAGACGCTGTTGGCCATGGGCTATGAGGTCGACGCTGTCTGCCCTGGCAAGAAGGCCGGCGATACCGTCGCCACCTGCATCCACGATTTCGAGGGTGACCAGACCTATACGGAAAAGCGCGGCCACAATTTCACGCTGAACGCGACCTTCGCTGAAGTCGACGTCGCCGCCTATGATGCGCTGTTGATCCCGGGCGGCCGGGCGCCGGAATATCTGCGTCTCGACGCAGCGGTTCTTGCCGCCGTCAAACATTTCATGGACGAAAACAAGCCGGTTGCCGCCATTTGCCACGGCGCGCAGATCCTGACCGCCGCCAAGGTCATCAATGGCCGGACCGTCTCCGCCTATCCGGCCTGCCGGCCGGAAGTGGAACTGGCCGGGGCCACCTATGCCGACATCGCCATCGACGGCGCCGTCACCGATGGCAACCTGGTCACCGCGCCTGCCTGGCCGGCCCATCCGGCCTGGCTCTCCCAGTTCAACGCCGTGCTGAAGGGCGAAGCCGCCGGGGCGCTGGCGGCGTAAAGCAGGGCAAGCAGCACCTGCTGAAAACACAGCGTCATCCTGAGGAAGCGCGAAGCGCTGCCGCGAAGTATCGGCCACTTGTTCCTGAGTGTGTTGCCGATCCTTCGAGACGGACCTTGCGGTCCTCCTCAGGATGACGCGGTGTTATTTGGCGAAGACTGTGCATGCGGTTCCCTTCCCCACAAGGGGGAAGGGGATTAGGCTGCACGCGTATCGAAGGCATATGTCCTCGCCGCAATGAAAAACGTGCGAAAAACCAGAAACTCGGAAAACACGGAGGAAACCGGCATGTGCAAATTGTTCATCGACGCGGATCCGGCGCTGTGGGAGAGCACGACCAAGTCGCTCCGGATCGACGGCATGGTGACGTCCGTGCGCCTGGAAACATTCTTCTGGAAAGTGCTCGACGAGATCGCCGCGCGTGACGGCATGAATGTGGTCCAGCTGATCACCAGGTTGCATCACGAGAGCATCGATGCCGGCCATGACCTCGGCAATTTCACCAGTTTCCTACGGGTCTGCTGTGGCCGTTACCTTGCCCTGCAGCTCTCCGGCGACGTGCCGACCGACACGCGCCTTCCCATCGCGGGCCTCGATGCCGACGGTATCCTGGAAGCCGAAAGCGGTCGGGTGCACTGATCGTCTCGAGGGGACTTTGAAAATCCGATAATCGCCGCAGGCCCCAACCTCTCCATCGCCTTCCCGGCCAAGCGCAGCGCGAGCCGGGACCGGGGAGCCACTTGCGTAGTTCGCTCAGTGTGCCCGCATCTCAAAATCCTTGGCTCTCCGGTCCCGGATCTTCGCTTCGCTGCGTCCGGGATGACGCCGGAGAGGTTGCCGTTTGAAGTTTGACGTGTTCAATATCACGCCACCGCCATCTCCTCGAGCGCCTGGCGCATGTCGTCGGCGACCGGGACCGGACATGTGTCGGTCGGAACGGTAAAGAGGCCGAGCCTGCGCGTCAGCCGGCCGAGCCAGACGGACGCCGTCAGCCAGACCAGGAGCGGGGCTGCGACCAGCGGCAGGGCGACGGGCAGCAGCCAATAGAACAGCTCCGGCACATATTCATGGGAAAAGGCGATCGCGGCCACGCCGGTCAGCACCATCCACCAGGTGGCGGAGAGAGCCGCGGTGAGCGGTAGCGAGCCGTCGTCGCGGTCAGCCGTCGGCCAGCCGCTGTCGGCACCGATGACAACCTGGAAAACGGACCGGCAGTGAAACATCATGTGGATCGGCGCCAGGATCGAGGTCAAAAGGGTTTCAAGAAGGAAACCTATAGCAACACCCCGAGCGCCGCCGAAGCCGCGGGCCTCGCCGCTGAGCAGCACCCGGATCGTCAACAGCAGCTTGGGCAGGATCAGCAGCGCGACCAGGCCGAACAGCAGCGCCAGGGCGGTCGCGGTCTCCGGATGCGGAAAGACCGGGAACAGCGAGCGGCCATCGAAATAGACCGGCGGCGAGGCCACCAGCGGCGCGGCCAAGCTGGTCAGCAGGAACACCAGCCAGATCGGCGAGGCCAGATAGGCGAAGATCCCCTGCAGGATCGAGATCCGGCTCCAGAACCGCAATCTTGGCGCGGCCATGATGCGGCTGTGCTGTAAATTGCCCTGGCACCAGCGCCGGTCGCGCTTGGCATAGTCGACCATGTTGGCCGGCGCTTCCTCATAGGACCCCGTCAGGTCCGGATCGAGCCGGACGGTCCAGCCGTCGCGTGCCAGAAGCGCGGCCTCGACCGTGTCGTGGCTGAGGATATGCCCGCCAAAGGGCGGTGTGCCGGTGAGGGGCGCCATGCCGCAGGATGCGGCGAAGGCTCTTGTGCGGATCAGGGCATTGTGGCCCCAAAAGGCGCCTTCGCGGCCCTGAACGGAGGCCAGGCCGCGCGCAAAATAAGGGCCGTAAAGACTGGTTGCGAATTGCAGAAGCCGGCCGAACAGGGTGTTGAGGCCGATGATCCGCGGCAGGGACTGCAGCAGGCCGAGGCGCGGATCTGCCTCCAGGCGGCGGACCATTTCCAGAATGGTGTCGCCGTCCATCAGGCTGTCGGCGTCCAGCACGAGCATGTAGTCGTAGGCGCCGCCGGACGTTGTCAGAAAGTCGGCAATGTTGCCGGCCTTGCGGCCGATGTTCTTCTCGCGCCGGCGGTAGAACAGCCGGCCACCCGCGCCGCGTTTCGTCAGCAGCCGGTGATAGGCAGCCTGTTCCCTGGCCGCGACGTCCAGTTTGGTGGTGTCCGAGAGCACATGAAAATCGAACCGGTCCCGGGCGCGCAACTGGTCGACGGAGCGCATGATCGCTTCCAGACGGGCAAAGACCGGTGCGGTTGCCTCATTGTAGATCGGAAGCAGGATGGCGGTACGGCCCTCGGGCAGGGACGGACCGCGCGGCGGGGCTTCCGGCGGGAACAGAATGCCGAAAAGGGCGATGCAGCCGCCCCAGGCGAGCCAGAAGGCGGCAATTGCCATGAGCGCTATTCGGACCACGTCGAGCCAGTCGAAGCCGTCCGCCTGAACCACCGTCGCGAACAGGAAGGACGCGGCGATGGTCAGGCAGAGCGCGATGATCAGCATGGCCAGCCGCCGGAAGATGACGGTCAACGCAAGAGCCGTGATCCGGGACATTTTATTGGTTCCGCGCCGTCACCGGGACCTGTTTCATCTGCGCGCGTGCGGCGGGCTGGAGCCGTTGCCACAGGCGTACAAACGGCGCCATGCGGACGCCAAGCGGCGGGTTGAGGTCGTGTTCGGGCATTTCAAGACCGTGCTGCGGCGCCGGAACCGCCAGGCACCGGATCAGCCGCAAGCGCTGCTCCGGCTGGCCAAGGCCGCGTTTGAAGTCGCTCAGGGAAAGACACGCGGTCACGGGGAAGGTGTCCCTGTCCAGGGCTGCCAGCAAGGTTTCGTCCGTGAGATCCGGACGCTTCAGAACGGCTCTGATTTCAGAGCCCAAGGACTGCGGCAGGCCTGTTGGTGAACTGCCGAAATCGGTGTTCTCCTGTCTCATCATGATTGTCCACTCCACTGATACATCCAGGTTTCCGTGATGTCGGCGCCGTTCAATTGCAGCGCCAGAATGAACTCGACCGGGATTTCCTCGTCATCCCGTTCGATATCGAGAACCGCCCGCCAGGTGCCGCCCTCTAGGCGTTGGACGAAGCTGTGTTTGACCGAGCCTTTCTGCAGCGACAGCCGGGGCTCCACCGGGGCGTCCGCGCCAAGGCCGGATAGCGCGTCGCCGCCGAACTCGACCACGAATTTCCGGAGTTTCGGATCCGGGTCGGAGGCGGCAGCGCCGCCGTGGCCGGTGCCGGTCGCCACCACCTTGGCGAGTTCCGTACCGGGCTCCGGATCGCGGCCCCAGATCATGCGGTAGGTAAACCGGTGTTCAGAGCCTGCTTCGGTTCCCGCTTCCGGCACCCAGAAGGCGACAATGTTGTCGTGAATTTCCTTGTCGGCGGGAATTTCGGCCAGCATCACCTGACCCTTGCCCCAGTCGTTGACCGGTTCGATCCAGAGCGACGGGCGGCGCTGATATTTGGCTTCCGTGTCCTGATAATGATCGAAGGAGCGGTCCCGCTGCAGCAGGCCGAAGCCGGCGGGAGCCTCCTCCGCAAAGAAGGACAGGGCAAGCGCGTCCGGATTGCGCAATGGGCGCCACAGTCGCTGGCCGTTGCGGCGCAGGATCAGGAGCCCGTCGTTGTCGTGCACTTCCGGACGGTAGTCGTCGAAACCGACCCGGTCGTTCTCGCCGAACAGGAACATCGAGGTCAGCGGCGCAATGCCGAGGCGCTGGACATCGTCGCGCAGGAAAATGCGCGCATCCACTTCCACCACGGTGTTGGCGCCGGGCTTGATGGTAAACTGGTAGGCGCCGGTGACCCGTTCGCTCTCCAGTTCCGCGTAAAGCCGCATTTCCGAGGCGCCGCGGGCCGGACGTTCCAGATAGAAGCGGCTGAAACGCGGGAATTCCTCCGGTCCGGCAATGGCGGTATCGACCGCCAGGCCCCTTGCGGACAGGCCGTAGACATTGCCCTTGCCGAGAGAGCGGAAATAACTCGCGCCCAAAAACACGATCAGCTCGTCGAAATACTCCGGCGTGTTGAGCGGGTGATGCAGACGGAAGCCGGCAATGCCGGGCATTTCGATGTCCTTGAAATCGGACGGGACGAGCGGTTCGCCGTAGATGAAATCCGCGCCGGTGAAATGCACGGGCCGGGCCTTGCCATCGACGACTTCAAAGAGTTCAACCGGTTCCTTGAACAGCCAGCCGGGATGAAAGGCCTGCAGTCGGTAGTTTCCGCCCTGGTCCTTCCAGAGCGAGCGGTCTGGATTGAAGCGGATGGCGCGGTGCTGGTCATAGGTCAGCTTGGCAAGGACTTCGGGAAACTCTGAGCTTGCCGGCTCGTAGGAACGGCCTGCCTTTTCCTTCATCTGTGACACGAGCGATTCGAAGTCGAATGCCTTACCCTCGGGCTCATCGGCTTGAGACGGTTGTGTCGACAGCTCCTCAGCCGCAGCAAAGCCCGGGAGTCCGCCCGCGGACAAGGCTCCGGCGGCAAGCGCAGTTGCCGAAAGAAATACGCGTCGATTGATCACGACGTTAGCCCACCATGTTGAAATTAATGTTCTTTTTGGGTCACAAAATGAGTCAGCACGTGCACTGCAGCAATTTTAGGGAGAAATCCAGACCAAAAAACGGCATTTCTGTGCATTGCAACAAAGCTCGGTTGTTCGCTCTCCCGGAAAACACCTGAGAGAGCGATTGGTTGCCAGAAAGGTCACGAAAAATTCAGCTGGTCTCAGAGACGCCCGACGACTTCGTCCGCGATGGCGAGGCTGGAAGTGAGGCCCGGCGACTCCATTCCGTATAGGGCAACCAGACCTTCCAACCCATGGGCTTCCGGCCCGTCGATGCGGAAATCCGCGGCTGGTTCGCCTGGGCCTGAAATTTTCGGCCGGAAGCCGCAATAATCCGGGATCAGGGAATTGCCCGGCAGTCCGGGCCAGTAGCTGCGGATCGCGGCGTAGAACTTGTCGCCGCGTTTAGGATCAACCTCGAAATCAAAGTCCTCGACCCACTCGACATCCGGGCCGAACCGGGCCTGGTGCTGCAGGTCGAGCGTGATGTGGACGCCGGAACCACCGGGTTCGGGCACCGGATAGACCAACCGGGAAAACGGCGCCTTGCCCTGCAGCTTGAAATAATTGCCCTTGGCGATATAGGCCTTCGGTGCGTTGGCGCCGGGCAGGTCCGCCATCAGGCCGGGCGCGCCGTGACCGGCGGAGACGATCAGTTCCCGGCAGGTGAGGGCCATGCTGTCTCCGTCCGGGGTCACGACCGTCACCTTGTAACCATCGGGACAGGGCGCGATCTCCCGGACCGTGCTGTTGAGCACGACCTGGCCGCCCTGGGCTTCCAGCCCTCCCTGCAGGGCAAGCATATAGCCGTGGCTGTCGATGATGCCGGTCGAGGGCGACCACAGCGCTCCGGCGCAGTCGAGCTCCGGCTCGATTTCCTGCAGCTTCTTGCGGTCGTAGAAGACGAGGTCCGTCAGGTCCGCGGTCAGGGCCTGCTTGTGTAGGCGTTCCAGTTCCGGCAGCTGCGCCTCGTCGGCGGCGACAATCAGCTTGCCCAGGCGCTCATGGGCAATACCGTTCTCGGCGCAGAACTCATAAAGCATGTGCTTGCCGGGCAGGCACAGCTTCGCCTTCAGGCTGCCGGGCGGGTAATAGATGCCGGCATGGATCACCTCGGAATTGCGGGCGCTGGTCTCCGAGCCGATCAGCCCGTGCCGCTCCAGTACCATCACTTCCCGGCCCTTGAGCGCCAGCGCCCGGCCGATTGCCAGTCCGATGACACCGGCGCCAATCACGAGGGTTTCGATGTCAGGCATTGGACGGTTCTTTCCAGAGGTTTCAGCGAATTGGGTAACGGTTCATGGAGGCTTCGGATTAAAGTTACGGCTTCGCCGTTTACCCCCATCCCTAACCCTTCCCCACAAGGGGGAAGGGGACTCAGCTGCGATTTGCCGTCGGACTCATTGCCAACGTCAGGCAACCGCCGCCAATCTCACCGCAGCATTGCCGCGGGTGGTCCCCCTCCCCCTTGTGGGGAGGGGATAGGGGTGGGGGTAACCAAACCCCGAACGTGGGCAGGTCCGGATCAGCCCCACCATTTCTCCGGTTCGAAGGAGCCGGCGGCGTCTTCGATGACCTGGCCGACCTGGAACAGGGTGCTTTCGTCGAAGGGCTTGCCGATGAGCTGCAGGCCAAGCGGCAGGCCGGACTTGTCGAGGCCGGCGGGGACCGAAATGCCCGGTAGGCCGGCCATGTTCACGGTCACGGTGAAGATGTCGTTCAGGTACATTTTCACCGGGTCGGAATGCAGGTCCTGGTCGGCGACGCCGAAGGCGGCCGACGGGGTGGCCGGAGTCAGGATGGCGTCGACACCGTTTTCCCAGGCGAGGTCGAAGTCGCGTTTGATCAGGGTGCGCACCTTCTGGGCCTTCAGGTAATAGGCGTCATAGTAGCCGGCGGAGAGCACATAGGTGCCGATCAGGATGCGGCGCTTGACCTCCTCGCCGAACCCTTCGGCGCGGGTGTTCTCGTACATCTCGACAATGTCCTTGCCCGGCACGCGCAGGCCGTAGCGGACGCCGTCATAACGGGCGAGGTTGGACGAGGCTTCCGCCGGGGCGACGATGTAATAGGCCGGCAGGGCGTATTTGGTGTGCGGCATGGCAATGTCGACGATTTCGGCGCCGGCATCCTTCAGCCATTCGATGCCCTTCTGCCAGAGTTCGTCGATTTCGCCCGGCATGCCCTCCATGCGGTACTCGGCCGGAATGCCGATCTTCAGGCCCATTACCGACTTGCCGATGGCGGCTTCGTAATCCGGCACCTCGATGTCGACGGAGGTGGTGTCCTTCGGGTCGACGGAAGCCATGGATTTCAGCAGGATTGCGCTGTCGCGGACCGTGTGGGCGATCGGTCCGGCCTGGTCGAGCGAGGAGGCGAAGGCGACGACGCCCCAGCGCGAGCAGCGGCCATAGGTCGGCTTGATGCCGACGGTGCCGGTGAAGGCGGCCGGCTGGCGGATCGAGCCGCCGGTGTCGGTGGCGGTTGCGCCCATGCACATGCGCGCTGCAACTGCGGACGCGGACCCGCCGGACGAGCCGCCCGGAACCAGATCCTGGTTGGAGCCCTGCTTGCGCCACGGGTTGATCACAGGGCCGTAATAGGAGGTCTCGTTGGAGGAGCCCATGGCGAACTCGTCCATGTTGAGCTTGCCGAGCATGACGGCGCCGTCGGCCCACAGGTTCGAGGTCACGGTGGATTCATACGGCGGCTTGAAGCCGTCCAGGATGTGGCTGCAAGCCTGGGTGTGCACGCCCTTGGTGGCGAACAGGTCCTTGATGCCGAGCGGAATGCCTTCCAACGCGCCGCCTTCGCCCTTGGCGAGCTTCGCGTCGGACGCTTTCGCCATCTCGCGGGCCTGATCTGCGGTTACGGTCACATAGGCGTTGAGCTGGGCGTTGGCGGCCTCGATGTTGCCGATAAAGGCGTCGGTCAGTTCCAGGGACGTGTAGTCCTTGTTCTTCAGGCCTTCGCGGGCCTCGGCAATGGTGAGTTTGGTCAGATCGGTCATGGATTCTTCTCGTGTTGGCCGGCAAGGGCCAGATCGGGTCGGACGGGGCGCTTATTCGACGACTTTCGGCACCATGAAGAAATGATCTTCCGAGGCCGGGGCGTTCTGGGTGATGTCGTCGGCCTTGCTGCCGTCCGTGACACCGTCCACGCGCTTTTTCATGGTCTGCTCGACCACGGAGGTCAGCGGCTCGACGCCGTCGATATTGACTTCGTCGAGGTGCTCGACAAAGCCGAGAATGGCGTTCAATTCGCCGGTCATGCGGGTGGCGTCGTCGTCGCTCACCTTGATGCGCGCCAGGCGCGCGACGCGTTTCACCGTATCGGTATCAACTGACATGTTTTCCTCGTGGGTCTTCTTGAAGCGCAGCGGAGAAGGCTCCGGCTGCCTGGATCTGTCCCGTTCTCTTTGCGGCGGGAGGCAAAAATATTCAAGCAATGCGTCTTGCCCCACCGGAGATTTCATCATAATACGGTACCAGTAATAACCGTAATAGAGTTTTCGTATGAGCAAACCAGCCGAAACCCTGCGCCCGCTGCCGATGGCGGCCGTTGTCTATCTGGCGTTCGAACCCGCCTGGCTGGCGTTGCCGCGTGAGGAGAGGGGCCGTATCGCCGGCAAGATCGGCGCGATTCTTGCCCGCCATCCCAAGGTCACCTTCGAGTGGTTCGACGCCGATGCGCTGGCCGGCGGGTTTTCCGATTTCGCCATCTGCCGGTTTTCCGACATGCGCGCCTATCATCATCTCTGGGAGGAGCTGCGCGACACGGAGATCTTCGCTCACCCCTACGCGCGCATCGTTAATGTCACGACAGGCATCGAAAACGGCTTTCAGGATTACGAGGCGAGCCTGAAAGAGGAAACCAATGGCTGAGGCCGGCCGGCCGCGGCAAGCGCGGGTCACCGGAGCCCTTCTGGCGGCGACACTCTCTGAACTTGCTGAAAACGGCTATGAGAAAACCACCATTGCCGCCATCGCCGCGCGGGCACGGACAAGCAAACAGGCGGTTTACCGCCGCTATGCCGACAAGGAGGCTTTGATCGCAGCCGCGGTGGAACAGGCGCTGGTGACGGCCAATCCGGGACCGCCGCAGCGCGGCAGTGTTGCCGAGGATCTGCGGCTGTGTCTTTTGAACTCGGTCAAGGCCTTGCAGGAAACGCCTCTCGGCGGCGCGATACGGGCGCTGGTGCCCTACCGCCAGCGGCCTGGTCTGGCCGCTGTGCTGGCCGAGGCGGAAGAGGGGCGGCGTCTGGTGCTGCGGCAGATCTTTCTGGCGACGCCGTTCGAAGCGGACATGGAGACCCGGATCGATCTCCTGCTCGGGCTGATCTATTTCCGCCTGCTGATCCGTGGCCAGGACGTTACGGAGGGGGACATAGAGACGGCGATCTATCTGGTGCTCGGCCTTGTCGCGCCGAGGGACCCGGCGGCGTTTCAGGGCCTCCCGGGAATGTGACCGAACTCGCGATCACGTTCCGCTCTCCCGGTGCTGTCGGCTCTGTGATCAAGGGTGATTGGTGTTTGTCTGCAGCTGGGGACATTTTCTGACCGGCGCGGTGCAGGGAAGCACCGGCCAGACATGTCAGGGAGACGTTGATGCCGCTTTATACGTCCAAATCCGTTCTTCTGGGGCTGACCGCCCTGTTCTCCGCCGCCGCCTTCACGGCCTCGGCCGACGAAATCACCACCTTCACCAAGGAGGGCGCCGCAATCGGCGGAACCGATCCGGTCGCCTATTTCACCGAAGGCAAACCGGTCGCCGGCTCCGACGACTACACATTCGACTATGACGACGTGACCTGGAAATTCTCGTCCGCGGAAAACCGCGACGCCTTCGCCGCCGATCCGGCCAAATACGCGCCGCAATATGGCGGCTTCTGCGCCTTCGGCGCGTCCATGGGTTTCAAGGTCCCGGTGGTGCCGGATGCCTGGTCGATCGTCGATGGCAAGCTCTACCTGAACAATTCGCTGACGGTTCAGGAACGCTTCGAGCAGGACGTCCCGGGCCACATCCGCAAGGCGACGCTCAACTGGGAAATCATCAAGGACAAGAAGCCGAGCGATCTGAAAGAACCCATCATCCGGGACTGAGGTTTCTCATCCTTGCCGGTGTTTCGAAAACCCGCCACCCGGCGGGCTTTTTGCTGCGGTTTTAAGTTTTCTCCGCTTACCAACCCGTCATTCCGGGCCAGTGAGGCGAAGCCGAGCGCCGACCCGGAACCCAGACATATTTCGCGCCTAAGGCGCGGCAACATCCAATCCAAGGGTGTTCGCTTCGCTAACGCTGACACGCTGGATTCCGGATCATCATGCAGCAAAGCTGCACTTGTCCGGAATGATGGAGAAAAGGTGGCGTGCCACACCCCGTTCCGTCTTTCCACTGGCGCGCCTCTTTAAATCCTGTCCGTGAAATGCTAAATCCTGAGAAAATTATTCAGCATTAAAGAGGTGGCCGTGGCCAGACTTCCCAAACGCCGTCCCAGGTTCCTGACCGTCAAATCCGCCGTTCCTCTCAGCCCGAACTTCATTCGTGTCACCTTTGCGGGGCCGGAGCTGGAAGGGTTTCCGAAGGGCCATCACGGCGCCAATTGCAAGCTGGTGCTGCCGCGCGACGGCGAGAGCCGGGACGCGTTCGAAGCGTATTTTGCACCCGACGGGCCGGAGGAAAAGATCCATCCTGTTCGCACCTACACCGTGCGCGCCTATCGGGAAGATGTTCTGGAACTCGACATCGATTTTGTCGCCCACGGCGACGAAGGCCCGGCGACGCGCTGGGCGCAGGCGGCGGGGCCGGGTTCCTTCCTTGGCTTTTTCGGCCCGAGCCAGCCGAAACTCACCGAGTTCCATGCCGACTGGTATCTGCTGGCCGCCGACCTGTCGGCCATGCCGGTGGTCGAGGCGACGCTGGAGCAGATGCCGGCCGATGCCAGGGGTCTCTGTGTGTTCGAAGTACCGTGCGATGAGGACATTCGCGAGATTTCCGCGCCCGCCGGCATCGACATCCGCTGGCTGGTCCAGGCGGACGTGCACCGCCCCTCGACCGCCCAAGTCGACCTGGTCCGGTCCCTCGACTGGCCGTCCGGCACCATTCAGACCTGCATTGCCGGGGAAAGCTCGGTGATCCGGGCGCTCCGGGATCATCTTCACAATGAGCGCCAGGTGCCGAAAAAGGACACCTACATTTCAGGCTATTGGAAAATCGGCCTGGTCGAAGACGAGCACCAGAAGATGAAACGGGCCGAAGCGGCGTAAAGGGGCAACGGCGGTTCAGAGTTACTGGTCTGGCTGATGAGTTTCTTACGGCCAGCGCTGCGTACCCCCACCCCTAACCCCTCCCCACAAAGGGGAGGGGAATTAGGCAGTGCAAGCTCACTTGCAACAGCAAGGAATAACGCATGATGAGTTGGCTTCTCTACGGGCGTGCGCCGCTTGCGTCTCCCTCCCCCTTGTGGGGAGGGATCAAGGGTGGGGGTGAGCGGCGCAAGCGGCAAAATCGAACCTGCGCATTTCGATGCGACATGATTTCCCAGCCTCCTTCAAATTCTCGCCACGCCTTCACGCTTAGACTGATAGTCTTCCCGTTTTCAGGAGGTCTAGTCATGCGCGTTTTGGGAATAGTTCTGGCCACTCTGTTTGCCGCCCTGTTCTGGTCATCAGCCTCGCTGGCCGCGGAGCCGGCTTTCGATTGTGCCAAGGCGGAAAGCTCCGCAGAAAAGCTGATCTGTTCGAATGACGAGCTGGCGGCGCTCGACCGGAAACTGGCCGAGATTTATGGCGGTGCGGTGGACGTGGTGAAATCCCTTGATGCCGGCGCGGACGAAGCACTGAACACGCTGAAGGCCTATCAGCGTGGCTGGGTCAAGGGCCGGGACGAGTGCTGGAAGGGCGAGGATGAGCTTGCCTGCCTCAAAGCCACCTATGAGCGCCGTATCGCGGAGCTGACCGCCCGTTACCAGTTGATCAAGGGCCAGGCGCCGGTGTTTTACACCTGCAACGGCAATCCGGCCGACGAGATCGTCGCGACCTTCTTTCCGACCGAGCCGCCCTCGGCGCGGCTGGAGCGCGGCGACACCACGGAAATCGCCGTCCAGGGACTGAGCGGTTCGGGCGCGCGCTATGAGGGCGACTTCGGTATCGTCTTCTGGATCAAGGGCAATGACGCAATGGTCGAGTGGCCGCAGGGGACGTCGTTCGACTGCAAGGTGCGTGCAGGCTGACAGGGCCGGCAGGCCCTGTCTCGTCCGGTCTCAGGCAGTTCATCCGTCCTTGTAGTAGGAGCTGTAGCCGTTGAGCGCGGGCGCGCCGCCAAGATGCGCGTATAGAACCTTTGATCCGGCAGGTATGTCTCCGGTCCGGATCAGGTCGATCATGCCTTGCATGGATTTGCCCTCATAGACCGGGTCGGTGATCATCGCCTCGCATTTCGCCGCAAGCCTGATGGCGGCATTGGTTTCCTCTGACGGCACGCCATAGGCCGGGTAGGCATAGTCCGTCCTGATCACGATCTCGTCGTCCCGTACCCGGCGCCCGAGGTCGACAAGATCCGCCGTGCCGTCGACGATCTGCCGGACCTGCGCACGTGTCTGCTCGGGCGTGCCCGAGGCGTCGATGCCAATGACACGGTCTGCCCGGTTCTGGTCCGCGAAGCCGACGATCATCCCGGCCTGCGTGGAGCCGGTCACCACGCAAACGATGATGTAGTCGAAGGTGATGCCCATGTCCGCTTCCTGCTGCCTGACTTCCTCCGCGAAGTGCACGTAGCCGAGGCCGCCGTATTTGTGGACGGAGGCGCCGGCCGGAATGCCGTAGGGAACGCCGCCGGCGTCGCGCACAGACTGAAGCGCGTCCTCCCAGCTTTGCCTGATACCGATATCGAAACCGTCCTCCACCAGGCGTGAGTCCGCACCCATCAGCCGTGTCAGCAGAATATTGCCGACGCGGTCATAGACCGCGTCGTGGTGCGGAACCCACTTTTCCTGGACGACGACGCATTTCATGCCGATTTTTGCTGCCGTCGCGGCGACCATGCGTGTGTGATTTGATTGAACACCGCCGATGGAAACCAGCGTATCCGCACCCGAGGCCAGGGCATCCGGCACGATAAATTCAAGCTTTCGCAGCTTGTTGCCACCAAAGGCCAGGCCCGAATTGCAATCCTCGCGCTTGGCATAGATGTCCACCTTGCCGCCAAGGGCTTCGGACAGGCGGGGAAGATGTTCTATCGGAGTGGGGCCGAAGGTGAGCGGATAACGGTCAAACTTGTCGAGGTTCATGGAGCACACCGTGTTGGTTGATAATGCCATGAGCCTTGCAGATTTCGGATGAAAGGTGCTCTCTTATGCTTCCGAATTGTTTCTCCGGTTCAGAAGAAGTTGACGTTGAAGTGAGAGAAACTTCGAAATTAGAATAAGAAAACGGAAGAATCTTTCATGGCGGAAAATCTGGACAGGATTGACAGGAAAATTCTCAGGCTCTTGCAATCGGATGGCCGTCTCAGCAATGCGGATCTTGCCGCGCAGGTGAATGTCAGCCCCGCGACCTGCCACAGGCGGACGCAGCGGCTCTTCGATCAGGGCTATGTTCAGGGCGTGCGTGCGCAGATCGATCCCGTGAAGGTCGAACGCTCGGCGCTCGTCATTGTCGGGGTGGTGCTGGACCGCTCGACACCGCAGAGCTTCGCCGAATTCGAGGAGGTCATCCGAAAGGCCGACTTCATTCTGGATTGCCATCTGGTGGCCGGCGATTTCGATTATTTCCTCAAGATCCGCGCGCGCGACATGGCCGACTTCAACAAGCTACATGGCGAAAAGCTCATCGCCTTGCCGGGCGTGCGGTAGACGCGGACCTTCTTCGTCATGAAGGAGGTGACGGACAACGCGCTGTTACAGTTCTAATAGCAGACGTGGGCAAGCCTGGCGCGGAAGCGTTCAAGGCCGTCGCTGATGATCCCTGCCAGATGGCTGTCTCCGCAGATCCTGTCCGCCGTGACATCGTTGGTTCTCAGTCCCAACGAGAATCCGGCCTCGGCGACGATCTCGGCCGACATGGTCCGGAGCACTTCTTCCAGCTGGCCGGGGGCAAAGGCGTGCCGGTCGCTGACATGGGCAAGCGCCACCGGTTTGCCCGGAAAGCGGGTGCAGCCGACCATCCAGTCGAGCGCGTTTTTGAAACTTCCCGGCAGGCAATGCATGTATTCCGGCACTGCGAAGAGCAGGCCATCCGCCGCCGCGACACGGTCACGCAGCTCCCGGACGATTGCCGGCAACCGGTCTTGCGTGTCGAGATCGGGCGAAAAATGCGGCAGCTCGGCGATCGCGTCATAGCGCTCAATCGACAGTCCTTCCGGCGCCAGGCGTTCGGCGGCGGTCAGAAGCGCCAGATTGGACGAGGCAGCGCGCAGACTGCCACAGAAGCTAAGGAGCGAGACGGACATGGGACGCGGGTTCCGGTTGGGCGGAGGCAGAGCCTACCGGATTCGCGCGCCCGTGAAATCCGCTTACCGGCTCGCGGCCGCCAGTGCCGTGCCAAAGCCGACAAAGAGGGTGCCGGTGACCCGGCGCACCCACAGCATGCGTTTTGCCGAAGTCAGGAAGCGGCGCATGTGGCCACCGGCAAAGGCGATGGCGGCGTGGTTGGCAAAGCAGAGCGCGGCATAGGTCACCGACAGGATCGTGATTTCGAATAGATCGATCCGGCCCTTGTGCATGAATTGCGGGAACAGGGCGGTGATCACCAGGATCGCCTTGGGATTGGTGATCGACACCAAAAACGCTTCGAGGAACAGTTTCCAGCCGCTCTTCCTGGCCGTCAGCACGCCGTCCTGCACCTGGAACGTCGTCTTGTCGCGCCAGATCTTCATACCGAGAAAGATCAGGTAGGCGGCGCCGATGATTTTCAAAACCGTGAAGGCAATGGCGGAGGTTGCCATGATCGCACCGAAGCCAAGGGCTACCGCATAACCGAGAACCACCAGGCCAAGCGCATTGCCGCTGGCCGAGGCCAGCGTGGCATTGCGGCCGAAGCGCAGCGTGTTGGAGAGCGCCAGCATGACGGCGGGACCCGGGCTGATGGCTGGCAGCAGGGAGACGGCGACAAACACGAGCCAGAGATCGATTGGCATCGGACAATCCTTGAAAGGCGGCCTGAAGCGGGGCAGGCCGGAGGCAATATCAGAGTGCGGCCCTGGATCAGGGCAGTAGGCGGCCGTCGCGGACGGCCTGGTCGAGAAGCTCCTGGGCATAGGCCCAGAGCGTGGGAAAGGGGGCGAGGTGGTCTTGTTTGGTCCGCCGCATTGTCTCGGCGGACAGCGGTTCGTGGGTCGGATCAGGCTGGCCGGAGGCAAATACCAGCACCATCGGATGAAAGGCGTCCATGGCATTGGCGAAGCGAGCCTCGGCGGTTTCGCAGGCCTCGAATTCCAGCCAGAGATCTTTGAAGTCTTGTGCCTGCGCCCCTGGCAGAAGCGCAAACAGGCGGTTTGCGGCGGCTTCTTCCCGGCGTTTGACGTCGGCCCGGTTGTCGTCCGTCACCCAATGGTCGCCGGCATCGATCTCCACGAGATCATGAACGGCAAGCAGGCGCACCACATGGGCAATGTCCGTGCCCTCGGGCGCGTGTTCGGCAAGGGTCAGCGTCTGCAGGATGACGTGCCAGCAATGCTCTGCTGTGGTCTCCCGGCGGTTGCCCGCGGCCAGCTGGTTGAGCCGGACGACTTCCTTCAGCTTGTCGGTTTCCAGGAGAAAGCCGATCTGCCGGGACAGGTCGGTCTCCATTCAGATCTCGCCCATGGCCCGGCGGAACCGGGTGACGCTGCCGGTGAAGCCGTAGATCAGGGCGTCGGCGGTGAAGCCGTGGCCGATGGACATTTCCCGGATGAAGGGCGCGCGCGCCAGCAGGGGCGGGATATTTTCGACCGTAAGGTCATGGCCGGCATTGACGCCAAGGCCGCAACCACGCGCGGCTTCCGCGGCGGCGACCACCTTGTCGAGTTCGCGCGCGGCTTTCGCCGGATCGTCGTAACAGCCGCCATAGGGGCCAGTATAGATCTCGATCCGCTCCGCGCCGAGCCGGGCGGCGTGTTCCGGCGCGGCGGGATCCGGATCGCAGAACAAGGAGACCTTAACCGCCCATTCCTTTGCGGCGGCAATCGCGGTTTCGAGCGCGCCTGTGTCTTTCGAAAAATCCCAGCCGTGATCGGACGTTGACTGGTCCGGATCGTCGGGCACGAACAGCACCTGCTCCGGCCGTGCCTCTTCGACCAGTTTCATAAAGTCCGGCGCGGGATAGCCTTCCAGGCAAAGTTCCTTGTTGGGGAACCGGTCCTCGATCAGCTCGGAGAGCTCGAACACATCCGTTTTGCGGATATGGCGCTCGTCGGGTCGCGGATGCACGGTGATGCCCTTGGCGCCCGCTTCCATGGCAATCGCGGCCAGCCCGGTCACGCTCGGCCAGGGCAGGTCGCGGCGGTTGCGCAGCATGGCGACGGCATTGACGTTAACGGAGAGGCGCGAGACTTCGGGCATGGCTGACAATCCGGAAAAAGCGGTTCTGATCAAGCTTGAAAGGGTTGGGTCAGGATCGCAAGATTGTTCCAAAAGTCCTTGAAGTCAAACAAGATATTGTCACTAGAGACAATGTTTCGGGGCGGCGCCGGCAAGATGCCCGCCGGAAAATTGCCGCGCCCGCAGCCGGCGCGTGTGCAGATGGATGGCGATCAGGCAGGCCGCCCAGACGGCAATCGATTGCGGATAATAGAAAGTCCAGAGCGCCATGCCGGCGCCGACCGCGGTGCCGACGCCCGGCAGCAGGCAGGAGCCGGCTATCGCGCCGGCAAGGGGCGGGGCGACCAGGGAGAACAAAATGGCGTAGGCCCAGCCATACCGGCCCGGCCGGCCGTACCAGCTGGACAGACAAAAGCCGCCGACCAGGCCGCCGCCACCGCCCAGGAGCGCGGCGATATAGGGTTCGACGGCTCCGCCGCCTCCGGAGCCGCCGTTTTTCAGCATCATGGCGACCGTGAAGGCCACCAAAGTGCCCGCGGCCGCGCTCTCCGCGGCCACGACGAACCGCCAGGCGTTGCGTTGGAACCAGCCCTGCTGTTGCTTACCGTCGTTGGACATGCGCGATCCTCCTTGCTGTCGAGACGGGATCTGTCTAGCGAGACCGGAACGTGCTTTTTCAGGAGGGCATGTGCAGTTTTTCAGCAAACAGAGGGAAAGACTCGATCCGTCAGGCCGATTCCGCCGGTGTCAGGGCGGGCTCTTCAGAGTCTGGCCCATAAATGAAGCTGAAATGGTTTGAGGCGAATTGGTCTTCATCTAGGAGCGAAAGCGCAGGAAATGTGGTTCATTTTCTAGCCTTTCGCGACGCCGAGGAAGACCAATTCGGTCAAATCCGAAGGACATGGAAATGGCTTCACCCCGTGTCGTCAGCGTGCTTGACCGGGCAATAAGCCCGCTCCGCGCACCCTTCCTATCGGTGTTTCGCCATTTCCCATGCCATTTCGATTTCATTTATGGGCCAGACTCTGAGGTTGCAGCCATCCCTGATAGTGGACGAGCATGCCGATGCCCGGCAACGAGATCTTCACGTCAAAGTTAAAGCGCCCACTATCATCTTGTTCCCACGCTTCGCTGAGCGGAATCAGCCAGTTTGGCAATGGGAGTGCGAGGCACCGGCCCCGGCCGACAGGGAAGGCCAATCTCCCGTGCCGCTGTTGCAAATGAATGTTGAACGCAATCGGGCCGAACCGTTCCTGCACGATGCCGGAGCCGGGCGCGCCCCGCAGGCTGAGCACGGATTTAAACACCTTGCCGCCGAAATTGCGCTGCCAGATTTCAGCCTTCCCACGCCGCTCGATTGTCACCGCAACCGGTGTCCGCTCCGCTTGCGGCGGAAAGCCGACCATGCGGCAGATCAGCTTGCTCAGGAAAGAGCCGCCGCGTGTGACCTTGGCCTCGCCGGTCCAGCAGCGCCTGTCATACACCGTGTGCAGATCCCGGACGGGCGCCGGCAAAGTGTCGAAGCCGGTACCAAGGGCCTGCTGGAACAGGCAGGGGCGGTCATCCGTGTCGACCCGGGTGGCGACGCTGAGGTGGGAGGTTGCCTCCGAAACGTCCTGAAGCGTGATTTCTCCCAGGCAGGGGCGGGCACCTGCCGGAACCGTGCCTTGCGTGAGCCGCCGGCACAAGATCGCGGCGGCCACGGCGGGGATATGCGGTCCGTCGCCGGCTTCTGCGATCAGGGTCCAGCGGCGGCTCAACGGCTTGCCTCTGCCGTCGAGGCCGGCGAGGCGAACTTCCATGCCGCCGCGGTCGCTGCCAAGGGGCTCCAGCCAGTCGGCGATCTTCTGCAGGACACCGGCCATGGGGTCCAGCGAGCGCAGCAGGCGGAGACGCACCATCCAGGAAAGCCCCCAAAGTCCGAGATGCATTATCGGAAGCTCCAGCCCGGCGCGGAACAGCACGGTCCGGGCGCGATAACGTTCCGGGAAGAGCGTCAGATCCGGGGCGCCAATGAAAGACGTCCAACGAGGTGGCAGACCGGCCCTTCCTGGTGGACCTATCCGGCGTTTGGAAAGGCCGGACCAGCCAGGAAGCCGGATTCTGATCCCGTCGCGAAAGACGGTCATCGGCCGGCCCGCCTGGGTCAGGATCGCGCGCATGACAGAGAGACCGCGTGGGGCACGGTTGCCGGGCAGGATCACGCTTTCAATCAGGTCCAGGCGGGAGAAGTCGCCGCGAAGCGCCTCGACAGCAGCCGATGACAGGGCGGGAACGCTGGAAACGCCCGAGAGGACCGAAAGCCCCGCTGCCAGGGCCTGATCCCGCAGGACACCAATGCCGCCGGTGAAACCGGCGTCGTCGGACAGATCCAGATAATGGCTGCCTGCGGCAAGAGCGGCCTCGGCAACCTTGTAGCGGTGCTCGCCATAGGCCTGGAAGGGGCCGGCGGCGTCGATGGTCGCGAACGGGGCGAGGCCGGCAAGCGTTTCAGAGAAATTGCTTGCGGATCTGTCCAGTGCCGCCGGCAAGCCACCATGGCGGTCACAGAAGGTCTGCGCCTTGCCGAGATTGCGGCCGGCAATGACGACCTCGAATTGCGGCTGGCGCAGCAAGGCTTCGGCCAGCTTGCCGCCGAAGACGCCGTAGCCACCAAGAATGACAATCCGTTGCCTGGAGTTGGCTTCAGTCAATCAACCGTTCCTTGAGTTCAGCCGACGGCAGAGGGCAGGCACGCCGGCCGAAGCGGTAGCGGTTTTGCGCGATCCGGTCATAGATCCAGTTGGCGAGGCTCCTGGGAAGAAGGTTCAACACCGTCAGCGCCTTCCACGGCCAGCCGAGGCTCGCCATGGCTGCGGTAAAGGACGCCATCTTGGTGTGGACACGGCCGTCATGGATGACGATGTTGGTTTCCATCAGGTCCGGATCGAGATCGAAAAGCCGGTAGAGCGCGCGGCCCGTTTGCGAATGGGCGTCCACAAACCGGAAGCCGGCGCGCCGGTCGTGTTTGACCATGAACCTGGCAAAGCCGGAGCAGAACACGCAGATGCCATCGAAGACGATAAGGTTGCCCTGGGGCAGTCCTGGTTCAGCACGTTCGATGCCGTGGCATTGTCCTTCCGTCGTGTCGGCCATGTCGGGCTCCAGGAGTGTCCGGTTTTAGGCGATGATGGCGCCGGAGTTGCAAATGGGCGAGCCCGCACTTTGCCACAGGGTTTGGTCTTTCAGGCGGTCTCGAGCCGGAATTTCAGAAACGCGGTCCCGGCATGTTCGACGGTGCCGAGCGGTTTCGCGCCCAGTCGGGTGAGGGCGCCGAGATTTTTGCGCGTGGGCGCCAGCAGGAATGTGACAAAGGGGATGCGCGTATCGGCACGGGCGAAGGCGAGTGCCTGACGGGCGATGCGGGCGCCAAGACCGAAAGCGTCCGGCGTCAGCACCAGTCCGAAATCCCATTCGGTGTCTTCCTTCTGAAACCCGCCCCAGCCGACATAGGACCCGCCGCAGAAAATCGCCCAGTGGCCGAGGCCGTCGCACTGCCAGCAGGCTTCCTTGGCCGCCACGAATTTTTCCACCATGTCGAGATCCCAGGTGAAGGTCTGCAACGGCAGGTGTTCGCCAACGCGCGGGTCGGACATATGCGCAAGGAGGATTTCGGGGGCAATGTCCGTCAGCCGCCGAAATTCAATCTCGCCAGAGGGCTTGGAGCACATGTTGCAGGTCTGTCCGTCTTGTTCCGGGGCGGCCATGGAGACCATGTCCCGGGCAGGCGATCAAGACGTCCTCAGATCGCGGTCTTTCACGATTGCGTGCAGACGCCGGGAACTTTGCCTCCCGGATTGCCCGCCGGAAAGCCACGATCAGGGGCGCGGATATGGTGCCCTTTTCTGCAGGCCGGGAGAAAAATTGAAGACAAGGCAACGCAACGACACAGTAGTTCCCCGGAATTTCGCGCGCAGGGCATTTGCCGTAAGAGGAGGCCTTGACGGGTCTCTTGGTCCTACTTAGCCACGAAACCGGTTTTGGTTTCGCTATGCGCGAGAATCAATGCATACATTGCTGCAAGAAAGACAATCCGGACTGCCCATGGCCACTTCCAACGTTCTCCTCCTCTTTGCCCAGGCCGCCGTTTATTTCACCGTCATGATGAGCTTGCTGCGCGCACGCAAGGTGATTGGCATCGGCGTCTTCATGTGCGCGCTGGGCGTGATGCATTTTCTGGAGACCTATCTCGCCAGCGTGTTCTACATCCAGCTGCCCTTCGGCATCGTCTCGCCCGGCTCTACGGTGCTGTTCTCCGGCAAGTTGTTGATGATCCTGTTGCTTTATGTTCGCGAGGACGCGCTTGCGGTGCGCCAGCCGATCTATGGCCTTCTGATCGGCAATTTCCTGATCGTCGCCCTGGTGATGATCTTGAGGAACCACGAGACAATCGACGTCACCAACAGCCACGGTCCGGACTTCGCCTTTATCGACGAGATGGGGCTGCTGATGGTCTGGGGCACCATCCTCCTGTTCATTGACAGCATCCTGATCATCATCCTGTATGAACGGATCGGCGACTGGCTCGGCCGGCATCTGGGACTGCGTTTCCTGATCTGCGGCGCGGTTGTCCTGACCTTCGATCAGGCGGGTTTCTTCCTGGCGCTGCATTATGTTTCCGGTGCGCCGGGCCATGTCTTTTTCGGCGGCTGGGTCGCCAAGATGGTCGCGACGGTCGTCTATACGGTACTTTTCATCGTCTATCTGAAATATTTCGACACCGAGAAGGGCTGGCTGACCGACCGGCCCCTGAAAGACGTCTTCCAGGTGCTGACCTACCGGGAGCGCTATCACAAGCTGCTCGAAGCCTCGATCCGCGACCACCTGACCGGCGCGCTCGACCGCAGCCAGTATGACCAGAACGCCCCGGCGATCCTGGCGCGGAATCTGGCGGAAGGACGGGCGGTGTCCTTGCTGGTGATCGATATCGATCATTTCAAGCAGGTCAACGACCGGCACGGCCATCAGGCGGGTGACGAAGTGTTGAAGACGGTCGCGCGCCTTCTGACGGAAAACCTGCGTTCCGACGATCATTTGTACCGGGTCGGCGGTGAGGAATTCGTGCTGCTGTGCGAGAAACTGCCCGCCGACGGGGCGACGTCGCTGGCCGAGCGCCTGCGCAAGACCATCGAGCGGTTCAGCAAGGTCTATCTGCCCGAAAAGATCACGGTCAGCGTCGGCGTCGCCTGCGCGCCGGAAGATGGCGACACGCTCGAACGCCTGTTCAAGACCGCGGACCAACGCCTTTACGAGGCCAAGAAAAAGGGCCGCAACTGGGTGGTCGGGCCGAAAGCGGAGCTGTGAACTGCACTGGCATCTTCGGCGTTATCTCCGCGAAAGCGGAGACCCGGGAAGCCGGGCGCTTGGCGGGGAGGACGCTGGTTGGGCGGGACATGAAACAACGCTGCGGAGACAGTCCGTCAATCGAGCCCCAAACGCCCGGCGCCAAGACCGGAGGAGCTTCGGTCTCACGGCAAAATATCCGGCTTCTCCGGCAAGCATTGCGCGAAGGCCTTGCAGGCCCAACCACCTTTTGTTGCTGTAAAGGCACTGGACGAAATTCAGATCATCGATTTCCGGGCCGCATTAACACTTGTCTAATCTCTTGACGGTCCCTTGGGTGCATGATGATGTGAGCTTTACCCATGATACCTGCGCAGATATTCGACCAGATCATCGACAAGTGCTCCGAAGGGCTGGCACTTGCGCTGGCGCATGACGAAGACGGCGCGGTCATGGAGCTGCAGTGGTGCAACAAGGCCTTCACCCGGATCACCGGTTACGAGCTTGCGGAGATCCGCGGCAAGCGCGGCACGATACTGATCGGCGCGAGCATGGCGCAAGGCGACCATCTTTCCATTATCGAAAAGCTGATGAACTGGGAGTGCTTCTCCGTCAAGGTTCGCACCAATCGGAAAAACGGCGAGGAATACTGGGAAAAAATGAGCTGGGTGCCGTTGTCGGACCCGGCAACGGGCGACCGGTGGTGGCTGTGTTCGCTCATTGAACTGGATGAGCCGCCTGTCCACCCGTCAAGGCCGCAGATGCTTGATGCAGCTGCCTCCCACCAGGAGCTGTTGTCCGGCTTTGCCGAGAAAATCCAGCGCCTGGAAAAAGAGAACACCCGTCTCCACGAACTGGCAAAAACCGTGGCCAAGGAGTCGAAGGAAGATGCGCTGACCGGCCTCTCCAACCGGCGCCATTTCGAGGTGGAGCTGAAGTCCTGGGTCGCGGACCTGCAGAAAGGCGGGTCTGATTTTGCCGTCTTTTATGTGGATCTCGACCGGTTCAAATCCGTCAACGACACGCTGGGCCATGATGCCGGTGACCGGCTGCTGATCTCCGTTGCCAACATGCTGCGCCGCCTGACAGAGGCAACGGACCTTGTGGCGCGCATCGGCGGCGACGAGTTTGTCATCCTGCGCCCCTTGAGCGACAGCGCGCTGAATATCAGCGGCCTGGCCGACGCCATTGTGCAGGAAATGCATGCGCCCTTTGCGTTCGAGGGCAAGTCGACCTTTTGCAGCGCCAGTGTCGGCGTTGCCATCGCCAAGGCCGGCATGGATGTTCCCGAACAGGTGGTCGCGGACGCCGACATGGCGCTCTACCATGCCAAGACCAACGGCCGGGGGCGCTGGTCGTTCTTTACCGAGGAAATGCATGCGGAGGCGATCGCGACCAAACGGCTGGTCTCCGACCTTCTGATTGCCTGCGAGAACCGGGAATTCATTCCCTATTTTCAGCCCCTGATCGACGCGGAAACCGGCCGGGTCACCAGCGCCGAGGTGCTGGTGAGGTGGGCGCATCCGAAACTGGGACTGCTGCCGCCGGCCGCGTTTCTCGACACGGCCGCCGCCATGGGGATCCTGAAGCGGATCGACGAGATCACCTTCAGCACGCTGCCCGAAACGCTGACCGCCTTCGACGAGGCGGGCATCGACCTGCCGCGCGTCTCGATCAATGTTTCCGCCGGCCGGCTGGCGGATCCGACCCTCATTCACGACATCAAGAAATCGGGGCTCGATCCGGAAAGACTGACCATTGAAATCCTGGAATCGGTCTATCTGGAACGCATTGGCGACGTGGTGCACTGGACGCTTGGCGAGTTGAAGGAGCTGGGTGTCACCATTGCGCTGGACGATTTCGGCACCGGGCACGCCTCCGTCCAGGGGCTCCTGAAAATCAGTCCCACGGTCTTGAAAATCGACCGCCAGTTCATTTTGCCCATCGTCAGCGACGAAACCGCCCGTGCTCTGGTGGCTTCTATCATCGGGATCGGCAAGAGCCTTGGTATGAAGATCGTCGCCGAGGGCGTGGAAACGGAAGCCCATGCGCAATTGGCAAGCGGCATGGGCTGCGACATCCTGCAGGGGTTTTACTTCGGAAAACCGATGTCCGCCGCGGACCTCCAGGACACCTTGATCCGAACCGCGGGCAACGTCTGGTCTCCTGCTGTGACGGTTGCCGGAAGCGAACGCTCCGGACGCTGTGTTTGAGCCGGTCGGGCTGCGATGGGTGCAAAGCTCGCTTGTCCGCGTTTTCTCCATTGTGTCATCTCCGCGAAAGCGGAGACCTAGGAAGCCTCATCAGAATAGAAACGCAATGCCCAATGCGGCTTTGCCTTTCCATCGTCATCCCGGCCTAGCGCAGCGAAGACCCGGAACCGGGGAGCCCGGGGGCTGTCGTTAGGAAAGGTTTTGTCGGCAAATGCTTGTGGCTCCCCGGTCCCGGCTCGCGCTATGCTAGGCCGGGATGACGCCGGTGGGAGGCCCCCTCCTTTGGCCCAGCTTAGGCCATTTCCGCCTGCACTGCCGCACACCACTGTGTCACCCCGGCCTTGAGCCGGGGCCCACTCGCCGTGCAGCTTGTTCAAGACGCCAGGAAAGGCCGCGCGCGTGTGCCCCACAAGGGCCGCTCTGGCAACGAGTAGGCCCCGGATCTGCGCTTTGCTTGTCCGGGGTGACTCCGAAGAGGGAGGCGGTGCCCCATACAGGGAGGCTTACCCCGCCGCGTAGAGCGAGCCCGTCCGGGTCTTCAGAAACGCCTCCAGCGGGATGTCTTCCTGGCGCAGGAAGCCCTGGCCCGGCAGTTTGCCGTCGCGGACCATCTCGATCACGGCAACGACGGAGGCCGACGTCGTCCAGGCGATCGCGGTGCGCATCTTGCCGCCGATCTCGATCGGCTTGTAGGCGCGCACGAATTCCTCGCGGCGCGGGCGCCCGTCAATGGTGCCTTCGGAGGCCACATGCACATAGACGACGTCATTGTCGGTGGGCGGTTTGGCATGAACCAGGATCTCGCCGGCCTCCTGGCGCCGCTCGCGCATCAAGAGCTCGTGGAAGAAGAAGTTCATCAGCTCGGCGTGGCCGGGATAGCGCATGGTCTTGTAGTCGATATTGGCGACCTTGCCGAGATAGGTCTCGCACATGGTGCCGAGACCGCCAGAGGTGGTGAAGGCTTCCAGTTTCATGCCGTCGATATAGATGGTTTCCAGCCATTCCATCGGCGAAACCCATTTGCGCACACCGTCCTCGATCACCTCGCAATCGTTGAGATATTCGTTGACGACGCCGTCGGGCGACCAGTTGAAGGCATAGCCCATCAGCCCGGTCGGGTTCTGCGGCAGGGCGCCGACGCGCATGCGGCAGGAGCGGCAATCGTCGAAGTCGCCGATCTGCTTGGCGCCGACAATGCCGACAAAGCCCGGCGCCAGGCCGCATTGCGGCGCCATCAGGCCCTTGGCGGTCGCGCTCATCTCGATGATTGCCTTCGTGGTCGGCACGTCTTCGGTCAGATCGAAATAGTGGATGCCTGCGGCATGGGCGGCGGTCGCGACGCCGACATTGAGCTGATAGGGCAGGCAGGACAGGATCGCATCGACGCCCGAGACGATCTTCTGCAGGCTGTCATAGGCCTTCAGATCGGCCGACTGAACGGCAAAGGGCATCGTCTCGCGCGGGGCATTCTGGTCATAGGCGATGACCTCGAAACCGCTTTCATGCAAAAGGCGCGCTGCCAGCGCGCCGACCTTGCCCAGACCCAATACCGCGATTTTCTTCATTCTCTGCTCCTCGGCAGGGCCGGATCTGATGTCCATTGTGCCGCTGCCTTCATGTTCCCCTTTCGGCGTGTCTCCGCCCGCGCCGAAACGCGGGTCGAAAAACGCCCGTTGGTCCCATTAGGAGCTGATTTGGCGTCAAACAAAACGGCAAAAAATTTTGCAAAAAGGTATTTTTCTGGCAAATAGTCAGTTCGATATTGCCTGCAACGCACACCCGTACCGGACGCCCGTCATGGATGACCTCGATCACCGCCTATTACACCTGCTGACCCGGGACGCGCGCATGTCCGCGACGGATCTCGCCGGAAAGCTCGGCGTCTCGCGTGGCACGGTGCAGAACCGCATCGACCGGCTCCAGCACCAGAAGGTGATCCACCGCTTCACGGTCGAGCTCGGCCAGTCGGAGGAAGACCACCAGATCAGCGCCTTCACCCTGATCCGCCTCACCGCCGACGACGGCCGCGCCACCCAGGCCGCGCTGCGCCGCATCGAGGCGATCACCGACATCCACACGCTCAGCGGCGCGTTCGACCTGGTGGCGGAACTCAGGGTTCGCTCGCTGAAGCTGCTGGACAGAACGCTGGACGAGATAAGGGCGCTGCCGGAGGTGGCGGAGACGCAGAGCCATATAAGGCTGGCGTCGGCGGGAAGGTGAGGGAGGGGCGGCTCGGGGCGTAAGTCGCCGGCAGCTTTGAGCGAGACAACACGAACTCTCTCAGCGCAGCAGCATCGGGCGCTCTCGCCAGCCCTCTCAAACCCCCAGGTCCCGCAAACCTTTTTCGATTGTCTCGCGGGCCCTGTTTTCGGCAAAGGGGAAGGAGGCGAAGAAGACCTCCGAAGAAAGTGCCGGATCCGCCTGCCGCGCCCGGGCCAGCCAGGCGCGGGCTTCGGCCTCCTTGCCGGCCAGATGCGAGGTCAGCGCCGCGATCAGCGCGATATGCTTGTGCGCGCCTGGCATCAGCGCCGCCTTTACGCCAAGCTCTTCCGCTCTTTCCAGATTGCCGAGTTGCAATTGCACCAGCGCGCTTGCCGACACCATGCCATAGGCGAGCGGATCGAGCGGGCTGAGGTCCAGTGCCAGCGACAGATCGGCATCGGCCTCGTTCGCCTTGCCGGCCATCACGTTCACCAGACCGCGTGTATAGGCACCCTGCGCAAAACTGGGGCTGAGGCTCGTCGCCCGGTCGAACCAGGCAATTGAATCCTCAAGCCGTCCTTCAAGCCAGGAACAGCGTCCGACATTGAAATGGGCAAAAGGATCGAGCCGGTCTATCTCCACCGCCTGCTGGGCCAGCGCGCGGGCCTGTTCCACCTCCGCTTGCGGATCGTCGCCGAAGCGCATGAAGGCCGACTGGAAATGGGTGAAGGACAGCCCGCCCATGGCGCCGGAGAAATAGGGGTCGCGCTCCAGCGACTGGGTGAACAGCGCCGCCGCGCGGGCATTGTCCTGCCGGTTGAAGCGGTACATGTGATCCAGACCCAGGTGGAAACAGGCCCAGGCGTCGAGTTCTCCCGGCGGGCGTCTGCGCGCGATCCGCACTTCGTTCTGCGGGATCTGCACCGCCAGACTGGCAACCACATGGCTTTCGATTTCCGGTCTGAGCTGGTGCAAGTCGGTCAGGCTGCCGCGATAATGGTCCGCCCATATCGTGCCGCTGCTTGTCATGTCGATCAGCGAGACGCCGATCGTGACGGTCTCGCCCGACAGTTCAACCGTGCCGGTGAGACCGTAACGCACGCCGAGCTGCCGGCCGGCTGCGAGCGGATCCATATCGTGCCCGCGAAAGCGGAAGCTCGACCCGCGGGCGATGACGAACAGCCAGTGCAGGCGGGAGAGGTCCGCAATGATGTCGGCCGGCAGGGCGTCGGCCACAATCTCATGCCGACCGGGTTCACCAAAATACTGGAAGGGCAGGACGGCAATGGAAGGCCGCCCGTCGCGCGCCGTCCTGAGCATTTCCTCGATGGCCGGGGCGGCCTGCGCCTCGGTCATGAGACCCGATGGCGAAGTTGCCGCCTTTGCCGGAGCACCGGCGACCCCGGTCTCGGCGACAAACCGGAATCCCTTGCCATGGATCGTGCGGATGACTTTCTGGGCGCTGCCCGTGTCCCCCACTGCCTTGCGGGCCGCCTTGATCCGGGCTGCCACGGCGGTTTCGGAGACGATCCGCCCGTCCCAGACATGTTCGATCAGCTCGTCCTTGCTGACCATCCGGTCGCGGTTTTCCGCCAGCAGCAACAGGAGGGAGAGCACCTGCGGCTCGATTGACACGCGTTCGCCATTGCAGCGCAACTCGAACCGCGGGCCGTCCAGTTCATATCCGTCAAAGGTGAGTACCAAGGCGTCGGCTCGCGGCACGCGTCACCCTTTCCCTGAAAATCTTCATGAAAAGGTCAGTTATATTCATGTCGCCGTCAAGCATTGCCGTGAGGTGAGGCGTATCCCTTGGTCATCGGAAACAGCCGATCATGGTTTGCACCATTGAAACCCATACCAGGAGAATTGAAATGCCTCTCGTAACGATCGACGTCATCAAGAACGTTTTCACCGATGAACAGAAACACGAGCTGATCGACAAGGTCACCGAAGCCATGGTCGCCGTGGAAGGTGAAGCCATGCGCCCGGTCACCTGGGTCCGCGTCATGGAAGTCGAACAGGGCGACTGGGCCATCGGTGGCCAGCGTCTCGGCGCCGCGGATGTCCACGCGATGTCTGGCAAGAAAGTCGCCTGACCTTATCGACCAGGTGTTTAAAAAGGGTCGCGCCCTCGGGCGCGGCCCTTTTGCGTTGGGCCAAGAGAACCCGGCAGCAATGCCGGAAAAGCAGTGTCCTTCACCTACAAACCCAACTCCGACAACCCCGCATGATCCAGCGGCCTCGGCCCGGATGCCCAGTGAAACAGCCGGTCTTCTTCCCTGATCGGCAGGTCGTTGATGGAGGCGATGCGCAGGCGCATCAGGCCGTCCTCGGAAAATTCCCAGTTCTCGTTGCCATAGGAGCGGATCCAGGCGCCGGCGCTGTCGTGCCATTCATAGGCAAAGCGCACGGCGATGCGATTGCCGCGGAAGGCCCAGAGTTCCTTGATCAGGCGGTAGTCCTGCTCACGCGCCCATTTCGCGGTCAGGAAGGCGACGATTGCGTCGCGGCCGGTGAGAAAATCGGAGCGGTTGCGCCAGCGGGTGTCCGGCGTATAGGCGAGAGCGACCTTTTCCGGCGCGCGGCTGTTCCAGGCGTCTTCGGCGATGCGGACCTTCTGGATGGCCGTCTCGGCATCAAAGGGTGGAAGGGGCGGGCGGCTCATGGGAGAAATCCTTGTTGGGAGAAGAGAGCACGGCGAAAGGCCCGGAGGCCTTCCGCGATGCGGTTTCAGGTTCAGGCGGCGTTGGCGTTGACGACCGGGAAGTCGATCGGTGTTTCGAAGGCCTCGTTCAGGTAGTTGGTCAGCGTGTTGAGCGCGACATGGGCGACGATCTCGACGATCTCCGCCTCGCTGTAGCCGGCAACCTTCACCTCGGAGACATCGGCAGCGGAAACCCGGCCGCGTGCCTCGACCAGCTTGACGGCGAAGCGGACGGCCGCATCGGCCTTCGGGTCGGACGACGTGCCGTTGCGGTTGGCGGCGATTTCCGCGTCGTCCAGCTTGGCGAGGTTTTTCGCCAGGTAGGTGTGGGCGGAAAGGCAATAGTCGCAGCCATTGATCTCGGCCACCGCGAGGGCGATCCGCTCACGGGTCTGTGGGGCCAGGCTGCCTTTCGAAAGCGCGCCGTTCAGGCCGAGATAGCCTTCCAGCGTGGCCGGGCTGTTGGCGGTGAGGCGGAAGAGGTTCGGAACCGAACCAAGCATCTTGTTGACGCCTTCCAGAAGCGGGCGGGAAGCGGTGGGGGCGGCGTCGATGGACGCGGGCAGATGAATGCGGGTCATGAAAATCTCCTGGTGTCTGGTCCGTTGTGACCTGGGTTTGTCTGACGTCCTGCAGTGTCGCAGAGATATATACAGACAGGTCTGTCTATTTTCAAGCTTCAGCCCTGATCAGAAAATTGTGATCTTGAAAGCCCTTGAAACTGTTGTTAAATCCGCACGGATGTAGACAGAACTGTCTGACCAGTGAGGTTTAGCAAAATGAAATCGCGCCGGGACGATCTCATCGAGACGGCCCTTCGGCTGTTCTACAAGGGCGGTTACACCGCGACCGGCATCGACAAGATCCTGGCCGAGGCGGGCGTCGCCAAGATGACGCTCTACAAGCACTTCCCGTCCAAGGACGATCTGATCCTGGCGGTGCTGGAGCGCCGGGACGAGCAGTTCCGTGCCTGGCTCTTTGCCGAGATGGAGAAGGCCGGATCGGACCCGCGCGCGCAGCTCCTGACGATGTTTGACGCGCTGGAAAGCTGGTTCAGGGGCGAGGCCTTCAAGCAGCTCGGCTTCAACGGCTGTGCCTTCATCCACGCGGCGGGCGAGTTCGGCGACTTGAAACACCCGGCCCACCAGATGGCCGCCGCGCACAAAAAGCGCGTTGTCGATCATCTCGAGACGCTTTGCAGGGAAGCCGGGGCAAAGGACCCGCAGGCGCTGGCGGAACAGCTTGCGCTCCTGAAGGAAGGCGCCATCGCCACCGCCCATGTCCGCGGCCAGCCGCAAGCGGCGCAGACGGCCAAGGCGATCGCAAAAACGCTGATCGAGACCGGGTGCGTCGAAGGTGGGGGGCAATAGGCGACGAAATTTGCCAAGTCAAAATGTGCCTCGCCTCGAAGGCTTCTGGCTCCCCGGTCCCGGCTCGCGCTGCGCTTGGCCGGGATGACGCTGGAGAGGGCATTGTGTTCAATTAAATCACCGCCGTGGACCGGACCTTCCGACTGCCGCGAACCCTTCCGCCGTCATTCCGGACAAGTGCAGCAACGCTGCGCGCTGATCCGGAATCCAGCGTATCAGCGCGAGTGTAAGCGAGCTCAAAGCCAGACAAGTATTTGATTTTTTAAACAATGACGCGCCTGCGGCGCGAAGTGTGCGCTGGGTTCCGGATCTGGCCATGCAGCTCCGCTGCAGACCGTCCGGAATGACGGCCAGGGTTTGTTTCTTCCACATGCAAAAAAAAAAGCCCCGGCCAATGACCGGGGCTTTCCAAATTCTCTGACGCCTTTGCCTCACACCCGGTTGAGCAGTCTCGCCCGGATGGTGTTTGGCAGGGCGCGGATCTCTTCCAGAATGCTGACCGGGTCCTCGACGCGGCTGTCGACGTCCAGAACCACATAACCGATGTCCTGGTGGGACTGCATGTACTGGGCGAAGATATTGAGGTTGTGCCGCGTAAAGAGGTCGTTCAGCGTGCGCATGGCGCCGGGCGCGTTGTGGTGCACCTGGATGAAGCGGGTCGCCTCCGTGCCCTTGGGCAGCTGCACCTGCGGGAAGGAGACCGCGCCGATGGTGGAGCCGACGTCGGAATATTCCACCATCCGCTTGGACACTTCCTCGCCGATCCGGTCCTGGGCCTCTTCCGTCGAACCGCCGACATGGGGCGTCAGGATGACGTTGTCGAGACCGCGGAGCGGCGAGACGAACTCGTCCTTGTTGGATTTCGGCTCGACCGGGAAAACGTCGATGGCAGCGCCCGCCAGATGACCGGATTTGAGCGCTTCGGCCAGCGCGTCGATATCGACCACCTTGCCGCGGGCGTTGTTGATGAGGAAGGAACCCTTCTTCATCTTGGCAATTTCAGCGGCGCCGAACATGTTTCGGGTTGCCTGGGTGTCCGGCACGTGCAGCGAGACGACATCGGAGGCTTCCAGCAGGCCGTCTAGGCTTTCGGCCGGCAGGACATTGCCGTGCTGCAGCTTGTCGACCAGATCGAAATAGATAACCCGGAGGCCCATCGCCTCGGCGAGATTGGAGAGCTGGGTGCCGATATTGCCGTAGCCGATGATGCCGAGCGTCTTGCCGCGCACCTCGTGCGAGCCGGTTGCGGTCTTCAGCCAGCGGCCTTCATGGGCGGCGGAGGATTTCGGGAAGACACCGCGCATCAGCATGACGATTTCGGCAATGGTCAGCTCGGCGACGGAGCGGGTGTTGGAGAACGGCGCGTTGAACACCGGAATGCCGCGGGTCAGCGTGCCGGTCAGGTCGACCTGGTTGGTGCCGACGGAGAAGCAGCCGACGGCCACAAGCGTCTTGGCGGCTTCCAGCACCTCTTCGGTCACCTGCGTGCGCGAACGGATGCCGAGCATCTGCACGCCCTGCAGCTTCTCGATCAGCGCGTCCTTTTCCAGCGCGCCGGGCAGGACTTCCACATTGGAGTAACCGTTCTTTTCAAGAACCGCGCGCGCGGTCGGCGAGATGCCTTCCAGCAGCAGCCAGCGGATCTGGTTTTTCGGCCGGGAGAGACCGTGCATCATGGCGGAATGCCTTTTGATCTGGTGGTGTGAAGAGCGCCGAGTCAGCGCCTTTGACGCGGGTGTCGTATACGCGCTCAGCCGTGTCGCGTCTAGGGAGACGGGGCAGAAAGCCGCGGCGGAACGCGCATCGAATGCGTTTGATTTCAATTCGGCTGCGTTTCGAGATCGCTTTTGAGGCGGTGAAGCAAATAGACGGCATTTTCCGCGTAATCGCCGATCCAGCGATCATAAATTTCCCTGATCGGCAGCGCATTGAGATGGTTCCAGCGCTCGCGGCCCTTGCGCTGGACGATGATCAGGTCGGCGGCTTCCAGAACGCGCATGTGCTGCATCACCGTGCAGCGGTCGAGATCCGGAAAGGCGGCGCACAGCGCGCCGGTGGTCTGCGGTGCATCTTTCAGGAGATCGAGCAGACGCCGCCGTCGGCCATCGGCCAGCGCCTTGAAAATCCTGTCCGAATCGTCCGTGCTTGACATGTTATGTTTTTATAACACTTATTGTTGTTCGACAAGGCGCCGAGAAGGGCATGCCGGGCGAGGAGGGCACCATGAGCGAACCGGAAATCCGGCTGGAACGACCATGCAGTGTGCCTGTCGCGCAGCTCTGGGACACATTGGTCTGCCCGCAATTGTGGTGGGGCGAGGCGGTGCGTCTTGAACCGACTACGGGCGGGCTCTTTCACGAACCCTGGCGGGACGGGGCCGGACAGCATCATACGCGCGGCGAAGTGCTCGAGTTCCTGCCGCCCCGGTGTCTCGTTCTCAGCTGGCGTGACGACGACTGGACGTTCGGGACAGAGGTGCGTTTTAGCCTGGCGCCCGCCGGGCAGGGCAGTCTCCTGAAGCTCCGCCATTCAGGCTGGCACGCGGCCCCTGCGGACCGTCGGGACCAACTGGTGGAAGATCATCGCACCGGCTGGTCCTATCATCTCGGCAATCTGACCGCTTGCGCCGAACGCGGCACGTCAGAGCCGATCACAGGAGGGCAGGAATGAAACCGTCATTCAGGATCGCGGGCCGGATTGCCAGGCCGGTTTCGGACGTGTTCGAGGCCGTGGTCAATCCGGACCGGCTGTCGGCCTATTTCACCACCGGCGGCGCGGATGGCCGGCTGGAACCCGGTGTCACGGTCCATTGGGCCTTCTCGGAATTCCCCGGCCGGTTTCCGGTCAAGGTCGACAGGGTGGAAAAGGACAGCCTGCTGGTCTTCAGATGGGCCGCCCAGGAAGAGGGCGAGGTCAGCTCCACCGGCAAGATGCCCGAGCCGGCCAGCTATGACACAGTGGTCACCATGACCTTCGCAGCGCTGGAGGACGGCCGTACGCTGGTGACGATCCATGAGGAAGGCTGGCGTGAGACCCCGGGCGCCGTGAAAGCCTCTTATGGCAATTGCGAAGGCTGGACCCAGATGCTCTGCGCGCTCAAGGCCTGGCTGGAGCACGGCGTGAACTTGCGGGAGGGGTTTTACGAGTAAGGCGGCGGCTTGCTGCATGCTCCTCAGGACGACGTCGAGTGTGTGGTGGCGCATCCGCACGGTGTCATCCCGGACGCAGCGCAGCGAAGATCCGGGACCCACTCGTTCGCAGAGCTGTGGGAAGAGGTAAAGCTATGCGGCAAGTCACTGCCCTTTGCGGCGCCTCCTGATCGCCGAGAGGTGGATTGGGTCCTGGCTCAGGGCCGGGATGACCTCGGTGTGGGAAGCTAATTCTTGCCCTGATTAACGAAGGACCGGTTGAACGGTTCTTCAGGATTAAGCGGAGTATGTTCCAGCCAGTTCTTTTAACCGCCCGGCCAGATCCCGGATGACCTCGTCGCCATAACGAAGACCGAGGTCCTGACGCAAAAACCGTGTCAGTTCGTCCGCCTCCTGGATCTGCCACTCCCGGTTTTCACCGCCACCGACGTAGCGCGCGCGGCTGTCCAGAAAGCTGAAAAAACCCTCGTCCGTCAGCCGGTAGAATTTCAGGCTTCCCGCAAAGGGCATTTTCGGCGAGGCCGCGCAGAGGAAGTTGGCGCCCTCGATGTCGGCGGGACGCACCTCGGCCCGGTCGAAGCCGTAAAGCGGGAACCAGCCATCCTCCGTCAGGCGCTCCAGCACATGTTCGCCGGAGGTCTGCTCGAAGCGGATGCGGTAGCTCTGGTCACGGATCGGCTGCGGCTCGTCGGAAATCCGCACGGGTTCGGCTGGCGCCTGTCCGCCGAAGCCGGCATCGACCAGCCATTCGGTGCCCTCCAGCGTCACGACAAAGGCGAGATGGGAGCGCGCGCCGCCTTCCGCCGCGCCCTGGCGCACACGGGCGAGCACCTTGCGCGGGGAAAAGCCGAGTGCGACCAGAGCTTCGCCGAGCAGCGAATTGAGTTCAAAACAATAACCGCCACAGCGCTCGACCACGAGCTTCTGCCAGAGGCTGTCTGCATCCAGCTCGGGCACCCTCCCCAGAAACGGCAGCACGTTCTCGAACGGGATGGCGCTGATCTGGGCAGCCTGGAGGGCCTTCAGACCGGCGAGGTCCGGTGTGCAGGTCTCAAGGCCGACGCGAGTGAGATAGGCGGAAAGATCGAAGGGCATTGGCGGGTCCGGAAAAGGCGATTTGTGTTTGATGTAGGTGCGGCCAACGGGCTTGCCAAGCATGCTGCCTTCCCCGTCGTCTTCCCGGCCAAGCGAAGCGCGAGCCGGGACCGGGGAGCCACAGGGCTTGCCGACAGGTCGGGGCCTTTCGGCGCTGCGGGGGCTCTCCGGTCCCGGATCTCCGCTGCGCTGCGTCCGGGATGACGATGGAGAGGAATTAAGGTGCGCAAGGCGGTGCCACTTCCCCCGGTATCATCCCGGCCCCCGAGCCGGGACCCACTCGCTTGCAGAGCCACGGGAAGTGGCAAGGGTTTGCCGGCAGACACTGAGGGAACATGATGAGCGACCGACCCGAAAGCCTTCCACATACCACAGCGTCATCCTGAGGAGCCGCGTGAGCGGCGTCTCAACGGAGCGGCAGCCTGCCGCAGGAGCAATGCGGCGGATCCTTCGAGACAGCGCTGCGCGCTTCCTCAGGATGACGCTGAATGTGTGGCCGTGCGAAACGAAGCGGAGGGGGAAGACAAAAGAGACCCGCCACATCGCTGCGGCAAGCCGGTGCCAATCCGCGGACATCGCGATGCGCATTGAAGGCGCTTGTGAGATGCCTTCAGACAAACGTTCACCACACACCGCAGCGTCATCCTGAGGAGCCGCGTGAGCGGCGTCTCGAAGGAGCGGCAGCCTGCTCTGTTGTGTGCCGCCCGATCCTTCGAGACGCGCGCGGGGCGCGCTCCACAGGATGACGCCGCGTGTGTGGATGCGTCCTGGAAAGCGCAGTTTTGCCAAAAAAAGACCCGCCGCATCCCTGCGGCGGGCCCAAGACATCAATCAATGCAGAAAGGCTCATAGCCCCTCCGGGCCCCGCTGCACGGCGGCGACGCCGGTGCGGGAGACCTCGACCAGGCCGAGCGGTTTCATGATCGAGATGAACTGCTCGATCTTGGAGGTGCGGCCGGTGATCTCGAAGACGAAGTGCTCGGTGGTGGCGTCGATCACCGTTGTGCGGAACGCATCCGCCAGGCGCAGCGCCTCCAGGCGCTTCTCGCCGGTGCCGGCGACCTTGACCAGCGCCAGTTCCCGCTCCAGCGGCTTGTCCTGGTTGATGCGCTTGGCGCGCACTGTCAGGTCGGTGACCCGGTGCACCGGCACCAGGCGGTCGAGCTGGTGGCGGATCTGCTCGATGATCATCGGCGTGCCGGTGGTCACGATGGTGATCCGCGACAGGTGCTTTTCGTGTTCGGTCTCCGACACGGTCAGGCTGTCGATGTTGTAGCCGCGGCCCGAAAACAGGCCGATGACGCGGGCGAGCACGCCCGGTTCGTTGTCGACGAGGAGCGATAGGGTGTGGGTTTCGATTTCATTGCTGACTTCGGCCAGGAAATAGGCGGAAGGCGCATCAACATTCTGGGCGTTCATTGTCTAGATTCTCCGGAAGTGTATCGGCGTGCCGGAAAGCATAAGTAGGCCGACACCAAAATCGCAGCGATAAGGATCGGAGCGATGAGGTAGGAAAAAAGTGTGAGCAAATTTGCAAGGCTCGAGAGTGGAGCGCCATAGGACGCAAATGGCTCACCACAGGGTGTTCCAAATTGCAGAACTGACCACCAAGTACTGCTGCTAGACATAACCATTCCGACTAACAACAGAGCCGGAAAAAACAGCAGAAGACTTCTGCTGTTTTGCCGATCTGTGCGCCTCCTGCGGGTTAAGACTATGCTTCCCATGGCGGCAATCATAAGCGGAACGATGCTGTACAGTGCTCCTGAAGTCGCTGCGCCATTGTCAGCCATGGTACAAGTCCCCGTGAAGCTTCCGAGAAGCTGCAAGGGCCATGCGATAAGCAACATGAGAATGACTAGCGCTAGCGACATTCGTTTACTCAAACCAGGGATTTGCCTTCGGCGCTGATCGCGTTGGCGACGGCCTCGTCATTGGCTTCGTCCGGCAGCAGCATTTCATTGTGGGCCTTGCCCGACGGGATCATCGGGAAACAGTTGGCGAGATTGGCGACGCGGCAGTCGAACAGGACCGGCTTGTCGACGGCGATCATCTCCTCGATGGCGCCGTCCAGGTCGCCCGGCTTGTCCACCCGGAAGCCGACACCGCCATAGGCGTCCGCCAGCTTGACGAAGTCCGGCAGGCTGTCGGTGTAGGAATGGGACAGCCGGTTGCCGTGCAGGAGCTGCTGCCACTGGCGCACCATGCCCATATACTGGTTGTTCAGGATGAACACCTTTACGGGTAAGCCGAACTGAACGGCGGTCGACATTTCCTGGATGTTCATCAGGATCGAGGCATCGCCGGCAATGTCGATGCAAAGCGCGTCGCGGTGCGCGGTCTGCGCGCCGATCGCCGCCGGCAGGCCGTAGCCCATGGTGCCGAGGCCGCCGGAGGTCAGCCAGCGGTTCGGCTCCTCGAAGCCGTAGAACTGCGCCGCCCACATCTGGTGCTGACCGACTTCCGTGGAGATGAAGGTCTTGCGGTGCTTGGTCAGTTCATAGAGCCGCTGGATCGCGTATTGCGGCATGATGATGTCTTCGTTGGGCTTGTAGGCCAGCGAGTTGCGGGCACGCCACTGGTCGATCTGCTGCCACCAGGCCTTCATGGCCGCCTCGTCCGACTTCTTGGAGGACGAGCGCCAGATCCGGACCGTGTCTTCCAGAACATGGGCGACATCGCCGATGATCGGCAGGTCTACATTGATGGTCTTGTTGATGGAAGACGGGTCGATGTCGATGTGGATCTTGCGCGAGCCGGGCGAGAAGGCGTCGGTGCGTCCGGTGATACGGTCGTCGAAGCGGGCGCCGATGCAGACCATCAGGTCGCAATCGTGCATCGCCATGTTGGCCTCATAGGTGCCGTGCATGCCCAGCATGCCCAGCCAATTGTCGCCGGAAGCCGGATAGGCGCCAAGGCCCATCAGCGTGGAGGTGATCGGGAAACCGGTCAGCGAGACCAGCTCGCGCAGCAGCTGGCAGGCCTGGGTGCCGGAATTGATGACACCGCCGCCGGTATAGAGCACCGGCTTTTTCGCGGCGGCCATCAGCTCGACGGCCTGGCGGATGCCGGCGGCATCGCCCTTCAGCTGCGGGCGGTAGCTCTTGTGGGCCGCGGCCGGGTTCGGCGTCGGGCCCTGATAGGTGCCGGTGGCGAACTGGACGTCCTTCGGAATGTCGACGACAACCGGGCCCGGACGGCCGGAAGTGGCGACATAAAACGCCTCGTGCAGGATGCGCGGCAGGTCGTCGACATTGCGCACCAGCCAATTGTGCTTGGTGCAGGGGCGGGTGATGCCGACCGTGTCGCATTCCTGGAAGGCGTCGTTGCCGATGAGATGCGTCGGCACCTGGCCGGTAATACAGACCAGTGGGATCGAATCCAGCATGGCGTCGGTCAGCGCGGTGACCATGTTGGTCGCGCCGGGGCCCGAGGTGACCAGGGCAACGCCCGGCTTGCCGGTGGAACGGGCATAACCTTCGGCCGCGTGGCCGGCGCCCTGCTCGTGACGCACGAGAATGTGCTCAAGACCTTCCTGCTGAATGATCTCGTCGTAAATGGGAAGCACAGCACCGCCCGGGTAGCCGAAGATCGTGTCAACTCCCTGGTCTTTCAGCGCCTGGATGACCATTTCGGCGCCGGTCATTTCCCGTGTCATTCTTTCCGTCCTTGCAGTTCGCCTGGAGTGTCAGGCTTGGCTCTCGTTGTGTTGTTATCGGCCCAACGTCTGCGGCGTCAAAGATCCGGCTCGTTTAAGGGAAGCGGTGTCAGCTGGCGGGTACAAAAAAAGGCCCCTTAGGGAGCCTTGGTCGCGCGCCATCTGGTCCGTTCGGGTCTCAACCCGCTGCGGAGGCGCGCTTTCCTACTACGATTAGAATGAGCGACATGACCATGTCGTCCCGGTCCTTTGATGCTGCAGGCCAAAAGGCCCTGGACAGCGTTGTTGAGGATCTCCCCGCCGGCCCTGTCGAAGGAACGCCGGCAAGGTGTTGATCTGCCAGCAGCTTCGGCATTGAAACGGCACAGGCCCGTACTGTCCGTCCGGGCTTGATGCGGCGCACCCTAGTGAGGCCTCCCGGACCGGTCAAGCCTTAATTTCATTTATTGCGTCAAAGTTTTCAGATGTTTCTGAAAGTTACGCTGGAGGCGTTGCATTTGTGCAATCGTTCCGTTTGGGTCAGTTTGTCAGGGATATGCGTTAACTGCATGGCCGCCTTGACAAAAAATTGTCACATCCCCCATTGCCTCGGGGAAGAGCCCGGTATATACACCCGCAATCCGGCGCGCCGCTGCCCTTAAGCGGCCTTCGTCGTTGATGGGTGTGTAGCTCAGTTGGTAGAGCAGCTGACTCTTAATCAGCGGGTCTGGGGTTCGAGCCCCCACTCACCCACCATTTTTCCTGAAGTAAATACCGCGATCGAAATTTGGCTGCAGGCAGTTCCGTGCTTGTTGAAGCACCAACAATTAGCGCCCCTGGCATCCGGGTAGAACTTATAAGTTGGCGCAGTCTCCTTTGGCGCTTTTGTTCATTGTGTTGGGGCTGATCCGGGAAACAGCCGATTTCTGCGATTTTTTCTCTGAAAACACCAATTAGCATCCTGAATTTACCCAATTTTCAACTTTGAAACGTTCAATTGGAAGTTGCTCCCTAGGGTGAATAAGGGCCGATTATGCCCACAGATCTCAACATTTTGCTTCGTTCCATGCGGCAGCTGGTGCCGAATTCGGAAACAAACGCACTTCTTTTCAGCATGGGTATTTCTTATTGGGGATATGACCCAATGCGGGAAGAAATCTGCTGGCAGCGAACCGATGTTGCCAGCGTGAGGGGCTACCGGCTGGCCAAACTCCCGATCAAGCAAGCCCTGCAGTATTATCACCAGCCGGATAGAACGCCATTCCTGCAAATGATCTCCAATGCCGTGGAGCATGGCTTGTCCGCGCCGCTCCGGTTGACCATGAAAACGGAGGCGGGGGACAAGCTCTTTGACCTTGTCGCGGCTCGGGTGCTGCGCGGTGTTGCGCCCCTGGTTGTCGGGCTGATGAGGGAGTGTCCGATGGATACGCCTGCAAAGCTTGAAGTGCCCAGCATTTTACATAGCCTGTCTCATGCCTTTGTCGCGGCTCCTAACGCCATTCTCGTCACCGACCGAATGGGTGTCATCCGCTCCGCGAACCGCCAGTTCTTAACGATGTTTGCCATCAAGGACGCAAAAAACATTATCGGGCGCGACGCGCGCATGGTTCCGAACCATATCGGCAAGAAACTCTCAGCCTCGTTCGCCAGTCTGTTCTCCAATTCCAAGTCCATTCAGGACTCCTTCAAGCTGGCCCAAGCGGATGGCACGGAAAAAACCGTGCTGTTCAGCCTGCACCCCTTGGCGCTGGAGCATGCAAATGGCGGATGCGTTTTTGTGGGCGAATACACGAACAAAGCCCAGGAAATCGCGGCTACGGAGATCCTGGATGCGGTCCCTACGCCCATTTTGGTCGCTGATCTCAATTCGCGGCGCATCAAATATGCCAACAATGCGGGACGCGGCGAACTCGGTCTGACACCGGCGCAGATCGGCAGAGAACGGCTGACGGACAAATTGCTGAGCCCGACAGATGTGCGCGATCTCACACTCGTGCTCGATAATGTCGGCTGGGATGGGGGGCGTGTCTGGCAGGTGCACAGTCACATCGGTCTCAAGCGCCATTACCGGATCCGGACCTGTTTCATCGGAGACCATCAGAACCGCCAAATCGTGCTTGAATTTCTGCCGGCGCGCATAGAAAAGGACCAGCCGGGCAACGAAAAGGCACGCGGGTTCTTCTCAAGACTGTTCGAAATCAATTTCGCGAAGTGAACCGTATCTGGCAACGCCGCGTTGGCTTCCGAAAGGCGGCCTAAACAAGGTGTTCGGTTTCTTCGATCCGAATATCACTCCCGCCTTGCCACTTGCTGCGACAACAAGGTCGGCACAATCTCCTGATACGCCTCCTCCTGGATCGGCACCCCGTCCTCGCCCAGCACCTCCAGCAGGACCCAGTCGTCCTTGCCCGTTGCCGCCAGGCAGATCGTTGCCGCCGGGGCGCCGTCGAAGTGGTAGAAATAGAGGTCTCCGGCGAGCACGTCGGCCAGGAAGCGGTCGACGCCGTTGCGCATGCGCCGGCTTTCAAGGGTCAGCTCCGCGGCGCTGGTGAGCGGGCTCAGCAAGGGCGACGGCGGGATCGGCGATTCGGGGAAGGAGCGGCTGCGGCCGGCAAGCATGGTCCAGTGCGCCAGCCACCATTGCAGGGATTGCGGCGCGCGGACCTGGGCAAGGCCTTTCAGCGCGCCCGGCCGTTCCGTCTCCGTCAGATTGCGCAGGCCGGCATTGATTGTGGCGATCAGGCGGGGCAGGGAGACGCCCCCGTCGATCAGCGCGTGGGCGTCCAGCATCGCCTCCCAGCCGGTGTCTGAGAGGATGGCCCTGACCTTCTTGTCCTCCAGGCGGGCGATGCTGTCCGGAACGCTGGTCTCGGCGGCCGCTGTAAAGGCGGCCTTGAGGTCACGGTCCTCCAGCAGGCTCACACCCGGAGGGAAACGCTCAAGCGCGGCGAGCAGGGCCGGGGCCGGACGCTTGCCGAGAAAGCGGTGCAGGACGATCTCCCTTGTGGAGAGCGACAGGAATTCGGCAAAATTCTGCCGTTGCCGGGGGGCGGTCCGGCCAGCGGTGCTGAAAAGTTCCAGCGTCAGCGACAGGGTGCCGAGGCGGCCGAGGGCTGTCTGCCGGTGCACCAGCTTCCAGAGATCGGACGAGCGGCGGAAGAGATCGAGCAGCAGCCATTGCTGGTCGCCAAAGGGGGCGGCGAGGCGCGTCAGCAGACGCGGCAGCGACAGGAGATAGTCGGTAACGGCCGCCTCGGCGCCGGGCCCGGCGGCGATGCCGGTGCCAAGCGTGCGCGGATGATGGGCGAGCACGCTCTTGTCGCCGGCGGTCCGGCCGTAATCCGTGGCGTCGAGCATGGGCCAGTCCGGCAGAAGGTCCTGGTCCTCGCGGTGCTGGCGGCGGATCGTGCAGGCAAAGGGCCGGTCCCAATAGGCATAGACAATGGCGTCGCTGCCGCAGCGTTCGCTGAGGCCTTCACCGGTCCATTCATAGGTTGCGTATGTGGGCGGCAGGGAGCGCTCCGGCTGTTCGTCCAGAGCCAGCTGTGTCTGCCCGGCCATCCTATCCCGCGTTGCCATCGCATCCTCTTTCAGCGGAAAACCAACAGCTCAACCCTGCGCCTTGCCCCTGACGCCGGCAACGCGGCCAACTGATTCCTTCGCCGATATGCACAGGGGACCTGAAGGGGCGGCAGGAATTGCCGGGTGGGGGAGACGGGCACAGAGCACATCTTTGCAGGGCCGCCTATGGGACTTGCGTAAAAGCGTGCTGCAAACACTGGTGTCACCCCGGGCAAGCGAAGCGCGACCCGGCGCCTACTCGTTTGCAGAGCCTTGGCATGAGGGCACCGCCCTGATGGAGTGACAAAAGCTTCGGCAAACGGATCAGCGAGTGGGTCCCGGATCTCCGCTGCGCTGCGTCCGGGATGACACCGTGGGGATTGTGTTACTGATCTTGCCAACACCGGCCTTTCCTTTTGCGCTGCGATAAACGAATGTGTGCCCAACACCGGACCAACGGGAATGCCGCCATGACTATCGATCGCCTGACCCTTCGCAAGTTCCTGCTCCAGGAAGAGGAAAAGCACGGCCTCGGGCACGAACTGATGATGCTGATCGAGGATATCGGCACGTCCTGCCGGATCATCGCGCACCAGATTCGCAACGGACCGTTTCTGGATATTCTGGGCACGGCCGAGACGGAAAACGTCCAGGGCGAGACCCAGAAACAGCTCGATGTCATCGCCAATGACATCTTCCTCAGCCACCTGTCCAACTGCTCGCGGGTGGCGGCGCTGGTGTCTGAGGAAATCGACAATGTCATCTGGCTGAAGGACACGCCGAAAAAGGGCGACTACCTGGTCTATTTCGATCCGCTGGACGGCTCGTCCAACCTCAATGTCAACATGTCGGTCGGGTCGATCTTTTCCGTGGTCGAGCTGGACGAGGACATCACGGATCTCTCCAACGACGTGGTCCTGATCAAGGGATCCAAGCAGATCTGCGCCGGTTATGCGCTCTACGGTCCGTCGACCTCTCTGATCCTGTCGACCGGAAACGGCGTCAACGGCTTCACCCAGAAGATCGGCTCGGGCGAGTTCCTGCTGACCTTTCCGGACATGAGACTGCCGGAAGAGACCGCCGAATTCGCCATCAACGCGTCGCGCTTTTCCCATTGGGAGCCGCCGATCCGGCGTTATGTCGAGGAATGCCTGGAGGGGCCGAAGGGGCCGCGCGGCAAAAGCTTCAACATGCGCTGGATAGCGTCCATGGTCGCCGAGGTGCACCGGATCCTGATGCGCGGCGGTGTTTTTCTTTATCCCAAGGATGCCAACAACGCCTCCATGGGCGGCAAGCTGCGCCTGCTTTACGAAGCCAATCCGATGGGCTTCATCATCGAACAGGCGGGCGGGAAGGCCTCGACCGGCCGCTCGCGCATTCTCGACGAACAGCCGGCCGGGCATCACCAGCGGATTTCCGTCATCCTGGGCAGCAAGGCCGAAGTCGAACTGATCGACAGCTATCACCTTGAGGCCGATGGCTGAGCAGGTCCGCGTCCCAGGGCATGCGGACGAGTTGCATTTGCTCCCGTAACAAGCTCTATTTCTCACAAGGGGAAGTTGCGTCTTTGTCGCGCGGTTGTGGGGGCGATATGGAACATTCGGCAGATAGCAGAACCGTTCAAGAAGTGGTTCAGAAGCTGCGGGCCGGGGACAGGCTCACGCTCGACGCGGGCAATTACGACCAGCCGATTACGCTCCAGGGCCTGCGCGGCACGCCGAAGCATCCAATCCGGATCCGGGGAACCGCGCTGGCGAGAGACAAGGACGACAAAGAGCCTGAAATCTGGACCGCAAGCGTTCTCGGCAATGGCCTTGATTTCGAAGACTATCGCTGCACCGGCAACAACATTGCCCGCGTCGAGCAGGCCGCGGGACGGCTGCCGGGCCTGCATTACATTGCTGATGAAGCCGCTCTCTTCCTGAAGGACTGCCAATGGGTGGTGCTGGAGGATCTGAGCTTCAAAAATTGCTGGCCGACGGCTGTCTATATCGACAATTGCCAGAGCCTGACCCTGCGGCGCTTGCATTTTCGCGAAGGGACCTTCGCGTTCGGTGCGGTCGGGACCGACACGCGCCATCTTCTGATCGAGGGATGCGACTGGATCCAGGACCCGAGCGGCCAGGGGGAGGCGGATCTGAAGGATTTGCGCCGGAACCAGAAACTGACCCCACCACCTCCGAACACAGCTCCCGGCGGCGCGTTGTGGTCACAGCTCTTGTGGACGCAGGTTCACGGCTACAAGGCCGAGACCGAAGATTTTGTGCTGCCGGATGATGCCCGGGCTTACGATGGCGACTTCTTCCGCGCCTGGAACATTGCTGGCTATGCCGTTTTCCGGGACAATTGCATTCTGGATGCCTTTAACGGCATTCATTTCTTCAACACGGCGCGAGAGGACGAGCAGGAGGCCTACTCCCGCAATATCCTGATCGAGAACAATTGGTTTGTCCGCATTCGCGACAACGCGGTCGAGCCGGAATATTTCGCCATCAACTGGACCGTCCGTCACAATTGTTTTGCCGACTGTTTCGCCGCCTTTTCCTTCGAGCCGACACGGTCGGGGTTTTATTACATATACGGCAATCTGATCTGGAACCGGCACCGGCCGGGACCGGAAAACGATCAGCGGAATCGTGGCCGGGTCTACAAGCTTGGCGGTGTGCACGAGGCCCTCGGGCCGCATTACATTCTCAACAACACCTACGTACTGCGCGGTCCCTTGTTCAAGAAGAAGCGGCTCTCTGACCTTGTCCACATGAACAACGTGGTTGCCTATTTTGGCGACGACGATGAGGTGACAACGAATGTGGCCGCACCGTTCGGCAAGGGCTGGGAGGCGGTTCACGACGCTTACGCGGAGCACGCCGAGGTGAAGGCCTCTGAAAAAAAGCGGTTTACGAAATTTTGGAACAGGCTCGGAATCACCTTTGACGGCGACATGATCAACCACCCGAGTTTCCCGGACCCGGCGCGGAAGGCAGGCTATCCGGTCGGGGTGAACGCGCGCGGCTACAAGCCGAAGTTTGACGGCGGTGCTTTCGGCGATCCGGTGGGGCTGCGAATTACGGGTGCACTTGATGGTGGCAAGGAGGTCGCCATCCCCGAAAGCCTTGAAGTCAAGGTGCTGGCTCCCGACGGGGCTGAGCAGACCGTTGGTGGGAAAGGAACTGTTGTCGGCGCCTGGCAGGCAGAGGGTCTGTTCACGCTGAAAGACCCGCTGTTCGTGACGCTGAACCCGCAATTTCGGAAATCGACGGCTCCAGAGACGGGCGGAGATGACGAAATTGGAGACCTGGCCGTTTCATAGCCTAAAGCCCGCAATTGCGGATCTTGGCGCGTCTCACCTCAGCCCGGCGGACCGGAGACCTGATAGGCCGGGTGCCAGCTGAGGCCGTGCTGGCGCCAGCGCCTGTGATCGGTCCGGTTGGAATCGAACGGCCGTGAGTGCATTTCCAAAAGGGTGACCAGTGAGAAGACCCGGGCAAGGCCGGTCTTGGTCTCGAAACGCAGGAGCAGCCGCTGCAGGGTCATGTCAGGCAGGCCTTCGCCCAGGATGTATCCGGTGCGCTGGATGTCGAAACAGGGTTCCCCCTCAAAGGCCCAGTGATAGGCCTCGGCGACGCCCTGCCGGTAATCCTTAGGCAGGCAGTCGGCGGGCGATCTGTAGGCGTCCATGTCGATGGACTGCGGGAAAAACTTCACAAAGGACGACTGGTTGCCGATGAAAGTGACATGGGGCACATCGCCGGCAGGGGCGTCGGGCAGGGTCAGGAGCAGCCAGGGGCTGAGCCGGGTCAGCTCCCGGTCCGGCATCACCACGCCCCTGTTGCGGATCCAGGTCCGGAACAGAAACTGGGCCATGTCTCCGGCGAGGCCGCTTTCCACATGGGCGATCGGCATGGGCTCGATAAAGGCGTCGGCCCGTGCAAATCCGTCCGGGTCCTTGTCGCTTGCGGCGATGGCGGTCTGACAATTCTGGGCTTTAAGGTCCTCATTCAGTTTCGCGGCCAGATCCGCGCGCTGGCTGGTGCCAAGATGCCCTATGCGCGTGTGGCCGAACAGGTTGTGGCTGTGGAAATCGAGCAGATATCCGCAGTCATGTCTCTCCACCGTCTGAAAGAGCGTCGCCACGTCAGACGTATCGGAAGTGAAGTCCAGTTCCCGCATCGCAAATTGCTTTCACCATGCGTGGTCCGCCATCGTCCCCGCCAGGAAGACCGTCACCACATTCCAGAGATGTTGCCGACGACATCAGTTCAACCGTTTTTGGCCCGTCCATCAATCTTGGGAAAAATACGGGCGTCTATGGAATGAGAGTGCGCCAAGTTCTGCCACATGTGTTTCCTTGCCAAAGTTGTTGAGAGTGACATCACCCTCGGTGTCATCCCGGCCAAGCGCAGCGCGAGCCGGGACCCACTCGCAGATCCGCTCGCCGAAGCTTAGGGTGTGTCTTCAAGGAGTGCCTCCTCTCATGCCCTCTGCAAACGAGTGGGCCCGGGTCTCACGTTGTCGCCCGGGGTGCCCCCGATATTTGTGGCGTGTCTGCCATATGCGTGTCTCCTCCAAGGGGGAGAGAGGTGTAAGCGAAGAGGCCGCTTCGTCTTCAGGACCGCGGTACAACTGGCCAGGTGACCACCGCCTCGAACCCGCCGGTATGCCCCGGCCGTGGCGACAGGAAGGTGACCTTGCCGCCCGTCTGTTCGGCGATGGTCTTGACCAATGCGAGGCCGAGGCCGGTGCCGCGGGCGGTGGTGTCGCCACGGACAAATTTGCGACCGAGTTTTTCCAGCGTTTCCGGAGCAACCACCGGGCCGGAATTGGCGACACTGAGCCGTTTTCCGGGCCCCGCAATGACGGTGATTTCCGGGGAAACGCCACCGTGTTTGCGGGCGTTCTGGAGAAGGTTGGACAGCAGAATGCTGAAGGCGTCCGGATTGACGAAAAGGGTCAGATCGGCTCCCTCCCGCAGGTCAAACTTGCAGTCGCCTGCCTCCCTGAGCAGCAGTTTCAGCACCGGCAACAGGTCGGTCGGCGTCTCCGCCCGGGCAAAACCCGATTCCAGGCGGGCAAGCTGCAGCAGTTTTTCCGACAGCGTCGCCAGCGACTTCAAGGCGTCTTCGACGGATTGGGCACGCGCGTCCTGGGGAAGGTCGCCGAGTTCGGCGCGCAGCTGCTGCACCTGCGCAAGGGCGCCGGCAATCGGCGTGCGCAGTTCATGGGCGCTCATGGCGGAAAAGGAGCGTTCGGCATCGAGCGCGGCGCGTAGGCGGCTGAGCAGACTGGCGATCTCTTCGGCGATCGGTGCCAGTTCCCTTGGATGACCATCGGTCGGGATTGCCTTGAGATTGCCGCCGCCGCGCTCGGCGATTTCGTTACGCAGGCGCCCGAGAGGACGCATGGCGAAGCGCACCGTGGCCCAGATGCCGAGCGCAATCAGCGGCAACAGGGCGGCGAGCGGCAGGAGCAAGGCGCGGGCGGCGTCAAACAGGACGTCCTGCCTGTGGCTGCCGGTTTCCACAAGGAGAATGCTGTAGCCGCGGCGCGGATCGGTCAGCGACAGCGCGCGCCGTCCGTCGAGATCGAAGAACCCTTCCGGAGCGGGAGAGGGGATGGAGCTTGTGGGCGGCACGTCACCTGAAACGAGACGGGTGCGGCCGCGCGGGTCGCGGATCAGATAACCGAAATTGGCGCTGTCGCGGCCTTCCAGTCCTGGCACACGGTATTCGTCGTCTTCGTCCGGTTCGCGCAGTTCGTGCACGGCGAGTGGTAGAAGGCGCAGCGCGCTCTGGCGAAGCGCGTCGTCAAAGGTTTCCGTCAGCTCGTGTTTCAGCACCAGGACGGCAATCGCCGCCGCGCCGAGCCACAAGAGCAATGTCGACAGACCGAGCAGAAGTGACAGGCGCAGGGTGATGGAGAGCGGCCGTGTCATGCGCCGGCCTTGTAACCGAGGCCGCGCACGGTGGTGATGGCCCCGGCGCCGATCTTCTTGCGCAGCCGGCTGACATAGACCTCCACCGTGTTGCTCTCCACCTCCGCGCCAAAGGCATAGAGGCTTTCCTCGATGTCCGGCTTGGAGACGATGCCGCCCTTGTGGCGCAGCAGCCGTTCCAGCACGGCCCATTCGCGCGCGGTCAGCTCAACCGGCTTGCCGCCGCGCTCGGCGTGTTTGCGGGTGAGGTCCAGGGTGACGTCACCGATGGTCAGTTCCGGGTTGGGCGCACCGGCATATCGGCGGGCGACCGCGGACAGGCGGGCACGCAGCTCGGCAAGATCGAAAGGCTTGACCAGATAATCGTCGGCACCGCTGTCGAGGCCCACGATGCGCATGGCAACCTGGTCCTGGGCCGTGACGATGATCACCGGCACTTCATTGCCTTTCTTGCGCAGGGTTTTCAGGAAGGTCAGGCCAAGGCCGTCGGGCAGGTTGAGGTCGAGAAGCAGGAGTTCGTAAGGCACGGCGTCAAGTGCCAGCGCGGCCTCGTCGAGGCGTTTCACCCAGTCGACGCCATGGCCCTGCATGACCACATGGTCGCGGATCGCCTCTCCCAGAATGACATCGTCCTCGATCAGCAAGACCCGCAAGCCGTCCTCCCCACTCATGTTGCCGGAACCGAATACCGGAAACAGGCACACAAACCTGACACCAGACTGAACGGGTTTTTCCCTTTTCTTCAGGTGCCTGTCAGCTTGGTCCCGTTTTCTTGTGGCGTCTAACGCAACCAGGATCAACTCGCCATGAAGAAAATCGCCCTGAAGACAAGTGCCATGAGGACAGGCGCAGCTGCTCTTTTGCTCTCATCCGCCCTGATCGTTCCAGGCGCCGCGATGGCCAAGGACGTCGCCGTTACGGTGGATATGAAAACCTACCGCGGCCCGGGCGCTTATCTGGCCGTTTATCTGGTCGACGGTTCCGGCCGTTACCAGCAGACGCTCTGGGTTTCCGGCAGGAAGTCGAAATACTACCGGCACCTGAAAGGCTGGGCCCGCGGTATTTCCAGCGCCGGCGGCTCCATCGACGGTCTCACCGGTGCCAGCGTCGGCAGCGGCCGCTCCCTGACGGTGCGGGCCAATGTCGCCGATGCCCTGATCGATGCCGGCTACAAGGTGGTGGTCGATGCCTCGGTCGAGGATTGGGGCGACAAGCCGCGCGATGCCACCGTGCCGCTGACCAACGGTGCCAGCGCCGGCGGGGGCGGATTCGTCAGCAAACTTTCGGTGAAAATGTAACAGCGGAGCCGCGCCGATGCTGAGATCCCTGCACACCTGGCCGACCCTGCTTGCCGGCGTTCTGGTCACTTTCATGGCCGTGACCGGCAGCGTTCTGTCACTGGAACCGGCTGTCTCCCGCCTGGCGTCGCCAGCGCCAGTGGCCGCGGCTGAAAGCTCCGTCGCCGAGCTGGTGGCGGGCGTTGCCGCCGGGTTCACAGAGCCGCAGCGCCTGGTGCAGAAGGCGGGCGGGGAGGTGATCGTCTATCACGCAGGCGAAACGGGCATGGCCGCCGATCTGGTGGACCCGACAACGGGTGCGAGCCTCGGCGCCTATGAACCGTCGCCGTTTTTCCTCACGCTGACCGAGCTGCACCGGTCGCTCTTTGCCGGAGAGGCGGGGCGGATCGCCACCGGCACGGGTGCCGCCGTTATGATCCTGCTCTCCGTTGGCGGGTTGCTGCTGCTGGTCAAGCGCAGCGGCAGCTGGAAACGTCTTCTCAAACCCTCGCAAGGCACGTTCGCGCAGCGCCTTCATGTGGAGGCGGGCCGGTTTGCCCTTGCCGGAATCGTCCTGCTGGCGGTCTCCGGTCTTTTCATGTCGATGACCACGCTTGGTCTTGTCGGGGCTCCGGCGCTGGACGGTTTCATGACCTTCGCTGAGTCTTCCGGCGGTCCGGCCATGGCCGTCACCGAAATGCCGGTTTTGAAGGATCTGGGCCTGGCCGATCTGCGCGAGCTGACCTTTCCGGCCAAGGGCGATCCCTATGACGTCTTCTCGCTGACAACGGCGGCGGGCACGGGATCGATCGATCAGGCGACCGGTGAACTTGTCGCGTTCACCCAAAACACTCCGGCGCAAAGCCTCTATCAACTGGCCTTCACCCTGCATACCGGCCAGGACACCTGGGCCTATGCCCTGGTCCTGGGGTGGGCGGGTCTTTGCGTGCCGGTGTTGTTTGTCTCGGGCCTCGCCACCTGGGCGGCGCGGATCCGCAAGCCGGTGCGCATTGCCGGCAACGATCCCGCGGCGCGGGCCGAGACCGTGATCCTGGTCGGCAGCGAAGGCAACACCACCTGGGGCTTTGCCCGAAGCCTGCATGCCGCGCTGAAGGCCGAAGGCCAGTGCGTCCACACCGCCGCCATGAACGATCTTGCGAAGTCCTATCCGGCCGCGAAGAGGCTCATCGTGCTCGCGGCCACCTATGGCGACGGCGACGCGCCTGCCTCCGCCTGCCGTTTCCTCGCCAGGTTGCCGGCATTCAAGGCCGCTCCGGGACTTGCCGGTTCCGTGGTCGGCTTCGGCGACCGCAGTTTTCCGGCCTTCTGCGCCTATGCGGGCGACGTCGAGAAGGCTCTCAAGGACAAGGGACTGGACCCGCTTCTTGAGCTGGCAACGGTTGATCGCCAGTCCACTCAGCAATTTGCCGCCTGGAGCCGGGCGTTTGGTCAAACCATCGGAATTGATCTGGACGTCGCGCACAAAGCCGAGCTGCCGGAGCTGTCCGACTTCGAATGTGTCAGCCGCCGGGATTACGGCCAGGCCTATCAGACACCCAAATCGGTGCTGCGCTTCCGGGCCGCCGCCGGAACGAAGGGGCTGCCTGCCTTCAGGGCCGGTGACCTGATCGGCATCCTGCCGGCAGGCTCGGACGTGCCGCGCTTCTATTCGCTCGCCTCCAGCACGGCGGACGGATACCTGGAAATCGCCGTCAGCAAACAGCCGGGCGGGCTGTGCTCCAACCAGCTCTGCGACCTGATTCCGGGCGACCGGATCACGGGCTTCATCAAGGGCAATAGCCGTTTCAACCTGCCGGACGGCAAGGCGCCGCTGATCCTGATCGGTGCAGGAACCGGGGTCGCGCCCCTGGTCGGCATGGCCCGGGGCAACCGGCCGCAAAAGGCAGCCTACCTCTTCGCGGGCAGCCGCGATCCGGGCTCCGATCTGCTCTACGGCGAGGAGATCGAGGCGCTGATCGGTGAAGGCCGGCTGCAGCGGGCCCGGCTCAGCTTCTCCCGCGTGCCGGACGGCGCCTATGTGCAGGATGCCCTGCGCGCCGAAGCCGGAGAGCTGCGGCGGATCGTTGAGAAAGGCGCGCACATCATGATCTGCGGTGGCCGGGGCATGGCGGACGGCGTCCGCGACGCCTTCGAGGATGTGCTCGCACCGCTGGGCCTCACTGTGACCAAACTGAAGGCCGACGGCCGTTATCTGGAGGACGTTTACTGATGATCCCCGATCTTTCTCTTCCGGCGGTGGTTGCCGGCATGATGTCACAGCGCAGCGCCCTCAGCGGGGCGACCATGGGGACACGCTTTTCGGTGGTCTTCCAGTCCCAGCTGCCGGTTGATCTAGTCTCCCTCCAGGAGGAGCTGCAAGCGGCAGTCGACCGGGTGGACGCGCAGATGTCGCCCTGGAAACCGGGTTCGGATCTCAACCGGTTCAACCGGACGCCGGCCGGGGAGTGGGTCGATCTGCCGGAGGACATGTTTGCGGTCGTCCATGCCGCGTTGAAAACCAGCATCGGCAGCGACGGTGCCTTCGATCCGTTTGTCGGCGAGCTGGTTTGTGCCTGGGGCTTCGGTCCCGTTGCCTGCGACGATGGGGCCGAAGTGGTCCGTTTGCGGGAAAGCTGGGGCAGCCTGGCGCGCCAGGTCGAACTTGACCGGGAGGGCAAGCGCCTGCGCCGTTTGTCCGACTGCAAACTGGATCTGTGCGGCATCGCCAAGGGCTATGGTGTCGATTGCCTCAGTCGTGTGATGCACCGCTGGGGTCTTTCCGATCACCTGGTGTCCATTGACGGCGAAGTCCGGGCATCGGGATGCAAGCCTGGTGGCGATGCGTGGTGCGTGGGCCTGGAGAAGCCGGTCGAGGGCGTGCGTGACAGCGCCTTTGCCATAGAGCTTGCCGACACAGCGATTGCGACCTCGGGGTCCTACCGGCAGATGCGGATCATCGCTGGACAAACGGTCTCGCATACAATGCACCCACAACAAGGTCAGCCGGTCTGCAACGGTGTCCTGTCGGTCTCCGTCCTGGCGGACACCTGCATGGAAGCAGATGCCTGGGCGACCGCGTTGATGGTTCTGGGATGGGAGAAGGGCTTGGCCTGCGCCCGGAAGACCGGCCTCGATGCGATCTTCGTGATCCGCAACGAGCGCGGCGAGATCGAGCTCAAGGCAACCGATCCCGGCCTGTTGCCAGAGCCGGATGCCTGAAAGGAGCGCCTTGCAAAGGCGACATGATCGGGAGCAGAAGGGGGCGGCAGGGCTACCCCTCAGCATCTTCCTGCAGCTTACGCCTCAAATCCTGTTTCCTGGCTGCCGCGTCCAGGTTTCTGATGTCCGACGAGGCTGCAATCTCCTGCTGGTTGGCAAAACGCTCGTGGTTCTGAGCGACCTTGCCGAGGTCGTAGAGGTAATTGACCATCACGCCGGCCGACTGCACGCGCCCCTTTTCGGAAATGTCGGCTTCCGCATGAACCGCATGGACCTGTGCGCCGTTGCCGAGATGAAACCGGGCGACGGGATCGAGCGGCTGACCGTCACCACGCTTGGCAGAAAGGAGATAATGGGCGGCGAGCTGGCGCAGCTGTTTCTCGCCGGCCTCGGCAAAAGGGATGTCCTCGTCAACCAGCCACCGTGTCAGGCCGGGGATCGGCGACAGGGTTACGAAAGTCCTCAGGCCCGGCAGCTCGGTTGCCAGATCCGCGGCAACCTGCTTGATCAGGGAATTGCCGAAGGAAATGCCTGCAAGGCCTTCCTGGCAGTTGGAGATCGAATAGAACACCGCCGTCTTGGCCTTGTCCGCCGTGATCGGCTCACGGTCCTCGGCCAGGAGATCCTGGATGGAGCCCGGGATCTCGCTCGTCAGGGCCACTTCCACGAAAATCAGTGGCTCATCGGGCATCGCCGGGTGAAAGAAGGCAAAGCAACGCCGGTCGCCCGGCACGAGGCGGCGGCGAAGGTCTTCCCAGCTGGCAATCTCGTGGACCGCCTCATAGGCGATGATCTTTTCCAGAATATGGGCCGGGCTCTCCCAGCTGATCGGGCGCAGCACCAGGAAGCCCCGGTTGAACCAGGAGACGAACAGATGGCGGAAATCCTGGTCCAGTGCCTGCAGCGCGTGGTCCTTGCCGCCAAGGCGCAACAAATCGGCGCGCATTCGGACCAGCATTTCCGTCGCGCCCGGGATCTGGTTGAGCCGCCGGATCAGCTCCTGCCGGTCCGGTTCGACGGCGGCCATGAACGCGCGGTAGCTTTGCTTCGACGGGTCGGCCTCATAGGCTTCGAGCGTTGCGCGCACCTTGTCCGGATCGATGTTCATGTCCCCGGCAAGGTGCTGGAAGAAGGCCAGTTTGCCGTCGTCATCCATCTCCTGGTAGCGCTGCAGGATGCTGGCAGCGAGCGACAGGCCGGTGACTTCGCCCGTCGCGCCCACCAGCGCGCCGATCAGTTCCTCCATCGGCCGCGCGTCGCGGCGGCCAGGGGAAAAGGTCAGGCTGCGGCGCTCGAAGACGGTCGACAGCAGATCGCCGAAAATGGACATGGAACGCTCCGGAACAATCGTTGGCCTTGGCTGAGGGTCATTGGAAACATAGGTGTTCTGGCCGGGTCGCCCAATTGTCCAAAGGAGGGAGGCTGAGGAGGGTGTGAATGCCAGACCGCTGTTTGACAGTTTCCAGACCGAGCCCCGAGCTTTGCCAAATGTGTTTCCTCGTCAAAGCTGTTGGAGAAGACGTTACCTACGGTGTCATCCCGGCCAAGCGTAGCGCGAGCCGGGACCCACTCGCAGTTCGGCTTGCCAAAGCGTAGGGGGTGTCTTCAAACAGTACCTCCTCTCATGCTCTCTGCAAACGAGTAGGCCCCGGGTCTGGCTTCGTTCGCCCGGGGTGACGCCGAAATTTGTCGCGAGTCTGGCAAATTAGAGTGCTCCGCGCGTGCGGGATGAGAGGGCAGCCAAGGCCATCGAACAGGCTCTTCCGTCGACACTGGACATCTTCCGGATCAGGAAAGCTCGGCCTTGCCCGTAGACAGGCCGACCGACAGCGTGAAGCTGCCTTCGTTGATCAGCCAGCGGCGGATGGTGAAGGTTCTGACACCGTGTTGATGCATCGGGTCTTGCTCCGCCAGCGCCCTAGCGTCTTCGAGCGAGGCTGCCCGGTAGATGATCAGGCCTTCGCCGGTCATGTTCTCGCCGGTGGCATCGGAGACTGGGCCGGCAAAAGCCAGTTTGCCCTCGGCTTCGAGCTTGGTCTGGTAGGCAAGGTGATCCGGCAAGGTGCCGGGCAGATCGACGTCCGGTCCGGCGGGTACCGAATTGACCACATAAAGTTCCAGGGCCAGTGCTCCGCGCTCCTTGGCGATGCGTTTGTATTCCATCCATTTCGGCATCAGGATCCTCCCGTTTCGATCACTCTAAAAAAATCGATATTATTTGACAATGTTAAAAATAGTCGTCAAAGTATCAAAAAATTAGGAAACACCGAGGCAGATATGCGATTGATGGTTGGGACTGGCGTGTCGGGGCAGGGGGTCTATCTCGTCGAGGGCGACTGGGCCTGGAGCCTGACGATGGCGGATGGTCGGGTCGGTCCGGATCTAAGAGCCATTGTTGATGGGCATGTCGACCTCAACGCTCTTGTAGCAGAGCGCGACAAGGTCGATGCGGAGCCGCTGTCCTCGCTCACGCCCGGGCTTCCGATTGCGCGGCCCGGCAAGATCATCTGTCTCGGCCTCAACTACGTCGATCACATCAAGGAAGGCGGCTATGACGTGCCGACCTATCCGGCCCTGTTCATGCGGTCCGTCACCTCGATGATCCCGGCCGGCGCGCCGATGGTGCGCCCGTCCTGTTCCGAACAGCTCGACTATGAAGCAGAGCTGATGGTCATCATCGGCAAGGGCGGCAAGCATATCGCCGAAGACGACGCGCTCGACCATGTCTTTGGCTATACGCTCTTCAACGACGGCTCCGTGCGCGAATACCAGCGCAAGACCCATCAATGGACGCCGGGCAAGAATTTCGATGGCACCGGACCGGTCGGACCGGTCGTGGTGACGCCCGACGAGCTGCCCAAAGGCGCCGAGGGACTGAAGATCGAATCCCGGGTCGGCTCGGAAATCCTGCAAAGCGCAACCACCTCCGACATGCTCTGGAGCGTTGCCCGCACGATCGCGACCGTTTCCGAGTTCACCACGCTGGAGCCGGGCGACTATCTCGCCATGGGCACGCCGCCGGGCGTCGGCCATGCCAAGAAGCCGCCGCGCTGGCTCAGGCCCGGCGAGACGGTCGAGGTCGAGATCGAGGGCATCGGCGTCTGCGCCAATCCGGTCGTGGCCGAGGAGGATGTCCGGGCAACGGAGGCAGCGGAATGAGCATGATCGCCTCCAAGGCTCCAACCGGAGATGCTCTTGCAAGATTGCGCGCGAAAGCGCAGCAGGAGATCCGGTCTCTGCGCACGCGTATCGGCCGGCTCGACGACGACAGCATCGACCTGATCCTCAGAACCGCCCGCTCGCATTACGCCTGGCAGGACAGACCTGTGGCGCGGGAGCTGCTCGAGACGATCTACGACATCACTGCCGCCGGCGCGACCAGCATGAATTCCTGCCCGGCCCGGTTTTTCTTCATCGAGACGCCGGAAGCCAAGAAGCGGCTGGCCAAGTCGCTGAAAGACAAGAATGTCGACAAGATGATGTCGGCACCGGTGACCGTGATCATCGCGCATGACCTCGAATTCTGGAAAGAGCTGCCTTATCTGTTCCCGCATGAGGACCGCCGGCCGCATTTCGAAGGCAAGCCCGAGCATGCAGAGGTAACCGCCTTCAGGAACGGCACGCTGCAAGGTGCCTATTTCATGATTGCGGCGCGGGCCGTGGGCCTCGACGTCGGTGCCATGTCCGGCTTCTCCAACAAGATCGTCGACGAGGAATTCTTCGCCGGCACGACGCTGAAATCGAACTTCCTTTGCAATCTCGGCTACGCCGACGAAACGGCGCTGTTCCAGAAACTGCCGCGCCTGCCCTTCGACACGGCCTGCCGGTTCCTGTGAGGCGGCGATGGTGAGGCTCAGGGAAAAGACCGTTGTGGAGCTGAAGGCGAAGGCCCATGGCCACAGTCATTCGCGGACGGATATCGGCATCCGGGACCTGACCTTCTCCATCGACGAACCGGCAGCCCGGGGCGGGACCAATCTCGGTCCGGCACCGACCGAAACCGCACTGGCGGCGCTGGCCGGCTGCACCAATGTGATCGGGCACAAATGTGCCAAGCGCCTGGGTGTCGAACTCGGACACCTGACGATTGAAATTGCCTGCGCCTTTGACCGCAGGGGCGTCACTCTTGAGGAAGAGATCGACGTGCCCTTTGTCGCGCTGCGCCAGGTGGTGACCTGCGACGGGTCGCTTTCGGAGGACGACCTGCAACGGGTCGCGGACGACGTCGCCAAATACTGCCCTCTGTCGAAACTCTTCGAACAGGCGGGAACGGCCCTGGAGACGGTCTGGCAGAAAGCCTGACTGGCTCTGAATTCTTTGGGAGGAGAATGCCATGATTGGAAAATTGACCCGGCGGAGCGCGCTGGCTCTGGCGCTCTTGAGCGCAACCGCCCTGCCGTCCTTTGCAACGGAAACCATCAAGGCGGTTGTCATTGACGGGTATCCGGCGCGTGCTCTGTGGGTGCAGGAGTTCACCAACTTCTTCATTCCGGAAGTCGACAAGCGCCTGGCGGAAACCGGCAATTACAAGATGGACTGGCAGGAGAGCTATGGCGGTTCCATCGTCAAGCCGAAAGGCGTTCTGGAAGGGGTGAAGCTTGGCCTCGGCGACATCGGCATCGTCACCACGATCTTCCATTCCTCCAAACTGCCGAGCCAGGCGATCGCGGCGGTGACACCGTTTGTCGCGCCTGATTCAAGGGCGGTCGCCAAGGCGGTGGACGAGATCGCCAAGGAATTCCCGACCATGCAGAAGGAGTTCGAAGCCCAGAACCAGGTCTACCTGGCGACCGGCGTGGTGCTCGACACCTATCAGGTGTTTTCCAAGGACCCGGTCAATTCGCTCAAGGATCTGGAAGGCCAGAAGGTTGCCGGCGCGGGCATGAACCTGCGTTATCTGGAAGGGATCGAAGGAGCCGCCGGTGTGCGCGGCGGCCTGACGGATTTCTACAACATGCTGCAGACCGGCCTGGTCGACAACGCACTGCTCTGGCCTGAAGCCGCCAAGACCTTCAAGATCGCCGAGGTCGCGCCCTATATGCTCAAGGCCGATCTCGGCGCGGTCAATTCCAAGACAATCACGGTCAACAAGGACTATTGGGATAAGCTGCCGGACGAGGTGAAAACCGCCCTGCAGGAGGTCGCCGTTGCCTATCGTGACCATGTCGCCGGGATTGCCATGGACCGGGCGGAAGCAAGCCGGGCCGCCTATGTGGAATCGGGCGGGACCGTAGTCGAGATGGCACCCGACCAGCGGGCCGCCTGGGCCGCAGCCATGCCCAACATCGCCGTCGAATGGGCCGCCGATCTCGATGCCAAGGGCGAGCCGGGCAGCGACATGCTGAAAGCCTATATGGCGAAACTGGAAGACGCCGGCTTCACGCCCGTGCGTGACTGGTCCGCCGAGCTGACCCAGTAACGTTCATCCGATCGGACCCGGCCGTGCCCCTGGAAAGGCGGCCTTGTCCCGGCATCGGTTTTCCGGCATTGCCGGAAAACCGATGGTCCTTTTCCGACACTCACGGCTTCACTCAGGACTGACGGGCGACCTTCATGCAGCGTCCACTTTTCGTCGGCGCTCGCGCCGTCTCAAAACTCGCCAATTGGTTGGCCATCACCGCGAATGCCGCGGGCACGCTGATCGTGCTCGGGCTGATCCTGGTGGTGAATTACGACGTCATTGCCCGAGGTTTCTTTCACGCCCCGTTCCGCGGCGCCGTCGAGGTCGTGCAGTTTTCGATGGTCCTGATCGTGTTCCTGCAGCTGCCGGACGTGGTGCGGACCGGCCGGTTGACCCGGTCGGACGGCTTCCTGACGATCCTCCGGATGACACGGCCGAAGCTCGCCGACGCACTCCGGCGGGCAATCGATTTCGCCTCCGCCGTGTTCATGACACTTGTTGCCTTTGCGATCTGGCCGGAATTCGTCGAGATGTTCGAAACGAAGGACTTTTTCGGTGTTCCGGGCGTCTTCACAGCCCCCTGGTGGCCGATCAAGCTGGCGATCTATCTGAGTGCGGTGCTGTGCACGGTGCTGTTCGTTCTCAAGGTCATTTCGCGCGGTACCCCCGCCGACGCACAGGCTGAACACAACAAGACCGAGGATCCCGCGTGAGCCCTATTGAAATCGGCATACTGTCGGTCATCGCCATTGTCGTCCTGGTCTATCTCGGCGTCTATATCCCGATTGCCCTTGGCCTGGTGTCCTTCGTCTCCATCCTGCTGATGCGGGACAATTTCGACCTCGCCGTGAATCTCTTGAAGATCGCCATCGGCGACAGTGTGATGGAATACACCTTCGCGACCGTGCCGCTGTTCACCTTCATGGGGCTGATCGTCTCCAAGGCCGGGCTCGGGGCGGATATCTACCAGGTGATGAATTCCGGTTTTCGCCGGGTGAAGGGCGGCATCGGCATGGCAACGGTCGGCGCCAACGCGGTTTTTGCCGCTGTCACGGGCTCGTCGATTGCTTCCGCCTCGGTGTTTTCCAAGGTCTCCGTGCCGCAGATGCTGGCCTTCGATTACAATCCGCGCTTTGCCGTCGGTGTGGTGGCCGGCTCGTCCGTGCTCGGCATGATCATCCCGCCCTCGGCGATGCTGATCATCTATTCCTTCGTGGCCGAACAGAGTGTCGGCGACATGTTCCTGGCCGGTGTTGTGCCCGGCATCCTGTTGGCGATTGCCTATGTGATTGCCATCTTCCTGATGGGCCGGTTTACCCCGGCCTATGTCGGCGGGCGCAGGATGGAGGACGGCGAATGGATGTCGCTGCTCGAGATTGCCGACAAGACACTGCCGACCCTGGCCCTGATCACGGCGGTGCTCGGGGGCATCTATACCGGCTGGCTGACGCCGGTGGAGGCGGGGGCGGCCGGATCCCTGCTCGGGCTGCTGATTGCGGGGGTGCGGAAGAAGCTCTCCTGGCGTGGGCTCTGGCAGGCGCTCCTTGAAACCGGCCACATCACCGCGTCGATCCTGTTCCTGATCACCGCGGCCTCGATCTACAGCCGCATGCTGGGCCTCGCGGGCCTGCCCAATGAACTAGGCGACATTCTGACCGAGACGCAGATGAGCTTCTTCTGGGTCATGGTCATCTATGTCGCGATGATGATCTTCCTCGGCACGCTGCTCGACACCGCCTCGATCATCCTGATCGTGGTGCCGCTGTTCCTGCCGCTGATCGAACCGATGGGCCTGTCGCTGGTCTGGTTCGGCATCGTCACGGTGGTTGGCGCCGAGATCGGCTTGCTGACCCCGCCGCTCGGCATCTCCTGTTTTGTCATCAAGGCGACGCTGAACGATCCGCGGATCTCGCTGAAGGACGTCTTTGTCGGCGCGTTCCCGTTCGCGCTGGTCATGCTGGTCGTCCTGATCGCGCTGATCCGCTGGCCGTCGCTCAGCCTTGCCATTCTGAACTGAGGGAAGTTTCATGCGCCACGTCACCAAGGACACCATCACCGATGTCTTCATGGGTTATTTTGGCCCGGACACCGATCCCAGGCTCAAGGAGATCCTGAAAAGCCTGGTCACCCATCTGCATGACTTTGCGCGCGAGACCAGGCTGACCCATGCCGAATGGCAGAAGGGCATCGAGTTCCTGGAATGGGCCGGCAACATCTCCGACGCGGAGCGGCACGAATTCGTGCTCCTGTCGGATGTGCTCGGTCTCTCCTCGCTGGTCGACATGCTGCATTCCAATCCGCAAGGCACCTCGTCGAGCGTGCTCGGGCCGTTCCACATCACCGGCGCGCCGCCGCTGCCGATCGGCGGCGACCTGCGCAAGGATTTCTCCGAACAGGTGCTGCTGGCCGAAGGCACGATCCGGGATGCGGACGGCACTCCGATCGAAGGCGCGGAGCTGGACATCTGGCAGACGGCGCCGAACGGTCTCTATTCCAGCCAGGACCCGGACCAGGACACCTATTCCTTCCACGGGCTCCAGACGACGGGACCGGACGGACGCTACGCCTTCACCACGGTGAAACCGGTCAGCTACACCGTGCCGGGCGACGGACCCGTCGGCGACATCCTGCGCGCCAGTGGGCGCCATCCATGGCGGCCGTCGCATCTGCATTACATCGTCAAGGCGCCGGGCTTCCGGCCGCTGGTGACCGAGATCTTCCCCGATGACGATCCCTATCTCGACGAAGACACGGTCTTCGGCGTGCGCGCCGACCTGGTGATGACCTACGAGGAACAGCCGGCAGGCTCGTTCCCGGCCGAGGGCTTCGAACTCTCCGGTAAGGTCGACGGTCCGTGGCTGAAGGCTGCCTTCGACCTGGTGCTGGTCAGGGAGTAGGGGGAGGGGCTAGCTCTCTTTGTCTCCCTGAACCTATCCGTCGTCATCCCGGCCAAGCAAAGCGCGAGCCGGGACCGGGGAGCCTCAATCGTCTGGAAATTGGCTCCCCTTCCCGGATCTTCGCTGCGCTTCGTCCGGGATGACAATTGAGGGGGGGATTTCCGGGTACCGCAGTGAGGACTCAGCTCACTCCGCCGCTTCCGCCACGAAATGCTTTTCCAGAAATGCACCGGTGTTGCGGTAATGGTCGAGCAGCAGCCGGCAGGCCTTGTCGGCGTCGCGGTCGACGGCAGCGTTCATGATGTCGGTGTGTTCCTTGCCGATGTCCCGACTGGAATAATTGAGCGCCTTGCCGGCCAGATAGCGGTAGCGGATGTTGAGGTCATAGAGCTGGCTGCAGAATTTGAGCAGAACCGGCGACTGGCAAGCCTCGATCAGGGTCATGTGGAAGGTCTTGTGCAGCTCCTCGAAGCGTTCCACATTCTCGCGCGGCTCGCGCATCATCCGGTGATGGCTGATCACCAGCTTGTCTTCCCAGGCAGGATTGGCATTGCCCAGGCTCTCCCGAAGCGCGGTTTCCTCCAGCTGGCAGCGCAGCTTCAGGATTTCGGCAAAATTCTGCGGACTGATTTCCGCCGCACGGAAACCGCGCTGGTCGAGGCGTTCCACCAGCAGATCGGAGACCAGCAGGGTCAGGGCCTCGCGGATGGGAGACCCGCCCATGTCTAGGATCTGGCGCAGATTTTCGATCTTGAGTTTTTCACCGGGCGCGAGCTCGCCGGTCAGGATCATCCGTCTGATAGCGAGATAGGCGCGTTGGGTGGCTGACGGCTCTTGGGCGGCATCGGAAGGCGATAGACTGGTCATTCGGAAATAATATCGATTTTCCTGAGATCTTGCCAGTTTTATCTAAGAGTTGAGCGGAGCGGTCAAGGCAAATGGAACCGGCTACGGCTGCGCATCTCTGCCGGCGATCAGGCGGCCCGGCTGTCCTCCTGTTGCTCGAGCGGGCCTTTTTTCAGCGAGCGGAAGAAAGCGGCGACCGCTTCGGTCAGCTGGCCGGCATTGGAATTCATGGTTTCAGCAGAACTTAAGACGGTTTTCGACGCGGCCTGGGTTGTTGCCGCGTTCTCGGCGACGCCGCCGACGATCCCGGAAACCCTTTCGGTACATCTGACCGTGTGCGCAACGTTTTCCTGGATCGCCCGCGTGGCCTCTGCCTGTTTGGTGGAGACAGCCGAAATCATCCCGGTGATTTCCTCGATTTCCGAGATGGTCTTCGAGACGGTGTCGAAGGACCGGGCGGTTTCCTGGCTGGCGCTGTCGACCTCTTCCAGCGACTGGGTGATTTCCTGAGTGGCCTTGGCGGTCTGGGTTGCCAGTTCCTTGACTTCCGAGGCGACGACGGCAAAACCCTTGCCCATTTCGCCGGCCCGCGCAGCCTCGATGGTGGCGTTGAGGGCGAGCAGGTTGGTCTGGTCGGCAATGGAGGAAATCAGGGCGATAATCTCGCCGATCGCCTCCGCCGAACTGCGCAGGGAATTGGCCTTGTCCTGGCCCTGGGCAACCTGGGCAACAGCGGCGCGGGCAACATCGAGGGAGCGTTCGATCTGGCCGCTGATTTCCGCTGTGGCTTCGCTGAGATGCTCGGCGGCCTCGGCTGCCGCAGCGACCTTGTCGGAGGTTTCTCCGGCCGCATCCGCGATGTCGGTGACCACCCGGGAATTTGAGACGGCGCTGCTTTCCATCTCGCCGGCCGTGCCGGTCATGCTGCCGGCCGAATTCATCAGGCTCTCGGCGATCTGGCTGATCTGGTTTTCGAAGGAATCGGTCGATTGCCGGAAGGCGCCGACCCGGCCTTTGATGGTCTCGATGGCCTCGTTGATGATCGCTGCATTCTGGAGGTAGCTGCCATTGAGGCCGCCCGGCTGGATGCGCCGGTGATACTGGTTGTTCTGGATCGCCGTCATCGAGGCCGCGGCTTCGCGCAGGAAGGCATCCGTCCGGTCGATCATGTGGTTCATCGCAGTCATCAGATCGCGGATTTCGCCGTGATGGGCATAGTCTTTCGCCCGGGCTTCGAAGTCGCCCCAGCCGACACTGCTGCAGACCTCGGTTGCCGCTTTCAGGCCTTGCTTCGCCCGGTTCACAGCGGCGACGGCAAAGACCGCACCCAGAACGGCCAGACCGCTCAGGAGCGCGGAAGCGAGCGGCCAGCCGGCGAGGGCGCACAGACCGGCACCAGCTCCCGCAATTGCGGCGAGGACCGCGCTGATGGCGGCATTAGAGAGTGTGAATGAGCTCGTCATAGCTGACGCCTTTTGACTGAAGAAGCGATACCAGCTGGTCATGACCGGCTTGCATGCCGGTCTTGCGGTTGTCCGCGCTCTGCTCTGTCTGCAGAAGCTGGGCGTAAAGCGGGGTGATGACGTCGTCGACGATCCGCCGGTTCGGCACGCGCCGGTTGGAGTGGTAGCCGATGATCTTGCCGCTTGCGTCATAGCTCGGCGTCACATGGGCGAGGACCCAGTAGTGATCGCCGTTGGCGGACATGTTGATCACATAGGCGAAGATCTCACCGCCGGCCTCGATCGTGTCCCAGAGCAGTTTGAAGACGCAGCGGGGCATGTCGGGATGACGGATGAGGCTGTGCGGCGCGTTTTCCAGTTCCTTGCCGCTGAAACCGGCAATTTCCCGGAAGATGTTGTTGGCATAGGTGATGCGCCCGCGCGTGTCGGTCTTGGAGACAATCAGGTCCCGTTCGGAGAAAAACCGTTCCACACCGGTCGGAGCGACTTTTTGCTGTGTCATCCTGCTGCTGCCCGCTGAGATTCGCATTTGATGCCAGAGGCTAGAGCAGGGGCCTTAAGGATCCTTAAAGGTTGTAATTTTGTTTCTATGCTAATGCGCTGAAATCTATGCATATATTACAATGTGTTTTGTGCCGTTCGGAGGCGTCCCGCCGCGAGGATGCTCTCATAGATAGAATGGGTGTCTTGCTTCGCAAAGATCCGCGATACTGCGGACTTTGCACAGGGGCCCGAGTGGCTGTATAGAGGGCGCCAATCGACCGGACCACGGAAGGGATGCGCATATGCGCCGCCGGGTCCGGACTACCGCCCGAAAAAAGAACAAGCCTGATGAACGAATTCCTCGTTGCCGCCCTTTATCTGTTCACGCCGCTCGAAGACTTTGAAGCGATGCGCGATCCGCTCAAGGCCTATTGTGAGGCGCGCGATGTGCGCGGAAGCCTTCTTCTGGCGTCCGAAGGCATCAACGGCACCATCTGCGGGCCCGAGGCCGGCGTGCGCGAAGTCCTGGCCCATTTGCGCGCCGACCCGCGTCTGAAAGACCTGAACCACAAGGAAGCCTGGACGCACCGGCATGTGTTCAAACGCATGAAGGTTCGCCTGAAGCAGGAAATCGTGCGGCTCGCGGTCGATGGCATCGATCCCAACGAGATTGTCGGCGAATATGTCAAGCCGGAGGACTGGAACGCGCTCATCTCGGATCCGGACGTGGTCGTGATCGACACGCGCAACGATTATGAATTCGCCTTCGGCACGTTCGAGCGGGCGCTCAATCCGGAAACCCAGTCCTTCCGGGAATTTCCGGATTGGGTGGAAGGCCAGGAAACGCTGAAGAAAAAGCCCAAGGTGGCGATGTTCTGCACCGGCGGCATCCGGTGCGAGAAAGCCACAGCCTGGATGCTGAAACAGGGCTTCGAGGACGTCTATCACCTGGAAGGCGGCATTCTGAACTACCTGGAAAAGGTGCCGGAGGAGCAGAGCCTCTGGAAGGGCGAGTGCTTCGTCTTTGACGACCGGGTGTCGGTCGACCACCAGCTGCAGCCGCGCTGGGGGGCGTGGATTCCCGAAGAAGCCCGTCACATCATCAACGAAGACACGGATTACGAAAAAAGCGCGCGCGGTGAAGAAGATGCAGCCAAGGAGCGCCAAAAGGCGGGATAATCAGGGGCCTGCCTGAGCGAGAAATGAATTCGTTAACGATTGTTAACTTTTTCACTTTAACCCCTTGAAGAACTTTCCTAAGGTCAAGGGTGCAGAAGCCTTTTCTGCACCAGACTGGGGGAAAGTCGATGCGTCACAGGTTCTGGAGCGCGGCCGCCGCGCTGGTTCTCACGCCGGTCTTGGCGACGTCTGTCGCCGCGGGTGGCAAGGCGCTGTCCTGCTACGAACAGGCGACAGTGCCGGCGGTCTACAAGACCGTTCACCAGCAGGTCCTGGTGCAACCCGCCTCCAGCTACGTGGTCCAAAAACCCGCCGTCTACGCCTATCAGAACCGGCGCGTTCTGGTGCAGCCGGAACGGGTCAGTTACCGCACCAGCCCGGCAATCTACCAGACAAGGCAAAGCCGTGTTCAGGTGCAGCCGGCCAGCATCGGCTGGGAATACCGGGTGGTCAAAGGCCGCAAGATTCTGTGCAAGGTTCAGCATCCGGCCGTCTATCAGACCGTCAGTCAGCGGGTGCTGGTGCAACCGGCTTCCCGGGTTGCTGTCCGTCAGCCCGCCATCTACAGCACCGTCAGGGAACGGGTGCTGGTCCAGCCTGCCTCAAGCTACCGGGTGCAAAAACCTGCTGTCTACCGGACGGTCAGCCGTCAGGTCCTGGTGCAGCCGGCACAGAAGGTGTGGCAGCCGGTCCGGGTGCGCGGCTGCCGCTACTAGAAAATGTCCTGAATTGTCAGCGGGGGCTGAAACATGATTTGCACACTGGTGGCGTCGTCGATCCTGCTCAGCGTGGAAGGCGGTTCGATGGCGGTGTTGATCCCGGAAAACCAGTCGGTCCGGATTTACAACGAGCAATCCGCCAACGGGCCCCAGGCGATTGTCCATCTCTATGGCGAAACCAAGATCCCGGTGCCCGGCGTGACCGCCGAGCAGGTGGTTCAGGCGCTGCGGAGCTGCGGCAAGGGAGAGTAACGCCGATAGGCGGTGCGCGACCGCTCAGATACCGCAGGCAACGTCAGTCCGCAGGCTTTCCGAACCGATAGCTCTTCAATCCCGTCCGGCCGTGGCCTTCCACCAGGAACAGTCCGCCCGAATTCATGTCCTCGGGCTGCTTGATGCTGGTGACGATCAGGTTATCGAGGCCGGGGCCGCAGAAGCAGGGCATGGTCGGCTTGTCGACCGGCAGCTTGATGGCATGCAGCAGGTCGCCGTCCGGACCGAAGCAGTTGAGGACCCCGGAGGAAACGCCCGCGCTCCAGTAATTGCCGTCGGTATCGACCGTCGCGCCGTCCGGGCGGCCGGTGGAATTGGTCTGCTGGGCGTAGAGCATCTTGGAGCCGAGCGCTCCTGTGGCGGGATCGAATCCGTAACACTCGATCCAGCCAGGCGAGGTGTCGGAGTGGTACATGTAGCTGCCGTCCGGCGTCCAGGCGAGGCCGTTGGAACATTGCAGCTCGTCACGGATCTCCGCGACTTCGCCGCTGGCATCGACCCGGTAGAGACCGGCAATCGGTTCGCGCGGCGAGCTGGTGTCCATGGTGCCGACCCAGAAGGCCCCGTCCGGACCGACCTTGCCATCATTGAGACGGGTGCGCGGCTCATCTGCCTGAACCTCCGCCAGCACCTCGCTCTGGTCCGTTTTCGGGTCGAACAGCACGATCTTGTCCCAGACGCTGACGATCAGCCGGTCGTCCTCCGTCAGGCCGAAGGAGCCGACCTCGTTGTCGAAATGATACGTGGTGATCTCCCGGCTGGCCCAATCCATCGACTGGATCGTGCGGCCCTGGATATCGGTCCAGAGCAGGCGGTTCAATCTGTCGTCCCAGGTCGGACATTCGGCAAGCTGGTAGGTGGTGTCGAGAAAACGGGTGATCGTATGGGTCACCGGCAGAGGTTCCTTGAAAAGCCAAGCACTTGAATGGATGCGGACTATAGCGGTCGGCGTCCTCTGCGTCGAGACTGCTGTCGTGCATTGTCCAGGCTTGCGGAACGGACCGCCGGGTGCCGATCCGACACCCGGCGGCATTGTCATGCTGGTTCCAGTTCGGACGTGCCGTGGAACGGATAGTCGTTGTAGCCTGTCTCGTCGCCGCCGTAGAAGGTCGCCGGATCCGCTTCATTGAGCGGCAGGCCGTTCCGGAAACGGTGCACGAGATCGGGATTTGCCAGGAAGGGGAGCCCGAAGGCGACCATGTCCGCCCGATCCGAGCGGATTGCCGACTGGGCCCGGTCAATGTCGTAGCCGTTGTTGGCAATATAGGGCCCGTCAAAGCGCTGCCGGATGCGCGCGTAGTCAAGCGAGGCGTCCCTGGTCATCATGTCGCCTTCCAGCACATGCAGATAGGCCAGCCGGTACCGGTTGAGTTCTTGGGCGAAATAATCGAAATGGCGCTGGGGATCGCTGTCCGACATGGAGTTGAACGAATTCTCCGGCGTTAGCCGAAGCCCGACGCTTTCGGACGGCCAGACCTCCAGCACCGCTTCAAGAACCTCGTTCAAAAAGCGCATGCGTCCGGTTGCGTCGCCGCCATAGGCGTCCACGCGCCGGTTGGACCCGTCGCGCAGGAACTGGTCGATCAGGTAGCCGTTCGCGCCATGCACCTCGACACCGTCGAAGCCGACCTGTCTTGCAAGTGCCGCGGCCTTGCGGAACTCCTCGACCGCAGCGCGGATCCCCGCCACATCCAGTTCCGCCGGCAGGACATAGTCCTTCGGGCCCTCATAGGTATAGACCTTGCCCTCCGGCCTGATCGCGGACGGGGCAACCGGCAGCGCGTTCATGGGCTGAAGATCGGGATGCGAGATCCGCCCGCAATGCTGGAGCTGCACGAATATCCGTCCGCCGGAGGCGTGGACAGCCCCGGTCACCGCACGCCAGCCGTCTGCCTGGCTGTCCGTGAACAGTCCCGGCGTAAACGGGTAACCGACGGCGCGGGGCGAGACCGGAGCGGATTCCGAGATGATGAGGCCCGCGCTTGCCCTGTCCGCGTAGTGTCTCGCCATCATCGGCGAGGGCCTGCCGTCTGGCAGGGCCCGGTTCCGGGTCATGGGGGCCATGACAATCCGGTTGGCGAGGGTGAGGTCACCCATCGATATGCTTGAAAACAGGTCTGCGGCCATGTCTGGTTCCTTTCAAAGGTGTTTAGGACGTATGTCCTATTTGGGTCGTTTAGGACAATTGACCTAGAAATGCAAGCCCGAACGGAGCCCTGGGAAATGGCTGCGATGCTAAAGTGAGGAAGCGCCGGCGCACCGGAGTTGGAAGGACGCGGCACGGCACATGCAAAAAGGCCGGCGGTTCCCTCGAAAACCGCCGACCCGATGCCGCATGGTCCGGATTCCGGTTGGCGTCAGTCTTCCAGAGGGATGGCCGTCCGCCGGACGATCGGGCGGATGGCAAAGGAGGATTTCATCCTGAGGACGCCGGGCAGCTGCGCCAGATGGTCCCGGTGGATGCGCTCGAAATCGATCGGGTCCCGGGCCGACAGCCTGAGGATATAGTCGGCGTCACCCGCCATCAGGAAACATTCCATGATCTCGCCGGAACGGGCGACGGCACGCTCGAAATTCTCCAGCGTTTCCTTGGACTGGCCGGTGAGCGAGATCTCGACAAAGACATCCATGTGCCGGCCGAGCTTCTTCTGATTCAGGAGCGCGACATACTTGTCGATGATACCGACCTCTTCCAGCGCCCGCATGCGGCGGAGACACGCGGAAGCGGACAGGCCCACCTTTTCGGCCAGATCCGCGTTGGCGATCCGTCCATCGGCCTGAAGCGTGTCGAGGATCTTTTTGTCGAGACGGTCGAGTTTCATTATGCTGCACCGCACATATTGCTGTCATTAAGATGATATCTAGCAATAAATTTGAGCTTTTGTCCAATCAGCGCAAGAAAATTGCGTGAAACGGGCTACCAGGCCGGCGGAACGCAAGCACATTCGAGGCGATCGGGCGTAGACTCTCCGGCAATCAAAATGCTTCCAGAGGAGACGGGAAGATGCGTATTGGTGTGCCGAAGGAAATCAAGAACCATGAATACCGGGTCGGCCTGACGCCGGACAGCGTTCATGAAATGGTGGCCCATGGCCACGAAGTCGTGGTGGAAACCAATGCCGGCATCGGCATCGGTGCCAGCGACGCCGATTATGAAGCCGCCGGCGCCAAGATCCTGGCGACCGCCAGGGAAGTGTTCGACGCGGCCAACATGATCGTCAAGGTCAAGGAACCGCAGGCCGTCGAGCGCGCCATGCTGCGCCCGGACCACATTCTCTTCACCTATCTGCACCTGGCTCCGGATGCGGAGCAGACCGCCGATCTGGTCAAGTCCGGCGCGACCTGCATTGCCTATGAAACCGTTGTCGATGCCCGTGGCGGCCTGCCGCTGCTGGTGCCGATGTCCCAGGTTGCCGGCCGTCTGTCGGTGATCGCCGGCGCCAAGGCGCTGGAAAAGGCCCAGGGCGGCTCCGGCACCCTGATCGGCGGCGTCCCGGGCGTCGAGCCGGCCAAGGTTGTGGTCATCGGCGGCGGTGTCGTCGGCTCTCACGCCATCACCATGGCGATTGGTCTTGGCGCGGATGTGGCTGTGCTCGACCGCAACACCACGGTACTCGGTAATCTGGCGCAGTCCTTCGGGCCCGCGCTTACCACCGTCTACTCGACCAAATCCGCTCTCGAAAAATACGTTCTGGAAGCCGATGTGGTCATCGGTGCCGTGCTGGTGGCCGGTGCCGCCGCACCCAAGCTGGTTTCCCGCGATCTGGTCAGCCGCATGAAGCCGGGCTCTGTCCTGGTGGATGTTGCCATCGACCAGGGCGGCTGCTTCGAGACCTCCAAGGCGACCACCCACTCCGAGCCGACCTATGTGGTCGACGAAGTTGTGCATTACTGCGTTGCCAACATGCCGGGCGCTGTGCCGAAGACCTCCACTTACGCCCTCAACAACGCCACCCTGCCGTTCGCGCTGGCACTGGCCGACAAGGGCGCCAAGAAGGCGCTGCTCGACGACCCGCATTTCCTGCCGGGCCTGAACGTTATCGGCGGCAAGGTCACCTGCGAAGCGGTCGCCACCGCGCTCGGCTATGACTATGTCGATCCGAAAGTGGCCCTGGAACAGGCCAAGGCAAGCGCCGCCGCGTAATTTGAACGCGCGCGCTGTCATAGAAACGAGAAAGCCGGCCCGCGAGGCCGGCTTTTTTGATGCGTAGAGTCAGGATCACCGTCTTCTCCTGGCTTGAATGCCAGGGAATGCCAGTCGCAAGATGGGGTTAGGTCCGGTCAACTCAGCTGCATTGGTGATACCGGTCACCTTTCATGGTAGAATGGGCCATGGCTTTGTTGAGGTTGTTGCTACTACCGGTTCTGACACTCCTTCTTGTCGCGAGTACCGCTTGGGCCGACAAGCCCAATAAGATTCGCCTGACCAACGGTGAATGGGCACCCTATCAGGGCCAGACCCTTCCGGATTACGGGGCTGCCTCGGCGCTGGTTACCAAAGCGTTCGAGGCAGTTGGCATTGAGGTTGAATTCGGTTTCTTTCCCTGGAACAGGGCAATGGTCGAAGTGGAGCGCGGTGCCTGGGACGGTACGTTCATGTGGGTGCTAACGCCCGAACGGGAGCGTGTCTTCCTGCCGAGCGACCCGTTGTTCACGCTTCAGGAGGTCGTTTTTTATTCGCACGATAATCCAATAGGCGCTCAAAAACCCGAGGACCTCAAAGGCAAGGTCATGGGGGCGCTGGACTCAAGTGCCTTCGGACGGCAATTTGCGCCGCTGATCGATGACGGTTCGATCTATGTTGCCCGGGTCAGAAACAATCAGCAGCTTTTTGAGATGCTGGCCATGGGCCGGGTCGATTTTGTTCCGGAACTGAAGACAAGCGGTTACGATGCTGTTCTGCAGCATCTAAGCGAGGAACAACGCAAGCGTATCGCTCATCTGGAGAGCCTAGCCTATCCCTGGTCGTATCACCTGCTGGTTTCCCGGCAAATTGAAGACGGACCCTATCTTGTCGATGCCTTCAATCGCGGCATGGCAATCATTCGGGAAAACGGCACGTTCGAGCAGATCATCGGCCCGTATATACGACCCAAGGCGATCAATTGATTCAGGCAAAGGCTTCGCGCAGGCCAACGACAGGTGGTCAAAACTGTCCAGCCCCTACGAAGGTTTAAGAGGGTGTAACGAAACGGCCCATGGCCAGCGTTGTGTGCCTTGCCGAGTGACCTGTTTTGTGCCGTCAAATGAACCACAATAAACGCGACATTCTTTACAGGAACGCGCTGCTGTCACGCTCCGGTGCATGCTTCAAGTCCGGTTCTCAGGGACACCGGACCTTATAAGGCGTTCCGTCCTGATCGTGGGCAATGCAGTTGCGCGGGGTGGTGACGACGCCGACAAGGCCTCCGCCGACGGCGCCGAGAGCGGCGCCGGCGAGGGTGGCGTTGACGGTGCTACCTGCGACCGCGCCGATTGTCGCGCCCGTGGCCGCGCCGAGACCCGCGCCGATCAGCATGCGGTCGCGCTGGCTCTCGGTGTTGGCACAGCCGGCCAGAAGCACAGCGAGCAGCGTTGCGGCGAAGACAGGTCTCATGGGAACGGCCCTTGGCGGAGTTTCTCCCCGCCAAGGGTGAAGAGGTATGGTTAACAGAACCTTACCAGGGCCTGTTTATCCAATGGAGCTTGGGGCGCATCGCGGCTGCCGGCGCAGCCGTCGTGAAACGAGACGGACCTAGTGTGGTGAATTTGAAATTCGCCTCATTGTTGCAGCGACCATCGAAGCGAATTTCAAATTCGAAAACCACACTAGAAACATAGTCTTGTTAGTCACCTTTTTGAATCTGAAGTTCGTTCTGAGCTTGCTGAAAAATGAGACGAACTTCAGATTCAGGTGACTAACCCTTTCAAGCCTTTGCGACGCCGAAATGAGCCATTTGAGCCAAATCCCCATTGCCAATATCTGGGGGGACGCTGCGGAATTCGGTTTCGCGTGCGTCGGAAAGTCCTTGTGGTGGGCAACACCACTGCGAACTTTCCTCCTGCTCGAAGACCGAAATCCGACAAGCACCAAGTCCGAAACCTAATTGTCCACAGACCCTGGAGCACGTCTCTAAGGGCAGCGCACCCGGAACGGCCGGCCATTCCGGTCATAGGCCGTGCAGTTTTTCGGTGTGGTTGCCGCCCCAACCAGAGCACCGCCTGCGGCACCGATAGCAGCACCCGCAAGAGCCGGTCCGGCGCCTCCAACGGCAGCGGCGCCGACAATGGCGCCGGTGGCCGCGCCCAGGCCGCCACCGACGAGGGCGCGGTCCCGTGTGCTGCTGGATTGGCAACCAGCCAGAAGGAGGGTGGCAGCCGCCACAAGGAGAAGTTTCTTCATGTTTCGCCTTCGTGGCGTTTCCGCCGACGTGCTTATTGCATCAGGCGCCTGGGAGCAGGCGACCTGATAGGGATTGCCAGATCAGGAATGGCTCGCCTTACGGACAAGCCACCCGGTAAGGATTGCCATAGCGGTCATAGGCGACGCAGTTTTTCGGGGTCGTGGCTCCGCCGACAATGGCACCGCCGGCACCGCCGATGGCGGCGCCGACCAGCGCACCGCCGACATCCCCCGTGGCCGCGGCGCCGATCGCGGCGCCTGTCGCGGCGCCAAGACCGCCGCCGACGAGAGCCCGGTCTCGCTGGCTGTCAGATTGGCAGCCGGCGAGAAATGCGGCGGCTGCGGCAAGCAAGAGCACTTTTTTCATATCGTCCGTCCAATCGGCGGGAATGCCGTGTCAGGAATGGCTCGCCTTACGGGCAAGCCACCCGGTAGGGGTTGCCATAGCGGTCGTAAGCGACACAGTTTTTCGGGGTGGTTGCTCCACCGATAATGGCACCGCCGGCACCGCCGATGGCTGCGCCGACCAGAGCTCCGCCGACACCGTTACCGGTTGCGGCACCGATGGCAGCGCCGGTCGCGGCACCCAGGCCACCGCCGACGAGGGCGCGGTCACGCGAGCTGTCGGATTGGCATCCGGCGAGAGCCAGGCCGACGGCCGCGAGCAGGACAAGCTTTTTCATAAAGAGTATCTCCCTTCCGAACCGCTTAAGGCGGTGAATAATAAAAGAATAAAGTCCGTCTGAGGGTATGATGCTTTGCGCGGCGGGGCAATGTGTCAATTCGCACAACCGGCATCAACCGTCCCCTGGCGTGAACAGACCGATTCCTCAAGATGATACAGATAGCGCCTGTTGGGCAAAAGTAAGGCGTTTGCCCAACGTGTTAACGCGCGTGCACGCGAACGGGTTCCAAAATTAACTGTGAATTGCCTGCAGCAGGCCACGGGTGGAGGCATCTTTTGTGTCTGCCGATACCTCGCCCTTGACCATCGGCAACAGGGCGGTGGCCAGTTCCTTGCCGAGTTCGACACCCCATTGGTCGAAAGAGTTGATGCCCCAGATCACGCCTTCGACAAAGACGCGGTGCTCGTAAAGTGCGATCAGGCGGCCGAGCGAGAAGGGTGTCAGCTGGTCATAGACCAGGGTCAGGGAAGGCCGGTCGCCCGGGAACACCTTGTGTGGCGCCAGGCGCTCGACCTCCTCAGCGGCCAGTCCGGCAGCCGTGAGCTGGGCCCTGGCTTCGTCCAGCGTGCGGCCCAGCATCAGGGCTTCGGACTGGGCCAGGCAATTGGCGATCAGCAGCTCATGATGGTGCTTGAGGTCGTCCTCAAGGCTGTTGGCCGCGATCAGGAACTCGCAGGGAATCACGGTCGTTCCCTGGTGCAGCAGCTGATAGAAGGCGTGCTGGCCGTTGGTGCCGGGCTCGCCCCAGACCAGCGGGCCGGTTTCCTGGGATACGGGGCTGCCGTCGCGCCGGACGCGCTTGCCGTTCGATTCCATGTCGAGCTGCTGCAGATAGGCCGGCAGGCGCGACAGGCGCTGGTCATAGGGCAGAACCGCGCGCGCGGTCAGGCCGAGGCAATCCCGGTTCCAGACGCCGATCAAGGCCATCAGCACGGGCAGGTTCTGCTGAAGTGGAGCTTCGGCGAAATGGGTGTCCATCGCATGGGCGCCTTCCAGGAAATCGGAAAAGGCGTCCGGACCGATTGCAATCATCAGCGGCAGGCCGATGGCGGACCAGACCGAATAGCGGCCGCCGACCCAGTCCCAGAAGCCGAAGACGCGGGCCGCGTCGATGCCGAAGGCAGCAACCTTGTCGAGTGCGGTGGAGACAGCGGCGAAATGATCGCCGACCGCGCCCTCGCCAAGCGCGTCCGCGATCCATTTGCGCGCGGTCTGCGCGTTGGTCATGGTCTCGATGGTGGTGAAGGTTTTTGAGGCGACGATGATCAGTGTCGTCGCCGGATCGAGCTTTTCCAGGGTGTCTGCGATATGGGCACCGTCGACGTTGGAAACGTAATGCAGCTCCGGACCGTCATGATAGGGGCTGAGCGCCAGTGTGGTCATGACCGGGCCGAGATCGGAACCGCCAATGCCGATATTGACCACGTCGGTAAAGGCGTCACCGGTAGATGAGGTCAGCTCGCCGGACCGCACGGCCTCGGAAAAGTCGGCCATGGCATCGAGCACGGCGCGCACATCCGGCATGACGTCCTCGCCATCGACCAGAACCGGCTTGTCGGAGCGGTTCCTGAGAGCGGTGTGCAGGACGGCGCGGTTCTCGGTGCTGTTGATTTTCTCTCCGGCCAGCATGGCATCGCGGCGGCCTTCGACATCGGCGGCCTTGGCAAGGTCCAGAAGCAGCTCAAAGGCCCTGGTGTCGATCTTGGATTTGGAATAGTCGAGCAGGAGATCGTCGCAGCGGGCGGAGAAGCGGGTGAAGCGGTCCGGATCGGCGGCGAACAAGGCCCGGAGGCTGCTGTCCTGCAATTGCTCCGCCTGACGGGTGAGAGCTTCAAACGCTGCTTCAAGAGCCATGAACGGCCTCCCTAAATCGATTTAACCGCATAAATCCATGCCAAAACCGGCGATGCGCCTCAGATAGCACAGCAATCATTGCAGGGGGAGCGAAAAGTGCGGTCGAAGCCGCCGGACTGCATGGTCCGGCGGCCTGGAAACCTGACAATCAAGTGCCTTAATTGGTGATCGGCGCCAGCAGTTCGGGGGCGGTCACCAGCTTGCGGACGCCGTGGGAATGGTCTTCCTTGAAGACGTTGCCCTGTTCCGCCCAGGCGTTGAGCGAATTGATGTCGAGCTTGGCGCATTGCGGGCGAACGTTCCAGGTCACCTGGAATGGCGAACACTTCGCGTCCGTGTAGCTCGTCCCGGTAGTGGAGCCGATGAAAGTAACCGGATCGCCCGTGCCGGATGGCAGCGCCTTGGGCTGGTGCAGGCCGTTGCGGACCGTGCCGTCATAGTCGAAATCGAGGAAATTCAGGGCATTCTTGTCATTGACCACCAGAAAGGTCTGGGCTTCCACACGCAATTGCGGGTTGGAGCAGCTTTCCGACAGGCAGGAACCGAGACCTTCGCCGGGCTGGACGTTGCAGGAGGAATAGACCCAGTGCACCTCGATCGTGTCGCCCGGTTTGACGCCGTGATAGGCGTCGCCTTCGGGCTCGGCGAGTTCCGCTTCGGTCAGGTCTTCCGTGCCGTTGCATTTGTAGCCGCCATGGTCACCGTCCCCGGCGAAGATTGAAAAGCCGGGTGCCTTGTGTTCGGCATTGGTATGGGTGTGCAGGTTGCACAGGTTCAGATTGTCCGCGCCAGGAGCCAGTGAAACGGCGGCCGTGTTGAGGCCTTCCTTGCTGGATATGTCGCGTGGTGTTTGCGGACCGAAGCCGACGCAAAGCTCTTCAGCAGATGCGGAGGAAAGCGGGGAAAGGGCAAGAAGGAATGTCAGGGATAGTCCGGATAGTCTCGTCATTACAGTCTCCTCCGGGGTGAACAATTGTATTTTTTCTCGAGCAAAACTGCCGATCCAGGCGCCGAAATCTCCTGTTGGCGCTCCTATCTGAACCACGTTTGGGCTCAGCGGAACAGTCGCGAAATCTGCGCAGTAAGTTTTACAGTCTGTACGCGACGGCCAGCTTCTGGTTGAATATCTGAACAATTTCAGGCCATTGCCGCCAGCCTTAAATGAAACGAAACGGCCTTAAGGTAAATTTGCCCCATGAGCCAAGACACATCATCGCACGGCCTTTGCCACCTCCAGGACCAACCCGACGCGGAAGAAGAAGTCGTTGTGATCGACTTCGACAATCTCGCGGCGATTCATGCAACCGTATCGAATGTGAGCGAATGGGGATGCCGGCTGGTGTCGGTGGACATCGGCAGGCTTTACAAGAATATCGGGATCTGGCCCAAGGAATCGGACACCCTGGTAAAGGCACATGTAACGTCGGTGAAAGCCAATGATGCCGCCGTCGTCTTCGCAAAAACCGAGAAAAGCGTTTCCGACAAGCGCCGCGAAAAACGCAACAACGTCAGCATTCCCGTCAAGATCGCCGATCTGGACGGTATCACCGAAATTTCGGGCACCATCATCGATGCCGGCAAGAACGGCTGCCGGATATCGGCGAAGGGACTGACGGCGTTGCCGGAAGAAGTCGTTCTGACGATGAACAAGTTCGACAGGCCGGTGGTCGCCGAATTTGCCTGGCGCAACGAGACCTCGGCTGGGCTCCGGCTGTTGTGGAACCGCACCCTTGAAGAATCCGAAGGTGAGGAAGAGGAAGAAGGGGAAGACGCGGGCGGCGAAGCTGCGGAGCAGGAAAGCGCCTGATCCGCATTGCCGGTGTCACGCCTGACCGCTTACCCCTTGATTCCGGCCGCGGCGCGGGCGCGTTCTTCGATGCCGCTCCAGTCTTCCTCGGCAATTGCCTTGGCATCGGCGATCCAGGAGCCGCCGACACAAAGCACATTCGGCAGCTTGAGATAGTCCGGTGCCTTGTCCAGCGACACGCCGCCGGTGGGGCAGAACTTGGCGGCGGCCAGCGGTGAGGACAACGATTTCAGATAGGACGCGCCACCTGCCTGCTCGGCGGGAAAGAATTTCAGCCGCTGATAGCCGCGTTCCAAGAGGAACATGACTTCCGACGCGGTGGCCGCGCCCGGCAGCAGCGGCACGCTGTGCTGGTCGGCGGCGTCGAGCAAGGCCTCGGTGGCGCCGGGCGAGACGATGAAGCGCGCTCCGGCGGACACCGCCGCGTCATACTGCCGGTCGTCGAGAACGGTGCCGGCGCCGACAATCGCGCCTTCGACATGTTCGTTGACCGCGTTGATGGCTTCCAGTGCATGCGGCGTGCGCAGTGTGATCTCGATTGCCGGCAGGCCGCCGCGCACCAAAGCTTCCGCCATCGGCACGGCCTTCTTCGGATCTTCGACCACGAGCACCGGGATCACCGGCGCGGCGCACATTACTTTTTCGATTTTTTCAATGTCCTGGGCCACAGGCGTCTCCTCGAATTGTTCTGACTATGCACCGAACACATGCGCGCCGGTGTCGGCTGTGCCGACATTGGCGCGGAAGGCGGCGAAGAGGTCCCTGCCGGTGCCGAACTGGTGCTGGCTGAGATCGGCTTCGGCCAGCGGCCGGGCGTTGAACTCGGCCTCGTCCACCAGGACTTCCAGCGTGCCGGCGACCGCGTCGACCCGGATCATGTCACCGTCGCGGATCTTCGCGATCGGCCCGCCGGCAGCGGCTTCCGGAGTGACGTGAATGGCGGCGGGAACCTTGCCGGAGGCGCCGGACATGCGTCCGTCGGTGATCAGCGCCACCTTGTGGCCGCGGTCCTGCAGGATGCCGAGGCAGGGCGTCAGCTTGTGCAATTCCGGCATTCCGATCGCCTTCGGCCCCTGGAAACGGACGACGGCGGCCACGTCGCCGGTCAGTTCCTTGTTGTTGAAAGCGGTCAGGAAGTCGTTCTGGTCGTGGAAGACGCGGGCAGGGGCCTCGATGATGTGGCGCTCCTTGGCCACCGCCGAGATCTTGATGACGGCCTTGCCCATGTTGCCGGTCAGCATCTTCAGGCCACCGGTCGGCTGGAAGGCCTTGGAAACCGGCGCCAGAACGGTTTCGTCGCCGGAGGTTTCCGGCACTTCCTGGCGAATGACATTGCCGTTGGTGTCGAGCTTGGCCTCGGCCGTGTAGCCGGACAGGTCCGTGCCGTAGACGGTCTTGACGTCCTGGTGCAGATAGCCGTCGCCGAGGAGCTCGCGGATCAGGAACTGAAGGCCACCGGCCGCCTGGAAGTGGTTCACGTCGGCCTTGCCATTCGGATAGACCCGGGCGAGCAGCGGCACCACGTCGGAAAGATCGGAAATGTCGTCCCAGGTGAGCTTGATACCGGCTGCGGCCGCAATCGCGACCAGATGCATGGTGTGATTGGTCGAGCCGCCGGTGGCATGAAGGCCGACCACGCCGTTGACAATGGCCTTCTCGCTGATGACTTCGCCTGCCGGGGTGAACTCGTTGCCGAGGGCGGAAATCGCCAGAGCGCGTTTCGCGGCTTCCTTCGTCAGCGCGTCGCGCAAGGGGGTGCCCGGATTGATGAAAGAGGCGCCCGGCATGTGCAGGCCCATGATCTCCATCAGCATCTGATTGGAATTGGCGGTGCCGTAGAAGGTGCAGGTACCCGGCGAATGATAGGCCTGGGATTCGCTTTCCAGCAGCGCGTCGCGGCCCACCTTGCCTTCGGCATAGAGCTGGCGGACCTTGGCCTTGTCATCGTTGGAGATGCCGGTGGTCATCGGACCGGCGGGCACGAAGACGGCGGGCAAATGACCGAAGGAGAGCGCGGCGATCGCCAGGCCCGGTACGATCTTGTCGCAGATACCAAGGAACACGGCGGCGTCGAACATCTGGTGCGACAGGCCGACGGCAGCCGCCATGGCGATGATGTCGCGGGAGAACAGCGACAGTTCCATGCCGTCCTGACCCTGGGTGACGCCGTCGCACATGGCCGGTACGCCGCCGGCAACCTGGGCGACCGCGCCGACTTCATGGGCGGCGTCTCGGATCAGCGCTGGGTAGGTCTCGTAGGGCTGATGCGCGGACAGCATGTCATTGTAGGATGTGATGATGCCGAGGTTCGGCACCACGTCGCCGGACAGGGCCTTTTTGTCGGAGAGGCCGCAGGCGGCGAAGCCGTGGGCTAGGTTGCCGCAGGACAGGCGCGAGCGCTGCGGTCCTTTTTCGGCGGCCTGGCCGATCCGCTCCAGATAGATCGACCGGCTGTCGTGGCTGCGTTTGACGATCCGTTCGGTGACGTCGCCAATGCGGTCCTGAATGGTCATGCTGTCAAATCCTTTGCTAGCCTAGGGTGGCTTGGCTGGTGTTCTCTCCGGCACATAGGGCAGATCTGCCCGTCGTCCGCCTATCTAATCGATTTAGGCGGCAAATCGGTCACAGGGCCGGGCCCTGTGATCCTTGCTCAGGCGCCGTCGTCTTCCGCCCAGGTGCGGCCGTCGCGTTCCACGAGAGCGATGGCGGCGGACGGTCCCCAGGTGCCTGCGGTATAGCCCTTGGGCGTGTCCTTGGAGGCGGCCCATGCCGCCTGGATCGGATCGATCCAGGCCCAGGCGGCGTCGACCTCGTCGCGCCGCATGAACAGGGTCTGGTTGCCGCGGATCACGTCCATGATCAGGCGCTCATAGGCATCCGGGTTGCGCACCTTGAAGGCCTCGGCGAAGCTCATGTCGAGCGGAACCTGCCTCAGGCGCATGCCGCCGGGGCCGGGATCCTTAATCATCACCTGCATCTGCACGCCTTCATCCGGCTGAAGGCGGATGATCAGGCGGTTGGCCGTGATGACACCGGCTTCCGCGTCGAAGATCGAGTGCGGGATCGGGCGGAACTGGACGACGATTTCCGACACCCGCTGCGCCAGCCGCTTGCCGGTGCGCAGGTAGAACGGCACGCCGGCCCATCGCCAGTTGGCGATTTCCGCTTTCAGGGCCACGAAGGTTTCCGTCCGGCTCTCGTCATTGCCGAGCTCTTCCAGGTAACCGGGCACCGCACCGCCGGCGGACGCGCCGGCGCGGTACTGGCCGCGCACGGTCAGCTTTTCGGCGCTGTGTTCGTCGATGGGGGCGAGTGCTTTGAGCACTTTCAGTTTTTCGTCGCGGACGCTGTCTGCGTTCATGGATTCCGGCGGCTCCATGGCGACGAGGCAAAGCAGCTGGAGAATGTGGTTCTGGACCATGTCGCGCAGGGCGCCGGCAGTGTCGTAATAGCCGGCGCGGCCACCGGTGCCGAGGGATTCGGCGACGGTGATCTGAACGTGGTCGATATGGGCGGCGTTCCAGAGCGGCTCGAACAGGGCATTGGCAAAGCGCAGCGCCATCAGGTTCTGCACCGTTTCCTTGCCGAGATAGTGGTCGATACGGAAGATCTGGTGTTCGTCGAAGACCGCGCCGACCGTGTCGTTGAGCGCCTTGGCGGAGGCTCCGTCCTTGCCGATCGGCTTTTCCATGACGACGCGTGCATTGTCGTTGACCACGCCGACGCGGCCGAGATTCTCGCAAATGGTGCCGAAGAGATCGGGGCCGACGGCGAGGTAAAATGCACGGATGACGTCGGTGCGTTCATCCAGGATTGTGCTCAGATCTTCAAAGCCCTCAGCCGTTGCGATGTCGATCTTGACGTAGCGCAAGCGCTTCAGAAACTGCTGAAGGTGCTCAGCGTCCAGATCCTTGACGTGCTCCTGAAGGGCTTTTTTCGCGTAGTCCCGGTAATCGTCGTCGGAATAGTCGCGGCGGGCGCTGCAGATGATGCGCGCGTTTTCCGGCATCTGTCCGTCCGCGTCGCGGTGATACAGCGCTGGCAGAAGCTTGCGGTTGGCAAGGTCTCCGGATGCTCCGAACACGACCAGGTCGAATTCATCTACTTCAATGACGCGTACCGCCATGTTTCATCCCTTCTCAGCAGCTTGTCTGTCCCGCGGACCGTCGGTGCGGCCATACTTTTTGCATCGCACCCGACAGGCTTTTAAATCGATTTAATTCACTTGTCAGCCCCTCATTTCAAGGCTGACCATTCTTTTTCCAGTTCGGCCCTGCGCGGCAGGTCGGCACCACGCCTGGAACAGGTGATCGCCGCCGCCTTGACCGCGAATTCGACCAGGCGCTCCAGGCTGTCCTGGCGAAGGCTCTCCAGCGCCTTCCGGTCGGAGACGCCGAGCTGTTTCAGGCCCGCCAGCAGGGCTGCCTGGAACGTGTCACCGGCTCCCACAGTATCTTCTACGGTGACCTTGATCCCGGGGCAATCGACTTCGAGGCCGGACATAAAGGCGGTGGCGCCGTCGCCACCACGGGTCACGATCACCAGTCCTGCGCCGTCCGCCAGCCACTTGCGGGCGATGCCCGCGACCGGTTCGCCAGGGGCGATCAGCTCCAGATCCTCGTCGCTGACCTTGATCAGGTCGGTGAGCGGCACCAGCACCTCGGTGTTTTGCCGCCACTGGCCCATATCGGGCACAACGGTCGGCCGAATATTGGGGTCGAAGGAAATCAGAGTGTGTGTCTTTTCCCGTTCGATCAGCGTCTTCAGGGCACCGGCAACCGGTTCTACCAGGGCGGTATAGGAGCCGACATGCAGGAAGGCGGGCGGGGTGTCGAAATCGGGCAGATCCGCCTCGGTGACCATGCGGTCGGCGGCGTTGGCGCCGTAAAACGTATAGGCGGGCGAGCCGTTTGCATCCTTCTGGACCAGACTGAGTGTCGTCAGGTAGTCGGTTCTGAGGATGTAGCGCTCCGAGACGCCTTCGGCGCGGAACTTTGCCACCAGCCGTTCACCAAGCGCGTCCCGGGAAATGCCGCCGAAGAAACCGGCTTCCTCGCCCAGGCGCGCCAGACCCATCGCGACGTTGAAGGGCGACCCGCCGATGCGGGCGTCGAAGGCGACGTTGTCGCCAGGCGTGTTGTCGCCGAAGAAGTCAAACAGAGCTTCGCCGCAAATCAGAAACATCAATGATCCAAATCGTTGTCAGGTTCGAGTGAGGCGGCCCGGCCGGAGCCGGACCGCCTGAATTTAACTTTCCAGACTCACCGTCAGGCCGCAAGACTGTCGGGCGGGTCCATGGCGCCGGTCATGATCGCGACCGCGTCGGACATGGAGAAGTCCGAGGGCTTGATCACGCAGGCGCGCTTGCCGAGCCGGTGGATGTGGATGCGGTCGGCAACCTCGAAGACATGAGGCATGTTGTGGCTGATCAGGACGATCGGCAGGCCACGGGCCTTGACGTCCTTGATCAGTTCCAGCACACGCCGGCTTTCCTTGACGCCGAGCGCGGCCGTCGGTTCGTCCATGATCACCACCTTGGAGCCGAAGGCCGCCGCCCGGGCAACCGCCACCCCCTGGCGCTGGCCGCCGGAGAGCGTTTCCACCGCCTGGTTGATGTTCTGGATCGTGAGCAGCCCCAGCTCGTTGAGCTTGTCGCGGGCGATCTCCTCCATCTTCTTGCGGTCGAGCTGGCGCAGCCAGGCACCTCGGAAACCCGGTTTGCGGATTTCACGGCCCATGAACATGTTGTCCGTGATCGACAGGGCAGGCGACATGGCAAGCGTCTGGTAGACGGTCTCGATGCCGGCCGCCCTGGCGTCGATGGGCGAGGCGAAATGGACGGGCTTTCCGTCCAGCAGGATGTCGCCGTCATCCGGCAGCACCGCGCCGCTAAGCGCCTTGATCAGGGTGGACTTGCCGGCGCCGTTGTCGCCGATCACCGCCAGGATCTCGCCCGGATAGAGCTCGAAATCGGCATGGTCCATGGCCACCACGCGGCCGTAGCGCTTGACCAGGTTGCGTGCTTGAAGAACGGGTTCCATCAGACTGACACCTTTCTGATCCACTGGTCGATCGCGACCGCGCCGATGATGAGAATGCCGATGAGCAGATAGGTCCACTGGGCATCCGCGCCGAGCAGGCGCAGGCTGAGGGTGAAGACGCCGACGATCAGGGCACCGAACAGCGTGCCGAGGATCGAGCCGCGGCCGCCGAAAAGCGAGATGCCGCCGATCACCACGGCTGTGATGGATTCGATGTTGGCGAGCTGGCCGGTTGTTGGCGAGACCGAGCCGATGCGGCCGATCATGGCCCAGCCGGCAAAGGCACAGATCAGGCCCGACAGCATGTAGACCGAGATCTGGACCTTCTTCACCTGGACCCCGGACAGCTGCGCGGCTTCCGGATCGTCGCCGATGGCATAGACGTGACGGCCCCAGGCGGTCTGCCTGAGTGCGTAGGCCAGCACCAGGATCAAAAGCACCATGAAGATGACGCCGTAGGTGAAGATCGCGCCGCCGATATTGACCTTGTTGCCGAAGAACTGGAGCAGGGGTGCGAGTTCGGAGATTTCCTGGGACCGGATGGTCTCGTTGGCCGAATAGAGAAAGTTCGTCGCGAGCACGATCTGCCACATGCCGAGCGTCACGATGAAGGGCGGCAGTTTGACGATGGCGACCAGGAAGCCGTTGATATAGCCGCAGATCGTGCCGCAGATCAGGCCGCAGACGATGGCGATTTCCACCGGCAGGCCATAGCGGAACGTGAACTGACCCATCACCACGGACGACAGTACCATGATCGCGCCGACCGACAGGTCGATGCCTGCAGTCAGGATGACGAGGCTTTGCGCGGCGGCAACGATGCCGACGATCTGAACCTGTTGCAGGATCAGCGTCATTGCGAAGGGCGAAAACAGTTTCGACCCCAGCAGGATGCCGAATATGGCGAGTGAAAGCACCAGGACGATCAGCGGAACCAGAGATGGGGTCTGGTGCAGCGAGTGCTGAATCTTGTGGCCGATGCCATGACGGTGGTCATCGAACGATGCGACAGCCTTGGGGGCGGTTGCCGCGGCGGATTCATAATCCGCCTGTCCGCCGGCTGTCTTGGTATCTGAGGTCATGCCCGTTTTCCCTCTAGAGCGTTTCACGGTTAGATCGAAGCATTCTGCCGAGGTCGGTTTGGTTCAAGGTCAAGGTCTTTGTCGAAGGCCGTGCTGGCTGCACGGTCGAGACAAAGACCGACGGCATTGGACCAAACCGGCCCGGCCCTTCGGGTTTACGTCCGGCGGACGTCTGCTTTGTCGTGCCGCTCACCCATAGCCCCGCTGTGGGTTTCACGACCCTCCGCGCATTCGTCTCGCCGGACGACAAACAGAACGCTTCAATCTAACCGTGAAACGCTCTAGTCACCCGAAACTGAAGTTCGTCTCTTTTTTCAGCATGCTCTGAACGAACTTCAGTTTCAAAAGGGTGCCCAGAAATAGTATGTTGCTGGTGTGGTTTTGAATTTGAAATTCGCCACGACGGCCGCTGCACCAATGAGGCGAATTTCAAATTCACCACACCAGTGTACCTTTCCGAAAAAGGGGCAAGGTCGCCCATGCCCCTTTTTGTCTCGTATTGGAGGCAGTTAGCCCCAGCAGAGATCCGTGCCCTTGGCGGTATCGATGCTGTCGACACCATCGACCGGCTTGTCGGTCACCAGCGCCACGCCGGTGTCGAAGAAGTCCTTGCCCGGGGTCGGCTCCGGCTTTTCACCGCTGTCAGCCCATTTCTTGATGGCTTCGATGCCGAGGGAGGCCATCAGCAGCGGGTATTGCTGCGAAGTGGCGCCGATAACACCGTCCTTGACGTTCTGCACGCCCGGGCAGCCGCCGTCGACCGAAACAATCAGCACGTCGTTCTCACGGCCGATGGCTTTCAGGGCCTCATAGGCGCCGGCAGCGGCCGGTTCGTTGATCGTGTAGACGACGTTGATCATCGGATCCTTGGCAAGAAGGTTTTCCATGGCCTTGCGGCCGCCTTCCTCGTTGCCGGCGGTGACATCGTTGCCAACGATGCGGGGGTCGGTTTCGTCACCCCACTTTTTCGGGTCGCCGAGATCGATGCCGAAGCCCTGCAGGAAGCCCTGGTCGCGCAGCACGCCGACGGTCGGCTGGCTGATGGCAAGATCCAGCATGCCGATCTTGGCATTGGCGGCGTCGTCTCCAAGGGCCGCGGCGGCCCATTTGCCGATCAGCTCTCCTGCCAGGAAGTTGTCGGTGGCGAAGGTGGCGTCGGCCGCGTCGATCGGGCTCAGCGGCGTGTCGAGCGCGATCACGAGAAGACCGTTGTCGCGGGCCTGCTGCACGGCCGGCACGATCGAAGACGTGTCGGACGCGGTCAGAAGAATGCCCTTGGCGCCGTCGGCGATGCAGGTTTCGATTGCGGCCACCTGGGTTTCGTGGTCGCCGTCGATCTTGCCGGCAAAGGACTTCAGTTCAATGCCCAGCTCTTCGGCCTTGGCGGCGGCGCCTTCCTTCATTTTCACGAAGAACGGGTTGGTGTCCGTCTTGGTGATCAGGCAGGCAGAAATGTCTGCCGCGGCTGCCGGTGCTGCCGCCATGGCGGCAAGAATGGATGCGCTCGCGAGTAGTTTCCGGATCATTTGCGTTTTTCCTCCCTGGCCTTGATCAAGTTGGACGATTGGGTGCGGCCAGATGCGACCCCAATCGTGCTGCCCGTGCCGGAAAGCTGGCTCTTTCCTCCGCGTTGCCAGCTCCGGCGGGTCCGGTGTCCTTCCCGCCGGTCAGGATCGCGGCCCTGGGCGAGAAGTTGAAAAACTGCGGCAGGCTGGCCGCACCGATGGCGCCGGCGTCATGGCCGAAACTGCCAATCTGAATGTCAGGCGATTGCCGCCGCTCCGGCGCAGTGCGTTCCACGGCGTCCTTCACTGCGCGCCGGAAAGCTGCCGGGAAGGGGCCGCCAAGGTCGCCGTCGATGACCACCAGTGGCACATCCAGCAAGGCATAGGCGGATCGCAGGGCAAGCCCGAGCGCGTCCGCGCAGTCGGCCAGCCATTCCCTGTATTTGGGCGCGTCAGCCTCGACGGCGTCCTGAAGATCGCCGCGGTTCAGCTGTGCAAAATCGTCCGGCGACATGTGCCGGGCCAGGGCCACGAGGGAGGCGCGTGTCAGCAGGAGGTCCCACTGGTGACGCGCCTTCGGCGCGGTTGGCAAGCTGCTTGGCGGCACCGGCATCATGGCCACGTCGCCTGCATTGCCGGTCTCGCCGCGCACCACATCCCCCTTCAGGATGAGCCCGCCACCGATCGCCGGGCCGAGAAACAGATACAGGAAATGGTCGTTCTGGCGGCCGAGACCGTAAAACAGCTCCGCCACCGCAGCTGCCGTGCCATCGTTCTCACTGAAAACGGGCAGGCCGGTCGCGGTTTCCAGCGCCGTGCTCAGATCGAAGTCGTCCCATTTCTTGAAGTCGGCTTCCGGGAGGCCGAGTTCGTGCAACCAGGCCCCGAGGTTGAACGGTTGGGCGAGGCCGATGCCGGTGATGCGGGTCTGCTCCTCGTCGCTCAGCTGATGCCGGAGGAATTGGAGATCTTCCGTCAGGATCTCCAGGGCACGTTCGGGCGCCGGCAGGATCAGGTCGTGCAGGCGGCGGCCGATGAGCTGTCCGGAAAAGTCCATCAGGACCGTTTCCATGTTGGTCCGGTCCAGGCGTACGCCGAAGGAAAAGGCCCCGCTGGGCGCAAGCCTGAGCATTGTGGCCGGCTGGCCCCGGCCGCCGTCGTGACGCTTGCCGGCTTCGACGATCAGGCCTTCCTCGATCAGGTCCTGGATGATCGCTCCGATAGCGGCGTTGGTCAATTGCACGGCCCGCGCGAGTTCTGCCTTGGAAGCTTCACCCGCCCGTCGTAAGATCTGCAACACGATGCGCTCGTTGTAGCGGCGCAGTTGCGCGGAATTCGAGCCGCGACCGCTTTTGCGAGGTTCCACCACCGTTCTCGCTCCTCCCTTTCCGGCCGCCATTTTTTGTTTGTTGGGGGCGATCCAGAATAATTTATCTTGATGAAATTATTCGACTGAAACCGCATTCTGTCAATTCGATTTCGCTGCCGCAGCGCGTTGATTCTGCTTTGCAGTGCGGTAATTGCCTGAATAGAAAGAAGAAAAAATTTAAGTTCAGGTAGCGACCCGTTGCCCTAGAGGAAGGTAAATGGGGCCGCAGAAACAGCTGGCAAGCGTCACGGGCTGGTTTTGCCGGTCCTTGCCCCTTTTTCTGGACCGGGCTCTGCAGCGGTGTGAAACCGTTGCCGGAACGGTGAACATCCGTATTGTCGGTGACAGAAAAGAATCGGAGAAGAAACATGCCGGCCAGACACGATGAAACATTCCTTTCAAGGGCGATTGCAGCAGGCGCGGGGGAGGTGTCCGCGGACCTGGTGATAAAGAATGTCCGGCTGTTCAGCGTTGTCGACGGGTCCACGGTCGAGACAGATATCGCCATTGTCGGCGACCGGATTGTCGGCACACACGGCGACTATGCGGGAGACCGTACGATTGAGGGTTCCGGACTGACGGCCGTCCCGGGCTTCATCGACACGCATCTGCATGTGGAATCCTCGCTCGTGACGCCGTTCGAGTTCGATCGCTGCGTCCTGCCGCACGGGGTCACCACCGCGATCTGCGATCCCCATGAGATCGCCAATGTGCTGGGTGCCGACGGCATTCGCTATTTCCTCGACAGTTCGCTCCAAACGGTGATGGATCTTCGGGTCAACCTGTCGTCCTGCGTGCCCGCAACGGCTTTCGAAACCGCCGGAGCCTGTCTGGAAATCGAGGATCTTCTGCCGTTCCGCGACCACGAAAAGGTGATCGGCCTCGCGGAATTCATGAATTTTCCGGGTGTTCTGGCACGCGATCCGAAGGTGCTTGCCAAGCTGGCGGCTTTTCAGGACGGCCATATCGACGGCCACGCGCCGCTGCTCGGCGGGCTCGGGCTCAACGGCTATCTCGCGGCCGGCATCCGCACCGACCATGAGGCGACCTCGGCCGAGGAAGCCCTGGAAAAGCTCACCAAGGGCATGACCATCCTGATGCGCGAGGGCTCGGTGTCCAAGGACCTGGAGGCGCTGGCGCCGATCCTGACGCCGGATGTCTCGGCCTTCGTGGCGCTGTGCACGGACGACCGCAACCCGCTCGACATTGCCGAGGAAGGCCATCTCGACAGCATGATCCGCCGCTTGATCGCCAAGGGCATCCGGCCGCTCGACGCCTACCGGGCGGCCAGCTTGTCGGCGGCGAATGCTTTCGGCCTGAAGGACAAGGGCGTGATCGCGCCGGGCAAGCGCGCGGATATCGCGCTGCTGAGCGATTTCGACGACTGCCGTGTGGCCGAGGTGATTTGCGGCGGCGTGATCGCCAGTGACGACGCCTTTGCAAAACGGACGATCGTGCCGCCCGTCGGCTTGGACAGTGTCAAGGTGGGGCCGGTGACGGCCGCGAAATTCGACATTCCGGCCCGCAACAGCGAAGCCGACGTGATCGGCGTCGTGCCGGGCCGCATCATCACCGAGCATCTGAAGCGGACCCTGCCGGTGACCGGCGGCAAGACCCTGGCCGATCTCGATCAGGATGTCCTGAAGGTCGCCGTCGTTGAGCGTCACATGGGCACCGGCAATATCGGGCTCGGTTTCGTCAACGGCTTCGGCATGAAACGGGGGGCGATCGCCTCGTCGGTCGGCCATGACAGCCACAATATCTGCGTGGTCGGCGCCAATGAGGAGGCGATGGCCCATGCGGTCAACCGGGTGATCGCCATGAAGGGCGGCTTTGCGGTCGCCGACAGCGACGGGGTCAAGGCGGAGTTGGCCTTGCCCCTGGCCGGCCTGATGAGCCTGGAGCCGTTCGAGACCGTCAAGGAGCATCTGGAAGAGCTGCGCGCGGCAGCGAAGGATCTTGGCTGCACGCTGGCCGAACCCTTCCTGCAGGTCGCTTTCCTGCCGCTGCCGGTCATCCCGCATCTGAAGATCACCGATTTCGGTGTCTTCGATGTCAACAAATTCGAGCTGATCGACCAGGGTTCGTGATCGCGCCGGGCTTCCGTCAGTAGCGGTGCATGTTCCGGCGGAACCCGAGCCACGCCTTGACAGCGTCGTAGCCGAAGATCAGCACGAAAGCGCCGACGGCCAGTGCCCAGAGCGCGATCCTGCTGTCCAGGGCGAATTCGGACAGATAGTCGGTCGGGTAGGCGATGCGCGGGTTGGCCGGCAGGTAGGAAACCGCAAGCGTGTCGGTCACCGGCTTGCCGACCATGTCGTCCGGAAGCGTGACGGTGAGGATCAGGGGAACAGGGCCGTCCGGCTTGTATTCGATATGCAGTCTCTGGCCGTGGACCCAGGCTTTTGAGTTTTTCAGGTAGTTGCGCGGGTTTTCGCGCTTGCGGGTCTGCAGATCACCGGCGTTGTCCGGAGCGTCTTCCAGAGACAGCACGGTGCCGGTCGTGTGTTCGCCGAAATTGTCAAGCAACCAGTATTTCAGGGCGCCGTCGTGATGCAGATAAAGGGTGATGACAATGGCCAGAACGGCAAAGAACAGGATGGCCAGGTTCAGGGCGTGGCCGTCTTCTTCCGCTTCCCTCGGACTGTACATTGTGCTGAACTCCACCCGGGCACGCCTGAGGCCTGACGTTCACAAGTTGCAATCTTGCCAAAAAATCGCTGAATTTACCATCTTTTCCAAAGAGGCTTCATGATCCTCACCCTTGCGGTTTCCGGTTACCGCTCCCTTCGCGACCTCATCCTGCCTCTTGACCGGATCACGCTGGTAACCGGCGCGAACGGCAGCGGCAAGTCGAGCCTCTACCGCTCGATCCGGCTGCTGGCGGAAGTCGCCCAAGGGCAGGCAATCGCGTCTCTGGCGGCCGAGGGCGGCCTGAATTCGACACTCTGGGCCGGGCCCGAAGCGTTCTCGCGGGCGATGAAGAAAGGCGAGGTTCCGGTGCAGGGCACCGTGCGCAAGAGAGTGGTCAGCCTGAAGCTCGGCTTTGCCGACGAGGATTACGGCTATGCCATCGATCTCGGCCTGCCGGCAGATGCCGGCCGGTCGCTGTTTTCCATGGACCCGGAGATCAAGGCCGAGGCGCTGTGGGCTGGGGAGGCACTGTCGCGATCCAACGAAATCGCCGGCCGCAACGGTCCGACGGCCCGGGTTCTGAACAGCCAGGGGCAACGGGTGCCGGTGTTCCAGAATCTTGCCCGCTTCGACAGCATGATGACCCATGCCGCCGATCCCAAGGACGGATTGGAACTCCTTGTGATGCGCGAGCGCATGCGCGCATGGCGGTTCTACGACCATTTGCGCACCGACCGGGACGCCCCGGCACGGTTTCCCAAGATCGGCACCAGAACGCCGGTGCTCAGCGGCGATGGCGGCGATCTGGCGGCGGCGCTGCAGACCATCCTGGAAATCGGCGACGAGCGCGCTTTGGCGGACGCCATCGACGATGCCTTTCCGGGCGCCGCGATCCAGATCACCGTCAATGACGGCTATTTCGAATTGCTGATGCGCCAGAAGGGCCTGCTGCGGCCGCTGCGGGCCAGCGAACTTTCCGACGGCACGCTGCGCTATCTGCTGTTGACGGCGGCGCTGCTGTCGCCCCGGCCGGCGCCGCTGATCGTGCTCAACGAACCGGAGACGAGCCTGCATCCGGCCCTGCTGGAGCCGCTGGCGAGACTGATCGCATTGGCTGCGCAAAAGACCCAGGTGATTGTTGTCTCCCACGCCGAAACACTGGTGACGGAACTCGCCAAGGAGGAGGCCTGTCTGCGCTACGACTTGCGCAAGGAACTGGGCGAAACGGTTGTGGACGGTGTCGATACACCCAATTGGTCCTGGCCGAAGCGGTGACTTTTCCGGTTCTGATTTCCTTTGGTTAAGTTTTTGATTTGGCGTGGCTATTGCCAATTTCTCCAGCCGACATATCTAATTTTGATGACTGTGCGCGCGCAAAAAAATGCTAGGGTGTCGTAACGTCGCGAGTTGACGTGAACGTAAGGTTGCGTCATGTCAGGAGGAACCCAAAGAGGCGACGCCTCATTGGCGGCCGGGACCTGAAGGGGGGAGTTTGGAAAGGCGCGTGGAGGCGCTTTTCGGATTTCAGGTCGACGGCCCGTCCGCCGAGTGAGCGCAAAAACACGCGTTGGAGAACTTGATGACGACTGCGGAGGAGTGGAACGCGGGTTTTGAACCCCGTCCAGTACATGAGTATCTCGAGGCGACCGTTGCGCAATTCGGCGCCCGGCCGGCCGCCGACTTCATGGGCAAGGTCTGGACCTATGGCGAAATAGGCGCGCTGGTCGACAGCACGGCCGCCGGCCTGCAGGCCATGGGCGTCGGTCCAGGTGTCCATGTCGGTCTTTGCCTGCCGAACACGCCCTATTACACGATCTTCTACTTTGCGATCCTGAAGATCGGCGGCACCGTCGCCAATTTCAATCCGCTCTATGTGGAACGCGAAATCGCCTTCCAGGCGCGCGATGCCGATGTGCGCATCATGGTGACCATGGATCTGAAGGTGATCTACGACAAGGTCGAGGACGTCCGGAAGGAAAAGATCCTCGACAAGATCATCGTCTGCCCGATGAGCTTCTGCCTGCCGACGGTCAAGAAGGTGCTGTTCAGCCTGTTCAAGCGCAAGGAACTGGCCGATATTCCGAAAGATGACGCGCATGTCTGGTTCGACGATCTGCAGACCAAAGGCAGTCGGCCCAAGCCGGTCGCGATCGATGTCGATGAGTCCATCGCGGTACTGCAATATACCGGCGGTACCACCGGTGTGCCCAAGGGCGCTATGCTGACGCACAAGAATCTGGCGGCCAATATCGAGCAGATGCGCTGCATCTTCGAAAAGGCCAAGCCGGGGGAGGAACGCATGCTGTGCGTGCTGCCGTTCTTCCACGTCTTTGCCATGACGGTCGCCCAGAACCTGTCGATCATCCTAGGCGCGGAAATGGTGCTGCAGCCCCGTTTTGAGTTGAAAGCCCTGCTCGATGCGATCGTGCGCAAGAAGGTGACGCTGTTCCCGGGCGTGCCGACCATCTACACCGCGATCAACAATTCGCCGTTGACCGAGAAATACGACCTTACCACCATCCGCCTGTGTCTTTCCGGCGGCGCGCCGCTGCCGGTCGAGGTCAAGGAAAGCTTCGAGAAGATCACCGGTTGCGTTCTGGTCGAAGGCTATGGCCTGACGGAATCCTCGCCGGTCGCCGCGGTCAATCCGCTGGATGAAAGCCGCCGCGCCGGCTCCATCGGCCGGCTGGCGCCGGGCACCAAGGCCCGCTTCGTCAGCATCGAGGACCGGGTCACCGAAGTGCCGCTGGGCGAGAAGGGGGAATTGCTTCTGCACGGCCCGCAGATCATGAAAGGCTACTGGAAACGGGCCGATGCCACGGCCGATACCATCACCGAGGACGGTTACCTGCATACCGGCGATGTCGGCTATGTCGACGAGGACGGCTTCATCTATCTGGTCGACCGGATCAAGGACCTGATCCTGTGTTCCGGTTATAACGTCTATCCGCGGGTGATCGAGGAAGCGATCTACCAGCACGAGGCGGTCGACGAGACCATCGTGATCGCGGTGCCGGACGAATATCGCGGCCAAAGCCCCAAGGCCTTCATCAAGTTGAAAGAGGGGTATTCGATGACCGCCGACGAGATGAAGACCTTCCTGAAGGATCACCTGTCGACCATCGAACTGCCGCGCGAATACGAGTTCCGCGACGAGTTGCCGAAGACCATGGTCGGCAAGTTGTCGAAAAAGGAACTGGTCGAGGAAGAGGCGCAGAAGCGCGCGATGGCGGAAGCCAAGAGCGCCTGAGGCTTAGCGGTCTGGCTTTACAGGAAACGCGCTCATTTGAGCGCGTTTCGTCTTTTCGGTCAGCCTGTTGTTGTCATGCCGGGTGGAGCGGTTCTAGCTGTTATATCCGCGTCCGTCGGAAGCTCTTGCCAGTTCCCGCCCGCGCTTGGCTTCGCGGCGGACGGTATAGATCGAGGCAGCGATGATGATGGCGGCGCCGATCAACGTTTCCACCCGTGGCCACTGGCTGAAGACCAGAGCGCCGAAGATAGTGGCATAGAGCAGGCGGGTATAGTCGAGCGAAGCGATGGCGGTGGCTTCACCCGCCTTGAAGGCGCGGATATTGGCCATCTGGGCCGCCCAGGAGATGATGCCGATCACCACTAGCAGCCCCCATTGGCCGAGGCTCGGCGCCTGCCAGGTGTAGATCGCCGGGGCGGCCATGATCAGACCGACACCGAGCGCCTGGTAGGTGAGAATCGTAACCGGCGGATCGGTGCGGGTCAGCATGCGCACCACGATCATCACCATGCCGGCGCAGGCGGCACCCGCGATGGCGAGCAGGGCATAGGGATCGATCAGGCCGTCGCCGTCGGGCCGCAGCATCAGAAGCACGCCGAGAAAGCCGACAATGGTCGCGCCCCAGCGGTGCACACCGACGGTCTCGCCCAGGAGCCAGATCGCGAAGATGGTGATGAAGAAGGTTTTCGAGAAGCTGATCGCGGTGGCATCCGCCAGCGGCATCTCGATGACGGCGGTGAAGCCGCACAGCATGGCGGTGGTGGCAAAGGCGATGCGGGTCAGCTGCAGCCCCGGCCGCTTGGTTTCGAGGGAATGCGGCAGGCCGCTCAGGATCTTCGGGGCGACAATGGCCAGCATGACCGCCTGTCGCACCACCAGGATCTGGAACACCGACAGGTCCTGGCCGAGGAACTTGATCAAGGTGACCATGATCGAGAAGCCGAAGGCGGCCAGCAGGATCCAGAGCGCGCCGATGGTGTTGGACGGCAGGTTTTCCGTCAGGCTGGCCAGTTTGCGCTGAAGTCGGTTGCCCGTTGCCTCGGGAGGCATCGGGTCCTTGGTGGGCATGTCCATAGGGCTTCCTGGCCGAGCGGCATGCGCGGACCGCGGCGCCAACGGGCCGGAGCGGGAGCACGTGTCGGTTTGGGCTGTTTGTTGCGGTTGCAACAAGTCTAGCGCTTTTCCATGAGAAGGGAAGGGCTCTTGTCCCGACCAGGTGTTTGCCTTACCGCGCCGCCGCGCCATACTAGGTGGACGGAACGGGGAAGTGACGCATGGAAAAAATCCAGACCCAGGGCATTCATCACATCACGCTGGTCGGCGCCGACCGGCAGACCTCAATCGATTTTTGGGAAGGCGTGCTCGGCATGCCGTTCGTGTTCGAACAGCCCAACCTGGACGATGCCAACCAGAGCCATCTCTATTTCGATCCGGGCGACGGCCGGCTGATCACGATCTTCACCAATGAGGACCGCAAGCCAGACGCCGAACCGGCGCCGCAGACCATCGGTTGCGTGCATCACCTGGCGCTGGATGTCAGCCAGGCAACCTTCCGCCAGATCGCGGAGCGGCTGGAGGCGCGTGGCATCGAGCACAGTGGCCCGAAGGATCGGGGCTTCATGGATTCAATTTATTTCCGCGACCCACTGGGCCTGCTGATCGAGCTGGCGAGCTACCGCTTCAAGCCGCCAGAGGGCGTGCCGATGGGCGAGGTCATGCTGGCCGCCCACAAGATTCGCGTCGCCCGTGGCGACTACAACATCCAGGAGGTGCATCTGGCCGACGCGATCGAGCAATTGACCCGGCAAACACGCGGCAGCCTGTCAGAAGATCGGGAACCAAAGAACCCCTTTGAGCGTTAATGGTGAGGGCTGTGCCACTCGGAAAGCGGCGCAAAGATCCGGGTGGCGCAACCCGTATTGCGCTCAACAGCGCGGCATGCAATGTTTTCCATATGGGTTGGACAGGCCGCGTGTTCCGCAATGGAAAAGGCCAGGATTTCAGTGAATGACAAGGGCTAAAAAGGGGCGTCCGGGAATCGCCGCCGACATTATCGGCTGGCGCGAGATCGTAAGTCTCCCGGAACTCGGCGTGTTTGACATGCGCGCCAAAATCGATACCGGGGCTCGGACTTCCGCGCTCCATGCCGAAGACCAGGAAGTGTTCGAGAAGGACGGGCGCAGCTGGGTCCGGTTCCGGGTGCCGGCCTCCCGGCATCACGCGGACTTCAGGGTGGAAGTGCCGGTTCTGGACCAGCGCGACATCAAGAATACCAGCGGCGTGCCGGAAACGAGGATCGTGATCCGGACCCTGCTGCATCTGGGCAGCCATCACTGGCATGTGGACGTCTCGCTGGCCGACCGGTCGAACATGGGATTCGACATGATCCTGGGGCGTACAGCGATCCGGCGCCACAACGTTCTGGTGCATGCGGGCCGGTCCTTTCTGGCCGGCAAACCCGCGCCGGCGACAAAACACTAACGACCGGGCAACCGGCAAAAGATCACTGAACCATCGGTGTCAAACCCGGCCTTTGCGAGGCCTAGACAAGGGGACAAGGACCAATGAAGATTGCAATGATGGCGCGGAACCCGGAGCTCTATTCGCACCGCCGCCTCAAGGAGGCCGCGGAGGAAAAGGGCCACGAACTCGACATCATCAACACGCTGCGCTGTTATATGAACATCGCCTCAAGGCGGCCGGAAATCTATTATAACGGCACCAAGCTGACCGGCTATGATGCGGTCATCCCGAGGATCGGCGCCTCGGTCACATTCTATGGTCTCGCCGTTTTGCGCCAGTTCGAGATGATGGGGGTCTATCCGTTGAACGAGTCGGTCGCCATCGGCCGCTCGCGCGACAAGCTGCGCTCCATGCAGCTGCTTGCCCGCGACGGCATCGGCTTGCCCGTGACGACTTTTGCCCATGATCCCAAAATGACCGAGGAAGTGTTGTCCACCGCTGGCGGTGCGCCTGTGGTGATCAAGCTCCTGGAAGGCACTCAGGGCATCGGTGTGGTTCTGGCGGATACGGAACGTTCGGCCAAGTCGGTGATCGAGGCCTTCCGCGGCGCCAATGTCAACATCCTGGTCCAGGAATTCATCAAGGAATCTGGTGGCACCGACATCCGCGCCCTGGTCGTTGGCGGCAAGGTCATTGCCGCGATGAAGCGGACCGGCGCGGAAGGGGAATTCCGCTCCAACCTGCATCGCGGCGGCAGCGCGGCCTCCATCAAGATATCGCCGGAGGAGCGCTCGACGGCGATCAGAGCGGCCAAATCCATGGGCCTCAATGTCTGCGGCGTCGACATGCTGCGTTCCAATCACGGACCGGTGGTCATGGAAGTGAACTCCTCGCCGGGCCTCGAAGGCGTTGAGAAGGCGACCGGGATCGATGTCGCCGGCAAGATCATCGACTTCATTGCCAAGAACGCCCAGGTCGGCAAAACCAAGACAAAGGGCCGCGGTTGAGCACGCCCGTCAAACCCTTTGTCATCGGCGCGCATTCGATTGCGCCGGGCACGAGGCGGACTATCGATCTGCCGGTCAGTGTACTGTCCGACCACACGCCGGTGACCATGTCCGTGCATGTGCTGCATGGGCGCCGCCCCGGACCGGTGCTGTTTGTCAGCGCGGCCATTCACGGCGACGAGGTGATCGGTGTCGAGATCGCCCGGCGCCTGTTGAACGCGCCGCAGCTGGAGGCGCCGGAGCTGGAAAAGCTGAAAGGCACTGTTCTGGTCATTCCGATCGTCAATGCCTTCGGGTTCCTCAATCATTCGCGTTACCTGCCTGACCGGCGCGATCTCAACCGGGTCTTTCCCGGCAGCCAGCGAGGCTCGCTCGCCGGGCGTCTGGCCCATCTGTTCATGACGGAGATCGTCAACCGGGCGGATTACGGCATCGATCTTCATTCCGCCGCGATCCACCGGACCAACCTGCCGCAGATCCGGGTATCGCCATCGCGCCCGGATACGCTCACGCTGGCCAAGGCTTTCGGGGCCCCGGTGGTGCTGACGTCGAAGGTGCGCGAGGGCTCCTTGCGCGAGGCGGCCCAGTCGAAGGGCACCGATGTGCTGGTCTTCGAGGCGGGCGAAGGGCTCAGGTTCGATGAAATGGCCATCCGGGCCGGCGTTTCCGGGATCTTGCGGGTGATGCGGGCGCTGAAAATGGTCGGTTCGAAAGGCATTACCAGACCCAAGGCTCGATCGATCCTGACCAAGTCCAGCTACTGGGTGCGGTCGCCTGCCGGCGGGCTGCTCAGGCCATTCAAATCCATCGGCGACGTCGTGGAGCCGCAGATGCTGCTCGGTATCGTGTCCGATCCTTTCGGCGAGAACGAGAAGAATGTGATTGCCGAATATGGCGGCCTGGTGGTCGGGCGCACCAACCTGCCGGTGGTCAATGAGGGTGATGGCCTGTTTCACATTGCCGATGTCAGCGAGAAATACGATGCCGAGCTGACCCTCGACAGCCTGGCCTCACAGCTCGAAGCCGATCCCCTGTTCGACGAGGACGAGATCATCTAAGATCCTACCTGAAGAAGACAGCGCTGGCGGCGCCCACTGGCGCTGTTTGCGGCAGCGCACTATGTTCCAGTCAGGCGCCGCTCAACTCAGGTTCGTTTGCGGCACGTGAGAGAGTCTCGGGATTTTCTTCCCAAACAAGCAGGTCCAGTTTCATGAACCAGATGGTCACTCCGAAATTCGGTGTCGGCGCACCTTTGCGCCGCAAGGAAGATCAAGCGCTCATCACGGGCAAGGGCATCTACACGGCGGATTACATGCCGGAGGGGTGTCTGCACGGGGTTGTGGTCCGATCGGCCATGGCACATGCAAAAATCAGCCTGGAAAATGTCGACGACATTCGCGAGATGGACGGTGTGCAACTGGTGTTGACCGGCGCGGAGCTGGCCGGCAAGACCATGCCGTGCCAGGCCCGTCCACCGCAGATCGACGGTGCGCCCATGAAGGTGCCCGATCAGCCGGTGCTGTGTTCGGACGAAGTCCGTTATGTCGGCGACGCGATTGCCTTCATTGTCGCCGACGATCTTCATGCGGCCCGGAACGCGGCGGAAATGCTCGAGGTGGATTACGAACCGCTCGACACGGTGATCGGCATTGAGAACGCGCTCGCCGATGATGCGGTGAAGGTCTGGCCTGACTTCGGCACCAATGTCGCCTTCACCTATGGCCAGGGCGACCAGGCCAAGACCGACGAGGCCTTCGCCAAGGCCGCCAGAACCGTTTCCATCGATGTCGTCAACAACCGGATCGTCGCCAATTACATGGAGCTGCGCGGCTGTGTCGCCGAGTTCAACGCCGGAAACGAGCGTTTCAAGCTGACGCTCGGCACGCAGGGCGGCCATGGTCTGCGTGGCGTCATCTGCAGCATTCTGGGCCTGGAGCAGGACAAGCTCCAGGTGATCACGCCGGAGGTCGGCGGGGGCTTCGGCACCAAGATGTTCTGCTACCGGGAATATCCTCTGGCGATGATCGCGGCCAAGGAGCTGGGCCGGCCGGTGCGCTGGGCGGGCGAACGCATGGAGCATTTTGTCACCGACGCGCATGGCCGCGACAATCTCAGCCATGCGGAACTGGCGCTCGACGCTGACAACCGCATTCTCGGCCTGAAGGTCCATGTCAAAGCCGCCATGGGCGCCTATCTGCATCAGTTCGGTCCGTTCATTCCCTTTGTCGGCACTTCGATGTCCTCCGGCCTCTATGACATTCCGGCGGTCTTCGCCAAGGTCGAGGGCGTTTACATGCACACCGTGCCGCTGGATGCCTTCCGCGGCGCCGGCCGGCCGGAAGCCGCCTATCTGATCGAGCGGCTGATCGACAAGGCGGGGGAGGAAACCGGGCTTGGACCGGTCGAGATCCGCAAGCGCAATTTCATCGCGCCGGAGCAACTGCCCTACACAACCCAGACCGGCCGCATGTATGACACCGGCGAGTTCTCCGGACATCTCGACAAGGCGTTGGACGTGGCCGATTGGGCCGGCTTCAAGGCGCGCCAGGATCAAAGCGCGGCGGAAGGCAAATACCGCGGCATCGGTATCTGTTCCTATATCGAGGCCTGCGCCTTTGCCGGCAGCGAAGAGGCAACGCTTGAACTCGACGGCAAGGGCAGCCTGACCCTGCTGATCGGCACCCAGACCAACGGCCAGGGCCATGCGACGGCCTACAGCCAGGTGGTGGCCGAAGCATTCGGTGTGACCATCGAGGAGGTCGAGGTCATCCAGGGCGACACAGACCGGGTCAGGAAGGGCGGCGGCACGGGCGGTTCCCGCTCGATCCCGATCGGCCTGCCGTCCGTGCGCGAGGCCGGAAGGACGCTGGTCAAGAAGGTCAAGGAACTGGCCGCCGACCGGCTCGAGGCGGGGATTGAGGATCTGGAACTGGACAGCGGCCTGGTGCGCGTCGTCGGCACCGATCAGCAGGTCACGCTGGCGGAAATCGTTGCCGGTGCGGGCGAGACCCTGTCGGCTAGCGAAGAGGTCAAGCAGACCGAAAACACCTATCCGAACGGCACCCACGTCTGCGAGGTCGAAGTCGATCCGGAGACCGGCGATGTCGATCTCACCAATTACGTGATCGTCGACGATTTTGGCGTTACCGTGAACCCGCTGCTCCTGGCCGGCCAGGTTCATGGCGGCGCGGCTTCGGCGATCAGCCAGGCGCTGTGCGAGCAGACGGTCTATGACGAGGACGGCCAGCTGCTGACTGCCTCGCTGCTCGACTACCGCCTGCTTCGGGCCGCCGACATGCCCGACATTCATTTCGAGACCCGCAACATTCCCTCCACCACCAATGCCATGGGCATCAAGGGCGCGGGCGAGGCCGGCACGATCGGTGGCTGTGCGGCGGTGATGAACGCGGTTCAGATGGCACTGAAGGACGGCGCCGGAGTGAGCGAACTGATCGACATGCCGGCCACGCCGATCCGGGTCTGGGAAGCGATCCAGAAGGCGAAACAGGCATAGCGGGGTAAAAGGAGAGGCGTTCAATGGAACGCCTCTTTTTGTTGCCTTTGACCCATGTGCTGTCTGGAGACCCGCCAATACGCAAAGCTTTTGCCGGATTTGGCGGCCTGTGGGCCTCCTGTGCACCGTTTTGTACCGGTTTCGAGCTGTTTCGGCTGGTCTTGAACCGCGCTTGCGTTATTACCTTTTAAGCGCGTTTTTCCATCAATCGCAGAATCAGGAATAAACCTGTGTTTCAATCCTTCTTCCCGAAACCCAAGCTGTTCTTCCTGTCCGCCGCCGCCTGGGCACTGGCAGCCGTCTTGATCTGGTACGGCTTTGCCAACGAGCTTGGTGCGACTCTCGGCTTTGGAACCGATCCGGAAGGGCCGCCGCCGATTGATCTGCGTTATTTCATCACGCCGAGCTTCCTGTGGTTCTATACCTACTACGCCTTTTTCACGATTTGTTTCGGGGGCTTCTGGTGGGTCTTTTCACGGGATCACCGCTGGCATCTCTGGTCGGTCTGGGGATCCTCGCTGATCATCTTCATGACCTATTTTTCGGTCCAGGTTTCGGTGGCGATCAACAATTGGCGCCGGCCATTCGGCGACACGCTGCAGAACGCGCTTGAGGGCGACAAAGGCGTTGTTGCCAACGACTTCTATGTCCTGATGCTGATGTTCGCCCAGATCGCCACCCTGTCCATGGGGATGTTCGTGCTGAACCGGTTTTTCGTCAGCCACTATATTTTTCGCTGGCGCACCGCGATGAACGATTACTATGTCGAGAAGTGGAAAAACGTCCGACACATCGAGGGCGCCTCCCAGCGTATCCAGGAAGACACCATGCGCTTTGCGTCCATCATGGAAGGGCTGGGCGTTTCCATGATCGACGCGGTCATGACCCTGATTGCCTTCCTGCCGGTGCTGTTTGCCCTCTCAAGCTATGTCGAGACACTGCCGATCGTTGGGGCAATTCCGGCGCCGCTGTTCACCGCGGCAATCCTCTGGTCCCTGTTCGGAACCGTGCTGCTGGCGGTTGTCGGCATCAAGCTTCCCGGTCTGGAGTTCCATAACCAGCGCGTTGAGGCGGCTTACCGCAAGGAACTGGTCTATGGCGAGGATCATGAGCACAGAGCGCAGCCGCTCACTCTGACCGAGCTCTTCGGCAATGTGCGCCGGAACTATTTCCGGCTCTATTTCCACTATCTCTATTTCAACCTCGCCCGGGGGTTCTACATTCAGGCGGACAACCTGTTCACTTATTTCATCCTCGTTCCGACCATCGTGGCCGGCACCATCACCTACGGCATCGTGCAGCAGATCCTGACGGCTTTCGGTCAGGTCTCGAACTCGTTCCAGTATCTGGTGAATTCCTGGTCGACCATTATCGAGCTGTTGTCGATCTACAAACGTCTGAAGGGGTTCGAGGTTTCCATCGCCGAGCGGGAAAACATGTCGCCCGAGGAACTTGCGGCCATGCTGGAAGCCCAGGAAGCGAAGCTCTGATAAAAGGCGGGGCTGGCCGTTGGCGAGGGCGTTCAGGGACGGCTTAGGCACCGCTGGTTGCCGCTTGGCTGCCGTGCGCCTGAAGGCACCGGTTGGATGGTGAACGCGATTGCAATGCCGGGCCCATCGCGAGATACTGCCGGTCCCGACCGATCAGTATCCCGCCTCTTTTTCGGCTGTTCAGGGCTGACATCCTGCATGTTGGCTGGAATGTCAGCTGTTGGCGTGATCCTGTACCCTCAATGCTACCTGTGCCCTCCTGCCATGCCATCCGGCACGTGAAAGCCCTGCGATGACCGTTTCCACCTCGAAATCCCGTCTTTCCGGTCCGCCGGCACCGGCGGGCATGACCCGGCAAGCACCGCTCCTGGGCATTTCGCTGAAGGTGGCCTCGACGCTGGTGTTCTTCGTCATGGCGGCCGCGCTGAAGATCGCGGCGGAAACCGTGCCGATCGGAGAGCTGGTGTTCGCCCGCAATTTCTTCGGCCTGTTTCCCGTGCTGCTTATGGTGGGTCTGCGCGGCGAGTTGGGCCTTGCCTTCAAGACGCACAATCCGAGAGGGCACCTGACCCGCGCCACCGTCGGCCTCACCGCCATGGTCTGCAGCTTCACCGCGTTCTCCCTGCTGCCGCTGCCCGATGCCACCGCGATCGGCTTTGCCACGCCGCTCTTCGTCGTCGTTCTGGCGTTCTTCCTTCTCGGGGAAACGGTGCGGATCTATCGCTGGAGCGCCGTCGGTGTCGGCTTCGTCGGCATTCTCGTGGTGCTGTCGCCGCATCTGGGCGACGCGCATTTCGACGGGCCGTCGACTTTCGGCGCGCTGATCGGTCTGACCGGGGCCAGCTTTGCCGCGCTTGCCATGATCACGGTGCGCAAGCTCTGCGAGACGGAACGGACCTCGACCATTGTCACCTGGTTCGCCGGCTCCGCGACCCTGTTGTCGCTGCTGACCCTGCCACTCGGGTTCTTTCTGCCGGGACAGGCCTGGATCTGGCCGGATCTTGCGACGAGCGGCTTGCTGGTGCTGATCGGCCTTGCCGGCGGTGTCGGCCAGATCCTCCTGACCCAGAGCTATCGTTTCGCGGACGCCTCGACCATCGCGCCGTTCGACTATGTCAACATGCTCTGGGCGATCATTGTCGGCTTTGTCGTGTTTTCCGAGGTTCCGGTGCCGGCGGTGGTGATCGGCGCCCTGATCGTGATTGCGGCGGGGATCTTCGTCATCTACCGCGAACACAAGCTTGGCCTCGACCGCACCAAATCCCGCCGGGCCTCGTCGCCGTCGCGGTCTTAGAAGCCAAAAGCCCTTACCGTCGTCATCCCGGCCGAAGCAACGCGAAGAGCCGGGATCGGGGAGCCCGTGCGGTCTTTAGGTTGCAAGCAAAACAACAGGAGCTCCCCGGTCCCGGCTCGCGCTTCGCTTGGCCGGGATGACGACGGAGAGCAAAAGGGGGTATCCGCCGCCTCACTGCGGCTTGTATTCGAACCGCTCCACCTGGCTCTTGGTGCCGTCCGGGAAGATCAGCTGGACGCTGATGGACTGGGCCGACCCGAGAGGAAGCTCGATATAGGGCTTGTCCTTCAGGACCACGTTGGGGTTGTCCGGATCGCAGGCATCCAGCTGCCATTCCTGGTCGATCGGACCGTCGTTGAGACCGTAGAAAACGTAGTCAATGCCGCATTTCCAGGATTCCAGGTGGGTGAAATAGATCAGCTCCTGGCCCTGCCAGTCACGGAAGGCGACCCAGTTGGCCTTGGTGAGATCCAGGATCTGCTTGATCTGTTCCGGCGGCATGCCCTGGGCGGAAGCCGGTGCGCTGATCGCCAGCGGGGTGACGGCAAGGCCGAGGCATACGGCTGTTGTTTTCAGAAACTGCATGACAGGTCCTTTCGGGAAACACGGGAAACTCAAAAAGCCTTGAAGGTGATAATCGTCTTGGTGTCCTGGATGCCGTCGATCGGATGGACCTTCTGATTGACGAAATGGCCGATATCGGCGCCGTCCTCAATGTAGAACTTGACCAGAAGATCATAGTCGCCGCTTGTGGAGTAGACCTCGGAGGCAATCTCCGCGTCTGCGATCGCATTTGCGACCTGATACGTCTTGCCCAGCTGGCATTTGATCATCACGAAAAACGGGGTCATGCGGTACTCCGGCGCGTGCGCGTTTCAATATGTGCCCAAGGACATCGCCCATCTGGCCGCATCAGTCAATCGCCGAGACCGGCCTCCGGGCCGGGACTTGCATTCATCTGTCCGGCTTGTTAACCGTGCAGGCATCTCATGGGGGTGCCCGGCCATTCCGGTCCGGGCTGAGAGGCGGCCCGCCAACTCCTTGAACCTGATCCGGATGATACCGGCGGAGGGATTTGAGATCATGACACTTTCCATTGCTGCCGCCACACAGGGCCTGCCGCCCGAAACGGTTTTTGCGCTGCTGGAGCGGGTCCGGCGGAAATCACCGCGCGTTCACGCCATCACGAATGCCGTTGCCCAGACCTTTACCGCCAATGTTCTGCTGGCGCTCGGCGCCGTGCCGTCAATGACGCTGGCGCCGGAGGAAGTTGCCGGTTTCGCCGCGAGCGCGGATGCGCTGCTGGTCAATCTGGGCACTCTGGACGAGACCCGGCGCCAGGCAATTCCGCTGGCCGTTGCAGCCGCGCAAGAGGCGGGCCGTCCCGTCTGCCTCGATCCGGTGTTCATTGACCGCTCCAAGCCGCGACGTCTCTTTGCGCGCGAGCTGCTCGGTATCATGCCGGACGTGGTCCGACTGAACGGTGCCGAGCTGGATGCGCTCTTCCAGGGCCGGGCGGAAGCCGATGCGCTGATCGCCGGCGGCACGGTGCTGGCCGTCACGGGCCAGGAAGACAAGGTTGAAAGCCTTGGCGAGGATTTCCGGCTGCTCAACGGGCATGCGCTGATGAGCCGGGTGACAGCGACCGGTTGCGCAGGTGGCGCGGTGCTGGCAGCCTTTGCCGCCGTCGAGAGCGACAGGGCCCTGGCGGCCGCCACCGGTCTTTCCGTCTTCAACATTGCCGGCGAGATCGCGGCCGAGCGCGCGGGCGGCCCGGGCACCTTTGTGCCGGAGCTGCTCGACGCGCTTTACGGTCTCAGCCTGCGGGACATCGAGATCCGGCTGAAAACGGCCTGACCCCACCTTCTCAACCAATTCAGGAGAAGCCCATGACCGCAATCGCGGTGACCATTGCAGGGTCGGATTCCGGCGGCGGCGCCGGCATTCAGGCCGATCTGAAAGCCTTTTCCGCAAACGGCGTCTATGGTGCCAGCGTGCTGACGGCGCTGACGGCGCAGAACACGCTTGGCGTCACGGCCATTCACGACGTGCCGCCGGACTTCGTGCGCGCGCAGATGGATGCGGTCTATTCGGATCTTGCCGTCACCGCGACCAAGATCGGCATGCTGTCGCGTGTCGACACCATCGAGGCGGTCGCCGCGGGCCTGAAGGCGCATGACACCGGTCCCATCGTGCTGGACCCGGTTATGGTTGCTGCTTCCGGAGATCCGCTCCTGGCCGACAGCGCCGTCGACACGCTGATGTCGGCACTGCTGCCGCTCGCGGATATCATTACGCCCAACCTGCATGAGGCCGCACGCATGCTGCAGTGTTCCGTCGCGGCCGGCGAGGCGGAGATGCATGCGCAGGCAGAGCGGCTGCTCGGACTCGGGGCAAAGGCCGTTCTGCTCAAGGGCGGTCATGGCGACAGTGCGGAAAGCACCGACCTCTACCTTGATGCCGACGGCAATGCCCTCTGGCTCCGGGACACGCGGATCGCCACGAACAACACCCATGGCACCGGCTGCACCCTGTCCTCCACCATCGCGGCAAGCCTGGCAAAGGGGCAGACGCTGCAGCAGGCGGTCCAGGCGGCCAAGACCTACATCCAGGCGGCCATTAGCGCAGCCGACCGGCTCGAAATCGGGCAGGGACACGGGCCTGTCCACCATTTCCACGCGTTTTGGAGTGAATGAGATGAGCACCGACAAGACCGGCCGACTGCAGAACGTCAACCGCCGCGCTGTTCTGGGAGCTTCCATTGCAATGGGCTCCAGCGCTCTGGCTGCGCCCGCGATCGCTCAGGGGCAGGGGACGCTCGAGTGGAAACTGGTCACCTCCTGGCCGAAAAACCTGCCGGGACCCGGCGTGACTGCGCAGCGGATTGCCGACCGGATCCAGGTGATGTCCGGAGGCCGCTTGACCATCCGCCTGTTCGCCGCCGGAGAACTGGTGCCCGCGCTCGGTGTCTTTGACGCGGTCTCTGCCGGGACGGCTCAAATGGCACATACGGCCTCGTTCTTCTGGCAAGGCAAGATCCCGGCGTCGGTCTATTTCACCGCCATTCCCTTTGGTCTCTTGCCGCATGAGCACATCACCTGGATCGAGCAGGGCGGCGGGCAGGCGCTGTGGGACGAGCTTTATGCGCCCTTCGGCCTGAAACCGGTGATGGCGGGCAACACCGGTGTCCAGATGGGCGGCTGGTACAAGCGCGAGATCACCGGTCTTGACGACCTGACCGGTCTCAAGATCCGCATGCCGGGGCTTGGCGGCGAGGTCATGCGGCGTCTGGGGGCGACCCCGGTCAGCCTGCCGCCGGGCGAACTTTTCCAGGCCTTGCAGAGTGGGGTACTGGACGCGACGGAGTTCCTTGGCCCCTGGTCGGATCGGGCCATGGGCTTTCACAAGGTTGCCAAGACCTATTATTCACCGGGTTTTCATGAGCCCAACGGCACGGGCGAGGCACTGTTCAACAAGGCGGCTCTCGACAGCCTGCCTGAAGATCTGCGCGCGATTGTGCTGGAGGCCTGCAAGGCGGAGAACGGCCGGGCACTTGCCGAAAGTGACTGGGAGAATGCCGGATCCCTCCAGCTGCTGCAGGAGGCGGACGGTGTCACTGTGTTGCCTTATCCCGACGAAGTCCTGGCAGCGCTGCGGCAGACGTCGGCCGAGGTGCTGGCCGAAACAGCGGAAAAGGATCCGCTGGCCAAACGCATCTATGATAGCCATCAGGCGGCACGCGCGCGGCTGGCGCCCTGGAGCGATGTTGCCATGCGCCGGTTCATGGCGGCGCGTGACGGCTGACATGTGCAGGCCTTCGGGCCGGCGCGGGGCAAAGCAATCGAAAACTCCTCTCTCCGGGAACACCCGTCCGAAATGTCCCTGATTTGCGCGGGGACATGCCGGCCGGGCGCACCTTCAGCTTCCTGATCGCGGCATGTGTCTATATCGAGTCAATGTCAGTTTTACTGATCAGGTAGCTCAAATTTGTCCAACAAATTCAACCCATTCCCTTGGGACACGTGTGGCAAAGCCGCAACGTCGAGCAGCTAATTGACGTTATCGGAAACCTCGAATTCTGATGCCTATTTTTTGTGCAATCGTGTGAGCGTGTGTCGAAGCTGTGACGAACAGTCCATAAATGTTACGAAATCTGACATTTGAGAGCTTAAGCGCAGAAACCTTAGGGAGGAACACATCATATTTTGCGCTGCAGCATGATGTTTCTGCCGCAAATGTCGGGCCATTATTGTGTTGAAACCGGCCTCCTTCTCCGAAAAACCTGTCACCAGTTGTCATGAAGGTCCCTGCGGGAGGGGACGGGAGGAAACACTATGACGTGGGCAAATAACAAGTCGGTTCTATTCGCATCGACCGCGATCGCACTCTCCATGGTTGCAGGGGCGGCGCATGCGGGTGGCTTCGCGCTTCGCGAGCAGAGCGCTTACTACCAAGGCATGTCCTTTGCGGGCAACGGCACGACAGGGGACAGCATTTCGTCGATGTTCTGGAACCCGGCCACCCTTACGGGTGCCAAGAACGGGATCACATTCGAAAGCCACTCCTCGTTCATCATTCCGAATTCGAACATCACCGGCGACTACACGCCGCAAGGTGTCGCGGCCGTTCCGGCCGCCTTTGGCGGACCGGGCATCACCGCGGCAAGCGGCAGCAGCGGCGATATCGGATCGGACGCCTGGATACCCTCGACCTACACAGCCTATCGCTTCAACGAGGACCTGGTCTTCGGTCTGGCCGTCAACACGCCGTTCGGCCTGAGCACGAAGCCCGAAAACAACTGGGCGGGGCAGTATTATTCGCGCAGTTCAGAGGTCTTTTCGGTCAATGTCAATCCGACCGTTGCCTATCAGGTCAATGACATGATCTCGATCGGCCTCGGCGCGCAGATCCAGTACATGAAGGTGAGCCTGAAGTCTGCTTACGCACTGAATGCGACGGGTGCGACCACGGAACTCAAGGGTGGCGGCTTCGGCTACGGCGCAACGGCCGGTATCACCGTGAAGCCGATGGAAGGCACGGAAATCGGCCTGGGCTTCCGCTCCGCCACGGCGGTCGGTCTGGAAGGCCACTATATCAACCCGAGCATTGTCGCCGTTGCCGGTGGCGCCGGCGGCAGCCGCACCGGCATCGACGCCACCTTCGTGACCCCGGAATCCGTCACGCTGAGTGCCTCACAGAAGATCGGCAAGAAGTTCAAGCTGGCCGGTACGGTCGAATGGACCAACTGGAGCCGCCTCGACACGGTCGCGACCACGACCACAAGCGGCGCCACTACCAACCCGACCGGTACGCCGACGCTCAAGTTCCAGTATAATGACGGCTGGTTCTTCGCCCTTGGTGGCGAATATGACTGGAACGACATGGTCACCCTGCGCGCAGGACTTGCCTATGAAATCTCTCCGGTCGACGACGCCAACCGGTCGACCCGAATTCCGGACACCAATCGTTGGTGGCTGTCCGCCGGCGGCAGCGTGAACGTCAACGAGCACCTGTCGCTGGATCTCGGTTACACGCACATCATTTCCGAAGATGCGGACATCAATATTTCCGGCAACCACCACGACTACAACTCGAATATCGGCACCTTCACCGGCAGCGCCGACAGCCATGTCGACATCATCTCGGCGTCGCTGCGCTATACGTTCTGAGGAAAACCGCTGAGAAAATGTAACGATGAGGCCGGGGCAACGCCCCGGCCTTTTGTGTCGGCACCACCGTCTAAAACGCGACGCGGTCGGCGCCCTTCAGATCGAGGATCTCCCGGGCCTCGTCGGGCGTTGCGACCTCGCTGCCGAGCTCTTCGACGATCCGGCGGATCTTGGCGACCTGCTGGGCGTTGGACTCCGCCAGTTGCCCCCGCCTGATGAACAGGCTGTCCTCGAGGCCGACCCTGACATTGCCGCCCATCTGGCTGGCGGTTGTCGCCAGAGGGATCTGGGCATTGCCGGCCGCCAGGACCGACCAGCGGTAGGTGTTGCCGAAGAGTTTGTCGGCGGTCTTTTTCATGAATACCAGATTGTCGATGTCCGCCCCGATCCCGCCCAGGATGCCCATGACGAACTGGATGAAAACCGGGGCCTTGAACAATCCCGAGTCCATGCAGAATTTCAGATTGTAGAGGTGGCCGACATCGTAGCATTCGTGTTCGAACTTGATGTCATGCGGCGCCAGGATCTCGGCCGCCTCGCGAATGTCCCGGAAGGTGTTTCGGAAGATGTTGCCGTCGGACTTGGCGACATAGTCCTTTTCCCAGTCGAATTTCCAGCTGTCGTAGCGCTTGGCCAGCGGATGGAAGGAAAAGTTCATGCTGCCCATGTTCATGGAGCACATTTCGGCGCTGAAGGTGGCCGCCGGCCGGATCCGGTCCTGGATCGACAGGGTCAGCGAGCCGCCGGTGGAAATGTTGATAACCGCGTCGCTTGCCTGCTTGATGCGCGGCAGAAACGGAGCGAAGTCGTTTGGGTCCACCGACGGCGCTCCGGTCTCGTTGTTGCGGGCATGCAGATGCAGGATCGAGGCACCGGCCTCGGCGGCTTCGACCGCCTGGCGCGCGATGTCGTCATAGGTATAGGGCAAGGCGTCCGACATGGTGGGCGTATGAATGGCCCCCGTGACCGCGCAGGTGATGATGGTCTTGTTGCGTGTGCGGGCCATGGCCGCCTCCCGATGTCAGTTTTTCTTTTTCACCACCCGCCGTGCCAGCGGGAACAGTTCCAGCCCGGTCCGCTCCTTGAGCGTTCCCCAGAGCCCTTTGGGGGCCTTCAGCATCACGGCGATCGCCACCACGCCGAGGATCAGCAGATAGGTCGTGCCGAGATCCGAGAGGGTTTCGCGCAGCAGGAAAAACACGATCACGCCGATGATCGGGCCTTCCAGGGTGCCGATGCCGCCGATCACCACGATGAAGATCACAAAGGCCGTCCAGTCGTTGACGCTGAAGGCGGCATCCGGAGAGATCCGCAGCTTTTGCAGAAAGATCAGGGCACCCGTCATCGCGGTGAGGCCGGCGGTGAGGACGTAAACAACGAACTTGTTGCGCCAGATGTCGATGCCGAAGCTTTGCGCGGCCAGCTCGCTGTCCCGGATCGCGGTCAGGGCGAGGCCGTTCCGGGATCGCAGCAGCAGATAGATCACCGCCAGCACGATCACGGCCATGGCAAGCGCAAGCCAGTAGGTGGTTGCCTCGCGCATGGAGCGGCTGGAGGCCATCGCCCGGACGATTGCGACGGGCAGGCTGGTGCCGGAGCCGCCGCCGAGCGCCGAAACCTGCGCGAAGGACAGGCGGAAGACCTCGGCAATCACCCAGGTACCGATGGCGAAATAGGCACCGCGCAGGCGGAAGATCAAAAGGGCGACCGGCACGGCGACAATGGCACCCAAAAGCCCCGCGAGCGGGATCGCGGCGAGCGGAGACAGACCGGCAAAGATTGCCAGCGCAAACAGCATGTACCCGCCGAAACCGACAAAGGCCTGCTGGCCGACGGAGACCAGCCCCGCATAGCCGGCCAGAAGGTTCCAGAGGCAGGCGAGCGACAGGTAGAGGAACATCTCGCTGAGAAGCCGCATATCGGCGCGTCCCGCCCACCAGGGGGCCGCGATCAAAAGGGCGAGCACCAGCGTGCCCGCAACGGCTGCGATCCGGCTCGCCCTTGAGGAGCGGGAAATGGCATAGGTGTTCGGCAACGTCGTCATCAGTCAATCCTCGGGAACAGGCCGCGCGGGCGGACGGCAAGAACGATGAGGAAGGCGATGTGACCGGCCAGCAATTGCCAGCCCGGATTGATCTGGGCGCCGATGTTCTGGCTCACCCCGAGGATGATGCCCCCGATCAGCGTGCCCCAGAGATTGCCGAGACCACCGATGATCACCGCCTCGAAGCCGAAGATCAGCCGGCCGGGGCCGATCGAGGGATCGAAGCTGGTGCGGATGCCGAGAAAGACACCGGCAAGACCGACAACTGCCAGAGACAACGCCATGGCGAGCCCGAAGATATGGGCCTTGTTGAGGCCCATGAGCTGGGCGATGTCCTGCTTGTCGGAGACCGCGCGGAAGGCGCGTCCGAGCGCGGAACGGTAGAAGACCCATTGCAGTCCGGCGATCACGGCGACCGCCACGCCAAACATCAGCAGCGGCAGGACACCGACATTGAGGTCTCCCGGCAGGGCAAGGCTGGCGGTTTCCAGAGCGCCGGCGCTCATCTTCTGCGGGTCGGCGCTGTAGATCTCCAGAAGGCTGTTCTGGATGATGACGGAGAGGCCGAACGTGACCAGAAGTGGGGGAAGAATGTCTTCGCCGAGGGTCTGGTTCAGGACAAGGCGCTGAAGCCCATAGCCGATTGCGGCCATGACAGGAACGACCAGGCAGAGGGCGAGCAGTGGCGACAGGCCCAGTGTCGTGGTGATGGTCAGGCCGAGAAAGGCAGCCAGCACGATGAAGTCGCCATGGGCGATGTTCACGAGCCGCATGACCCCGAAGATCAGCGACAGGCCGGCGGCGAAAAGCGCATAAAGCCCGCCCAGCAGAATTCCCTGTAGGATGGCGTTGATCCAGTCCATCTTATACTCCGAAATAGGCGGCGCTGATGGCTTCGCGAGTCAGCTCGTCCGGCCGGCCTTGCAGCGAGATCCGGCCTTCCTGAAGGCAATAGACCCGGTCCGAAACGCTCACCGCCTTGGCAATGTCCTGCTCCACGATGATCGCGCTCATGCCTTCGCCGATGATGGCTGGAAGCGCCTCGTAGATCGACTTGATGACAATCGGGGCGAGGCCGAGGCTGATTTCATCAAAGAGAAGAATCTCCGGATTCGCCATCAGCGCGCGGCCAATGGCGACCATCTGTTGCTGACCGCCGGAAAGGGCCGTCGCGGGCACATGGCGGCGTTCCTTCAGGATCGGGAACAGGTCCTGGACGGTCTTGAGGGACCACGGCCCCTTCCTGCCCATCTGACCGCCGATGATGAGGTTTTCCTCCACCGACAGGGACTGAAACAGTTGCCGTCCCTCCGGCACCATGGCAATGCCGAGATGCGCTACCTGGTCGGCCCTGAGCCCGCCGATGGCCTGGCCCTTCCAGACAACCATCTCCGGCCTGTTCCGGATCAGTCCCGTGATCGAGCGCATAAACGTGGTCTTGCCGGCACCGTTGGCGCCGATGATCGCAACGACTTCCTCTGGCTGAACATCTATGGAGACCCCGAAGAGGGCCTGGAAATCGCCGTAATGGGCCACAAGAGCCCTGGTTGAGAGCAGCGCGTCAGGCATCGGCGTCCACTCCCATGTAAATCTCCTGAACCGCCTGGCTGGCCATGGTTTCCTTCGGAGCGCCGTCGGCGATCTTGCGGCCGAAATCGATGACGATCAGCCGGTCGACAACCGACAGAAGCGCATGAACGATATGCTCGATCCAGATGATCGACAGGCCGGTCTTGCGAATGGTGTTGATGGTGGCCACGAGCGCGTGGCATTCCTTTTCGGTCAGGCCGCCGGCGATCTCGTCCAGAAGCAGGATGCGGGGCCGCGCGCAAAGCGCGCGCGCCAGTTCCAGGCGTTTGCGGCCGAGCAGCGTCAGTTTGCCTGCGGGCTCGTTGGCCTTGTCGATCAAACCCGTCAACTCAAGGATCTCAAGGCAATGGGCATTGGCCTCGGTCAGCGAACCAGCCGTGCCATGTATCGCCGCCACCAGCGTGTTTTCAAAAACGCTCATGCCGGTAAAGGGTTGCGGGACCTGGAAGGACCGGGCGATGCCGCTTCGGCAACGGCGGGCTGCGGACTGGCGGGTGATGTCCTCGCCCTTCAGCAGGATCTGGCCGCTGTCGGCACGGATCGTGCCGGTGATCAGGTTGAACATCGAGGTTTTTCCGGCCCCGTTCGGCCCGATCACGCCGAGCGCTTCGCCCGTACCGAGCCGGTAGCTCAGGTCCTCGGCAACGGTGACCGCGCCATAGGCTTTGCAAACGCCCTTGAGTTCGAGAACTGCAGTCATGAAGACCTTCGTGTCTTGTGGTGGCGCACGGCCCATCGGCCGAGCGCCGGCCACGGGTCAGGACAGGAGTTTCAATTCGCCGGTGGTGGCGATGAACGGAGCACTGCGGTTTGCAGTGATCACGAGATCGAACCCATTGGGCCCTTTTTGCCACTGACCGGCAACCAGGGGGGTCTTGGTCACGTTCCGGACGGGGCCGTTGCTCCAGTCCACCGGACCGACAATCGTGGACAGTTTCGTCCCCTTGATAGCTTCGAGGATCGCGTTCGGATCGTCGAGATCCGCGCTGCGGCGGATCACGTCCGTTGTCACCTCGAAGAGCGCGTGTTTGAAGCCGATCGGCTGAGTCCAGGGGCGACTCGATGCGGCCACATAACCGTCCGCCAGCTGTTTCGCCGAGACACCGGTCAGAGACGAGGAGAACGGATGGTTGGGCGACCACCAGATTTCGGAGGTCAGGCCGTCGCCTCGGTCGCCGAGGGACTCAATGACGGACGGGAACAACAATGCCTTGCCGATGGTGACCACCTTGGGCGCAAATCCCTGCTGCGCGGACTGTGCCCAGAAGGTCGCGAAATCCGGCGGGATCATGTTGCCCGTGACGATGTCGCAGCCGGCTTCCTTGAACGCGGAAATCTGGGATGAGAAATCGTCGGTCAGGGGTTGGTAGCGGCCGGGATCGGTCAGTTCAAAACCCTGACCGGCAAGTGCGGGCGGAAAGCCGTGGATGTCGTCACCCCAGGCATTGCCGTCGGCGTCGTTCGGGAACAGGCCGCCGACCTTTTTGTCCACGCCGCTTCGTTGCCAGAGATCCAGGAAGGCGTTGATGACGTCTTCCAGGCCCCAGAAGAAGTGGTAGGTGTAGTCGAAGCCGGTCGCCGGATCGCCATTGCGGCCGAAGAAATAGGGCTGCCAGGGGCAGTCGGTGGTGATGCAGGGAACCTCGTTCAGTTCCGCCTGGTCCGATACCGGGTTGGTGGTGTCCGGGGTGGAGGCGGCGACAATGATATCAACCTCGTCGCCGAGCAACAGCTCGGAGGCGACTTCCGCGGCCCGGTTCGGGTTGGACTGGCTGTCCTTGGAAATGATCTCGACCTGATAGGTCCTGCCGTTGTTTTCAATGCCGCTGGCAAGCGCTTCCCGGATGCCCGCCAGGACATAGTCATCGGCTTCCGCGAAGCCGGCCAGAGGTCCGGTGCGCGGGCTGACATGACCGATCCTGATGGCCGGGTCGGCCGCATAGGCGCGTGTGCGGGTCAAAATGGCGGGCGCGGCCAGGCCGGCCGATGCGCCGGCCAGAAACATGCGGCGGGAAATCCCGTTTGTCTTCCGTAGATGCGTCATCGTTTTTCCTCCCAATGCGCTTGTCAGGTGCGTAGCCTGTTACTTCAGGATCGTCTCAAGCCTCCGCAGATGCGTCGCCACGCGCTGGCGGACATCCTCCATGTCCTCCGGCGTCCAGCTCCTGAACCCTTCCCCGCTTTTCATGCCGAGCTTGCCTTCCTCCACAAGCCTGCGCAGATAGGGTGAGGGGGCTGGCCGGTTGTCCAGATCGGCCAGAACGTTTTCAAGAATGTCGAGCGTGAGGTCGGTGCCGACGAGATCGGCATTGGCAAGCGGTCCCAGTACGGACAGCCTGCGGCCAAAACTGGCATTGACCACCTGATCGACCGCCTCAGCGGTGCAGACGCCGCTTTCGACAAGATAGATCGCCTCGCGCCACATGGCGTGCTGCAGCCGGTTGCCGATGAAGCCGGCAACGTCCTTTTCCACCCGAACAGGCGTTTTGCCCACCGAAGCGAGCAAATTCACCATCGTGTCGAGGTCCGCCTCATCCGTCCATTGCGTGCGGATGACTTCGACCAGCGGGATCATGTGGGGCGGGTTCCACCAGTGGGTTCCGAGCGCCCGGCCTTTGTTCCGTAGGTCCGACATGATGGTGGTGATCGGAATGACGGACGTGTTGGATGCCAGAATGCAGGTCTCGGGCGCGGAGGCTTCCACTTCCTTGAAAAGGGCCCGCTTCAGGTCCGGTTTCTCGGGCGCGGCTTCAAAGACGACCGCAGCATTTTTTACCGCGACCGCAAGATCCGCCTCAGGCGTGATCCGTGTCAGGGTCTCGGCGCTTTCCCGATCGTCAATACCCATCGCGGTAAGGCTGGCGGCAACGCGGTCCTTCAGGACTTCCAGACCGGCAGGGAAAGCGTCATAAACCGTGACGCCGTGGCCCGCGCGCGCAAAGGTCAGGGCAATGCCGTGTCCCATCAGCCCGGCGCCCAGAACCGTTATGTTGAGTTTCCCGGTCATGCCTCACCCCGCCGTATAGCCGCCATCGGCATACAGAATATGCCCGGTATAGAAATCCGACGCTCTGGAACTCAGAAACAGCAGCGGTCCGATCAGGTCTTCCGGTTCGCCAAGGCGTCCTTTCGGGACACGGGCGAGGAAACCGTCCCGGAAACCGCGCGCCTTGTCGTCCTCCTCGAACATCCAGGCGGTGAGGGGAGAGCGGAAGACGGTCGGCGCTATGGCATTGACCGTGATCCTGTCTTCGCCGAGCTCGCAGCCGAGCGCCTTGGTAATGCCGTCGACCGCGGACTTGGAGGCGCAATAGGCGGTGTAGCCTGCCGGATGCCCTAAAAGTCCTCGCGCGGATGAGACAAGGACAATCTTGCCACCGTTTTCCTGGGTCTTCATCTGCTTTGTCGCCGCCCGCGCCAACAGCCAGGACTGGGTGACGTTGGCATCCATGACGGTTTCGAAATCGGCCGGCGTGAGCGCGTCGATCTTGGCAACCTTGTTCATTCCGGACGCGACGACCAGGATATCCAGAGCGCCGAACCGCTCTGCAGCGAGCGCGACCAGCCGGTCGCAGGCGCTTTCGTCGCTCGGACGGATTGCAAGAGCGGCGACCTCGGCGCCCAGCCCTACGCAGGCCGTTTGCACCTCCGCCAGGGCGTCGGCATTGCCGGCCGCAAGCACCAGCTTGCAGCCCGCGCCGGCCAGCGCCTTCGCGGCCACGGCGCCGAAGGCCCCGGAAGCGCCGGTGATCAGGGCCACCTTGCCGGAAACATCGAAGAGGCCGAGCGGGTTGCTCCAACTGTCTTTCATCGGACTGCCTCCGGCGGGTAGGGAATGACGACCAGCATGGTACAGGTGTGGTTCGAGCGGTTTTCGATGGTTCTCACCTCTCCCGGCGCGATCGTGCAGCTGTCGTATTTCTTCAAGACGGTTTCAGAGCCGCCCGTCTCAACGGTCATTTCGCCTTCGAGAACGACATAGACCTTTTCGAACGGGGTCGAATCCGGTCCGGCGCCGCCGCCGGGCAGAAACTGGCTGAGGCCCACCCACTGGTTTTCCGGGCCGCCCGGTTCAAATCCCTGGAGACGCAATCCGACCACCGCCCGGTGGTTCGGCGCCTCATAGGGTTCGGCATCTTCGAAACGTTTGACATGCATCGGCTTCCTCCCAGTTCCTTGCATGGGGCCAGCCGCCGAGGCGGCCGGCGCCGGTCAGGTCAGAAGCCTTCGCCAGCTTCGATGCGGTATTTCTGTCCCTTGTCGATCATCGCCACGAGACGGATGATGCAGCCGTCGCCGCGGTCCCAGTTCCAGGGGAAGAAGGCGAAGGTGCAGCGCTTGCCGGTGACGGCGTCGAGATCGCCACCGACATTTTCAATGCCGAGAATGCCGTTGCTGAAAAGCTTCTGGTGCACCGGCTCCCACTCGGGGAAATCCTCTTCCCAGCCGCGGCCGCCGGACCATTCCTTATATTCGGCCTCCAGATGCGGCAGGATCGGGCCGTTGCGCTGCGGGCCGATGGCGGTTGCCAGCGGGTGGTCGTTGGCCTGGGTGTCATGGCCGACGACCTTGATGCCCTTTTCGACCATCCAGTCAGCAGCCGACGGGACCAGGCCCGGGCAATAGGCGAAATAGTCGCCGTCTTCATATTGCTTGTGCCAGCCCGTGTTGATGATCAGGACATCGTTCTTGCGAATGGCATGGCCGCAGGCCTTTTCAAGATCGTCGCCGGTTATCTGCTCCCATTTCTTCTTCGGGATCGACACAACCAGGCCGGATCCGAAGAAATGCGGCAGCGGCACCTCGTCGATAAAGGGCGTGCCCTGAACCACATGCGCCGGCGCATCGATATGGGTCGTGACATGCATGGTGGTGGTGATCGTCTGCGACAGGACCCCGGATTTCGCCATGTAATGCTTCCGGTCGATCTGGACGTCCTGGAAGTAAGGCCAGTTGGGGCACTGAAAGCCGTAGCGGTGTGAGAGATTGTAGAACTCCACGCCCATGTCGTTGTCCAGGTTGCCCTGAAACTCGATCCCGCGAATGGTCACCGACATGTGTGTTCCTCCCAAGGTCAGTGCATTGCTGTATTGCTTTACGGTACGATTGTATCATAATGCGGTCAAGCGCTTTCTCGACAAACCGTTCGGATTTGCCTATATGGCCTGATCAGAACCGAATTGGCTTGAGCGGCGCGACCGGGGAAATGGGTGAAGATGGCGGCGGATATCATGACGATCGAGCGAAAAACGCAATCGAACCAGGGCATTCAGGTCATCTCCCGTGCAGCCGAGATCCTGCGCATTCTCAAGAAGGACAATTCCGGGCTGAGTCTCGGGCAGATCGCGGACCGCGTACATCTGCCCCGCTCTACGGTACAGCGGATCGTCAATGCGCTGATCGCGGAACGTCTGGTGATGGCCAGTGCCGCGGAGGGCGGATTGCGGCTGGGCTCGGAGATCCAGTCACTCGCCGCCGCCGGACGGATCAACATGGCCGAGCTGGTCCGGCCCATCCTGACCGAGCTTTCCAAAGAGACGAAGGAAACCGTCGATCTGGCGGTGTTTCGCGATGACCACATGGTCTTTGTCGATCAGGTCGTCGGCTCGCACCGGCTGCGCACGGTGTCCGCGGTGGGGGAAGTCTTTCCGATGACCGATACGGCCAATGGCAAGGCGGCGCTGGCCCTGATGGAAGATGATGTGCTGGTGGCGATCGCCGCGCCGGAGTTCAAATCCGATGCCGGGACCGCCAAGCCGCTGTCAGAATTCCTGAAGGAAATCGAGGATGTCCGGAAAACCGGCATCGGATGGGATCTCGACGAGCACACGGACGGCATCTCCGCGGCTGGCTTCGCCTTTCGGGACCCGATGGGCCTGATCTATGCCGTCTCCGTTCCGGTGCCCTCGCACCGGTTTGACGCACTGAAAGACAAACTGGTCGATCTGCTGCTCGAGGCCCGTAAATCGATTCTGCAGCTTCTTTGAGCAGGAAAGCCCTCGTCATGGTGTGAGGCGGCCGGTTGCCGTCCGGGGCCTGCTCGTTTGCAGAGAGTATGAGTGAAGGCACTCCATCAAGACGCACCAAACGCGTTGGTACGCGGTGCTGCGAGTGGGTCCCGGCGCGTGCTGCGACCGCACGCCCCCAAAGGGGGAAGGACCCCGAACGCATTTGAGACTTGCCAGGCGCGGCACGGTTTTCTAGGTTGCCGAAACGGTCAATTCAAACAACGGGAGGGCATCAGCTGAACATGCGTATCATCCGCCTCCTTCAGCATGGTCCCCGCTACGCCCTGTGAATGCGTTCGCAGGGCTGACCTGAGACACTTCTCATCGACGGTCTGCCCTTGAAGCCGCTCCGCGGCCCCGTTTTCCTGACCTGAGATTTCCATGACCGTCATCAATATCAATGCCTTGGGCGTGACCCTTGGCGATCCGCTGTTTCGCGACCTGTCCCTGACCCTCTCCAAAGGCGACCGGATCGGCCTGGTGGCCGCCAATGGCCGCGGCAAGTCGACCCTGCTGGCCTGCCTTGCCGGCGACCTCGACCCGACCTTTGGAGAGATCACCCGGGCGCGGGGCTTGCGCGTCGGTTTCGTCAAACAGGTTGTGCCGCCGGAGGCTCTCGACCTTTCCATCCATGACTGGGTACTGCGCGCGCTGCCGGCCGACCAGGCCGACTTCGAGGCCTGGCGCGTCGACGTGGTGCTGGGAGAGCTGCAGGTGCCCTATGAGCTTCAGCACCGGCCGCTTCGAGACCTGAGTGGCGGCTGGCAGCGCACGGCAATGCTGGCCTCGGTCTGGATCACCGAGCCGGACGTGCTGCTTCTGGATGAGCCGACCAACCATCTGGACCTCAATCGCATCGCGTTGCTGGAAGACTGGCTCTCAGCCCTTCCTGGCGATGTTCCAATTGTCATCACCTCTCATGACCGGGCGTTTCTGGACGCGACAACGAACCGGACCCTGTTTCTGCGGCCCGAGCAGTCACGCGTCTTTCCCTTGCCGTTCACAAAGGCCCGCGCGGTCCTGGAAGACGAGGACGTGGCGGCCGAACGGCAGCAGGCCAACGACCTGAACAAGGCGAAGCAGCTCCGGCGGCAGGCCGCGAAGCTCAAGAATGTCGGCATCAATTCCGGCTCCGACCTCTTGCTGACCAAGACCAGGCAGCTGAAGGAGCGGGCCGACAGGCTTGAGGCGGAGGCGAGGCCTGTCCATCGCGAGCGTTCGGCCGGCGATATCCGGCTGGCAAACAGCGGCACCCACGCCAGGGCGCTGATCACGCTGGACGACATTGCCGTGGAAACGCCCGACGGACGGCTTCTTTATCGCACGGGCAAGAAATTCATTGTCCGGGGCGACCGCATCGTATTGCTGGGCACCAACGGCACGGGCAAGACGCAACTGATCCGGACGATCCAGCAGGCGTTGTCAGGAAAGGAGAGCCAAGTGAAATGCGCGCCCTCGATTGTCTCCGCCTATTCGGACCAGCATCTGAGCCAGCTGGATGACAGCGACACGCCGCATGGCATGATCATCTCGCAGTTCAACATAGGCGACCAAAGGGCGCGGAGTGTTCTGGCGGGCGCGGGTATCAACATCCAGATGCAGGAAACCCGGATCGGTGCCCTGTCGGGCGGGCAGAAGGCCCGGCTGGCCATGCTGGTCCTGCGGCTGAAACAGCCGAATTTCTATCTGCTGGACGAGCCGACCAACCATCTGGACATTGAAGGCCAGGAGGCGCTGGAGTCGGAACTGATCAACCAGGACATCTCCTGCCTCCTTGTCAGCCACGACCGCAGTTTCCTGCGCAACGTCGGCAACCGGTTCTGGTGGATCCGGAACGGGAAGCTTGAGGAGGTTGATGGGCCGGAGGCGTATCTGAGCGCGGAGATGGGGGTGGGGTAGGGCGGTGCACGACACGTGTTGCGCGGACAGGATAGGCTGACCGCGTGAAACTCGTTGCATTCGCTGCCTCAAAAGGAAAGCTCTGGACTATGGTGGGCCTGGATGGACATTGTTTGTCTTGTGGCGAAGGTTAAGAAGGTTCCTGGTTCAGGTTCTGGCTGATGTTGAAAACGGAAAATCATGAGACCTTGGCGACATGCAAAATCATCTGCCGGGAAGCACGGTGACTGGCAAAACGATCTGCACATCCATGAGTTTCTGGATGCGACCAAAATGGGGTGCGCAGATCGGCGGCACCGTGTTGTCCTTCACCACATCGATCTCGGTACCGCGATAACTCAAAGGGCTTTTCCCGAACGATCCGGAGACATTCCCGGAATCGTCGCAAGACATCTTGAGGAAGACATGGGCGCTTCCTATACGGTCGATGACTGGTTCGAGCACATAGACCTGGACGACTTGCCGACCGCATTGCCGCGCCGCTTGCTGGTGGGAATTGAAGGCGTCACGCAGATGATTTCGCAGCCGCTGCCGCAGCCAATGCACTCTGCGGTTAGTGAGGTTGTGGAATTTCTTTTTTTACCCTCGAGGTTCGCCGCCGCACCCATTGAGAAAACGCTTTCGATCCTGATGAATTCGATGGGGCTCTATCTTGTGCGGCAGGTCTTTGGGCCGCCAGTGGAGGTTAGGGACCGCAACAGCGGGGAATCCTGCGTCGTAGACTATGGCTGGATTACCGAAGCAGTGATTTTTGCCATGTATGGGCGTATTCCCGACCTCAGGGAGGTCGTTCAGGCAGTCAGAGCAGAGCCCGGAGAAGAGCAAAGATCGCCGAATTTCTGAAACGGGTCAGTCCGCCTAATCCGCGCGCTCAGGCGAGAAATACTGGGTCTCGATTTCTGCGGCGCTCAGAACGCGGTCCGGCAGGAGGTGCCCCTCAAACAATCTGAACAGGGTGAACCCGCGCGTGAAAAAAAGCTCTTTAGGGGTAACCTTCAGGTACAGTTGATCATAATCCTCAAGGGGCGCGGAAAACGCGGCAGCAAACAGATCCTTGAATTCCACCTTTGGCTTATTTTTGCGGTTTTGCTTGAATACCTCATCAAATAGTATGCCCATTTCGTTAATAACATCTGGTGCGGACTCGAGGCCTCCATGTTCGCTGACTTTAATTTTGGAATCCCAGTTGTATCGCCTTCCAAAGGAGGATTTGAACCTGTTGCCAACCATATGGATCTCACTGCATGCGCTGGCATGCTCATCACGGCTCTTTCCCAGGAGGTAAGTCACAGGGTTTGGTGTGCACCGCCTGATCTCGTTGGCGAGCTCTTCAAGCAATTGCGCAATCTCTTTTCGCGATGCTTCACTTTCCGCAGTCGATGACGCCGTTTCGCTCGGTAAAAGCCAGTTTCCTGCCGCGCCGGTCACTCTATCGACAGCAGCCGTGTTGATGTCCGTCAGGTCGATGGGTGGGGTCGCGGCGTTGGTCCCCAGTCCTTTTGTTCGGGGATCTCTAGACAGTTCTGCTTGAGCACAGTGAACAAGTGATCCTTCACTGGTCAGATGCCACAGCTCAGCACCGAAGCCTGCGCGTTTCGGTTTCGATGTCGTCGCGGCCATTGGTGTGTTGCTTCTTCGAACCAGCCAGATGCCGCCGTGAAACAGATAGACGCCAAGGCCGGGCAGTTTCTTGGAAGAGAAAGCCTTTTCAGACAGGTCTCGCCAGTTGCTTTTTTCGAGCTCTCTGATGATTTCTTGCATTTGGGCGAGAATAGGAGGTTCGGCGACTGCTCCGTCTTCAAACAACTGCTTGTCCGGGAAATCGTGAAGCACTGAACTTGATTCAGATAGGCCGGCGAAATCCCAGGATTTGAGTTTCACAAGACTTGTCTGTTCGCCCTTTGCTTCGAAGCAGCACACCGCAGCCCATAGGGAATAGGCTGTCCGCTCCCCCTTTTTCCCACCGACTTGCACCTTCGCATAATATTCGTCAGTGCCGTCGCCTGGGGATTCGGTAAGGTCGCCATAAGCAAGTGAGGGTTCATCTCCCAGTTTAGAAAGGCTTTCGGCTGCCACCGTTATGATATCAGCTAGTTTGCCGGCAGAACTTCGATCAACTACAGTTTCTTCGGTAAAATGTTTCATCGGACTACCAAAGCGACAAGGGCGTCTTCTTGCCGTCACGTGTTTTCTTTTGTTTCCAGTGGAACGGCGCAAATGGACACGGCTTCGGGAAAAGTGTCGTGTTGAAAGAAATACTGAACTGCCCCGGGTTTACCGGAGAGATTTTGTTTCAAAGATTAGGCAACCTTATCAAGGGCGCTTAGGTTTCGAAAGAAGGCCTCCTCGGCTTCGCATGGGGTTGAGTATCCGATTGCGC
>NZ_JALNMJ010000016.1 GCF_023156505.1 Roseibium sediminicola | reverse complement strand
GCGCAATCGGATACTCAACCCCATGCGAAGCCGAGGAGGCCTTCTTTCGAAACCTAAGCGCCCTTGATAAGGTTGCCTAATCTTTGAAACAAAATCTCTCCGGTAAACCCGGGGCAGTTCAGATCGCGCCGGCCCTTCTGTATCCAACGGTTCAGTGTCGAGAAACCAACACCGAGATCTTTGGCAACTTGCTTACGGGACAAGCCGCTGGTCAGCGCAATCCGGACTGCTTCTGCGCGGAACTCCGCGCCGTGACGTGATGCCATGAACATTCTCCTTTGTGGCAAAATACCAAGTCAAAGGAGCGGTACAAATCCGGGACATGTCCATACATCTGCCTGCGTCTGATGGAAGGTGCGGATATCTACCAGATTGCCAAGAACTGCCGCACCAGCGTTGAAATGATCGAGAAATACTATGCCTCACACATTGCTACGAGCATCAGCGCGGCGGCTGTGAACGTTAAGCGGAAAGCCAAATCGAAGAAGCAAATCATCGAACACGCCAAGCGCAATGCGCACCGGTCTGCACAAGCCAGTGAGTATTGAGACTAGCTTGGCGATCACGCAGTCGGCTTATGGCAACAGCTTCTGAATATGCGTAATGGTGGTCTTGCTGACTCCCTGGCTCGACGCTAGTTCGCTCCAGCGTGCAAGGGCATGGGTTGTGCTCTCTATGGCTTCGTCAATTAAGTTTTTCTGCAATTTTGCCGTCTGTCCGAGTTTTCGAAGGTGCTCAATCGTCGGAGAACGGCCTTCACCCATCACCATTGTGCTCTGTTCGCCACCTGGCCCTTGTGAAAAAGTTAGGTCGTAGGCCGGAGAGAGTTTCCAGTCCCCGTCCAAGTTCATGAGGAATGTAAAATTCTTGCTGTGATCATCCCGGTTATGGGCCAGTACATTGAACACGGCGAGCCGGAACAGTTTTTCAACCTCACGCACGTCCTTTGTCAGCAGGCCGGTTAAGTTGAGCAGGTCCTCATAGTCAAGGCTAGGTACGCGGAAGTCGGAATGCAGCAAACCGCATGCCGTGTGCATGTGCAATCGATTGTCACCCTCGCGGTCGAAACGTTTAATCGCGAAATACCCTGCACTAGTTTCAGAAGGAAACAGGTGTACTTCGGGAACCTCGATGCCAGCTTCCTCTGCCATCTGTGCATAGACATATTCGACGGCCCCAGCATCACTGCCGTCTTGTGTGTTGGCAAACTTCACAAGCCAGTGTTCGAAACCTTCTGGAAGCTCATCCACGCCATGCGAGACGTTCAGGCGATCACGATCAACGCCTATCAACGCTTTTGGACGTGCACCGGCAGATGAGCCGTTCAAAGCAAGCAGTTCCGCCAGAACATCGTCGGCTTCGCCTTTCAGGACGTCTTGTGCCTGGCGAGAGAGCTCATCGAGGTTCAATGCGCCTTCTTTTTCCACCCCTCCATAGTCCGGCTCGTAAACCAAAGCTCCCATACCAGATCGACCGACATGTGCCAGTCGGTCCAGGGGCGTGAGTGTTTCTGGCGCAATGTTTTTGGAACGCGCGAAACGGTCAAACAAAAGGCGGCCCCATCCGTCTGGCAAACTGTCGTTGAATACGCCGGGTAAACCTTCAAACAAGCTGTTGTCGAACGATGACAGGCCGGATTTCAACGGTAGCCTGAAGGGGGAAATTTCCGGCCCGTTCTTCAGGAACTCGGTGTCATATTCGAAGAATATCTTTCGGTCTCGGGTTGCCAGTCTGCCGACAGGTATGAGGGTTCCGTTGAAGTTAAGGCTTACCTTGACTTCGGTTGCGACAAGGTGCTGGTTCATTTGCGGCTGCCCCTTTTCCGGGTTGTTTTTTCGGTCTCCGTTTTGAGTACTTCGTCGATGGAAGAGAAGGGGGTGGTGTCCGGTTCAAGTGCTTTAACAAGGTTTTCGAGGCCGCCAACGACCATAAGGAGTTTTAACAAGGCCTCTAGTGAAATCGCCCCCTGCTGTTCAAATTTGCGCAGGCTTGGTAGCGAGACCCCGGAGCGTCTAGCCAGTCCTTCTTGCGTCAATTCCAACGCAAGCCTGCGTGCACGCACATGCTCCGCCAGCTTCTGCTGCGCTCTTGATGGGGATATAAGTGATATCATAATGTTAGTATGAGACCTTTTATTAGATTAACTGACATTATAGTATTAGTTGCATAAGCGTGCAAGCAGCGTGTAAGCACCTATCTAACTGCCGCACCAGTGTCGAGATGATCGAGAAATAATATGCGTCACATATTGCTACGAGCGTCAGCGCGGCAGCTGTCAATGTGAAGCGGAAGGCCAAATCGAAGAGGCAGATCATCGAACATGCCAAGCGGAATGCCCACAGGAAATCGCAAGCTGAAGCCAATTGATCGAGAACTGATTGATGGTGCGGACGGCGGGACTCGAACCCGCACAGCCTAGGGCCGAGGGATTTTCTTACCAGCTACGGCTTTCGCCGCCGCCTTCCGGCGTTTGTGGTCTGGACTATACCTTCACCCTAGCAGATGCCGTAGGTGCTGCCCGTCTAGTCTCTACACCTTCCTCTTGTGAGGCTTGGCTCGGGATTGCCATCTGACAGGGTTCCCCGAATTTGAGCAGTTCTACATCCGGCGTTTCCGCCGGTGCACTCAATTTTGACTTAAGTCCCTTGTGTCTACCGATTCCACCACGTCCGCGTGGTGCTTCCTGCTAGCAGAGCGCTTGTTCAATCTCAACTCGAAATTGGCTGCGGACTGGGGACGGATGTTTCCTGATCCGGTTGTTGAACGGAAGTCGAAACCGGAAGTGCGCGCAGTGCATTGATGCGGTCGTCCAGGGACGGGTGTGTTGAAAACAAGGTGTTGTCGGTCACGTCCGTCAATGTGGTGTAATTTTCCGGATGGCCTGAGGTCATGATCAGGCGGCCTTGTTTGAGATTGAGAGGATTGGATCGGTCTCCTGTGCGTCGATTTCGGCAAATGCTTCGACCATCATGTATCTGCTCGCTGTCTGCCATTCGTCGTTCTGTTCGAACAAGACGGCACCGATCAGGCGCATGATGGATTCCTCGTTTGGAAAGATGCCCACGACATCGGCCCGGCGTTTGACTTCCTTGTTCAGCCGTTCGATGGGGTTTGTGCTGTGAAGCTTGGTGAGGTGCTGGCGGGGGAAGGCTATGTAGGCCAGGACATCGTGTTCGCTGTCGTCCATGAGATCGGCGAGTTTGGGCCACCTGCTGCGGAGTTGATCGGCAACGCGGCGCCAGGTCTCTCCGGCTGACGTTCTGTCTGGCTGGGCGAAGGCCTGACGGATTGCGGCGGCAACAACGGTATGCTGGCCTCGCGAGACGTGGGCAAGCGCGTTTCGCATCCAGTGAACGCGGCAACGTTGCCATGTTGCCTAGAAGACGCGTTCGATTGCATTCTTCAGGCCGCCATGGGCATCGCTGATCACCAGCTTTGTGCCGTCCAGTCCCCGGGCCTTCAGGGAGCGCAGAAACTCCAGCCAGAAGGGCTCGGCTTCAGAGGGGCCAATGCCCAGGCCGATGATCTCCCTGCGCCCGTCCGTATTGGCGGCAACGGCGATTATCGCGGCGACCGAGACGATCCGGCCGCCCTGGCGCGCCTTGAGATAGGTGGCGTCCAGCCAGACATAGGGCCATTCGCCGTTCAAGGGACGATTGAGAAATTCGCCTACGCGCTCGTCTATATCCTTGCACAGCTTGGAAACCGTGCTCTTGGACATGCCCGAAAGTCCCATGGCTTGCACCAGGTCGTCCACCTTGCGTGTGGACACGCCGCCGATCCAGGCCCTCCTGGATGACAGCGACGAGGGCTTTCTCCGACGTCTTGCGGGCTTCGAGGAAACCGGGGAAGTAGCTGCCTTGCCGGAGCTTGGGCACCTTCAGGTTCAACGTGCCCAAACGGGTATCGAGAGCGCGCTCTCGATACCCGTTGCGCCAGGTCGTGCGTTGATCGGCCCGTTCGTGCCGGCCGGCACCGATCAGGCCTTCGACATCCGTTTCCATGATCAGCTGAAGGACGCTCTCCGCAATGCTGCGCAGAAAGTCGCCATTATCGTGCTTGGCCAGAAACTCGGAAAGGCCCATGTTGGTCTTGGTCATCGGGGGCTCCGTGTGGTTGCGGTTGAAGCGTCGAAACTCCACCTCGACCATACACCTCGATGGCCACCCAGAATTACTCCGAATGCGGCGTTGAAATTACACCAAGTCCTCGGACACTACCCTGTCGCAAAAGATTTTTATGCAAGCTTTGGATTTACTGAAATCGGGTTGGGCGAAGATGGAGAAATGATCGCGGAGATGCCCGCAAAGCCGGAAACCACGCTTTGAGAGCGAAGGTTTGAGTTCCGACCAAGTCAAAGGCAACACTCGGACAACCTCGGAACGCTCTCAAAACCCGCCACCGGCCCGAACCTCGACTGCGACATCCAGAAAACTCCGGATCAGCCGCAGCTCGCGCTTGTCGGCCGGGATGGCGATGCAGTCACGGTAGGTTTCCGGCATTTCGATGACCGGAACGGCCGCCAATCTGTCGGAGGGGAACAGGCTGTTTTCCAGAAGAAGGCCGATGCCGAGATTGTGCAGGATGGCCTCTTTCACCATCGGGAAGGTCGTGGTGCGCAGAATGCGTGGCAGGTCCTGATTGAATTCGCGGAACTTGGTGCGCACCACTTTCTGGGTGAGCGAGCCATCTTCAGGCAGAACCAGGGTTTCGGATTGCAGATCCGCAAGGGAAATGCGGGTTCGGCGGGCCAAAGGGTGGCTCTTCAAAAGATGGGCCTTGTAGGCCGACCGCCTGAGCTCATGGGTGAAAAGGGAAGGGCTTTTCTGGGGATCAGTGACAATCGCGATATCGGCCTGGCGTTCGGCCAGAAGCGACATGGCCGTGGTCCAGTTATAGAGCGTGAAATCGATCTGCACCTTCGGGTAGCGCCTGCCATATTCGGCGATGATCGGCATGGCCGGGCGCGGCGCGTTGGCGATCAGGCGGATATGGCCATCGGTAAGCGCGCTGTAATCGCTGACCTTCTCGTGAACGAGCTGTTCCATGGTTGCCAGCCGGTCAGAGACCGAGAAAAGTTCCTTGCCCGCTCTTGTCAGTTCAAGGCCGGTCCGGCGTCGGATGAAAAGCCGCGTGCCCATATGGGCTTCCAGCTTGGCGATGTGCTGGGTCACCGAGGACTGGGTGACGCCAAGGGCCTGGGCCGCAGCGGAAATGCTGCCCTCGCGGGCGGCGAAGGTAAAGGCCTTGACCTGATAGGGGCTTGGCGACGCGTTCATGACAGTTCCATATGCTCAGCGCTGCCAAACCATAGTTCGCATTAGCGACGCTAATATTACGTCACAGACGGTTCAATCGTCTTCCCTAAGTTGCCCGCCAGACACGGGGGCAAAACATGACGGCCATCTCCTTATCGGCAATCGAAAAGAACTTCGGCGCGACCAGGGTCCTGGACGGGATCGACCTGGATGTTTCCGACGGCGAATTCCTGACGCTGGTCGGTCCGTCCGGCTGTGGCAAGTCGACCTTGCTGCGCATCCTCGCAGGGCTCGAGGCGCCATCCTCCGGGCGGGTTTCGATCGGGGGTAGGGAAGTCACCGAAGTGCGGCCCGCCGACCGGAACCTGGCAATGGTGTTCCAGTCCTATGCGCTCTACCCGCATCTGACCGTGGCGCAGAACATGATGACGCCGCTGAAATTACGGGACCTGACCTTTGCCCAGCGCCTACCGTTCCTGGGTCCGCTTGCGGCGCGGGAGGCTCATGGGTCGATCCTGGAACAGGTACGGGACACAGCGAGGATCCTGAAAATCGATCATCTCCTCGACCGCAAGCCCGGACAACTCTCCGGCGGTCAGCGCCAGCGCGCGGCGCTGGGCCGGGCCATGGTGCGCAAGCCGGCTGCCTTTTTGATGGACGAACCCCTGTCGAACCTGGACGCGGCCCTGCGCATTCACATGCGCTCCGAACTTGCCGAATTGCACCGCTCACTCAAGACCACCTTTGTCTATGTCACTCACGACCAGGCCGAGGCCCTGACCATGTCCGACCGCATGGCGGTGATGATGGACGGCCGGATCCTTCAGCTTGGCGCGCCGGACGAGATCTACAGCAACCCGCAGGACATCCGGGTGGCGGAGTTTATCGGCGCTCCGAAGATCAACCTGCTGCCGGGATCCCTCGACAAGGCGGGACATGCCCGCTGCGGAGACATGGAACTCGCTCGGGTCGCGGAGGACGGAATTGTCGGCTGTGTCACCATCGGCCTTAGGCCCGAGCACCTGGCGGTCTGCGACAAGGGTGCGCCGGGATCGCTCACCGGCCGTGTCGTTCACAAGGAAAATCTCGGAGCCGATATTTATCTGCATGTCTCCGTGCTGGAGGGCGCGCATCGGCTGGTGGTGCGGGTGTCGCCGGTCGAGGGCAGTGCGATCTCGCTAGGTCAGACCTGTCATTTCCGGCGGCTGCATGGTCAGGCCATGGTGTTCGGCAAGGACGGCAAACGCCTTGGCCTCGCGCAACCCTCCACCGAAGTCGCGGAGGTGGCGTGATGGCGGCATCCCGGGCGCATTGGTGGTTCGTCGGGCCGGCGCTGATCCTGATGGGGCTGATCCTGCTGCTGCCGATCCTGATCGCCGCCGCGCTGAGCTTTACGAGCTACAGTCTCGGCAATCCGGGCGCGGAATTTGTCGGGTTGGACAATTACGAGAAGATCTTCACCCGCTCGACCTATGAAAAGATGTTCGGGGCAACCTTCCGCTATGTCTTCGTGGTGGTGCCGCTCTCCGTGGGTCTGGGCCTCGGCGCGGCACTCCTGATCAATTCCACGAAACGCTTCGGCGATTTCTACAAGACCATCTATTTCCTTCCCGTCATGGCGGCGCTGATCGCGATGGCGATCGTCTGGGAATTCGCGCTGCACCCAACCATCGGCATCGTCAATGCCACCTTGGAACATGGTTGCGGCAGTTTCCTGGAGACCTGGGGCTTGTATGCCCATGGCTGCGACCGCGGTTTTCCGTTGTGGCTGACCGACCGGGACTACGCCATCTGGACCGTTGCCTTTATCGGCGTCTGGCAGGGCTTCGGCTTCAACATGGTGCTCTATCTCGCCGGGCTGACCTCCGTGCCGCGCGAGCTCTACCACGCCGCCGAAATGGATGGCGCGCGCACCGCCTGGGACCGCTTCCGGCTGGTCACCTGGCCGATGCTCGGCCCGACCACGGTCTTCGTGGTGACGATTTCCTTCATCCGCTCCTTCCAGGTGTTCGACACGGTCGAGGCCTTCTATCCGCAGGGTGGCGGGCCTTCCAAATCGGTCTACGTGATGATGTTCGCCATCTACGAAAAGGCCATCCAGCAGAACCTGATGGGCATCGGCGCGGCGATCACGGTCGTCTTTCTCGGCTTCGTCATGTTCCTGACCGTGATCCAGCGCTGGCTGGTCGAAAGACGGGTGCATTATTCATGAGCGACACGACCCTTCCGCACAGCCCGGCTGTCAGCATGCCCGGCATTCGCTTTTCGTCTGCCGAAACGCTGAAACACGCGGTCCTGATCCTGGGCAGCCTGATCGTGCTGCTGCCCTTTTACGTGATGGTCAGCTACAGCTTCAAAAGCCCGGCGGAGATCATGCAGAACACGGGTGGCTTCTTCGGGGCACAGGAGCTCTTCCGGGACGACTATTGCGTCAAGCTTGGGCGGGACCTCGCGGACTGCATGGTGACGCCGGTTATCTACAATTACACTACTGCCTTCGGCAAAGCGCCGCTGCTACGGTATCTTTTCAACGGCATCGTCGTGACCGTGTCGATCTTCGTCATCCAGGTGCTGGTGGCGCTTCCCTGCGCCTATGCGCTAGCCAAACTGCGGTTCTGGGGACGGGAAGCGGTGTTCGGCCTCGTGCTGTTCTGCCTGCTGATCCCGGTCCATGCGATTGCCCTGCCGCTCTACATCATGCTGGCGAAGCTCGGCCTGACCAATTCCTACGCGGCGCTGGTCATTCCCTGGACCATCTCGGTCTTCGGCATCTTCCTGATGCGGCAGTTCTTCATGACGGTTCCTGACGACCTTATCGATGCGGCGCGCATGGACGGCATGAGCGAGTTCTCGATCATCTGGAACGTGATGCTGCCAACGGCCATTCCGGCGCTGATGGCCTTTGCCATCTTCTCGGTGGTGGCGCACTGGAACGACTATTTCTGGCCGCGCATCGTGATCACCGGCGACCGCAGCCTGTTCACGCCGCCGCTTGGCCTACGCGAATTCAAGGGCGACGCGGATGGCGACAATTTCGGGCCGATGATGGCGACCGCGACCATCATCGTTGCGCCGCTGATCGTGGCTTTTCTGATCGCGCAGCGGCGCTTCATCGAGGGAATTACCTTGAGCGGCATGAAATGACCGCAAGAGGTTTTAAGGCGGGGCCGCCTCAACAAGGCAGCCCCGTTACCGGGTCCCATTCGGGATCCAACGGGTGCGGACAGTTTGGCGACCGGGCCGCACTCCAGGCAACACCACGGAGAGTTTCATGAAAAAGTGTCTTACCGCAATTGCTTTTCTTCTGGCCGCCGGCTCTGCCCAGGCCCAGGACGAAAAGATCACCATCGAATTCGCCTATCCCTATTCGCATCTCTTCGATGTGACCTATGAAAAGATCCTGCCGATGTTCAACGAGCAGTATCCGAACATCGAGGTGAAGATCCGCGCTTCCTACGAATCCTATGAGGACGGCACCAACACCATCCTGCGCGAAGCCGTTGCCGGCACCCTGCCGGATGTGACCATGCAGGGCCTGAACCGTCAGGCAATCCTGGTGGACAAGGGCATCGCCAAGTCGCTGGAGCCGTTCATCCTGAGGGAAGAAGACTTCGCCAAGGACGGTTACCACGATGCCATGCTGGCGCTGGGCACGTTCAAGGACGACATTTACGGTCTGCCGTTTTCCGTCTCCCTGCCGGTTGGCTACTACAACATGGACGTGATGGCCAAGGCCGGCATCACCTCCACCGACCAGTTGCCGAAAACCTGGGACGAAGTCGTCGACACCTGCGGCAAGCTGCGCGAAGCCGGCGTCAAGAACCCGATGTTCTGGGGCTGGAACATCACCGGCAACTGGTTCCTGCAGGCGCTGATGTGGTCACAGGACAAGTCGACCATGGAGGGTAACGATTTCCAGATCGCGTCCGACGAAGGCCTGAAGTCCCTGGAAACCATGAAGTCCCTGTTCCGCGGCTGCGACATGCAGAACATCGAGTGGAAGGCGGCCTTGGCCTCGTTCTCCGCCGGTGAGATCGGCATGATGTTCTGGTCGACATCGGCACTTGGGGCCGTCGAACGCGCCAAGGGCGACTTCGAGCTGAAAACCAACGAATTCCCGGGTCTCGAAGCGACCGGTCCGAAAGGTCTGCCGGCAGGCGGCAACGCGGCCATGCTGGTCTCCACCTCCGAAGATCCGAAGGAACTGGACGCGGCCTGGAAATGGCTGAAATTCATCACCTCCGGCCAGGGCGCTGCGGAAGTCGCCCGCACCACCGGCTACATGCCGCCGAACAAGGCCGCCAACGAGGTGATCCTGGCGGATTTCTACAAGGAGAACCCGAACAAGGAAACCGCCGTGCGCCAGCTGCCGCTGCTGCGCGACTGGCAGGCCTATCCGGGCGACAACGGCCTGGCGATCACCCAGGTGATCTATGACGGCATCGAAGGCGTCGTCACCGGCGAATATGACGACATGGCCGAGCTGCAGGAACAGCTTGACGAGGAAGTTCAGGACCTTCTGCCGTCCGCCAACTGACGTTTGCCTGCAAGAGACGCCGCCCGGTTCCGGGCGGCGTTTTCCCAAACACCATTCTGGAGGAAGGCGTGAAACTTCTTCAGCTCACGGACATTCACCTGACGACGCCGGGCGAGACCATCGGAGACCGTGATCCGAACGAGAACTTCCGCAAGGCGCTCTCCCATGCCGTTGACCTTCACGGCGATGCGGACGCGCTGGTCATTACCGGAGACCTGTCGGACTGGGGAGACAGGGACGATTATCTGCGGTTAAAGCAGGTGATCGCCGCGGTTCCGGTCCCGGTTCACCTGTGCATCGGCAATCACGACAAGCGGGATGTGTTTCTCACTGTATTTCCGGACCTTGCCGATGAAAACGGCTTTGTCCAGAAGACCTTCGACCTGCCATTTGGAACGGGAATTGTCCTGGATACCTGGGGCCCGGGCAGCCACGCCGGCTTCTTCTGCGAGGCCCGCCAGGCCTGGCTCGACACGCAGCTCGAACGTCTGCCAGGGCCCGTGTTCCTGTTCATGCACCACAATCCGGTGCCGATCGGCATTGCGCCGATGGACCAGATCATGCTGCAGGATACGGAGGCCTTCGGCCGGCTGGTTGAAAGGCATGCCGCGAAGATCCGGCATATTTTCCACGGGCATTGCCACCTGCCTTTATGCGGATCGCTTCACGGCGTGCCGTTCAGCGCACCGCGCGGCACAAATCATGCGGGCTGGCCGGATTTCGGCAATGACCGGAACCTGAGCGCGTCCGATTTGCCTGAGGCCTATGCGGTCATCCTTGCGGGCGACAGCTCGGTCATGGTGCATATGGTGGAATTTGGCTATCGGGGCGAGATCCGCCGTGAAGGATCGCCGGATTACGCCGAGTGGGACCGGTTGACGATGGTGCGCTGACAATCGCCGATTTGCGGCCGGTCCGGAACTTCACTACAAGCAAAAGCTGCACCTTTTCAGAAAGGAGTGCGTTTGCATGGGGACAATCAGGTTGTCGCGAGCGGCGGGCATCATCGATATGTTCCGGGCCTATCAGATCGTTCTCGATGGGGAGTTTGTCGGGAAGATCAAGCGCGGCGGCACCGTCGAGATCGAACTGGAGAAAGGCAGGCATGCCCTGCAGCTGCAGATCGACTGGTGCCGCAGCAACACCGTGCTGTTTGACGCCGGTGACACGATCGTTTGTTTTGAATGCGGAAACAACTTTGACGGTAAAAAGTTGCTTGCTGCACCCTTTCATCTTATCTTTCCCCGCGGGGACTATCTTTGGCTGAACAAAGCCTGACCGGTCCGAATTGCACATTGCGGCGATGTCTCACTTATTTTGATAGCCAGTTTTTTCTCGCGCCGCATCTGACCGAAAAGATACGGGGGGTGATTTGCTATGGGAGAATCGCAGGCAATCAACGCATGGTCGGAGCTGGAAGGGGTCTACAAAACCGTACAGACCCAGGTGAACGGCTTCATGTCCGAAGCCAGCATCTGCGGGGTCAACCTGATCCGCGACGTGCCGACACGCATCGAATATATGACGATGATCCGGGCCGAAGCCGACGCGATGCTGGAGCAGGCCCGTGCGAACAAGAAGGCGGCGAAGGAGATCTTCGACAGGATTTTCGAGCGCCGCAACGAGCTTCGTCTCATTCAGCAGAACAAGGCGACGGCGACAACAAACATCATCTCGAAGCTGATCACCAAGGACCGGACCAAGGCCCAGCTGCTCATCAAGGCAGCCAAACAGCTTGCCGAGGAAGGCAAGATTTCGGTGCAGATCGCGGACGGCGTTTCGGATGCGGAAGCGTTGAAGAAGATCATGGCCACGGATGATTTCGACGACGTTCTGATCAAGGCCATCGACAATGCCGGCGGAAGCCGCAAAACCATTTCGCCGACCAACATGAAGGTCCGGGGCGCGGGATTGCTCATCCTGACCGTCGCCCTGGCCGGGTTCGACATTTACACCTCTCAGGACAAATCCTTCGCGACGACAAAAAACGTGTCGTCGATCGCAGGCGGGGCAGGCGGCGCGTGGGCGCTCGCGGCCGCGGGCCTTGCGGTCGGCGGCCCGGTTGGCGGTGCCATCGGACTGCTTGTCGGCGGTTTTGCGGGCAGCTACGCTGCCGAGGAAATCCACTTTCAGGCACGGGGGATCAACGTCAATCCGAAGATCAACGAGCTCGTGCAGAAACACTTCGGCTGGTCGGCTGACGAAGACGGACTGGCCTATGACGCGCACAAGGAATTTCTCGGCGACATGGTGTCGGTCTATCTGCTGTTTTCCAACCTCAACGAAAAGCGGAACAGTGACGCAGACGATGTGGCTGTTCCCTATATCAAGGTAGCCCAGAAGGTCCTGGAAAAACACCCGAACGGGGCGCTGGCCGATGGATTGAAATCCAAGACCGGACAAGCCCTGATCGATCTGCTTTACGCCATTCTGGATGCCGGATGGACCGACGATGTCGAGTACAGTCTGATGAGCTGGCTGAAGAAACAGAAGGGTGCCAAGTAGTAGGGAAGATGCCTCTGCTCCAAATGCTTGAGCAGCGAGCCGAGCCCAAGACCTTCTAAGAGCCGGTTGGTGATTGCGCGCAAGGCTGCCTGCGACGCTGTTTTTTTGTCACGGTCTTTTGCCTGAACTGTCACAATTCGCGCGCGAATTGAGGGTAGAAGGCCTTTCTGCACGTTTTATCGCTTGATTTCGCCGAGCCAATCCCGCCGGTTTCGCCGCAGATCCGAACACCCTCCAAAGGAGATCCGATGACCTTTGCCGACAAGACCATGCCGACCGGCAGCGAACTGACTGTCCTGAAAAACGCCCGGATCGTGCTTGGCGACGAGGTCGTCACGGGACATATTGCGGTTGCCGACGGCAGGATTGTTGCGGTGGATACAGGCATCGCGCCGCAGGCCGGCCTGGATCTTGATGGCGACTACCTTCTGCCCGGGCTTGTAGATATTCACACCGACCATTTTGAAAAACACGTCTTTCCACGTGCCCATGTGCGCTGGGATCCTTTCCGGGCGGCGATGGCCCATGACGCGCAGATCATCGGCAGCGGCATTACAACCGTGTTCGACAGCCTGTGTGTCGGCGCCACCATCAAGAACCCGGAGCGCCGGGAAATCCTGGCGCCGATGATCGACGCGCTGGAACAGGCGCAAGCGGCCGGCATGCTGCGCGCCGAGCACCTGGTGCATCTGCGCTGCGAGATCACAGACGACGCGACAATCCGTCTGACCGAAGAAAACATCGCCAAGGAGATCGTTCGCATGGTCTCTGTCATGGAGCACCTGCCGGGCCGGCGCCAGAGCAAGAACATCGAGGGTTACATCGAGCGGCGCATGGCCGATACCGGCGAGCCGCGTCACGAGGCCGAGCGGGTGACGCAGGAGCTGCTCAATTATTCGGACGAGGTCAGCGCCAAAGTGCGGCCAGCCGTGGTGGCACTAGCGCATCTCCACAAGCTGCCGCTGCTCAGCCACGACGATACCGAGCTGGAGCATATCGACGAGGCCCTGGCCGAGGGTATTTCCGTCTCTGAATTTCCCTGCACGCTGGAAGCCGCGCGCAAGGCCAGGCAGCACGGCATGCATGCGGTCGGCGGTGCGCCGAATGTCATCCGCGGCGGCTCCCAATCCGGCAATGTCGCTGTCGCGGATCTGCTTGTGGAGGACCTGGTCGACATCCTGGCCTCCGACTACGTGCCGCGCTCGTTACTCGACTGTGCCTTCCTAGTCGCCGCGGACGAGACGCTCCAGGCCGACCTGCCTGCGGCGGTGCGCATGGTTGCCAAAACCCCGGCGGAAGTCGCCGGTCTTTCGGACCGGGGCGAGATCGCGCAAGGCAAACGCGCCGACCTTCTCCATGTCGGCGTCCACAACGGCCATCCATTCGTGAAACAGGCCTGGCGGGCTGGCACGCGGGTGCTCTGAAGGGATTGGACCAGGGAGGTTGGAGACGCTGTATTGCGTGGAAGCGCAACGGCATGGATCCCCCGATCCCGTCGAGGGCAGGCCCATGGTCGAGCCATGGGATGACGAAGGTGGATGGATTGGGAAACCATCGCTGCCCCATCATTCTTCGTCATTGCAGGGCTTGACCCTGCAATCCATGCCGTTTCCTATCGGCTGATGAGGCGCTTCTGGGTTTACATCCTCGCAAGCCGCAAGAACGGGACGCTTTATACCGGCGTCACCAACGATATTTCACGACGCGTTTTTGAACATCAAACCGGGCAAGGCTCAAGGTTCGCCGCACGTTATGGCGCGACACGCCTGGTCTGGTACGAAGAGCATTCTTTCGCCCCGCAGGCGATTGCCCGGGAAAAGGCAATTAAGTCTTGGCCAAGGAAGTGGAAGATTGACCTGATCGAGGATCTGAAACCGGAATGGCAGGATCTGAAGCGGCTCATTCACTTTTGAAAGTATCGGAAGCCGTTAGTTGTGGGCAAGTCACGGCATGGATTGCAGGGTCAAGCCCTGCAATGACGAACTAGATGGTTTGAGTAAACCGCGTCTGCCACACATTCTATGTCATCCCATGGTTTGACCATGGGATCCAAGCCGTTGCCTGACGGCACATGCAAAAGTGCCTTGAAAGAGGTTCGACCGGATGATGCCCACCCGCGGTTTTCACCCCCCAATGATCCGCTTCCTCAAATAGCCCGAGATCCCGTCGATTACGTAGACCATGAAGATGATCAGGAAGATGATCGTCCAGGCTTCCGGCCAGCGGTAGGCGTGGATGCGGTCGGCGAGGAGGAAGCCGATGCCACCGGCGCCGACGATGCCCAGGATGGTGCCGGATCGGGTGTTGCTCTCGAAATTGTAAAGAATGATCGACAGGATCACCGGCAGGGCCTGGGGCAGGATGGCAAAGCGGACGTTCTGGAGAGGGCCGCCGCCGGACGCCTTGAGTCCGTCGACGGGCTTGTTGGACGTGTTCTCTATCGCCTCGGAGAAGAGCTTGGAAAACGTGCCGATTTCGGAGACGGCGATCGCCAGGATCCCGGCCAGCGGTCCGAGGCCGAAAGCGCGGATGAAGATCAGGGCCAGAATCAGCTGCTCAACCGCCCTGAGAGCATCGAAACCGCGCCGGACGCCGAGACGCAGCCAGGTCGACGGCATGATGTTCTTGGCCCCGAGAAAGGCCAGCGGAAAGGCGATGACCGCGCCGAGCAGCGTGCCCATGAAGGCCATGGCGACAGTCTCTCCGAGGCCTTTCAGGATCTCCTGCCACTCTACCCAGGTGGTCCAGACATGCGGCGGGAACATGAAGGAGAGCACGTTGCCGAAGCGGCTGGCGCCTTCGAGAAGGCGCGCCGGCGAGAAGCCGAAGGCCCACAGGCACCAGCCGGTCAGACAGGCGAAAACCAGCCAGGCGGCCAGGCGGATGAGCCTGGTCTTGATCGGGGTCGCGAAAGCCTCCGGGACAAGGGTTTTCGCCCGTTCCAGATCGTTTGACAGCACGGTCATGGTCAGACGCCCCTTCCGGTCAGGCCAATGATGCGGTGGCGGACCTTCTCGCTCAGCATGTCCATCACGATCACGGTGACAAAGATGATCAGGAACAGCGCGGAAAGGTCGGTGTATTCCTGCAGCGACATGGCCACACGGATTTCCTGGCCCAGACCGCCGGCGCCGACAAAGCCGATGATCGAGGAGGAGCGCACGTTGATCTCGAAGCGCAACAATGTGTAGCTGATGATGTTCGGCACCACCTGCGGGACGATGCCATAGCGGATCTGGTCGAACCAGGAGCCGCCCGATGCCTTGATGCCCTCCAGCGGGCGCATGTCCGCATTCTCGTTGGCCTCGGAATAGAGCTTGCCGAGCGCGCCGGTGGCATGAAGGCCAATGGCGAGCACGCCGGCGAGCGGTCCGACGCCGAAGCAGAAGACGAAGATCAGCGCCCAGACAAGATCGGGCACCGTGCGCAGGATTTCCAGGTAGCGGCGGGTGAGGTTCAGCACAAACCGGTTGGGCGACAGGTTGCGCGAGGCCGGGAAGCTGAGCAGGAACGCCCCGACAATGCCCAGAAGCGTCGCCATATAAGCGATCAGCACGGTCTCGACCAGGAGCCGCAGCCAGACCTTCCAGCGCCAGAACCACTCGGCAAGATCCGCATCGAGCGTCTCCCAACGCAGCACGGGCAGCGTCTTGTAAAGATATTCGCCGAGACGCGGCAGGCCGGCCCAGATCTTCCACATCGACACCCGCTCGCCATTGGAGAGCGTGACGTCCGTCATATCGAAAAAGCCGCCGATCCAGGCGGTCACGACAAAGCAGAGCGCGAACAGGACGGTCGAGATCGTGTTGACCCGCAGCGCCTTTCTGCGCGCAGCCGCATAGTCGAGCTCAAACCGGTCGATGGCTGGGGAAAGCGCCGTCATGAGGTGATTCCGATGATCGGTGATGCGGTCGAGCCGCCGCTCAGGTGTCCATGTTTTCTATCCGTCGTCATCCCGGCCAAGCGAAGCGCGAGCCGGGACCGGGGAACCTCTTTGGTCAGAGTGGCCCGGGCTCCCCGATCCCGGATCTTCGCTGCGCTGCGTCCGGGATGACGAAGGATGGGATTGGAAGAGACACCGGGGCGCCTCCTCCAAAGGAGTTCGGAAAAATCAGCCGCCGCGGCGCTGCTTTTTCAGCCAGTCGCGCATCTCGACGATCCACTGGTAACGGTCGTGGTCGACTTCGATCCAACCTTCCTGGGTGCTGTCTTCGCCGCCGGTCATTTCGATGAAGGCCAGCGTGTCCTTTTCCGGAATGTCCATGAGCGCCTGGCGCATGTCGTTGATCAGGCCTTGCGGCAGGTTGGTGCGGGCTGCCAGCGGACCTGAGGTGATTTCCGGCGACTTCCAGATGGTGCAGATCGAACCGTCCTCGATCATGCCCTTGGTCACCATGCGCTGCGGGATGCCGTCTTCCTCGTTGGTGATGTAGGTGGCGGCCGCGTCATACTGCTTGTTGTAGACGCCGAGCACACCGGTCTCGTGGGCGCCGGAGAACGGGATCGCGCCGAAATAGGTCTTCGGCTCAAAGCCCTGCTTGCTCAGGTTGAAATAGGGGACGGCGTAGCCGGAGGTGCTGTCCGGGTCGGCAAAGGCCAGGGTCTTGCCCTTGAGGTCTTCCAGCTTTTCGATGCCGCTGTCGCAGCGTACGGCGACGACGGAGAAATAGCCGGTGGAGCCGTCCTTCTGCAGACGCGAGACCAGCGGGGTCACGCCGCCGTTGGTTTCCGTATACGCGGCGGCATAGGACGAGGACCCGAAGAACGCGAACTCGATCTGGTCGGCGGCGATTGCCTGGATGACGCCGTCATAGGAGCCGGCGGTGAAGATCTCGACCTCGACGCCGAGCTCGTGCTCCAGATATTTTTCAAACGGCGTGTAACGCGCGATCCGGTCTTTTTCGTTTTCGCCGGACAGGATGCCGAACTTGACAGTCTTGTACTGATCTTTCCAGCTGTCCGCCAGGGCAGGGGATGCTGCCAGGACGGCTGCGGAAACGGCTGCTGCGAGAATGGCCTTCATCGAAATGCTCCAAATTTGCCGGCTGTTCCGGCGGATGATGCGGGAAGTCCCGCGTGGTTGGCGCGGCGGGCGTTGGGTCGCTGCCGCCGCTCAGGTCCCGACCGCCTTGAACGGTTCCGGAGACATGTGAGAGGACAGGGAGGTGGACGTCACGGCCTCGTTGATGTCGCCGCTGAGGTCGTCCGAGCCGTAGATCGCGCGCACCTTTTCGGTCGTCAGCGCGTCCGGGGTGCCGTCGAACCGGACCTGTCCGGCGCGCATGGCAACGATCCGGTCGCAATAGGCGCGGGCGGTGTCGAGCGTGTGCAGGTTGACCAGGACAGTGAGCCCGTCCGTCCGGTTGATCTCGCGCAGGGCGTCCATTACCCGCGTGGCATTGGACGGATCGAGCGAGGCAATCGGCTCGTCGGCCAGCATGATGCGCGGATTCTGGACCAGCGCCTTGGCAATCGCCACCCGCTGCTGCTGACCGCCGGAGAGCGTTCCAGCCCGTTGCAGGGCCTGTGGCACGAGGTCGAGCCGGTCCAGCGCCTCGATGGCGCGCACCCGGTCTTCATCCGTGAAGGATCGGGTCATGGCGCGCAGGAACCCGGTATGGGCGATGCGGCCGACCATGACGTTGGTCAGAACGTCCATGCGTTCGACCAGGTTGAACTGCTGAAAGATCATCGCGCAGCTGGCGCGCCACAGGCGCAGGTCACGGCCCTTGAGAGACGTTATCACCCGGCCTTCGTTGGTAATGGTTCCGCGCGTCGGGTCCGTGAGCCGGTTGATCATGCGCAGAAGCGTGGATTTGCCCGCACCGGACCGGCCGATGACACCGACCATCTGTCCCTTGGGAATGGCAAGAGACACGCCATCGACAGCGGTCAGATCTCCGAATGTCTTCGATAATTGCTCAATAACCAGCATGCGCTCCTCCGAGAAACCGGGAGCGACCTAGCAAAAAAGCACGGTATGCAGATGTCTATACGATTATACTTTTATGAAGTTTTGCGACAGTCCAGAAAATAAGGTTTGCCATGAAAAAAGTAAGATGAAGAGATTGTTCGAACTTTTTCTTTTTCGTTTGTATTTTATCTCATTCATGTTTGTCGTCTCTGTGTAAATGTCGTCGAAAGTACATAATTAATTCATTTTCGGAAGCGCGCTTGTCGTTAGGCTCCTGGCGCCTTGCCGGCAATGCTCCGGCACTCAAAGGAGTTTCCGATATGCGCTTTCTGAAATCCGCCGCGATTGCGGCCGCCGCACTTGCTGTTTCCTTGTCGTCATCCTTTGCCGACACATTCAAAATGGCCGTTACCGACGTGGAAGGCCTGGAACGTCTTCAGGTCGAATGGGGTCCGTTCAAGGAGGCCCTTGAAAACGCGACCGACCACACGTTCGAGTTTTTCCCGGTCACCAGCCGGACCGCCGCCGCCGAAGCGCTGCGCGCCAAGCGGGTCGACTTCGTCGTCACCGGCCCGGCGGAATACATCGTCATCAACAAGATGACCGAAGCCAAGCCGCTGATCGGCCTTGGCCGTCCGGACTATTTCTGCGCCATCGTGGTGCGCGCCGACAGCGGCATCACCCGTCCGGCCGAGCTCAAGGGCAAGAAAGTGGCCTTTGGCGACATCGGTTCCACCTCCAACATGCTGTGCCCGATGCAGTTGATGGCCGATTATGGCGTCGATCCGGTCAAGGACATCGACAAGCTGCACACCTCGCGCAACATCGCCCACGAAGCCCTCAAGAAGGGCGACGTCGCCGCCATCGGCACCAACCACAATTCCTGGCTGAACGTGCGCAACAAGGATGACAGCGTGCCGAACGGCTTCTTCCGGGTGATCGCCCGGTCGGGAGACCTGCCGAACGACATGCTGATGGTTGCCGCTCATGTCGACGCCAAGGCTGCGGAAGGTGTGCGCGACGCCATCCTGGCGAACAAGGAAGCGATCATCACCGCAATCCTGCAGCACGAGGAAAACGACAAGTATTCCGGCATGGACCTGGTGGCGATCGAGGACGGTGCCTATGACCTGGTCCGGTCCATGTACACCACCGCCGGTTTCCCGCAATACGACAACTTCATCGGCGAATGATGCCACAGGCCCAGCTTCAAACCGTCGGCGCATCTGCGCCGGCGGTCCCGGAACAGCCGTGTGCCGGAGGGGAGGCATGCGAGCTTCGTGTCGACGGCCTGCGCAAGTCCTTCGGCAAGAACCGCGCCGTGCTGCAGGGCGTTTCCTTCGCGGTGCATCGCCGCGAGGCGGTCGCCCTGATCGGGTCCAACGGCGCCGGCAAGTCGACCGCGCTGCGCTGCGCGCTGCGTCTGGTCGAACCGGATGCCGGATCGCTGACACTGTTCGACGAGGACATCACATCGGCAAAGGCACGTCGGCTGCGGCACATCCGGGCCGAGGTCGGCTTCGTCTTTCAAAAACACAATCTGGTGCCGCGGGTGTCGGCGCTGACCAATGTCATTCACGGCAATCTCGGCAGGGCCGGGGGCATTCGCGGCTGGTCGCAAGCATTTGCACCGTCGCATCTGCGCGAGCGCGCCATGGCCTGTCTGGAGCGGGTCGGTCTGGCGGACCAGGCCAGAAAACGCGCGGATCAGCTGTCGGGCGGCCAGTCCCAGCGGGTCGCCATCGCCCGGGCGCTGATGCAGGATCCGAAGATGATCGTAGCGGATGAACCGGTTGCCAGTCTCGATCCGGTTGCCGGGCAGGAGGTCATGGATCTCTTCCACCAACTGACCCGGGAAGAGGGCATCACCTTGCTGTTCACCTCGCACAATGTGCAACAGGCGCTGGACTATTCCGACCGGGTGCTGGCCCTCAAACAGGGCGCTATCGTCCTGGACCAGCGAAGCGCGAATTTGTCGGCGGCAGATCTGGGCAAACATTATGGCTGAAGCATTTCTGACAAGATGGGGTCCGATGCCGGGCCGGCTTGAGCGACCGGGCGCTCTGCAGTTCACCGCCTACGTCGCTCTCGCCGCCTTCGTGCTCTGGTCCTTCCAGGGAGCGGGCTGGTCGTTTTCGGCGCTGGTGTCCGGCGGTCCGGCCATGGCCGACTTCCTCTCCCGTGCCTGGCCGCCGTCTCTCGAACGGCTGCCGCAGCTTTCAAAGGCGCTGGTCGAAACGTTCCAGATGGCGCTGGCCGGCACCATCATCGGCATCATCGTCAGCCTGCCGCTGGCCGTGCTGGCGGCCAGGGGCCTTACCCGGCAGACCCCGATTTCACGGGTTTTCTATACGTCGTCCCGGCTTCTGATTGCCCTGTTCCGCACCGTGCCAGACCTGGTCTGGGCTCTGGTCTTCGTCATCAGCGTCGGCCTCGGGCCATTTGCCGGAACCCTTGCGATTGCCGTCGATACGATCGGCTTCTGCGGCCGGTTCTTTGCCGAATCCATGGAGGATGTCGAAAAAGGACCGAGCGAAGCGCTGACGGCGGCCGGCGCCGGCAAGTTCGACACGATCTTCTGCGCGGTGGTTCCCGCCGCTATGCCGTCCTTCATCACCACCTCCCTGTTCGCACTGGAAAAGGCGACCCGCTCCTCGGTCGTGCTCGGCCTTGTCGGCGCGGGCGGGATCGGCATCGAGCTGAAGGTGGCGATGGACTTTTTCGACTACCAGCTGGCGATGACCATCATCCTGATGATCTTCGTGCTGGTGCTTCTTGTAGAACGGCTCGGTACAATTGCCCGCGGCCGGATTTTGGAGGGATCTTCCCGATGAGTGACGTTCAGGGTCTGGAAAAGACCGATACCGCCCATTTTGCCTGGGACAAGCGCTGGCAGACCGAAGAGGGCCGTGCCGACTGGATCAAGCCGGCGGAAGATGTCGCCATGCTGATCGCCTCGCTGCAGCCGTCCGGCCCTGTCAAGGCGCTGGATCTTGGTTGCGGCGTCGGCCGCCATGCGCTCGCCTTTGCCCGGGCCGGATTCGAGACCCATGCCGTGGACATGTCCGCGGCGGGCCTTGCGGAACTGGACAAGAGCGCAAAGGCCGGTGGCCTGACGGTCGCGACGCAGCTGGCGCCGATGACCGAATTGCCTTTTGAAGACAACACGTTCGACTATGTACTCTCTTTCAACGTGATCTATCATGGCGACCCGTCGATCGTGAATCAGGCGATTTCGGAAATCGCGCGGGTGCTGAAACCGGGCGGGACCTACCAGGGCACCATGCTGTCCAAGCGCAACGGCAATTTCGGCCTTGGCACAGAAGTGGCGCCCGACACGTTCGTGCGCGATGGCGACGACGACAAGGACCATCCGCATTTCTATTGCAACGCGGCCGAGCTGGTGGCGCTTTTCGACGGGTTTGAACTGCGCTCCCTGGAAGACAAGCTGCACAGTAAGCCGGGCTCCTGGCACTGGCACATGGTTGCCGAACTGCTGAAATAGCCAGAGGATCTGCCTTCCGCAGCTTGGCTGCGGCAGGTGAACATTGCAGAAACCCTAGTCACCCGAATCTGAAGTTCGTCTTATTTCCCGGCACACTCGGAACGAGCTTCAGATTCAAAAGGGTGACTAGCAAGCATATGTTTCTAGTGTGGTTTTCGAATTTGAAATTCGCTTCGATGGTCGCTGCAACAATGAGGCGAATTTCAAATTCACCACACTAGGGTCAGGACCCATTAATTTGATCGAAATGGCGCAACAAACGGCAACGAGTTGCAAGGAAAAGCGCGAAAAGCGGGCTTCCTGCCCGGTTGAGCGGTTTGACGCAGCAAATCAAAGCCGTTTTGCGTCCCTCCGGGATAGGGTGAATTTGCCCGGCAACGTCGTTGCAAATCTTTTGAAACCGGACGGTTTCCTGCAGCTTTGCGGCTCGTATCCGAACAAATTCATCCCTGCCATTTCACTCAAATTAATGGGTCCTGACCCTAGTCGTTCGCCGGTTCGGGCAGAGGCTCGTCCACTTCCGGGGCGAGGGTCTGGTCGGCATCGGCGGTCGGCTGGCGGGTGAAGCCTTTCAGATCGGCGAATTCGCGCGCGTCACGCTGGATCTCGACCGGGCTGAGGGCATAGCCGGTGGCAAGCTCGGCCAGGGAGCGCAGCGCATGCATGTGGATGCGCTCATAGCCGTGGCTGGCATCGACGCCGAATGTGATCAGAGCGGTGCGCACATCCGCGCCGGCTTCTATCGCGGTGGCAGCATCCGAGCGGTAATAGCGGAACACGTCTTTCTGGAACTTGATGTCATTGTCGCGGCACAGCTGGACCATCTTGCGGGTCAGGTGATAGTCGAACGGGCCGGTCTGGTCGGCCATGGCCACGGTGACGCCGAATTCGTCGGAGTTCTGGCCGGGCGCGGTGGTGCCGTTGTCGATGGCAACCAGCGAGGCAATGTCCGGGGTCAGGATCGACTGGGCGCCATGTCCGGTTTCTTCCGCGATGGTGAACAGCCAGAAGACGTCGACCGTCGGCTCGATCCCGGATTCCACCAGCGCCTTCAAGGCCGCCAGCATCACGGCAACGCCGGCCTTGTTGTCAAGGTGGCGCGAGACGATGAAGCCGTTGTCGAGGAATTCCGGCGCCGGATCGACGGCGACAAAATCGCCGACATCGATACCAAGCCGGTGCAGGTCGTCGGTGCTCTTGGAATAGGCGTCGACGCGCAGCTCGACAAACTCCCAGCCCACCGGCAGTTTGTCGACCTCGTCGTTGTAGGTGTGCCCGGACGCCTTCAGCGGCATGATGGTGCCGGTATAGGCGCCGCTTTCGGAGAAGATGGTGGTCCTGGCACCTTCGGCAAAGCGGGCAGACCAGTGACCGATCGGCACCAGTTCCAGACGGCCGTTTTCCTTAAGACATTTCACCTGGGCACCGAGCGTGTCCAGGTGCGAGACGAAAGCGCGTGCAGGTCGGCGCTTCTTGCCGGAAATACGGGCACGCACGCCACCGCGGCGGGTGATCTCGTAAAAGACGCCGAGCTTCTCCAGCTCCTTGCAGACATGCCGGACGATCTCGTCGGTGTAGCCTGTGGGGCTCGGGATCTTGAGGAGATCCTGGAGCTTTTCCGCCAGATAGGGAATGTCGATGTTCAAAAGGGTCATGTCCCGGCTCTGTTCAAGGTCGTCCTGACGGGCTGCGGCACCGAAAGGGGAAAAAGAAAATCAACGAAACGCTCGGCGGTGGGTTGCGGTTCGTGATTTGCCAGCCCCGGCCGCTCGTTCGCTTCGATAAAGCGATACTCCGGTTGTCGGGGGTCTTTGACCATCAAGTCAATGCCCGTGACCGGAATTTCTATGGCCCTTGCCGCCTTGATGGCCGCATCGATCAAGGTGTGGTGAGTTTCGCCGGTGACATCATGAATGGTGCCGCCGGTGTGCAGATTGGCCGTGCGCCGCACGGGGAGTTTCTGTCCCTCTGGCAGGATATCTTCCAGCGTGAACCCGTTCGCGCTCAGGCAGCGCTGAACCTCGTCGTCGATGACGATTTTGGATTCGCCGCCTGTGGCCGCAGCCCGCCGCCGGGACTGGAATTCGATCAGTTCCTGAATGCTGGCCTTGCCGTTGCCAGTGATTTCCGCAGGCTTGCGCAGGGCCGCAGCGACGACCTTGTAGTCGATCACCACCAGGCGCAGGTCCTGGCCGGTGACGCATTCCTCGACCAGAACGTCGTTGGAAAAGGTGCGGGCAACGTCGATGGCCTCCATGACATCCTCGGCCGTGGTCAGGCCGATCGCGATGCCCTTGCCCTGTTCGCCGCGCGCAGGCTTGACGACCACCGAGCCGTGTTTTTCGAGAAAGGCCGAGATCTCGTCGGCGGAGCCGGCCAGAACCTGGTCGGGCACATCGACGCCGGCGCGCTCGACGATCCGGCGCGTCGTTGCCTTGTCGTCGCAAATCGACATGGCGACCGCGCTGGTGAACTCGCTCAGGGATTCCCGGCAGGCCACGGAGCGTCCGCCATAGGAGAGGCGGAAAAAGCCGCCCTCTGCGTCGATGATCTCCGTCTGGATGCCGCGCCGCCTTGCCTCGTTGACAATGATTGTGGCGTAGGGGTTGAGCTTGTCTTCCAGGGCTGGGCCTGCAAACAGGGCCTCGTTGATGGTGTTCTTGCGCTTGACCGTGAAATAGGGCACGCGCTCGAAACCGAGCTTCTCGTAAAGTCCGATGGCCAGCTCGTTGTCATGCAGGACCGACAGGTCCATATGCGGCACGCCCTTGCCCTTGAAGACTTCCGCAAGGCGGCGCACCAGCGCTTCGCCGACACCTGGAAAGCGCGCCTGCGGCGAGACGGCGAGGCACCAGAGCGAACTGCCCTGATCCGCGCCATTGGTGGCCCGGTTGTGATCGATGCCCATGGCGGTGCCGACGATGGTACCGGTGTCGTCTTCTTCCGCGACGAGAATGGTCGTCGTGCGCGGATCGAGATCCGACCAGAAGAATTCCGGCGGCACGGGCACCATGCCCCGGCTGATATAGAGCTCGTTGATCGCTTCGGCGTCGCTGCGCGAGGACAGGCGCCGGACGGTAAACCCCTTGCGGCGGCTGCGCGCCGGGCGGTAGGTCGACAGGTTAAGCCGGAAGGTGTGGGACGGGTCAAGGAACAGCTCCTGCGGTGCCGAGCCCACCAGCACATGCGGATCGCGGACGTAGAACGCTATGTCGCGCCGGTCGGGCCGTTCGTTGCGCAGCACTTCGACCAGCTTGTCCGTGGCCTGATAGGTGTTGGCAAACACCAGTCGTCCCCAGCCGCAATTGATGTAGCGGTCCTTCTGGGCCTCGGTTTCCTGTTCCAGGCGGTATTCCGGCTTGAGACCGTGTTCGCGCATGCGCTTGAGGCGATGGTCGAAAGCACGTTTCGGCCGGGTTTGCTCATTGTCGGCCAATTGTCAGACCTCCTGTGCCTGCAGCCACATTTCCAGAAGGGCGACCTGCCAGAGTTCGGAACCGCGCAGGGGCGTGATGTATTTGGTCGGGTCGGCGTAGAGCTTGTCGAGATAGGCCTGGTTGAACAGGCCACGTTCCCGTGCCGCCTGGCTGGAAAGCGTGTCGCGCACCATGTCCAGATAGTCGCCCTGGATGTATTTGAGAGCCGGCACGGGGAAATAGCCTTTCGGGCGGTCGATCACCGCGCTCGGGATCACCTTACGGGCGGCTTCCTTCAACACGCCTTTGCCCTCCTGGGCGAGCTTGAACTCCGCCGGGATGCGCCCGGCAAGTTCGACCAGCTCATGATCCAGGAAAGGCACGCGCGCCTCAAGGCCCCAGGCCATGGAATGATTGTCGACCCGTTTGACCGGGTCGTCCACCAGCATGACGTTGGTGTCGAGGCGGAGCGCCTTGTCGACCGGGTCCTCTGCTCCGGTTTGCGCGAAATGGGCCTCGGCAAAGGCAAGGCTCTCGTCGCGGTCGCAGCGATAGGCCGGAGAGACGGCCTCGGCCATCTGTTCTTCCGTGCGGTCGAAAAAGGCGGCGGCATAGTCCTGGGCCGGCCGGTTGGATCCCTGCAATTTCGGATACCAGTGATAGCCGGCAAAGACCTCGTCAGCGCCCTGGCCGGACTGGACCACCTTGATGTGTTTCGAGACCTCCCGGGACAGCAGGTAGAAGCCGATATTGTCGTAGGAGACCATCGGTTCCGACATCGCCCGGATCGCTCCGGGCAGGTTTTCCTGCAGCTGCGAGGACGGGATGAAGATCTGGTTGTGATTGGTGCCGTAGTGGTCGGCGATCAAGTCCGAATACTGGAATTCGTCGCCCTTCTCGCCATGGGCCTCCTCAAAGCCGATCGAAAAGGTCGCCAGGCCCTTCTGGCCCTCTTCGGCGAGGAGGCCGACGATCAGGCTGGAATCGACGCCGCCGGAGAGGAGCACGCCGACCGGCACGTCGGCGACCATGCGCCGGCGGACGGCCGTGCGCAGGCTTTCCAGAACCATGTCGCGCCAATCGTCCGCGCTGCGGGCAAGGTCTTCGGCCGATTTTTCAAAGCCGGGAGCCCAATAGGTGTAGTCGCTGGCGGAGCCGTCTCGCTCAAGCGTGCGCACCGTGGCGGCAGGCAGTTTGCGCACGCCGCTGAGGATCGTGCGCGGAGCGGGCACGACCGCGTGCCAGCTCATATAGTGGTGCAGCGCGACCCGGTCGATCGACGTGTCGATGTTGCCGCCGGCCAGCAGAGCGGGCAGGGAGGAGGCAAAGGCGAGGCGGCCTCCGGCTTCGCTCAGGTAAAACGGCTTGATGCCGAACCGGTCGCGCGCCAGGTGGATGCGGCCGCTTTCATGCTCATGGATGGCAATGGCGAACATGCCGTGAAAACGGGAAAAGCAGTCCTTGCCCCATTCGGCCCAGGCTTTGAGAATGACTTCGGTGTCGCTGGTGGAAAAGAACGCATAACCCTTGCCGGTCAGCTCCTCACGCAGCTCCTGGTAATTGTAGATGCAGCCGTTGAAGACCAGCGACAGGCCGAGCGCCATGTCGGTCATCGGCTGGGCGCCGCGTTCGCTCAAGTCGATGATCCTGAGGCGCCGATGTCCGAAAGCAACCCGGCCGCGTTGGGTGACACCCATGCCGTCCGGCCCGCGCGCTTCCATTGCGTCCGCCATCCGAGAAACCCGGACCACATCCGCTTGCGCATCCCCAAAAACCACTTCGCCGCAAATGCCGCACATATTGACAAATTTCTCCGTTGCTTGAAAAGACGAGCACTATATAGAACTCTAATCATTAGAGTTCAAATGAATAGAGGTGTAATGATGCAGGCGATGGAGTCATCGCAAGTGGTCAAGGCCATCCGTAAGATCGTACGGGCCATTGATCTGCGCTCCAGGGAGGTGTCCAGGCAGACCGGTCTGACAATCCCGCAAATTGTTGTCTTACAAGGCATTCGTGACCTCGGGGAGGTTACTACGAAAGCCCTCTCGGCAAACGCGGATCTCAGCTCGGCAACTGTTGTGACCATTCTCGACAAACTCGAGGAAAAGGGACTGATCGAACGCTATCGGTCGATCTCGGATCGCCGAATCGTCCATGCCAGACTGACCAGCCAGGGGGAGGTTGTCGCCTCCGATCTGCCGGGTTTGTTGCACGACGAATTCGAAAAGAAATTCGACGCCCTCTCGTCGGAGGACCGCAAACAGCTGGTATCGGCCATCGAACGCATCGCTGAAATGATGAATGCGCATCAGCTTGATGCCGCCCCGATCCTGATGACCGGGAAACTGTCCGGATAAACGCCTGGCCCCTGTACGCTAGGCACGCTTCTTGACCGAGTGTCCGGCAGGCGAGCCAAGGCGAGCGGACAATTCGCCTTGAAAAGCTTTGAGCCGGATCTGGACCTCGTCGGCGGGAACCGCCGGCGCGCAGAAATAGCCCTGCAACGCATCGCAGCCATGCCTGATTGCCAGCGTGAATTCTCCTTCAGTCTCCGCGCCTTCGGCAATCACGCGCAGACCCAGGCTGCGAGCGAGGCCGACAATGCCTTGAAAGAGGTGTTCCCTCTGCGGGGTCAAGTCCGCCTCGGCGATGAAGGCGCGATCGATCTTGAGTTCCTGGAAGGGCAGCCGATGCAGATAGATCAGGGAGGAGTAACCGGAACCGAAGTCATCCAGCGACAACTGAACGCCGATCTCCTGCAGCTCGGACAGGATGTCAAGCACGGTCTGTTCGCTGGTGTCGACAAAGACGTTTTCCGTGACTTCCAGGCACAACTTATTGGCCGGCAGATCATAGTCCTCCAATGCCCGCCGCACCGTTGCGGCGAAGCTCGGCTGTCGGAACTGCAGGGGGGACACATTGATCGAGATGTGACCGAAGTCAAATTCCGACAAACGCCATTTGGCGGCTTGGGCACAGGCGGCTTCCAGGACATATTGGCCGAGTTCTATGACAAGACCGGTTTTCTCCGCGACCGGTATGAACTCGCCCGGCGGGATGAAACCGCGTTTTTCGCTTGGCCAGCGGATAAGCGCCTCCAAGCCCAGCAGGTGTCCGTCAGCAGGGCTGACCTGCGGCTGATAGTGCAATTCAAGCTGTCTGGTCTTCAAGGCGGCGCGCAGCAGGGTTTCCGTCAACATCTCCTTCTGGATACGCTCATTCAAAGGTGGAGAGAAGAAGACGTAGCGCGTGCCTTCCTTGTCCTTGGCGGCTCGGAGCGCCAGACCGGCGACCCGGTGCGCGGTTTCGGCGTCTTCGGCATCCTGCGGCAGAAGCGCGATGCCGATGCTCGGCTCGACACGGATCTCGCCTTCTTCCAGATGAAACGGCGAGGAAAGAAGGTCGAGCGCCTGGACGGCATAGTCCTCGGCGATGGCGCCTTTGTTGTCGAAGGGAAGGATGATGCAGAAATCGTCGGCGGAAATGCGCGCAATCTTGGCGCTGGGGCCGAATATGCTGGCCAGTCTCGCATAGGCCTGCAGGAGGACACGATTGCCCACCTGCTGGCCAAAAATGTCGTTCACTTTGGCAAAGCCGTTGAAGTCCAGATGTATGAGCGAGGCCGAGTAGTTTTCCTGTCTGGCTCGCTTGAGCGCCTTGCTCAGGTCCGAGAAATAGCGGGTTCTGTTGCCGGCCGTTGTGACCGGATCGGTGTAGGCAAGCTTGCGGAGTTTGTCCTGGAGGTCGTTGACTTTCTCAAGCCCATGGGCGAGGTCACCGATCTCGTCCTTGCGCTCGGTAAAGGGGATGCTAGTCGGCTGGTCCCCGCCCGCGAGCTCGTCGGCGGTCCGGGCGAGCTGGCGCAAGGGGCGCAATTCCAGGCGCAACAACAGGCCGCCGATGAGAATGACGGCGGTCAGAATGATAATGGCAGCGGTCGTGATCCGGGTCTTCAGGCGGTTTTCCGCCAGCGTCAGATCGTCCACCCAGCCGACATCGACCGCAATGGCTCCCGCGACGCCGCCACCGGGGGCCAGGATCGGCGTCAGATAAGCCAACCGCAGCCGGCCCTGCACGGGAACGTTGCCGACAAAGGGGTGTCCTTTCGCCAGGCTGGCAAAGGCCGGATGGCCGTGACGGATGGAAAAGGCCGGAGGCGGCCCGCCATCTGGTGACCTGAAGGTGGTGGCGAAGCGGTCGAAGGACTGCGCGCTTCCGTTCCATGCAAACAGGTTGGCGGCGCCCTGATTGGTTTTGCCGATGGCCGCCATCAGCTTGTCCAGTGTTTCGCTGGGGGCCAACGCCGAGGTTCCGGCCGCTTCTGCAACGTGAAGGGACAGGGGATTGCCTGCTTCGTCGAACTCCGGATGAAACACGGAATTCGTGCCATAACAGAGGATCGCGACGGCTGCGCGGGCCGCGCGGTCTATCCGGATGGTGGAATTCTCCTGTGTCGTTTTGGAGAGTTCATAATAGCTCAGCCCCGAAACCAGGCCGATGCTGCAGAGCACCATTATGACCAGAATACAACTTATCCGGAATACAAGCGTGTGTAGACCCAGCTGCGAAATTTCACTCAATCCTTGTCATTTTCACGTATATGGAGCTTTTTCCAACATAGCACGTAAAAGTAATCGGTATTCGCTACGAAATCCTGAACGCGCGTCGATAAAATCGGTTGTTCCGCAGGGGAAGTTGTCGGCCAGGGAGAAAGGATCTGCACGTCGGGGAAGGCATCTTCCGGGGAAGGCGCGCGCGCCCCATTGGAAAATGCCCCGAAAGCGGGTAGGACGGTGGGCAGAGGCGGTCAAGTCAGGCCGTGCGGACGACTTGGGAACCGTCCAGTCCGGTTTATTGGGATGATTGCCGTTTGATTTCTCTCCGACCCGTATTGAATGTCCTCGGCTTCCTGTATGTCGGCCTGGCAACCGCCATGCTTATCCCGGCGATTGTCGATGTTGCCCAGAAAAACGCGGACTGGCAGGCCTTTGTCTTTTCGGCGCTTTTGACCGGCATGGTCGGTATGCTGCTGTCGATTGCCGTCGGCGGCTCCCTGCGCGAGGGGCTCGATACGCGTCAGACCTTCATTCTCACCACCCTGGCCTGGACCACGCTTCCGGCTTTCGGAGCCCTGCCGTTCCTGTGGCTCGGAGTTGGCTATGCGGATGCGGTATTTGAGGCCGTGTCCGGCTTTACCACCACCGGTTCCACCGTGCTGACCGGTCTCGACGGTCTGCCGCCGGGGCTTCTGGTCTGGCGCTCGCTGATGCAGTGGATGGGCGGCATCGGCATCGTCGTCATGGCGATCGTGCTGCTGCCGTTCCTCAGGATCGGCGGAATGCAGCTGTTCCAGAGCGAGAGTTCCGACCGGTCCGAAAAGATCGTCAGCCGCTCCGTGGAGCTGATCCGGCTGATCGGCCTGGCCTATCTGTTCCTGACCGTCTCCTGCATCGCGGCCTATCTGGCCACCGGCATTCAGCTGTTCGACGCGTTCAACCACGCCCTCACCACCATTGCGACGGGCGGGTTTTCCACCCATGACCTGTCCTTTGGCTATTTCACCAACCCGGCCTCGGGCTGGGTCGCGATTGTTTTCATGGTGATCGGGGCCTTACCGTTCGTTCTGATTGTGCAGGCGCTGCGCGGGCATCCGCTGCAGCTGTGGCGCGATCCGCAGGTTCGGGCGCTGATCGGTTTCCTGGCTCTGGTCTCACTGACCCTGACGGTCTATCTCGGCATCAACATGCATTTCCCGTTCGACGAGGCTTTGCTGCGGGCAACCTTCAACGTGGTCTCCATTGTCACCGGAACGGGCTACGCGCTTGGCGATTTTTCGCAATGGGGCGCGCCCGTCATCGGCATCACCCTGCTGCTGATGTTCGTCGGCGGCTGTACGGGGTCGACGACGGGCGGCATCAAGATTTTCCGCTTCCTGGTATTTTTCGGGACGGTGCGCGCGCATCTGCGCCGCATGGTGCGTCCGCACCGGATCATGTCCGAGGAATATGGCGGCACACGCCTGACACCGGAACTGTCCTTCTCGGTTCTGGCCTTCCTGGTGGTCTATATGGGCTCCGTCGGCATCATCACGGTGGCCCTGTCGTTTTTCGACCTGGATCTGGTGACCGCGATTTCCGCCGCCGCCACGTCCGTCGGCAATGTCGGCCCGGGTCTCGGTCACATGATCGGTCCCGCCGGTCATTTCGCACCGCTGCCCGATGGCGCCAAATGGCTTTTGTCCTTTGCCATGCTGGTGGGCCGTCTCGAATTGTTCACCGTCCTGGTTCTGCTTGATCCGGATTTCTGGTCCAAGTAGGCCGGTTCCGCTCTTTTCATTTGAAGCAAGGATTGTCCGGCATGAAATTTTCAGCGCCTCTCGTCAGCGGCCGTCTCGTAAAACGGTACAAGCGTTTTCTCGCCGATGTGCTTCTGGATGACGGCGGTGCCATTACAGCCCATTGCGCCAATCCGGGATCCATGCTCGGCCTGAAGGAACCCGGCTCCAGGGTCTGGCTGTCGCAGTCGGACAATCCCAAGCGCAAGCTCAAATATTCCTGGGAAGTGATCGAGGCGGACGGCGCGCTTGTCGGCATCAACACCGCACATCCCAACAAGCTGGTGGAGGAGGCGCTCGAAGCCGGACGCATTGAAGGGCTGACCGGCTATGACAGCCTGCGCCGGGAGGTCAAATACGGCAAGAATTCCCGGATCGATATTCTCCTGGAACGCAGCGAGGGTGCACGGACCTATGTCGAGGTCAAGAACGTGCACCTGATGCGCCAGCCGGGGCTTGCGGAATTTCCCGACAGCGTGACCGCGCGCGGCGCCAAGCATCTGGCGGAACTCGCCGATATGGTGGCGGAAGGACACCGGGCCGCGATGGTGTTTCTGGTCCAACGTCCGGACTGCGACCGGATCAGCCTGGCGGGCGACATTGATCCGGCCTACGCGGCCGCCTTCGAGGCCGCACGTGCCGCCGGTGTCGAGGCCTACGCCATCGGCTGCGATGTGCGCCTGGACGGCATCGATGCGGTCAAAGCGGTGACAATAGCGATCGACTGAGAACTTAGGGTCAGGACTCATTAATTTGGTCGAAATGGCGCAACAAACGGCAACGAGTTGCAAGGAAAAGCGCGAAAAGCGGGCTTCCTGCCCGGTTGAGCGGTTTGACGCAGCAAATCAAAGCCGTTTTTGCGTCGCTCCGGGATAGGGTGAATTCGCCCGGCAACGTCGTTGCAAATCTTTGGAAACCGGACGGTTTCCTGCAGCTTTGCGCCTCGTATCCGAACAAATTCATCCCTACCATTTCACTCAAATGAATGGGTCCTGACCCTAGGCCTCAGGCCTGCCGGACGACGATCGGCGTTCCTTCCGGCACCCGGTTGTAGAGATCGATAACGTCCTGTTGCAGCAGGCGCACGCAGCCTGACGACACGGCCCGGCCGATGGACCAGGGCTGTGTCGTTCCGTGCAGGCGGTAGAGCGTGTCACGGTTGCCTTCGAAAATGTAAAGCGCGCGCGCGCCAAGCGGGTTTTGCGGGCCGGGAGGCATGCCGTCCCGGTATTTCTCCAGCTTCGGTTCGCGGGCAATCATTTCCGCCGGCGGTGTCCAGGTCGGCCAGGCCTTCTTGTGTTGTATCTTTGCCCGGCCGCCCCAGGAGAAGCCGGCCCGGCCGATGCCAACGCCGTAGCGCATGGCCTTGCCGTCCGCCATCGTGAGATAGAGAAACCGGTTGGGAGTGTCGACGACAATGGTTCCCACTGGTTCCGGAGCGGAATAGTCCACCAGCTGACGGTAATAGACGGGATCGATCTTGCTCAGATCGATGGCGGGGATGGGGAATTTCTCTTCCGGCATCGCCCGGTACATCTGGACGTAATCCGTGGCAATGCTGGCTCCGGTCGTTGCCGGAGCGTTGGCCGGTGCCGGGCGCTGCGGCAGCGGTCCGCGATGGTGTCCGGACTGACAGCCGGTCGCCAGGGCCGCCGTCGCGGAGGCGAGGAACAAACGTCGGTTCAGCATTCCGTGTCCCGTTCAGATCCTGCGTGCGAGAGCTCCCGGAGCACGCGTGGTGCGGACCAACCTCTACAGCACTATCGCAACGTCCTATTGAACCGGATTCGCGAGGGCTTGAAACCACCAGAAATCGGTTCTTCCAGACGAAAAAGACCGGTTGGGGCGACTACCCAACCGGTCGTTCGAAACTTTTCGGGATATTTCCGGCTGAAACTCTTCACAGCCGTCACCATCCGGTGCGGCGGTTGACAAAGCGTCAGGGCAGATGCGCTGGTTGCAGGTCTTTGCAATCAGCCGGCGGTGTCCTTGGAAAGCGGCGGCTGGAACTGCCAGCCCATGTCCCACGGGAAATAGATCCACGTGTCCTGGGAAACCTCGGTGATGAAGGTGTCGACCATCGGTACGCCGACCGGCTTGGCATAGACAGTGGCGTAATGGGCCTTGGGCAGCATCTCGCGCACCACCTTCAGGGTCTTGCCCGTGTCGACCAGATCGTCGATCACCAGAACACCGCTGCCCTGGCCTTCCTCAAGGTCGATGACCTTGGGATCGATCGGCTTGATCACCTTGAGCGTGCCCTGGTTGTCATAGTCGTGATAGGAGGCGATGCAGACGGTCTCGATCGTGCGGATGCCCAGTTCGCGGGCGACGATCCCGGCCGGGACCAGGCCGCCTCGGGTGATGCAGACAATGGCCTTCCATTCGCCTTCGCTGGAAAGCCGCCAGGCGAGGGCACGCGAATCCCTGTGGAACATGTCCCAGGAAACCGGGAAGGCTTTGTTTTGTGCGGGGTTTTCCATGTTTTGTCCTTCAGATTATCCCGAGAGATCGGCAACGGCCGCGGCGACGTCCCTGACGGCCGCCTGCAGGACGGCCTCGTCCCGGGACCGAATAACGATCTGGGTGGAGAATTTGCCGTCGCTGGCCCGCGGATAGGAGCCGATCAGCGTTTGTGGATGGGCGTCCTGAATGGCGGACAGCCGTTCGGCGATCCTGCTTTCGGGCATGTCGGCCGCGACGGTTTCGGAGAGCATCTTGGCCCCGGTCTTCAGGGTCGGCGCGACCGCGTCCATCATGGCCTGCATGATCGAGGGTACGCCGGCCATGACGTGGACGTTGCCGATCCGGAAGCCGGGCGCTTTGGAGACCTTGTTTTCGATCAGGTCGGCGCCGTCCGGAATGCGCGCCATGCGCTGGCGGGCCGGGGTGAACTGTCCGGGCGCATAATGGGGTTCCATGATGGCAATGGCCCGGGGGTCGAGGTTCAGCGGTACATCAAAGGCGGCGGCGATGCTTTCCGCGGTGATGTCGTCGTGGGTCGGGCCGATGCCGCCGGACGTGAAGACGTAATCGTATTTGGCCCGGAGCGCGTTGACCGCGCCGACAATCTCTGGCTGTTCGTCCGGGACGATGCGCACTTCCTTCAGGTCGATACCGAGAGAGGTCAGGTAGTCGGCGAGGAAGCCGATGTTCTTGTCCTTGGTGCGGCCGGAGAGGATCTCGTCGCCGATGACCAGAAACGCTGCGGTTACAACGTTGTCTGTCTGCTGACCGGTCATCTTCACTCTCCCTGCACCTGGATGGGGATTGGCTTTATCGCAAGCGACCGCGCGGCTCAAGCAAAAGCGCGGACTATTGTTCGGGCGTCCAGCCATAAATGTCGTCGAAACGGGTCGCCAGCGAGGTTGGTTTCGACAGCTTCATGACGGTGTCGCGCGCAAACGCAAGCGCACCGGAATAGTGGAAGGTGCGGGCATTGCCGAAGGAAATGTTCTGAACCCGCGACACGCGGGACTTGCGGTGGCGTTCATAGGCCCTGAGCGCGGCGGGAATGTTGTCGGTTCCCTTCGGCAGATGCCTGGCCAGGATGGCGGCGTCCTCGATGGCCATGGCGGCTCCCTGGGCCATGAACGGCAACATGGCATGGGCGGCGTCGCCGATCAGGGCGATGTGGCCATGGGACCAGGGCCCGGAGGCATGCACGCTGCAGAGAGCCCATTTCAACCAGTTGTCGGAGGATCTGAGCAGATTGCGGACTTCGGTCGGCCAGTCCCTGAACAGCTTCAGCAGCGTTTCCTGGTCTGCCTTGGCCGACCAGGTTTCGTCCTGCCAGGCTTCCTCGGCCAGCGCGACGATATTGAGTTCCCGGCCGCCGCGCAGTGGGTAATGCACAAGATGCGTTTTTTGGTGCAGCCACAGCCCGGCATCTCCTGCCCAGCGTGTGGGCACGGTGTCGATCGGCACGGTCGTGCGGTAGGCGACCTGGCCGCTGAAATGCGCGTTCCTGTGGCCGGGCACCAGCCGCCGGACCCTGGACCAGACCCCGTCGGCGCCGATCAGCGCCTTGCAGCCTTCATTACCCGTGACCTCGGCGTCCTGATAGATGCAGGTCAGGTGATCGTAGGGCGTTGCGGTCAGGTCGACGACCTCGCTGGACAGACGCAGCGAAATGCCTTCGGTCGCTTCCGCCTTGTTCCGCAGAACCCGTTGCAGGTCGGCCCGGTGGATTTGCCAGAAGGGCTGGCCATGCCGGTCCTTCAGGAACGTGCCCATGCGCACGGTCGCCAGCTGGCGACCGGTCGTACCGGACCAGATGCGCAAATTGTCCGGCGCATAGGCAAAGGGGGCAAGTTCGTCGAGCACTCCGAGCTTGGCGAGGACCGCGCAGGCGTTGGGGGACAGCTGCAGGCCGGCGCCAACTTCCTCCAGCGCGCGCGCCTTGTCCATCACGATGATCTCGTGACCTTGCGCGCGCAAGGCCAAGGCGGCCGCAAGACCGCCTATGCCGGCGCCGGCAATGACAATCGGATGATCAGCCTCACCATTGGTGCTCATGTTGCCGCTCGTGGCTTATGCAGCGGCCGTTAAGCTGCAGCAGGTGTCCAGCTGCAATCGGTTGGCGAGGACTCGCCTGCCTGCAGCGTCGCATCAAACTTGTAGAGCGTCGAGCAATAGGGGCACACGACTTCGTTTTCGGCGCCCATGTCCAGGAACACATGCGGATGGTCAAACGGTGGGTTCGCACCGATGCACATGAATTCGCGCGCGCCGATGGCTACAGAATCGTGTCCGCTTGTATTTTGAAAATGCGGGACGACGTGATCCGCCATTTTGAAAGTCCTTTTGTTTCAAGGGTGGGACCCCGATAGCAAATTTTGCGAACCATAGCCGTTGGTAACATTTCTGGATAGGGGGTTTGTGCCGCGATCCACCGCCGCAGGCGCGTACCGTTTGCCTCGAATTCGGCTTTGCCAATCCGGCCTAAACCCCTTAGGGTATCGCAGAATTACGTTTTCCGTTTACGTAAAGGTTAGCAATTAATGCCGCAATTCGAATACGATGGGGTCAGGATTTCCTATCTGGACGAGGGCGAGGGAGATCCGATCCTGCTGATCCATGGATTTGCGTCCAACAAGCAGGTCAACTGGCAATATCCCGGTTGGGTCGATCTTCTGGTCAAGGATGGCCGCCGCGTGATCGCCCTCGACAATCGCGGTCATGGCGACAGCCAGAAATTCTATGACCCGGCGGCCTATGGCGCGCCGATCATGGCGGAGGACGCAAGGCGATTGCTGGATCACCTCAAGATCGAAAGCACGGATGTCATGGGTTATTCCATGGGCGCCCGGATTTCGGCCTTTCTCACCCTCAACCATCCGGGGCGTGTGCGCCGGGCGGTCTTTTCCGGCCTTGGCTACGGCATGATCAGCGGGATCGGTGATCCGGAACCCATTGCGACCGCGCTGGAGACGGACCGCATCCAGGACATCTCCGACCGGACAGGCCGGGCCTTCAGGGCGTTCGCAGAACAGACCGGCTCCGACCGGCGGGCGCTTGCCGCCTGCATGCGTTCCTCGCGCCAGAAGATCAGCGAAGAGGATGTGGCGCGCATCGAGCGCCCGGTGCTGGTGGCGGTCGGCACAAAGGACGACGTCGCCGGTTCACCGCAGAAACTGGCGGCGCTGATCCCGCATGCGGATGTGCTTGAGATCCCGGGGCGCGATCACATGGTCGCAGTTGGAGACAAGGTCCACAAACAGGGCGTTCTCGCCTTTTTGAACAACGTCGACGCTTAACCGGTTGTGCGGATGGCCGGGGAGGGCATCCGCGGCAGGGAACAGAATGTGGGAGGTCTCATGGGTCCGAAGCGAGTTGAATTCCAGGGCGCGGAAAAAAACAGCCTGATCGCCGATCGCTATGGCAGCGGCGAGCAGCCGGTGATCATGCTGCATGGCGGCGGTCAGACGCGCCACTCCTGGGACGCTGCTTCCCGGCGTATCGCCGATCTCGGCCATCCGGTCTACTCGCTCGACCAGCGCGGCCATGGCGAAAGCGCTTGGGTTGCCTCAGAAGACTATGCTTTTGAACACTTCGCCCGGGATCTCGTTGCGGTAACCCGGCAGGTCGGCGCGCTGCATCGCGAGAAGCCGGTTGTCGTCGGCGCGTCGCTGGGCGGCTTTGCCGGCATGCTGGCGGAGGGCCAGGAAAACCCGGGCGGGCTGTCGGCACTTGTGCTGGTGGACATCACCCCAAGGATCGACATGGGCGGTGTCAGCAAGATCATCGGCTTCATGAGCGACCGGGTCGAGTACGGCTTTGCCACGGTCGAGGAAGCCGCCGACGCGATTGCGCGCTACCTGCCGAACCGCGCCCGTCCAAAGGATCTGTCAGGTCTCTCCAAGAATCTGAGATTGCATGAGGACGGCCGTTACCGCTGGCATTGGGATCCGGCCTTTTTGAAGTCCAAGCGGCATGCGGATCCGGCCGAAGCCGTCCACGCCCAGGAGGATATGCTGACAGCGGCCGGCAATCTGGCCTGTCCGGTCCTGCTCATTCGCGGCCAGAACTCCGAGCTTGTCTCCATGGAGCACGTGCGCGAGTTTCAGGAGCAGGTGCCCCATGCGCAATTCACCGACATCCGTGACGCAGGACATATGGTGGCCGGCGACAAGAACGATGTTTTCGCCGGCGCTGTCGAGGAGTTCCTGATCGGCCTGCGCGCCGGCGCGGAGCCGGCCTGAACCGGAAACCGGATTCCCTTCAGCGGTTTGCGCATGAGATCTGAGATCTTGAATCAGGCTTGCGGCCGGCGGCTCAGCTGCCGGTGAACCGGGGTGCCCGCTTGTCCAGGAACGCCCGGCAGCCTTCCCGATAGTCCGCGCTGTTGATACAGGTTTCCGCGTCTTCGAAGAGGGTATCCAACTCGGCAGCCGCGGCCGGAGCGGCAAGGCGGTTGATGGCGCGTTTGGCGGCCTTCAGCGACAGCGGCGCGTTCGCGCACAGGGTCGCGCACAGCAGTTCGATCCGCCGGTCCAGTTCGGTGTCTTCGACAACCTCGTTGATCAGTCCGATCCGCAAGGCTTTCTCCGCGCTCAGCCGTTCCGCCGTGAACAGAAGGGCCTTGGCGTCGGAGGGGGAGACGGCTTCCAGGAGGTCGCCGAGGGCTTCCGGCGGATAGGCGAGACCGAGACGGGCGGCGGGAATGGCAAAATAGGCGGAGCGCGCCGCAATGCGCAGGTCGCAGGCCAGTGCCAGCCCCAGACCACCACCCAGGCAGGGGCCTTCGATGGCTGCGATCACAGGAACGGGCAAGGTCTTCAGCGCCTTGAAGGCTGCGACGTTGATGGCGTCATAGTGTTTTGCGGCTTCGGGGGTGGAGCGGATCGCCTCGAACTCGGATATGTCGGCCCCGGCACAGAAGCTCCTGCCGCCGGCGCCGCGGACGATGCAGACCCGGATGGCGGGATCTTCGCGAAGACGGTCGAGCCGAGCGGGCACCGCCTGCCAGGCGGACAGCGGCAGCGCGTTCTTCTTGGCCGGCGCATTGAGCCAGAGTTCGGCGGCGGCGCCCCGGACGGACAAGAGCGGGTTCTCGGTGGTGTCGGCAGGTGGCGGTGTCATGCTCATTCCTCAAAACATGGTTTTCAAATTTGCAACACGCTGGAAATCTTGAACTTTGTTGCTTCATAAGAGGGGTTCATATCTGATATCAGCAAGTTTCATTTTGGAATATCAGACGACAGTCCTATCTTTAGGACACGAACGTGACGGCTTGAAAAGGAGACAGGCCATGTCGGCACCGATCAGCAAGTCCGACTTGAAACAAGTTCCGACCCATGATCCGGTCTGGCAGCAATTGCGGGACGAAGCGCAGACAATGGTGGCCAATGAGCCGGCGCTGTCTTCATTTGTCTATGAAACGGTCCTGAACCATGACAGCCTGGAAGAAGCGGTGCTGCACCGTCTGGGCGATCGTCTTGGCCGGGATATCGTCTCCGCGTCGCTGATCCGGCAGACCTATCTGGAAGCTCTGGCGGACGAACCGGAACTCGCGAAGATCTTCCGGGTCGATATCGTTGCGGTTTATGACCGCGATCCGGCCTGCTTCCGCTATCTGGAACCGGTGCTCTACTTCAAGGGCTTCCACGGCCTGCAGACCCATCGCCTTGCCAACTGGCTGTGGCGCAAGGGCCGCAAGGACTTTGCGCTTTATCTGCAGAGCCGGGCTTCCGAGGTCTTCCAAATCGACATCCATCCGGCCGTGCCGGTCGGCCGCGGCATCTTCATCGACCATGGCACCGGCATTGTCGTCGGCAGCACGGCGGTGATCGAGGACGAAGTGTCCATCCTGCAGGGCGTGACCCTTGGCGGCACGGGCAAGGAGGGTGGCGACCGCCACCCGAAGATCCGCCACGGTGTGCTGCTGGGCGCCGGCGCCAAGGTGCTGGGCAACCTGGAGATCGGTCACTGCTCGCGGATCGCGTCCGGCTCGGTTGTGCTCAAGGACGTGCCGGCAAACACGACGGTTGCCGGGGTGCCGGCCAAGATCGTCGGGAAAGCCGGGTGTCCGGAACCGGCCCGCAGCATGAACCAGCTGCTGGGCGAGGACGTGCAGGCCGAGTAAGGCGTCACAATAGCGCACAGGAAGACGGGGATAGGTGACGGAAAGGCTTTGGCAATTCCGCACGGTCCTGTAGGGTCCCGGCCAGTCAAAGCCAAGGCAATAACAGGAGATCGCCGTGAAGCCCGATGAAATCCGCAAGATCGAAGCGTATATGCGCTCGAAATTCGAATTGCCGAGCCTTCAGGTCCGGGCGCGGCCGCGCAAGGACGACAGCGCGGAGGTTTATATCGGCGAAGAGTTTATCGGCGTGATTTTCCGCGACGATGAAGACGAGGATCTGAGCTGGAACTTCCAGATGGCCATTCTGGAGATCGATCTGGAAGACGTCTGATCGCTCAGCCGATGGAAATCAGGAAAGGCGGTCCCTCGCGGGGCCGCCTTTTTTCTTGCATCAGTGTGCCGTGCTGCCGACCCGCAAGGCCTCGAACCGGGCCTTCACGGCGCTGTCCAGCCGCCGCCAGTCGGGCAGAAGCGTCTGGTCGAAACGGTAGCGCAGCTCCAGACCGGCAGCGAAGCTGAAGGCGCGGTGGCAGACGGCTGTTCCGGTGGGAGTTCCCTTACGGCAGCGGACGATGAAGCCGTCCGGTTCAGACGGGTCATAGGCTACCAGGTCCGTCGCTTCCGCACCGCGCGGTGACAGGGTCAACATCTTCAGACCGTCGGGGCCGGCCAATTCGCCGCCCCGCGCCAGACGACGGTAGAACGGTTCAAGCCGCGCACGCAGGCTTTCCCGGCCCGGGCTGCTGTCGAGGTCAATCAGAAGTGTGGTGCCTTCCGGCCCTTGCCCGCTCATGTCTGTTGCCGTCAAGCCGGGCCAGGCCATCGCCAGCCGGAGCGTCGCGAAGCGGGCATGAGGGGAGCGGGCGAGCCGGCGCTGATAGGCGGTTGCTATCAGGTTTTCAGGCAAGGCGAATTGCACCGGGCCGACATGGGCAGAGACCGGCTCAAGAGGGCTGATCGACCGGGGCGCGGGCCAGTGCTCCGACAGACCGCGTGCCTTCTCGACAAAGAGGGCGGCGCCAAGGAGACAAAGGGCCAGAGACATCCAGGCAAAATGGCGCGGTTTTGAATTGCTGGGTTCGGGCAGGGAGAGCGGGATCACCGGAAGCCCGCCCCGCAAGGACGCGCACCCATTTGGCACAGCCTGTCCTGAAACGGGACAGGTGTCCCGCTGAGGGATGCGGATGGCGTCGCTCGAAACGACTGATTTCTGCGAAATTTGCCCATTTGCCGGTCCGGCACAGTCTTTGCTCTTGACCCTTTAGGAATTCTTAATCACTTTCCGAGGGAAAGAGTTAACAAGGGGTTAACGGCCGTGCTATTCAAACTTCTTCTCGTTGGATATATCGCCTGCGCGGGGTTTGTGGCTGCGGGAGTGCTTGGCAGTCTCTATCAGCTGATTATGCGCGAGCCGCCCAAATTCAACTTCTCCAGCGAGGGACTGATCGCGTTTCTTGTTGCGATTTTCCTGTGCGTCTTTGCCGGTCCGTTTATCATCATGCGCAATGCCATCAGGGGACGGCTGATCGAAAAGCGTCCGCTTGGCTGGCTGGTTGCGTCTTCGACCATTGCCGGCATGTGGAGCATGTGCTCCGGCATCTTGGTGATGAATGTGGCCATGGTCCTCGTCGGCTACAGCTGATTGAACCGTTTCCCGTGAGGTGACATGCCCGTTTACGCTCTCGACGGCCGCGCGCCCGTCTTTCCGGAGACCGGTGACTATTGGATTGCCCCCACGGCGACCCTGATCGGGGATATCGTCCTTCAGGAGGCGGCAAGCGTCTGGTTCGGGGCGGTCCTCAGGGGGGACAATGAAACCATCACGGTCGGTGCCCGTTCCAACGTTCAGGACGGCTGCGTCTTCCATACGGACATGGGCTATCCGCTGACCATCGGCGACAACTGCACCATCGGTCACAAGGCGATCCTGCATGGCTGCACCATCAGGGACAACACGCTGATCGGCATGGGTGCCACGGTTTTGAACGGCGCGGTGATCGGCTCGAACTGCATCATCGGTGCCAATGCGCTGATCGCCGAGGGCAAGGAAATTCCGGACAACTCCCTGGTGGTCGGGATCCCCGGCAAGGTCGTCAAGACACTGCCGGCCGAGGCCGCTCGGGGCATTGCCAATTCGGCCGATGGTTATGTACGCAACTGGCGGCGGTTCAAGGCCGGCCTGAAGGCGCTCTGACCGGGGTCCATCCCATCATGACCTGCAAAAAAGCGGGAACCGGCCTGCGGGGGGCGGGCCGGTTCCCTGGATCCGGTCGTGGTAGGGATGGGGAGGGTGGGGACGCGACCGGATCGTCCAAGAGGCCGGCTGGGCCGGCCAATTCCCTGATTTCAGTTGGACACGCTGCTGACCGTGGTCACACGCGTGTCGGAAATGCCCGTCCATTTCACGGGCGAGTTGGCGGACTGGCGTTTGATGTAGCGGTAAGGCGTCGAATACCAGGGCAGAACCGCTTCGATCTGGTTGTCCAGGATCATGTCGCCATGGTCGGTGCGCACCGTCAGCACCGCGTGACCGGCATTCTGGATGTCCTTGGCGACCGTGATCAGGAGCGCGCTCTTCGGCCAACCGGCCTCCGTCAGCACACGCTGTTTCTCCAGGACATATTCCTCGCAGTCGCCATAACCGTTGACCGGATAGGTCCAATGCTCCTCGGTGCCGAAGAGGTCGGCATCGGTCATGGGCCGGATGCGACGGTTGACTTCCTTGTTGATGGCGATGAGCTCGTTCCACCTGGCTTCATCGAGGCGCACGACGACGGGTTCGTAACTTTCCTTCGGACATGCCCAGCTGTTGTCGCGGCAGAACTGGACATAACCCACCGGGGCCTTCACAGCCGTGCGCATGATCATGAACCGTCCTGGATCCGCCTGAGCCGGCGTTCCAGCGCCTAAGGCAGTCAAGACCAGAGTTGAAGCGAGTAAAGTTGACTTAAGTAATTTCATCGTAACGCCCTCCCCAAGGCTGACGTAACGATGACCGAATGATTTTTACTTCGAGAAAATCTTCAAAGTAAAACTATATGAATATTTGAGTTACATTTTATTCTTGTTTGATTTTTATTTGAGTATTGTTTGAGTTAAATTTGAGGCGAATTTTTCTAAAATTCGATTCGTCCTCTGCAAGATATTGAAAAAAATACGGTTTCCTCTTTGTTGAGCTGCCGGGATTGATGTCGATCTTGTTCGCGGGGAGAGAGAATCCTGCCCTGGAACGGGTTCAGGCAGCCTCTGGACCAGGTCGAAAAAAAATAAATTCTTGAGTGAAACAGGGTGGAGAGCACGGCGTTCAAAACAAAAACCGCCCCAGCGCGGTGTACGCGGGGCGGCGAAACGAATTCTCGCGTTGTTCTTTGACGCTTAATCGTCTTCCGGCGCGGAGATATGGAGTTCCAGAAGTTCCCGGCTCTGGACAGCTGCGAATTCAACGGCGATGCCACCTTCGATGCGGCGGATCACGCGGGCCGTCATTTTGCCCAGCGTGATCGGGTCGCCCATCTCGGGGACGATATCCGTTGCCAGGGCCGCGCCTGACAGCGACACGTCGACAATCCGGCAGACATGTTCCGAACCGTCCGGCAGGATCATCTTGGTCATCGGATTTTTCGGTACGAAGCGGTCGTGACGGCGGTCTTCGGGAAGATTGAGCTCGTCCCGGTTCGCAAGCCAGGTCAGGACATTGGCGATCTTGTCGCGCTTGCGCACGGTGTTGCGCAGTTCAACGGCGAAGCCGCCGTCGATCAGGCGGGAGATTCGACCTTCCACTCGGCTCAGATGATCGAGATAAGCGATCACGCGTTCGCCGACCTTGCCAGTCACAGGCGTGATCATCGCCAAGCCGCCGGGCGACATGTCGATGACCTGACAAGGATATTCGCGGCGATCCTCAAGCATGAAGCGGCCCAGAATATTCACCTGAACCCGTTGGTGTCGCCGGCGATCAGTGACTTGAAGCGATTTGCTTCCTTCTGGTGCTGTTGCCAATCCGGCGCTCATGCCTGTTCTATCCAAAACCGTGCGCAAACCGCACTTCCCCCGGCTGAGATGCGATTCTCAAGACGTCTTATTAGCACTTTAGGCAGCTGGGGTTAACGATCTGTAAGAGTGTAGCCGAGAAGCCGCTCAGGTCTAGGCTTGGAGCCGATAAAAATGACCATGTGCGCGACGCGCGATCGGTATGTGGCGCGAACCCGGCGTATTTCCCTTTGGGAAAGGGCTCGAAAACTGATCTCGAATACCGGTTTTTGTCCCTGGAACTTTGAAAAAAGTGCCGGACCGGGCGAATCCCGATCCGGCACAAGAAGCGGCGATGAAAAGTCGGTCGACAGGTTCCGTCAGGACTTGCCGCCGGAATAGACCGTCAGATGTCCGACCTTGCGTTCCGCGCCCTGGGGCAGGTGCGGTGTCGGCATGGACATGCCTTCCGCGGTGAAGCGCGGCAGGATCGGATTGATGGTTGCTGCCGGCGCATCGACGAAATACGGCCGTTCGTCCGGCCACACCAGCCGCAGGCTGCTGATCGACTGGTTCAAAATGGGATGCAGACCGATCCAGTAGGGTTTTTCCATCGGCGTGCAGCTGCCGAGAATACGGATCCGGCCTTCACCGGGAACATTCAGCGGCACGAGCAGCATTTCCATGTGCAGGACCTGGCCGCGTTCCGTGTGGCCGTTGATGCCGATCACAGCGGCGGCAGCGTCTTCGGTGATGGCCGCGATCAGGCTCTCGAGAGCTTCCCGGTCCTTGACGCTCCAGCCGCGGAGGAAGTTGCGACCCTTCAGTTCCCGGCAATGGGCCGAGCACAGGCGGGTGCCGGCAAGCCGGTAGCGCACATCGCGTGGTCCGTTGGTCTCCAGGATGAAAGTGTCTCCCAGCAAGCCGCGGATCTCGCCCGGGTCGACTTCGCTGCGATTGGGGGCCGGACGCGCACCGCGCAGGTTGTCCCAGTAGTTATAAAGAGTCTGCGTCACGCCGTGTTTCATCTGGTTTCGCCTCTTCGCCTTGTCGTCCGGTGTTTCGTCTCAAGACAGTGTCTGTTCCAAAACGGGACGATTGCTTTTCCCTGTTTGTGTTTGGCCGTTACTAAGCAGGGGGCGTGCCAAGTCTCTGAGACCCCGGGAACTTTGGTTTCGTCGGATCCATTAAGGTTAATTTTTGGTAAAGCTTGTTTTGCGGCAATTTGGCTGGCAGCTTAACGCTTGGTTCACGAAGCGCGACGGGTGGGAGGACGCCGTTGTTGCTGGCAAGGCCGCGGAGCGCCAGGAACAGCCGCCAAGAGCTGACCGGGCGGATACAGCGCCGGCCAAAGTGAACACATGTCCGAATACCGGACGCGTGGGGACGCGACCGATTGTTGGGGGGCATCGCAGGGCGCCGGTCATCGGAAGATGGCCGGCGTTTTGTTTGTGACATTCATGAAGTGCCGATCCGCCTTCACCATAAGTCGTTGAAGTTGTCTTTGGGAAAGTGGATCGCCCTTGTTTTGTCCCGGTTCTTGCTTAGAAGTGGGGGAGACGGCGGAGGACCTATGAACGTATACCGGTTTGACGAAGAGCGCGCCCGACGCGAGCAGGCCAAAAAAGAACAGAAGCCGCAGCGGCCATCCGCGCCGCCCATGTTCAATCTGCCGACGGTGATCGTCTGGCTTGGCGGTGCCATGGTGGCGATCCATCTCTTGCGTGCGCTGGTGCTGCCGACAAGCTGGGACAACTGGATCGTCTATCTGTTTGCCTTCTGGCCGGCAAAATACGCAGCCTTTTCCAGCCTGACGCCACTCGACATGGCGTCGAGCCTGTGGGGCTTCGTCACCTATGGACTTCTGCATGGCGGTGCTATGCACATCGTTTTCAATCTGCTCTGGATGGCGATCTTCGGGACCGCTGTGGCGCGCCGCTTTGGGGCGGGGCGCTTCCTCCTGTTTTCAGCCCTGTGTGCCATTGGCGGCGCCCTGGCTCATCTGGTCACCAACTGGGGTGACGGGGCGCCGATGGTCGGAGCTTCGGCCGCGATTTCCGGCCAGATGGCGGCCGCGATCCGGTTCGTCTTTGAACTCGGCGGACCGCTGGGCGCTTTCCGCAGCTCCGATCGCAATGCCTATTACGTGCCGGCGCAGCCGCTCGCGGAGTGTTTCCGCAATCAGCAGGTGCTGGTGTTTGTCGGGATCTGGTTCGGTCTCAACCTGATGTTCGGCCTGACCAGCGGTCCGCTGGCCGGCCAGCCGGCCAGCGTTGCCTGGCAGGCCCATATCGGCGGTTTTGTCGCCGGCCTCGCGCTGTTCCCGTTCCTGGATCCGGTGCCGCAGCGGCGACCGCGCTGACCCGGCTCGCATCTCCCCACGGAAGGACACGGGCAAAGCGTGCCATAACGGTTTGCGCGGACAGATTTTTTTGCCATGATGGGCTGTCCCGTATGACACGGGGCGGTGATGCCATGGGAGGTGTTTGAATGACCGTAGCCGCAATCCTGAGTGGGAAAGGCCACGAAACGATTACAGCGCGCAGCGACGCACTGCTCAGCGAAATTTGTGAAACCCTGGCGAAACACAAAATTGGTGCCGTGGTTGTCTGTAACGGCGACAACCAGATCGAGGGCATCATTTCCGAGCGTGACATTGTGCGTGTGATCGGCACGCAAGGGCCATCGGCCCTTCAACTGCCCGTGTCGGGCATCATGACCAAGAATGTCGTGACCGCCACGGAAGAGAACAACATCAACGAGGTCATGGCGCGCATGACCCAGGGCCGGTTCCGCCACATGCCGGTGGTCAAGGACGGCAAGCTGACCGGAGTGATCTCCATCGGCGACGTCGTCAAGTTCAAGATCGCCCAGGTCGAGCTCGAAGCCGAGCAGATGCGCAGCTATATCACGATGGCCTGAGCGATCACGTTCGGGAAAACGCCCTGGTTGCAGTCCGGTGAGCGGCGTCAAGCCGTTCGCTCGCGCCGGGAAGCGGGCTGATTGTGATCTCGGAGCTGAAATGAAAAGGCCGGCGCCTCAAAATGGGACGCCGGCCATGCCTTGTCAGGTCAGGGGCGTGACCGTGCAAGGGCAAACGCTTTAAGAGACTAGGAAGTGCGATCTGTAATTGCAGGAAGGGGGCTGCGAGAGCGGCGCGCCTATGCGGCTGGCCAACGCGCTGCCATGTGACTGCGACACCGTCCGGCTTACTTCACCGGGCGGGTTCCGACGTGTCCTGCAGCTTGATTGCGATGACGCTTCTGGTTTTCTTCGCCTTCAGCAGAAAGCGTTCATGCGCTTCCGGCATGTGTGCATTTCGACGTGCGTGTCCCATGAAACCTGACGAAGAGCAGTTGCGCTGCGGGCCGGGGGGATCTGCCGAGGGGGGAGGCCGACTCGGGTGGCCAACACGGGGGCGGCAAAAAGGCCGGCCAATTGGCCAGCCTTTGCTAAAGCATTTCGAGAATTGTTTGAAACAAGCATTGCCGACTTTTGCGTTCGAGGCAGAGCCGAGAGGCAGCTAAAGTCGGCTCAGACTTTTCTCGAAATGCTATAGCGTCCAGTGCAGTCTTGCGGGTGACTTGCGGATCAGGGTGTCAGACTGTTGCGCCTCTGTGCCGGATCGCACAGCCGAGGCTGCTCGCCAGAACACCGACCAGAACCGCGATCGCGAAATCGAGGCTGCGGATCTCTCCGAGATGAAAACCGGCAAAAACCACGGTTTCAAAAACGCCGACCAGAGCGCCCAGAATGGCGGCCAAAATCCAGTTTCGGGTCATCATTCCAAGCGCGAGGCCCAGAATGCCCGGAAGGCTGAGAATATTGCCACCGATGGTTCCAAGCAGATCGAGAATGCCAAGCATGGTTTCACTCTTTCTATCTAATATTGTCGCATGCGTGGGTCTTAGTTGGGCAGGGCACCGAGATAGGACCTGATGGCTGCGACATCATCGGTTTTCCCGGACTGCGGCTCCGACTTGGCCTGAAGCTCTTCGGTGACGCGCTTGTACTCCTCAAGATAGTCCGGCGGCAGGGCGTGTGCGATGCCCTGGTGGCAATCGATACACGTCATGTTCTCGTCAATTGCGCGTTGATGTTCGGAGGCAGCGCGTGTCTCCTGAATGGTGAAATCCATGTACTCGAAATTGTGGCAGTTGCGGCATTCCCGGCTGTCGGACGCCTTCATCTTGCGCCAGACAAGCGAAGCCATGGCAAGCCGGTGCTCTTCGTATTTTTCCGGTGTGGAAATCGTGCCCATGATCTCATGGTAGACGTCCTTCACGGCAATAACCTTGGCCTTCACCTTGTGCTGCCACTCATGCGGCACATGGCAATCGGAGCAGATTGCCCGGACGCCTGAGTGGTTGTTGTAATGGATCGTCTCCCGGTATTCGCCGAGATTGGTCTCCATCGTGTGGCACCCGGTGCAGAACTCTTCCGTATTGGTCAGCTCCATGCTCCAGTTGAATGCCCCCCAGAACAGAATCCCGCCCAGAAAACCGCCAATCGCTATGAAACCGACACTGAAGGCGGCGACCGGGCTCCAGAAACCGTTCCAGAGCCTGCGGATCAGGCCGCCTGTCGGCTTGTCATTCGGATCTGCCATGATCTCTTTTCTCCTGTTCCCGCGTCAGCGAACCACGTTGGAAGGTTGGAAGTCGTTGCCGACCAGTTCAGGGGCATTGGCCTGGGGAACGTGGCACTGATTGCAGAACCAGCGCGTGCCGGCGACCGAGTCCAGCTGGTTGCCTTCCCGGTCCAGATAGTGGGTCATGGACAGGGTCGGGGCACCGCGTTCACCCGCCACTGTCCAGTCGTGGCAGCTCAGGCACTGATTGGTGCGCTTGTCCATCTGGTACTGGGAGATGGAATGCGGGACAAGGGGGGGCTGCTGGCGGTAGTTGCGCGCGATGCGACCTTCCAGCTGCTTGTGAACGGTGTCGGCAGGAAGCGACTGCTCGATTTCGGCGCCGCGCAGGCTCTGAACAGGGCCGGAAGATTGCGCAATCGCGAGTCCGGCCAGAACTATCGAGATTGCAAGGGTGGATATTCCCACGAGGACCGGCAGTTTCATGTCAATTCTCCGTTGCTCCGTTCAAGCGGCATATTCCTTCGGCACGTCTTCCGCCGGGGTGGCGGTCTCCCTGACGCGCTGGTCAAAACGGTGGGTGAAAGCGAAAACATCGACGGCGCACACATCTATGCAGCGGCCGCAATTGGTGCAGTCCGGTGACAGGATCACCGGTGTATCGCCCGGTTTGCCTTTCAGCGCGGGCGAAATGACGTGGTTTTCCGGGCAGATGGCATAACAGTCCATGCAATCGTCGCAGGCCGCCCGGTTGGCGGCGCTGACCCTGAGCACGCTCCTTGTGCCGACAAGCCCGTAAAAGGCGCCGACCGGACAGATATGACTGCACCAGCCGCGCCGGGAGACGACAAGGTCAAACAAGAACACCGCCGCAACAACCGCCCACGCAAAGCCCATGCCGAAGATCAGTCCACGATGCAGGATGGTGACCGGGTTCACCAGCTCCCAGGCAATCGTACCGGTCAGCGCGCTGACTAGGAGAACTGTGCCCAGTACCCAAAGGCGCGTTGATCGTTTCGGTTGCCAGCCTTTCTGCAGGCCAAGACGGTCATGCAGCCAATGGGCGGCGTCTGTCACCGGATTGATCGGGCAGACCCAAGAGCAATAGACCCTTCCGCCGACAAGCGCATAGACGGCCAGCACGATCACGGCTCCGACCAGCGCTGTCAGCTCGGGCAGGTGACCTGTGGCGATGCTCTGCAACAGGACAAGAGGGTCAGTCAGCGGTAACACATCGAAAGTGCGCGACCCGGCAAGCGTGCCGGCCACCCACCAGATACCGAACCAGGGGCCAAGCAGAAACAGGCCCAGAAAGAAAGCCTGGGAGAAGCGGCGGAGCAGCAGATAGTGATGGGCTGCGACCCAGCCCTTGACACGGATGGCCTCCTGCCCGACGGGGAGATGCGTTTTGGCACTCATTGACCACCTCCCGGCAGCTTGAACGCGGGCTCAAAACCACCAGCTGCCTCGGGCGCAGTACCCGCCGGCGCCGGCATCCTGTCGGGTAGATCGATGATGCCTTCCACCAAGGGTGCGCCCTTGCGTTCTTTTTCTTCCCAGCCCATGCGGTAATGGTCGGCGGAAGATCCCCGCGCCAAACGGATCGGCAACACCTTGATGGCGGCCTCCGGCAAGACGCAGCTCTTTTCGCACAGGCCGCAGCCCGTACAGTGGTCGGCATGGACCGTCGGGGCAAAAATGGCGTGTTTTCCCGACCGCGTGTTGTGCGATGTCTCCAGCGTGATTGCTTCGTCGATCACGGGGCAGACACGATAACAGACGTCGCAGCGCAGGCCGAGAAAATTCAAGCAATTTTCCTGATCCACGAGGACGGCGGTGCCCATGCGGGCGTCGTCGATTGTCTTCAATGCCGGATCGAGCGCGCCGGTCGGGCAGGCGGCGACACAGGGAATGTCGTCGCACATTTCGCAAGGCACGTCGCGAGCCGTGAAGTAGGGCGTTCCCGTTGCCGGGCCGTCCTCACCGAGTTCGGCCAGCTTCAGCGTGTCATAGGGGCAATCCCGGACGCACAAGCCGCAGCGGATGCAGGCCGACAGGAAATCCTTTTCAGGCAGAGCCCCCGGCGGACGCAGGGCCTCCGCCGGAAGCGCGCGGGCGTCACGCGCCACATAGGCCAGCAGCGTGCCCGCAACAGCGCAGCCACCGGCGACACGCGCCGTTTCCGTCAGGAAACGGCGGCGGCCGGGAGACTTGAGCTGTGAGGTGGCTGACATGGCTGGCTACCTTGCGCGCGCCTCAGGCGCGCTCGACCTTACAGGCGCATTTCTTGAAGTCGGTTTCCTTCGACAGCGGGCAGGTCGCGTCGAGTGTCAGCTTGTTGATAAGCTGGCTCTCGTCGAACCACGGCACGAACACCAGACCTTGCGGTGGCTTGTTGCGCCCCCGGGTCTCGACCCTTGTCAGCATTTCTCCGCGGCGGGTGGAAATCAGGATTTCCTGACCGCGGCGCAGGTCGCGCGCCTTGGCATCCTCCGGATGCATGTAGCAGACGGCCGACGGGAAGGCCCGGTGCAGTTCCGGCACGCGCCGCGTCATCGAGCCGGAGTGCCAATGCTCCAGAACGCGGCCGGTGCACAGCCACAGGTCGAACTCCTCGTCCGGGCTTTCGGCGGCAACCTCATAAGGTGCGAAGATGATCTTGGCCTTGCCGTCCTTGTGCCCATAGAACTGCACACCCTTGCCTTCCTCGACATACGGGTCGTAGCCCTCGCGGAAGCGGTAGAGCGTCTCCTTGCCGTCGACGACCGGCCAGCGCAGGCCGCGGGCCTGGTGATAGGTTTCGAAGGGTGCCAGGTCGTGGGCATGGCCACGGCCGAAATTGGCGTATTCCTCGAAAAGGCCCTTCTGGACGTAGAAGCCGAAATGCTCGGATTCGTCGTTGTCGAAGCCTTCCGCGGTCTCCGACACCGGATATTTGTCGACAACGCCGTTTTTATACAGGACCTCGTAAAGCGTCTTGCCGGCGAGTTCCGGTTTCTTGGCAACCAGCTCCTCGCCCCAGGCCTCTTCGACCGTGAAGCGCTTGGAGAACTCCATGATCTGCCAGACATCCGACTTGGCTTCGCCGGGCGCCTGCACCTGCTGGCGCCAGAACTGGGTGCGGCGTTCCGCGTTGCCGTAGGCGCCTTCCTTTTCCACCCACATGGCAGTCGGCAGGATCAGGTCCGCTGCCATGGCCGTTACGGTCGGGTAGGGGTCGGATACGACGATGAAGTTTTCCGGGTTGCGATAGCCCGGAAGGCCTTCCTCGTTCATGTTGGGCGCGGCCTGCATGTTGTTGTTGCACTGGACCCAGTAAGCATTCAGCTCGCCGTCTTTCAGCTTGCGGTTCTGCAACACGGCGTGGAAGCCCGGCTTTGGCGGAATTGTTCCGGCCGGAATGTTCCAGGCTGTTTCGCAGATTTCGCGGTGCTTGTCGTTGGCAACCACCATGTCGGCCGGCAGGCGGTGGGCGAAGGTGCCGACCTCTCGTGCCGTGCCGCAGGCTGACGGCTGACCAGTTAGGGAGAAGGGCGAGTTGCCCGGTTCCGAAATCTTGCCCGTCAGCAGATGCACGTTGTACATCAGTCCGTTGACCCAGGATCCACGGGTGTGCTGGTTGAAGCCCATGGTCCAGAGCGACATCACCTTGCGGTTCGGGTCCGCATATTGCTGGGCCAGTTTTTCCAGCTGGGCGGCCGGAACACCGGAGAGTTCGGAGACCTTGTCGACGGTGTATTCGGAAACCGCCGCGGCATATTCGTCGAAACTCATTTCCGACAGCTTGCCGGAATTCGGATTGGCGGCTTCCATTTGCAGCGGGTTGTTGTCCCGCAGGCCGTAGCCGATATCCGTGTCCGTCTTGGTGATGTTCACATGGGCATTCATGAAGTCCCAGTTCACCGCGTCGTTCTGGATGATGTAGTTGGCGATGTAGTTCAGGATCGCCAGATCGGTCTGCGGCGCGAACACCAGGCCGTTGTCGGCCAGTTCAAAGGAGCGGTGCTCATAGGTCGAGAGGACGTGAACTTCACAGCCCGGCTTGGTCAGGCGGGTGTCGGTGAGGCGCGACCAGAGGATCGGGTGCATTTCGGCCATGTTGGAGCCCCAGAGCACGAATGTGTCCGCATGCTCCAGATCGTCGTAGCAGCCCATCGGTTCGTCAATTCCGAAGGCGCGCATGAAGCCGACAACCGCGGACGCCATGCAGTGGCGCGCATTCGGATCGATGTTGTTGGACCTGAGGCCGGCCTTCATGAACTTGGCGGCGGCATAGCCTTCCCAGACGGTCCATTGGCCGGAGCCGAACATGCCGACCGATGTCGGACCCTTCTTCGCCAGCGCCGCCTTGAACTTCTCGGCCATGATATCGAAGGCCTCGTCCCAGCTCACCGGCTCGAACTCGCCGTTCTTGTCGAAGACGCCGTTTGTCTTGCGCAACAACGGTGTTGTCAGGCGGTCCTGGCCATACATGATCTTGGACAGGAAATACCCCTTGATGCAGTTCAGGCCCCGGTTCACGGGGGCGTCCGGGTCGCCCTGGGTGGCGACAACCCGTCCTTCCTTGGTTCCGACCAGAACGGAACAGCCCGTGCCGCAGAAACGGCAGGGAGCCTTGTCCCAGCGGATATCAGCGGATCCGGGCTGAGAAAGAGCCGGGACCGTGGTCAATGTGATACCTGCGGCTGATGCCGTAGCGGCAGCCGCAGTCGCCTTCAGAAATGTCCTGCGGGATTCAGAGGTTGTCATGAGTCTGGTCTCCGACTTGGCTAGATTGGGCTGGCAGAGAGGCGGTATCGTCCGCTGCGAGATCTTCGAAATGATGGTAGGTGAGCGTGACTGAAATCACGCCCGGAATCTGGTGCATCGCCATGATCAGTTCGGAGGCTTTTTTTGTCTCCGTGTCTTCGACGACGACGACGAGACGGCCGTCTTCGCTGGCCGCGTGAACTTCGACGCCTTCCATTGCCTCAACTTCGCTGCGGACAGCGTCGGCCTTTTCAGCCTTTGCATGGACGAGGCAGCCGCAAATGTTCATGCTGTGACCTTCTTTGTTTGATCCTGGGATTTGTTGATGCGGATCGCTTGAGCTGGGCAGGAGTGTGCGCATGCGCCGCACCCTGTGCATTGAGCGAAGTCAACCAGCGGGGCCGATTTGCCGCCGAGCGCGAGCTTGAAACGGATGGCACGCGGTTCGCAGACGTCCTCGCAGGTGCGGCACATGACGCCGTTCATGGAAAGGCAGGTGTTCTGAACCTCGGCCTTCCAAGGCCAGTCGAGTTCGCGCGTGGAATCGATGGCATCCGTCGGACAGGCCTCGGCACAGACGTCGCAAAAGGTGCAGGCCCCCTTGTCGAAGTCCAGAAGCGGGCGCCGGTCACTCCCGAGCACAATTATTTTTTCAGGGCACGCTGTGACGCAATCCGAGCATCCGGTGCAGTGCGCGGCAAGCGTCGTTTCATCGGACCTGGGGGGGCTGATGGAAACCTCCCTCGTCTGACGAGACAATTTCAGGAATGCTCTGCGGCTCGCAGAAAATGAGGGATCAGCGGACATGATTTCAGCAGGCCGACGAGCCAGGCAACACCCGTCTTATCCGGAAGACAACCGTGTCCTTAGTGCCAGTGGCGACAGCAAAATCCAGTGCAATTTCAACAGCGGACAGGTGAAACACCAAAGGTTTGTCCCGTTCGGCTTGACCGCAGTCTTCCGCCATGGCCTCTCCCTCAAGCTTGCGGACAATAGAGGCGCACTTGCATTGTGTCTTTGCACCCGGACAAATCTTAGGTGCAAGCCGAGGACAAGAGATATAAGAGAAAATACGTAAAAATAGTATTCAAATATTCGAATGTATCAAATATTATTAAGCAGTTCCATGACGTTGCAACGCTGCTGGCCGGCGGGGATCAGCCCTTGCCGTACACTTCAGCCGGGTCATAAACCTTGTCCGCCTCGACACGCTCCAGACGCGTGCTGCCGTCTGCCGCCTTGACGATCTTGCGGTAAAAACAGGAGCGGTAGCCGACGTGACAGGTGGCGCCGTTGCCGGCGACGGAGACTTTCAGGACCAGGGCGTCCTGGTCGCAATCGGTCAGGATCTCCTGCACCGACTGGATCTGGCCCGAGGTCTCGCCCTTTTTCCAGAAGCTTTGGCGCGAGCGGCTCCAGTACCAGGCTTCACCCGTCTCGATGGTGCGTTTCAGCGCTTCGGCGTTCATGTAGCCGACCATCAGCACGTCACCTGTGGCCACGTCGGTCACGACGGCGGCGATCAGGCCGTCGGCGTCGAATTTTGGCATCAGAAGGTCGCCGTCCTCGACCGACTTCTTGTCGCCGCGTTCTGCAAATTCAGCTTGAGACATTTTTGGGAAAGCCCTTGCCTGAGTTTGTCCGGCAAGGGCGGAGGGATCAGCCCTTGCTGCGCACCAGGGACATGAACTTGGCCTGTTCGGCCGGGTCGTCCTGGAACACGCCGGTGAATTGGGTGGTGATCGTGGAGACCCCCGGTTTCTGGACACCGCGCATGGTCATGCACTGATGCTCGGCTTCGAGCATCACGGCCATGCCGCGCGGGGCCAGCGCATCGTCAATGGCCGATGCGATCTGCGCCGTCAAGTTCTCCTGGGTCTGCAGACGCTTGGCATAGATGTCGACGACACGGGCCAGCTTGGACAGCCCGACCACGCCTTCGGCAGGGTAATAGGCGATATGCGCCTCGCCGATGAAGGGCAGCATGTGGTGTTCGCAATGGGAGTGGAACGGGATGCCGCGCACCAGCACGATGTCCTTGTAACCGCCGACATCCTCGAAGGTGCGGGCCAGGTGTTCCGCGGGATCTTCGAAATAACCGCTATAGAGCTGGCTCAGGGCCTTGACGACGCGCTTGGGCGTCTCGACCAGGCCTTCCCGGTCGGGATCGTCGCCGGTCCAGGCGAGAATTGTGCGCACGGCGGCCTCCGCCTCTTCGCGGCTTGGCCGATGCAGCTGCTCCGGTGTCTTTCTTTCGAAGGTTTTTTCAACCGGCTTGAGGACAGCGTCCATGGGGATCCTCGCAATTTTACCCTTGTCACTCATCATACGGCGCTCGCATGTGCACAGATCATGAAGCCCGGGGTCAAGCCGCGGACATGTATCATACTCCACGCAAATTGCGAACGCACAGTTTCTGAGCGGGAGAAGCCGGCTTCAAGCGCCATTGCGGCACTCAACAGGACCAACTGCGACCACTCTGCCCCTTGCGAAATTGCCGTGGCGTCTGATCTATATATAGGAAACCGATGCGCCATCAATGTGTCGCGCATCACAGGCATTCACGAAGAGGCGAGTTATGCTCGACGACATTTACAATGCGAAGATCCTGGAGTTCGCCGGAAACATTCCGCGGATCGGCCGGCTCGAGCATCCCGACGCCAGCGCCAAGGCCCATTCCAAACTGTGCGGCTCGACCGTGGTTGTCGATCTTGCCATGAAGGACGGCGTCGTTACCGATTTTGCCCATGACGTCAAAGCCTGCGCGCTCGGCCAGGCTTCGTCCTCGATCATGGCGCAGAACATCATCGGCGCGTCGGCCGCCGAGCTGCGCGGTGTGCAAAAGACCATGCGCGCCATGCTGAAGGAGGGCGGTGAGCCGCCCACCGGCCGTTTCGCCGATTTGAAATTCCTCGAGCCCGTGCGCGAATACAAGGCCCGCCACGCCTCGACCCTGCTGACCTTCGATGCGGTTGTGGACGCGCTCGACCAGATCGAGGTCAAGGCGCAGGAAAACAGCGCGGTCGCCTGAACGGCGCGCGCAATCTCCTATCAGCCATGTGTCCTCCCTCCCATGACAAACGCGCGTCCGGCCGCCGCCTGTCGCCGGCCGGTCATCTGGCCATAGGCCTGATCTGGCTCTACCGGCATTCCCTGTCGCTTTTCATGGGGCGGGGCTGCCGCTATGCGCCGACCTGTTCGGATTACACCGAACAGGCGATCCGCACCTTCGGCTTCTGGGCGGGCGGCTGGATCGGCCTGGCGCGGATACTCAGGTGTAATCCCTGGGGGGCTTCCGGCTTTGACCCGCTGCCGGAAAGCTTGCCCAAGGAGGCGGCCTGGTATTTGCCCTGGCGCTACGGCCGCTGGACGGGAGCGCATATTCCGCAAGAGCACCGGTTGGACTAATATTCGTGAAGAACGGCACGGTAATCAATGACGTTCGAGCGTAGTGAAATCGGATCTTGTTGAGAGTCTGTCCATCTGTTCAAGACCGCTTGACCATCCGTTACAGCTCACATTATCCGGGTTGGCATGGCTTACGATTATGACGAACTTTACCGCACGACACCATATGCTCTTGGAGAGCCGACCGGGGTAATCGCCGATTTCTTCAAACAGCTTGACGCCGGCAGCCTGTCCGTTCTCGACATCGGCTGCGGGCAGGGCAGGGATGCGCTCTTCCTGGCCCGTATGGGTCACTCCGTCCTTGGGGTCGATCTTTCGTCTCACGGCATCGATCAGCTTCTCACCGATGCCCGTCGTGAAAAGCTCTCAATCGAGGGGGTTGTTGCGGACCTCGCACAATATTGCCCCGACCGAATGTTCGATGTCGTGTTGATCGACCGCACCTTGCATATGTTAAATGAAGCAGAGCGACATGGCGCGCTTGCGCGGCTTCTGAATGCTGTGAAGAGCGGCGGTTGGCTCTTGATTGCGGATGAGCGATCTAACCTGCCAGGCTTTCAGAACGTCTTGGCTGAGCATGGTGCTGACTGGAGGCCCCATACCGCCAAGCGCGGCTATCTGTTTGTTCAGCGGCAGAGCTGACACGCCCATAGGATTAACAAACGGTTGACCTACCGGAATGCGGGTGCAACGTTTGCTCCATCAGCCAGAAGGCGGAGGGGGAAGACGTGCGCGACTTTCATTTCGTGATGATCAAGCCGACCCATTATGACGATGACGGCTATCCGATCCAGTGGCTGCGCTCGGCCATTCCCTCCAACACGCTGGCCAGCCTCAACGGCCTTGCCGAAGCCGCGCGCGAACGTGCGTGTCTGGGCGACGATGTCCAAATTCATCTCCACACTTACGACGAGACCAACAAGCGGGTCCGGCCGGAAAAGATCGCCCGCCAGATCAGAAAGGCGGGCGGCAAGGCGTTGATCGCGCTTGTCGGGGTGCAGTCGAACCAGTTTCCTCGCGCGACAGACCTGGCGCGGAAATTCCTCAAGGAAGGCCTGCCGACGGCGATCGGCGGCTTTCACGTTTCGGGCTGCATTTCCATGCTCGACGAGATGCCCGCGGAAATGGTTGAGCTGCAAAAGGAGGGCGTCAGTTACTTTGCCGGGGAGGCGGAAGACCGGCGGCTCGACATGGTCTTTCGCGATGCGGTCGCGGGCGACCTGAAGCCGCTCTACAATTTTATGGCCGATCTGCCGTCGCTCGAAGGGGAGCCGACACCGATCCTGCCGACCAAGCACATCCAGTTTACCGCCGGATCCCATTCCAGCTTCGATCTGGGCCGCGGCTGCCCATTCCAGTGCTCCTTCTGCACCATCATCAATGTGCAGGGGCGCAAGAGCCGGTTCCGCTCGGCGGACGACCTGGAACAGATCATCCGCGACAATGTCGCGCAAGGCATAGACCGGTTCTTCATCACCGACGACAATTTCGCGCGCAACCGGGAATGGGAGCCGCTGTTCGACCGCCTGATCGAGCTGCGCGAGAAGGATGGCTTCGACATCAAGTTCATCATCCAGGTGGACACGCTCTGCCACCGGATCGAGAACTTCATCGAAAAGGCGACGCGCGCCGGCGTGAACCGGGTGTTTATCGGTCTGGAGAACATCAATCCGGACAATCTCCTGGCCGCCAAGAAACGCCAGAACAAGATCACCGAATACCGCGAGATGCTGCAGAAGTGGCGCGCCCATGGCGCGACCACCTATGCCGGCTACATCATCGGCTTTCCCGGCGATACCAAGGCTTCGGTGCTGCACGATGTCGAGATCATCAAGAAGGAACTGCCGCTCGACCTGCTGGAGTTCTTCTACCTGACGCCGCTGCCCGGCTCCGAGGACCACAAGGTGCTGCTCGACAAGGGCATCTGGATGGATCCGGATCTTAACAAATACGACCTCAACCACCGGGTCAGCCATCATCCGAAGATGAGCGACACGGAGTGGGAAGAGGCCTATCACACGGCCTGGACGAGCTATTATTCCGATGAACACATCGAAACCGTGCTGCGCCGCGCCGCAGCCCATCGCAAGGGGCGACCCGGCAACAAGCTGTTCCTGATGATGTGGTTCAAGCTAATGGTGGAATGCGAGGGCGTGCATCCGCTGGAGGGGGGCTATTTCCGCCTGAAATTCCGATCAGATCGCCGCAGCACGCTGCCGCGCGAAAACCCGCTTGTGTTCTATCCCCGCTATCTCGGCGAGATCCTTTACAAGCACTGGGCCTATGTGTCTTCCGTGTGGCGGGTCTACCGGATCTACCGGAAAGTGAAGGCGGATCCGAACCGTCGTGCCTACTCCGATCTTGCGATCGCGCCGTTCGACACCTCCGGCGAGGAAGACCTGGCGATGATCAGGGAAACGCGCGGCGGCACGGAGGCGGTGGCCAAACAGCACCGCGATGCCGCCTTGCGCAAGGCCGGCAAGGACAGAGCCAAGGCATCTGTCGGGTCTTGAACATCAGGACATTGTCCGCATCCGGCCGCTGCCGGGCCAATTCCATATCGTGCAGCGGTTGATCCTGGACATCCCGGATTGCTGCCTCCCAAAATTGTGCTTCCGTAACGAAAATAGCCAAAGACAGACCCGCGAATCCGGTGTATTTCGCTTTCCGCCGCCGATCGGTTTGAGTGCTGGAATTTGCCGCAGTCAGACCGTCGCCAATCAAGGATGACCACCGGGCGCGGCGCACCGGTTGATGGGGCTCATCAAGCGCCATGAACAAGGCTTTTCCCCAGGCCAATACCAGGGACATACTGATCCGCAAGGCGGAGGCCTCCGACCTTGCCGATCTGGTTCGCATCGAAAACAGTGTCTTTGACGGAGACCGGATTTCCCGCAGGAGCTTCAGGCGCTTTCTGGAGAGCGCAGGGGCGTGTCTTCTTGTTGCCGAGGATACCGACGGCGTTGTTGGCTACGTGTTGCTTTTGTTGCGGCAGGGGACGGCGTTGGCCCGGCTCTATTCGCTGGCCGTCTCGCCGGACCGCCAGGGGCAGGGGCTTGGCGCCAGGCTGCTTGACGCCGCCGAGGCAGCGGCCTTCGAACACGATCGTATCGTGCTGCGGCTCGAGGTGCGCGAGGACAATGCCGGTGCTCGCGGTCTTTATGAGCAAGGCGGCTACAAGGCTCTTGGCCGGGTTCCGGGCTATTACGAGGATGGCAGCGCGGCGCTGCGGATGGAAAAGCTGCTGCACGGGCCGAAACTCGGGACGGGCAGGGCCCCCTATTATTCCCAGACCACGGATTTTACCTGCGGACCGGCCTGCGCACTGATGGCGCTGACCTGTTTCGACCGAGGCATCACCGCCGGCCCGTTGGAAGAGCTTGATCTCTGGCGCGAAGCTACCACGATTTTCCTGGCGTCCGGTCATGGCGGCTGCGGGCCGTTCGGGCTCGCCAACGCGCTCGCACGGCGCGGACTTTCCATAGAGGTGCGCCTGTCGCCCGATGAACCTTTGTTCCTGACCTCCGTGCGCAATCCCGAGAAACGCAAGATCCTGCAGCTCGTTCAGGAAGGCTACCGCGAGGAGGCAACGCGTCTCGGCATCGGCCGCTCCGACCAGCCGCTTGACGCCACCGGTCTTGGCCAGGCGGTGGCGGTTGGGGCGCTCGCGATCGTGCTCATTTCCGGTTACCGGATGTTCGGCCAGAAGGTGCCGCACTGGGTGCTGGTGCATGGCGCCGATGCCCGGCACCTGATTATCCACGATCCCTGGCTGGAACACGAGCGCCATGAAAGCCCGGCGGACGCCGCCAACCTGCCCATTCCCTTTGCCGAATTCGACCGCATGGCCCGCTGGGGCCGGACCGCGGTCCGCGCGCAGATCCTGATAAAGAAGGACGCCTGATCCGATGTCTTCCTGGGTCATTCTGGTCGATCACCTGAAAGATCTCTCCAACACCGAAACGCCGCACAAGGTGATGACGGTGAAGGACTACCTGACGCATCCGAAGCTTTTTGCCGGAGCCAAGCCGACCATTCTCAACCTGTCGCGCTCCTATGCCTACCAGGGCGCGGGCTATTATGCCTCGCTGCTCGCCGAAGCCCGCCAGCACCGGGTGGTGCCGGGCGTCGAAACCATGATCGAATTGTCGCGCAAGCAACTTTACCAGCACGCCTTGCCCGAACTGGAAGACCGTCTGAACCGGTCCTTGCGCAAGATGCCGGCGGAAGACGCCGGCGCGGTCAAGCGGATGCTGGTCTATCTCGGCCAGATGGACGACGGCCGGCTGGAGCCTTTTGCCCGGCTCTTGTTCGACTGGTTCCGGGCGCCGGTCCTGGAGGTTTTGTTGGAAGACGGCGACTGGCGCGCCATCAAGCGCATCCGTGTCCTGGCGGTGAATGATCTGCTCCCGGACGAGCGTGCCCGGTTCCTGGCTGCCATCGAAGCTTACACGACTCGGCCCTGGCGTGCGCCGAAACAGCGGGCCGTGATGAAATACGCGCTTGCGGTTCTCTCCGACCCGAAGGAGGAGCTGCCGCCAACCTCGGTGGCCTCGCTCAAACACATGGCCAGGATTGCCGCCAGGCATGGGGTCGAGGTGGTGCCGATCGGCAAGGGGGATCTCGACAAGCTGGCGCAATACGACGCGCTGTTCATCCGCGAAACCACCAATATCGACAATCACACCTACCGCTTCGCCCGCCGCGCGGTCCAGGAAGGCATGCCGGTGATCGACGATCCGGTGTCGATGATCCGCTGCACCAACAAGGTCTATCTGACGGAGCTGCTCGCCAGCCACGGCATTGCCACGCCGAAAACCGTGGTGCTGTCCTCCTTGAAGGAGGCAGGCGATCTGGAAGCGCAGCTCGGCTCACCCGTGGTTTTGAAGATCCCGGACGGCTCGTTCAGCCGTGGTGTCTTCCGAGTTGCGGGGGCGGAGGCGATCAAGGAGAAACTGAAGGACCTGTTCCAGGACAGCGCCATTCTGCTGGCGCAGGAATACTGCCCGACGGATTTCGACTGGCGCATCGGTGTGCTCGACGGCGAGCCGCTGTTTGCCTGCCAATACCAGATGGCCAAGAAACATTGGCAGATCGTGCGCCATGAGAGCGGCAAGAAGTCGGTTGAGGGTGGTCACCAGACGGTTTCGCTCGCCGAAGCCCCGCCGGCGGTGGTCGAAATCGCCGTGCGTGCCGCGCGCCTGATCGGGGACGGCTTTTACGGTGTCGACCTCAAGGTCATCGGCGATCGGATCGTCGTCATCGAAGTCAATGACAATCCGAACCTGGAGCACGGCGTCGAGGACCAGGCCGACAAGGATGCCGTCTGGGACCAGGTGATCCGCTGGTTCGTGCGCCGGCTGGAGACGCGGTGAGGTCACAGTTGCCGGTAAAATCTTAAAGGAATGCCCGGGAAAAGGTTGCCGGATTAGGCTGAATCCCGTATGCCCGGCCCGTTCCGCCCCCTTCGAAGAGCTTACCTGCCTTGTCTGCAGGAGTGAGCAGGAGAGAGAAAATGATTCAACTGACTTTCCCAGACAATTCCGTGCGCGAATACAAGCAAGGCACCACCGGCCTTGCCGTCGCCGAGGGCATTTCAAAATCGCTGGCCAAGAAGGCCGTGGCGATGACCCTCGACGGAGAGCTCAAGGATCTGTCAGATCCGATCACCGGCAACCATGCGCTCGAGATCGTCACCCGCGACGATCCGCGTGCCCTGGAACTGATCCGCCACGACGCCGCCCATGTGATGGCCGAGGCTGTGCAGGAACTGTGGCCGGGCACCCAGGTGACCATCGGCCCGGTGATCGAAAACGGCTTTTACTACGATTTCAAGCGCGTGCACCCGGACACCGGCGACGACTGGCCGTTCCACCCGGACGACTTGCCGGTGATCGAGAAGAAGATGCGCGAGATCATCGCGCGCGGCGCGCAGTTCACCAAGGAGATCTGGTCCCGCGAGGAAGCCAAGCGCTATTTCGCCGCCAAGGGTGAGACCTACAAGGTCGAGCTGGTCGATGCGATCCCGGAAGACCAGGAGCTCAAGATCTATAAGCAGGGCCAGTGGCTGGATCTCTGCCGCGGTCCGCACATGGTCTCCACCAGGCAGATCGGCGACGCCTTCAAGCTGATGAAGGTGGCCGGTGCCTATTGGCGCGGCGATTCAAACAACGAGATGCTGAGCCGCATCTACGCCACCGCCTGGCACAACGAGAAGGAGCTGAAAGGCTACCTTCACATGCTGGAAGAAGCCGAAAAGCGCGATCACCGCAAGCTCGGCCGGGAAATGGACCTGTTCCACTTCCAGGAAGAGGGACCGGGCGTTGTCTTCTGGCATCCGAAGGGCTGGGACATGTTCCAGAACCTGATCGCCTACAAGCGCCGGGTGCTGCGGGACACCTACAAGGAAGTCAACGCGCCGCAGGTGCTGCACACTTCGCTGTGGGAGACCTCCGGCCACTGGGGCTGGTACAAGGAAAACATGTTCGCCGTGCAGTCCGCCGATCCGGACGCGGAAGACACGCGCACCTTCGCGCTGAAGCCGATGAACTGCCCGGGCCATGTGCAGATCTTCAAGCATGGCCTGAAGAGCTACCGCGACCTGCCGCTGCGCCTCGCCGAATTCGGCGTCGTGCACCGGTATGAGCCGTCCGGCGCGTTGCACGGGCTGATGCGCGTGCGCGGCTTCACCCAGGACGATGCTCATGTCTTCTGCACCGAAGAGCAGATGGCGGACGAGTGCCTGAAGATCAACGACCTGATCCTGTCGGTCTACAAGGATTTCGGCTTTGACGAGATCGTCGTCAAACTGTCGACCCGCCCGGAAAAGCGCGTCGGCACCGACGAGGCCTGGGATCACGCCGAAAAGATCATGGAAGATGTGCTGAAGCAGATCGAGGCCCAGTCCGAAGGCCGGGTCAAGACGGACATCCTGCCGGGCGAAGGGGCCTTCTACGGCCCGAAATTCGAATACACCCTGCGCGATGCCATCGGCCGTGAATGGCAATGCGGCACCACCCAGGTTGACTTCAACCTGCCGGAACGCTTCGGCGCGTTCTATGTCGACAGCGACGGCGAGAAGAAGACGCCGGTGATGATCCACCGCGCGATCTGCGGCTCGATGGAACGGTTCCTCGGCATCCTGATCGAGAACTATGCCGGTCATTTCCCGCTGTGGTTCGCGCCGCATCAGATCGTGGTTGCGACCATCACCTCGGAAGCCGATTCTTACGGCCAGGAAGTCGCGGATCTGCTCAAGGCCAAGGGGCTGAAGGTGGAGACCGATTTCCGCAACGAGAAGATCAACTACAAGGTCCGCGAACATTCGCTGGCCAAGGTTCCGGTGATCATCGTCTGCGGCATGCGCGAAGCCGAAGAGCGCACGGTCAATGTCCGCCGGCTCGGCTCCAAGGACCAGACATCCATGGGGCTCGACGAGGCGATCGCGGCCTTTGTCGAGGAAGCGACCCCGCCGGACTTGAAATAGCCCGGTTACCTCCGATTTAGGAGAAAAGTGACAGCTTGCGCATTGTCCTTCCCTAAGGGCATATGCTCCGGTGTGAAAGGCAATGCGCTGTCACAATCGTGAAACAGAAGGTCTGGTATTGGGTTCCAACTTTTCCAGAAATTCTTCAGGGCCAAGACGACCGCCGTGGATTACGCTGAATTCAGTTATGCCAATCCGGACCACCCGCCGCTGAAGCGGTGGACTATTCGCGCCATTGAAGGCATGTCCGGCCGGCGCAAGCTCGTCGATATCTATGAGATCTGGCAAGAGACGATGGTCGGCACGTCCGACTATATCTGGAACGATCTTCTTGGCCTGATCAATCTGAATGTCGCGGTGGCGGGCGGTGAATGGCCGCCGAAGAACCTGCCCGAAGGACCGCTGGTTCTGATTGCCAATCACCCTTACGGCATCGGTGACGGCCTGGCGATCCTGGCGCTGGCCGAAAAGCTCGGCCGGCCGTTCAAGATTCTGATCAACAACGAGCTTTTGAAGGTCCCCGAAGTCCGGCCGTTCTCGCTGCCGGTGGATTTCGAGGAAACCAAGGAAGCCTTGAAGACCAACATGGCGACGCGCAAGGAGGCCCTGCGCCTTCTGGAAGAGGGCACGACGATCATCGTCTTCCCGGGTGGCGGGGTCGCTACCGCAGCCAAGCCCTTTGGACGCGCCGAGGAACTTCCCTGGAAGACCTTCACCGCCAAGATGATCCGCTCGTCCAAGGCGACGGTGCTGCCGCTTTATTTCGACGGCCAGAACTCCTGGCTGTTCCATCTTGTCAGCAGGTACTCGCTGACCTTGCGACTGTCGCTGCTGGTGCGCGAGTTCCGCCGCATCCTCGGCTCGGTGATCACCGCCCGCGCTGGCCGTCCGATCCCGTTCGAGACCCTGTCCGGCTTCGGCGACCAGAAGGAAATCATGGATTTCCTCCAGACCAAGGTCATGGAAATGGCCCCGGTCGACGCCGAAAAACGCCTGCTCGGCCGGCGGCACTGAGCGAAATCTTTCGACTGTCACCCCTATCAGGTACGGCACCCGGCAAGTGTTGTCTGTCGAGTTGGGCTGAACGGGCGCGCAACTTGTCATCCCGGGCGAAGCGCAGCGGAGATCCGGGACCCAGGACCCCCGGGAACTGGCGTTTTCTGCGGCGACGATGAAGTTTCCAGGGTCCCCGTTTCGCGGGGATGACAGCTGGTTGCCGATCGCGAGCAGGCTCGGACAATCCTCCCGTTTTCGTCATTGCCGGACTTGATCCTGCAATCCATGCCGTGACCTCGGCCGATTGACCGGGGGCGTTTCTGGTGCAGTCGCAACGGCATGGATCCCATGGTCAAGCCATGGGATGACGAACACGGAAGAGGGTTCGCGCTGTCGAACGCAAGCCATTTCATACAGTTGCCAGTCCTCGTCATTGCCGGACTTGATCCGGCAATCCATGCCGTGACTTCGGCCGATTGACCGGGGGTGTTTCTGGGGCAGTGGCAACGGCATGGATCCCATGGTCAAGCCATGGGATGACGGAATGAAGAGGGCTTCGGGGGAGCGTAGTTAGGCCTAGCGTCAAAAAGAATCAGTTGTTTACGGTCGTTTGTTGACCTGATAGTTCACTTAGCGACGTGACCACCTCAACCTCGCGGTCGGCGCCCGGATCGACCGTGAACGTGTGCAGGTAGGTCTTGCCGTTGTTGCGGGCGAGGGCCTCGTATTCGCCTTCCGCCAAGATGAAGTCGGGGAACGCGCCGGTGGCTTCCACGACCACGTCGCCGCCCGGGCTGAGCACGGACCAGGTGGTGTTGGCGATGGCCTCGCCGCCGCGTTCGTTGACCAGTTTCAGCGTAATATCGGCGGCCTTGTGGAAGATGGTCGCCTCGGTCAGTTTGCCGGGCAGGACCTGGATGTCGGCCCGCACGATGGCGTTGACGTCGCCGTAGCGGCTGACGACGTGATAGGTGTCGGCGCTGAGGCGGACAATGGAGCCCGGCTTGACGTTGCGGGCGATGACATTGCGCTCGCCGCGCTGGTTGAAGTCCAGGCCGAAAATGTCGAAGGAAACCGGCCGGCCGTCGAGATCCTCGCCATCCTTGAGTGCCGCGCCGAACTTGATGCCGCCGGCATTGAGCGTGACCATCTTGGACTGCACTTCCTTGCCGATCACGATGCGGTTGGTGGCCTGCGCGAAGCCATAGGCTGTGTGGATCAGGTAGGTGCCCGGATCGAGGCGGAATTCGGCGTCGCCGCCGCGTGACGTCGCCACCAGTTCCAGCCGGCCGTCGGCATTGGTGGTCTCCGAATAAATCCGCCAGATGAGATCGTCATCGAGCGGCGGGCTGTCGGGCGTCAGCTTTGCCATCAGATAGAGCGCGCCCTGATGCAGGCCGCCCTTGACGCCGGTCGACGCGAAGGAGGTCGGGGCGTAGGGGGAAGGCGCGATGATGTCGGAAAAGAGCGGTTCCGGCTCGCGGTCGAGCAGATTGATGATCGGCGTGTCGGAAATGGTCGGCGGCGCATTCGGATCCGGTTTGCCGGCCGGAACCGGCGGCAACTCGGCATCTTGCGCAAAGGACAAGCCGGATGGCGCCATCAGAAGGGTGGCGCAGATGATCGCGCCGGTCGCGATATTCATGACGGCACGCGTCCATGGGGACCGGGCTGATACGGTTGCTGTCTTCAACATGCCCACTTCATTATCATTATGGCTCGAAAAATATAACCAGTGTTTTTGAGTCTCTAGCCCCGATGGCTCCCTAAGGGCCCTGAAATTCCGGCAAATTCAAGACGCCGTCTTCAAAGTTGACAATTACGGTCAATGAATTACGTGGATCATAACTCTGTAACAGGCGGGACAGGACCCTTCATGTCGGATTATCAAACCGGATCGCCGGAAACGCTTGCCTTTCTGCGCCGGCGCCGCTCCCACCCCTCGATCACCATGGCGGCACCCGGGCCGGACCCGGACCAGATCCGGGACCTTCTGACCATCGCCACAAGGGTGCCGGATCACGGCAAGCTTGCACCCTGGCGCTTCGTTCTGTACCGCGCCGCGGAGGATGGCGAGAGGATCGGCGCCTGGCTGGCGGCGCGTTACGAAACGCTGCATGGACCGCTCGAAGGAGACGCACGCGACAAGGAACTGACCCGTTTCACCCGGGCGCCGCTCGTGATCGGCGTGATCAGCCAGGCGGCCGACCATCCCAAGATACCGGTGTGGGAACAGCAACTTTCCGCCGGGGCCGTCTGCATGAACCTGGTCACTGCCGCGGCGGCCGCAGGCTTCGCCTCGCAATGGCTGAGCGAGTGGTTTGCCTTTGACGACGAGGCCGCCAGATATCTGGGAGCCCGCCCGGGCGAACGCTTTGCAGGGTTTGTGCATATCGGCACGGCGACACAACCGCCTGTCGAGCGGCCACGCCCGACCCTGGACGACCTGATTTCCAACTGGACCGAGACCGACTGACCCATGTTTTACGAGACCGCAAAAAACGACCACGGCCTGCCGCACAATCCGTTCAAGGCGATCGTGTCGCCGCGGCCGATCGGCTGGATTTCCTCGCTGGACAAGGATGGCCGAACCAATCTGGCGCCCTACAGCTTCTTCAACGCCGTCTGCGACTCGCCACCGATCGTGATGTTCTCCTCGTCCGGCTACAAGGACAGCGTCGCCAATATCGACGCGACCGGTGAGTTCGTCTGCAACATGGCCAGCCTGGAGCTGAAGGATGAGATGAACCGGAGTTCGGCCGCCGTGCCGCACGAAACCTCCGAATTCGATTTCGCCAGCCTGGAGACAGCGCCGTGCCATCTGGTCAAGGTGCCGCGCGTGGCCAGGGCCGTCACCGCGCTGGAGTGCAAACATCTGCAGACCTTGCGCCTGAAGACCGTCGAGGGAGCGGACACGGACAGCTACGTGGTGTACGGCCAGGTTGTCGGTGTTCACATCGATGACAGCGTGCTGGTCGACGGCCTTATCGACGTCACCCGCTACCAGCCGCTCGCCCGGCTCGGCTACATGGACTATTCGGCGGTGACGGAAGTCTTCCAGATGGGCCGGCCGAAAGTCTGAAGGTGGGAACTTAGGGCTTAATTTTTCTCAAAATTCTCTCCTTCGTCATCCCGGATCTCCGCTGCGCTGCGTCCGGGATGACGAAGGAGGGGGGGGCGTTTGGGCAGACGCCGGCCGAGTCGGCGCCTTTTTTCATTAACCAGTTGCCGACTCAGCGCCGGACGGGTATCCAGTCGCGGCATGGACATTTTTCTTGGCGCGTTTTTCCCAAGAAAAAGTCCGGGAATCCTTTGATTTCCACATTCCCGGACGTGCGCATTGGTAGTTCTGCGCAGGTCAACAAAAAAAAGAATTTCTCCTGACGCCAGTAAGAGTACGGTCTGTGTGCTGTTAAGGTTTTGTTAACCTTTTGAGCGCGAAAGTTAACGAAGTAATAACTTTAGTTCCGTCGAGGAGAGAGCGTCATGCGGGTTGCTGACACTGCCTCGGTCGCGTCACGGATCGAGCTTGCGTTTCAGTCTGCGAGTACTTCAACAGGTACGTCCTTCGACTACCTGGTGAAGACGGCCGCACGGGAGTCATCGTTCAACCCGTCGGCCAAGGCAAAGACATCAAGTGCAACAGGGCTGTTCCAGTTCATTGAGTCCACTTGGCTGGAAACCATGAAGGAAGCCGGGCCGAAACACGGGCTGGACAAATACTCCGACCTCATCAAACGCTCCAAGAGCGGGAAGTTCTATGTAAGCGACGCCAATATGCGGCGGGAAATCCTGGACCTGCGAAAGGATCCGGAAATCTCGTCGATGATGGCCGGGGCGCTGACGCAGAAGAACGCCCAGTACCTGGAGCGCAAGATCGGCCGGGAGCCCACGGACGGTGAACTCTACATGGCGCATTTCCTGGGTGCGCACGGGGCCAGCAAACTGATCGGCGCGACCAACGCCAATCCGGATATGCGCGCCGACAAGATGTTCTCCGCCCAGGCCCGCGCCAACAAGCCTATCTTTTACGAGCGCAACGGCAAGGCCCGGTCGATGCAGGAGGTCTACGAGGTCATCGTCTCCAAGCATGATGCGGTGACCATGATCGCCCAGGCCGGTACCAAGAAGAACTTGCGCACTTCCGGCGAGCTGACCCAGGTGGCCACATTGCCCACCGCCAAGCCCGTTGTCGGCGCGCCGATCGAACAGAAACCCTTCGATCATCTGGCGGGGGATCCGGCCGCCGCCTTTGCCATGCGCTCCAAGCCGCAAGCGCCCGTGCAGGTGGCCGCAGCGGCATCCCAGATCCCGCAGCTGCCGGACGAAGATCCGCTTGAGTTTGCCGAGGTCACCGTTCCTATTCCGGAAGGCCGTCCGGGCAAACCGGCCGATTCGACGCCGAGCGCCGTCTTCCTGGAAGAAACCGTTGTGGCCGCAGCCAATCCGCCACAGCCGCAGAACCCCACCGAAGCCTCGATCAGGGGCACGGATTTCGGCGCCTCTACGCGGGTGCTCTCGGCCTTCCAGGCTGCCGAAACGGCCAATCCGTTCGAGGCGCTGTTCCGCAATGACCCGGCCTCCGCGAATGCCGAGGTGAATCCGCGCTTTGCCTCCGCCTTTGCCGCCGTCGAGGAAGCGGCGCTTTACAGCGCGTTGTCCGGCGCCTCCAGCCAGGTGCAGGCCCAGGAACTGGCGCTTGCCAATCAGGGCGGGCCACTGGACCTGACAAGGTTCTTGCGCCTGAAGGCGGAGGAAGAACAGAAAGACCTGCTGCCGCCAGCCTGAGCGGCTGCCTAGGGTCTGTGGACAATTAGGATTTGGTCTTGGTTTGGATGCAAATGGCTCGAGTTCAAGGAGCAAAGGCGCAGGAAGGGCCGGCCCTTTCAAGCCTTTGCGACGCCGAAATGAGCCATTTGAGCCAAATCCCTGCGGGACGCAGCGGATTTCGGTTTCGCGTGCGTCGGAAAGTCCTTGTGGTATCCACACCACTGCGGACTTTCCTTCTTCTCGAAGACCGAAATCCGACAAGCGCCAAGACCGAAACCTAATTGTCCACAGACCCTAGAAAACCTTGGCAAAATTATGGTGAACCGATCGTTAAGCCTTTGATGTCAGGATCGTCTCCGACATATGGGAAGATCGTTTTACCGCCATGACCCAACACGACATTCTGCACTTTCACGATGACAACGAGCGCACCTTGGATATTCAGGCCGCAGAGGAATTCGCGGAGCGCTGTTTGGCCGCCGAACCGGGCAGCCAGGAACGGACCAGCATGGCGGCGGCACTGACAATCCTTCTCGACGACCCCAGCCGGGCAGTGCGCAAGGCGATCGCCAGGGTGCTTTGCACAAGCGCCCATGCCCCGGGCCATATCATCCGCTGCCTTGCCAGTGATGTCGACGAGGTCGCAATCCCGATTCTCTCCGCGTCTCCGGTCTTGAGCGATATCGAGCTGGTCGATCTCCTGGCCGAGGGCAGCGATGCCGTTCAAAGCGCCATCGCCTCGCGCGATGGCCTGTCGGCCTCCGTGAGCGCCGCCATTTGCGAGGTCGGCTGCGAGGCGGCCTGCCGGATCCTTCTGGAAAACCGGAGCGCCCGGGTGCTTCAATCCTCGTTGCTGCGTCTGGCACAGCGCTTCGAGGACCGTCCGGACCTGTGCGACCAGCTCTTGAAGACACGGGACCTGCCCCTGGTCATACGCTTCCGGCTGCTGATGCGGCTGGCGCAAAATCTCGACGATCATCCGATCGTGCTGGAGCGGGTTCCGGAAAATCAGCGCCAGACCTTCCTGAGCGACGCGGAGGACAAGGTGGTCCTGCGCTTGGCGCTCGAGGCCGGCGCGGAGGAATTGCCCGAATTTGTCGAACATCTGCGTACCGACGGCAAGTTGACGACGAGGCTGCTGCTGCGCGCCGTCTGCTGCGGCCGCCTGCGCTTTTTCGCGGCTTCTCTCGCCAATCTCGGCGGTGTGCCGCTGCCACGCCTCAGCAAGCTTCTGGTGAGCGTACGCCGTTCCGCCCTGCAGGCGATCCTGCGCAAGGCGGGCCTGCCGCTGCGGGCGCATCAGGCGTTTTTGCTGGCAATCGACATCGCCCGCCAGGCGGAAGCGGATTTCACCTATGACCTGCCGCTGGACGAAGCCCGCATGCTGACCGAGACGCTGCTTGCTGAAATGCAAGACGGCGCGCTTGGTGCCGACGAAGACGTCATCGCCTTCCTCCGCCGATTCGCCATCGACGTTGCCCGCCTGGAAGCTCGGCTGCTCTTGAAGAACAGCGGGTTTCAAGTCACCGCGGCGGCGTGATCCGAACGCATTACATTTTCATTTAAAACAACTTTTGCTTCTGGATTTCGTTGAACGCTACGAGCATGGGTAAACCCGGAAGTTCGTCCAGCCGCAAAGCTGGCGCCAGTTTTTGGCAGCAAGAATCTCACAACCTCGAAAGCCTCACGTCCCGACCATGAATTGATGCCACCTGGAGGGTGATTTCTATCAGCCTCCAGAAGTCAATTGTGATGATTCTCAGCTTGCTTTGTCAGTTGATATACAAATATAAGTTGTTTTTTTAGAAGCTGCTCTAAGTTTATCAGAAGATTGAAAGCAATATTTAATTTTTTTTTCTTATGATCACAAAATCTCACAGGTTGCTTGATAGAATAAATTTAGTGCGCATCTCTTGGTTGTTAACTGGTGTCCTTGTTTTAGGGGGCTGGGAGTTTGAGGATGGTACGCATGAAACTCAAACATTTGCTGAGCCTAATGTTCGTCCTGATGTCGGCGGTGCCGCTGTTTTTGGGCTTGCAATACCTCAACAACCACTTTGGCAAATATTCGCGAGAGCAATATGTCGAGCATTTGTCCGCTATGTCGGCGATTGCCGAACAGCGTATCCAATCGGCAATTGAACGGATCCGCGACAATTCGGCATTGATTTCGAGCCGGACCCAATTGCGCCTGAGTCTGGACCAGTGGACCAGGACTGGCGAGGTTCGGCACAGGGCGAAGATCGCCAAGATCATTCACGACGCGAAGCAGGGCTTGTCGCATCTCAGGGAAATCCGGATCTACGATGCGGCCGGGCGCTTGGTCGTATCCACCTTGGAAGCCGAGCCGCAAACTGCCGAGTTGCAAACGAAGCCGGAAAAGATCGAAGTGTCGCTCGCTGCCAATGACGGGTATACCGTCGCGATCAGCCGAGAGCCGCTCATCCTCGACCACACTACCGTAGGCTATGTGGAAGCACAGTTTTTTGCTGACTTCATCAATGCGCTCGCCAGGGACCGCACCGGACTGGGCGAGACCGGTGAATGGCTGGTGGCGGTACGGGCCGAAAACGGCGATGCGCTTTTTGCCGTACCGCTGAAATACGACTCGGCAGCGGCATTCAAGCGGCGGGTCTCAAAAGACCGACACGATGTTCCGATCATTCAAGCCATGCTTGGCAATGAAATCGTTCTCGATCACGCACCTGACTACCGGGAAGAGCCTGTGCTTGCGTCGACACGGTACCTTCCGGAGCTCGACTGGGGTCTGGTTGCCAAGGTCAGCGAGGCGGAAGTGAACGAACTTGTGACGCGGAACCAATCGCTAATCTATGTCGCTGAGTTCGTCATCGTCCTGCTGGCGATTGCCGTTGGGGTTGTGTTGGCCTTCTATATTGCAAGACCGATCGAAAAACTGAGGGCCTACACCGCGCTTGCCTCAAAAGGCTCCCTCGAAGAACCGCACCTGGAAAGAGCGGGCTGGAAAGAAGCGAGAGATCTTGCCGACCATTTCACGTTCATGATCAAGGCGCTGCGTGAACTGAACGAAAACCTTCAGGCGCAAGTTGCGGAGCGCACGCAGGCGCTAAACGAGGCCAACAAAAAACTGGAAAAGCTTGCGTCCGAAGATCCGCTGACAGGTCTCTACAATCGTCGCCTGTTTGATATTCGGCTGTCGGAAGAATTTGATAGAGCCACTCGCTATCGGCACGACCTCGCTGCTGCCATGCTCGACCTGGACCATTTCAAGAAGATAAATGACCGCTTTGGGCATGCGGCAGGCGACGAAGTTCTGAGCAAGGTCGGATCGTTTCTCAAGGCGTCTGCCAGAGCGTCTGACGTGGTTGCAAGGGTTGGGGGCGAAGAATTCTGCCTGCTGCTGCCAGAAGGCTCCAAAAGCGGAGCCATGGCGTTTCTGGAACGGATACGGGCAGAGATTGAAGCGCTTCAGTTTTCCACTGCAAATGGCCAGTTCACTGTAACTTGCAGTATCGGTCTGGCATGTCTGGATTCGACAACGGAGACGGAGCAGACGCTTATCGAGCGGGCCGATGTCGCGCTTTATCAGGCTAAGAAAACCGGCCGAAACAGAATTGTCCAATCGACGCAAAAAGCGAGCACAGTCTCAGAGTTCCCTAAAACAGCATAGAAAGAGACGGCATACCAACCAGGCCCGTCCTGCGAAGCGCGCCTTGCCGGCCAAACCGGATCAGCGCCATCAGATGGGTTCCAATCTATTGAGGTTGGTATCAGTCCTTGGCGCCGTCTTTTTTCGGAAACTGCGCCAGGTAGGCGTCGGTGACGCTGGAAAGCGTTTCCAGGAGTGCGACGCCGGTCTTGTTGGCGTCGTCCTTGGCGCCTTCCGTGACCATGGCGCGGATGGCTTCCACGTAGCGTTCCGCGAGCTCCGGCGGCAGCTTGTCCGGGGAGGGAATGGTCTCGATCAGGTGGCAGAAGCCGGCGGCGACGTCGCCGACCAGCGGAAAGCCGAGTGTCAAGGCCTGGCCCTTGATGTTGTGGGCGGCCTGATAAAGCGTTGCCATTGTGCCTTCGTTGAGCCCGTCGATCTTGATGCTTTCCCAGGCGCTCAGGAGATCCCTGGTCTCGTTGTCCATCCAGTTGCCGAAATGGGGGGCAAGGCGTTCAAGAGCGGCCTCGGCGGCCTTGACCGGGTCGAACTTCTTGGCTTCGCGCGGCGTCAGCTCCCGAACCTTCGAACGCAGATCGGTCGGCGGCGTCAAGATCTCGTACTCCTGATCCTTGGCGGTGTCAGCCATGTCAAACGGGGCCCTCGTCTCCTGGCTCGGCATGGAGCCTGTGGCGGGCAGTATGGGCAATCATGTTTAACAGGGTGTTTCCGGAAAAGTCTTTCAGCGCTAATAGCGGAACATTTCCGTGAGGATGCGCTCGTCCCAGCCATGGTCGGAATCGAACATGATCACGCCCTGGGCGTCAGTCGCTTCGCGGACCGTCACATGGGTGACGCGCCGGATCTCGGTGTGATCCGCCGAGGCGCTGACCGGCCGCTTGGCAGCGTCCAGGATCTCGATGTCGACCTGAGCCCAGTTCGGCAGCAGCGCACCGCGCCAGCGGCGGGGCCGGAAGGCGCTGATCGGCGTCAGCGCCAGCAGCTGGGCCGTGATCGGCAGGATCGGGCCGTGGGCCGAAAGGTTATAGGCGGTGCTGCCGGCGGGGGTCGCGACGATGATGCCGTCGCAGACCAGCTCTTCCAGCCGGGTGCGGCCGTCAACGGAAATTCTGAGCCTTGCTGCCTGGGACGTCTGGCGCAGCAGCGAGACTTCGTTGATGGCGAGTGCCGTGTGCGGCTTGCCGTCTTCGCAGGTCGCGGTCATTTCCAGCGGCCGGATCGTGGTGACGTCGGCCCGGGCAAGTCGCTCCTTCAGGTCGTCGTCCCGGTATTCGTTCATCAGGAAGCCGACCGAACCGCGATTCATGCCGTAGATCGGCTTGCCGCTGCCCATGAAGCGGTGCAGCGTCTGCAGCATCAAGCCGTCGCCGCCAAGCGCCACGATCACGTCGGCATTTTCCGCGGGCACATTGCCATATCGGTGCGACAGCTCCAGCCGCGCCTTCTGGGCTTCGTCTGTGTCGCTGGCGACAAAGGCGAGCCGTTCGGTCGAAACCGGCTGGTAGTCTTCGGAACTGGGCAGTGGTGGGGATTGGTTCATGGCCTGCGGCGATTTCCTCTGACAGTCCAGCCCGGATAGGGCTTTGAGGGCTGCACCATAGCCGGGCTTCCTGCCGAGGGGCAGCGAAAAATTGTGATCGCGAACTTTTCCCGCCTGTTATTCGGCTGGCGGCAGGGTGGACCTGAGGGCGGGAGTGGAGGCATCCAAAGATGTCTGGCAGCTCGGATTCCCCAACAACTCCTGCCACTCGAAAAACGGCACAATCGCCGAGCGGACATCGTCGATCTTCGCCGACATCACGCCTGCGACGCGCAGCCCGTCCGGCGTCTCCACCAGCAACGGACCGCCCGAAGCACCGGCTTCCGACGCGCAGTCGGTGACCCAGGCGTCCTCAGTCGTGCCCATGACCTTGCAGGCCTCGACCACGGTCGGCAGGAAGCGGCGGCTGCGGCGGTAGCCGACGGACTGGAAGCGGGTGTCTTTGGTCAGGACAGCGGCTTCCTCCAGGGTCAGCGCAGGCACGGGTGGCAGGGTGCTCGGTTCCTTCAGGACAATCAGGCCGACATCGTCATGGACGTCGCGCAGCTTCGGTTTCTGCCTGGGAAGATAGTCCTTGTTGGCGAAAAAACAGGCCGGTTCCAGGCGGGCGGAGTATTCCTCCCGGCGCACGCCCGCGATGAACAGGAGATCGTCGGCCGGGAAGGGTTTCAGGGTTTTCTTGTTGAAAAGGCAGTGGGCCGCGGTGAGCACCAGATTGGGCGCGATCAAGGTGCCTGTGCACATGGAGGTCGAGCGGTAACCGGCGACATTGACCCGGCCGATGGACGGCCAGGGCGCGTCCTTGCTGTCGATGACTTTCAGTTCGACCGCCTGTACGGGCGTGAAGGCGAGCGTCGTGAGGGCGAGCGAGAATAGCCTGCCTGCCCAACGGTGCCGTCTGGATGCCGTGGTCGTATGATGCTGATCTGGACTGGCGCGCATGTCTCGGTTTCCCTTGCCGTGCCCCATTGTCGGGGACACGGCTTAATGGGAGCTAAAACCGGCCGGAGAAACCCGGCGCCTCTCCAGCGTTCACCGGATCGGCTCTTTTGCTATTCCGAGTAATAGTCCCAGACCAGGGAGCGGGCGAGGGTTTCGTCGTTATGGGCGAGGCGCTCGTTCAGGAGGGCTTCCAGATTGGTCATGACCACATCGGGGTTCTGGGCTGCCTTGTTCTCAAGGCTTCCAGACGCGGTCTCCATGAGCAGACAGGGCAGTCCCGAAGCATGGACATAGTGCCAGTCCGGTCCGAGACGGCTGAGGACGGAAGTGGAGCCGGAGCCTTCCGGGAAGAGGCCCGGATTGGCTTTCAGCAGCTGGCGGTAGTCGAACTCGAACAGAGCCGCGTCGCGCCAGGAAAGCGGTGTCTTGCCGGCGAGATAAGGCAAAAGGCTGGCGCCGTCCGGGGCGTGTTCCGGATCGATTTCCAGAAGGTCGATCAGCGTCGGGAAAATGTCGGTCGCCGAGGTAAAGGCGGAGACCCGGTTGGCCTTCGCGCCGCCCGGTGCCTTGATCATCAGCGGGATGTGGTAGCTCTCCTTATAGAAGCCGCCCTTGCCGAGCATCCAGTGGTCACCCATCATCTCCGCATGGTCGGAGGTGAAGATGATCAGCGTGTTGTCGAGCGCTTCCAGCGCGTTGAAAATCCGGCCGAGCTGGGTGTCGACCTCGGTGATCATGCCGTAATAGAGCGCGCGCAGGCGTTTCAGGTCGCGCCGCGAAAGATCACGCACGTGGTTTGTCGCGCCCGGAATGTGGCTTGAGAGATGCTGCCGTGCCTGAAGGGCGGCGACCAGCGGATGGAACGCGGCTTCGTCCGCGAGCGTCGTGCCGCCGACAAAATCCGGGCCGTCTTCCGGGTCGTACATCGTGTTGTAAGGCGCCGGCACAGTGATCGGCGGATGCGGGCGCAGGAACGAGACATGGGCCATCCAGGGCGTGCTCCCGTCCTGTTCTTTGAGCCAGGTCAGGAAGCTGTCGGTCAGGAAGGCCGTCTGGGTCTCGTCTTTGCCATAGCGCGGCGCGTTGCGTGAGATCGTTTCGCCGTCTTCCGGCGAAACCTGGTGGATGGTTGCAAATCCTTGCGGGTCATGACCCCGGGCCGCCAGCCAGGACAGCCAGGGCTTGTCGTCTTCCGGCAGGCTCTGGCGGACAGTAAAGCCCGGCAACACACCTTCATAAGTCGAGAGTGCCGGATCGTTCGGATCGTGCAGACGCGGGTCCGGCGCGGTGTCGGTGTAGCCGAAGAGGGTCGGCAGGTAGCCGGCCCGGCGGGCAGCGCGGGCGATGTTGTCGAAACGGTCGTCGAGGGGCGCGCCGTTTGAGACCACCCGGTGGTTCATCTGGTAGAGCCCGGTATAGAGCGAGGCCCGTGCCGGTGAGCAGGGCGCGGTTGCCGCGTAATGCTGCTCGAAGACGGTTGCCGTCTCGGCGAAGGCGTCGAGACAGGGTGTTTTCACCACCGGATGGCCGACAGTGCTGAGGCAGTCGCCGCGCCACTGGTCGGCGGTGATCAGGAGAATGTTCGGCCGGTTGCTCATGCTGCCTCGAGCTTTTCGATCAGGGCCGGTAGATCGGCGACGGTGTCAATGACATGGTCTGCGCCGGCTTCCTTGAGCTTAAGGGTGGCGTGCCGGCGCAGCGCGTCGACCTCTGCTTCGGGCAGCGCCGCAAGCTCGTCCGGGGTCTTGCCGGCATAATTGCCGGAGAGCGCCAGGCCGACGGTCAGGCAGCCGGCGGCAACGCCTTCGGCAATGCCCGGCTCGGTGTCATCCACCTTGATGACGGCGCTCGGCGGATAGGCGACGAGATCGACAAAACACTGATACATGCCGAGCGGGCCGGGGCGGCCTTCGGGCAGATCGTCGGCGCAGATGAGATTGTCCGGTTCATAGCCCTGTTCGGCGGCCTTCGGCAGGACCCGTTCCATGATCGAGCGGGTGTAGCCAGTGGTCGAGCCGATCTTGATGCCCTTGGTGCGCAGAAAACGGACCGTTTCCAGCGCGCCCGGAACGAGGTCGGCAAAGTCGGAGACGACTTCCTCGTTCATTGGCACGAAGATCTTGTAGACCTTGTCGACATCGGCGTCGCTCGGCGCTTCGCCGTATTTCGCGGTCCACTGGGCGGCAATGTCCGGGTCGTCCATCATGGAGCGGATATGGTCCCATTTCGGCTTGCCCATCGGCGCCCGCGCCTGGTCGATCGTGGCGGTGATGCCAAATTTTTCGAAGGCCTTCACGAAGACGCCCATCGGCGCGAAAGAGCCGAAATCGATCATGGTGCCGGCCCAGTCGAAGACCACGGCTTTGAATTTGCTCATTCTGTTTTGTCCTCAGGCGTAAAGGTCGGCAATGGTTTCCTCGCCGATGGCGAAGGCGGTGGAGGCGCCGCAGCCTGCGGTCACCATGACGATGCGGGTGGCATCATCGGGCGCATCGGTCAGCCGCCAGCGGTCCGGCGCGGAAGCATAGGTGCCGATCCAGGTTTCGGAAATGTCGTGTGCGCCAAGATCGAGAACAGTTTCCATCTCGTGCAGGATAAGATCGTTCACGCTTTTATCGATGAACGGGTCCGGGGTCGGGCCGTAGTGATGGCTGTCGCCGACCACCAGGCTGCCGTCCCCGGACTGGACGACGATCAGGTGAATGCCGTTGTCGCGGTGCTCGCGCATCTCCCGGTCGAGCCGGTCCTTCAGAGGGGTCGCTTCGGCCAGCTCGGCATAACCGAGGTAACGGGCAAGACCCAGGTCGGACATGACCGCGGTCCCGAGGGTCATCGGGGTTTTCGGCGTGACGCGCAGCATCTGCAGCTTGCAGCGGGTGACCTCGTAGGATGCGATGCGGTCTGAAAACAGCGTGGTGGCATCATCGCCCGGGCAAACGATCACGGTCTCTGCCTGGAGGGTGCCGCGCGAGGTTTCCAGCCTCGGCGTCTCGATGGCATTGACGCTGGTCTGCCACAGGAAGTCGACGCCGTGAACCTCTTCCAGCCAATTGGCGATCCGGGGCAGGGCATCCTTCGATTCCACCCGCACTTCCAGCGGCGAATAAAGCGCGGCTGTGATGACGTCGCGGCGCAGGGCCGGAACCTTCTCGGCTGCTTCCGCCGGGCTCAGGCGGCGGCACTCCGCGCCCATATCAGTCTTCAGGAAGGCGTCGATCACCGCTTCGGATTCAGGCAGGCGGGCTGTCAGGGTCACGCCCTGTTGCAGCAGCGGAATGCGCGCGGCCTCGGCGACCTCGCCCCAGACCTGACGGCTGCGGGCGGCCTTCTGCCAGCAGTCGCCGGCCTGCTGGCCGGTCACGGTGACAAAGCCGAAATTGCGGATGGAGGCGCCATTGGCGACGCTGTCCCGGTCAATCACAACGACCTTCTTGCCACGTCTGCTTGCGGCGAGGGCATGGGCAAGGCCCACGATCCCCGCGCCGACAATCGCAAGGTCATATGATTTGAGTTTCATGCGGTGAGGCTCTTGGTTTTCCGGTTGAATCGCCTTGGGATGGGCAGATCTCTTCCCCGCGCGCCGTCAAAACCGACTGCGTCGTATGTGCGGAGCAGGAACAGAGAACACGCGCTCCAAGACAAGTCGATGAAAAAAGTAAGTGTATAGCTTTTCATTATAAATTGAGGCCTGACACGGAAGTGTCAAACATCGTGCAGGCTGTCTCGAAAGGCCTCCACCGCTGCCACCTTGGCCATGTCCGTCTGCCAGACCACGTAATGATGGGCCACCAGGGACGGATCGTCGATCTGGATCGCGACGCAGCCGTCGCGCTCGGTGATTTCCGCTTCCATGGCGATGCCGACGCCGACGCCGGACCGAATCAAGGTGGCGATCGATCCCCAAGAGCCGAGCGCAAGCACGGTTCTGGGCCTGCACCCTGCAACGGTTGCCGCGGCTTCAAAGATCTTGCGCGTGCCGGACGAGCTTTCCCGCTGGAGTAAGGCGAGTTTGCCTATGTCCTTCCAGGTCACTTTGCCTTTCGTTGCCAACGGGTGATCGGGCGGGGCGGCAATGACGATCCGGGTCTTGACCAGGAGTTCGCCGTCAAGTTCGGCGGGGATCTCGCGGCCGGTGATGAAGCCGATATCGATTTCGCCGTTCTCAAAAAGATCGAGAATGTCCCGGGTTGCCAGCGCGCGGGCCTCGATTGCGATGTCCGGATGGCTGGACATGAAGTGCGAGATCTTCGGGATCGCCAGCTGGTATGTGGAATAGCCGATCCGAAGCTCACCGGAGGCGAGCGCCTTCTGGTGGGTGAGCTCGGTTTCCAGATCGCCGACCAGGGCCAGCACCGCGCGGATCCGGGGAAGCAGGCCTTCCAGTGCCGGGGTCGCCGAGACCGAATAGCCGGATTTTGCCAGCAGACGCGTCTTGAATCGGCTTTCCAGTCCCTGAACATGGTTGGAGATCGACGGCTGCGACACGCCGATTTCCTTGGCGGCGGCTGAAAAGCTGCCGGTTCTAACCACGGCTTCGAGCGCGCGCAGCTGCACAAGGCTCAAGGCGTTCTTGGAGCGGGAAGACGCATTGTCCATTGTTGTCAGTCAGCCAGATCCGCGATCGGAGCCGTGGCGACACCGGTCAATTCCAAGTGACGGGCGACGCGCAGGGCGAGGTCCTCGCGCCAGGCGGGGGCGATCACCTGAACACCAATGGGCAGTTTGGCGCCTTCCAGCCAGATCGGCACCGTCACGGCCGGCAGGCCGATATAGGAGATCGGCTGGGTGAACAGGCCGATATTCGGCCGCGCCGGCATGGTCTCGTCATTGATGGTAAAGGTCTTGGTGCCCGAGGCGAGGGCCGGGAAGGGCGTTGCCGGGGCCAGCAGGATGTCGACCTTTTCGAAGATCTTGCGGAACAGGTCGCGGAACCAGCTTCTGAAGCGCTGAGCCTGCTGCATCCACACGGCGGGAACCATGGTGCCAGCCAGGAAACGGTCCCGGGTTTCGGGATCGAAATCATGCGGGCGTTCGATGATCCGTTTCAGATGCAGGCTGGAGCCTTCCGCAGCCGTGATGACATAGGCAGCGGCCCGCGCGCGCGCGGCTTCCGGAATGTCGATTTCCAAGCTCGCCCCGAGCGCCTTTGCGACGCGGTCGGTGGCCTCAAGCGCTTCCGGCAGGGCCTTTTCCTTGAAATAGCCGCCGGCAACGGCGATGCGCAGCTGGCCGATGCCCTCTGCAAGCCGGGGATGGGTCTCGATTTCGGGTTGCGACGATTGCGCCGGGTCGGCAGGGTCGTGCCCCTGGAGAATGTCGAAGATCATCGCAAGATCTTCTGCCGACCGTGTCAGCGGACCCAGATGATCCAGGCTGCCGACAAAGGGATAGGTCCCGGCACGGCTCAGCCGGCCATAGGTCGGCTTCAGTCCGAACAGACCGCAGAAGGAGGCCGGCACACGGATCGAGCCGTTGGTATCGGACCCCATGGCCAGGGGCACCATACCGGCGGCGGTGGCCGCTGCCGAGCCGGAAGACGAGCCTCCGGTCATGTAACCGGTGTCATGCGGGTTGCGGCAGATGCCGTCATGAGCGCTTTCGCCGGTAAAGTCATAGGCGTATTCGCCCATATGCGTCGCGCCGATCAGGACCGCGCCGGCGTCCTTCAGCTTGCGCACAAGCGTGGCGTCGGCACCGGCCGGCGGGTTCTCGCGCATGATCTTCGCGCCGGCCCGGGTGGTCAGGCCTTCAACGTCATAAAGGTTCTTGACGGCATAGGGCACGCCCGCAAGCGGCAGATCGCGGCCTTCGGCAAGGGCATCGTCGACAGCACCTGCTTCGCGCAGCGCCCGGTCATTCAGCACATCCGTGAAGGCATTGACCTTGGGATCAAGCGCCTCGATGGATTGCAGCGCCGCATAGGCAACTTCCAGAGCCTTGACCTCGCCGCCCGACACGGCGGCCGCGGTTCGTGCAGCGGTCCAGCCGCGCATGCTTGTGTCCCGATCCTTCATGGCACGAAGACCGGCGCGGCTTCGACATCGTCTTCCAGGGGAAATGCCAGAACCGCTTCGGCGGCCTTTTCGATCGCAGTGATGTGCATTTCCACCACCGGGCGCCAATTGTCCTCGATGGTCAATCCCATGACGGCTTCCATATGCGCCACATGCTGGCCCGCCTGAAACGGTTTCGGCATAATGATGTCCCTTGTCCGTATTTCCTGCCATATCTTTCTGGGGGGCAGGTACATCTGTCCAGTGCAGATTTGCCAATAAACGTTGTGAGCATTTGAATTTTCCGCCTTCAGGCGGCGGCAGACGCTGCTCAGGCTGTGAATTGATTTGCTGCGTCGCAGCATTTTAATTGCATAAAAATTAGCCTTGCGCATAATGCAGGCATGAGTGACGAGCTTTCCATCCTGGTCATCGACGACAACAAGATCCGCGCCTCCATCATCGAGCAGGGGCTGCGCGATGCCGGGCATGAGAAAGTCATTCTGGTGGATCAGATGGACTGGCTGGTGCGCCAGATCTCCGAAATCAATCCGGACGTGATCGTCATCGATCTGGAAAATCCGAACCGTGACCAGCTGGAGCACATGTTCCAGGTCAGCCGCGCCGTGCGGCGGCCGATCGCGATGTTTGTCGACAAGGCGGACAGCCACTCGATCGAGGCGGCAGTCGATGCCGGTGTCTCCGCCTATATCGTCGACGGGCTGAAGCGGGAGCGGGTCAAGCCGATCCTGGACATGGCGATCAGCCGCTTCCGGGCGTTCTCCAAACTGTCGGAGGAACTGGAAGAGGTGCGTACCGAACTTGCCGACAGAAAGACCATCGACCGTGCCAAGGGCATTCTGATGCGCTCCAAAGGCCTGTCGGAACAGGAAGCCTATGACCTTTTGCGGCGCACAGCCATGAATCAAAGCCGGAAAATCATCGAAGTGGCCCAAAGCCTGGTGATCGCCAGCGGATTGTTGGGGGACTGACGCGATGACAAAAGACAGGACCGGCCGGGGAGGGGCGGAGAACCAGGGGGCGGGAGCGACATGGACACCAATCTGAGACCCGTTATCGCGGGCTTCATCCCGCTTTTGGACAGCGCGGTCGTCGTGGCAGCGGCAGAGAAGGGCTTTGCCGAACAGGAAGGCATCGCGCTGAAGCTGATCCGGGAGACCTCCTGGGCCAATATCCGTGACCGCATCTCGGTCGGTCACTTCGATGTTGCCCATATGCTCGCGCCAATGCCGATCGCTGCCTCTCTGAACCTGACCAGTCTGGCGGTGCCGATGAGGGCTCCCATGCTGCTGGGCCTTGGCGGCAATGCCATTACCGTGTCGACCGGGCTCTGGTCCGACATGGCGCGCGCCGGCGCGGACCCCTTCGGCGATCCTGCCTCGACCGGAAAGGCGCTTGCCGACGTGATAGCCGTCAGACAGGAAGCGGATGCGCCGCTGCTGCATTTCGGTGTGGTTCATCCGTTTTCCGGGCATGCCTATGAGTTGCGTTACTGGCTGGCCGCCGCCGGCATCGATCCGGACCGGGATGTTGAAATAACCGTGCTGGCACCTCAGGTCATGGCCGATGCGCTGAAAGGTGGACAGCTGGACGGCTATTGTGTCGGCGAGCCCTGGAACACGGCTGCGGTCGACGCGGGGACCGGCCGGATCGCGACCTATAAACAGGCGATCTGGCCCGACAGTCCGGAAAAGGTTCTTGGCGTGACCGAAAAATGGGCTCACGCCAATCCGGAGACATTGGCCGCCCTGATGCGCGCCTTTTCCGCAGCCGCCGACTGGTGCGCCGATCTGCGCAACAATGCAGAGCTGGCGGACATCCTGTCGCGGCCCGACATTCTGGGCTGTCCTGCGGAGACTTGCCTGGCCGCCCTGTCCGGCCAATTGCGCCTTGGTCCCAACACCAAGAAAAGCGTTCCCGGTTTTCTTTCCTTTGCCAGCGGGGTCAAGGCGGCACCGATGCCTGCGCATGGCAAATGGTTCTATCGGCAGATGGTGCGCTGGGGACAGGCGGCGCACTCGGAGGCGGCATTGAAGGATGTCGAGAAGGTCTTTGCCCCTGAGGCCTATCTCTCCGCGCTGGGGCTGGAAGACGTCGTGACGGACGTGGTGATCGAGATGTTCGACGGCGAGAAATTCTGATCCCGGCAGCACCGCATGCCTCGAAAACAGTCTCGCTGCATTGCACAAAAAACGATCAATTGCCTGCGGCCTTAGCCGATTAAAAATGCAGACGGACCAGCGTGGTCAGAAATACATCACAGCCAAGATGTTGAAAAATATAGGAAACGCCAAAAATCAGAAACTGGCACGCTTCGTGCTTTTAACGAGGGTGAGGCCAAAGACGGCCTAACAGATATCGCGCCCACTGGCGGGCGCACAGGCAAAGCTGCCGCTCCGATCCGCATGGGACCTCTCCAAGCATGCTGGTCGGACGGCGGCTTTTTTTTGGTCCTGTGCGCAGCCAGAGGCGGCACAGGAAGACAGAGGGACAGGACGTGACAATGGCTAATACCTATTCATTCACCCGCCGTGTTGCACTTGGCGCCTTGATGGCCGCCACCGCGATGGTTCCGGCGACGAGCGCCTTCGCGGACATGCTCGACGTCGAAAAGGACGAACTCACCTTCGGTTTTATCAAGCTGACCGACATGGCACCGCTCGCGATTGCCTATGAGCTCGGCTATTTCGAGGACGAGGGCCTGTTCGTGACCCTGGAGGCGCAGGCCAACTGGAAGGTGCTGCTGGACCGGGTCATTACAGGTGAACTGGACGGAGCCCATATGCTGGCCGGCCAGCCGCTCGCGGCGACCATCGGCTTCGGCACCAAGGCGCATATCGTCACCCCGTTCTCCATGGATCTCAACGGCAACGGCATCACCGTTTCCAACGAGATCTGGGAGATGATGAAGCCGCATCTGGAAATGCAGGACGACGGCAACCCGGTGCATCCGGTCAAGGCCTCCGCCCTGAAACCGGTTGTCGACACGTTCAAGGCCGAGGGCAAGCCGTTCAACATGGGCATGGTCTTTCCGGTCTCCACCCACAATTACGAGCTGCGCTACTGGCTCGCTTCCGGCGACATTCATCCAGGCTTCTATTCCGACACCGACATTTCCGGCCAGATCCAGGCCGACGCGTTGCTGTCGGTGACGCCGCCGCCGCAGATGCCCTCCACCCTGGAAGCCGGCACCATCTATGGGTATTGCGTCGGGGAACCCTGGAACCAACAGGCCGTCTTCAAGGGCATCGGCGTGCCGGTGATCACGGATTATGAAATCTGGAAGAACAACCCGGAAAAGGTCTTCGGCCTCACCAAGGAGTTTACCGAAGAATATCCGAACACGACGCTGGCCATCACCAAGGCGCTGATCCGGGCCGCCAAGTGGCTGGACGAGAATGACAATGCCAATCGCATGGAAGCGGTCGAGATCCTGTCACGCTCCGAATATGTCGGCGCGGACGCGGAAGTCATCGCGAATTCCATGACCGGTACCTTCGAATACGAGAAGGGCGACAAGCGCGACGTTCCGGACTTCAACGTCTTCTACCGCTACTACGCCACTTACCCCTACTACTCCGACGCGGTCTGGTACCTGACCCAGATGCGCCGCTGGGGCCAGATCGGCGAGTACAAGCCGGACAGCTGGTACGACGAGGTCGCCAGGTCCGTCTACAAGCCGGACATCTACCTGAAAGCCGCCGAAATGCTGGTCGAGGAAGGCCATGTCGCCAAGGAAGACTTTCCCTGGGATTCCGACGGCTACCGCGCTCCGACCCCGGCCAGCGACATCATCGACGGCATCGCCTACGACGGCAAACAGCCCAACGCCTATATCGACAGCCTGCCGATCGGCTTGAAAGGCAAGCAGGTCGTGGACGGCTCCGAAGTCGTCGGCGGCTAAGCACTCCCCAAACTAGAGCGGCGGCCCTGCAGCCCCGCCGCTCCTCTTTTCAAGTCATACGAACGACAGAAGTCGACAACAAGGATCGCATCATGGCCAATGCCGATACCGCAGGCAGTCCGGACCTTGCCCGCGCCGCGCGCCGGGAGAAGCTTTTCACACGCATCAACAAGGCGGCCGGCTGGCTGGATGCGCTGGGCCTGTCCTGGTCCGTGCCTCTCTTGAAAATCGCCGCCGGTGACAGCCCGAAGGAGCAGCTGGGCGAACTCAAGCGCGTGCTCCTGATCCCGTTGATGGGCATCGCTGCCTTCCTGGTGCTCTGGGGCGTGCTGGCGCCGCAGGTGCAGACCTCGCTCGGTGCCGTGCCCGGACCGGCGCAGGTCTGGGAGCAGACCGTCAATCTCTGGGAAGATCACGTTCGTGAACGAGATAAGGCAGCGGCATTCTATGAGCGTCAGGACAAGCGCAACGCCAAATTCGAGGCCGAGGGCAAGACCGACAAGATCAAGTGGCGCGACTATACCGGCAAGCCGACCTATATCGACCAGATCGGCACCTCGCTGAAAACCGTGGGTCTGGGCTTCCTGATCGCGACGCTGATTGCTGTGCCGCTCGGCATCGCCTCCGGCCTGTCGCGTTCCATCAACGGCGCGATCAACCCGCTGATCCAGATTTTCAAGCCGGTGTCGCCGCTGGCCTGGCTGCCGATCGTGACCATGATCGTCTCGGCCACCTATGCCAATCCCTACGACTGGCTGTCCAAGTCGCTCCTGATCTCCGCGGTCACCGTGACGCTCTGCTCCATGTGGCCGACCCTGATCAACACGGCGCTCGGTGTTGCCTCGGTCGACAAGGACCTGATGAATGTCGGCCGCGTCCTGCAGCTGCCGACCTGGAAAACCGTCACCAAGCTGGTGCTGCCGTCCTCCCTGCCGCTGATCTTCACCGGATTGCGCCTGTCGCTGGGTGTGGGCTGGATGGTGCTGATCGCAGCCGAAATGCTGGCCCAGAACCCGGGTCTCGGCAAATTCGTCTGGGACGAGTTCCAGAACGGTTCCTCCCAGTCGCTCGCCAAGATCATGGTCGCGGTGCTCACCATCGGTCTTATCGGCTTCATGCTCGACCGGCTGATGTTCGCCCTGCAGCGCGCTTTCACATTCTCGGCCAATCGCTAAGGAGACGGACATGTCCTTTCTGGAAATTTCCGGCGTCTCCAAGGCCTATGGCGAAGGTGCCAACCGGACCGACGTTCTGGAAGACATCAACCTGAAAGTGGACGAGGGCGAGTTCATCGCCATCGTCGGCTTCTCGGGCACCGGCAAGACGACGCTGATCTCGCTGCTGGCGGGACTGATCGAGCCGGATACCGGCGGCATCATCTTCAAGGGAAAGGAAATCGACGGGCCGAGCCCGGACCGGGGCGTGGTGTTCCAGTCCTATTCCCTGATGCCGTGGCTGTCGGTGACCGGCAACGTGTCGCTCGCCGTCGACAGTGTCTTCAAGAAAAAGCCGGCCGTCGAGCGCAAGGCGATCTCGGACAAGTATATCGAGATGGTCGGCCTCGGCCACGCCAGGGACCGCAAGCCGGCGGAACTTTCCGGCGGCATGCGCCAGCGCGTTGCCGTTGCAAGGGCCCTCGCGATGCAGCCCGAGCTTCTGTTGCTCGATGAGCCGCTGTCTGCTCTCGACGCACTGACCCGCGCCAAGCTGCAGGATGAGTTTGCGGCGATCTGCGACGAGGAAAAGAAAACCATCGTCCTGATCACCAATGACGTCGACGAAGCGATCCTGCTCGCCGACCGGATCATTCCGCTCAAACCCGGTGCCTCCGCGACACTCGGCCCGGAATTCAAGGTGCCGTTCAAGCGGCCGCGTGACCGGGGCGAACTAAACCACGATGACGAGTTCATCAAGTTGCGCGCCGAAATCACCGAATATCTGATGGAAGTCGGCGCGGAGCGCGGGGCCGATCTGGAGCGGGACATTGTGCTGCCGGACATCGTGCCGATCACCCAGCGCGAAAGGGGCGGCGACAAGCTGCCCGCGGCCTATGAGCGGGCGGCCGGGTCGCCGATCGAGGACCGGTATCTGGATTTCTCGCAGCTGAAGAAAGTCTATCCGACTCCGAAAGGCCCGCTGACGGTTGTCGACGGTTTCGACCTGAAGATGAAGAAGGGCGAATTCATTACCCTGATCGGCCATTCCGGCTGCGGCAAGTCGACGGTGCTCTCCATGGTCGCGGGCCTCAACAAGATCACGGAAGGCGCCATAGTCCTGGACGGTACCCATGTCACCCAGGCCGGGCCCGACCGGGCGGTGGTGTTCCAGGCACCGAGCCTGATGCCCTGGCTGACGGCTTATGAAAACGTCGCGCTCGGCGTTGACAAGGTCTACCCGGACGCGTCCAAGGCCGAGAAGCGGGACGTCATTGAATATTACCTCGCCAAGGTCGGCCTGGCGGACGCCATGCACAAGGCGGCGCTGGATCTGTCCAACGGTATGAAACAGCGCGTCGGCATTGCCCGTGCCTTTGCCCTGTCGCCGAAGCTGCTGCTGCTCGACGAACCTTTCGGCATGCTCGACAGCCTCACCCGCTGGGAGCTTCAGGATGTCCTGATGGATGTCTGGAAACGTACCCAGGTGACCGCGGTCTGCGTCACCCACGATGTCGACGAGGCCATCCTGCTCGCCGACCGGGTGGTGATGATGTCCAACGGGCCCAACGCCCGCATCGGCAACATAATGGAGGTTGACCTTCCGCGGCCGCGCTCCCGCAAGGAACTGCTCGCCCACCCGGATTACTACGCCTACCGCGAAGAGCTTCTGGACTTCCTGGAAGCCTATGAGGGCGGCGCTGATCCAAGCGAGGACCAGCTGAAATCCATTCAGGAAAAGCGTGCCGCCCGCATGGCCCGGCAACAGGCTGCCGTCGAAGCGGCCGAATGAAAGACAGGGGACAAATCATGACACAGAAAAAGCTGGTCATTGTCGGCAACGGCATGGCCCCAGGACGGATGCTTGAGCATTTGTTCGAAAAGGACGCGGATGCCTATGACGTCACCATTTTCAACGCGGAACCCAGGGTCAATTACAACCGGCTGATGCTGTCGCCGGTGCTCTCCGGCGAGAAGACCTATGAAGACATCATCACCCATGGCGACGACTGGTATGCCGAGCATGGCGTGACCCTGCACAAGGCCGCCCGCGTCAGCGCAATCGACCGGGACGCCAAGACCGTCACCTCGGAAACCGGCATTACGGCAAGCTACGACAAGCTGGTGATTGCCACAGGGTCCAACCCGTTCATCATTCCGCTTCCGGGCAAGGATCTCGACGGGGTGCTGACCTATCGGGACCTCGACGACGTCGACAGGATGCTGGAGGCCGCCAAGAGGGGCGGGCGCGCCATCGTCATCGGTGGTGGCCTGCTGGGTCTGGAAGCTGCGGCCGGCCTGAAGATGCAGGGCATGGAGGTCACGGTCCTGCACCTGATGCCGACCCTGATGGAGCGCCAGCTCGATCCCGCCGCCGGCTTCCTGCTGGAAACGGAATTCAAGCGCCGCGGCATTGATGTCCGCACCAAGGCCAACAGTCACGAGATCGTCGATGACGGCACCGGTAAGGTGAAGGCGATCCGCCTCGACGACGGCACGGAAATCGAGGCCGGCATCGTGGTGATGGCGGTCGGCATCCGACCGTCCGCGGATCTGGCGAAAGCGGTCGGCCTCGACACCAATCGCGGCATTCTGGTCGGCGATGACATGCGCACCAGCGATCCCGACATCTTCGCCCTTGGCGAATGCGTCGAACACCGGGGCATGTGCTACGGCCTGGTCGCACCGCTCTATGAGATGGCCGAGGTGATCGCCGACAATCTGCTCGAGGGCAACGCCGATTATACGGGTTCCGTCACAGCCACCAAGCTCAAGGTCACGGGTGTCGATCTCTATTCGGCAGGCGATTTTGCCGAAGGCGACGACCGCGAGGAAATCGTACTGCGCGATGCCACCGCCGGTGTCTACAAGCGGCTGGTCCTGAAGGACAACAGGATCATCGGCGCGGTTCTCTATGGCGAGACATCCGACGGCCCGTGGTTCTTCGACCTGCTCAAGAAGGGCACCGACGTTTCGGAAATGCGCGAAACGCTGATCTTCGGCCAGGCCTACCAGGGGGGCGCCCCCCTGGACCCTACGGCGGCCGTTGCAGCCTTGCCGGATGATGCGGAAATCTGCGGCTGCAACGGCGTTTGCAAGGGCAAGATCGTCGCCACGATCAAGGAGAAGGGCCTGACCACGCTCGACGGCGTCCGGGCGCATACAAAAGCGTCGAACTCCTGCGGCACCTGCACCGGCCTGGTCGAACAGCTGATGCAGGTCACGCTTGGCGATGCCTATAATCCCGCCACCGTCACGCCGATGTGCGGTTGCACGCCCCTCGGTCATTCCGAGGTTCGCCGGCTGATCAAGTCGAAGGAACTGAAGACCATTCCGGCCGTGATGCAGGAGCTGGAATGGACCACCTCCGGGGGCTGCGCCAAGTGCCGGCCGGCGCTGAACTATTATCTCGTCTCCGACTGGCCCGACGAATACGCGGACGACTACCAGTCCCGCTTCATCAACGAGCGTGTCCACGCCAACATCCAGAAAGACGGCACCTATTCGGTGGTTCCGCGCATGTGGGGCGGCATGACCTCGTCGAAGGAACTCAGGGCGATTGCCGACGTGGTCGACAAGTTCGATATCCCGGCGGTGAAATGCACCGGCGGCCAGCGCATCGACATGCTCGGTATCAGGAAGGAAGACCTTCCGGCCGTCTGGGCGGATCTCGGCAAGGCCGGGTTTGTGTCCGGGCAGGCCTATGCCAAGGGGCTCCGGACCGTGAAGACCTGCGTGGGCACGGACTGGTGCCGCTTCGGCACGCAAGACAGCACCGGCCTCGGCGTCAAGCTGGAGAAATTCATGTGGGGGTCCTGGACCCCGGCCAAGCTGAAAATGGCGGTCTCCGGCTGCCCGCGCAATTGCGCGGAAGCCACCTGCAAGGACATCGGCATCATCTGCGTCGACAGCGGCTACGAGATCCATTTCGCAGGCGCCGCCGGTCTCGACATCAAGGGCACGGAAGTTCTCGGACTGGTGAAGACCGAGGACGAGGCGATCGAATATGTCGCCGCCCTGGCGCAGATGTACCGCGAGCAGGGACACTATCTGGAGCGGATCTACAAGTGGGCCAAGCGCATCGGCTACGACGAGATCCGCCGCCAGATCATGGACGACGCGGACATGCGCAAGGCCTATTTCGACCGCTTCGTTTTCTCCCAGAAATTCGCCCAGGTCGATCCGTGGTCGGAGCGTGTCTCCGGCAAGGACAAACACGAGTTCAAGCCGATGGCTGTACTGACCAAGGAGGCCGCCGAATGACCGCCGATATTAGAAACTGGGTCCAGATCGGGAGCCTCGAAGACATTCCTAGGGAGGGAGCACGGTGCGTGAAGAACGGCGACATGACCATCGCCGTCTTCCGCACCGCCAAGGACGATGTGTTCGCCTTGGAAGACAAGTGCCCGCACAAGAACGGGCCGCTCAGCCAGGGGATCGTGCATGACGGCTGCGTGACCTGCCCATTGCACAATTGGGTGATCTCCCTGGAAACCGGCGCCGCGCAAGGTGCCGACGAGGGCCGGACAGCGGCCTTCCCGGTCCGTCTGGAAGACGGTCAGATCCTCATCGACCTTTCCTATTCCCACGAAGCGGTCTGATCGACCGAACCCTTTTGAGAGAGGAATATCAATGTCCTACGTGATGCCTTCCGAGTTCGCGTCGAAAATGATCGATGCCGGCGAAACCAAGATTTTCATGTCCACCAAGGACACGCTGATCCGTGCCTATATGGCCGGTGCAATCCTGGCGCTGGCCGCCGCCTTTGCCGTGACGATTGCCGTCAACACCGGCAACTTCCTGGTGGCTTCGGTTCTGTTCCCGGTCGGGTTCTGCATGCTTTACCTGCTCGGTTTCGATCTTCTGACCGGCGTTTTCACGCTGGCACCTCTTGCGGTCATCGCCAAGCGCCCAGGCTGCACCTGGGGCGGCGTTTTCCGCAATTGGGGCCTGGTTTTCTGCGGCAACTTCGCCGGCGCAATGACCGTCGCCGTCTTCATGGCGATCATCTTCACCATGGGATTCAGCCAGGAACCGAATGCGGTCGGCCAGAAGATCGGCAAGATCGGTGAGGCCCGGACGCTCGGTTACGCCGCCGCCGGTTGGGCGGGTCTGCTGACTGTCTTCATCCGTGCCGTGATGTGCAACTGGATGGTCTCCACCGGCGTCGTCGCGGCGATGATGTCCAACTCGGTCTCCGGCAAGATCATGGCCATGTGGATGCCCATCCTGGTGTTCTTCTATCTCGGCTTCGAACACTCGATCGTCAACATGTTCCTGTTCCCGTCCGGCATCATGCTCGGCGGCGACTTCACCTGGTTCGACTACTTTGCCTACAACGAGATCCCGGTCGTAGTCGGCAACTTGGTCGGCGGCCTGACCTTTGTCGGCGGCATGATCTACGCCACCCACTACAAGACCTCGCCGTCCCGCAAGGCCGGTTACGAGAAGGCCCCGGCGGCGGTTCCGGCCGAATAACAAAAGACCGGCTTCGCCGACTGGCGGCGGAGCCCCCTTCCGGAGGAGCTATTTCCCGTGCTGATGCAAGTCCGCCCCAACAGCTTGAGCGTCGAGACCGGCCAGTATTCGTCGGCCGGCCGGAAGGCTCAGAACCAGGACTTCCACGGCGCGATGGTGCCGGACGGACAGGCGCTGTTGCACAAGGGTGTCGCCCTGGCGATTGCGGACGGCATTTCCTCCAGTCCGGTGGCGCACGTTGCCGCCGAGACCGCCGTCAAATCCTTCCTCTCCGACTATTACTGTACCTCCGAGGCCTGGTCGGTGAAGACAGCGGCAACCCGGGTGATCGCGGCAACCAACTCCTGGCTCAATAGTCAGACCCGCCTGGCGGGCGACCGGGATCTTGGCCATGTCTGCACCTTCTCCGCGCTGGTTCTCAAAGGGCGCAAGGCGCATCTCTTTCATGTCGGCGACAGCCGGATCTGGCGTCTTGACGGCCAGAGCCTTGATCAGCTTACCGAGGACCACACCGTCCGGATATCGGAGACGGAGAGTTATCTCGGCCGCGCGCTCGGCATGTCCGCCTCCATGGAAATCGACTACGCAGCCCTGGACCTCAGGGCAGGGGATGTCTTTCTTCTGACCACGGATGGTGTGCACGGCTTCCTGTCGCCAAAACAGCTTGCGACGACGGTGCTGACATCCGATGACCTCGACGCTGCCGCCAAGGCTCTTGCGGACCAGGCGCTGGCAGCCGGCAGCGACGACAATCTCACCGTCCAGATCGTGCGGGTCGATGCGGTCGCGGAGCCGAGCGCCGCTGAACTCCTGAGCGAAGAGGGCATGCTGCCGCCTGCGCCCGTGCCACATGTGCCGGGACATTTCGAAGGTTTTCACCTGTTGCGCCAGCTTCATGCTTCCAGCCGCAGTCACATCTTCCTTGCGGAAAATGGAGCTACAGGCGACAGGGTTGCCCTCAAGTTTCCGTCCATGGACCTGCGCGGCGACGCGGATTACCTGCGCCGGTTCGCGCTGGAGGAATGGGTTGCCCGGCGGATTTCCTCGCCGCACGTTCTGAAAGCCGCGTCCTATCCGAGCGACCGTGAAATACTGTTCCTGGCGACCGAATTTGTCGAAGGCCAGACCCTGCGCCAATGGATGACCGACAATCCTGCACCGGATTTGGAAACAGCGCGGGACATCCTGGAACAAATCGTCCGGGGGCTTGGCGCCTTTCATCGCAAGGACATGGTTCATCAGGACCTCCGGCCGGAAAACATCATGATCGACGCCTCCGGAACGGTGAAGATCATCGATTTCGGATCGGTGCGGATCGCCGGGGTGATGGAAGCTGCGCCAGCGCTCGACACACCCGAGATCCTGGGCACACATCAATACACCGCTCCGGAAGTGTTTCTCGGTTATCTCGGCACCGAGTTCAGCGATCAGTTTTCGCTCGGCGTGATCGCCTATGAGATGCTGACGGGACGTCTGCCTTACGGCGCAAATGTCGCCCGGGCGACCAGCGAGCGCGCGCAATCGGCGCTGCGCTATCGCAGTGCCGCGGCAATCACGGAGCGGGTGCCGGACTGGGTCGACAGCGCCCTTTGCAAGGCGGTGCATCCGGTTCCCGGCAAACGCTACGACGTCCTGAGCGCGTTTTTGGCGGACCTGCGCCGGCCCAATCCAACCTTTGCCTCAGACCGGTTCGTACCTCTTGCTGAACGGGATCCGGTAGGCTTCTGGCAGCTGGTGTCCGCCGGTCTCGCGCTGCTTTGTTTCGTCCTTTTCTACCAACTGCTTGGCAATCCATAAGGAGACTCATATGTCCGCTTTGACCCGTGAAGACGTCACCAGCATGATCCTGTCCGCGAAACGCCAGGCGGGGCTTACATGGGAGGGCATTGCCGAGGCCATCGGCATGTCGCCGGTCTGGACCCATTCCGCGGCCATGGGCATGAACGCCATGCCGGCGGACAAGGCCGAGGCGATCACGGCAACGCTCGGTCTGCCGCAGGAGGCCGCTCTGATCCTGCAGGAAAGCCCGACCAAGATCTGGTCCCAGACGGTTCCGACCGATCCCTGCATCTACCGGCTTTACGAAGTGGTCGGCGTCTACGGCCCGACCATCAAGGCGCTGATCCACGAAAAGTTCGGCGACGGCATCATGTCGGCGATCGATTTCGACATGTCGGTTACCCGGGTCGAGAACCCGAAGGGCGACCGGGTGAAGATCGAAATGTCCGGCAAATACCTCTCCTACAACGCCTGGTGAGCCGGGTCCCCGGGGACAATGGAATGACAACGGACAGCAAAACCACCCGGACCACGTGCCCCTATTGCGGGGTCGGCTGCGGCGTGCTCGCCACACGGCAGGACGACGGCACGGTCAGCGTCACCGGCGATCCGGACCATCCGGCCAATTTTGGCCGGCTGTGCTCCAAGGGATCGGCGCTGGCCGAGACCCTGTCGCTGGACGACCGGCTGCTTTATCCGGAGATCGCCGGCGAACGCGCCGGCTGGGACACGGCGCTCGACCTGGTGGCGGAGAGGTTTTCCACGGCGGTGCGGGATCATGGTCCCGACAGCGTTGCCTTTTACGTCTCCGGCCAGATTCTGACCGAGGACTATTACGTCGCCAACAAGCTGATGAAGGGCTTCATCGGCTCGGCCAATATCGACACCAATTCGCGTCTGTGCATGGCGTCGTCCGTCGCCGGCCACAGGCGCGCGTTCGGCAGCGACACGGTGCCCGGTACCTATGTGGATCTGGAACAGGCCGACCTGGTGGTACTGGTCGGGTCGAACCTTGCCTGGTGCCATCCGGTGCTGTTCCAGCGTCTGGAAGCGGCCAAGGCGGCCAATCCGGCGATGCGCGTCGTGGTGATCGATCCGCGCCGCACGGCCACCTGTGCCATCGCGGATCTGCATCTCGCCCTGAAGCCTGACACGGATGTTTTCCTCTTCAACGGACTGCTGGCGTTTCTTTCCGAAGCCGATGCGCTGAACCACAATTATATCAAGCGGTTCACGGAAGGGTTTGAGGAAGCGATTCAAGCAGCGGGTCCATGTGAAATCGGCCTGATTTCCGAGAAGACCGGTCTGTCACGCCAGGACATAGCCCTGTTCTACAAGATGGTGGCGCGGACCGAAAAAACTGTCACGGTCTACAGCCAGGGTGTCAACCAGTCGGTGGTCGGCACGGACAAGGTCAATGCCATCATCAACACCCATCTGGCGACAGGCCGGATTGGCCGTGCGGGCATGGGGCCCTTTTCCGTCACCGGTCAGCCGAATGCCATGGGCGGGCGCGAGGTCGGCGGTCTTGCCAACATGCTGGCCGGCCACATGGTGCTTGAAAACCCGAACCACCGGCAAATCGTGCAAGGTTTCTGGAACAGCCCGGTGATCGCCGACAAACAGGGCCTGAAAGCCGTCGATCTGTTCAAGGCCGTTGGGGACGGGCGCATCAAGGCGCTCTGGATCATGGCCACCAGCCCGGCGGACAGCCTGCCAGATGCGGATGGGGTTGCGGCGGCCCTGAAGGACTGTCCCTTTGTCGTGGTGTCGGAGGTCAGCCGGGCAGCGAGTTCGCTTGCATTTGCCGATGTGGTTCTGCCCGCCGCCGCATGGGGCGAGAAGGACGGCACAGTCACCAATTCCGAGCGGCGGATTTCGCGCCAGAGGCAGTTCCTGGACCTGCCGGGCGAAGTCAAACCCGACTGGTGGCAGCTGAGCGAAGTAGGCCGCCGGATGGGCTTTGCGGACGCTTTTTCCTACCGGGGGCCTGCTGCGATCTTCCGCGAGCATGCCGCGCTGTCCGACTACCAGAACGGTGGCACGCGGGACTTCGACATCGGTGCGCACAAGGACATATCCGACACGGTCTTTGACGGCCTGACACCGTTTCAATGGCCGCAACCGGCCGAGACGGCGCCGAAGGAAACGCGGTTTTTCGGCCAGGGCGGTTTTTTTACCGGCGGACGCAAGGCGGTTTTCGTTCCCACCGCGTTCAAGGTGCCGCGCAAACGCGCACGCCGCTATCCCTTCGCGCTCAACACAGGCCGGATCCGCGACCAGTGGCATACGATGACGCGCACCGGCAAGACGGCGCGGCTGACGTCGCACATTGCCGAGCCTTTCGCGGAACTCCATCCTCAGGACGCGGCCAGGCTCGGCATTGCCCCGGCGGATCTGGTCGAAGTCACCAGCCCACACGGATCCGTTCTGGTGCGGGCTCTGGTCACCGACAGGGTGGGCGAGGGGGAGGTTTTTGTGCCGATGCACTGGACCGACCACCTCGCGTCCAGCGCCCGGATCGACGCGGTTGTCGCGCCGGAGACCGATCCGCAGTCCGGACAACCGGGGTCGAAATTCACGCCGGTTCAGGTGGCAAAACGCGAGATGGCCTGGTTCGGCTTTGCCGTCTTGCGGCAACGGCCCGTGACAATTCCGGCACCCTATTGGGCGCTTGCTCCGGTCGAAGGCGGGTACCGGCTGGAGTTTGCGGGGGAAACGGAGACGGATTTCAAGGCGCTGGCCGCCGCGCTCGCTCCGAACAGCCAAGATGTGCTGCGGATCGGCGATGACGCCGGTGGCTGGCTGCGGCTGGCAAATTGGAGCGGGGATGTATTGCAGTCAGCGATGTTCTTTTCCCGGGAGCCTGTGGACGTGTCGCGGCAATGGGCCTGTGGGCTGTTGTCCGCCGAGCCGGTTTCAGGCGCGGACCGGGCGGGCGTGCTGGCCGGGCGGGCACCGGCGGACCGGCCGGATCCAGGAGCCATCGTCTGCTCCTGTTTCCAGATCGGCAGCAACCAGATCGAGACAGCCGCCCGCTGCGGCGCGGCCAGCGTCAGGGCGATTGGCGAAACCCTCAAGGCCGGCACCAATTGCGGCTCCTGCCGCTCGGAAATCCAGACGCTTCTCAACGAGATAAGCAAGGAAGAGCTCGATGACACCGATATCGCGCAAGCCAGTTGAGGTGACGCGGCAGCGTACGCCCGCACGGGTCGGGACTCTGGCCAGTCTGCCGCTGTTCTTCCCACTCAAGGGGCGCAAGGTCGTCCTTGCGGGCGGCTCGGACGCGGCGGCCTGGAAAGCGGAACTCCTGGGGGCAGCCGGTGCGGAGGTCCATGTTTTTGCACCGGATCTTGATCCGGCCTTCGAGACCTTGCTTGAGACCGGGAGCGAGAACGGCCGATTCCTGTGGCACCGCCGTCCCTGGGCGGAGGACAGTTTCGACGGAGCAATCCTGGCGATCGCGGATGCGGAAACGGACGGCGAGGCACAGGCCTTTGCGTGCGCGGCCAGGGCGCATGGCTTGCCGGTCAATGTCATCGACAAGCCGGCTTTCTGCGACTTCCAGTTCGGCTCGATCGTCAACCGTTCACCGGTCGTGATCGGTATCTCGACCAACGGAGTCGCGCCCATTGTGGGCCAGGCAATCCGACGCCGGATCGAGACCTTATTGCCGGAGAGCCTTCAGGGCTGGGCGCAGCTTGCCGGACGGCTGAGGGAGAAAACGCTGGCCTACCTGCAGGCAGGCCCCGAGCGTCGGCGCTTCTGGGAACGGTTTTCCGATCTTGCCTTTTCAGGCCGGGCTGCGCCGGAGGATGAAACCGGTCTGGCGGAGACCCTTGTGGAAGACGCCAAGAGTGCCGGGAACGGCCGGGTCACGCTGGTGGGCGCCGGGCCGGGGGACGCGGAATACCTGACCTTGAAAGCGGTGCGGGCGCTTCAGGCTGCCGACGTTATCCTGTTCGATGATCTTGTCGACGACGCGGTGCTGGAACTGGCGCGCCGGGAAGCCAAGCGCATGCTGGTCGGCAAGCGCGGCGGGAGGGAAAGCTGCCGCCAGGAGGACATCAACCGGATGATGGTGACGCTGGCGCGCCAGGGCAAACATGTGGTGCGGCTGAAATCCGGCGACCCGATGATTTTCGGCCGGGGTGGCGAGGAGCTGGAGCTATTGGCCTTGGCCGGCATCCCCGCAACCGTAGTGCCGGGCATCACGGCGGCCTCGGCCATGGCCGCGCGGCTCGGCATTTCGCTGACCCATCGCGACCAGGCCCAGTCGGTCCGCTTCGTTACCGGTCATTCCCGCCATGGAGACCTGCCGGAAACGGTCGACTGGCAGGGTCTGTCGGACCCGGCGACCACAACGGTGTTCTATATGGGTGCCCGCATGGCCGGCCGGATCCGGGACAGGCTGATAGCGGAAGGATTTTCGGGACAAACCCCCGCCGTCGCCGTCTCCGGCATCGCGACGCCGGACGAAACCCGGTGGCACGGTACATTGGCTACGCTGGAAGACGGCGTCACCGGCCTTGGCCTGCAGCGTCCGGTGCTGATTGCCGTCGGGCGGGTCTTTGAAGGACGGGAAGGGGCCACGCAGGAATTCCCGTTTAGCCTTGAAATGTTGAAGTTTGGCTGACAGCCGGTCGGTCTAGTCTTCGTCCGGGGCCGCGCCGTTGCGCGTGCGCATGGCAGCGCGTTCGAGCATGTATTTTTCGGCCTCGAACATGTGGCTGCGCATGATCATGCGGCAGAGTTCCGCATCGCCCGACTTGATCGCGCGCAACAGCTGGACCTGATAATGCAGGCCCGTTGCCCGCAGCCCCGGGTTCGGTTCCTTGTAGATCGACCGGCATACGGTCATGTCACGCAGGAGGCTGAGCAGGAAGGAGCAGGTGAAGGCGAGGATCGGGTTGGCGCAGTGCCGCGCCAGTTCCTCGTGAAAATCGAGTTCGGCCAGACGCTGGTCATATTCTTCTTCCGCCGTCTGCGGTTCGTCTTCATAAAGACGGATACAGCTCTGCAGGGCCTGAAAGGCCTCGTCCGTCAGATTGCCGGCCACGGCCGCAGCGAGTTCCGGCTCCAGCTGCTTGCGCAGCGTGTAAATGTCGGCGATCGAGGGCTGGTCGAACAGGAACAGGTTGTCCAGGAGACGGATGGCTTCGCCCGGTTCCACCGAGGCGACGAAAACGCCGCCGCCCGGGCCACTGCGGGTCGAGATCAGGCCCTGGTATTCCAGCACCTTGAGCGCTTCGCGCAACGTGCCGCGGGAGACCTTGACCGCTTCCGGCATCAGCCAGTCGTTGGGCACACGGTCGCCGGGCCGGAGGCCTGCCTCCACGATCTGCTCGCGGATCTGCTGGGCCACCAAATCGGGCCGCCGCAGCCGTTTGCGGGTTTTCGGGTCCGTTGCACCTTCAGGAATTTTCATTGCCGGCTTTTCTTCTTGGCTCTTTTCCTGCCTATGCCTGCCCCAGCGGGTGATAGCAAGCGGCAAAATGCTTCGCGCCGCTGACGGCTTCGTCCGGGGCCGGTTTCGCGGCCAGACACTTTTCGGTCTTGTGTCCGCACCGGGCCGCGAACGCGCAGCCGGCTGGCGGACTATAAGGGTCCGGCAACTCGGCCGAGGCATCTTCCGACATGAGGTCATGCCGCCCGGGCGCCGGGGCTGACCGCATCAGCAGGTCGGTGTAAGGATGCAAGGGATGTCTGAAGATTTCCTTTGCCGGGCCAAGCTCGGCCATGCGGCCGAAATACATCACCGCGACCCGGTCGCTGACGCTTTCCACCACGGAAAGGTCGTGGCTGATGAAGATGTAGGTGAGGCCGAAATCGTCCTTGAGCTTGTCCAAGAGATTGAGCACCTGGGCCTGCACGGACACATCCAGCGCGGAGACCGGTTCGTCGAGAACGATGAGCTCGGGTCCCGCGGCGAGGGCGCGGGCAATACCGATCCGCTGAGCCTGGCCGCCGGAGAATTCATGCGGGTAACGCTCCAGAAATTCCGGCGCCAGATTGACCGCCTGCAAGAGTTCCGCGAGCCTTTGTTCGCGGCCATCCGCATTGAGGTCGGTCAGGTGCTTCAGCGGCGCTTCCAGAATGGTGCGGATGGTCTTGCGCGGGTTGAGCGAGGCCACCGGATCCTGGAAGACGTATTGGACCTTGCGCGCCAGCGCGTTGCGATCTTTCCGGGCAAGCGCTGTCAGGTCCTCTCCGGCAAAGGTGATCGTGCCGGAGGTCGGCAGATCGAGCCCGACAACAAGGCGGGCAAGGGTGGACTTGCCGCAGCCTGATTCCCCGACAACGCCAAGCGTCTCGCCTTTTTTCACATCGAGGCTTAGGCCCTGGACCGCGTGAACGGCCGGATTGTGCCCGCCGAACAGCTTGCGCTCGCCGCCGAAGATCCGCTCGACGGCCTCAATGGTCAGCAGGGCTTCCTGGCTGGCCTTGTTCTGGCTCATCTCGCTCATGCCGAGGCTCCCGAGGTCAGGGGAAAGAGGCAGCGGACGCCTCTTGTTCCGGAGGACATGTCCAGGGAAATCTCGCCCTGGCGGCAGGCAGGCTGCACATGGGGACAGCGGTCCGCGAAGGCACAGCCCGCGGGCAGGTTGTTGACCACCGGCGGGCGGCCCTCAATGGCGTCGAGCCGGCGTTCCGGTTCACCCAGGACGGGCACGCACTCGATCAGCTTGGCCGTATAGGGATGCTGCGGGCTGTTGAGCACCTCGTCGGTCGTACCGGTCTCCACGATCCGGCCTGCATACATCACCGCGACCCGGTCGCAGATGGCGGATACCACGCCGAAATCGTGGGTGATGAACAGGATCGCCGCGTTGCGCTCGCGGCGCAGGCCGTTCATCAGCGTCAGGATCTGGGACTGTACGGTGACGTCGAGCGCGGTGGTCGGCTCATCCGCGATCAGCACCTTGGCATCGTTGGCAAGCGCCATGGCGATGCAGACACGCTGACGCATGCCGCCGGAGAGTTCATGCGGATAGGCGTCGAGACGTTCCCTGGCATTGGGGATGCGCACCAGCGACAACAGGTCGATGGCCTTGTCGCGGGCCTTTGCTCGGGACATCGGCTGGTGGGTGGTGATCGCTTCGGTCAGTTGCGCGCCGACCGTGAACAGCGGGTGCAGGGTCGACAGCGGGTCCTGGAAGACATAGGCGACCGAACCGCCGCGCAAGTCGCGGATGCGCCTGTCGCTGGCCGCGAACAGGTCCTCACCCTCAAGATAGGCCGCACCGCCGGCAATGCGGCCTGGCGGGGTCGGCACAAGGCCCATGATCGACATGGCGGTCACAGACTTGCCGGAACCGCTCTCGCCGACGACGCCAAGGCATTCGCCCTGCTGCAGGTTGAGGTCGACGCCGCCAACGGCCTTGTAGACGGACGAACCGATCTGGAATTCGGTACGCATCTGGCGCACGTCGAGAACGCCCTGTTTTTCGGACGGAGCGGGAATGTCGGCCTTGTTCCTTTCTACGGCGGTACGGGAGACCGGGCGGGTCAGCGAGCCGGCGCGCAGGCGCGGATCCAGAATGTCGCGCACGCCATCGCCGAAGAGATTGATGCTCATCACCAGGGCGAAGATCATCAGGCCGGGAATGATGGAGACATGCGGCGCGGTGAACAGGATCTTGCGGCCTTCGCCCAGCATGGAGCCGAGATCGGCCTGAGGCGGCTGCGCGCCGAGACCCAGGAAGGACAGACCCGCCGTTTCCAGGATCATCCAGCCGACCGTGGTCGACATGGTGATGACGATTACCGGTAATACATTGGGCAGGATCTCCAGGAACAGGATCTGCGGCGGCGACTTGCCGGAAAGACGGGCGGCATCGACGAATTCGCGCCGCGACAGGCCGAGCGTGATGCCGCGGATGTTCCGGGCAAAGAACGGTATGTTGACGAGGGCGATGGCGTAAAGCGCGTTCAGGAGGCCCGGGCCAAGCACGGCGACGATGGCCAGCGCCAGCAGGATATAGGGAAAGGCCATCACCATATCGATGCCGCGCATGATGATCGTATCGGTGCGCCCGCCGGCGTAACCGGCGACAAGGCCGAGCAGCGAGCCGAAGAAGGCGGCGATCACAGTGGCCGACAGGCCGACGGCCAGGGACACGCGCGAACCCCAGATGAGCCGGGACAGGAGATCGCGGCCAAGATGGTCCGTGCCCAGCAGATGGTCTTCGCTGAAGATTGGCTTCAAGCGGTCGGCCGGTGCGGTTACGTCGGGGTCGGGCAAGGGCAGGATCGGGGCCGCCAGCGCGATCAGGCAGATCAGGGCAAGTACGATCAGACCGCCGGTCGCAAGTGAGTTGTTGAGGAGAAGGGCCAGCGTGCCGGGGCGGGCTGACTTCTTCGCGGGTTTGGCCGGGGCGCTCAGGGTGGTCTCGGTCATCAGCGGAGCCTCGGATCCAGAATGGTCTGCACCACGTCGGCGAGCAGATTGAAGAGAACGTAGGCGGCGGCCACGACCAGCACGCCGCCCTGGACCAGAAGAAGGTCCCGGGTGGAAATCGCCGTCACCAGCATGGAACCGATGCCTGGCCATTGGAACACGGTCTCGATATAGACCGCACCGCCGATGACGAAACCGGCCTGGATGCCGATCACAGGGACGACGCCGACCAGGGCGGATTTGAAGGCGTGCTTGTAGATGACCTTCTGTTCCGACAGGCCCTTGGCGCGGGCGGTGCGGATATAGTCCTGACGCAGCACTTCCAGCATGGCAGTGCGGGTCAGCCGGGCGATGACGCCGGTGGCGACCACCGAAAGCGTGATCGCCGGAAGGGCCAGGTGATAGAGCAGGTCGGGGAGGTCTCCGCCGCCATAGATGGCGTACATGCCGGAGGCCGGGAACAGGCGCAGTTTGACCGCGAAGATCAGGATCAGCAGCAGGCCGAGCCAGAAGGATGGCGTGGAAATGCCGATCAGCACGAGGAGCGTGATGATCTTGTCGGCCCAGCCGTATTGGCGCACAGCGGAGACGATGCCGGCCAGCAGACCGAGGATGGAGCAGAGAACAAGCGAAGTCCCTGCCAGGATCAGCGTTGCGGAGAAGCGCTCCATGACCTCGTCGAGCACGGGCCGGTTGAGCGTGTAGGAGCGGCCGAGATCGCCCTGGAACAGGTTGCCGATCCAGATGAAATATTGCTGGATCAAAGGTTTGTCGAGGCCAAGATCCTTGTTCAGCTTGGCGACATTTTCCGGTGTGGCGTAGGAGCCGAGAATGGCGGTCGCGGGATCGCCCGGGATCATGGCCATGATCAGGAAGACGATGATGGTCAGTCCGAACAGGACCGGAATGGCGGCCAGCAGACGCCTGGCGATATAGGCAGCCAATGGTCTCTCCCCCGTAGTTGCATGCGGCCGGACCGTGAGCCTCACTAGATGAGCCCCGCAGAAGAGGCCACTTTCCAGAGCGTCGCAACACACCAGGACGTCATCCTGAGGAGGACCGTCAGGTCCGTCTCGAAGGATCGGCCCCGCCGTATGCACCGCCGATCCTTCGAGACGGCGCATTGCGCCTCCTCAGGATGACGCTTTTGGGTGTGGCGGCGCTCGACCTGAGATCGATTGCGCGTTGCGAACCGGATACGAAAATCCCGGCAGGTCCGAAGACCCGCCGGGATGCGTTGTCAGCTTACTGAGTCTTCTTGACGTCCTGAAGCATCAGGAAGAAGGAGGGTTGCAGCTTGAAGTCCTCGACCGACGCCTTGGTCACAGCATTCTGCTTCCAGTTGGCGACGAAGACCCAGGGCGCGTCCTCCTGGACGATTTCCTGCATTTCCTTGTAGAGCTTGGCGCGCTCGCCCTGGTCGGTGACCTCGCGGGCTTTCTCCAGCAGCTCATCCACCTTGGCATTGGAATAATAGCCGGAGTTGAAGCCGCCCTTGTCGGGCATCGCTTCGGTACGCAGCGCCAGGAAGGGCAGGGTGTCCGGATCGTTGGTCATCCAGGCCATCTCGGCCATGCCGGCTTTGCCTTCGAGACCCGGGTTCACCTTGCCGAGGAAGGTGTTCCACTCATAGGTTTCGATCTTGACGTTCATGCCGACGGCCTGCAGGTCCGCCTGGATGGCCGTGCCCATGGCGATCGGGTCGAGCATGCCGGAGCCGCCTTCGGTGACATAGAACGTCACTTCCTCGCCGTTGTAACCGGCTTCCTTCAGGAGTTCCTTCGCTTTCTCCGGATCATACGGATAGGGCTCAAGGCCTTCGTTATAGGCCCAGGCGAAGGCCGGCGGTGTCGGACCCGCGGCAACTTCGGCCGTGCCCTGCAGGATGTTCTCAACCAGCGCCTTTTTGTTGATGGCGTAGTTGGCGGCCTGACGGGCGGCCTTGTTGTCGAACGGAGCTTCCTTGGCGTTCAGGATCAGGAACCAGACGTGCGGACCGGCCTGTTCGAGAACCTTGAAAGTGGAATCGTCCTTGAACTGCTGCAGGCTGTCGGGCGGCACTTCGACCATCACGTCGAGACCACCGGAGAGCATTTCGGCAATCCGCGTGTTGGCGTCGGTGACTGGACGGAAGATCAGGGCCTCCAGATCCGGAGCACCATCCCAATAGTCATCATTTCGGATGGCGACCATCTTGGAGTTGGCGATCCATTCACCGAACTTGTAGGCGCCGGTGCCCGACGGATTGCGGCCGAAATCCTTGCCATGCTGCTTGACCGCTTCCGGGGAGACGATCAGGCCGGTCGGATAGGCCAGATTGGACAGGAACGGCGCATAGGGCGCGCTCAGCTTGAAGGTCACCGTTGTGTCGTCCTCGGCTGTCACTTCTTCGACCGTGGAGAAGAAGAAGGACAGCGGGAAGGGGCCGGTGTCGTGGAAGGGGTGGTCTTCCTTCAACATGCGGTCAAAGTTGAACTTCACCGCTTCCGCGTTGAACGGCGAGCCGTCGTGGAAGGTCACGCCTTCGCGCAGCTTGAAGGTGTAGCTCTTGCCGTCGTCCGAAATGGTCCAGCTTTCGGCCAGGGACGGTTCGACTTCCAGCGTGCCGTCCTTGTAGCGGACCAGACCGTCATAAAGGTTCACCAGAATACGGAAGTCGTTGACCGCCGTGACCGCATGCGGGTCGAGCGATTTCGGTTCCGCGATCTGGCCGACGACCAGAACATTCGGCGGTGTTTGCGCCTGCGCCTGTGGCGCGAAAGCAAGGAAGGCCGAGGCAATTGCCCCGGCTAGGAACTTTTTCATGACCATTCCCCTCGTTGTGTTCTGGCAAATAATTAATCATGATTAATTGCATTCATTCAACAATTATTTCATATTTATTTTCGCCTGAGGGTTGCGACTTCAGAGCCAAATAAACGCTTAAGCGCTGAAAAACGGGGAGAAATTCGGATGCCGCAGCCTGCCGACACGATCAATCTGGAGCGTCTGAAGGCCCTGCTCGGCGGGGTCAACCGCTATGGGTTCGATCCTGAGACCGGGGGGTACAACCGTCCCGGATTCTCCAAATCAGACCTCGATTGCCGCGCCTGGTTCGCTGCTCAGATGGAGGAAGATGGTCTTACCGTCTGGAAAGACGGTGCGCTCAACCTCTTCGGTAGATTTGGTTCGAAAGAGGGGCCCTGCATCATGGCTGGTTCCCATCTCGATACGGTCGTCAATGGCGGCGCCTATGACGGGTCTCTCGGTGCCTGTGTCGCGCTGGAATGCGTACGGACAATGAAAGAGGCCGGTTTGGAGCCGGCAACGGCCATCGAAGTGGTGGCGACGTCCGAGGAAGAAGGCCGGTTCGGCGGCATGCTGGGCTCCCAGGCGATCACCGGTGAAGTGACGCCGGACTGGATCGACAGCGCGGTTGATGCTGATGGTATCAAGCTGACCGACGCCATGCGCGCTAACGGCCTCATTCCGGAGCAGGTTCCTGATGCCGTCAGGCCTTCTGGATCGATCAAGGCCTTTCTCGAGCTTCATATCGAGCAGGGGCCGATCCTGGAACAGGAGAAGCTGCCCATCGGTATTGTCGAGGAGGTGTCCGGGGTCTGTTACCTGGAACTCGTTCTGTCCGGCATCGCCAATCATTCCGGAACCACGCCGATGCATTTGCGTGCCGATGCATTTGCGGGCCTTGCCGAAGTGTCCGGCACGATCGGCGCGCTTATCCAGGACCACGGCACCGATCAAAGCCGAATCACCATCGGACATGTGGAGCTTTCCCCCAATCATCCGCACACGATCCCGGGCAAGGCCGTGTTCTCGGCGATCCTGCGTGACACGTCGGAAACCGTCATGGTGGCGCTCAAGTCAAGGTTTCTCGAAAACGCCACGGCGATTGCCAGCCGGCACGGGTTGAAGCTTGAAACAGCAGAGCGCAGCTGGCTGTCACCGCTCAAGCTTGACGCGGAACTTGCCGAGCGTATGAGCGCTCTGGCGGAGCGCCACGGACTGCCGGCCAGGCGCATGCCCTCTGGCGCCGGCCACGATGCCCAGACCATGCAGCGTTTCTGTCCGTCCGGGTTGATCTTCGTTCCGAGTCGAAACGGAATCAGTCACGCTCCGGAAGAGCACAGCGATTGGGGAGACATCGAAAAGGGAGCGAATCTGATGCTGCAGGCCCTGATCGATCTGTCGGGCGCGACGCGATAAGGGCCTGAGACGGCTCCGGAAATCGCGGAATTTCGCCAGTTTGGGAAAACTCTGAATTGCGGCCTTTCAAAGGCGCGCGTGCTCGGCTAGGCTTCCTCACAAGACATTTCACCGATACCGGCGGCGCCAGGCGCCGTCACCGAATTGCCAGTGAACCCAACGACATAGTTTGATGGCTGTTGGGTTCGATCCATGACTGCCTCTGTCCCTTGAAAAGGAGGAGCCATGTTTGACGTGATTGCCGGATCGTGTTTTCGACGGATCGCCAAGGCGGCGCCGGTGTCCCTGCTTTTGTTCACCGGAATAGCTTTGTCGGGCTGCGCGCTCTCAGACGCGCCGGTGCTGCATCCCAAGGGGCCGATTGCGCTCGCCGAGCGGGACCTGCTTTTCACCGCCTTCTGGCTGATGATGATCGTGGCCATTCCGGCCATTCTGCTGACATTGCTGTTCGCCTGGCGCTACCGCCGGGACAACGGCGCGGACCATGCGCCCGACTGGGACGGCTCCAACGCCATCGAGGCGGTTGTCTGGCTGGTTCCCGCCGCGATCGTGATTGTCATCGGCACGCTGGTCTGGGAGTCGACGCACCGGCTCGACCCCTATAAGGCACTGGCTTCCGACAAGCCTGAATTCAAGGTCCAGGCCGTCGCACTCGACTGGAAGTGGCTGTTCCTCTATCCCGAACTCGGTACGGCCAGCGTCAATGAGCTGGCCTTTCCGGCGGACCGGCCACTGTCCATCGAGATCACGTCCGATACGGTGATGAACTCGCTGATGATCCCGGCTCTCGGCGGACAGATCTACGCGATGGCCGGCATGCGGTCCGAGCTCAATCTGATTGCAGATGGCCCGGGCGTCTTCATGGGCCGCAACACCATGTATTCCGGAGACGGCTTTTCCGACCAGCATTTCAAGGCCCATGCCTTGAACGAGGCGGATTTCAAGGCCTGGCAGGACAAGGTTTCCGGGTCCGGCACCGCGCTCGATGCGGCGGCCTACGCAGAGCTGCACAAGAAGAGCGTCGCCAATCCGGTGACCCATTATGGATCGTTCGAGCCGGACCTCTTCATGACGATCCTGAAAAAATACGCGCCGGCCGGCACGCCGCAGCATCAGGCTGCGGAAGACACAGGCGAGGGGGCTTCATAAATGCTGGGACGTCTGACCATCGATGCCCTGCCGTTCTATTCCTGGGTCGCCATGGGCGGCGCGGGTGTAACGGTCGGTGGCGGCATTGTCGTCTTTTTGCTGATCACCTACCTGCGCGCCTGGAAGGTGCTGTGGACCGACTGGCTGACCAGCGTCGATCACAAGAAGATCGGCATCATGTATGTGGTGCTGGCTCTGGTGATGCTGGTGCGCGGTTTTGTCGATGCCATCATGATGCGCGCCCAGCAGGCCGTTTCGCTCAATTCGGAAGGCTATCTGCCACCGGAACATTTCGAGCAGATCTTCTCCTCCCACGGCACGATCATGATCTTCTTCGTGGCGATGCCCTTCCTGACCGGCTTGATCAACATCATCGTGCCGCAGCAGATCGGCGCGCGCGACGTCGCTTTCCCGTTCCTGAACTCCGTCAGCTTGTGGATGACGGCGGCAGGAGCCGGACTGGTGCTGGTCTCGCTGGTGGTCGGCAAGTTCTCCCAGGCCGGCTGGACGGGCTATCCGCCTTATTCAGGCATCGAATACAGCCCCGGCGTCGGCGTGGACTACTGGCTCTGGGCGCTGATCGTCTCCGGGGTCGGCTCAACCCTGTCGGGGATCAATTTCATCGTCACGATCGTCAAGAACCGCTGCCCGGGCATGACATTCATGCGCATGCCGATGTTTACCTGGACGACGCTGTGCATCTCCATCCTGATCGCCTTCGCCTTCCCGGCGCTGACGGTGGTCGCCGCCCAGCTCACCCTTGACCGCACGCTTGGTTTCCATTTCTTCACCAATGGCGACGGCGGCAACATGATGATGTATGCCAACCTGCTCTGGATCTGGGGGCATCCGGAAGTCTATATTCTGATCCTTCCAGCCTTCGGCATCTTCTCCGAAGTGGTCGCCACCTTCTCGCGCAAGCGTCTCTTCGGCTACACCTCGCTGGTCTATGCCACCGCCTGCATCGCGATCCTGTCCTTCACCGTCTGGCTGCACCACTTCTTCACCATGGGCTCCTCGGCCAATGTGAACGCGGTCTTCGGCATCGCCACCATGATCATCGCCGTACCGACAGGGGTGAAGATCTTCGACTGGCTGTTCACCATGTATAAGGGCCGGATCGAGTTTCACCCCTCAATGGTGTTCACCATCGGCTTCATGGTGACCTTTGTCATCGGTGGGGTCACCGGCGTTCTGCTGGCGCTGCCTCCGGCAGATTACCTGATGCACAATTCCACCTTCCTGGTGGCCCATTTCCACAACATGCTGATCCCGGGCGCGCTGTTCGGCTATTTCGCCGGGCTGAACTACTGGTTCCCCAAGGCCTTCGGCTTCAAGCTCGACGCCAAATGGGGCATCCGTTCTTTCTGGTTCTGGATCATCGGTTTCTATCTCGCCTTCATGCCGCTCTACGTGCTCGGTTTCATGGGCATGAGCCGGCGAATGGAGCATTACGCCGACCCCAACTGGCAGCCCTATCTGATTGTGGCCGCGCTCGGTGCCGTCTGTGTGCTGATCGGCATTGCCTGCATCGCCATCCAGCTGTGGGTGTCGGCGCGGCAATGGGGATCTTCGCGCGACATCACCGGCGATCCCTGGAACGGGCGCACGCTGGAATGGGCAACCTCCTCGCCGCCCGCGCCCTATAATTTCGCCGTGCTGCCGGTGGTCAATGGCCTTGACGCCTTCCACGAGATGAAGATCCTCGGCGAGGCCTACCAGCCGCAGCAATACGAAGACATCGTCATGCCGAAAAACACCTGGATCGGCCCGGTGCTCGGCGGTCTCGCCTTCGTGCTCGGCTTTGCCTTTGTCTGGTACATCTGGTGGCTGGTGGCGCTCTCCTTCGTGCTGTCGCTGATCTGCGTCGGCATTCGTGCCTCGGACGACAATTCCGAGTACGTGCTGCCGGCGGCCGAAGTCGCGAAGATCGAGCGCGAGCGGCTGGCACAGATCACGCCGGCGGACTTGCATGACATGCGCGATTTTGCGCCACGCGGGGCCGCTTCCGGCGCGCCGCTGCCAGGAACGGTTTGAGGAGGAGCGCCTAGATGTCCGACGCAACCATCCTCGAAGAAGAAGAGAAGGTCTCGCTGGAGGCCCGTGAATTCGGTTTCTGGATCTACCTGATGACCGACGCGATCATCTTCGCGCTTCTGTTCGCCACCTATGTGGTCCTGTCGCGGAATTTCGCCTCCGGACCGAGCTCCAAGGAACTGTTCGATCTCGGCCATACCGCCGGCGAAACGGCGCTCCTGCTGATTTCCAGCCTGACCTTCGGCTTTGCCTCGATCGCCCAGAGGGCCGGCCACAAGATGCGCGAAGTGCAGTGGCTTATCGTGACGCTGCTGCTTGGGCTCGGCTTCCTGGCGATGGAGCTGATCGAGTTCCAGGGCATGATCGCGGCCGGCGCCGGTCCCGAGGTCAGCGGGTTCTCGTCGGCCTTTTTCACGCTGGTCGGAACCCATGGGCTGCATGTCGCCTTCGGCTGTCTCGGCATCATCGTGATGATCGGTCAGATCCTGGTGAAGGGGCTGACCCAGCCGGTGCGCTCCAGGGTCTTCCGGCTCGGGCTTTTCTGGCACTTTCTCGACATCGTCTGGATCGGGATCTTCTCGGTCGTCTATCTGCCCGGTGTGATGTAGGAGACGCTGATGTACCGCCTCGCTGACCGTCCTGTTGCCCGCTACCTGATCGGCTTTGTTCTGGCGGTGATCCTGACCGCCATTCCCTTCGCCGTTGTCTGGGGCGGGCTTCTGACCGGCCCCCAGGCCTATGTCGTGATTGCGGCCGGTGCCCTGCTTCAGGTGCTGGTGCACCTGGTGTTCTTCCTGCATCTCGATCTGAAATCGACGCCAGCGGAAAACGTCTTCTTCCTGGCCTTTGCCGCTGTGCTGATCGTCATCATGGTCGGCGGCAGCCTCTGGATCATGAGCGACCTGCATCAGCGGATGATGTAGCGGGTGAACGTCCGGGAACGGGGAATACGCAGCCACAAGGAGTGCGGCAGATGCGCAAGATATCTTTTCCAAGGAATTGGTATGCAGGAGCGGCCCTGACCGCCCTGATCATGGTGGCGGCCCCCACCGCCGCCGGAGCCGAGTGTAGCAAGGATATCGACAAGGTGGAATACGCGGTCGATCACAGCGAGCGTGAGGGCATCGACATCACGGTTGCCGAACGCATGCGCGCACTTCTGGAAGAGGCCAACAAGGAGCGCAAGGCCGGTAATGAGGCAAAATGCCAGGAGCTGATCGATCAGGCAAAGGCCATGGGCGGCGTCGAATAGGGGAAAGGAAACGGACCTGAACCGCCGTAACGGGCTTCAGGCCGCGGGCTCCACCGGCGTTTCCGTCCCGACCTCGATCAGGTGCGCCGCCTGCTGATAGGCTTCTTTCAGATTGTCGCTGTTGCCTTCGAACCCGGCATTGGCCTTCAGCTGGTCCAGAAGCGCGGCCCGCGTGATCACCTTGTTCTGGGCGAGCATGTCCACGACAGTCTGCGACAGCACCATGTACCACATGGCTTTGCCCACCCTGGATCTAGCAGCATTCATATGCGCCGTCAGTTGCTTCAGCTCAGGCATGTCAGTTTTCCTATTCGGGAAAGCACGTAGGCTTCTTCGCTACGCCTGATTTACGGGTGCGTCAATTGGAATTGAGCGGTGGAGCCAAGGATGCGCGAGGCGCCCGAAAACCGGGCTGAGCCGGGACCTCCTCTGGTCGCGACATCAGGCCATTCCAATTGCTGCTTGGGATCGAAGGATTGGCGCCTGGCATAGGAAAACCCGGCAAGGGGTGGTTTTCGCAAGGGCAATTTGAAGTTGAATGCGGCAAGCGGTAGTGAAGGAGTCGATATTGTCATTATAACGGAGTGTTTATTCGTAAATTTCCGCATAAATATATTTTGCAAATATTTAATTGTTTTGATCGAGAGTTGTTAATTGCTGTTGAGTAGATTTCGATTACTGTAAAATCTGCTGAGTGTCCGTGTCCATTCGTGTGATGAATGGTTGGCGAAGGTAAGAGTAAATGTGGGTCAGTCACAGGTTCCCGGTCATTGCAGTCCTGCTTGTCAGTTTGAGCGGCTGTCAGTCGGGCAGCCTGGCAGACCTTTCGACCTACGGCGACAAGTCCTTCACAAACGATGACCTGTCCAACGTTGCCTATTACAGGGATGACGAGCTTCTGAAGCAGGGACAGGTCCAGTTCAAGGCGAAGAACTACGGCAAGGCCTATTCGATCTACAAGAAGGCGGTCGAAGTGTATCCCAAGGATCCGGTGGCCTGGATCGGATATGCGGCCTCCGCGGATATGGTCGGTCGCTTCGACAGTGCTGACCAGGGCTACAGGGTTCTGGCGGGAATGATCCCCGGCCGTCCGGAATACCTGAACAATGTCGGCTATTCCTACCTGCTGCGCGGCAATCTCATGGCAGCGCGCCGGTATTTTTTGAAGGCCTACGAAATCGACCCGAAAAATCCGACCACAGTCAACAACTTGCAGCTGCTCGGGAACAGTGTGTCCTTTGCGAAGCGGGGATGAATGAAACACAGTGAGATCACCCCCGACTACACGGCCATCAAGCAGCTCGGCTTGCCCGGTTGGGCCCGGTCTCTGCCCTTGGCCGGGTCTTCTGGAGACCACGAGAAATCAGCTCAAAAGAACATCCGCGTTCTGATCGTTCTGAACGTCGTCTCCATTGCGCTTGCCCTGTTGCTGTTTGCAGGTCTGATCCTTTCCTGGTCGATCAATTCAGACCTCAACACGGTCAGACGGGAGCTTGCGGAACTGCAGCAGTTCGAAAAGCGGATCCTGGCCGGCGTGGACACAATGAACAACGGCATTCAGCACCGTCTTTCAAAAGTCGATCGGCGCATGGGTGTCATTCAGTCCGATATCAGTCTTGTCACCAAGGGGCGTAGGGATCCGGCAGCGGCGGTTGAGCGCATTGCCACCATGGTCCGCAACGACGGGGCGTATTTCGGAACAGCGACGGCCGAGCTTTTGCTGGCACCCGAATTGTCCGGGCAGACTACGCGAGGGTTTGTTCCGAGCCAGTCCGCGAAGCCCCCGTCTTTCGCGCGCACTTACTCTGGAGCCGATCCGTCGCAGGGAGAAGCTTCCCTTTTCAGGCGGGTCACCACCGAGGACGGGAAAGTCCGGTATGAAATGAGGAGGTGACGTAGCGGACTTTCGGCGGACTGCCGTTTTCCGGTCTCAGGGTGAAGCAATTCCGCGGCGTGATGATGTGAAAAGCTTTTAAAATCAATGTCTTCGTTGTCGTTTCACCTGGTGTTAATCGTCATCAATTCAAAATGGACAATAACGAGTCGGCAGAGGCGTCCCTGACCTGACGCAGAAAACAAACAAACCTTGAAGGGGACGTGGTTCCACGTAACGCGAAAATTGACCAGCCTCAGCAACATACGGTTCAAGCGAGCCAAGTCGATCCTGGCAGGTGCCGTCCTGATCATGGGGCTCGCGCACGGTTTATGCTCCATGCCGTCGGCGCAGGCCCAGGTCGACGAGGTCACTCTTTTTGTCAACGGTGGCGTCTCGAAGGTGATCATGCCACCGGGTACGACCAAGACCGTCAAGACCAACCGCACTTTTTCTGACCTTGTCGTCGGCAATCCGGAAGTCGCGGATATCGTTCCGCTGTCCAGCCAGTCACTCTATATTCAGGGCAAGGCGCCCGGGCTGACCAATATTTCGATCTACAATGACCGCAAGACGCTGCTGGGTGTGATCGAGGTGCGCGTGCAGCTGAATTTCAGCGATGTTGCCCAGGCCGTCCGGGCCGTGGCACCGACCGCGCAGATCCGGGTTTCCAACGTCGGCAACCGCATCCGGCTGATCGGCAACGTCAACGATGCCACCGAATTGACGCGGGTCCTTGAGGTCGCGCAGCAGTTTTCGGACTCTCCGGTGATCAATGCGCTCAGCGTTCGAGGGCCGCAGCAGGTCGCGCTGGAAATCAGGGTTCTGGAAGCCAGCCGCTCGATCGGACGGGACCTTGGTGTGAACTGGGTCGCACGGTCCGACAATGGCGACGTCAGCACCGTCGGCTCCCGGGTTCAGACCGGTGTCAATCCCGAAACCGGCGGGTTGATTTCCGTTCTGGGATCGGGGGCCAGTATCGCCCAGCAAGGGGCTTTGCCCTTCGGAACCCTCGTCGCAAAGGTCCTTGAGACCGCCGGTTTGCGGATCGATACCATTATCGATGCGCTGGAAGGCAAGGGGCTCGTTCGCCGGCTTGCCCAGCCCAACCTGACCACGATCAGCGGGGAAGTCGCCCGGTTTCATGTCGGTGGCGAGGTGCCCATCCAGACGGCGGTCTCGAATGCAGGCGGTGTTGCGACATCCACGGACTACCGCCCGTTCGGCGTGCGGCTGGAATTTGTTCCGACTGTTCTCGACAACAGCCGCATCAATCTGCGGGTGATGACCGAAGTCAGCGACATTGACGGGTCGATCAATGTCAATGGTAATCCGGGTTTCCGGTCCAGGCGCGCGGAGGCGGTGATCGAACTGCGCGATGGCCAGAGTTTCTCCATGGCCGGTCTTCTAGACAACATCGACCAGCGGGACATCAACCAGGTCCCCTGGCTGGGGCAGGTTCCCGTGCTGGGCACGCTTTTCAGGTCGACGAGTTTCCAGAAACGGGAAACGGATCTGGTCATCGTGGCAACGCCGCGCCTCGTGCGGCCCGCCAATCCGAGCGAAAACCTGGCGTCTCCACTGGACAGGACACGGCCCACCGACGACGTCGAGATGTTTGCGCTTGGTCTTCTGGAGGTCGACAAGGACATGCTGCGCAAATACCGCGAGGGCGAGGGTCTGATCGGACCCTATGGACATATCGTCGATCTGGAGCTTGAGGCTGGCTATGTCTATTCGAAGAACTGACGTCTTCTTCCTTGTCCTTCCGGCCGTCCTGCTTGCGGGTTGCGCGGACTATATGAGCCATCGCGACACGGTGACGTTCGGTGCCGGCAACGCGATGGAGGCCAATATGGCCATTCACACCGCCCAGCCGTTTCCGCCCCGGGCCTACGATACGAATATCGAGCGAGACGGAAAGTCGGCGGTCAATGCCCAGGATCGTTATCTGACGCCGGGCGATCCGGAAGTGGTCGGTGGCAATTCGGAAGCGGCGGCAGCCCAGTAAATTAACTTTCCTTCGCCTGAGCGCTGGCGCAAAACAGCGCCTGAAATCACCACAGAAGCAATTTTTCCTAAATTATTGATTCAAATTGTCCCTTTCCCATAAGCCTAGTTTTGACGCGTTTGTCCTAGTGTTTTTCCAGATGGCATTCGGCCTCTGGCAACACTGGAATTGGAAATGAAGATCCTTCGCATACTGGTACTGTTGTTTGCGGTCGGTGCAGGCTTCGTGGCGTACCGTCTTGTTTTGGAAAACCAGAACGCGCCTGTCGCGGAAGCGGAGCCGGTGGCGGTCACGAGAAGTGTCCTGGTCGCGGTAAACGATATTCCTCTCGGCAAGAAGCTTGAGGCGGGCGACATTACCTGGCGCGACTGGCCGGAGGGGCCGCTGTCCAACGGTGTGATCACTAGAGAGGGGGCCACCGTCACCGGCAAAGACTTCGTCGGCATGATTGCCAGAGACCGCATTTATTCTGGAGAACCGATCCGGGCGGAACGGCTTATCAGGACGGACAAAGGCTATATGGCCGCGATCCTGCCGAAAGGAAAACGTGCGATCGCCGTCAGGGTGGAGCAGGAAACGTCGGCCGGCGGGTTTATCCTCCCGGGCGACAAGGTGGATGTGATTCTGACAAGAAAGTTCAGCGACAAGAACCTGGTCAGCGACACAATCTTGCAGAACATTCGCGTCCTTGCCATCGACGCCACGACGGCCGGCGAGCAGGAGACCAAGAACCTGTCGCCCAAACGGACCGCAACGCTGGAACTCAGCCTCGATCAATCCGAGATCATTGTTCAGGCGCAGCAGGTCGGCAGCATCGCCCTGGCCTTGCGAAGCGCGGAAGATTCGTTTGATGTCTCCGAAGCGGAGCAGACCAAGAGGCGGGACACCAAATTCATGCGCGTGAATTCCGGCCGCTGGTCCACGGTCGCCGACGACAGCGTGTTCTGACCGGCCCTTCTGGCGGGTGGGCTTTCGGCAGGCCCGAACGATCGGAATGTATGTGGGGAAAACTGGTGCCGGCAGCAGGATTCGAACCCGCGACCCCGAGATTACAAATCACGTGCTCTACCAGCTGAGCTATACCGGCGCCGGGAATGGCTTCTACCAGATTGGGCGCGCTTGTCCATGCCCGGTTTTCATTTTTTAGGATCCGATTCCGGAAAATCCCCTAAACCCTTCAATCTTCGATCTAAACGGCCTGGCCGCTGTGGATAATCGCGGACCAGTGATGGGGCAAACCTCAAACGCGTCTTCCCGGCCAAGCGCAGCGCGAGCCGGGACCGGGGAGTTCCGAACTTTCGTGGTCGTTTGAAAGGCAAAACCGACGGGCCTTGGCTCTCCGATCCCGGATCTCCGCTGCGCTGCGTCCGGGAGGACGCATTTGGGGTTGTGTTTCCTTCCGAAAGGGTCCTCTCACTCTCGAAGACATGGTAAGCCGGGAGGACCTGAGGAGGATGGGTGATGCGCATTATCAGATTGGCCGGGCTAGCAGCATTGCTGGCTGCGGTTTTCGGGGGAGGGCTCCTGGCGGCCCATGCCCATGACATCACCGTCTGCACATGCGATCAGGCCTGTTACACGGACGAGGTTGCCAAGGTCTCCTGCGAGCGCGGCCGGGCACGGTTTTTCTCCCATGGCCTGCCGGATCCGAAGGACCCGATGATGCGCGGCATCACGGCGACCAATCAGCAGTTCCCGGCCCTGCACAATTACGAGTTCGAGATCCTGTTGAAACCGGAGCTGGCCGGACGGCCGACCCGCACCGATGCGGGGCCGGTCGGCGTTGCCGTCAACGGCGTGCCGATCTTCGATCCGAGCACGCAGGGCCCGGCCGACCGGAACACGGGCAAGCGGCCGAGCGCCTTCGAGGCGGGAGAACTCGATGTCTGCGGCGGGCATGCCGGGCGCGGCGACGACTATCACTATCACATCGCGCCCAAATGCCTGATCGAGGATCTGGGGCCGGACTGGGTGGAGCAGGACAAGAAACCGATCGGCTATGCCATGGACGGGTTTCCGATCCTGGCGCTTGGCTGGTTCGACAAGAAAAATGCGGTCGAAAAAGACCTCGACCCGTGCCGGGGCATGAAGGACGCCTCGGGACAGTATTTCTACAATGTCAAAACCACCTCAAGCTGGGACGTTCTCAATTGCCTTTCCGGCCGGCCGCAGCATTTTGCCCGCGACCGCTGGTTTCACCGGCAGGACCGCACGGGCAAGGAGATCACCGGCATCCCGATCCGCTTTGCCATCGAGGACTCGAGCCGACGCGCCTATGGCGGCGATGTCTGCCATGTGATGACCGGGGTGCTTCAGGGCGAGCAGCTTCTTCTGACCGAGGGCCGGACCCGCAAGGTCCGCGCGGAGGAAGGGGCGCTCTTTTATTGCAACAAGGCCTGTTACGGTCTGTTCTTCGAGGCCGACCGCAGCCGGGCTATTCGCGGCCGGGCGATATATTACGACAGGATCGCCGATGGCTGCCCCAGAGGCTTCGATGTGTCGGGCCTGAAAACCTTCACGCCTTACGAGGGACCGGCCCAGAGCCGCAAGGGGCCGCCGCCGATGGGGCGTTGAACTTCTATCTTCTGGAAACCGCTTCAGTTGTCATCCCGGTTAGGCCCGCCAGCGGCAAGGCCGGGATCCAGTACGCCGTGTCGCGAGGGACGCGGCAATATGGACCTTCATGGTTTATCGGGTCCCGGCTCTCCGCTTCGTTGCGGCCGGGATGACAATGGAGGGGCAATGCCTTGTCTGAGTACAAAACTCCAACTTCACTAGGGCGGTGCCCAGCGACGGCGACACCAACCGGTCTTGAAAATGTCAGACAAAGCGTGTCAGTAGAGTAACGCAACATTCTTCCAAGTGGGTGTTCACGGAACCGGAGTGCCAATCCCTTTCCGGATCCACCCCCTCATTTTATTTGTTCCCGATGTCTGAGCGCGTTCGTTGTCGTGCCTCCCTGGATCCATCCCGAATGACCGAAGCGCAACGCATCTGCCTGATCTTTTATCTGCAGCCGATCGCCCTCGGAGCCTGGTTGCCGCATATTCCGGGGGTGCAGACTGCTTTGGACCTCAGCAACAGCGCGCTGGCCCTGGCCCTGATCGGGTTGCCGGCCGGCACGCTGACGACGTTGCTTGTGGCCGGAAAGCTGGCCACATGGCTCGGGGCACGGCGGATCACGCTGATGTTCTACCCGCTCTTTCTGCTGGCGATGCTGCTGCCGTTCCTGGCGCCGTCCGAGTGGTGGCTGATGGGAGCGCTTGCGCTGGTCGGATGTTCCATGTCGGTGTTGGAACTCGGCTTCAATGTCCTGGCGGACGAATACGAGACCCGCACACGCCACAAGATCATGAGCCGGGCGCATGGCTGCTGGAGTTTCGGCCTGCTGTCCGGAACGCTGATCGGAGCCGCGGTTGCCGGCCTCGGATTGGAGCCGCTTCACGCGGGGATCGTCATCGCTCTCTTTGTCCAGACCCTGGTTCTACCCGCGACCCTCCGGTTGCCTGTTCCGGAAGGGGCGCCCGTGAAACCGGAGGGAGGGCGAGGCTCAAGTTTGCCGCATCCCCTTCTGCTCGGGGTCTGTGTCTTCACCTTCGGCACCACGCTGGTGGAAGGCGCGGTTGCCGACTGGGCCGCGGTTTACCTGCGCGATGTCTTCGCCGCTCATCCCGGGCTTGCCGGTCTCGGCATCTCGATTTTCTCGCTGTGCCTGGCCTCGACCCGGCTCCTCGGCGACCGGCTGCGTCAGGTGACGAACTCGGGCCGTCTTGGGCAGGGACTGGCGCTGGTCGGGCTCACCGGCCTGTTGTTGATCTGGCTGGCGCCGTCGGTGCCGGTGGCGCTTGCCGGTCTCGGCATTCTGGGCTGCGGTGCGGCGCTCGCCTTTCCGCTTGGCGTGACCGCGGCCTCCGCCGCGCCGGGCAGCAGCCCGGCCGCCAATGTCGCCGTGCTGTCCTTCGTGGCGCTGCTCGGGTTTCTGATCGGCCCGCTCCTGATCGGGCCGCTGGCGGATGCCTTCGGGATCCGCGCGGCGCTGATGGTGCTGGCCCCGACCGTCGGCCTCAGCCTGTTGCTGGCCCCGTGTTTGACACGCGCGGAATCTTTCAGGAGTGATATTCGCGACACGGCTGTTAGCTGAGGAAGTGTATGAAAAAGTGAAGCGACTTCAGTAACAATGCAATGGTTTAGCGTCCAGGGCCGACATCGGACCTAAATTGGAACTTGCGCAACGAAGGGACAAATTGGAGGGCGAGAAATTGGATGAAAGCAATCTGCCGAATTCGTCAGCTTTGTTGGATTTCTGGCGATTGTATTGGCCAGCGCTGTAGTCTCACTGCTTGTTTCTGTAGTTGTGCCGGATCCTTATGGGAATTTCCTTGGAGCTTCATTGTTTTTTGCGGCCGGGTTGTTTGCTGTCTTGAAACTGAGACAAAGCTGGAACCGGTCTTGAAGCTCTTATTCCGGTCCCTCAAAGCCCCATTTTCATCCGCGCCACATAAAGCGACAGCACGGCGGCATTGGAAACGTTGAGGGAGCGTATCTCGCCGGGCATGTCGAGCCTTGCGGTCAGCCCGCAGGCCTCGCGCACGCCCTGGCGCACGCCCTTGCCTTCCGAGCCGAGCACCAGCACGGTCTTTTCCGTAAAGGGCGTCTCTTCCAGGCTCGCCGGCCCATCGCTGTCGAGCGCGATGCAGCCAAAGCCCTGATCCTTCATCTCCGCAACAAAGCGGCCCATGTTCTTCACCCGCACATGCTTGATCATGTCGAGCGCGCCAGAGGCGGACTTGGCAAGCACCGAACCTTCTTCCGGCGCATGGCGCTCGGTGGTGACGACCGCGTCGGCATCGAGCGCGACGGCGGAGCGCAGGATGGCGCCGACATTGTGCGGATCGGTGACCTGATCGAGCGCCAGAATGAGGCGGGCGCCTTTCAGATGCTCCGGGCCATAGGCGGGCAGGGGATCGGCTTCCAGGATCATGCCCTGGTGCACGGCGTCCTTGGTGACCATGCGGTCAAGCGCGCGCGGCATCATGTTTTCGACCGGCACGTCAATCTTGACGCCGCGCTCTTCGAGGCGGCGCAACGCGTTTTCAGTCGCAAACAGTTTCAGCCGCTTGCGGTCCTTGTTGGCAAAGGCCGCTTCCACGGTGTGCAGGCCATACAGCAGCACCGGGCCTTCCGGCGGCAGGCCGGGCCGGCGCGGCGCCGGCTTGCCGGCAAATTTCTTGTTGCCACGAAAGCCGGGCTTGCCGCCGGCGCGGAAGGGTTTTCTGTCGTCACTCATGCCGCAGCTCTACCGGTATTCCGGCAAAAGGAAAAGAGGTCGCCCGCGTCTGGATACAAATATGGTCTCAGGACGGCTTCAGGATCATGCAGCTGACGGTTCCATGCGCGATCAGCTTGCCGTTTGAATCCTTCAGGTCGCCCTCGGAGGTCGCCAGGCGCGAGCCGCGGTGGACGATGCGGCCTTCGCAGATGACCTCGCCGCTGGTTGGCATCAGCGGGCGGACCATGTTCACGGTCAGCGACGTGGTCGTATAGAACTCACCCGGTTTCAGGGTCGTATGGACCGCGCAGGACAGGGCCGTGTCGATCAGGGTGGAGATCCAGCCGCCATGGACCGTGCCGAGCGGGTTGAGGAATTCCTTGGCCGGCTGGCCGGTGAAGACCGCCCGGCCATCGGAAAATTCCTTCATGCGAATATTGGAATGCACCATGATCGGCGGCGCAGGCAATTCGCCGGCCATCATGCGCTCGAAAATATCGAGGCCGGTCATCTCGTGAAAGGCCTTTTTCGGCAGGGCTCCCAGCGTGTGGGTCTTGCCGTCCAGGTTGATCGTGTCGGTGTCGCTCATAACAATGGTCCCTTTAAGAGGGTGGGTGTTTCAGGAATTGGTTTTGGATGGGGGGACGCCCGCCGCGATTTCCGGGGCGCGGTTTTCAGGAGCACTGTCCTCCAGAATATGCACGGCCTTGCGCAGGGCGGACATGTGGGCGCGGACCGCGTCGGCGCCGTCGGGGCCGAGCAGGGCACTGACTTCTCCTTGCGCTTTCAGCCAGGTCTTGTGGATCTCGACGACCTTTTCCTCGCCCTCGGGCGTGAGCACGGGCAGGACCGTGCGGCCGCCGACCTGCCGGCGCGCGATCAGGCCGGCGGCCTCAAGCGGTTTCAGGTTGCGGGCGAGGGTGGAACGGTCGATGCCGAGGAAGCGGGCAATCTCGGCCGCTGAAGCGGCGGAGCCGTCGGCAATGGCGGCGAGCAACTGGGCCTGGGTCAGTTCCAGCCCAAGCGCGGCCATGTGCCGGTTATAATGTCGGGTCAGCAGATTGGCGGTGCGCCGGGCCGCGTGGCCAAGGCACGTTCGCCCCATATGCAGAAAGTCGATGTCGTCGAGTTCGGATGTCATGTGTTGTAGATACAACAAATAGAGAATCCCGGCAAGCGAAGGAGAGTTGGATTCACGTTGTAATGTGCGGCGCTGAGGGAAAACACCGCGGCTTTGCGCAAGGCCCTTATTCCTCTGTTGGGTCCTTGAAGTTGTCCACAGGCTGGGGCGTTGGCGACGGGAATTTGCGGAGAACGTAGGGAAACCGTGACATCGACGGTTAATGAGGGCAGTCTGATCTCGAGGTTGCCCGGTGCAATCGGAAGCGTTCGGAGCGGGTGTTTCGAGCGCCTTGCTGATTTTGTTCATTTCTTTGCAAAATCGGCGTTGACAGGGCAGGTCCGCATCTGCATAACACGCGCCACGGGATTGCTCGCCCCTTCCGGGCGGGCTCTCCGGTTAAGCCATCCTGATCGCTTCGGCGTGAAGCAGGACGAGATGGAGGAGTGCCCGAGTGGCTAAAGGGGACGGACTGTAAATCCGTTGGCTATGCCTACGTTGGTTCGAATCCAACCTCCTCCACCATCGTTCCTGGTTCTCTCGTTGTGCGGGTGTAGCTCAATGGTAGAGCAGCAGCCTTCCAAGCTGACGACGAGGGTTCGATTCCCTTCACCCGCTCCATCATGGGTGCTGATCGGAGTGTCCGGAACGGAAGGCTCTTTCGCCCGGAAATCCTGAAAAGTTCTACGGGAAGTAGTTCGTCGTTCGCGGATCTGTCCAAGACGCCGGATTGCGGCCCGCCTCGACCCGTATCGACCGAACTGAGTATTGGATAGAGAGCGACGCCGATGGCGAAGGAAAAATTTGAGCGCACGAAGCCGCACGTTAACATTGGCACGATTGGCCACGTTGACCACGGCAAGACCACGCTGACCGCTGCAATCACCATGACGCTGGCCGAAACCGGCGGTGCTACGGCGAAGGCTTATGATGAGATCGACGGCGCGCCGGAAGAAAAGGCACGCGGCATCACCATCTCCACGGCACACGTTGAGTACGAGACGGAAAACCGTCACTACGCTCACGTCGACTGCCCTGGCCACGCCGACTACGTGAAGAACATGATCACCGGTGCTGCCCAGATGGACGGCGCGATCCTGGTCTGTTCCGCAGCTGACGGCCCGATGCCGCAGACCCGCGAGCACATCCTGCTGGCCCGCCAGGTTGGCGTTCCGGCTCTGGTTGTCTTCATGAACAAAGTCGACCAGGTCGACGATGAGGAGCTGCTCGAGCTGGTCGAAATGGAAATCCGCGAGCTGCTGTCTTCCTACGAATTCCCGGGCGACGACATTCCGATCGTCAAGGGTTCGGCTCTGGCCGCCGTCGAGAACCGCGATCCGGCCATCGGCCGTGACGCGATCCGCGAGCTGATGGCTCAGGTCGACGCCTACATCCCGACCCCGGAGCGTCCGAAGGACCTGCCGTTCCTGATGCCGATCGAAGACGTGTTCTCGATTTCCGGCCGCGGCACCGTCGTGACCGGCCGTGTCGAGCGTGGCATCGTGAAGGTTGGTGAAGAAGTCGAAATCGTCGGCATCAAGGACACCACCAAGACGACCGTGACCGGCGTTGAAATGTTCCGCAAGCTGCTGGACAGCGGTGAAGCCGGCGACAACATCGGCGCCCTGATCCGCGGCGTCGGCCGTGAAGAAGTTGAGCGTGGCCAGGTTCTGTGTAAGCCGGGTTCTGTGACCCCGCACACGAAGTTCAAGGCAGAGGCTTACATCCTCACCAAGGAAGAAGGTGGCCGTCACACCCCGTTCTTCACCAACTACCGCCCGCAGTTCTACTTCCGCACCACGGACGTGACCGGTGTGGTGTCCCTGCCGGAAGGCACGGAAATGGTGATGCCGGGCGACAACGTCTCTGTTGACGTTGAACTGATCGTGCCGATCGCCATGGAAGAAGGCCTGCGCTTCGCGATCCGCGAAGGTGGCCGTACCGTCGGCGCCGGCGTCGTCGCATCCATCATCGAATAAGATGATTTCGGGCTGCCGGGCTTGTGCTCGGCAGTCCCACCTCTTAAGTCTTGCGATGTGCGGCTTATGGGGGTATCAGGAGCCGACCCGCTGACGCGGGTCTCTTGAAGGGGTATAGCTCAGCTGGTAGAGCGACGGTCTCCAAAACCGTAGGTCGCGGGTTCGAACCCTGCTGCCCCTGCCATTTTGCTCTTGATTAATCTGCCTCGAGGGCTTAAAGAGTTTCCTCGAGTGAGGCGCGCGAAGAATTTTCGCGCGCCCGCTCGTATTTAGAAGACCGGAATCGGAATGGCAAAGACCAATCCCTTTAAATTCATCCAGGAAGTGCGCGCTGAAACGTCCAAGGTGACGTGGCCGACGCGCAAGGAAACCGCGGTGACCACCGTCATGGTGTTTGTCATGGTGCTGATCGCCTCGATCTTTTTTCTCGTGGCGGACCAGCTGATGGGCCTCGGGATCGGATATCTGTTGGGTGTCGGCGGCTAGGCATTCGCCGCCGTCCGGTTTGAAGACAAAGAACAAGAAGCGGAACTGAAATCCATGGCCAAGCGCTGGTACATTGTGCACGCCTATTCCAATTTCGAGAAGAAGGTCGCCGAGTCCATCCGCGAAAAGGCCGAGCAGAAAGGCTTGTCCGATCTGTTCGAGGAAATTCTCGTTCCGATGGAAAAGGTCGTTGAAGTGCGCCGTGGCCGCAAGGTCGATGCCGAGCGCAAGTTCTTCCCGGGCTATGTCCTGGTGAAGATGGATATGACCAATGAGGCGTTTCACCTGATCAAGGACACGCCGAAAGTCACCGGGTTCCTGGGCGCGGATCAAAAGCCGATGCCGATCCCGGAAAAAGAAGCCATGCGCATCATCAATCAGGTGCAGGAAGGCGTGGACCGGCCGAAGCCGTCGGTGAGCTTCGAGGTTGGCGAGCAGGTGCGGGTGTCCGATGGGCCGTTCGCGTCCTTCTCCGGCCTTGTCGAGGAAGTCGACGACGAGCGCGCGCGTCTCAAGGTGGCCGTGTCAATCTTTGGCCGTGCGACGCCGGTGGAACTGGAATTCGGTCAGGTCGACAAGCTCTGACTGTTTGCCGCCCCTGCGGGCGGGTTTGAGTGCCTGGTGGCGGCCATTGAGGCTGCGCCGGGATAATCGCGGTGGAAGGTTCCGGGGCTCATCGCCGGGTCCCATGAAAGGGCCGGACCACCACCTCCCAGGCAGGCGGATTGCCGTTCGTCTGCAAATGAATGGAGAGACACATGGCGAAAAAGATTGAAGGCTTCCTGAAGCTTCAGGTGCCGGCAGGTTCCGCGACCCCGTCGCCGCCCATCGGGCCGGCGCTCGGTCAGCGTGGTCTGAACATCATGGAATTCTGCAAGGCGTTCAACGCGCAGACCCAGGATGTTGAAAAGGGCGCACCGTGCCCGACCGTGATCACCTATTACTCCGACAAGTCCTTCACGTTCGAAGTGAAGACGGCTCCGGTCAGCTTCTTCCTGAAGAAGGCCGCCAAGCTGCAGAAGGGTTCCCAGACCCCGGGCCGCGGCACCGTCGGTTCCGTGACCCGTGACCAGGTCAAGGAAATCGCGGAAGCCAAGATGAAGGACCTGAACGCCAACGACGTCGACGCAGCGATGCTGATGGTCGAAGGCTCCGCCCGTTCCATGGGCATCGAGGTTAAGGGGTAAGATCATGGCGAAGGTTGGAAAGCGTATCAAGGAAGCGCGCGACGGCATCGACCGCAACAAGCTCTATGGCCTCGACGAAGCCATCAGCATGGTGAAGGGCCGTTCCAAGACCAAATTTGACGAAACCGTTGAAGTTGCGATCAACCTCGGTGTTGACCCGCGTCACGCAGACCAGATGGTCCGCGGCGTGTGCATCCTGCCGAACGGCACCGGCAAGACCGTCAAGGTTGCCGTGTTTGCCCGTGGCGACAAGGCCGATGAAGCCAAGGCTGCCGGCGCCGACATCGTAGGTGCGGAAGAGCTGGTTGCAGAAGTCCAGAGCGGCAAGATCGATTTCGATCGCTGCATCGCGACCCCGGACATGATGCCGCTGGTCGGCCGTCTCGGTAAGGTTCTCGGCCCCCGCGGCCTGATGCCGAACCCGAAGGTCGGCACCGTGACGCCGGACGTGACCGCAGCTGTCAATGACGCCAAGGGCGGCGCTGTTCAGTTCCGCGTCGAAAAGGCCGGTATCGTTCATGCCGGTGTTGGCAAGGTGTCCTTCTCCGAAGAGGCGATCTCTCAGAACGTCAAGGCTCTGATCGACGCCGTCCAGAAGGCAAAGCCGACCGGCGCAAAAGGTTCCTACCTGAAGCGCATCGCCGTGTCCTCCACCATGGGCCCGGGCGTGAAGGTTGATCTCGCGAGCATCGCTGGCGAGTAATCCGGGCTTCCGGATTGATTTTGAGATTTCGGCCGCAAGGCCGAATAGACCCGGCGGTCAGCCGCCGGGTTGCCCTGTCCGAGACTGCAGGTGCCGGGTGACCGGCTTAAGCATTTAGGCCTGCATAGATGGGTGAGAACCGAATTCTCCGCCGAGCCGGCGGGCAACCAGGTTCGAACCAGACCTTGCCGCGCGCTTGTCAAGCGTGTGGGTGAGGGGACAGGACCCTGAGCGTCGTCTTGAAAGGCGGTTCCGGGTTCGGGACCACCCGCCGAGGCGGCAAAGGTAAACCGATGGCGATCCCGCCATCAACTGGAGAAGGCAAGTGGAAAGAGCGGAAAAGCACGAGTTCGTGACGTCTCTCAACAACGTGCTGGGTGATACCGGTGTTGTTGTCGTCGCGCACTATGCAGGTCTTTCGGTTGCTCAGATGACCGCATTGCGGGCATCCGTGCGCGAAGCCGGCGGCTCTGTGAGAGTCGCAAAAAACCGCCTTGTGAAACTCGCCCTCAAAGGCACCGACCTTGAGCACATCTCCGACCTGTTTCAGGGCCCTACCGTTCTCGTTTATTCCGAGGATCCGGTAGCCGCACCGAAAGCAGCCGTCGAATTCGCCAAGGCAAACGACAAGTTTGCAATCCTTGGTGGTGCTCTTGGCTCGACCAACCTGAACCCGGAAGGGGTCAAGTCTCTGGCAACCATGCCGTCGCTCGATGAGCTGCGTGCGAAACTGGTTGGCATGATTCAGACCCCGGCTTCCCGTATGGCTCAGGTTACCGCCGCACCGGCCGGGCAGCTTGCCCGTGTCTTCGGCGCGTACGCCAAGAAGGACGAGGCCGCATAAGGCGTCCAAACACACTGTCTCGATGTAACCAATACTGGTTCGAACTAAGGTACTAAGAAAATGGCTGATCTTGAAAAGCTCGTAGAAGAACTGTCCGCACTGACCGTCATGGAAGCTGCTGAACTCAGCAAGCTCCTGGAAGAAAAGTGGGGCGTTTCCGCCGCTGCTCCGGTCGCAGTTGCTGCTGTTGCTGGCGGTGCTGGCGATGCTGCTGCTGCTGCTGAAGAGAAAACCGAATTTGACGTTGTTCTGGCTTCTGCTGGCGACAAGAAAATCAACGTCATCAAGGAAGTCCGTGCCATCACCGGCCTGGGCCTGAAGGAAGCTAAGGAACTCGTCGAGTCCGCTCCGAAGGCTGTCAAGGAAGGCGTTTCCAAGGACGAAGCTGAAGAGCTGAAGAAGAAGCTGGAAGAAGCCGGCGCTTCTGTCGAGCTGAAGTAATAAAGGCTTTTCAAGCCTTTGGCGGTCCCGGCCTGGCCGGGACCGTTGCTTGCCCCGGCGGGTCTGACCCGTTTCCGGGGCGAACGTCCCACTAGGGCATGGAGTTGCGGTCCCCGATGGACCGACATGCCCTGGACCCCACAGACCGATCAACGCGTCTGCTTTTTTGTGAGGTCACAAAAGCAGGTTGATCTGAAGGGGGACGGTTTTCCGAAGCGCCCGGGCAGAGGCCCGATTGGACAAGGGGCGTTTCGGGAAGCCGTTACCCGGCCGATACGAGGAGCGACAATGACCCAAACGTTCAACGGTCGCAAAAAGGTCCGTAAATATTTCGGATCCATCCGCGATGTCGCGGCAATGCCCAATCTCATCGAGGTTCAAAAAGCATCCTACGACCAGTTCCTGCAGGTCGACGAGATGCCGGGCGGCGGCCGCAAAAATGAAGGCCTTGAAGCGGTCTTCCAGTCCGTGTTTCCGATCTCCGATTTTGCAGGCACGTCCCTGCTGGAATTTGTTTCCTACGAATTTGAAGCCCCCAAATACGACGTCGACGAGTGCCGTCAGCGCGACATGACGTTCGCCGCGCCGCTGAAGGTCACCCTGCGCCTGATCGTGTTTGACGTCGACGAGGACACCGGTGCCAAGTCCGTCAAGGACATCAAGGAACAGGATGTCTACATGGGCGACATGCCGTTCATGACCGACAACGGCACCTTCATCGTCAACGGCACCGAGCGCGTCATCGTCTCCCAGATGCACCGCTCCCCGGGCGTGTTCTTCGACCATGACAAGGGCAAGACCCATTCTTCCGGCAAGCTGCTGTTCGCCGCCCGCGTGATCCCGTATCGCGGTTCCTGGCTGGACATCGAGTTCGACGCCAAGGACATCGTCCACGCGCGTATCGACCGCCGCCGCAAGATCCCGGTAACGTCGCTGCTGATGGCGCTTGGCCTCGACGGCGAGGAAATCCTGAACACCTTCTACAACCGGGTCGACTATACCCGGCAGAAGGACGGTTCCTGGCGCATGCCTTTTGACGGCAACCGTCTGAAGGGCACCAAGGCTTCCTATGACCTGATCGACGCCGACAGCGGCGAAGTGGTCATCGAAGGCGGCCGCAAGATCACCGCGCGCACCATCAAGCAGCTCGAGGAAAAGGGCGTCACCGCTCTGAAGGTGACCGACGAAGACCTGCACGGCCAGTATCTGGCCGAGGACATCGTCGATGCGAAGTCCGGCGAGATCTATGCCGAAGCCGGCGACGAAATCTCCGGCAAATTGCTGGAAGAGCTGGTCGACCGTGGCTATCACGACCTGCCTATGCTCGACATCGACCACGTCAACACCGGTCCCTACATCCGCAACACGCTGGCTGTCGACAAGAACGAGTCCCGCGAGGACGCGCTGTTCGACATCTACCGCGTGATGCGTCCGGGTGAACCGCCCACCATCGACACCGCCGAAGCGATGTTCCAGTCGCTGTTCTTCGACGACGAGCGCTACGATCTGTCCGCGGTCGGCCGCGTGAAGATGAACATGCGCCTCGACGTTGAGTGCGAAGACACCGTCCGGGTTCTGCGCAAGGAAGACATCCTGGAAGTCATCCGCGTGCTTCTGCAGCTGCGCGACGGCAAGGGCGACATCGACGACATCGACAACCTCGGCAACCGCCGTGTGCGTTCGGTCGGCGAGCTGATGGAAAACCAGTACCGCGTCGGCCTGCTGCGCATGGAACGGGCGATCAAGGAGCGCATGAGCTCCGTCGAGATCGACACCGTGATGCCGCAGGACCTGATCAACGCGAAACCGGCCGCGGCTGCCGTGCGTGAATTCTTCGGCTCTTCGCAGCTGTCGCAGTTCATGGACCAGACCAACCCGCTGTCGGAAGTCACTCACAAGCGCCGCCTGTCGGCCCTTGGCCCGGGTGGTCTGACTCGTGAGCGCGCAGGCTTCGAAGTCCGCGACGTTCACCCGACGCATTACGGCCGTATCTGCCCGATTGAAACGCCGGAAGGCCCGAACATCGGTCTGATCAACTCGCTGGCAACCTTCGCCCGTGTGAACAAATACGGCTTCATCGAAAGCCCGTACCGGAAGGTCAAGGACGGTGTCGTCACCAACGACGTCGTCTACCTGTCGGCCATGGAAGAAGCCAAGCACTATGTGGCGCAGTCCAACGCCGTCTATGACGACGCCGGTCACTTCACCGAAGAGCTGATCACCTGCCGTCACGCCGGTGAAAACATGATGGTTCCGTCCGACAAGGTCGACCTCATGGACGTGTCGCCGAAGCAGCTCGTTTCCGTCGCCGCGGCGCTGATCCCGTTCCTTGAGAACGATGACGCCAACCGCGCTCTGATGGGCTCGAACATGCAGCGTCAGGCCGTGCCGCTGGTGCGCGCCGAGGCCCCGTTTGTCGGCACCGGCATGGAGCCGATCGTGGCCCGTGATTCCGGCGCTGCCATCGGCGCCCGCCGCGCAGGCGTGGTCGACCAGGTCGATGCGACCCGTATCGTTATCCGGGCGACCGAAGATCTCGACCCGGGCAAGTCCGGCGTCGACATCTACCGGCTGCAGAAGTTCCAGCGCTCCAACCAGAACACCTGCATCAACCAGCGTCCGCTGGTGCGTGTCGGTGACCGGGTGCACAAGGGCGACATCATTGCCGACGGTCCGTCGACCGATCTCGGCGATCTGGCGCTCGGCCGGAACGTGCTCGTCGCGTTCATGCCCTGGAACGGCTACAACTTCGAGGATTCCATCCTTCTTTCCGAGCGCATCGTCTCCGACGATGTTTTCACCTCCATTCACCTCGAGGAATTCGAAGTGATGGCGCGTGACACCAAGCTCGGCCCGGAAGAAATCACCCGCGACATTCCGAACGTTTCGGAAGAAGCGCTGAAGAACCTCGACGAAGCCGGCATTGTCTATATCGGCGCCGAGCTGAACCCGGGCGATATCCTGGTCGGCAAGATCACGCCGAAGGGCGAGAGCCCGATGACGCCGGAAGAAAAGCTTCTGCGCGCCATCTTCGGCGAGAAGGCCTCAGACGTTCGCGACACTTCCCTGCGCCTGCCGCCGGGGGTTTCGGGCACCGTTGTCGAAGTGCGCGTCTTCAACCGCCACGGCGTTGAAAAAGACGAGCGCGCGATGGCGATCGAGCGCGAGGAAATCGAACGTCTCGCAAAAGACCGCGACGACGAACAGGCGATCCTCGACCGCAACGTCTATGGCCGTCTGGCCGAGATGCTGATGGACAAGACCGCCGTTGCCGGCCCGAAGGGCTTCAAGAAGGACACCGTGCTGACCGGGGACGTTCTGAACGACTTCCCGCGCTCGCAGTGGTGGCAGTTCGCCACCGACGACGAGAAGTTCATGTCCGAGATCGAAGCTCTGCGCGGTCAGTATGACGACAGCCGCAAGCGTCTCGAGCAGCGTTTCATCGACAAGGTCGAGAAACTGCAGCGCGGTGACGAACTGCCGCCGGGCGTCATGAAGATGGTCAAGGTCTTCGTTGCCGTGAAGCGCAAGCTTCAGCCGGGCGACAAGATGGCCGGCCGTCACGGCAACAAGGGCGTGGTCTCCAAGATCAACCCGTGCGAAGACATGCCGTTCCTGGAAGACGGCACGCATGTCGACATCGTGTTGAACCCGCTCGGCGTTCCGTCGCGCATGAACGTCGGTCAGATCCTTGAAACCCACCTGGGTTGGGCCTGCCGCGGCATGGGCAACCGGATCGGCGAAATGTACGAAGAGTACAAGAAGTCGGGCCAGATCGAAGAGCTGCGCGGCAAGATTGTCGAGATCTACGGCGACAACATGAAGGGCGACAACGTCAAGGAATACGACGACGAAGGCGTCGTGCGCCTGGCGGAGCAGCTGAAGAAGGGTGTCTCCATCGCGACGCCGGTCTTCGACGGCGCCCGTGAACCCGACGTTGTCGAGGCTCTGAACATCGCCGGCTACGATCCGAGCGGCCAGTCCGTCCTTTATGACGGCCGGACCGGTGAAGAGTTCGACCGCAAGGTGACCGTGGGCTACATCTATATGCTGAAGCTCCACCACCTGGTCGACGACAAGATCCATGCCCGTTCGATCGGCCCGTACTCGCTTGTCACTCAGCAGCCGCTGGGTGGTAAGGCACAGTTCGGTGGCCAGCGCTTCGGTGAAATGGAGGTCTGGGCGCTTGAAGCTTACGGTGCAGCCTACACGCTGCAGGAAATGCTCACCGTCAAGTCGGACGACGTGGCCGGCCGTACGAAGGTCTACGAGGCCATCGTTCGCGGCGACGACACGTTCGAGGCGGGCATCCCGGAAAGCTTCAACGTGCTTGTGAAGGAAATGCGGTCCCTGGGTCTCAACGTTGAACTGCAACGTACCGACGCACCCGCGATTGCCGAGGAAGAAACTGCGGACGCCGCAGAATAATCCCGGTAACGGACCCAATATGACTTGGAATGCCGGTGACGGGGAGGGGCGCAACAGCCCGTTTCCCGGCCGCGCATCGAAGGAGATGGACCATGAATCATGAGGTCATGAACCTGTTCAATCAGCAGGCTCCCGCACAGACCTTCGACAACATCCGGATCTCGCTGGCGAGCCCCGAAAAGATCTTGTCCTGGTCCTTCGGCGAAATCAAAAAGCCGGAGACCATCAACTACCGCACGTTCAAGCCGGAACGCGACGGCCTGTTCTGCGCGCGCATCTTTGGCCCGATCAAGGACTACGAATGTCTTTGCGGCAAATACAAGCGCATGAAATACAAAGGTGTTATCTGCGAAAAGTGTGGCGTTGAAGTCACCCTGTCGCGGGTTCGCCGTGAGCGCATGGGCCACATTGAGCTGGCTGCACCGGTCGCGCATATCTGGTTCCTGAAGTCCCTGCCGAGCCGCATCGGTTTGCTGCTCGACATGACGCTGAAGGATCTGGAACGTGTTCTCTATTTCGAGAACTACGTGGTTCTGGAGCCGGGCCTGACCCCGCTCAAGCAGCATCAGCTTCTGTCGGAAGAAGACTTCATCGCCGCTCAGGACGAGTATGGCGAAGATGCCTTCACCGCGATGATCGGTGCCGAGGCGATCCGCGAGATCCTGATGAGCATGGATCTGGAACGCGAATCTGAAAAGCTGCGCCAGGAAATCGCCGAGGCGACCACCGAGCTGAAGCCGAAGAAGCTGGCCAAGCGCCTGAAGGTCATCGAAGCCTTCATGGAATCCGGCAACCGCCCGGAATGGATGATCATGACCGTGGTGCCGGTGATCCCGCCGGATCTGCGTCCGCTGGTTCCGCTTGATGGCGGCCGGTTCGCGACCTCGGATCTGAACGATCTCTACCGCCGCGTGATCAACCGGAACAACCGTCTGCGCCGCCTGATGGAACTGCGCGCTCCGGACATCATCATCCGGAACGAAAAGCGCATGCTGCAGGAGTCCGTTGACGCCCTGTTCGACAACGGCCGCCGCGGCCGGGTCATCACCGGTGCCAACAAGCGTCCTCTGAAGTCGCTGTCCGACATGCTGAAAGGCAAGCAGGGCCGCTTCCGTCAGAACCTGCTCGGCAAGCGCGTCGACTATTCCGGCCGTTCGGTCATCACCGTGGGCCCGGAACTGAAGCTGCACCAGTGCGGCCTGCCGAAGAAGATGGCGCTCGAGCTGTTCAAGCCGTTCATCTATTCGCGGCTTGACGCCAAGGGCTTCTCCTCGACGGTCAAGCAGGCCAAGAAGCTGGTCGAAAAGGAACGTCCGGAAGTCTGGGACATCCTTGACGAGGTCATCCGCGAGCACCCGGTTCTCCTGAACCGCGCGCCGACGCTGCACCGTCTTGGCATCCAGGCCTTCGAACCGACGCTGATCGAAGGCAAGGCCATCCAGCTGCACCCGCTCGTCTGTTCGGCCTTCAACGCCGACTTCGACGGTGACCAGATGGCTGTTCACGTGCCGCTGTCGCTGGAGGCCCAGCTCGAAGCGCGTACACTGATGATGTCGACCAACAACATCCTGCATCCGGCCAACGGTGGCCCGATCATCGTTCCGTCGCAGGACATCGTTCTCGGTCTCTATTACCTCTCCATCATGGCAGAGGGTGAGCCGGGTGAAGGCATGGCCTTCAGTGATATCGGCGAGATCCATCACGCGCTGGCCAACAAGGTCATCACGCTGCACACCAAGATCAAGGGACGTTTCCGGTCTGTTGACTCCGAGGGCAACCCGACGTCCGAGATCTTCGAGACCACACCGGGCCGCATGCTGATCGCGGAACTGCTGCCGAAGCACCATGAAGTGCCCTTCGATGCCTGCAACAAGCTGATGACCAAGAAGGACATCTCCAAGATGATCGACACGGTTTACCGTGCCTGCGGTCAGAAGGAGACGGTCATCTTCTGTGACCGGATCATGCAGCTCGGCTTCAAGAATGCCTGTAACGCCGGCATTTCCTTCGGCATGGACGACATGGTCATCCCGGACACCAAGCACGACCTGGTGGCCGAGACCTCGGCGCTCGCGACCGAATACGAGCAGCAGTACAATGACGGTCTGATCACCCAGGGTGAGAAGTACAACAAGGTTGTCGACGCCTGGGCGAAATGCACCGACAAGATCGCCGACGAGATGATGGCCCGCATTAAGGCCGTTCAGATCGACGAGGAGACCGGACGCCAGAAGCCGATGAACTCGGTCTACATGATGTCCCACTCCGGTGCTCGTGGTTCACCCCAGCAGATGAAGCAGCTGGCCGGCATGCGCGGCCTGATGGCCAAGCCGGACGGTTCCATCATCGAGAACCCGATCATCTCGAACTTCAAGGAAGGCCTGTCGGTTCTGGAGTACTTCAACTCCACCCACGGTGCCCGTAAGGGTCTGGCAGATACCGCTCTGAAGACCGCGAACTCCGGTTACCTGACCCGCCGTCTGGTGGACGTGGCCCAGGACTCCATCATCCTGGAACCGGATTGCGGCTCGACCCGCGGCATCACCGTTGCGCCGATCGTGGATGCCGGTAACGTCATTGCCTCTCTGGGCATGCGCGTTCTCGGCCGGACCACGGCGGAAGACGTCATCAACAACCAGACCGGCGAAGTGATCATTCCGAAGGGAACGCTCATCGACGAGAAGGACGTTGAGGCGATCGAGGCTGCCAAGGTGCAGCAGGTCAAGATCCGCTCGGTTCTGACCTGTGAAACCGAAACCGGCGTCTGCGCGACCTGCTACGGCCGTGACCTTGCCCGCGGTACGCCTGTGAACATGGGCGAAGCGGTCGGTGTCATCGCGGCTCAGTCCATCGGTGAACCGGGCACCCAGCTGACCATGCGTACCTTCCACATCGGTGGTACGGCACAGGTTGTCGACAGCTCGTTCATCGAGTCCAACGTCGACGGCACGGTCAAGATCCGGAACCGTTCGGTCAACCGCGACAGCGATGGCAACCTGATTGCCATGGTGCGCAACATGTCCATCGTTGTCATCGACAGCGACGGCAACGAGCGCGCCGTGCACCGTGTTGCCTACGGCTCCAAGCTGCATGTCGACGAGGGCGACGCCGTCAAACGCGGCCAGCGTATCGCGGAATGGGATCCCTACACCCGTCCGATGCTGGCCGAAGTCGATGGTATCGTGGACTTCGAGGACCTGGTCGACGGCCAGTCCGTGCAGGAAACGGCCGACGAGGCAACCGGCATCACCAAGCGTATCGTCATTGACTGGCGCTCTTCGCAGCGTGGCGCAGACCTGAAGCCGGCCATCGTGGTCAAGGACGCCAAGGGCGCGGTTTCCAAGACCGACCGTGGCTCCGATGCCCGCCTGATGCTGTCGGTGGACGCGGTTCTCTCGGTTCAGCCGGGTGCATCGGTCAAGGCCGGTGACGTGCTTGCGCGTATTCCGCTGGAAAGCGCCAAGACGAAGGACATCACCGGTGGTCTGCCGCGCGTTGCGGAACTGTTCGAAGCCCGCCGTCCGAAGGATCACGCGATCATCGCCGAAATCGATGGTACGATCCGCTTCGGCCGCGACTACAAGAACAAGCGCCGCATCATCATCGAGCCGGCGGAAGAGGGCGTCGAGCCCGTCGAATATCTGATCCCGAAAGGCAAGCACTTCCATCTTCAGGAAGGCGACGCTATCGAAAAGGGTGAGTATATCCTCGACGGCAACCCGGCCCCGCATGACATCCTGGCCGTAAAGGGCGTGGAGGCGCTGGCCGCTTACCTCGTCAACGAGATCCAGGAAGTCTACCGCCTGCAGGGCGTGACCATCAACGACAAGCACATTGAAGTGATTGTCCGCCAGATGCTGCAGAAGATCGAGATTACCGATCCGGGCGACACCGAGTTCTTCTCCGGTGAGCAGATCGACAAGATCGACTTCGAGGAAGCCAACCAGAAGGCCGTGGATGCGGCCCGGGACCCGGCCAAGGGTGTTCCGGTTCTGCTCGGCATCACCAAGGCGTCGCTGCAGACACGCTCGTTCTTCTCCGCCGCCTCCTTCCAGGAGACGACCCGCGTTCTTACGGACGCCGCGGTCAACGGCAAGACCGACCCGCTGGTCGGCCTCAAGGAGAACGTCATTGTCGGCCGCCTGATCCCGGCCGGTACCGGCGGGGTGATGAAGCGGATCCGCAAGATCGCGACGCATCGCGACGACCTGATCCAGGAAGCGCAGCGTCAGCAGTCTTCGGACAGCGCCGCGGAAGGTCTTCTGGAAGACATGACCGGAGCCGCCGAATAACCGGCGCGACTTCGAGACATCGAAAGGCCGCCTCCGGGCGGCCTTTCTTGTATCAGGGTGAACATGAAAGACAGTTCAATGAACGACAACGAACTCGAACTGGATCCGGTGGTCTATATCGTGATCGGCCGGGTCTGGGAAAATGAAGAGGCTTCGCCGGAAGACGCGATCACCATCCACGCGATGCTGATGGCGCCCGATGAGGACGACGCCGTCCGCCGGACGCTGGAATCGCTGTCCTCGCAGGGCTTCGCCGAAGCCGAACTCGAGCAGATCGGCGTGATGGATGGGGAGCCGGACGACCCGGTCTATGAAGGTGCCTACCAGGACGCCCTGGCCGGCAATGTCGCGATCGTCACTTTCACCGCTTGACCTGAGTAAATCGATCCCGAAATGCCCCAACGCAGCATCGCGCCGGGGGAGGGGCTGGTCTGCAGTTTCGGTATGGCGGCCGATGGAGCGGGTCGCCGAGGCGAAGCCGCACCAGCCGAATTCGGAATCGCATCATGATTTCAAGGATGAGACTGAGTCTTTCCAACTGTCGAAATCGCGCAGTTGCTTCAATTTGACTCAACGGATTCAGACTTGATTCAGAATTCGGGCAAGGCACGGGAATCGCCTGCGAAAGAAAATTACAAAAATACCCACGCAAACGCGTCACCTGTGGCTGCAAAGCCTCGAAAACATTCCGGAAATTGACCTTGCCGATTGGTAAGGCGCAGAAACGCGGTTTTTTCGACAAAGCACTTGACGCAATGGGTGCATATGAGTAGTTTCCGCGCATCCCAAGGGCAGGCGGTAAGAGTGAACCGTCCAGCGCTAACCAAGGCGCAGGACCCAATCCTCTTAAACGCTGCCGGGTTACATAGGCGAATACGCGTCGATTGCATGACCGCGGGGTAACTCGTGGTCCTCTGGTTTTTCGCAGCGCCGGCCGCTCACTATGAGCGCGCGGGCGCGATTTTGCATGTCCAAACGGCTTGCAGGATCGGCGGGGACTGCAGTTGCATACGAATTTTTGGATGGACAAGGTAAAGGGCACAGAATGCCGACCATCAACCAGTTGATCCGCAAGCCGCGGAAAGATCCGCCGAAGCGGAACAAGGTGCCGGCCATGGAGGCCTGCCCGCAGAAGCGTGGTGTTTGCACCCGCGTTTACACGACGACGCCGAAGAAGCCGAACTCGGCTCTGCGTAAGGTGGCCAAGATCCGCCTGACCAACGGCTTCGAAGTCATTGGCTACATCCCGGGTGAAGGTCACAACCTTCAGGAACACTCGGTGGTGATGATCCGCGGCGGCCGCGTCAAGGATTTGCCGGGTGTGCGCTACCACATCATCCGTGGTGTGCTCGATACCCAGGGCGTCAAGGATCGTAAGCAGCGTCGTTCGAAATACGGCGCTAAGCGGCCGAAGTAAGGAGCACATCAGATGTCCCGTCGTCACCGCGCTGAAAAACGCGAAATCAACCCGGATCCGAAGTTCGGGGATGTTGTCGTCACGAAGTTCATGAACTCGATCATGTATGACGGCAAGAAGTCGGCAGCAGAACGCATCGTCTACGGTGCCTTCGATGTCGTCGAAAACAAGGCTCGCGAGAACCCGATCGAGGTGTTCCACGCTGCTCTTGAGAACGTTATGCCGCAAGTGGAAGTGCGCTCCCGCCGTGTCGGTGGTGCCACCTACCAGGTGCCGGTTGAGGTTCGGACCGACCGCCGTCAGGCGCTGGCCATTCGTTGGTTGATCGCCGCCGCGCGCAACCGCAACGAAACCACCATGATTGATCGCCTCTCCGGTGAGCTGCTCGATGCAGCCAACAACCGTGGTACCGCAGTTAAGAAGCGCGAAGACACGCACCGGATGGCAGATGCCAACCGCGCGTTCTCGCACTATCGCTGGTAATTTGACTTCGAAGGGCTGACGCTATGTCGCGCACGCATAAAATCGAGGACTACCGCAACTTCGGCATCATGGCTCACATCGATGCAGGTAAGACCACTACCACCGAGCGGATCCTCTACTACACGGGTAAGAGCCACAAGATCGGCGAAGTTCATGACGGCGCAGCCACCATGGACTGGATGGAGCAGGAGCAGGAGCGTGGCATCACGATCACCTCTGCTGCGACCACCGCTTTCTGGAAAGAAAAGCGCCTGAACATCATCGACACCCCGGGCCACGTTGACTTCACCATTGAAGTTGAACGCTCCCTGCGCGTGCTCGACGGTGCCGTCGCCCTTCTGGACGCAAACGCCGGCGTTGAGCCGCAGACCGAGACTGTCTGGCGCCAGGCCGACAAGTACAACGTCCCGCGGATGATCTTCGTCAACAAGATGGACAAGCTCGGCGCCGATTTCGATCGCTGCGTCGAGATGATCAAGAAACGCCTCGGCTGCACCCCGCTGGTCATGCAGCTGAACGTTGGTGCCGAGAACGACTTCGCCGGTGTTGTCGATCTTCTGGACATGAAGGCCCTCATCTGGCAGTCCGAAAACCTCGGCGCTGCCTGGGACGTCGTCGACATCCCGGCCGATCTGGTCGACCGTGCTCAGGAAGCACGTGACGCGCTGATCGAGACCGTTGTCGAAGTCGACGAAGCCGCCATGGAAGCCTACCTGGAAGGCGAAGAGCCCTCCATAGAAACCATCAAGAAGTTGATCCGCAAGGGCACCATCAACAACGACTTCGTTCCGGTTTTCTGCGGTTCCGCATTCAAGAACAAAGGCGTTCAGCCGCTGCTCGACGCCGTTGTCGACTACCTGCCGAGCCCGGTCGAAGTGCCGGCCATCAAAGGCATCGATCCGAAGACCGAAGGTGAAATCACCCGCAAGTCCTCCGACGAAGAGCCGCTTGGCCTGCTGGCGTTCAAGATTGCCAACGACCCGTTCGTCGGCTCCCTGACGTTCTGCCGCATCTACTCCGGTGTTCTGAACAAGGGCGTGTCCCTGCTCAACACCGTGAAAGACAAGCGTGAGCGCGTCGGCCGGATGATGCAGATGCACTCCAACTCCCGTGAAGACATCGATATTGCCTATGCAGGCGACATCGTGGCCATCGCGGGCCTCAAGGACACCACCACTGGCGACACCCTGTGTGATCCGCTGAAGCCGGTGATCCTGGAGCGCATGGAATTCCCGGAGCCGGTCATCGAGATCGCTGTCGAGCCGAAGACCAAGGGCGACCAGGAAAAGATGGGCCTCGCGCTCAACCGCCTGGCAGCCGAGGATCCGTCCTTCCGCGTCAAAACCGACGAAGAATCCGGTCAGACCATCATCGCCGGCATGGGCGAACTGCACCTGGACATCATCGTCGACCGCATGAAGCGCGAATTCAAGGTCGAAGCCAACATCGGCGCACCGCAGGTGGCTTACCGCGAAACCATCACCAAGCAGGCCGAAGTGGATTACACCCACAAGAAGCAGTCTGGTGGTTCCGGTCAGTTCGCTCGCATCAAGCTGGTCATCGAGCCGGCCGAGCCGAACGAAGGTTATGTCTTCGAGAGCAAGATTGTCGGCGGTAACGTCCCGAAGGAATACATCCCGGGTGTTACCAAGGGTATCGAAAGCGTCATGTCTTCCGGTCCGATCGCTGGATTCCCGATGCTCGACATCAAGGCAATCCTGATCGACGGTGCATACCACGACGTTGACTCCTCCGTGCTCGCCTTCGAAATCGCCGGCCGTGCCGGTTTCCGCGAAGCGATCCAGAAGGCCGGCCCGAAACTGCTCGAGCCGATCATGAAGGTCGAGGTTGTCACCCCGGAAGACTACATGGGTGATGTGATTGGTGACCTGAACTCCCGCCGCGGCCAGATCGCCGGCACGGAGAACCGGGGCATCGTCACGGTCATCACCGCAATGGTCCCGCTGGCCAACATGTTTGGCTACGTGAACAACCTGCGTTCCATGTCCCAAGGCCGCGCACAGTACTCGATGGTGTTCGATCACTACGAGCAGGTGCCGCAGGCTGTCGCCGAAGAGGTTCAGGCGAAATACGCCTGACCCCAACCTCTTGAAGTCAAAAAGAAATAGAGAAACGGAGTAATCCGATGGCGAAAGAAAAATTTGAGCGCACGAAGCCGCACGTTAACATTGGCACGATTGGCCACGTTGACCACGGCAAGACCACGCTGACCGCTGCAATCACCATGACGCTGGCCGAAACCGGCGGTGCTACGGC
>NZ_JALNMJ010000015.1 GCF_023156505.1 Roseibium sediminicola | reverse complement strand
TATCTCAAGGCCACACTCGAAGCCATTGCCGGCGGTCATCCGAAAAGCCGGATCGACGAACTCCTGCCGTGGAACTTCAAGCCGTCAAGCTGAAACCCGGTGGGCCGCAGACAGCGCTTACGATAGATTCATACGGGCAACAAGTATGTAAACCTTAAATTTCCTCCTAGACAAAAACAGCAAACTCATGTGGCTGATGTTTCGATTTCTCAAAGTGATTAGAGGAACTTTTCGCGCCATAATGTTGAAGAATCCGCATGACATCCTCACGAAAATCCTGTATACGCCCGCCGAAGCTGGGTGAAGTTGTGTCTTTTTTCTGAAAGGACCGGCTTCAAAACGCACTGTCCAATGTCGGGAAAGCGCGGAAAGCCTGGTGGAAAAGCAAGCATGGCCCAAAGTCGGTGAACCCGTTTCCGGCCTTAAACCGGATGACGCTCTGACCGCTTTGTAATTGAAAAGGGAAAAATGCCATGGATATCATCAAGGAACTCAACGCCGAGGAAATGGCGAAAATCGAAGCGCAGCGCAAGCTGCCGGAATTTTCGCCGGGTGACACCGTGCGTGTGAACGTGCGCGTCACTGAAGGCACCCGCACCCGTACCCAGGCCTACGAAGGTGTCTGCATCGCCCGTTCCGGCGGCGGCATCAACGAGAGCTTCACGGTGCGCAAGATTTCTTACGGCGAAGGCGTCGAGCGCGTGTTCCCGATCTACTCCCCGATGCTGGAAGGCGTGGAAGTTGTCCGCCGCGGTAAAGTCCGTCGCGCGAAGCTCTACTACCTGCGCGACCGTCGCGGTAAATCCGCCCGTATCGTGGAAAACACCAATGTCCGCTCCAAGCGCCTCAACGAAGAGCAGCGCGCGGAAGCCGCCGCTGCCAAGGTTGCCAAGGCCGAAGCCAAGCAGGCCGCAGCGGATGCAGCAGCTGCAGAGAGCGCGGCAGAATAAACCGATCCGGTTTATCGAGAGTTTTGAAAAGGCGGTCCATCGGGCCGCCTTTTTTGCTTTTCTGATCTTTTGGTAGTCGTCCCGGACGCAGCGAAGCGGAGATCCGGGACCGGGGAGCCGGGGGCGTTTGCGGGGGGATTGTGCCAACGGCGAAATCGCTTGCCTCCCCGGTCCCGGCTCGCGCTGCGCTTGGCCTGGGTGAAGAAGGATGGACACTGGTTGGCGGACAGGTATCTGTTTGCGGTACCTGATTTGACTTTCCTGCCCTGTCTCCGGTTGCACCGGTCAATCCCAGTTGAATTCAGCTCAACTCGGAATGCTTGACCTTGAAGCGGCGCTGCGTCATTCACTAGCTACGATAAACGAGGATAGACCCTTGCGGCGGGACGCGCCGCGACAGGGCGTCTCCGGGCATCTCGCAAACAAACTGACTGTTTGATCGACGGCCCGGCTGGACTGAGGAGAGACCCATGGCCAAGGCACGCACGCTTTACGACAAGATCTGGGACGACCATGCGGTCGACATGCAGCCGGACGGCACCGGCCTGCTCTATATCGACCGTCACCTGGTGCATGAAGTCACCAGCCCGCAGGCGTTCGAAGGCCTGCGCATGGCCGGCCGCAAGGTGCGGCAGCCGCAGAAGACCCTGGCCGTCGTCGACCACAACGTGCCGACCACCGACCGCCGCCACGGCATCGACGATCCGGAATCCGCGCTGCAGGTCGAAACGCTGGCCAAGAACGCCGCCGAGTTCGGCGTTGAATACTATTCCGAACTGGACATGCGCCAGGGTGTCGTTCACATCGTCGGGCCGGAACAGGGCTTCACCCTGCCGGGCATGACCATCGTCTGCGGCGACAGCCACACCTCGACCCACGGCGCTTTCGGCTCCCTGGCCCATGGCATCGGCACATCCGAAGTGGAACATGTTCTGGCCACCCAGACCCTGATCCAGAAAAAAGCCAAGAACATGCTGGTCAAGGTCGAGGGCAAGATCCCGGCCGGTGTGACCGCCAAGGACATCGTGCTGGCAATCATCGGCAAGATCGGCACCGCCGGCGGCACCGGCTATGTGATCGAATATGCCGGCGAAGCGATCCGCTCGCTGTCCATGGAAGGCCGCATGACGGTCTGCAACATGTCGATCGAGGCAGGCGCCCGCGCTGGCCTGATCGCGCCGGACCAGACCACCTTCGATTATATCGAAGGCCGGCCGAAGGCGCCGAAGGGCGAGGCCTGGGACATGGCGCTTGCCTATTGGAAGACGCTGCACACCGATGCTGATGCCTATTTCGACAAGGTGGTCGAGCTGGACGCCGCCAACCTGCCGCCGATCGTGTCCTGGGGCTCGTCGCCGGAAGACGTCGTCTCGGTGGAAGGCGTGGTGCCGGATCCGGAAGAGATCCCGGAAGAAAACCGCCGCGAATCCAAGAAGCGCGCCCTGGAATATATGGGCCTGACGCCGGGCACCAAGATCACCGACATCAAGATCGACCGGGCCTTTATCGGTTCCTGCACCAACGGCCGCATCGAAGACCTGCGGGCTGCGGCTGCCGTCGTCGGCAACCACAAGGTCGCTGCCCATGTCAGCGCCATGGTGGTGCCGGGTTCGGGCCTGGTGAAGGAACAGGCCGAGGAAGAAGGCCTGGATGTCATCTTCAAGGAAGCCGGATTCGAATGGCGTGAGCCGGGCTGCTCCATGTGCCTTGCCATGAATGCAGACAAACTGGCGCCGGGCGAGCGCTGCGCCTCGACCTCGAACCGCAATTTCGAAGGCCGCCAGGGTCACAAGGGCCGCACGCATCTGGTGTCGCCGGCCATGGCCGCCGCGGCCGCGATCGCCGGTCATTTCGTCGACATCCGCGACTGGACGGCAAATTGATTCGATTGACGAATTCGCGATTTCAGGGGCGCCCAAGGGCGCCCTTTTTCGTGGCTATCGTAAAACTGTCACGATGACGCAGGGGACCTCGTTTTTGCGCAAATGATTCATGTATTTAAGAAAAATCCTTTGCCAGAAAACGCCTATCAACAACTGCTGTCAGAAATGAATTTACCGGGCTTCACAAGACTGTCACCTCGGCACTACAATACTCCCGTCGCAAAAGGACTGTTCCGCTGTCCGATTGACCGGTCATCGGGTGGTCCTGAAGGATGATCCCGCTTTCCCGTGGCGTAGCGGGAATGCAGGGTGATCGGACGTAAACAGTTGGAGCAATCCTATTTCCCCTCCTGGGAACGGAACGCTCTTGAAGTGAGGAGCGGAAGGTGACGATAGCGGTTTCGCCGGGGGCTCATCCGGCGTTGGTGCTCAACGCGGATTACCGGCCCTTGAGCTACTACCCCTTGTCCTTGTGGAGTTGGCAGGACACCGTCAAGGCTGTGTTTCTCGATCGGGTGAACATCGTTGCGGAGTATGACGCGGCGGTTCGAAGTCCGAGCTTCGAGTTCCGATTGCCAAGCGTCGTCTCGCTCAAGAGCTTCGTTAAACCAAGCCGATATCCTGCCTTCACCCGCTTCAACGTCTTTCTTCGCGACAAATTTCAGTGCCAGTATTGCGGCTCCAAAGAGGAGCTGACCTTCGACCACCTCATTCCGCGCTCCAAAGGTGGCATCACGTCCTGGGACAATGTCATCACCGCCTGCTCCCCTTGCAATCTGCGCAAGTCCAACAAGTCCTGCCAGCAGCTGAACATGTGGCCCATGCACATGCCGTTCCAGCCGACCATTCAGGACCTGCACAACAATGGCCGCGGCTTCCCGCCCAACTATCTGCACGAAAGCTGGATGGACTTTCTCTACTGGGACACCGAGCTGGAGCCATAAGGAACCGGCTGGGAACACGTACTTTTCGTAAATCGACCGGCCCTTTCCGGCGTCAGTTACCGGGAGTGGTCGCTGGGGTTGCTGAGTTGCTTTCGCCGAATATGGACGAATATTGAAAAGACTGCGAAATTTCGGCAGGTCCTGTATTGAAGAAATGAATTTTTAACCAAAATTTCAAAGTTAAATAACTGGTTTTATCAGCTTGATGTAGAAGCTATCTCTCCCTTCTGCGAGATGGCCATGTATACGTCCAATTTTTACTTGAGTAGACAAATAACGAGGCAGTTCCTGACACGGCGCGAAGGTGCCGTGTTGCCGATTTTCGCGCTCATGGTCATCTTCCTCGTCGTTGTTTTGGGGGCCGGTTTCGATGTCTCCCGCGCGGTGAATGCGCGAGAGAAACTGTCCTATGCGCTCGACGCGGCGGCCCTGACCGTTGCGACCGATCTGTCTACATCAGTGATGACCGATGCCGAGATCACCCAGGCCCTCACGGCGTCCTTCAAGACCAACCTGCAGGGAACGGAGTTTCTGGACGATGCGATTGCCAATCTGACCTTCTCAGTCGACAGCGAAAACGGCATTGTTCGCGTGGCCTCAAAGGCGTCGCTCAAAAACTACTTCATCGATTTCGGCGGTTACGGCAAGAAGGCTCTGGGGCCCGAGAAATTTGAGTTCGGTACGAGTTCGCAGGTAAGCTATTCGCGTTTTGACGTGGAACTGGCCTTGGTGGTCGATGTGACCGGCTCCATGGCCGGGGACATGAAAACCTTGCGCTCGGCCTCTGAGGGTCTGGTCAATATCCTGATCCCGGCGGATACCGACGAGGCTGACAGCAAGGTCCGGATCTCCCTGGTGCCTTACAGCCAGGGTGTCAATCTGGGGGCTTATGCCGGGTTGGTCAAAGGCGGTGCCCATGGCTATTCCGACGGCAGCGTCTGTGTTTCGGAACGTCAGGACTACAAGGATGGCAACTCGACCTACAAGGTCAAACTGACTGACGATCCCTACAACTATTTCGACAAGACCAATCCCCCGCCGAAGGGAACTTTCTATGGTGGCGGCAGCGACAAATGCGCCAAGAGTTCCGCAATGATCCCGCTCACCGCAGACCGGGCCGACCTGATCAAGGCGATCAAGGCGCTTGAGTCCAGCGGCGGCACCTCCGGCCAGACCGGGGTGGTCTGGGGCTGGAACAGCCTCTCGCCGAACTACGCCAATCTGTGGCCGGCGGACAGCGAACCGGCGGCCTATGATGACGATCGGGTGCTCAAATTCGCGGTGATCATGACCGATGGCGACAACAACCGCTATTACAAGTTCACCGAAACCAGGTTGGAAAATGTCTGCACAGGCAAGGGCAAGGACAAGACCTGCCAATGGAAAGAGATTGCCGTCAACGCCTGGGAGGAGGTCTCGGAGGGTGAGAGTTATTCCAACACGTCATCGACCACCCAGCGGGACCTGTGCGAAGCGATGAAAGACGCCAAAATCGAGGTTTTCGGGGTCTATTTTGGCAGCAACAACAACTCCGCCGGCGCAAAAAACATGAAATCCTGCGCCAGCGACGGCAACTATTATCAGGCGACCAGCGCAAGCGGGCTCATTGCGGCCTTCGCGAATATCGCCAGGAAAATCCAATCGATATATCTGTCAATGTAAACAATTCTGGGGTTCTCCTTGGGAGTTTCTGCAATTTTTGCGTGAATCTTACGTGGGTGCATCTTCGTTTTGGTTCTTGAATACCTAGACTTTCAAAAGCAACTTTAAGACTTTAAGTACTTTTCTGGCGTAAAGGTCTCTTAAAACGAGAGGCGTGTATGCGGTCCAGTCTTCGCACAAAATTTCGGTCCCTCCTTCAGCGGTTCGCGTCCGATCGCAAGGCGTCGGTGCTTCCCATTTTCGCAATCATGGTGATCATGCTGGTGGTGATCTCCGGCGCGGCCTTTGACGTGTCGCGTACCGTCAACGCGCGCGAGAAACTCTCCTACGCCATCGACGCGGCGGCGCTTTCGGTGGCTGCCGATCTCTCAACAAGCGTCATGACCGACGACGAAATCACGGAAGCAATCGCCGATTCCTTCCGGGCCAATCTGAACGATGCGGAATTTCTGGAGGATGCGATCGATAATCTCGACTTCACGGTCGATTCAGAGAACGGCACCATCGTTGTGTCTTCCTCCGCGATGCTGAATACGTACTTCATCGACTTCGGCGGCTACGGCATGAAGGCTCTCGGGCCGGAAGTGCTCAGCTTTGGTGCCAGTTCCCAGGTCACCTATTCCCGGTTTGACGTGGAGCTGGCCCTGGTGCTCGACGTCACCGGTTCGATGCGCAACGACATGGACACGCTGCGCGACGCGGCCGACGGTCTTGTTGACATCCTCATTCCCGAAGGAACGGACGAAGCAGACAGCAAAGTGCGCATTTCCCTCGTGCCTTACAGCCAGGGTGTCAATCTCGGGCCCTACGCAGACTTGGTTAAAGGTGGCGACTATGGCCATTCCGATGGCAGCTATTGCGTCACGGAACGTCAGAACTATGACGACGGCTCAGATACCTACGAGGTGAAATACACCGACCTTCCGTACAATTATTACGATGAAACCGATCCTCCACCGAAAGCGACATTTTATGGCGACGGGGAAAGCAACAATTGCTCGTCGGATTCCGAGATGATTCCGCTGACATCGGATAGAGACACCTTGGTCGATGCAATTGCCGCGCTGGATGATAATGGCGGTACCGCGGGTCAAACGGGCGTTGTGTGGGGCTGGAACAGTCTGTCACCGAACTATTCCGACGTTTGGCCGGCGGACAGCGCACCGGAAGCCTATGATAATGACGATGTGCTCAAATTTGCGATCATCATGACGGATGGCGACAACAACCAGCATTACGATTTTGTCGAAACAGAATGGAGAAGGACCTGCAGTGGGCCTTGGTGGAACCGGACTTGCTCCTGGAACGAAGTTGAGGTCAACGACTGGGAAGAAAATTACGAAGCACCCAGCTACTCAAATACACCTTCAACCGACCAGCGGGCGTTGTGCGAAGCGATGAAGGATGCCGGCATTGAAATCTTTGGCGTCTATTTCGGCTCCAGCAACAGTTCGGCCGGTTCGCTGAACATGCAGTCTTGCGCCAGCGACGGCAATTATTATCAGGCGACCAGCGCGTCGGAACTGATCAACGCCTTCAGCAACATCGCCAAGAAGATCCAGCAAATCTACGTTTCGCGGTAAACCTGCGGATCTGAGGCTGTTTCAGACTGGAATGGCACGCTCTTGAGCTTTTCCGGTCAGATTGGATCAATTGGCCGGTGCCACGGGTCTGTGCCTGGCAGTCGCTTGCTGTGCCGGGCAGCTTGCCCACGGTGCCGCCAGGCACTTCACGACCCGTCGCGTAGATCGCCTCACCAGACATCAAGCAGAATGACCCAATCCGATGAGGGCAGCTTCACGTCCGGAGCTTACCTGTGGTTTGGCCCGGCCTCTTTGGGTGGAGACCTCTGGCCCGATCGGCGTCCACCCAGGACGGGGAAGCGGTCCCCGCCTAAACGTTGATAAGTGTGATCTAGAAATGCAGAGAAAGAAATTGCAACTTTAACGATTTACGTACTTTTGACATATACGGATGGCCCGATTGCAGAGGGCTGTCATGGGTATTTTTAATTGTCAATTTATTCGGTGCCGTGCCGCCGGGTTTTCGCGCAACCGAGAAGCATCCGTCCTACCGATCTTCGGGTTGATGGTGATTATGCTGGTGGTGATCGCTGGCGCCGCGTTTGACGTGACGCGTACCGTGAATGCACGGGAGAAACTGGCCTTCGCTCTGGACGCCGCGGCGCTTTCAGTTGCCAGAAGCCTGTCCACAACCTTGATGACGGACGCCGATATCAAACTGGAGCTGGAAGACTCGCTTAAAACAAATCTATACGGCGAAGAATTCCTCGCCGAGGCCATCAAAAACCTGGATCCCGACGTAAAACCGGAAAACGGTACCGTCACTGTTTCCTCAAGGGCGACATTGAACAATTATTTCCTGGATTTCGGCGGCTATGGAATGAAGACGATCGGGCCGGAAACCTTTGCCTTCAGTGCCAGTTCGCAGGTGACCTATTCTCAGTATGAAGTTGAGGTCGCCCTCGTTTTGGACGTGACGGGTTCCATGGGCACCAACTCCAACGACATCAAGGCCCTGAGGACCGCCGCGAAGGATCTCGTCAAGGAACTGATTTCGGAAGACACGGATGAAGCCGACAGCAAGATCCGTATTTCCGTTGTGCCCTATTCCCAGGGCGTCAATCTTGGCTCAAATGCAAGCACGGTCACCAACAATCAATCCGGATCGAAGAATTGCGTGACCGAGCGACCCGGCGAGCAGCGATTTACTGACGCTATCTACAAATACGACAGCAGCGACTCTGAATTTTTCGGCAGCGCCGGCAAGATCTTGTTTCGAAACGGAAAGCGCCAGCAAAAATATCAATGGGGAGAATGGGTCGATTCGCCTTGGGGTGAAGCGTGCCCCAAGCAGGAAATCCTGCCGCTGACAGCGAACCGTGCAGCGCTTGACACCAAGATCGGAGCTTTGACTGCCAGCGGCGGTACCGCCGGCCAGACAGGGATTGCCTGGGGTTGGTATACGCTTGCGCCGGATTGGGGCGCCTTGTGGCCGACCAGTGCTCCCGCCGAGTATGGCGAGGGTACGAAAAACGATAAAATCAAGAAATTCGCCGTCATCATGACGGATGGAGATTTCAACAACTACTTTGATGCTGAAGAATATTCAAAAACGACCGAGGTTTGTGACTGGGTCGAGTCTTCATCCAAGAAGAAGAAAAAGAGCAAAAAAGAATGGAAATGCTGGGACGAGACGACCACCGAGACGGTCTGGACGGAATTCTACCAGGACTATGCCGACATTGGTGATGAATCCGCCGATCGTGGTCTGGAATTGTGCGACAAGATGAAAGACGAGCACATTCACATCTACTCGGTGTATTTCGAAACCAACGGATCCGATTTCGGCGAAGATCTGATGCGCGGGTGCGCCACTGACGCAAAGAGTTTCTTCCTGGCCACGTCCACGACGGACCTTGAAAATGCTTTCAGCAACATCGCCAAGAAGATTCAGGCCATCTACGTGTCGAAATAACAGGTAACAGCAAAAAGGCCCGCCGGATGGGCGGGCCCTTCGTTTGCCTGAAAGCCTTTGATCAGGCCCGGTTCTGCCGGTTGTCGATCAGGTCGTCGACGACGGTTGGGTCGGCCAGGGTCGATGTGTCGCCGAGGCTGTCGAAGCTGTCCTCGGCGATCTTGCGCAGGATGCGGCGCATGATCTTGCCGGAGCGGGTCTTGGGCAGGCCCGGGGCAAACTGAATGAGATCCGGCGAAGCGATCGGGCCGATCTCGGCGCGCACATGCTTGACCAGTTCCTTTTTCAGATCGTCCGTCGGCTCCTCGCCTTCCATCAGGGTGACATAGGCGTAGATGCCCTGGCCCTTGATATCATGCGGATAGCCGACAACGGCGGCCTCGGAGACCTTCGGATGGGCGACCAGAGCGCTTTCGACTTCAGCCGTGCCCATGCGGTGGCCGGAGACGTTGATGACGTCGTCGACGCGGCCGGTGATCCAGTAATAGCCGTCCCCGTCGCGGCGGCAGCCGTCGCCGGTGAAATAGAGGCCCTTATAGGTGGCGAAGTAGGTCTGAACGAAGCGCTCGTGGTCGCCATAGACGGTGCGCATCTGGCCCGGCCAGCTGTCCTTGATGACCAGATTGCCCTCGGTCGCGCCTTCCAGGAACTTGCCGTCCGCGTCGACCACCGCCGGCTGGATGCCGAAGAAGGGCCGCGTCGCGGAGCCGGGTTTCAGGTCGGTCGCGCCAGGCAGTGGCGTGATCAGGATGCCGCCGGTTTCCGTCTGCCACCAGGTGTCGACGATGGGGCAGCGCTTTTCGCCGACCACGTTGTAATACCAGGTCCAGGCTTCCGGGTTGATTGGCTCTCCGACGGAGCCGAGCAGGCGCAGCGAATTGCGGGATGTCTTGGTGACATGCTCGTCGCCGGCCCCCATAAGGGCGCGGATGGCGGTCGGCGCGGTGTAGAAGATGTTGACATTGTGCTTGTCGCAGACTTCCCAGAACCGGCCGGGTCCCGGATAGGTCGGCACACCCTCGAACATCAGCGTGGTCGCGCCGTTGGCGAGCGGACCGTAGACAATGTAGCTGTGGCCGGTGACCCAGCCGACATCGGCGGTACACCAGTAAACGTCGCCCTCGTGATAGTCGAAGACATATTCGTGGGTCATGGAGGCATAGACCAGGTAACCGCCGGTCGTGTGCATCACGCCCTTCGGCTTGCCGGTGGAGCCCGAGGTGTAAAGGATGAACAGCGGGTCTTCCGCGTTCATTTCCACCGGCGCGCAATGGTCGGAGACCCGGTCGGCCTCGTCGTGATACCAGACGTCGCGGCCGTCCTGCATGGCAATGTCGCCACCTGTGCGCTTGACCACAATGACGCTGCGGACCGGCGCTTTTTCGGCGGCCTTGTCGACATTGGCCTTGAGCGGCACCTTGCGGCCGCCGCGCAGGCCCTCGTCGGCTGTGATGACGCAGTCGGACTGGCAGTCCTCGATACGCTGGGCGAGGCTGTCCGGCGAGAAACCGCCGAAGACGATCGAATGCACCGCTCCGACGCGGGCGCAGGCCAGCATGGCATAGGCCGCTTCCGGGATCATCGGCAGGTAGATGGTGACGCGGTCACCCTTCTTGACGCCCTGGGCATGCAGCACGTTGGCGAATTTGTTCACCTCATGGTGCAGTTCCTTGTAGGTGATGACCTTGTGCTCGCTCGGGTCATCGCCTTCCCAGATGATCGCGGGCTGGTCGCCGCGCTTTTCCAGGTGGCGGTCAACGCAGTTGGCCGAGACGTTCAGCGTGCCGTCCTCGAACCATTTGATCGAGACGTTGTGATAATCGTAGGAGGTGTTTTTCACCTTGGAATAGGGCTTGATCCAGTCGAGCCGCTTGCCGTGTTCGCCCCAGAACCCATCCGGGTCGTCCACGGAGCGCTGATACATTTCCAGATATTTGGCATTGTCGACATGCGCCCGCGCGGCAACCTCCGCGGGAACGGGAAAGACGGACTCGGTCATGTGAAACCTCCCAGAAACCACAATTGGGCCGGCGGCGGGCATTCTCCCCCACACCGCGGCCTTGTTTTCCGGAGGCCATTATGCGTATGGCCCCCTAAGGCGTCCAGAACCTGGACTTGGTACTTTAGTCGGCGAGTCTTTGGTCTATGGCAAGGCCTAAGACCTTCAAATGCAGACTGTTTTGCGCCTCAAACCTTACGTTATCGTCAGCTCAGCCAGCCGATCAGAATGCCCTGTACGAGCAGCACGCCGAGCCAGTGACCGCCGTCGATCAGGGTCAGGCTCCAGGGCTTGCCCTGGAACCGGTGGTTGACGATCTGGGTTGTCATGACGATGCCGACCCAGATCATGAGCGCGGAGATGATGCCGGCTCGGATATTGGTTTCACCTGTGTGGTAGATGATGCCGGCAAAGACAAAGGCCATGATCACCTGGCAGAAGAAGGTCAGTCCGAAGGTGACCGGATCCGGCTTGGTCTGGGCTTCGCTCAAGCCGGCTGCGCGCATCCAGACCTTGCCGAGCGTGCCGTACCAGAGGGCGCCGAAAACGAAGGACGCAATAGCGGCGGCGGCCACCGCAACCAAGTTCACGCCGTCAAACATCATGGCTCACCCTCCGTAGAATTGAGGGGTAACCTGAGCGGATTTGCCCAAAAGATCAAGCGGATGTTGCAAGTTCACCAGGTTCAACTCTTGAGCCAGACAGCCAGCCGTCCGCATGCCTCGAAACCGAGTTGCCGATAGACCGGCAGCAAGGCGTCGTCGGTCTCATAGGTGCAGACCGGCTTGTGCGCGTAAGGCTCCAGGAGATCGTGCAGGGCGCTGTAGCGCCAGCTCTTGCGGCAGAACAGGTTGGACAGCCCGACCACCTCCTTGCCGTCCAGTTGCGGTCCGGCGTTGAACACCGCGCCGGCCTTGAGCTCGCCGTCCTTGCTGGTGGCGGCGAAATCGATCGCCCGTTTTTCCAGAAGCCTGGACGAGAAAACACTGTGGAGTTGATCGTTGCTGTTCCAGGCCGCCAGCCATTTTTTCAGAGCTTCGGGATGGGTGATCTTGTGCCAGTCGGACTGGATCGGCGGACGTTTGTCCGCCCTGGCGGGGCGGAACAGCCAGGTGCCTGAAAAGAGTTTCTGGAAACCCTTTTGAGCAAGATCGAGACTGTCGAAACTGTCCTTGACCGCGGAACCCTTCGGCAAGGCGTCGAGGTGTCCGAAAAACTCGGCGCCCGGATTGGCCGTCAGCGTGACGATATTCGGATAGAGCGGCAGGGATTTCTCCCGCGCGATCCAGTGGCCGTTCAAGAATTCGGTCTTCGCCCCGGCGGCTTTCAGAACCGCGTCGCACCAGAGCGCGTTGTTATGCGCGCAGGCGTCCTGTTTCCCAGCAATCATTGAAGCAACGTCTTGAGATTATCCGTTCAGCCCACCCTTTTGGACGATGAACTCTACCACGGATTCGATGCCCTCGCCCGCTTTCATGTTGGCGAACACAAACGGCCGGTTCTTGCGCATTTTGGTGGCGTCCCGGTCCATCACACCGAGATCGGCGCCAACGTATGGGGCAAGATCGGTCTTGTTGATGATCAGAAGATCGGACCGGGTGATGCCTGGTCCGCCTTTTCGCGGGATTTCCTCTCCGGCGGCGACGTCGATCACATAGAGCGTAAGGTCGGCCAGTTCCGGCGAGAAGGTTGCCGCGAGATTGTCGCCGCCGGATTCGATCAGGATCAGGTCCAGGTCCGGGATCGACCTGGTAAGGTCGGCGACGGCCGCCAGGTTGATCGAGGCGTCCTCGCGGATGGCTGTATGCGGGCAGCCGCCGGTTTCCACGCCCCGGATGCGGTCGCTGGTCAGCGCCTGGGAGCGCATCAGCGCCTCGGCATCCTCGCTGGTGTAGATGTCGTTGGTGATGACGGCGAGCGAATAGGTCTCGCGCATGGCCTTGCACAGCTTGTCGGTGAGCGTGGTCTTGCCGGCGCCGACCGGGCCGCCGATGCCGACACGCAAGGGGCCGTTTTTGGAACTCATGAGCGGAACAACCTCGAATACTGGGTTTCATGGGCCATGGAGGCAATGTCGGCCAGGAAAGTGGAGCTGCCGAGATCGGCGAGATCCGCGGCGGCGGCCTCCTTCGCTACCTCGAAAATGATGGGCTCGAGAGCCGCCAGGACACTTTGCCCTTCGCTCTGGCCGAGCGGTACGGTGCGGATGGCGGCGGAGACCAGATTGGCGGCAAACGCCTGCAGATAAGCGGCCAGCGCGGCTTCTGACGGAATGGCGTGGGCGGCGCACGCCAGGCCGACAGCGACCGGATACGGCCAGGGATCGTCGTCTGCAGTGTGATCGTGGAAGAGCTGGCCGGCTGGTGTTCCCGTTTCCGGTAGCCAGCTGTTCCGGATAGCCGTCACGAAGGCCGTGCCTTGCGCGCTGGTCTCCAGGTGGCGTTCCCTTGACGGCTGCAAAGCCAGGCCCAGTTCGCGCAGGTCCGCGACAGCTGACGCATCTCCGTCGCGGGCAACCCGAATGGTCTCCTTCAGCAGGATGGCATCGCTCCGCCCCGCACCAAACCGCAGAATATCGCTCAGCCAGGCTTCAAGGCCGGACGCGTCCGCGACCGCGCCGCTTTCCACCACCTGCTCCAGCCCGTGGCTGTAGGTGAAGGCCCCGACCGGGAAGCCGGGCGACAGGAAGGTCATCAGCCGGTAAAGCGCGGAAAGGGAAACCGGCTCAGTCATGGTCGTGTCGATGGTGATGCCCGTGGGAATGTGCGTGACCATGATTGTGTCCGTGTTCATGACCATGGGTCTGGCCATGGCCATAGGCGCCACCTTCCGGGTCGAACGGAGCCGACAGCGGTGTCAGCGTGCCGCCGAGTTTTTCAACCATGTCCTCGATGACGTGATCCCGGCGGATCCTCAAGGTTTCACCCATCAGCTGGGTCGGCAGGTGACGGTTGCCAAGATGCCAGGCGATCTTGATGAGGTGCGCACCGTCCCGCGCACCGATCTCGACCAGCTCTTCCGGCTCGGCGCACACCTCGACCATACGGCCGTCTTCCAGTTCCAGGCCGTCGCCGTGACGCAGATGCACCGCGGACGGTTCGTCCAAGAGAAAGGTCAAGCCGCCTTCCCCCGTCAGCACTGCGCGGCGGCGGTGCCGGTCTTCCCGGTCAAGGGTGATACGGTCTGAAGCCTCACCCTGCCAGGTTCCGGCAGCGTGGATTTTTTCGATCCGGATCATGCGGCCCCGGCGACCTTGGCCATCATCGCCTGGAAGGCCGGGCGCTCGCGCAGGCGATTGAAATAGGCGTGGATCGGACCGTCCTTGGGCAGGTCGAACTTGGCCGCGACCGCCCAGCCGGCGCAGTGACCGATGATGATGTCGGCGATGGTGAAGGTCTCGCCCATGACATAGGGTCCGTCGCCGAGCCGTGCTTCCAGCACATCGAGGCCGCGGGCGAACTCATAGCGGCAGACGTCCTTGACCTCAGGCGCCCGCTTGTCTTCCGGGTTGATGAAGGTGTTCTTGGCCGCAGTCCACAGCGCGCCTTCCAGAACGTCGACGCCGAACTGGGTGAAACTGTCCTGCCGCGCGCGCTCCAGCGTGCCTGCGGGAAAGGTGAAACGCCCATGTTTGTCGGCAAGATAGGTGCAGATGGCGATGGAGTCGGTGATCGGCTCGTCACCCTCCATCAGGACCGGCACCTTGCCGCTCGGGTTGACAGCGCGGACCTTCTCCGATTGCGGCATGGCCGGGTCGAGCTCATACGCCTCGCCAAGCTCCTCCAGCAACCAGATGACACGCATCGCACGGGTGCGTGGAAAGCCGATGATCTTGTACATTTTCTTAACTCCCTAAACCAAAACGCGCGGAGATTATAGCTTTTCGAGAAAAGTATGAGCCGACTTTAGCTGCCTCTCCGCTCTGCCTCGAACGCAAAAGTCGGCAAAGTTTGTTTCAAACAATTCTCGAAATGCTTTAGAACAGGAAGTAGCGCTGCGCCATCGGCAGAACGTCAGCCGGTTCGCAGGTCAAGAGTTCGCCATTGGCGCGGACCTCGTACGTCTCCGGATGAACCTCGATCTCCGGGGTAGCGTCGTTGAGGATCATGGATTTCTTTGAGATGCCGCCGCGGGTGTTCTTCACCGGCAGGACCAGGCTGGAGAGGCCGGCCTTGTCCTTGACGCCAAGGTCATAGGCGGCCTGGGAGACGAAGGTCACCCGGCTTTCGGTCATGGCCTTGCCGAAGGCGCCGAACATCGGCCGGTAATGGACAGGCTGCGGTGTCGGGATGGAGGCATTCGGATCGCCCATCGGGGCGGCGGCGATGGTGCCGAGCTTGATGACCATGTCCGGTTTGACGCCGAAGAATTTCGGGTCCCAAAGCACAAGGTCAGCGAGTTTTCCCATCTCGACCGAGCCGATATGTTCATCAAGCCCATGGGCTATTGCCGGGTTGATGGTGAACTTGGCCATGTAGCGCTTGACGCGCAGGTTGTCGTTGTCGCCGGTCTCTTCGGAGAGGCGCCCGCGCTGGACCTTCATCTTGTGGGCGGTCTGCAGCGTGCGGATGATGACCTCGCCAACCCGGCCCATCGCCTGGCTGTCCGAGGCGATGATCGAGAAGGCGCCCATGTCGTGGAGAATGTCTTCCGCGGCGATGGTTTCCTTGCGGATGCGGCTTTCGGCAAAGGCGACATCTTCGGGAATGGAGTTGTCCAGGTGATGGCAGACCATGAGCATGTCGAGATGCTCTTCCAGCGTGTTGACCGTGTAGGGCCGCGTCGGGTTGGTCGAGGACGGCAGCACGTTCAATTCGCCGCAGACCTTGATGATGTCCGGTGCGTGGCCGCCGCCCGCGCCTTCCGTGTGGAAGGCATGGATGGTGCGGTTCCGGAAGGCCGCCGTGGTGTTTTCGACAAAACCGCTTTCATTCAGCGTGTCTGTGTGGATCATCACCTGGACGTCATATTCGTCGGCGACGGAGAGGCAGGTGTCGATGGCCGCCGGCGTGGTGCCCCAGTCCTCGTGCAGTTTCAGGGCGCAAGCGCCGGCCAGGATCTGTTCTTCGAGAGCCGCGGGCAGCGAGGCGTTGCCCTTGCCGGCAAAGGCGAGGTTCATCGGGAAACTGTCGGCCGATTGCAGCATGCGGGTGATGTGCCAGGGCCCGGGCGTGCAGGTGGTGGCGTTGGTGCCGGTCGCCGGGCCTGTGCCGCCGCCGAGCATGGTGGTGACGCCGGACATCAGCGCGTCGTCGATCTGCTGCGGGCAGATGAAATGGATATGAACGTCGAGCGCGCCGGCGGTGAGGATCTTGCCCTCGCCCGCGATCGCCTCGGTGCCCGGGCCGACAACGATATCGACATTCGGCTGCACATCCGGGTTGCCGGCCTTGCCGATTCCGGCGATACGGCCGTCCTTGAGGCCGACATCGGCCTTGACGATGCCCCAGTGGTCGACGATCAGCACGTTGGTGATCACCGTGTCGACGGCGCCCGCCGAACGCGGTGCCTGGGACTGGCCCATGCCGTCGCGGATGACCTTGCCGCCGCCGAATTTCACTTCCTCGCCATAGGTGGTGAAATCCCGTTCCACCTCGATGATGAGATCGGTGTCGGCAAGGCGCAGCCGGTCGCCGGTGGTCGGTCCGAACATGTCCGCATAAGCGGCGCGGGGCATTTTGTAAGCCATTTTGTCTCCAATCCGAGATCAGAAATCGGTATCAGTTAGTCGCCGTAATCTTCCAGCGTGGCGGTCAGGTCGTCGGTGCGTTTCATGGTCAGGACGATCTTGCAGTTGCGGTAGAGCTCCTGGCCGCGCGTTCCGCCCATGAAGGGAAACGCATAGGCCTTGCAGTCCTTGTCGGCGTAGTCCGCCCAGGCGGTCTGGGCTCCTTCCAGCGCGGCCGGGCTGCCTTTCAAATGGTCCGGCAGCGCGTCGTCCAGCGCGACCACCCTGGCGTGGAGCGTGACATAGGCCGCGGCCATCGCCGCTTCAGCGTCTTTGAGGGCCTTGTCGGCACAGTATGTCCGCTCGTTGTTGTTCAACGGATAGCCGCAGTCGATATTCTCCTGGGCGCCGGCGGGCCAAGCCGTGGCAGCCATCAGGCCGGCGGCGAGAAGCGGAGCGAAGGAAGAGAGCGGAAGATTCAATTGCCGAGCCCTTCCACAAGGTCCTTGAGTTCCTTGATTCTCTGATTGGTCAGGTCCGCCTGGCACCCATAAACAAGCATTGGTTCCATCGTGCCGCCCCTTGCCATGAACCCGTAGGATTCGCAGGCCTTGTCGCGATAGGGGATCCAGGCGCGCTGGGCGTCGCGCAAAGTGTCGGCGGCGCCCTTGAGATAATCGGGAAGATAATCATCGGCCTCGCGCATCTTCGCCATGGCCTTCTTGTAGAGCGCATTCAACTCGGCATCCGCTTTCTGCCAGTCGTCGTGGGCACATTGGGTCATTTCCGACTGTGACATCGCGTTGCTGCAGTCCGCGATTTCCTGCGCCTGCGCCTGCGCGGTGCCGGTTGCCAGTGTCGCAAGAAACACTGCCGCCGCGGCTTGGACTGCCTTCACTTTTGCCATATCAGAGCGCGCCCATGACTTTCTGATTGAAGCCGTAGACCGTCCGCTCGCCGCGATAGGCCACCAGGGTGACGGACCGGGTCTGGCCGGGCTCAAACCGCACGGCGGTGCCGGCCGGGATGTCGAGCCGCATGCCGCGGGCCTTGTCCCGGTCGAAGGAGAGGCCTTCATTGGTCTCGGCAAAGTGGTAGTGGCTGCCGACCTGGATCGGCCGGTCGCCGGTATTGGAAACGTCCAGTGTCACGGTGTCGAGGCCGGCATTCAGTTCGATCTCGCCTGCGGCGGGAAACAGTTCTCCGGGGATCATGTCTTGCTCCTGGATCTCAAGTGTCAGCGGATCGGCTCATGCACGGTGACCAGCTTGGTGCCGTCGGGAAAGGTGGCTTCCACCTGGACGTCATGAATCATCTCGGCGATGCCGTCCATGACCTGGTCCCGGGTCAGCACCTTGGCGCCGGCAGCCATCAGATCGGCAACGCTGCGGCCATCCCGGGCCCCTTCAACGACAAAATCGGTGATCAGCGCGATGGCTTCGGGATGGTTCAGCTTCACGCCACGCTCCAGGCGGCGGCGCGCAACCATGGCCGCCATGGAGATCAGCAGTTTGTCCTTTTCACGGGGTGTCAGGTTCATGAAGGCAACTCCTTGTCAATCAGCAATGCCAGACACGCGGCAGCTCAGCGCTGCGGTATCCGGTCAGAAATCGTGTCAGGGTGGCACGCAGGGCCTGGCCGTCTTCGGCAACAAATCTGGCCGCCAAAATGCCGTTCCAGGCGCTTGCGGCGGCTTGCGTCCGGGTGCCGGTCAGGTCGTCCAGCAGGCTTCTGGCACGTGCCAGCCGGTCTTCGGCGTCCAGCGCACAATCCACCATCGTTGCAATGGCCAAGCTGCCGTGCCCGGTGGCCTTCCCTTTCAGAAACCGGGCCGGGTCGCCGTCGAAGCGCAGATCGTCCGCGAACACGAGCCTGCCATCGCGGAGGATGCGCCAGCTGTCTCGGAAAAGGACCGAAGTCACCTGTTCGCCCATGGCCTTGCGGCCAAGCACGGCGGACTCAAGCATGAGCAGGCGAGCGTCCCCGGTGAGCGCCGCCGAGATGCGTCGCTTCAGACGCGAAGCTTGAAAGAGAATTGTCTCCTGGGGCAGCCATTCGAGGAAAGCGCCCGGTTCAAGGGTGAACCCTACCGTCACTTCTGCGGAGCCGGCCGCGCTGCGATAGGCGCGTTCGGCCGTCTGGCTGGTCACAATCGCGTGTGTCTTCGCGTCCGCGCCGATTGAAAGCACCATCCTGTCGCCGCCGGTCAGGCCGCCCGCCGTGTTGATGAGGACGGCGGTCGGCGGGGCGTCATAGACCTTTGGAAAGCGTATTTTGGCGGAGCCGGCCTGATAGAGGTCGGCGAGCCGGGTGCAGCCGGCCGCCTGGCGGAAGCGGAGACGCGCTTCGCCGTTGACACGTTGCAGGACGTGCGTTTCCAGTTCGGATTTCGATGCTGTGCCAGCATCATACATGGATGGTCCGCCTCCCCGGCGCCCGTATTTCTGTTCTTATCAAGTCGCGCGCCGTCACGGTGCTCCCGGAAGGTTGCCCGGCGCAAGCCGCAATTCGCCCTCGGCAATCTTAGCAAGAGCCGGGCCAAACCGCGGCGGCTGATGGAGCAGGTGAGCACCGCGAAAAAGCGTCCGCGTTTTCAAAGACTAATCGGAGATTGGAAAGCCCGCTGCCCAAAAATGAGGCAACTGATGGAATAATCGGCGCGGGACAGCAGAGAGGAAAGGGTTGCCCTTGGGGTCATGTTCCGGTTTTTTAGGGACAGTTGCCGCTAGACGTTTACAGCAAAGAGTGTGCGTTCCCCTTTTTCAAGGGATGACATGCGAGGGATTCCTGTGTTTGCAAGCCGGACCGGTCATTTGACTTCCATATTCCTGACCGTCTGCCTTGTCGTGCTCGGCCTGTCCTGGGGGCCGGCCCGAGCAGATATCGGCGCCTATATTCTGATAGATGCGAATTCGGGCGCGGTGATTGAACAGGAAAACGCGACCCGCAAGTGGTATCCGGCATCGCTGACCAAGATGATGACCGCCTATGTCACCTTCAAGGCGATCCGGGAAGGCCGGGCGACCCTGAATTCCGCGGTGGTGCAGTCCAAGAATTCTCTGGCCGAGCCACCCAGCAAGATGGGCTTCAAGGTCGGTACCAGGTTCACGATCGACACGGCGCTGAAAATCATCCTGATCAAATCCGCCAATGACGTCGCTGTTGCGCTTGGTGAGGCAATTGCGGGCTCGGAAGCCGGGTTCATCGCCATGATGAACGCGGAAGCCAAGCGGCTCGGCATGACCAACACGCATTTCACCAATCCGCATGGCCTGCCCGACAACCGCATGGTCACCACTCCCCGGGACATGGCCATCCTGGCAATGGCACTCAGGCGCGACTTTCCGGAGGCCCGCGAGATCTACAAGAACCCGGGCATCCGCTTTGGTAAAAAGACCTTGCGGTCCGCCAACCGGGAGTTTCTGCTGCGCGTGCCGGGCGCCAACGGCATGAAGACAGGCTATATCTGCAATTCCGGCTACAATGTCGCCGCTTCGGTGACCCGTGGCGGGCGGACACTGATTGCGGTAATCATGGGCGCGGGATCCGGCCTGGAACGCACCGCCTTCGCACGCCAGCTGTTCGATGAGGGGTTCCGCAAGCGCGGCGGCCAGAACGTGAGCAGCCTGCGCGGTACCTCAGGCAATCCGCCGGCGGACGGTTATTGCCGGCGCAACAAGAGCCCCGGCGCCAAGGCCTATATGGCCCGGTTCGACATGGAAAACGAAAAACAGGGCGGGTTCCTGTTCTTCAAGGCCAATCGCAATGCCGAGGCTAAGGTCGATGAAGCCGGATTCACGCTGGCAAACGGCAAACCGGATTGGGCGAAAATCCTTGACCGGACGCTCGGGCCGCGCCGCATCGCCTATCGGCCGATCCAGGTCGGGCTTGGCAATCCGGGAGGGGCTCCGGTGGCGGGTGCCGCGCCAGCGGTTGCGGCCATTTCGGCGACGGAAATCGAGCTGGAAGAGATCCCGCTGCCGGTAGCAAATCCCGTGCGCCGGGCGCAAAACGAGATCCGCCACCAGTTGCAGCCAACCGCCGAGGCCAATGTTGCTGGCGGCATTCCGCCGACCGGCGATGAAGGCGGGCAGCCCGGTGCCGCAACGGACGCGGCCAATGCCGCCCCCGGCTCGATCTTCCGCAAGGGGCTCGATTTCACCGTGCCGGTGCCGGCCAAGAGCCCGCTCAAGCAATAACGGGCTCAAACCGGGCGTGCCGCAAGGTTTCTAACGGTTCCATTAACCCTTTATTTACGCTGCTCCTTAACAGTGTCGTAAGCATTTTTCGCAAAACGGCACTGCCGGTTCGAGAATTGCGGTGACGCCCGTAGCGTCATTTTGGGCATAGGACCTGCCGAAACTTGTAACGCGAGAGATCGCCTCATGATTGAACCGAGATCCACCGCCACCATCCGGGCTCTTGCCAGCCTTGCGGAACTGTCCGCCAACCAACTGGAAGAAGGACGTTCGGTGGAAGAGGTCATCGCGACCCTGCGCAAGGCCGCCGAAGCGGTCCGGCTCGTAGTCGATCAGGACGAGCTTGACGATTACGACGACTTCGACGGGGACGAAACGGATCTCGATGTCGAGGAAACCGATATCGTCCAGGACCTGACGCCGATGGATCTGTCCGAGGAAGAGGCCGACAACAAGATTGTCGCGCTCGACAAGAAGGACGCCGCGGCCGAGGCCGAACAAGAAAAACAGGAAGAAGAAGTCCTGAACGCCGGCTGAGACGCCCGCTCGCATTCCACTTTGGAAAATCATACGCTGTGACGCGATTGCGTCGCGGCGCCATTCTGCCTATGTGTCTGCAGACCCTTGCCTCTACCCGGCCGCGGGAGAACGGCAACATCTGGAGTTAAGACCATGGCGTCGCCGACACCGGCTCCTGAAGGCACACCCGCCAGAGGACCGAAGCCCCCCATTCCGCTTTCCGTCCTGACAGGCTTTCTGGGATCGGGCAAGACCACGCTGCTCAACCGGATCCTGAAGGACCCGGCCATGGCGGATACGGCGGTGATCATCAACGAATTCGGCGAGATCGGCCTCGACCATCTGTTTGTCGACCAGGCCGGCGACGGCATCGTCGAACTGGCCTCCGGCTGCCTGTGCTGCACCATCCGCGGCGACCTGGTGACCACGCTGGAAAACCTGCTGCGCCGGCTCGACAACGGCCGCACCGAAAAACTCAACCGCGTGATCATCGAGACCACGGGCCTTGCCGATCCCGCTCCGATCCTGCACACGGTCATGCTGCACCCCTATCTGGTGATGCGTTACCGGCTGGACAGCGTGATCACGCTGGTCGACGCGGTGAACGGCCTGTCGACCCTGGACAATCACGAGGAGGCCCGCAAGCAGGCGGCGGTGGCCGACCGGATTGTGTTCACGAAAACCGATCTTTTGAACGGCGACGAGGCCGCGCAGTCCTTCGACGCGCTGAAGGACCGGCTTCAGCAACTCAATCCAGGGGCAAAACGGCTGGAAGCGCAGTCTTCCGAGGCGACGCCTGCAAATCTCTTCAATGCCGGGCTTTATGACCCGAAAAGCAAAATCCCCGATGTGGCGGCCTGGCTGAACGCGGAGGCCTATGAAGATCCTCACGGTCACCACCACGGGCATGATCATCATGGTCACGACCACCACCACGATCATGCCCATGATGTGAACCGGCACAGCGACGCCATCCGGGCGTTCACCCTGTCGACAGACCGGCCGGTGCCGGCCTCGGCACTTGAAATGTTCCTGGACTTGCTGCGCTCTGCGCACGGACCGAAACTGCTCAGGGTCAAGGGCATCGTGCAGCTGGCGGAGGATCCGGATCGCCCGGTGGTCATCCACGGCGTCCAGCATGTGTTTCATCCGCCGGCAACCCTGGAAGCCTGGCCGGACGAAGACCGGCGCACGCGCATGGTGTTCATCACGAAGGATCTGCCGGAAGGCTTCGTGCGCAAGATGTTCGAGGCCTTTTCAGGTGCCCTGCTTCCGGACACACCGGACCACCAGGCCCTCACCGACAATCCGCTTGCGGTTTCAGGATTTACGAGTCCGGTCCGGTAGCCTGATTTTCCGAGGCTTCACTTCACCCACAGCGTCATCCTGAGGAGCCGCGTAAGCGGCGTCTCGAAGGATCGGCCACTTGTTCCTGAGTGTGCAGCCGATCCTTCGAGACGGGCCTTGCGGCCCTCCTCAGGATGACGATTTTTGTGTTGCCATGTCGCTTTAGACGAAGAGGGACTCAGCCCTCCCGGCGAAGCCGGATCAGGCCTTCCTGCGCTGTCGATGCGATCAGGACGCCGTCCCTGGTGTAGAGCGAACCCCGGTTGATGCCGCGTGAGCCGGAGGTCGAGGTGCTGTCGGTGGCGTAAAGCAGCCAGTCGTCGGCGCGGAACGGCCTGTGGAACCACATGGCATGGTCGAGGCTGGCCGCCTGGATCTTCGGGTTGAACACCGAAGTGCCATGGGGAAAGAGCGACGTGTCCAGAAGGGTCATGTCCGAGGCATAGGCCAGCACGCATTGATGAATGCGCTCGTCGTCCGGCAGCGGGCCTGTGGCGCGGACCCAGACATATTGCTGCGGCGGCAGAGGTTTCTTGCTGAAATAATGCGTCATGTCGACCGGGCGCATCTCGATCGGCCGTTCGCGCTCCCAGTAGCGGCGGATGTTTTCCGGCGCCATCGTCAGGAATTTTTCCTTCAGCTCCTGTTCGCTCGGCAGCTCCTCGGGCGTCGGCACATCGGGCATGCCGGTCTGATGTTCAAGCCCCTCTTCAGCCACCTGGAAAGAGGCGGACATGGAAAAGATCGCCTCGCCATGCTGGATGGCGACCACGCGCCGCGTGGTGAAGCTGCCGCCGTCGCGAATGCGATCGACCTCGTAGATGATCGGCACGGAAGGATCGCCGGGCCTCAGGAAATAGCCATGCAGGGAATGCACATGCCGGTCCTCGACGACGGTGCGGGAGGCGGCCACCAGCGCCTGGCCGATCACCTGGCCGCCAAAGACCCGCTGCCAGCCGACCTGGGGGCTGCGACCACGGAACAGGTTGCGTTCCAGCGGTTCCAGGTCGAGAATCTGAAGAAGATTGTCAATGGCCGTGTTCATCGGCGCGATCCCTGCTAGAGAGTGATCCGGCGGCGCCGCCGGAATTGCGTCTGGTGGATGCACTCTTGGACGGCAGGTGACGTTAAAGTCAAGATGCCTTTAGGGAAGCTGAAGGCGAGGAGCGGAAGTCAATGGCTAAGAAGAAAAGCGTCCGGGACATGTTCGACATCGTGATTGCCGGCGGCGGCTATGTCGGTCTGTCGCTGGCGGTGGCGCTGAAACAGGGCGATCCGGGCCTGACCTGCGCCGTTGTCGACCCCAAACCCATGGCGGATCTGCACAAGGACCCGAGGGCGTCGGCTATCGCGGCGGCGGCCTCGCGCATGCTGACCCAGCTCGGCATCTGGCAGACCATTGCCGACAAAGCCCAGCCGATCAACGAAATGATCGTCACCGACAGCAAGCTGCGCGATGCGGTCCGGCCGGTCTTCCTGACCTTTGGCGGCGAGGCCACGGATGGCGAGCCCTTTGCGCACATGATGCCGAACGGGGTGATGATGCCGGCGCTCTATGAAGCGGCCAAGGCCCTTGGCGTTGACTTTTTCGCGCCGGGAACGGCGGAAACCTTCCGCTCTCATGCCGATCATGTCGAGTTGAGCCTGGAAGACGGCAGTCTTCTGAAGAGCCGGCTTCTGGTCGCCGCCGACGGTGTCCGCTCCCGGCTCCGGGATCTGGCCGGCATTCGCACGGTCAACTGGGACTATGGCCAGTCCGGCATCGTCACGACGGTCAAGCACGAGCGGCCGCATGAGGGCCGGGCAGAGGAGCATTTCCTGCCCGCAGGGCCGTTCGCGATCCTGCCGCTGCCGGGCAACCGCTCGTCTCTGGTCTGGACGGAAAAAACCTCGGACGCCGACCGGCTGGTCCGTTCGGACGATTTCACCTTCGAACTGGAGCTGGAACGCCGCTTCGGGCATCACCTCGGCACCCTGGAACTGGCCGGACCGCGAAGGGCCTATCCGCTTGGTCTGAAACTGGCGCGCGATTTCGTCAAGCCGCGTTTTGCCCTGATCGGCGATGCAGCCCATGGCATTCATCCGATTGCCGGCCAGGGGCTCAATCTCGGCTTCAAGGATGTCGCCGCCCTTGCCGAAGTTCTGGTGGATGCCCGCCGGCTGGGTCAGGATCTTGGCGGCTTCGACGTGCTGGAGCGTTACCAGCGCTGGCGCCGCTTCGACACGTTCCAGATGGGCGTCGTTACCGATGTCCTCAATCGGCTTTTTTCCAACGACAACGATGTCCTGCGGGCCGTGCGCGATTTCGGCCTGGGCGTTGTCGACCGCATGCCGTCGCTGAAATCCCGCTTCATCAAGGAAGCGGCGGGCTTTGCCGGACCGGTGCCGAAATTGCTTTCCGGGGAACCAATCTGATAGGACTTCTGGGCCACGTTTCCTTCCGCCGGATTTCATTTGAATGAAAGACTATTCCGAGAGCTTTTCCGCACCGCGCTCGATTCTGATCACGGGATGCTCCTCGGGCATCGGCGCGTCGGCGGCGCATATCCTGCGCGGGCGGAACTGGCGGGTGTTTCCGGCCGCGCGTCGGCAGGAAGATGTCGACCGGCTGACGGATCTGGGTTTTGAGGCGGTGCGCCTCGATTACGAAGACACCGGCAGCATCGAGGCGGCGGCGAATCTGGTGCTGGAGCGGACGGACGGCAGGCTCGACGCAGTCTTCAACAATGGCGCCTACGCCGTGCCAGGGGCACTTGAGGACCTACCGACCGAAGCGATGCGGGCATTGTTCGAAGCCAATTTCATCGGCTGGCACGACCTGACCCGGCAGCTGATCCCGGCGATGCGCGCCAACAGAAGCGGCCGGATCGTGCAGTGCTCGTCCGTATTGGGTTTTGTCGCGCTGAAATATCGCGGTGCCTATACGGCTTCCAAATTCGCCCTCGAAGCCTATTCGGACACGCTGCGTCAGGAACTCATGGGTACGGGACTGCATGTCAGCCTGATCGAGCCGGGCCCGATCGACACGCGGTTCACCGAAAACGCGCTGGCAAACTTCGACCGCTGGATTGGTCCGGAGGGCTTGCAATCCTCCGTGCACCGGACGACGTATGAAAAGCGGCGGGTGCGCATGGAAGCAGGGGAACCGGGACCGTTCAAGCTGCCGCCGGAAGCGGTGGTGAGGCGGCTGGTCCACGCGCTCGAGGCAAAACGGCCGAAAGCGCGCTATCATGTCACAATCCCGACAACAGTGATGGCCGTGGCAAAAAGACTGTTGCCGACCAGCTTGCTCGACCGGTTCTGTATCTGGGCGGCCGACGGCGAAGAATAGGGTTCAAGACCGGCCGGTCCGGTCTCACGAGGAAAACAGCATGGCTGACGTAATCAATACTCTCATCCCGGTCGGAATGGCGGCGGTCGCGATCGTGCTTCTTCTGGGCATCTGGAACATGTTCCGGAACGGTCCGGCCAACCGCTCGCAAATGCTGATGCGCTGGCGTGTTGGATTGCAGTTTTTGGTTATTGTACTCGTGATGGGCGGGCTCTACTTTTTCGGCACCGGCCACTGACGTCCGGGAAAAGCAGAAAAGGGAGCGGTCGTCATGGTCGTGCTGAACAAAATCTACACAAAGACAGGCGATGACGGCACGACGGCGCTCGGATCCGGCGAACGCCGGCCGAAGAACGATCTCAGGATCGAGGCCTACGGAACCGTTGACGAGACCAATGCGGTGGTCGGCCTGGTCCGCCTCGAAACCTCGAAAGTCGCGCCGGATGTCGATGCGGTGCTTGGGCGTATCCAGAACGATCTCTTCGATCTCGGCGCCGATCTGGCCACGCCCGAGACGGATCAGGATCTGGGATACGAACCCCTGCGGATCACCGATGCCCAGGTGAGTGCGATCGAAGAGGCAATCGACGCTCTCAACGCCGATCTCAGTCCGCTGCGGTCCTTTGTCCTGCCGGGCGGCAGCGCCGCTTCGGCCCATCTGCATCTGGCACGCACGGTGTCGCGCCGGGCGGAGCGTCTGATGGTGGATCTTTCCGCGCGTGAGAAAATCAATCCGTCGGCGGTGCGCTACATGAACCGCCTGTCCGACTATTTCTTCGTCGCGTCGCGCTATCTGAACGGCAAGGGTGCGGAGGACGTGCTGTGGGTGCCGGGTCAGAACCGCTGACGGCCCGGCCCGCACCGCTTCCCGTGATCGGCTGAGGCGGGCGCCGGATGTTCCTCCCCCTTCACGACCAGAACCGTCTGGTGCATGTGCCCCTGCCCTTCGTCAATCTGGGCATCATCGCGGTCACCGTGCTGATATTCCTGGTCTATCAGGGAGCGGGGTCCCAATCGGCAGTCGGCACGTCGTCCTATTCCTTCGGCCTGATTCCGGTGGTTTTTTTCGACCATCGCGATCTGGCACCGCAGCTCCAGGTGCTGCCGGACTGGATGTCGGTGGTCACCTATGCCTTCCTGCATGGCGGGTTCATGCATCTGATCGGCAACATGCTGTTCCTGTGGGTGTTCGGCGACAATGTCGAGGACGCCATGGGCCATGTGCGCTATCTGGCCTTCTATCTGATCTGCGGGGCCGTGGGCGGGTTCGCCTATGCGGCCATGGACCAGAATTCGGAAGTGCCGCTGATCGGTGCCAGCGGCGCGGTCTCGGGTGTGGTGGCCGCCTATCTGATGCTGCATCCAAGGGTCAAGGTCTGGGTTCTGGTGCTGGGGCGCATACCGCTGCGGCTGAGCGCGGTCTGGCTGCTCGGCGCCTGGATCCTTTACCAGGTCTTCAACGCCGTCACGGTATCGGACAGCCAGGTCGCCTGGATCGCCCATATCGGCGGATTGATAGCGGGTGCCCTGCTGGTTTTGGTGCTGAGGCGCCCCGGCGTGCCGCTGTTCGACAGGAACCTTGGCTAATAATACGCGGTCAGATCGGTCCAAATTTGCAGCGGTTGGTATAAGGCCAGCGGTACCGCTCTAGGCGGTTTTCCAGACGGCATTTTGTGACCGGCAGGCAACCCCATTGCGCCTGATGGATTTGCCGGTGGCCGGCCTGATCCATTCGCTGTAGGACCGGCAATAGGCGCCTTGGTCATTTTTCCAGGTTTTCAGAGGAGTAATCGACCCCTGGGCACCACTGGCCGGATTTTTCCAGGTGACAGATTTGCCGGAAACGGCGTTTTCCAGGGCCGACTGAAGGCTCTTGTCCGCTAAGGATTTGTCGGAACTGCGGAGCGCAGAAGGAGCCGTGACCGCGTCAGACGACGCAGCGGGTGCGCGCAGCGACGCGAACGGCTCCTCGAAAGACAATGCGGAACAACCTGAAACAGCACTCGTGCAGAAAAAGAGAAGAATGATCCCCTTGGGGACCCCAAACCCAAACACCGTCAACGCGATCCCGCCTCTTGGACCTATTGCCAGCCGTTTTGAATAGCCTCGCGTTCTTCCCGCTGCGAAAGAGAGCCGCCGGAAGGTTCGCTGTCACCGCTAAACTGGCCACCACCGAAAATCCGGCCTAGAAAACCGACCGAACCAGACTTTTCTGTGGCGGAATTGCCCGATTTTTGGTTCGAGCCTGATCCGGAGTTTTTGTCCGGCGTTGATCTGGAGCTGGAATTGGCGGAATTGCTGGAGGAGGAGCTTGACCCACGATCGCCGCTGCCGCGGGAATTGCTGTCATTGCTTCCCTGGTTCTTGCCACCGCGGTCGCTATTGCCGTTTCCGCCCCGGTCGTTTCCACCCCGGTCGTTGCCGTCCCGGTCACTGTCATTGCCGCCACGATCGCCACGATCATTTCCGTTGCGGCCTCCGCGGCCGCCCCGGTCGCCGCGCTCACCCCGGTCGCCGCGGTTACCGCGTTCGCCGCGTTCGTTGCGTCCGCCGCGGTTGCCACGATCTGCCCGGTCGCCGCGGTCTTTGTGAGATTGTGCGGCAGCGGCAATCGTGTCTTTCGAGTCGATCAAGGGGCTGAAGAGGACAAGAGAGAACACCATCGCCGCCGCCACAACACCCGACAGAACGCGCGTCATCGCAGAGAGGCGGTCTTGCAATGTATTCTGCCGAGTGGGTTTCATCGAGTTCGGGTTCAAGCGGATTACTTCGGTTGCTGCTGCGCTGGAGACCTGACTCCAGAGCGGTATGTTGCCTTCGCACACATAACACTCGGGCGTTCTGTCTTCTTCCCGAAGATAGTCTAAAAAAAGCCGGGATCAAAAGGTCTGCTCAGGTGTTGTCTATCCGAGAGCGGTGTTGCGGAGAACTCCTTGCCTGAAGAAACAATAAAGACGGAGATGATCCGTCTGCTCCCGAAGCTGAGGAGTTTTGCTTTAAGGCTGTGCCGAAATCCGGATCAGGCGGACGATCTGGTTCAGACAACTTGCGAGCGTGCGATCCGGTCTCTCGATCAGTTCGATCCGGCCACGCGGCTTGACAGCTGGATGTTCCGGATCCTGCAGAACCTCTATTTCAACACCGTCCGGGATACCGCAAACCGGGCAAGGCTGTTCGACCTGGCGATGTTGGACTTTGAGGAAAGCTATGACGGCGCCCAGGCGGCGGCCAGCAGCCTGGAACTGCAACGGGTGCAGGTCTTTATTGGCGAACTTGAAGAGGACAGCCGCGAAGTCCTTCTGAAAATCGCCATTGAGGGCCGCAGTTACAAGGATGTGGCCGAGGAACTTGGGGTTCCGATCGGCACCGTGACCAGCCGGTTGGCCCGGGCACGGTTGAAACTGCGGGATTGGCTGGAGGCCAAGGATACCGGTGCGCACGCAAGACTGCGCAGCATGCCAGGGGGTATGGGATGACATTCGACGAAAAGCGCGAGCAGATCCTGCTTGCCAAGGACATAGGCAAAATCCTCGACTGCGAAGGCCCTGTGCCGGAGCGAACGGCTCTTCGCGCGCGCATCGAAAAACAGCCGGGCGGCAGCGAGATGTTGCGGGACATGGCTCATGACAACACCGTCTTGCAGAAGGCGGTTGCCGCCGACATACCCGACGCGTCCATGGCAAGGTTCCAGGCGCTGATCGACCGGGAGTTCGCCAGGCGCGACTTGCCGGCAGCGCATCACGCGCATCACGCGCATGCGTCCTGGAAAACAATGTTTGTCCAGATGGCGGCCGCCCTTGTTCTGATCGCCGGTACGTTTGCCTTCACCAGCTTCTGGATGCAGTCGCGCATGGACGATGCCGTCTCTTCGCTGGCGGCGCATATGGAAACCGAACGGATCCTGTTGGCGCAGACCGTTCAGGAAGCGCTGGAAACCAAGGTTAGCGGCGAACCGGTTTTTGTCGGTCAGGAAGGTGACTGGAGCGAAGTCCTTACACCGATCAAGACCTATCGAAGCAAGAGCGGTCACTGGTGCCGCCAATATCTGCGCCAGACGACCTTTGGGGGCCTGGATCTGAAAATCCGCGGCACGGCCTGCCGGGATGGCGGCGGGACGTGGACTACGGTGTTCGCCGAACCGGTCTCCGACAAGTTCTCTCCGCAGACACCGGGGATATAAGTCAGGTCTATTTGCCGCCGGGCGGCAAAATTTGTTGAACCCGCCCTTTGGGGCGGGTTTTTCCGTGTTTGCTGCGCTGCCGAACTATCATCTTTGCGACGCATGTTTTCCCAGTCCCGGCAAATTGCCGCCTTAGACCTTTTACCGCAATTGACAGCTGCCGTGTCGGTCAGTACCGTCCCCCGCCATGCGCCACGATTGGCTCAAATCCGCCATTTATGACCTAGCGTCATCTTGGCGGGCGAGCCCGGTTCAGCGGTGCGGTGAAAGCCGGCCCAGCAAGAGGTTGAGACCAAATGAAAATCCTCGTACCCGTGAAGCGGGTCATCGACTACAACGTGAAGGTCCGCGTCAAGGCGGATGGTTCTGGCGTCGATCTTGCCAACGTCAAGATGTCCATGAACCCGTTTGACGAAATTTCCGTGGAAGAAGCACTGCGTCTGAAGGAAGCCGGCAAGGCAACCGAAGTCGTTGTCGTCTCCGTCGGCCCGCAGCAGGCGACCGAGACCCTGCGCACCGGTCTTGCCATGGGCGCCGACCGCGGCATCCTGGTCAAGACGGACGAAACCACGGAGCCGCTGGCGGTTGCCAAGATCCTGAAAGCCATTGTCGAGGCGGAAGAGCCCGGCCTTGTGATCCTGGGCAAGCAGGCGATTGATGACGACTGCAACCAGACCGGCCAGATGCTGGCCGCCCTGCTCGGCTGGAGCCAGGGCACGTTCGCGTCCAAGGTCGATCTCGGTGAAGGCACCGCGGACGTCACCCGCGAAGTCGATGGCGGCCTGCAGACCATCAAGCTGAAGCTGCCGGCGATCGTCACCACCGATCTGCGCCTCAACGAGCCGCGCTATGCATCGCTGCCGAACATCATGAAGGCCAAGAAAAAGCCGATCGACGAGAAAACTCCGGACGATTTCGGTGTCGACGTCACACCGCGCCTCACCGTTGTCTCCACCGCAGAGCCGGCTGCCCGTCAGGCTGGTGTCAAGGTTGGCTCGGTCGGCGAACTTGTCGACAAACTCAAGAACGAAGCCGGTGTCCTTTAAGGGCGGCGCAGGAGGAAAACAATGACAACACTTCTTGTAGCTGATCATGCCGGTGGCGCACTCAGCGATGCTACGGCGAAAGCCGTGACCGCAGCCGTTGCCCTTGGCGGCGATGTTCATGTCCTGGTCGCCGGCAAAGGCGTCCAGGGCGTTGCCGAAGAAGCCGCGAAACTCACCGGCGTTGCCAAGGTGCTGGTCGCCGAAAGCAATGCGCTGGAGCACCAGCTGGCCGAACCGACCGCAGACCTGATCGTCGGCATGGCCGGCGATTACGATGCCATCGTTGCAGCTGCCACCGCCAACGGCAAGAACACCCTGCCGCGCGTTGCCGCTCTCCTCGACGTCATGCAGATCTCGGACGTGACCGCCGTCATCGACGCCGACACTTTCGAACGTCCGATCTATGCCGGCAACGCGATCCAGACGGTGAAATCCGGTGACCCGAAAAAGGTGATCACCGTGCGGACCTCGACCTTCGCCGCCGCCGAAACCGGCGGGTCAGCGTCCGTGGAGACCGTGTCCGGCACCGACGGCTCCGGCCTGTCGGAATTCGTCGGCGAGGAGCTGTCGAAGTCCGATCGTCCGGAACTGACCTCCGCGAAGATCATCATCTCCGGCGGCCGTGCGCTTGGTTCTTCCGAAAAGTTCCAGGAAGTCATCATGCCGGTGGCCGACGCGCTCGGCGCCGCCGTCGGTGCGTCCCGCGCCGCCGTCGACGCGGGCTACGCCCCGAACGACTGGCAGGTCGGCCAGACCGGCAAGGTCGTCGCCCCGGACCTCTATATTGCCTGCGGTATTTCCGGTGCCATCCAGCACCTTGCCGGCATGAAGGATTCCAAGGTGATCGTCGCGATCAACAAGGACGAAGAAGCTCCGATCTTCCAGGTCGCGGACTACGGCCTGGTCGCGGATCTGTTCGATGCGCTGCCGGAACTCAAGGCTGCCGTGGAGTAAGACCTGCGGCAAATTGATCACGAACCCCGGGGTGAGTCACAGTTTTCGCTCCGGGGTTCTTGCTGTTCGGCGCAAGACTTGCCAAAAATACCCGCAACCCGGTCAATCGGGATGTATTCAAGGATCGGATTTTCAGGATGGCAGTCGAAATCAAGAAGGTCGGCATAATTGGCTCTGGCCAAATGGGCAGCGGGATCGCGCATGTTTGTGCACTTGCCGGCTTCGAAGTTGGTTTGAGCGACCTTTCCATGGAGCGGATCGAGTCGGGCCTTGCCTCGATCAATGGCAATCTTGCCCGTCAGGTTTCAAAATCCCTGATCACCGAGGACGAGCGTGTCGCTGCGCTAGACCGGATCAAGCCCGCGGAAGACCTCGATCTGCTGCGCGACGCGGACCTGGTGATTGAATCGGCCGTCGAGAACGAGCAGGTCAAGCGCAAGATCTTTTCCCAGCTGTGCCCGATCCTGAAGCCGGAAGCCATTCTGGCGACCAATACGTCCTCGATCTCGATCACACGTCTTGCCGCGACCACGGACCGGCCGGAACGCTTTATCGGCATTCACTTCATGAACCCGGTTCCGATCATGGAGCTGGTGGAACTGGTGCGCGGCATTGCCACCGAAGACGAGACCTTTGAGGCCTCCAAGGGCTTCTGTGACCGGCTGGGCAAGCAGATCGCTGTAGCCGAAGACTTCCCGGCTTTCATGGTCAACCGTATTCTGCTGCCGATGATCAACGAAGCGATCTACACGCTTTACGAGGGCGTCGGGTCCGTTGAATCCATCGACAAGGCGATGCGGCTTGGTGCAAACCACCCAATGGGTCCGCTGCAGCTGGCCGATTTCATTGGCCTGGACACCTGCCTGTCGATCATGCAGGTGCTCTATGAAGGTCTGGCGGACACCAAATACCGGCCGTGTCCGTTGCTGGTGAAATATGTCGAGGCCGGCTGGCTCGGCCGCAAGACCCAGCGCGGTTTTTACGATTACCGCGGTGAACACCCGGTACCGACCCGATAAGAGAATGAACCTTGCCCGCTACTGCCTGACCAGCGCCGCGCCCGATCCGGGAAAGACGGCGCTGGAAGTGGTCGGCGCGGGCGGGACAAGCCTGGAAACCTGGAGTTTTGCGGACCTGACGCAGGCTGTTCAGGCCGTGGCCGGGGGATTGTCGGCCGCAGGACTGAAGCAGGGTGATCGTATTCTGCTCCGGATCGGCCATTCCAGCGATTTCCCGCTGTTGTTTTTCGGTGCGATCGCCGCGGGCTTTGTGCCCATCCCCACCTCTTCCCAACTGACGGAAGCCGAGGCTGGAGCGATCCTTGCCGACAGCGGCGCGCGCTTGGTGCTGCACGATGGCAGGACCGCATTGCCGGTAGACCCGGGTGGGGTCTTGTTTCTCGGACCAGACGCGATCCTGGAGCTGAAGCGAACGGCCCCGGGCCGGTTTGCGGAGACGGAACCGGACGATCCCGCCTTCCTGATCTATACCTCGGGAACCAGCGGCAAGCCGAAAGGCGTCTTGCATGCCCAGCGGGCCGCCGCCGCGCGCCGGCCCATGGACCGGGGCTGGTACGGATTGCAGGCGGAAGACCGTCTGCTGCACGCCGGCGCCTTCAACTGGACCTACACGCTCGGAGCCGGGCTGATGGATCCCTGGGCGAACGGAGCCACCAGCATTGTCTATGATGGGCCGCGGGACCCGGACATCTGGCCGGGTCTGCTTGCGAAAAGCCGGGCAACGCTCTTTGCCGCCGTGCCGAGCCTCTACCGGAGAATTCTGAAATATGGTGCTGTCGCGACGGAGAGTTTTCCCGATCTGCGTCACGGCCTGACGGCCGGTGAAGCCCTCTCCGTCGGTCTTTACCGTGACTGGAGAGATCGTACGGGAAGAGAGCTTTACGAGGCGCTCGGCATGAGCGAGATATCAACGTATCTCTCAAGCAGCCCCGAAGTTCCGGTCAAACAGGGTTCGCCCGGCAAGCCGCAGGCGGGTCGCAAGGTCGCGGTCCTGAGCGAAACGGGCAAGGGCGGGGAGCTTGCGGCCATCGGCGAAACGGGTCTGCTGGCCGTGCATCGCGACGAGCCGGGTCTGATGCTGGGCTATTGGAACAATCCGGACGAAACAGCGGCCGCGTACCGCGGCGACTGGTTCCTGACCGGCGACCGGGCCCGGGCCGACCAGGACGGGTACTATTGGTACGAGGGCCGCGCCGACGACCTGATGAATGCCTTCGGCTACCGGGTGGCGCCGGAAGAAGTGGAGCGGGTGCTGTCCGCCGACCCCCAGGTACAGGAGGTTGCGGTAACGGCGGTGCCGTCGCGGGACGGCATCAGCCTGATCACGGCCTTTGTGGTTCCAAGCGATCCGGCCGGTTTCAGCGCTGACCGTCTGGCGGCGCATGCCGCCTCGAACCTTGCTGAATACAAGCGGCCGAAGGTCTATCGGGTGCTCGACAGCCTGCCGCGCACCGCATCCGGCAAAGTCCGCCGGGCGGCCTTGCGGCAACAGTCGGGCGACTGACCGGACGCAAGGTGTTAACGCCTGTTTAAGGGCGGGCGGGTAGGGTGCGGTGGAATCGAGGAGTTCCAGATGGACAGCGTTGGCATTGCCAATACATTCGTTGCACAGTCTCAGGCCCAGACGGCCCAGGCCCTGCAATCCAAAATGCTGAAAATGGCCGCCCAGCAGGACGCCAATCTGGTGGCGCTGCTGCAGCAGGGCGCCGAAAATCTGCAATCGGCCCAGGCAGCTCCCGCGCCGGGTCTTGGCGGCACTGTTGACGTGACGGCCTAAGCGCTTCCCCATCTCCATTTCTTAACATCGTGCGACCGCTCGAACCTTTCGGGCGGTTTTTTGATGTCTTGGGAACGTGGTGCCGGTCCGGTTGAGGTGGAGCCGCATTGCCCGTTACAAAGTGCGAACCCGTGTTCCTTCAATGCGTTGGATGCAAATAGATAAAATTTTAAGAAAATTCTCAATTTCAGATCAGTATTCGACTCACTTTGCCTAAAGGTAAGTGATGGGGTTTACCTTTAAATTCAGCTATTTGTCTCAGGATGTAGTCGCAATATCGTATCCAAGGATTGGAACGACGATGCCTGAAGCAATAGGATATGGATCAAGTCAGGCGTTTCAGCCGAACTTGGCGACACCGCGGACCGAACAGGTCGCGGAGCAAGCCGAGGCGGTGAAAGCGAAACGGTCTGAAGCTGCCGCTGTGACCGTGCAGCGTCAGGCAGAATTCAGCACGAACCGGGCGGAGTTTCTGAGCCGGCAAGCTGACCAACTGGAAAATCGCGCCGAAACGCGCAGCCTGGAAGACGGACTGGGAACACAGGTCAACATCCTGGCCTAGAACCAGGGATGACCGGAAAAGACCCGGCAACAGGCATAACCCCATCACCACGCCAAGGGAGTACCGGCAATGGCGAGTGTATCCGACAGCAGCTCCTCCTCGGCCGCTTACAGCGCCGCAAGCGTTCGAAACGAATTGGCCGCAAACGCGGTCAAGGACCAGAACGATCAGGAGCGCCAGGTCGCGGAGCGTCTGGAAGAAGCCCAGGCGACCCAGGAAGAGGATCGCCGCGAACAGCGTCAGATCCCGGGTCTCGGCAACGCTGTCGACATCACGGTTTGAGGAATTCTCAAGCGCCGTCAGGCGCCGGAGGGTTTCATCACGGACTGAATAAGTGCCTTGGCCTCGCCGGATGCCCATTCGGCGGGGCCGTACATGGTTCCGATCTCGCAACCCTGCGGGCTGACCAGGATCGTGGTCGGCAACCCGGTTGCGCGGGCGACTTTCCTCAAATCCTGCAGCAGCTTGTTTGAGCTGTCCTGATAAAAGCCCAGCTTGCTGACGCCGATCTCGGACAGGAACGTCTTGGGCTTCTCCGGTCCGCCCCGGTCGAGATTGACCGCCACCACCTCGAAATCGTCACTGCCCATCTCGGCCTGCAACTCGTCCAGCGCCGGCATTTCCTTGCGGCAGGGTGCGCACCAGGTCGCCCACAGATTGAGCAGGACCGTCTTGTCCTTGAAATCGGCCAGCGAAACCTGCATGCCGTCTTCGCCCTGGAAAGCCAGATGCTGAAGGTCGAGCGGCTGGCTCGCCGGCAGGAAGGCGGCCACTTCGCCGGTGGCAAAGGGCCTGGCGGACTTGGCCAGGTCAAGCGCCGCCGAACAGCTTTGCACGCCGGTGATGTTGCCATTCGGACCAACGATCACGTATAGAGCCGCTACGGCGGCCACTGCACCGGCGAGCCCGGCGGCATAAAGTCCGCGTCTGGAGGCTTTTGCGGGTTCGGTTGGCTTGGTCATTCGTTCACACCCCATCCGGGGCGCCTTCTAAGGGACAGGACATGAGCAATCGCATGTGGGGAGGCCGGTTCGCCGAGGGACCGGACGCCATCATGGAGGAGATCAACGCCTCCATCGACTACGACCGGAAGCTATATAGGCAGGACATCGACGGCTCGAAAGCCCATGTGCGCATGCTCGCGGAAAAAGACATTGTGACGCGGGACGATGCCGACAAGATCGTTCAAGGTCTAGACACAATCCTGTCAGAGATCGAAGGCGGCACCTTCACCTTCTCTCGCGCGCTCGAAGACATTCACATGAATATCGAGGCGCGGCTGGCCGAGCTGATCGGTCCGGCCGCCGGCCGCCTGCACACCGCGCGCTCGCGCAACGATCAGGTGGCCACCGATTTCCGCCTCTGGGTGCGCGACACGCTGGACACGCTGGACGCACAGCTGAGCGAGCTGATGCAGGTGCTTGCCGAAAAGGCGGAGACCCATGCTTCGGTGGTCATGCCCGGCTTTACGCACCTGCAATCGGCCCAACCGGTCACATTCGGCCATCATCTGCTGGCCTATGTGGAGATGTTCGGCCGGGACCGCGGACGGGTGCGGGACGCGCGCAAGCGCATGAACGAATGCCCGCTCGGCGCCGCTGCGCTCGCCGGAACGTCCTTTCCGATCGACCGGCACATTACGGCCAAGGCTCTTGGTTTTGACCGGCCGGCGGCCAATTCGCTCGATGCGGTGTCGGACCGGGACTTTGTCATCGAAGCCCTGGCCGCGGCCTCGCTGACCGCGATGCATCTCTCGCGCCTTGCCGAGGAAATCGTGATCTGGTGTTCGGCGCAGTTCGGCTTCGTCAAGCTGTCCGACAAGTTCTCGACCGGCTCGTCGATCATGCCGCAGAAGAAAAACCCGGACGCCGCCGAGCTGGTGCGCGCCAAGTCCGGACGCATCTACGGCTCCCTGCAGGCGCTGCTGGTGATGATGAAGGGCTTGCCACTGGCCTATTCCAAGGACATGCAGGAAGACAAGGAACAGGCCTTTGACGGACTGGCCAGCGTGTCCCTGGCGCTGGCCGCGATGACCGGCATGATGCGCGATCTGGAACCGGTGGTGAAAGCCATGAAAAAAGCCGCCGGTTCGGGCTATTCCACGGCAACGGACCTGGCCGACTGGCTGGTGCGGGTGCTGGGGCTGCCGTTCCGCGACGCGCATCACGTCACGGGCCGCATTGTCGCGCTCGCCGTGGAGAAGAACATCGAGCTGCACAAGGTGTCTCTGGAAGAGATGCAGGCGATTGAGCCGAAAATCACCGAGGAAATCTTCCAGGTCCTGTCGGTCGACAAGTCGGTGCGCAGCCGCGTCAGCTATGGCGGGACTTCACCGGTCAATGTCCGCAAACAGGCGCGCCGCTGGCAGAAAGAGCTGGCAAGGGCCTGAAGCCCTTGCCGAATGCGCCGTCACATGCGAGGAGAGTGACTGGCGCAAGCACACGAGAAGCTGCCCGCGTTTTCCAGAGCGCGGGCCAACCGGTTCAAAAGGGCAGAATGGCGATGACACCCCGGCTCAAAACCCTGGCTTTGCTCGGCCTTTGCCTGAGCGTGACCCTGGCGGGATGCGGCCGCAAGGGCGGCCTGGACGATCCGGGCGCGGCAGCGCCGCAAGCCGGTGCCGCCGTCGACCCGGCCGTTGCCGCCGCGCCGGCCGAGCCTGCGCCGAAAAACGATGAGCCGTTCTTTCTGGATTTTCTGATCCGATAAGGATCCGGCGCCGGTCACCGAAGACACCGCGCCCTAGCCGCACGAGGGCAGTCCTTGCATCATTTCGATTATAAAAACGGCGCGCTCCACGCCGAAGATGTGCCGGTTGAAGAGATCGCGCGGGCTGTTGGCACGCCGTTCTACTGCTATTCGACGGCCACGCTGACACGTCACTTCCAGGTGTTTTCTTCCGCCTTTGACGACATTCCGTCACTGGTCTGCTACGCCATGAAGGCGAATTCAAACCAGGCGGTGCTGAAGACGCTGGCACAGCTGGGCGCCGGCATGGACGTCGTCTCGGAAGGCGAATTGCGCCGGGCCCGCGCCGCCGGCGTGCCGGCCGACAGGATCGTCTTTTCCGGCGTCGGCAAGACCGAAGCCGAACAGGCCTATGCGCTGGAAGAAGATATTCTGTGCTTCAACGTGGAATCCGAGCCGGAACTGCGCCAGCTGTCGCGGGTGGCGAGCCGCATGGGCAAGACTGCCCGTGTGTCGATGCGCATCAATCCGGATGTCGACGCCAAGACCCACGCCAAGATCGCCACCGGCAAGGCCGAGAACAAGTTCGGCATTCCCTGGCAGCGTGCACGGGAAGTCTATGCGGAAGCGGCCGCGCTGCCGGGCATCAAGGTCACGGGCATCGACATGCATATCGGCTCGCAGATCACCGAGCTGGAACCGTTCGACAACGCCTTCTCGCGCCTGGGCGACCTGATCACGGATCTGAGGTCACAGGGACACAGCATCGACCACGTCGATCTCGGTGGCGGTCTGGGCATCCCCTATGTCACCGACAACAACCCGCCGCCCCATCCGGACGCCTATGCCGAAGTCGTCAAGAAGCATGTCCGCGAGCTGGACTGCAAGGTGATGTTCGAGCCAGGCCGGATGATCGCCGGTAACGCCGGGATCCTGGTCACCGAAGTCATCTATGTGAAGGAAGGCGCCGACAAGACATTCGTGATCGTCGACGGCGCAATGAACGACCTCATCCGTCCGACCCTTTACGAGGCCTATCACGAGGTTCGCCCCGTGCAGGAGCCCGATGCGGGTGCTGCGCGAATCAAAGCCGATATTGTCGGTCCGGTCTGCGAGACAGGCGATTTTCTGGCCCAGAACCGGGATATGCCCAGGGTAAATGCCGGCGACATGCTGGCGGTCTATTCCGCGGGAGCCTATGGCGCGGTGCAGTCCTGCACCTACAATTCACGCCTTCTGGTGCCGGAAGTGCTCGTAAATGCTGACCAATTCGCGGTTATTCGGCCCCGGACCAGCTATGAGGAACTGATCGGCCTCGACCGGATCCCGGACTGGCTCAACGGTTCGTGACACAATCTTCCGGCAATTAGTTGATCCGACAGGTTGCCGGAAAGCCTCCTTTGCCTCACCTTAGAGAGGGTGGCAGGTCCTGCGGGCTGCGTTTCCGGCACAAACCGGCAGCTCTCGGGACGATAACCGGAGGCGTCCTTGAGCCCAACTGACAGCGACCGAGACCCCATTCAAACGCAGCGTCCCGAGCCTTATGGCTGGCGGGCCTTCATCAAGGCGCGCCTCGACCGGCTGGTGCGGCAGAGCCGCTGGGCGCTGTTTGTGGAACGTCTCTGGCGCGCGGTGCTGCCCGTTCTTGTCGTGATCGGTCTGTTTGTCGGCGTGTCCTGGCTCGGACTGTGGCTGGTCCTGCCGGCCTGGGCCGGACCTTTGGGTGTTCTGGTCTTTGCCGGTCTTGCCCTTTATGCGGCCAGGGATTTGCTGTCGCTGCGCTGGCCGTCTCGGGAAGACGCCCTCGGCCGGGTTGAAAAAGCCTCCGGGTTTGAGCACCGCCCGCTGACCGCGCTCGAAGACGAACTCTCCATCGGTACCGGGAATCCCGACAGCCAGGCCATCTGGGCCCTGCACCAGCGCCGGACCGCCGAAACCGTGGCCGCGATCCGCTCCAAGGCTCCGGATCCGCAGGCCTTCCGCCGCGATCCCTGGGCCCTGCGCGTGCTGGCGGCCTGCCTGCTGGTGATCGGCTTTTCCACCGCCGGCGGCGACCGGCTCGGCCGGCTCGTTTCGGCCTTCCAGAACCCGTTCACGACCGTCGAAGCGCCGAGCCGCCTCGATGCCTGGGTCACCCCGCCGCTCTATACCAGCGAGCCGCCGATCTACCTGACCGGCGAAAGCGCTCAATTGCGGGATCCCGGCGCACCGATCTCGGTACCGGAAGGCGCCGTCCTGGTGGTCCGAAGCCAGGGAGCGCCGGGCCTTGCCGTAACCTTCGCAGGGCCGGACGATCAGGAACCGCAACTGATCGCTCCAGAGGAAACGGCGGAAACCGCCGATCCGGAGCTGGCCAAGCTGTTGCCGGTGGAGCGCCGCCTGAAGCTGGAGACAACCGGCATTGTTGAAGTGAAAAACGGCGAGGAACGCCTGCTCAGCTACGTGTTCGCGGTGAGACCGGACGATGCGCCGGAGATCCGTCTGACCGACGATCCGGAAGAACAGCTCAGCGGCGCGCTCAAATTTTCCTATCTCGTGAAGGACGATTATGGCGTGGTGGCGGCCGAGGCGCGGATCGTGCCCCTGCCCAATCCCGATCACGGCAGGCGCGTGCCCCGGCCACTGGTGGAGGCGCCGCAATTTCCGTTGTCGCTGCCGCCGCGCGCGGGCACGGCCAAGACCGCCGAAACGATCCGGGACCTGACCTCCCATCCCTGGGCCGGCTCGGAGGTCGATCTGCTGCTGACAGCGCGTGACCAGGCTGGGCAGGAGGGCGTATCGCCGGCCTATCGGATCACGCTGCCGCAGCGGCGCTTCAGCAAGCCGCTGGCGCGGGCCGTGGCCGAACAGCGCCGCAATCTGGCGCTCGATGCCCAGAACCAGGACCAGGTGATCATTGCCTTCGATGCCCTGATGCTGGCGCCGCACCATTTCAACTTCAAACCGCGCAACTATCTGGGCATGCGCTTTGCCTATGGCGAGCTGATCCAGGCGCAGACGGACGAGGAGCTGAAAGACCTGCTGCCGCTGCTGTGGGATCTGGCCCTGTCGATCGAGGACGGCGACCTGTCGGCGGCCGAACGCAAGCTGCGCGATGCCCAGGAAGCCCTGCGCAAGGCGCTGGAGGAAGGTGCAAGCGACGAGGAGATCGCCAAACTGACCCAGCAGCTGCGCGAAGCGCTGAACGAATACATGCAGGCGCTCGCCGAACAGATGCGCCAGAACCCGCAGGCCATGCAGCCGTTCGACGGCAATCAGCAGACGCTCAACCAGCAGGACTTAAGCGACATGCTGGACCGGATCGAGGAACTGGCGCGCACCGGCTCGCGCGATGCTGCGCGTGAGCTGCTGGCCCAGATGCAGCAGATGCTGGAGAACCTGCAGGCCGGACGGCCCCAGATGATGCCCAACGGCATGAGCAGCGAAATGATGGAGATGCTCAACCAGCTGGGTGAGATGATCCAAAAGCAGCAGCAGCTGATGGATGAAACGCACAAATACAATCAGGACCAGCAGCAGCGTGGTCAGCAACAGCAGCAACAGCAGGGCCAGGGACAGCAAATGACCCAGGAACAGCTGGAACAGATGCTGGAACAGCTGCAACAGGGCCAGGGCGACCTGGCCCAGCAGCTGCAGGAGCTGATGGACCAGCTGAACCAGAACGGCATGGGCCAGAACCAGGCCCTTGGCGAAGCCGGTGACAGCATGGGCGATGCGCAGCAGTCTCTGGGCGAAGGCCAGGGCCAGCAGGCGCTCGGCCAGCAGGGCAACGCGCTGGATGCCCTGCGCCGGGGCGCTCAGGGCCTCACCGAACAGATGATGGGTCAGGGCGAAGGCGCGGGTGCGCCGCAAGGCCCCTCGCCGCTGGACGAGGATCCCCTTGGCCGGCCGCGGCGCACGGAAGGTCCCGATTTCAACAACCGGGTGCAGATCCCTGACGAGATTGACGTCCAACGGGCGCGCCGCATCCTGGAAGAGCTGCGCCGGCGCTTCTCAGACCCGTCCAGGCCGAAACTGGAGCTGGACTATCTGGAGCGGTTGCTGAAGCGGTATTGATACGAGTGGAATTTGGAGACAAACCTCTATTTCGTACGTCCCGCACGCAGCAAAGTGGAGATCTGGGACCTGCGCGCCGGGGTTTGTCTGAAAAGGTCCGACACTGTCAACAGACCCCGCCTTGGCGGGGTCTCTTGCATCCGGGGCGGCCTGCCCCGGTTCCTTAACCAGTACTTTTCACAAGGCAATCTTGTGTGCAAGTATCGCGTCGATGCAGAACAATGAACCCTTCGAGAATGAAACGCCTCTCGCGTTTGTTGAGCGTGCGGACACCATGGGTCTGCCTGACGAAACGATCAATTCTATCCTGAGAAGGCATTCCGGATTAAGCGATGACAGAGAAATCCAGGCGCTAAAATTGAAGTCCCGTGTCTTTTGGGAACGGTTTTTTACCGAACACGTCAGGGGCATCCATGAGCGGGGCGGCTCCAGATATGCTGCTGTCAATTTCATAGCAAGAAAGAATGGTCAGGCCGGCCAGGAAAGACTGACCGCAACTCAGATTGATGCGCTTGTCGATGCTGTCGGCGCGTGGCAACGGTGATTGTCCGCTCCCCTCGGGTGGTCCCCCGGTGAAGTGTTTTTCCATCAGCAACGGGTTCGTGACGCTTGTAGGCCTCGGCCTCCCCCCTGTCCTCCTGACGCCTCAATCAAAAACCCCGCCAAAGCGGGGTTTCGATCGGTAGTCAGGAATGACCGGCGCCGTCACGCGTAGCGGCGGGTTTCCCGGGCCGCTTCGCCGGAAATCGCCTGACGGACCACCTTGCGGATGTCGGCCAGCGAAAACGGTTTGGTGATGATGTCATGCACCAGGGATTCCAGACCGTTGGCCCGTTCACGTTGATCGGCAAAGCCGGTCATTATCAGGATCGGCATGTCAGGGTAATCGCGCGCTGTGTGAAGCGCCAGCGCAATGCCGTCCATGACCGGCATCTTGATATCCGTCAACAGGAGGTCAAAGGCACCCTCTTCCCGGGACAGGGATTCCACCGCTTCGCCGCCATCCTCGACCGCTTCGACGGAATGCCCGTCCAGTTCGAGGGCGCGCTTTACGAAGCTGCGGACAGCTTCATCATCTTCGGTAAGAAGAATGCGAGCCATGCTCACTCTCCTGTGTTGCCGTCTGCCGCTCCGTCCTCCGGTGCAGCAACGTATCCAATATAGGGCAACTGCCGCCAAGCGTGGCCCATATCCATACCATATCCGACGACAAACTTATCAGGACAGGCGAAACCGACATAATCGGCAGATATGGCAGCTTTGCGGCGCTCCGGTTTATCGAGCAAGGCGGCAACCTTGACCGACCGGGCGCCCCGGTCTTTCAGCCGTGCCCGCGCGAAGGCGAGCGTGCGGCCGGATTCCAGGATATCATCCACCAAAATAATATCGCGGTCGTTAACGTCACTTTCAACATCGCGCAAAATCCGGATGGTGTCGGAGCCTTCCGTGCCGGCGCCATAAGACGACAGATGGATGAACTCCATTTCCGGCTGCAGACCGGCCCTGTGCATGGCGCGCACCAGATCGGCCGCGAAGATGAAACTGCCCTTGAGCACGGCCACCACCAGAAGGTTCTGCGGCCGGCCTTCGCCGATTTCATGCGCAAGCGCGCCGACCCGCTGGGCAATGGCGTCTTCGTCGAACAGGGTGTGGATATGTGCGGTCATGGTCACTCGAGAACTATTTGCCGTTTGCCGCGCTCGACAAAACGAACCTGGATATCGGAAGCATTTGCTGGCGGGTCGGCTAATATCGTCCTGAACCGGGTCTCGTCCAGTGCGTTCAGCGATTTTGTGCGCGGTTCGACCGTCCAGGCATAAACTTCCTGCATGTCGCCGCTGCGGATCGACAGGCGCACCGCCGGCACGGTGTTGCGTTCCTGGAGCAGATTGCGGATCGAGCCTTCGACGACCAGAACCCGCTTGCCGTCCTCAACTTCGGTGAAGGTTCTGAGGTTGCGGAACTCCAGACCGCGCAGATTGACGTCAAAGCCGATCATCTGGAACAGGCTGGCCAGATCGGGCGACTGCTTGACCACATTGTCGCGCATGAGGATGAAAATCGCGCAGACGGCAACCGCGGCGCCAAACAGGGCGATGCCGCCGATCCGCCGGTAATTGCGCCGGAACAACCAATTCAGCAACGCGCCGACGTGATTGCGTCGAAACTTGTCGGGATTGACGATGATTTTTGGACGTTTGGCACTGGATTCAATGTCGGTGCCGCTGCCTTCCGGTTCATCGTCTTCCAGATCCGCGGCGTATTTGTCTGCGTCCTTGCTCGAACGGGAAGCGGGCGGTTCGGGCTTGAAGTCGTCGGGTTCGCTGTCGTCTTCGGCGTCCGGCGCCGTGTCGTCGTCTTCAGCGTCGGCGGCCCAATCGGCCTCGTCCTTGTCCGTGCCGTCCTCGACTGCGGGCTCATCGTCATCGGCGGTGTCGGCGGCCGCGCTGAAATCGACATCGCCGACCTCGTCGTCCTCCGGCGAGACGAACCAGCGGTTGCCGCATTTGGCGCATTTGACGCTGCGGCCTTCCGCGCCGACCGCCTCTGCCTTAATTTCGTAGGACGTACTGCAGTCCGGACATTTGATCTTCATGCGCGAAGACCTTTCGTCATGGCATGCTCAAACGGTTCTTAAGGGAACCGACAGGTCGAAATCCGGCATGAAATATGGGACAAAGGCCAGCAAATCGGATGACGGTCTTTCAGCTCTCTAATGGACCTTTATATGATTAATGCACCGTTAACGGCCAGGCTATAGACGAAGACCTAGAAGGGCCATCAACAGGAGTGATTTTGTGATCCGCTTTGAAAATGTCGGATTGAGATATGGAATGGGCCCGGAAATCCTGCGCGATCTCAGCTTTGAGATCGAACCGCAGTCCTTCCAGTTCCTGACCGGCCCCTCCGGTGCCGGCAAGACCAGCCTGATCCGGCTCCTGTTCATGTCACTCCAGCCGACACGCGGGCTGATCAAGGTGTTCAACCGCGACCTGAGCGTTATTGAAAAAAACGAATTGCCCAAGCTCAGGCGCAAGATCGGCGTGGTGTTTCAGGATTTCCGTCTGCTGGACCACCTGACAACCTATGAAAATGTCGCCCTGCCACTGCGTGTGGTGGGCAAGGAGGAGGCCGAGTACCGCTCCGACGTGATCGATCTTCTGAAATGGGTTGGGCTCGGCGATCGCATGCATGTGCTGCCGCCGGTCCTGTCAGGCGGTGAAAAACAGCGGGCGGCGATTGCACGCGCGCTGATCACGCGTCCGGAAGTGCTGTTGGCCGACGAGCCGACCGGCAACGTAGACCCGCCGCTCGCCCGCCGTCTGTTGCGTCTGTTCATCGAATTGAACAAACTCGGCACCTCCGTCGTCATCGCGACACACGATATCGCGCTGCTGGAACAAGTGGACGCCCGCCGCATGGTGCTTGCGGACGGACGCGTCTCGATTTTCGATTAGGCAGCAGAGCAGTTCCATGGCCCAGTCCGACGACACCGAAAACACCAAGCGCTCGACGGCTGAAGTCCAGCCGCCGAAGCGCGCCGAACGGCCGAAGCGGAAAAAGCGTCCGGTGCGCAAGGCCGCGCCGAAGGCCAAGAAAGAACCTCAGGGCGACGACGCCAAGCTGCGGCCCGCTGCCGCGATCGTGCCGCCTCAGTCGGTCGCCGGGCGCGCGCTGACGCTGGTGGTGGCGATCATGAGCTTTCTCGCCTGCCTGACCGTGGGCGGGGTGTCGGTGGTCTGGGATGCCGCCGATGCCTGGCAGAACGATCTGGTGCGTGAAATCACCATCCAGATCCGGCCGACCGAGGGCGTCGACATGCTGCGCGAGATCGACAAGGCGGTTGCGCTGGCCCAGGAATTTCCGGGCATCGACACGGTTCGGGCGTTGTCGGACGCGGAAACCAAGGCCCTTCTGGAACCCTGGCTCGGCGAAGGCCTGCAGCTGGACGGCCTGCCCGTGCCCCGGCTGATCCAGATCACGGTCAACGACCCGTCGCTGCTCAACCTTGACCAGCTGAGGTCGGTGGTGTCGCAGAACGTGACCGGTGCCAGCGTGGACGACCATTCGGTCTGGACCTCGCGCCTGTCGGCCATGGCCGGCGCTGTGGTCGCGGGCGGGTTCGCGATCATGATCCTGGTTCTGGGCTCAATGGTGCTGAGCGTCGTCTTTGCCACCCAGTCCGCCATGGCCGGCAACAAGGACGTCGTTTCGGTGTTGCATTTTGTCGGCGCGGAGGACGGTTTCATCGCCCGGGAGTTCCAGCGGCACTTTTTGATGCTGGGTCTGAAGGGGGGTGTTTCCGGCGGTGTCGCGGCGATCCTGAGCTTCGTCGTGCTGGACATGCTGACCCGGCAGAGCGCCGGCCAGGCCGGTTCCGATCAGATGTCGGCGCTGTTCGGCGGCATCTCCGTCAGCCTGCCGGGGTATCTCGGCGTCTTCGGTGTTGTCTTCCTGGTGGCCATTCTGACAGCGCTCACCTCGGGTCTGGCGGTCAAGGCCCATCTGGCGAAAGTGGATTGATTTTCTGGCCATTTGCCGCGAAATTGGCCGAATCACTTATCATAGTCGCGCCATGACACATGCTGACACAGTCATAGACCCCACTCTGGACGACGGAGTTGCGGCCGTCACGGAGCGGGCCGGGACGCTGTCCGCGCCGGCGCGCAAGAGACGGTTTGGGCTTCGCATTGTCTTTGTCGCCGTCGTGACGGCGCTGCTGGCCGGCGCCGCAGGTCAGTTCGCGCTCTTCGCCCACAAGATCGCCACCATCGAAGTTCCCAAAACAGCCAATGCGGACGCCATCGTCGTTTTGACCGGCGGGCATGCGCGGGTCAGCGAAGCGGTGCGTCTCCTGGAAGAGGGCCGCGCCAACCGTCTCCTGATTTCCGGCGTTCATCCCGGCACCACGCGCAAGCAGCTGGCGGCTGTGACCGCGTCCACCATGCCGCTTGAAAAATCGACCGTCGATCTCGACCGGGTCGCGCTCAATACGGCGGGGAACGCGGCGGAAACCGCAAGCTGGGTCCGCAAGAACGGCTTTTCCTCCCTTCTGGTGGTCACCAGCGCCTATCATCTGCCGAGAGCGGAGGCGGAGCTCTCCGGTGCTCTGCCGAATGTCGAGCTGATTGCCTATCCGGTCTTCTCCAAGGATCTGAAACTGAACACCTGGTACCGGGAACCGGCCACGATCCGGCTTCTCATGCGCGAATATGTGAAGTATATCCTCGCCAGACTCCGGATTACCGTGAAGAGCGTGAGCTGACGGCGGTCAATTTGCGCTTCCGGGGTGGTCCATATCCTTCAGCCTGTTTGGTGCCATGCTTCTTCTGCGTTCGACCCTGTTTCAGATCCTTTTTTATTCCGTCACTCTGGTTCTGATGCTCCTGTTTGCCCCGGTCATGCTGCTGCCGCGGCGCTGGGGCTGGTGGGTGGTGCCGACCTGGTCGAGGATCCTGCAGTTGCTGATGCGGGTGTTTGCCGGCATCAAGGTGGAAGTTCGGGGGCGGGAAAACCTGCCTGACGGCGGTTTTATCGCCGCGATGAAACACCAGTCCGCCTGGGAAACGGTGGCCCTGATCCCGCTGTTCACCAGCCCGACCTTCATCCTGAAGCGGGAATTGCGCTGGATCCCGATTTTCGGCTGGTACACGGCCAAGTTCAAACAGATCCCGATCAACCGGGGCAAGCGCTCCGAGGCGCTGGCGGCGATGATGCAGGCCGCCCGCGAAGCGATTGCCGAAAAACGCCAGATCCTGATTTTCCCGGAAGGCACGCGCCGCCCCGCCGGCGCGGAGCCGAAATACAAATACGGCATCGCCCATTTGTATCGGGAACTGAAATGCCCGGTGGTGCCGATCGCGCACAATGCCGGCCTCTACTGGCCGCGCTCCTCCTGGACAGTCTATCCAGGCACCGTGATCGTGGAAATCCTGCCGCCGATCGAGGCGGGTCTTGCACCCGAGGATTTTTATGAGCGCATGGTGACCTCGGTTGAGACCGCCAGCGACCGGCTGATAGAGGAAGCCCGCCAGACCGCGCGGCCGTCGCCTGTGCTCCATCAGGTGGACTCCCTTAGACAGGCTCGGCAGGGATAGGGCAGTCTCCCGCCGCCTAGGGTCAGGACTCATTCATTTGATCGAAATGGCGCAACAAACGGCAACGAGTTGCAAGGAAAAGCGCGAAAAGCGGGCTTCATGCCCGGTTGAGCGGTTTGACGCAGCAAATCAAAGCCGTTTTTGCGTCCCTCCGGGATAGGGTGAATTTGCCCGGCAACGTCGTTGCAAATCTTTGGAAACCGGACGGTTTCCTGCAGCTTTGCGCCTCGTATCCGAACAAATTTATCCCTACCATTTCACTCAAATGAATGGGTCCTGACCCTAGGAATGAAGGCGAGGTTGTCTTCTAAAATACTTCATTTTGTAACTATTATTTAGATAACTTAAGTAACACGGCTATGTGATTGCTTGTTTCCAAGTAAACATGTTTTCACATGCGGGTTATTCGTGTTTTTTGCTGAAAAAAATTTCCCATATCCGGTGTGTCAAAACGTCAACGCCCGGTCGTAGCCAATGTGATCTCCTCACAAACGCAAAAACCGGGAGCAATCAATACACGGAGCTTGAATATGCAGACCTCCCGCAAAATCCTCACCTCCCTGCTGGCCGCCGGGATCGTATCCGTAGCGGCGATCGGAACCGCGCTGGCAGATTTTCCGCGCCAAACCTTTGGTGACCTGTCCGGCAACGAGCCGGTGTCGGTGCGTCAGCTGCAGGCGGACAATGCCAAGGCGTTGAATTCTGCGCGCGGCCAGACGGTCCGGGTAAACGGCCCTGCGGCGACTGCCGATTACGCCGACCAGGCTTATGGTGACCTCAATGGCGACGTGCCGATTTCCGTCCGTGGTCAGACCCGGTCTCACGCCTCGGCCAATCTGTTGATCCTGCCGTCCCTCGGCGACTGGAACGGCACCTCCGCGGCGGGCCCGATCAACAAGGAAGGCGGACCGCGCCGGTAAATGATCCGCCTCACAGCAGCAAAGAAAGGGCCGCGCTTCAGCGCGGCCTTTCTTGTTTCGGGGGAAGTTTCTGGCCGCCCGGTTCGAGGTCTTATCCATGAAATACGGCGCAAACCTCTTGGATCCCTCTCTCCCATGCGCGGCAGGGCAATCGCATATGGCAGACACGCCACAAATATCGGTGTCACCCCGGGCGAACGAAGTGAGACCCGGGGCCTACTCGTTTGCAGAGAGCATGAGAGGAGGCACTTTTGTAGTACAACCCAACGCTTTGGCACGGGGATCTGCGAGTGGGTCCCGGCTCGCGCTCCGCTTGGCCGGGATGACGCCGAGGGTTATGTCATTCCCGACATCTTTGGCAAGGAAACACATGTGGCAGAACTTAGCGCCTTCTCCCCACACGAAAGGATGTGTGAGCGATTGCGGACAGGTCTCGGTCATATGCGAGTCCTCTGCCTCGCGGGGGAAACGGGAACAAGCGGATATGCCTATGCCGTTCAAAGGAATCGCGCTCAGTCCTCCGGAAGGTCCCGCAGCCGGGCGGAAAGCCAGGCGAGGCCGCTGTCCTTGATACCCATTTCGTCGAGATGGGCCGCGGTGTTGATCACATATTCGGGGTTCTCGCCCGATTTGCCGACGGCGCCCCTGACGATCTCGAGCTGCTCTTCCAGCGGCAGCGCGCCGGCATATTGCCGGTGGCCGTGATCGACCATATAGACCAGGGCCTCGACCTTTTCGCCGCTGTCGAGCTCGATGTGGTGGTGATGTTCCTTGTAGACCATCGTGGTCTGTTCCCGGGCGCGCAGATAAGCCAGGACATCGGGCCAGATGCCGGCATCGACCTGATAGGCCATGCCCCGGCAGGCGCCGCCATTGTCGAGACCAAAGACCAGTCCCGGCCGTTCCTCGGTGCCGCGATGGACCCAGGAATAGACACAGAGCGACCGGTGCGCACCCCGGAGCAGTGCCCGTTCCGCACGCAGATAGTCAAATCCCGGGTTCCACATCAAAGAGCCGTAGCCAAAGACCCAAAAATCGCTCATATCGTCCTGTCTTTTGTTCGTGCTGATGCGGAGATACCAAGCCGCACCGGTCAGTTCAATGCCGCTTGCCGGTCCAAACAGAGAGAGCACGCCCACGTGTCCGATACGAAGACCAAACCTCCGAAACCGTCCCGGCGGGGCTATATTCTGCTGATCGCCGCGATCGTCATCGTTGTGGCCGGCTGGTCGGCCGCCTGGTTTTATGGCCGCTCGGTGCTGGCCGGGCAGCTGGATCTGCAAATGCGGCGGCTGGCGGAACAGGGTCTGGACCTCACCTGCTCCGATCTCGGCATCGCCGGCTACCCCTTCCGCTATGAAATTGCCTGCCGGGACATGAAATCGATCGATCGCTGGGGGGCGACCGGATCCCTTGGCGGGTTGAACGCCGTCGCGCTGATTTACAATCCCTGGCACGTGATTTTTGAGGCCCGGTCGCCGGCGGCAATGGCCGTGCCGGTCTCCGGCGTTACCGGCGATGTTACCTGGGACACGGCCCGGGCCAGCGTCAGATTGTCGGAAAACGCCTTGAGCGCGCTCGATGCCGTGGTCGAGAGCCCGGAAGCCTCGCTGGCCTCCCTTGCGTCGGCCGGGCAGTTTGCCGCCGACAAGGCGGAAGTTCACCTGCGCGAGGTCCCCGATATCGACGGCATGCTGGAAGGTTTTGTCACCATAGACAATCTGGCGCTGAAGTCATTGCCAAACCTTATGGAGACGGTGCGGCTGCGCGGCCATGTGCGCGTTGCAAATGGTATGGCGCTGCTTGCCGGAGCAGATCTTGTGACGCTGGTTCTGGCGAATGACGGCGAATTGCCGCTCCGTTTGATGTTGGCCGAGGCGGCCATCGGGCCGAGCCGCGCGGTTGCAAGCGGCGACCTGGTGCTGGCCGGAGACGGTACGCTGTCCGGAACGCTCGAAGTGGCGCTCGGCAATGCACAGGTATTGCTTGAGACACTGAAACCGCTGTTTTCGCCGCAGGACCAGACCTATCCGTTGATCGAAGGCATGGTCAAAAGCCTGGAGCCGGCGGCAACGGAGGTCGATGGTATGCGCACCATCAAGATCCCGGTCACGCTCAACCGCGGACTGGTTCAAGTCGGCCTCTTGCCGGTCGGCCGCATCCCGCCGCTTTTCGCCGCGGGAAGCTGAGCTTGAACAAACGCGACATGCTTTAACGACGTCGACCCGGAGCTTGTTCGGTCCCCGGGGCGACGCATGTTTCAAACCTGGCCAGCGCCTTGAAACACCTTTGTTTCAGTCGCCGGCGATGCGGTCGATCGGAATGATGTAGCTCTTGCGGTGGTCCGGCTCGGCGATCTTTTCATAAAGAGCGACGGAGGGTGTGTTCTTGCCCGGCACGATCCAGCGCAGATGCAGCCAGCCGCGGGTCTTGCCCTCTGCCACCAGCGTGTCGATCATCTTGCGGCCGATGCCCTGGTTGCGGTGGTCCGGATGTACGTAGATGTCGTCCAACTGGCCGATGCGCAGACCGGTGATCAGCTCCGGCAGGTCAAAATAGACCGCGAAGCCGACCAGTTCACCGTCCTTCAGCGCGCCGAGCACTTCGGCGGTTTTGTCGGCAAGGATGCGTTCGGCATAATAGTCGTCGGGCCGGCGCGGCGCGCCGCGCTTGAGGGCCTGGGCATTTTCGGCAATGAGCGGCGAGAGCTTATGGGCATCATCCAGCTCGAGAGCTCTGATTTGCAGTGTTGTCATGAAGTCTCCGGAAAGCAAATCGACTGACGTTGCGCTCACAATGTCCCGAAACCGGATCCGGTTTCAAGGACCACGATCAATTATGGCGCGCTGCGAGATGAACGGCACAAGCCTTTCCCGCCCTTTCCCAAAAGGTCAATTCGTGCCATGAGCGTTGGTTCAAATCACACGGCAGGGTGGCATGGCGGAAACAGGCAGACTGAAGGCAACGGGGATCGGACTGAGCGCGGTGCTGATGTGGGCCACACTTGGCCTCTTCGGTGCGGGGTCGGGCCATGTGCCGCCCTTTCTTTTGAACACGCTCTGCTTCGGCTTTTCCGGTTCCGTCGCGCTGATCTGGCTGCTGGCGACCGGCCGCACCCGGTTGTTGCGCCAGCCGCTCGGTGTCTGGGCTTTCGGCACATTCGGCCTGTTCGGCTTTCACTTTTTCTATTTCACCGCCATCCGCAACGCGCCGCCCGTCGAGGCCAACCTGATCAACTACACCTGGCCGCTGCTGATCGTACTGTTTTCCGCGCTGCTGCCCGGTGAAAAGCTTCGCCTGCATCACATTCTCGGCACGGTGCTGGGGCTCGCCGGAGCGGTGCTGCTGATTACCGGCGGTGAAGGCGTCGACTTCGCCGGCGGCTCGATGCTCGGCTATGGCGCGGCGGTGGCCTCCTGCCTGTTCTGGTCCAGTTATTCGGTGTTGTCGCGGCGCCTCGGCGCGGTGCCGACCGAGGCCGTCGCCGGGTTCTGCCTGATGACGGCGCTGCTGTCGGGGCTCTGCCACCTGCTGCTGGAGGAGACCGTGTGGCCGGCAGCACCCCTGGAATGGGCCTCCGTGCTGGCCCTGGCCGCCTTCCCGGTCGGGCTCGCCTTTTTCACCTGGGACATCGGCGTCAAGCGCGGCGATATCCAGGTCCTGGGCGCGGCCGCCTATTCCGCGCCTTTGCTGTCGACCCTGCTGCTGATCGCCTTCGGCTTCGGCGCCCTGACCCTTTCCGTGGGTCTCGCCTGTCTGGCGATCACGCTTGGCGCGGTGATCGCGGCCAAGGACATGATCTTCCGATCGCCGGCGAAAAAGGCCGCGGCGGCGCAAACCAACAAAGTGTGACGCAGACGGTCTCAATTTTCGTCGATCTTGTGCCAAATTTTCGGTGTCGCTTTAAGCCAATGGAGCCAGGCATGCCGGAATGGGTCGAGATATCGGGACAGGATGTGGTCATGATCACGTTTGCCTGTGTCTATGTCCTCGCCGGACTTGGCATGTATTTGTCCCTGGTCCGCGAAAAGTCCGCGGCCAACGGCATGAATGCCGGTATCCGCTTGTTTTTGAAAAAGAAAATCGAAGAAACCCGGACTTCCCCGTCAGCGCTGCGCTGGTCGTTTCACATCTCCTGACGCAAGGCTTGTCACCCGGGGCCGGAAATTCCGCCGCCGTTCCCCCTTCGGCGGATTCCCCCGGCCCGCGCGATCCACTAGGTTAACCGGAAATCCGTTCCGTCAGCTTCAGGGATCGTTTCATGACGTCACCGCTCAGACCCCGCCGTTCCGCCCTCTATATGCCCGGTTCCAACCAGCGCGCTCTGGAGAAGGCCAAAACCCTGGATGTCGACTGCCTGTTGCTCGACCTGGAAGACGCGGTCGCCCCCGACGCCAAGCAGCTGGCCCGCGAGCAGATCGTTGCCGCGGTCTCGGCCGGCGGTTACGGCGAACGAGAGGTCGTCATCCGTGTCAACGGCTCGGACACGCCCTGGGGCGAGGAGGATCTGGCGGCCGCGGTCAAGGCCGACCCGGACGCGATCCTGGTGCCCAAGGTCAACACGCCCGCCGATCTGCAGCTGATTGCGCACAAGCTCTCCGTTCTGGGTGCTTCCGACAAGGTCAGGCTCTGGGCGATGATGGAAACGCCGGAAGCCATGCTCAATGCCGGCGCCATCGGCGCTTGCGGCAAGGACCCGGCCGTGCGTCTTTCCTGTTTTGTCATGGGCACCAACGATCTTTCCAAGGAAACCCGCGCCCGGCTGACGCCCGGCCGGGCGGCAATGATGCCCTGGCTGATGACCTGTGTCGCCGCGGCGCGTCTGGGTGGCATTGATATTCTCGACGGCGTCTACAATGCCTTTCAGGACGAAGACGGATTCGCCGCGGAATGTGCGCAGGGCGTCGACATGGGCATGGACGGCAAGACGCTGATCCATCCGAAGCAGATCGGCCCGTGCCATGCCGCCTTCAGCCCGTCCGAGGACGAGATAGCCTGGGCGCGGCTCATCAATGCAGAATTCGACAAGCCGGAAAATGCGCAAAAGGGTGCGATCCAGGTGGACGGCAAGATGGTGGAGCGGCTACATGCGGAGATGGGCAAGCGGGTGATCGCCATCGCCGACGCCATCGCGGCCCGAACCTGATTCATTAGCGAGACCATCATGAAACTCTACCGCTTCATCACCGGCGTCGACGACAGCGAGTTCTGCCATCGGGTCACCCAGGCCCTCAACAAGGGCTGGCAGCTCGCCGGCTCGCCTTCCCTCACCTATGACGCCACAAGAGGCGCCACCATCTGCGGCCAAGCGGTGACCAAGGACGTCGAAGGCGCGGAATATTCGCGGGAGATCAAGCTCGGCGATTATTGAGCAGCGAAGACATATGCGATCATCTCGGGTGCCGGCCAGTGCTGGCGCTCGACTGCCTCAATCGTCTTGTCAATTACTGTGTAAGCGCTTGATCTTTGAGAAGGTCCGAAAAATCGGACATGAAGGGCGTGAATTCGATGCCGAGGTAGTGGTACATCTGTGACGTCCGGATCAGATGGGCCAGCACCGGTTTGTCCGAGATTTTCCCCTCTTCCAAAACGGTCTCGACCAGGATGTTGTTGGCCAGAAACCCATCCACGAGATGGCGTTCATAGTCGAGCCAAAGATCCCCCGAATTGGAATATTTGACGTAGCGGTGTTGCGCGACATTGGCATGGGCATGGTTTTCCTGCCACCAGCGCCCGATGACATACCCGATCTTGCTGTTTGCATTCAGTGTTCTGGAACCGTGAATCCAGATCGCTTCCTGGGCTTCCAGAACCGGCTGCCCGGATCGAACGAATTCGACCTCATACGACCCCTCTATCATACGAAGGCGAAACAGTTCCCCGCTGACGTCATGGGCGTTGAAGGCGACGACACCCCGCCGGCCCGGATAGGGCGCTGTTGTCAGCTCGCAGCCAAGCTGCCGATAAAGGTCCTTCACCAGAGGCAGGACAACCGCATTCAGGGCAAGATCTTCGACAATGGCGACGGGTCCGGGACAATAGGCCGAGGCTGTTCCGGTTGTTGTCAGACAGCCGGCTATTAGACATACAACGCGTTTAATACGTAGTATTCCTGATAAGGTCGTTGAAAGCCTTGTCATGATACTCTAATTATCGCGGATTTTGCTTTTGTGGCAATAGAAAACAAATATGTATTTATAGGTGTTTATTTAAATTATGCACGGCAATTTGAGAGGTGCCGCGTTAGGCTTCAATAACCATCTGAGTGTCGGTGACGAAAACTCCTACCATTCTCACGGTCTTCGCAATCACCTTGATGTCCTGGCCACCGCCGAGGCGCATGATGGCAGCGCCGAGATTGGTTTCGAGGGCACAAAGGGAGTCTGCTTTGCCTACGACCGAATTCAGGAAGCTGTTCCCGAGTGCCCGTCCTGCGGGTTCCGTCTCCAGAAGAGCAACAGGTTCGCCAGGAGGCAGCCCGATCCGGCGCAAAAGGCCAGGTACCAAACAGAATAAAACGAGACCATCCATCCCAGGAAGGTCAAGAAGAGGATCAGGGCAACCAGGAAAGTCCTGATGCTGAGAGCGGAAACGAATTCCAGGGTGGGTGTTCGACCCAAAATCAGATCGCGAACATCGGTCAGGATCGGAAGCCCGACCCGGAACAGCAAGGTCCACCAGGCAACGGCGAGGGCCGTGATCACAGGGGCCGTGCGCAGGTTCAGGAGCTCGTATCCGGCGATTTCCCAAGGAGATGCTTTGCGGACCGAGAAACCGAAGACCGCGGTTCCATAGTCGGGATAGACGGTCGGCTTGCCGTCTTTCTCGATGACAGAACGCGGCTCGAAGCGAGACGGGAGCGGTTGATAGAGCATCCCAAAATGCGCGTCGTAGACAACGCAATCCTCAACTCTGGCAGATGCCGCACAAAACGCGGAAAGCGCTTCGGCGATCGGGGAGCCGGCGAGGAACCTGCCCGTGTCGTCAACTATGATGGCCTGTTGCGGATCGGCGACGATTATCCCGTCCCCATTGAGGATCTTGAGGCTCAGCGTTTCACCGCCCGGCCCGGAAAGGCGTATCTCATCGGAATAGTAGGGCGCATGGGCAAATGCACTCGCGCAAAGACACAGATAGATACAAAGAGGCCGAAGGAAAAGCCTCATGGGCGGGCTCAAGAGATGGCGCACTGGAGAATGCCGGACGTGGTTTAAAAGTTCGATTCATCCTGGCGTCCAGGTTTGCAGGAGCCTTGCGGAGTGTTTGCAGGGATTGTGCATTCAAGAGTGCGACATCAGCGCCGTGACCCCGTTCCGTCGGCATGGGGATCACGGTGCCGCTGTATTTCAGCCAACCGTTTCCACGATCACCGCGATGCCCTGGCCGCCGCCGATGCACATGGTGGCAGCGCCCAGGCTGCCGCCGCCGCGCTGAAGCTCATAAACCAGCTTGGTCATGATAATCGCGCCGGTGGCGCCGATCGGGTGGCCGAGGGCAACCGCACCGCCATTCGGATTGACCTTTTCCTCCGGGAGGCCAAGCAGGTCGTTGACGGCGCAGGCCTGGGCCGCAAAGGCCTCGTTGGATTCGACCACATCGAGATCGCCTGCGGCAATCCCGGCGCGCTTCATGGCGATCTGCATCGCCGGGACCGGGCCGATGCCCATAACGGCCGGATCGACGCCGGCAATGCCATAAGACCGGATGCGGGCGAGCGGGGTGACGCCATGCGCTTTCGCCTTGTCAGCGCTCATCAGCACCAGCGCCGCCGCGCCGTCATTGAGGCCGGAGGCGTTGCCGGCCGTGACCCGGCCGTCCTTCTTGAAGACGGCCCGGAGCTTTTCCATGTCCTCGATCTTCGCTTCATGACGGACATGTTCGTCCGTGTCGAAGACGGTTTCCCGGCCCGGGCGTCCCAGGGTCAGCGGCACGATCTGGTCCTTGAAGAAGCCCGCCTTGGTGGCCGCGCTGGCCCGGCGATGGCTTTCCAGCGCGAAGGCGTCCTGGCGCTCGCGTGAAATGCCGTGTTCCTCGGCGACATTCTCCGCCGTCACGCCCATATGGCCGATGCCGAACGGATCGTGCAACGCGCCGGTCATCATGTCGACAATCGGCGCGTCGCCCATCTTCTGGCCGAAGCGGGCACCGGGCAGCGAATAGCCCGCCCGACTCATGTTTTCCGCGCCGCCGGCAAGAGCGATCTCTCCGTCGCCAAGGGTGATTGCCTGAACCGCCGAGACGATGGCTTGCAAGCCGCTGCCGCAGAGCCGGTTCATGGTCAGCGCCGGCGCGTGATCCGGTACACCGGCCTGGCGGGAGGCGACGCGGGAGAGATACATGTCGCGCGGCTCGGTGTGGATGACATTGCCGAAAAAGGCCTGGTCGATCACGCCTGCCTCGATCCCGGCCCGCTCGATCGCCGCCTTGGCGACCGTGGTCGCCAGATCACAGGGCGGGCTGTCCTTGAGCGCGCCACCGAAACTTCCGACGGCCGTGCGCGCGGCACTTGCAATCACGATTTCTGTCATTGGATCGACCCCGTTGAGATGTGTTCCGCCGACCTTGCCTCGTTTGACCGGCGACTTCCAGTCGGCAAAACGGTGAGGTTCCCTTGCGGTGGCGCTTCAGATCTTCAACAAAACCGACCCGGCCCGCTCCCCCGCGGTGATGATGCCATGAGCCCTGGCGCAGTCGGCGAGGTCCAGCACCTGCGAGACGCGGAAGTTGAGGGCCTTGCGCTCCAGAAGATCCGTCAGGTTGCCGACAGCCTTTCGGCGCTCGGTCTCAGAGAGCAGATAGACCAGCACCAGGTCGAGCGTGGCGGCCTTGAACATCATCGGATAGAAGGGCAGCACCGGGCTCATGTCCTTGGCCGACCCATAGGCTGCGATGGTGCCACGCTCGGCGATGACCTTTGTGTCTGTTTCAGCGTTCCTGCCGAACTCAACCTCGACAATGCGGTCGACCAGCTTGCCGCCGGTGGCCTCCAGGATGTCCGCCGCCAGATCGTCGGCGGCATAGTCGAAGACATGGGCGGCGCCGGCATCCCGAGCGGCCTGCAGGCCGGCCGCGCCGCGCGCTGTTGCCAGCACCTTGGCGCCGGAGGCCGCCGCCACCTGGATCGCCAGATGACCGACCGTGCCGGCGCCGCCGCTGACCAGCACCGTCTTGCCCGCGACGGGCCCGCCGCCCAGAACCGCATGCACCGCCGTCAGGCCCGGAATGCCGAGCACGGCGCCTTCCTCGAACGACGTCTCCTCCGGCAACTTCACCGCCTGGCCTTCGGGCAGGGCGATATAGTCCGCGGCCGTACCGAAGGCGCGCTGCCACTGGCCGTTCCAGATCCAGACCCGTTCGCCGATCCGGGCTTTGGAAACGCCCTCGCCGACCGCCTCGATGACACCCGCGCCGTCGCTGTGGGGGATGATTTTCGGAAAAGGCGGTTCGGTCACACCCGGCCGGCCGCCGGCGCGCGCGCGAATGTCCGACGGATTGACGCCGGAAGTGGCGAGCCGCACCAGAACCTCGCCCGGTGCCGCACTCTGGGTCGGCAGCTCCTCGAGTGTCAGCACCTCTTCTGCCGGGCCAAATCGGTCATAGGTGATCGCGCGCATCGCTGTCTCCCTGATTTTCTGTTTGATTACGGAATTAGAGGGCCTCAAGCTCTGATCGAAAAGAGCCGCGACGACCAGGACGGATCCTAACGGTCACTCCCCGAACGTGGCCTCAAAGACCTTTTCGTAGACCTGTTTCACGGCGGCGGTTTCTTCCCAGCCGCGGCGGTAGAGATTGGCCAGGCCCGGGGCGGCGTTGACTTCCAGCACCACGGCTTTGGTGTCCGGGCGCTGCACAAAGGGCACGATCAGGTCGACGCCGGCATAGCGCAGGCCCAGAGTCTTCACCGCCTGGCGGGCCATGGCGTGGAGTTCGGGCGCGAGCGCGGCGGTGATGATCTTTGCGGTGCCGCCGGAGGAGAGGTTCGAGACCGGCAGAAGGCTGACGGTGCGGCCGGCTTCCGGTACGCTTTCCAGCATCAACGCCTGTTGGGAGAGTTCAAAATCGATGCGGCCGTCGCCGGGATCGATGCTCGGGTGGGCATCGACCAGTTCGGCAAGGCTGCTGGTGCCGTCGCCGGTGACTTCGGGTGCGTGGCGTTCGAACGCGCACAAGACTTCGCCGTCGAGCACAAGGATCCGCAGATCCGTGCCGCGTATCTCTTCCTGGACCAGCATGGCCTCGTGGCTCTTGGCGAGGATATGGAGGGCGTTCTGCAGCGTGTGATAGGTGTCGACGCGCATGACGCCAATGCCTTCCTGGCCCTCATTCGGTTTCACATAAAGCGGGAAGCCGGTGTCCTCGGCAAAATCGAGCACGTCCTCGGGCGGGCGTTTGCCGGTGCGGATGTCCTTGGCCGGCACGAAGTGGCTTTTGGGCACGGCGATGCCTGCCTCGCTCAGGAAGCGGCAGGTATAGGCCTTGTCGTTGGCGACCTCGGCCGCGCCATAAGGATTCAGGTCAAAACGCGTGCCCTTGAAGAACCAGCGCTTGCCCGCGCGGTTCTCGACATGACCGGCATGGCCATGCGGGTCGCCAAGGGTCAGGCGCAGGCCCCTGGCGGCGCAATAGTTTTCCAGCAGCTGAGCGACAACTGAGCGGCTGCTGTTGACGCCGGTCAACGTCTGTCCTGCTGCGCATTGGCCAGATAGTCGATCTTGAAGAGGTCCGGATTGGTCGGGCCGTTGGAGACGACGTTATAGACCGCGACGGAAGTGTCGTAGCCCTGCTGGTCGGTGACCGTCCATTGTTTCAGGGCATAGTCCTTGGCATCGAAGATCAGCGTCAGCGTGCCGGAGTTGAACTTGGTCTTGTCGAAGATCGTGACCGTGACCAGATCCTCTTCGACCAGCACGTTGGTGACGTTTGTGTCCTTCTGCAGGTCGATGTTGTCGGACAGAAGGAACCGCAGCGGCGTCTGGCCCAGCGGCCAGATATCCTGGGTGTTGAGCTTGCGGTCGCGCACGGAAACCGACTTGCCGTCGGCGACGATGTCGAGCACCGACGGTTTGTTGTAATAGAAGCGCACCTTGCCCGGGCGGGCCATGTAGAACTTGCCGTCCGACTGGCTGCCGTCCGGACCGAACTGGATGAAGTCGCCATGCATGGTTTTCACCGAGTTGAAATAGGCGTTCAGATCCTGAAGGGTCTTCTTTTCCTGATCAGTCAGGGCGGCTGCCGGAAGCAGCGCCGACAGGGTGAGGACCGCGGCCAGACCGGCCGCCGCAAACGGCTTGCTCAGACGGTGTGCGAGGCGTTTCAGCATGTTGCAATGTCCTAAATCTGTTCGTTGCGTCGGGCGTTCGCCTTACCTAGGCATCAGGTGTGGCAAAGCTTTGGCATCCTTGTTCATAATTCCACAAAATCGTGGGAAATGGCGTATCAAAATTCTTCTTCTACGCCATTCTGAACCAGAATTTCCCGCTTGCCGGCATGGTTGGCGGCACTGATCAGGCCTTCCTGCTCCATGCGCTCGATCAAGGAGGCCGCCCGGTTGTAGCCGATGGAGAGGCGCCGCTGGACATAGGAGGTCGAGGCCTTCTTGTCGCGCAGGACGATGGCGACCGCCTTGTCGTAGAGGTCGTTGCCTTCGTCGCCGCCGGCCAGTCCGCCGCCGCCGTCATAGGGGCTGTCGCTCTCATCCTCTTCCTCGGTGACCGCTTCCAGATATTGCGGTGTGCCCTGGACCTTCAGATGCTTGACGATTTCCTCGACCTCGTCGTCGGAGACGAAAGGTCCGTGGACGCGCTGGATGCGGCCGCCACCGGCCATGTAGAGCATGTCGCCCATGCCGAGCAACTGTTCGGCGCCCATTTCGCCGAGGATCGTGCGGCTGTCGATCTTCGAGGTCACCTGGAAGGAGATCCGGGTCGGGAAGTTCGCCTTGATCGTACCGGTGATGACGTCCACGGACGGGCGCTGGGTGGCCATGATCAGGTGGATGCCGGCGGCACGGGCCATCTGGGCCAGGCGCTGGATCGCGCCCTCGATGTCCTTGCCGGCCACCATCATCAGGTCGGCCATTTCGTCGACGATGACGACGATATAGGGCATCGCCTCCAGTGGCAGGCTTTCTTCCTCGTAGATCGGCTGGCCGGTGTCGCGGTCGAAACCGGTCTGGACGGTGCGCGTGAAGTTCTCGCCCTTTTCCAGCGCCTGTTTGATGCGGGTGTTATAGCCGTCGATGTTGCGGACGCCCATCTTGGACATCTTCTTGTAGCGGTCCTCCATCTCCCGGACGGCCCACTTCAGCGCAACAACGGCTTTTTTCGGATCGGTCACCACCGGTGTCAAAAGATGCGGAATGCCGTCATAGATCGACAGTTCCAGCATCTTCGGGTCGATCATGATCATCTTGCACTGATCCGGGTTCAGCCGGTAGAGCAGCGACAGGATCATGGTGTTGATCGCAACAGACTTGCCGGAGCCGGTCGTTCCTGCGACGAGCAGGTGCGGCATGCGCGCCAGATCCTCGACGACACTTTCGCCGTTGATGGTCTTTCCAAGCCCCAGCGCCAGCTTGCACTTGGATTTTTCAAAATCCTGGGCGGCCAGCAGTTCACGCAGGTAAACGGTCTCGCGCCGTGCGTTCGGCAATTCGATGCCGATGGCGTTCTTGCCCGGGACCACGGCGACACGAGCGGAAATCGCGCTCATGGAGCGGGCGATGTCGTCGGCAAGGCCGATGACTCGGGAAGACTTGATGCCCGGCGCCGGCTCCAGCTCGTAAAGGGTGACGACCGGACCCGGGCGGACCTCGATGATCTCGCCGCGCACGCCGAAATCCTCCAGCACCCCTTCCAGAATGCGGGCATTCTGCTCCAGGGCATCCGCGGAAAGGCCCGGCACCTTGCCGGTGGCCTTAGGCTCGGCCAACAGCCGGAGTGGCGGCAGTTCGTATTCCTCCGGCGCGCCCAGGAAGGACGGCTGGGCCTCCTCGATGGCGCGTTTGCTCTGTTTCGGCCGCGGTGCCTGCGGCATCACGCGGCCGGCCTGCGGCGTGGGTGCGGCTTGAGGCGCGGGTTCCGGTGCCGCGATGCCGACGGGCACGGTGGGCCGGCCAGCCACGGGACCCTTGTCGATCAGAAGATCGTCCGGCGCGAAGCTTTCGCCGTCCTCGTCGAAGGGCGGCTCGGCATAGGGGTCTTCCTCGTCATCGTCGCCGTGACGGCCGCGCTCGTAGAATTCCTCAAGGCCGTCGTCGTCTTCCGGCATCAACCGGCCGGTCAGGGCCCTGCGGAAGGCCTTCAGGCGGCTGCCCTGATGGCTGTCTTCCGGCTCGTAATCCGTATCGTGCTCTTCCTCGTCCCAGTCCACGTCGTCCTGGTGATGGCTGCGGCGCAGGCCGGTGACGCGGCGCAGCTGGGCCGCGGCAAGCAGGCCCCAATGTTCCATCTGGCCGACAAAGGCACTTGCCACCAGGGACAGGCGGGACTCGCCCTCGTCGTCATCGAGACCAAGGTCGTCCTCGATCGATTTGCCATGGCCTTTCGGCGTTGCTGCCGGTTCGACGTGCGGAGCAGGCGCGCCGACCGAGCCCAGCCAGCCGGCGGCGGCGAGCAGACAGAGGACTGCGGGCACGCCGAGGCCGAGGCCGCCGACGATGGTTGCCGCGCCGCTGGTCATGTTGTCGGTGATCAGGGCAGGAATGCGGTGGACCGTGTCGCCGAAGAACCCTCCAAGACCTGTCGGCAGTGGCCAGCTTTCCGGCACGGGCAGCGAAGCCAGGGCACCCGCCGCCAGGCTGGAGCCGATCAGCCAATAGATCAGTCGGCGGCGGCCGATACCAAGCGCGTGGCCGGTCAAAAGGCGCCAGCCCCACAGAACCAGCGGAACCAGAAAGACGGCGGTTGCCAGACCGATGGTCTGCATCAGGATATCGGCAAGCACGGCGCCGGGCGTTCCGAGCGCATTGCGCACCTGGCCGCCGGTGGCATGATTGAGGCTCGGATCGCTGACCGACCAGGTCGCGAGGGCGGCCGCCAGCATCGCGGCGATTGCGATGATGCCGAGTCCGGCTGCGCCGACGAGATTGCGGCGGAGAAACCGTTTGAACGGGCTTTCGGTGTCCAGAAGATCGACCGAGGCCCTGCGGCCATTGCCGCGAACTGTGCTAGCCCGCCTCATTTCGTCTCTCCCATCCAGTTGGCCAATCGGGTCAGGGCGACCACAGCCTGGTCCAGCGGTGCCGCCAGACTGATGCGGATGTAGTTCCGCCCCGGATTGCTGCCGTCCGACTGATCGGAGGCGAGGAAACTGCCCGGCAGGACCTTCAGCCCGGTGTCGCGCCACAGGGATTTCGTGACCGAGACCCCGTCACCCCAGCGGCTGACATCGAGCCAGAGGAAAAAACCGGCTTCCGGCGTTACCGGGCCGAGGATCGGGCTCAGTATCCGTTCGGCGGCGGCGAATTTCTCGTTGTAGAGGCGCCGGTTCTCGATGACATGGGCCTCGTCCTGATAGGCGCGCACGGCGACGGCCTGGGCCGGCAGGGGCACTTGCGGTGCGGCGAGGCCGCGGAACTTGGCCCACTTTTTCAGGAAGTCCGGATCGCCGGCGGCAAAACCGCATCGGAGCCCCGCCAGGTTCGAGCGTTTGGACAGTGAATTCAGCACGACGATATTGGCGAAGCCGCCGCCGAGCGGCAGCGCGGCTTCCAGAATGCCCGGGGGCGGTGTGTCCCGGTAGATTTCCGAATAACACTCGTCGGCGAAGATCATGAACCGGTGCTTGCGGGCCATTCCGATCAGGCGTTGCCAATAGGCGATGTCGGCGACATACCCTTCCGGATTGGTCGGAGAGGCCACATAGAAGGCAACGGTGCGCTCGAGCAGGTCCTCGTCGAGACTGTCGAGATCCGGCAGAAAGTTGTTGCCGGCGACCGCGTCGAGCAGCACCGCTTCGCCGTCGGCCACATGTGCGGCGGCGGCGTAGGTCTGGTAAAACGGGTTGGGCAGGACCACGGCCGGATGATCAAGGCCCTTGTCCAGCTGGTCACGTGCGGCGATGGCACCGAAGGACAGGCCCTCGCGGGAGCCGTTCAGCGGCAAGACGCCATGCTCTTCATCGATGGCTCCACCAAGCGAATAGCGTCTGTCGAGCCAGGCCGCGATCGCCTGCCGGAATTCCGGCGATCCGTTGATCGGCGGATAGCGGCGGAAGCCGGCCATGTTCTCCATCAGAACTTCCGCCGTGAAGGGCGGGATCGCGTGCTGCGGCTCGCCGATCGTCATGATGATCGGATCCTGTCCGGCGGCCTCCCCTTCCAGGAGTTCGGCAAGGCGCTGAAACGGATTGGAGCTCGGCAGGGAGACACCGCGTTGATAGGGCTTTGGGCTGGCAATCATTTATGATCCGGCAGTCGTGACGCATAACTTTGCGTTCACCCTATCGTCTCCTTGGTAAATCTCTTATTAACCAAGGGGGCAGGGGGCCGACTTTCCCGGTTGGATTATTGACCGGGCCGCGGACAGGGTCCGTGAATCCCCTCCGGCCTCAGACGATTAGACAAATGCTTCGGTTCGATTAGATTTCAACACGCGCGGAAGACGCCCAGCAAGGAGACAGTCCCATTGACACCGCAGCCTTTGACCGTCGTCTGTTTCGGCGATTCCCTCACCTGGGGCTTCAACCCGGCCGACAAGTCGCGTTACGGCCATGACATCCGCTGGACCCGGTGTCTGCAAAAGGAGCTGGGTGAGGCGTATTATGTGGTTGAGGAAGGCATCAATGGCCGCACCACCGTGTTCGAGGATCCGGTCCGCGGCGACAAGAACGGGCTCCAGCATCTGGCCGGTGTGCGCAAGACCCATATGCCCATCGATGTCCTGATCATCATGCTCGGATCGAACGATCTGCAGGACCGGTTTTCCATGAGCGCCGACGCGATTGGCCTGGCCATGGGCCGCATCCTTTATGCTGCCCTGCAAGCCACGGACGACGTCGAGGGCCGGGCACCGAAGGTCCTTTTGATGGCGCCGCCGCCCCTGGGCGATTTCACGGGCAAGGAATATGCGGGCGTTTATTCCAACGCGCATGGCGGAGTACAGTCCCGCCGGCTGGCCGGTGTTTATCGGAATCTGGCGGAAGACTATGGCGTGGCATTTTTCGACACCGGCACAGTGATTTCGGCCAGCCCGATCGATGCGATCCACTTCGAGGCCGAACCGCAGGCGGACTTGGCCAGAGCGGTTGCGGATGAAGTGCGCAAGCTGGCTGAGGCCTGAGGTCAGGTCGGCAGCAAGTCCAAGGCCTTGCGAATGCGGACCTTGACGGATGCAGCCGTTTCCCGGGTCTGTGCTTCTGCCAACAATTGCCCGGTCTTTCTTGTGCGATCCGGAAACCGATGAGCCAGAACGGCGAGTCCCCAATAGCTCCACGCGCGGACGAATTTCTGATCCGACTGAAGGGTCTCGTTCAGAAAGTCAGATAACGGTGCTTCGGCGTCGTCGGCCAGGTCTAGATGTTCCAGATATTGCAGAACGTGCAGTTTCGCCTGCCAGTCCTCGATCCCGGCGAATTGCCCGATATGCGCCCGGGACAAATCCGCCGGCAAGGGTGTGCCCCTCTGATCGAAATACTGTTTAAGCAACCAGGTGGCACCACGCTGCAGCCTTTGAGTGTTGCAGGCGATGATCAGGCTTTCCAGAAAATCGCTGTTGTCATGATTTTTCCGGAAGAGCGCTTCGAGAAACGCGGTGTCCTTGCCGTCCCAGACAGCAAGTTCGGCATCCAGCGGACAGGGCAAGGCGGGCTCCTCAGAAGTCGACGGTCAGGCCCTTGATTTCCCAGTCATCATAACGGGTCGGTTCCAGCCCGCCGCGGCCGTTGACCTCTTCCGGCATGGCTTTCTGGCGTTCGTCGATTTGCCTGCGGCGCTCCTCGGCTTCCATGAGCGCGCGCTGGGCGGCCGGCGGCAGGTCCTCGAACCGCTTTTTCGGGGCTTCCGCCACATCGGTCTTGAGCGAGGGCGCATCGCTCTGGCTGTAGTTGGCGGTGTTTTTGTCTTGCTGTTCCGTCATGGCTTCCGGTTGCTTCGGGTTACGTTCCTGTCAGTCTATATAGGCTAATCTTGCCAAGATTGGCAGCACTCCCCATCTTTTGGACGAGCATGGGCCGGATCGGCCCGACCCACCGTCAAGGACAAGGACCGGATAGACGCGGCGATGAACTATATTCGCACAGCAATGCTTCTGGCGGCGATGACCGCTCTTTTCATGGGGATCGGATTCATGATTGGCGGGCAGTCGGGCATGATGATTGCCCTTGCCATTGCCGCGGCCATGAACCTGTTCAGCTACTGGAACGCTGACAAGATGGTGCTGCGCATGCACCATGCGCGCGAGATCGACGAGCGCAGCGCGCCGGATTTCTACCGCATGATCCGGCAGCTTGCGCAAAACGCCGATCTGCCGATGCCCAAGGTCTATATCATCGACAATCCGCAGCCGAACGCCTTTGCCACCGGCCGCAATCCGGAAAACGCCGCCGTGGCGGCGACCACGGGCCTTTTGGACATGCTGAGCCCGGAAGAGGTCGCCGGTGTCATGGCCCATGAGCTTGCCCATGTGAAAAACCATGACACCTTGATCATGACGATCACGGCGACGATTGCCGGTGCGATTTCCATGCTGGCCAATTTCGCGTTTTTCTTCGGCGGCAACCGCAACAACCCGCTCGGATTTGTCGGCGTGCTCTTGATGATGATCGTCGCGCCGATGGCGGCCATGGTGGTGCAGATGGCGATTTCGCGGACCCGCGAATATGCCGCCGACCGCATGGGCGCTGAGATCTGCGGCGAACCGATGTGGCTGGCCTCCGCGCTCGCCAAGATCGCCGGCGGCGTGGAACGCATTCACAACCCGGATGCGGAAGCCAACCCGGCGACGGCGCACATGTTCATCATGAACCCGCTGTCGGGCGAGCGCATGGACAATCTGTTCTCCACCCACCCGAACACCCAGAACCGGATCGACGAATTGCGCAAGCTCGCCGCTGCCGGCCTGGGAAATGGCGGTGGGCCGAGCTCGGGAGGCCGGGCCTCCTTCGCTCAGCGCGACTCCCGGGCCGCGGGCCCCTGGAGCGGTGCTGGGCCCTCCAGCCGGCCAAGCCGCCCGAAGGGTCCGTGGGGCTGACGGCTCAGGGCAAGACAAAAACCGCTTTGTTCAAAGCGTCGTGCGCCTTAGAATACTGAAATTGCGCCGCAGCCGGAGGACCGGACTGCGGCGCTTGGTTTTAGGACCGGCCGGAGCGAACCGGCCGATGATGGGATTGGAATGGCTCCGTGACCAGACGGCCGAACAGCAAGCAGAAACCCGCCACCGCACCGGCACCGGAACAGTCAGAAAAACCGGGCTTTGCCGCGCGCAAGGTGGCCGCGGACATTCTCGGCAACGTGGTTTACAAGAAACGGCCGCTCGACGGGGAGCTGGAGGCCGGCTCCGGTCATTCCGGGTTCCGGGCACTTGCCGGGAACGATCGAGCGCTTGTGCGGGCTATCGTCGGCGCCGCCCTGCGCCATCGCGGCGAAATCGCCGAAATTCTCGAGCGGTTGCTCGATCGGCCGATCCCGGAAAAGACCGGCCGCGTGCTTGATATCCTGCATGTCGCCATCGCCCAGATGCTGTATCTCGACATTCCCGACCGCGCCGCCGTGTCGTTGGCCGTCGATCATGCCGGTCTCGACCGGCGGGCAAGGCCGTACAAGGGACTGGTCAACGGGGTGCTGCGCCGGCTCGGGCGGGAGCGCGACGAGCTCATCGGAGATCTCGACCCGATCCTCCTGAACACGCCGGACTGGATGCTGGAGAGCTGGCGCGAAGCCTATGGCGAGGACACCGCCAGGCGGATCGCCGAGGCCCACCGCTCCGAGGCAGCGCTCGATCTCACGGTAAAAGAGGATCCGGAAGCTTGGGCCCGCAAGCTTGAGGGTGTCGTCGTCGGCGGCGGCAGTGTCCGGCTCCTGAAAAAAGGCGCGGTCGACGCGCTCGAAGGCTATGGCGATGGCAGCTGGTGGGTCCAGGACGCCGCCGCAGCCCTGCCCGCGCGGCTGCTCGGCGATATTGCCGGCCAGAGCGTCGCGGATCTTTGCGCCGCGCCCGGCGGCAAAACGGCTCAGCTGGCCGCGGCCGGTGCCAATGTGACCGCCGTCGACATCTCCAAGAGCCGGTTAAAACGGCTTGAGGAAAACATGACCCGGCTCGGCTTCAGTGTGGCCACCATTGTCTCGGATCTTCGAAAGTTCGAACCTGAGGCGCCGTTCGATGCGGTGCTGCTCGACGCGCCCTGCAGCGCCACCGGTACGATCCGCCGGCATCCGGACGTGCCCTGGATCAAGAAGCCCTATGACATAGAAAAGCTGACTGAAATCCAGCTGGAACTGCTCGACCGGGTAATCGACTGGGTCAAGCCGGGCGGTCTGATCGTCTATTGCACCTGTTCGCTTGAAGTGGCGGAGGGAGAGGCCCAGGCAACGGCTTTTCTGGACCGCCAGGCCGGCCGTGTCGAGCTGGTGCCGGTTGTGGCTGGTGAGGTGGGCGGACTCGATCACCTTGTCACAAATACGGGGTATTTGCGCTGCCTGCCCTGTCACGATGCGGCAAGCACCGGCGATTTCAAGGGGATGGACGGCTTTTTCGCTGCCAGATTCCGGCGTCTTTAACGCTGCATAAACCCTTCACTTGCAATGATTCTTTAAATGAAATGCTAACCTTAATGGTTCGTTTCCGTATTTTTGAAGCCGGAGAGTTCCCATAGACGCGCATGAACCATCGGTATTGGGGATGGTTTGGTGAATATCGCAAGCCTGAGTGAAAGAAGCCGGATCTGGCGTCTTGTGGCCCTGCATGTTTGGCAACGCTCCCTGAAATGGATGCATGGCGGTCCGCTGTTCCGCATGCAGCCGTTTTCGGCCGTGCCGGCGCGTCTTCTGATCGCGCCGCAGGACCTGCGCACGGCCGATGCCACCAACGCGGCCGATATCTATGGCGGACGGTTCCTGTTCTCTGGGCATCTGGTGGAAACGCAGGGCCGGTCGCCGTTTGAACTGAAGGCGGTGCATGAGGACTGGCAGCGGGAACTGCACAGTTTCGGCTGGCTGCGAGACCTGAGGGCCTCGGACAGCCAGATCTCGCGCCAGAACGCCCGCGCGCTTGTGGAGGACTGGATCCGGTTTTCCGGCCGCTGGCACGAGATCGGCTGGGAAGCCGAGGTGGTCACCCGCCGGATCCTGTCCTGGCTGGCCCACTCGCCCTTCATCCTGCAGGACGGCGATCACGAATTCTACCGGAGTTTCGTCAAGTCGCTGGCACGGCAGGTGCGCTTTCTGCGCCAGACGATCAACGAGACCGAAGACGGGGTCGAGCGGCTGCACGGAGCGCTTGCGATTGCCTCGGCCTGTATCTCGATGGCTGGCCAGGGCCGGTTTGCCCGTCAGAGCATCCGCCGGCTCGATCAGGAGCTGACCCGCCAGATCCTGCCCGATGGCGGCCATATCTCGCGCAATCCAAGAGCGTTGATCGATATCCTTGCCGACCTTCTACCGATCCGCCAGGCCTTCGTCTCGCAAGGCCTGGAAGTACCGCCCGCCATGGTTCAGTCGGTGGACCGGATGATGCCGCTCTTGAGGTTCTTCCGGCATGGCGATGGCACGCTGGCGCATTTCAACGGCATGGGCTCGACCCCGAGCGACCTGGTCGCGACGATCCTGGCCTATGACGACGCCCGGGGCGCGCCACCAAGCAATGCGCCCCATTCCGGCTATCAGCGCCTGACCGGCGGCGCTTCCGTGGTGCTGATCGACACGGGCCCTGCCCCGGCCTTGAATGTCTCCGGCAATGCCCATGCCGGCTGCCTGGCCCTGGAATTTTCGTCCGGAGCACACCGGCTCATCGTCAATTGCGGCGTTTCGCCGAAATCGAACCCGTTGTGGCGCCGGGTCAGCCGGTCGACGGCGGCACATTCCACGGCCGTCATAGAGGACACCTCGTCCTGCCGGTTTCTGTCGGACCGGCCCTTCGGTCACATTCTCGGTGCGCCGATCCTCTCCGGTCCCTCCAAGGTCCCGGTCGAACGCGAGGACGATGCCGCCGGTAGCCGGGTGATTGCGTCTCATGACGGGTATGTCGCCGAATTCCGGGTGGTGCATGAGCGCGATCTGCGGCTTGCCGCCGACGGTACGGTGCTGGACGGCGTCGACACGTTCAGGGCGGTCGGGCCGATCGATCCGGAGCACCAATACGCACTCCGGTTTCACTTGCATCCGAGCCTGCGCAGTTCGCTCATTCGCGGCGGCTCGGCCGTGCTTCTCGTCTGCCGGGACGGTGAGGCCTGGGAGTTCGAGGCGCCGGGCAACGAGGTCATGCTGGAAGAAAGCATCTACCTGTCGGATGTCTATGGCCACCGAAAGACGGATCAGATCGTGGTCAATGGCCTGCTCAACGAAGCCCCGTCCGTCAGCTGGCAGCTTCGCAAGACGGCCACGGCCAAGCTCAGCCGGCGCGGCACCAGCGATTTCGACGAGATCGAAGAGCTGGAAGAGCTTCCGTTGGAGGAATAACACCGCCTGCCCCCGACGTGAGCTTCCGATTTGCCTGAAAGCGTGCTAGGGCGACGCCAACTCTCCCAAGGCGTCCCCAATCGCGAGGCAAATTCATGGCCATTGTGTCCAAAGCCGTACCCGTTCCCGAACTCGTTCCCGTCAAGCGCGCGCTTCTTTCGGTCTTCGACAAGACCGGTCTGGTCGACTTTGCCAGGGCACTCGCCGACCGGGGCGTCGAGCTGGTGTCGACCGGCGGCTCCTACAAGGCACTGAAGGACGCGGGGCTTCAGGTTCTGGACATTTCCGAGGTCACCGGCTTTCCGGAAATCATGGACGGCCGGGTGAAGACCTTGCATCCGAATGTGCATGGCGGTCTGCTCGCAATCCGCGATGACGCCGATCACCAGAGCGCCATGGCCGAGCACGGCATCACCGGCATCGATCTCTTCTGCGGCAATCTCTATCCGTTCGAGGACGTGGTCGCCTCCGGCGCCGACTACGCGACCGGGATTGAAAACATCGACATCGGCGGGCCGGCCATGACCCGCGCTGCCGCCAAGAACCATGCCTATGTCACCGTGGTCACCGATCCGGCCGATTATGACGCCGTGATCGCCGAACTTGACGCCAATGGCGGCCAGGCCCCGGTCGCCCTGCGCAAGAAGCTGGCGCTGAAGGCCTTTGCCCGCACGGCGGCCTATGACGCGGCCGTTTCAAACTGGATGGCGGATCAGCTGGAAGAAGCAACGCCGGCGCACCGGGCCGTTGGCGGCGCGCTTGCCGAAGTCATGCGTTATGGCGAAAACCCGCATCAGACGGCAGGCTTCTACAAGACCGGGGAAAACCGTCCCGGCGTTGCCACCGCGACCCAGCTCCAGGGCAAGACGCTCTCCTACAACAACATCAACGACACGGACGCGGCCTTCGAACTTGTCAGCGAGTTCGATCCGGCGCGCACCAGCGCCGTCGCCATCATCAAACACGCCAATCCCTGCGGTGTTGCGGAAGGCGCCAGCCTGAAAGAGGCATATGAACTGGCGCTGCGCTGTGACCCGGTGTCGGCCTTTGGCGGCATTGTCGCGCTCAACAAGACGCTGGACGCGGCCGCGGCCGAGGAAATCGTCAAGATCTTCACCGAGGTGATCATCGCCCCGGACGCGGACGATGCCGCCCGCGAGATCATCGCAGCCAAGAAGAACCTGCGCCTGCTGGTCACCGGCGGTCTCGCCGATGCCCGGGCCAAGGGCCTGTTCGTCAAGTCCGTGGCCGGCGGCCTGCTGGTGCAGTCGCGTGACAATGGTGTTGTCGACGATCTGGATCTCAAGGTTGTTACCAAACGCGCGCCGAGCGAGCAGGAACTGGCCGATCTGAAATTCGCCTTCCGCGTTGCCAAGCACGTCAAGTCGAATGCGATCGTCTATGCCAGGAACGGTGCCACGGTGGGTGTCGGCGCCGGCCAGATGAGCCGGGTGGATTCAGCCCGCATCGCCGCGCGCAAGGCGCTGGACGCGACCGAAGCCGCCGGTCTCTCCGAACCGCTCACCAAGGGCTGCGTGGTGGCGTCCGATGCCTTCTTCCCGTTCGCGGACGGTCTGCTGTCGGCGGCCGAGGCTGGCGCCACCGCGGTCATCCAGCCGGGCGGTTCCATGCGCGACGACGACGTGATTGCCGCCGCTGACGAGGCCGGCCTTGCGATGGTCCTGACCGGCATGCGTCACTTCCGGCACTAACTTTGGACCTTCGCAGTGAAGGCGTCGCGGTCCCTCATGGACCGGGACGCCCTGCCTGCAAGTGCGCCGGCTAACAACTTGAAGTAATTGTAAAAATTGACAGGGTGTCTTTAGAAATCCTTCACCTTTTGAAGACCTTGTTAACGTCCCGCAGCTAATCTGAGCGAGGTTGGGGCAGTTTTTCTGCCGCTTTCTTGAGAACTGCGGAGATTTCGGGTGTTTAAAAAGGCGAAGGTCACAACAAAGCTTATCGGGGCCAGCGCGGCGGCTCTGACGGTCGCCCTTGTGGTCGGCATCAGCTTTATCGGCTGGAAAGCCTCGGGGATTACTAGCGAACTGGCCAAGTCGGAGGCCGCGACGGTGGCCAGCGAACAAGCCGAATTTGTCCGGCGCGGTCTGGAAAAAGGGCTGAAGTCGGCCCAGTCTCTCGCCAGTGCGCTTGGTGGCATGAAAAACGCCGAAGCGGTTGACCGGCTCGCCTGGAGCGCCGTCGTTGAAAACCTGGCCCAGGACAACAAGGATCTTTCCGGTGCCTGGGGCGTGGTGACCGAGAACCAGCTCGACGGCAAGGATGGCGACTTCAAGGGCGATGAAAAATGGGCCGAGGGCGGCGAATGGCAGCCCTATTACTTCCGCAAGGCGGATGGTTCGCTCGCCTATCGTCCGATCGAGAAGATTTCCATCGGCGACATGTCCGTCACCGATGAACTCTGGTTCAATGGCGCCTATGTGTCCGGCAAGGACTACATGACCGAGCCATACAGCTGGGAAGCCGACAACAAGACGGTCACCGGCGTGTCCTTCTCCGTTCCAATCCGCCACAAGGGCAAGGTGATCGGGGTCGCCGGCGGCGACATCCTGCTGACGCCCCTGTCCGACGAGCTTGGCAAGCAGAAACCGCTTGAGACGGGTTCGGTGCATCTTCTGTCCCAGAACGGGGTCTGGATCGCGCATCCGGACGGCGCCGTTCTCGGCAAGCCCTGGGCGGAAGGTCGCTCGGAAGTGGATCTTGCCGTACAGGACAAGCTGCTGGCGGCCGTCAAGAAGGGCGAAAGCTTTGAATACCAGGGGTATTCCAACACGCTCGGCACCGATGTCTATCGCATCGTCATGCCGGTGAATGTTACCGGCACCGACGCCAAGCTGGCGGTTGTGGTCAATGTGCCGCTCGACACCTTGAACGCGGCATCGTCCCAGATCACCACCCTGATCATTGGCGTCGGCGTCGTTCTGCTTCTTGTCGTAGCGCTTTCCATCTATGTCGTCGGCAACACGATCGTCCGCCGTCCGCTGGAACGCGCCGTCTCCAGCATTCAGGCGCTGATCGACCGCCGTTACGACGAGCCGATCCAGGATACGGACCGGGCCGACGAAATCGGTGAAATCAGCAAGGCACTTGAGGTCTTCCGCGAAAAAGCCCAGCAGGCAGAGGCGCTGACCGCCGAACAGGAAGAAGCGCAGCGCCAGCAGCTGGCGCGGGCGGAACGGATCAGCGAGCTGTCGCAGAATTTCGACCGGCAGATCTCGGAGCTGACCCAGATCGTCATGACCCAGGTGGAAGACCTGAACGCCGCCTCCAACACACTGACGGCCGGCGCCGACGACACCAGCGACAAGAGCACCGCGGTGGCAGCCGCTTCCGAGGAAGCCTCCTCCAACGTGGAAACCGTCGCCTCGGCCGCCGAGGAACTGATGGCCTCCGTCGGCGAGATCTCCCGCCAGATGACCCAGTCGACTGAAATCGCCTCCCATGCGGTGGATCAGGCCCAGTCGACAAACAACAAGATCGAGGGGCTTGCGGTCGCGGCCAACCGGATCAGCGAAGTGGTCAAGCTGATCACCGACATTGCCGAGCAGACCAACCTGCTGGCGCTCAATGCCACCATCGAGGCGGCGCGCGCTGGCGAAGCCGGCAAGGGCTTTGCGGTCGTTGCCGCGGAGGTGAAGGAACTCGCCAATCAGACCGCCAAGGCAACCGAGGAAATCTCGCTGCAGATCCAGTCGGTCCAGACGGAAACCGCGGGCTCGGTCGAGGCGATCAAGGGCATCTCTGAAACCATCGAGAAGATGAACGAGATCTCCTCTTCCATCCAGAGTTCTGTGGAACAGCAGGGCCTGGCAACGGACGAGATTGCCCGCAACATCCAGGAAGCCTCCAACGGCACCCAGGAAGTTGCCCAGAACATCGTCAAGGTGGCGGCCTCGGCCGACGACACCGGCAACGCCGCCCGCCAGGTCTCGGCCTCCGCCAATGTGCTGCAGACCGAAGCCAACCGGCTGAAACAGGAGGTCGAAGGTTTCCTCGCCAATGTCCGCCAGGTCGCCTGACAAAAAGTCCTTTCGGAAGTGAAAGACGCGCCGGTGAAAGCCGGCGCGATTGTTTGTTTAAGACCGTCCAACCGTGACTGCATTAATCCGTTGAATAGGTCTCTAGGACATATGGGGATCCTACAAGTCTTTCCCTTAGGAAGGTTTCGAATTCTGCCGAAGGGTTATTCAGGTATTCAAAGATGGCTTTCTCTACCATCGCCAGTGCGACCATGTGCCGTTTGTACAGTCCGCCGTATCCCTTGGAGGAGAGATACTGTTCGCCTTGTTTTTCTTCCAGCCATGCGAGCTCTGCAAATTGATCATCCGTCCAGTGAGATCTGATATTGCGATCCCAACCCGTTTTTAGTCTTTCGAGCGATTCGGGATTGCTCAAAACCGTGTTTGCATAATCCAGCAACAACACAATTGGCAGCGCTGAAAGCTGTTCTTCCTTCCTGTTTCGGGGGAAACCAACATAATCAGAATTCATCCCGCACCCCGCTCCCGCACCTTCAAAAGCAACACCAGCCCGACGCCGAAGAACACCAGGATCACCGACATGCCGGCCGGCTGGCTGGCGGTGAGCCCGGTGACGATGCCGACCGTAAGCGGTGCGAGGAAACTCGTGACCTTTCCCGAGAGCGCCAGCAGGCCGAAATACTGGGTCATGTGCTCGGGAGGTGCCAAACGCACCAGAAGGCTGCGGCAGGAGGCCTGCAAGGGGCCGGAGACCGCTCCGATGATCGCGCCGAGGCCGATGAACACCTGCTCCGGCAGCGAGGCAAAGAGCTTGCCCTCCGGGGCCGCCGCCGTCTCGATCACGAAGAACACGGTGGTCTTGTCGACCGAGATCATGCCGAGCCCGCAGAACATCAGCACCACCAGCGAAAAGACTATGACCGGCTTGGCGCCGAAGCGGTCGTCCATGGGGCCGCCAAGCAGGAGACCCAGCGTACCGGTGATGGTCAGGATGATGCCGAAACTGCCGATTTCGATGGCGCCCCAGCCAAGCTGGCCACCGGCATAGATGCCGCCAAAGGCGAAGAGGGCCACCAGGCCGTCCTTGAAGATCATGTTGGCGAGCAGGAACACGAAAATGTTCCGGTTCGACCGTGCATGGACAAGGCTGGCCTTCAGGCTTTTCAGGCCGGCGCGGATCGCGGGGCCAAGTTTTGCCTGATGCGGCGTGTCCGGAACAAACAGGAACATTGGCAACGCAAATACAAGATACCAGAGCGCCGAAAACGGCCCGGACGCACGGTCGCCCTCACCGGTCGCCGGATCGAGGCCGAACAGCGGTGAAAAGCCCAGGAGTGTCTTGCCCGTGTCAGCGCTGCCAGCCAGGAAGCCAAGGGTGATCAGCAGCGTGATCAGCGCGCTGGCATAGCCCATCGCCCAGCCGAAGCTTGACAGGCGGCCGATTCGTTCCGGTGGCACCAGGGACGGCATCATGGCGTTGTTGAAGACGGTGGCGACCTCGATGCAGAACGTGCCGACGGCAAAGGCGGTGAGCGCGATCAGAATGCCGTTCGCGCTGCCGGGAACCGCTTCCCAGAACGCCCAGCAGCAGATCACAAACGGGATCGAAAAGGCGAAGATCCAGCGTTTGCGGCGGCCGGTCGCGTCGGCAATGGAGCCAAGCACGGGGGCGGTGAGCGCGATGCCGAGCCCGGCGGCGGCCGTGGCATAGCCCCACAGTGCCTGGCCCTCGGCGGGTGTCGCCGTCAGGGTGGAGGCAAAATAGGGCGCAAAAACGAAGGTGGTGATCAGCGTGAAGAATGGCTGCGCCGCCCAGTCGAACAGGGCCCAGGACAGCACCGCGCGCGGGTCGGATTTCGTGGGAGGATTCTCGGGAGCGACAGTCAATTTCGAAAATCCTTGTGGAGGGGCGGCGGCAAAGGCGCCGAACTGCCAAGCCAATCAACTTGTTCACCGTCATCCTGAGGAGGGCGAAGCCCGTCTCGAAGGATCGGCTAAATATGTTGGAATTTGCCGCCGATCCTTCGAGACGGCGCTTTGCGCCTCCTCAGGATGACGAGGAGAGTAGAATTGATTCCACCTTAAATCCACGACCGGCGGAGACCGCCGGCCGCAATTGCCGATCTCGCCGACGTTACGCCGTGCCGCAGATTTCCGACAGCAGGCTGGCGGCGACGGAAAATTTGGAGACGCTCAGGCCGCCGTCAAGGATCTCGGTGACCGCGCGTTTTGTGCGCACCACCTGGGTTTCGTGTTTTTCCAGCCAGCAGGAGAAGCCGCCGTCCCGGACCGCTTCCACGGCCAGCGCGCGATGGGCGCCAAACAGGGTCGCTCGAGCCCGGTCAAGCGCCAGGCCGTCGTAGTAGTCGCGTACATCCAGATCATTGGCGCGCTCGTGCATGGAGCCGATCTGGAAGTTGTGGGCGACCTGGTAATAGGCGGTCGCGGCGGTGTCGAGATCCGCGCCGGTTTCCTCGGAAACGATGACGATGTCCGGAATGGCATTCTCGGCCAGAAGCCAGGCAATGCGTTTCGCCAGCGCCTCCGGCACGCCTTTTTCAACATAGTCCGCGGCGCGCTGGTTGAGCAGGGCGGCGGGTTCTTCCGGCAGGACCGATTCCAGCCGGCCGCGCAGGGCGGCAATGCCGGAGCCGAAGCGTTCGACCACCGCCGAGAGCCCCTGTTCGAAGGAGACGTTGCGCTTGAACCAGACGACACGTTCCAGCAGAAGGGACTGGACTTCCGAATAGAGTTCCAGCTGCAACTCGCCGTCGATCGTCGTGTCGAGCGCGTCGATCTCGGTGTTGAGATCGGTCAGGTCGTAGCTGTTGCGCACGGCGACGAAGCCTTGGGCGATGTCGGTCGGCGTCGCCCCGGTCTGGTCGATCAGGCGGGTCAGGAAGGTCGCCCCGCCCCGGTTGACCATGGAATTGGCCAGCATGGTGGCGATGATCTCGCGGCGCAGCCGGTGGCCGTTGATCTCGTCCTGATAGATCGCCGCCATCTGGTCCGGGAAGTAGCGGAACAGTTCGCGGGCGAGGTAGTCGTCGTCCGGCACCGTGCTTTCCAGAAGCGCATCGTAAAGCGTGATCTTTGCATAGGCGAGCAAGACGCCGAGCTCGGCCCGGGTCATCAACTGCCCCGCCTTGCGCATTTCGTCGAGCGTCGCCTCGTCCGGCAGCTGTTCGACAACCCGGTCGAGCAGCCCGGCCTGCTCCAGCTGGCGCATCATACGCACCTGGTAGCCGAAATCCTCCATGCCGCGCAGATGGGTCATGGAGATCGCCAGGGTCTGCAGATAGTTGTTCCGCAGCACCAGCTCCGCGACCTCGTCGGTCATTTCGGCGAGTAGCACGTTGCGCTGCTCGATCGTCAGCTTGCCGGATTTGACTGCGGCGCCGAGGGCGATCTTGATGTTGACCTCCATGTCCGAGGAGTTGACCCCGGCGGAATTGTCGATCGCGTCGGAGTTGCAGCGGCCACCCTTCTTGTTGAACTCGATCCGGGCCAGCTGGGTCAGGCCCAGATTGGCGCCTTCGCCGATCACCTTGGCGCCGACCTGCGGCGCGGTGATGCGGATCGGGTCATTGGCGCGGTCGCCGGCATCCGCGTCGGTCTCGGTGGTGGCGCGGATATAGGTGCCGATGCCGCCGAACCACAGAAGGTCGACATCCATCCTCAGGATGGCCGTCATGACTTCCTGCGGCGGCGCACTGGGTTTGGGCAGGTTCAGGAGCGCCTGGATTTCCGGCGACAGCGTAATCGACTTCAGCTGGCGCGAGAAGATCCCACCACCCTTGGAAATCAGGCTTTCATTGTAGTCTTTCCAGGACGAGCGGCCCATGTCGAACAGGCGCTTGCGCTCCTCCCAGGTCGTGGCCGGATCCGGGTCCGGATCGATGAAGATATCGCGGTGGTCGAAGGCGGCGACCAGCCTGGTGGCCTTCGACAGCAGCATGCCGTTGCCGAAGACGTCGCCGGACATGTCGCCGACACCGGCGGCGGTGAAGGGCTCGGTCTGGATGTCGCGGTTCATCTCGCGGAAATGCCGCTTGACCGCTTCCCAGGCGCCGCGGGCGGTGATGCCCATCTTCTTGTGGTCGTAGCCGGCCGATCCGCCCGAGGCAAAGGCGTCGCCCAGCCAGAAGTGGCGGCCTTCGGAAATGCCGTTGGCGGTGTCGGAGAAGGTCGCGGTGCCCTTGTCGGCGGCAACCACCAGGTAAGGGTCGTCGCCGTCGAAGCGGTTGACCTGTTCCGGCGGCACGATCTTGTCCTCGTCCAGGTTGTCGGTGACATCGAGCAACGCGTTGATGAAAATCTTGTAGCTCTCGGTGCCTTCCTTGAACCAGGCATCGCGGTCGGTCATCGGCGGCAGGTTCTTGGGCACGAAGCCGCCCTTGGCGCCGACCGGAACGATCACGGCATTCTTGACCTGCTGGGCTTTTACCAGGCCGAGCACCTCGGTGCGGAAATCCTGCGGCCGGTCGGACCAGCGCAGGCCGCCGCGGGCGACCATGCCGAAGCGCAGATGCACACCTTCCACCCGCGGGCTGTAGACGAAGATCTCGCGGAACGGGCGCGGCTGCGGCAGGTCGTCGATCTTGCGGCTGTCGACCTTGAAGGCAAAGACCGGTTTCGGCTGTCCCTTGGCGTCAAGCTGGTAGAAATTGGTGCGCAGGATCGATTCGATGGCGTTCTGGAACCGGCGCAGGATGCGGTCGTCGTCAAGGCTGGCGACTTCCTCCAGATTGGCGGTCAGTTCGCCCTGGAGCCGCTCGGTGCCGAGGTCGCGGTCCTTCTCGGTGACGGCCGGGTTGAAGCGCAAGTGGAACAGTTCGACCAGTTTGGCGGTGATCGCCGGATAGTTGTTGAGCGTCGACCACATGTAGTCTTCGGAAAAGCGGATGCCGACCTGGCGCAGGTATTTGGACAGGGCCCGGACCACGGCGATGTCGCGCCACGCGAGATCCGCGGTCAGCACCAGACGGTTGTAACCGTCATCCTCGGCCCTGTCGGTCCAGACCGCCATGAACATGCTTTCCAGCCGGGTCTGCAGCTGGTCGGTGAAGGCGATCTCCTCGCCGCCTCGCGCTTCCAGTGTCATTTCATGCAGGTAGGACATCGGCGCGTCGGCCGGGGTGATGCGGTAGGTCCGCTCGTTGATCACCCGGAAGCCCATGTTTTCCAGCATCGGCACGCGCGCCGACAGCGGGATCGGCGAGCCGCGGTGATAGACCTTGAGGGCCAGCCGGTTGTCCTTGGTGCCTTGCGGCCGATGGAAGGAGATGGTGGTGTCGTTGCGGTCCGACAGGGTTTCCAGCTTGACGATGTCGTAGAGCGCCGACTGGGCGTTGTAGACTTCCTTGTAGCCGCCATGGAAGGACAAGGCGTAGCGGTCGGCCAGCTTGCGGGCCTGGGCGGGGGCAAACTCGTGTTGCAGGGCGTCGCGAACGCTGTCGGACCAGGTTCGCACCATGTCGGCGACCGCTGCTTCCAGTTCCTCCTGCCCGGGTGTTGGAGTTTCGCCCTTGTCGCGGCCGATGATGTAATGCACCCGCGCCAGCGGGCCTTCCGGATAGGTCACATACCAGGCGGACACGCGGCCTTCATAAATGGAGGCAAGATAGGTGCCGACATTCAGGCGCACTTCGGTCGAATAGCGGTCGCGCGGCACGAAGACGAGGATCGAGACATAACGGTCGAACTTGTCCGGCCGGGACAAGACGCGGATGCGCGGGCGCTCGTCCAGCTGCAGGATGGCGATGGAAAAATCGAACAGGCGTTCGCGCTCGATCTGGAACAGTTCATCCCGCGGAAAGGCTTCCAGGACGTTGCGCAGCGCGCGACCCGAGTGGCTTTCCGAGCCGTAGCCGGCGCGGGCGAGCACACTGGCGACCTTGCGGCGCAGGAACGGGATCGTGCTGGTCGGCTCGGTATAGGCGGTGGACGCGAACAGGCCGACGATGCGCAGTTCACCGATCAGGTTGCCGTCGTCGTCATAGAGCTTGGCGCCGACATAATCCATGTGAACGCGCCGGTGGACGGTGCTCTTCACATTGGCCTTGGCGATGATCAGCGGTTCCGGTTTCTTCAGGAACTCGCGGATTTCCGGCGTGATCTGGACAAATTCGGAGCCGCGCCGAAGCACGCGCACATCCGGGTCGCTCAAGAGGCCGAGGCCGGTGCCTTCGTGGGGCGAGAGCTCGCCTTCCTCGACGCCACCCTCGAAGGTGTATTCGCGCATGCCGAGGAAGATGAAGTTGTCGTTTTCCATCCATTCCAGGAAGTGAATGGCCTCCCAAAGATCGTCGCTGCTGCTCGGGATCTGGGTGGTCTTGTAGGTGTCGATCGCTTCTGCAAGCCGTTCCTGCATGGGCTTGAAATCGGACACCACGGAGCGGACATCGTTCAGCACCTTGTCCAGCCGGACCTTCAGGTCCGCGCGCGCCTCGTCGGAATCGATCCGGGTCACGTGAATATGGATCAGGCTTTCCTGGCGGTCGGTGCGCTTCGGCGGTTTCTTACGTGCGATGGACGAGGTCAGCTTGCCGTCCTCGCTGCGTTCGACGATGTAGATCGGGTGCAGCACCAGGTGAACTTCGAGCTTGCTGTCCTGGAGTTCGTCCATGACCGAGTCGACCAGGAAGGGCATGTTGTCATTGACGATTTCAATGACGCTCAACCCCTTGATCTTCTTGCTCTGGGATTTGAAGGCCGGGTCCGAAATGCTGACCCTGTGGGTGCCGAGTTCGTGGTTCTGGAAATCCTGCCAGGCATCCGTCACGAAACCGATCAGTTCGTCGGCCGTGTAGGTGACCAGATCTTCCGCCGCGCCGCGGTCATAAAAGGCGCGGGCGAATTCGGCGAGGGCCGGGTCTTTCTGGCTCAAGTTGGCTTGGACCGCGTCGATGAGTTTCAATTTCTCGACGTCGTGTTTGTCCGGCATTTTCCATCCCCCTAGACGGTCGTATGGTTTGGCTCTGTCGCTACATCGGTTTTAGACTTAAGTTCATATTTCAGCGACATAGAAGGTTTCATGACGGGAGGAGCAAATTGTCAAGTAAAGTCACGGCCTTGCAAATCGATTCAAATGAAACATTAAGTGAAAAAACGCAGGCGTATTTCGCCTTGTGCGAGGAGAAACTGGGTCTGGTGCCCAATGTGCTCCGGGCCTATGCCTTCGACGAAACGAAGCTGCGTGCCTTCACCGACATGTACAACGACCTCATGCTGGCCGAATGCGGGCTCAGCAAACTCGAGAGGGAGATGATTGCCGTTGCGGTATCGGCGGTCAACCGCTGTTTTTATTGCCTGACGGCCCATGGCGCCGCCGTGCGCGAGTTGTCCGGAGATCCGGTGCTCGGCGAATTGATGGTAATGAACTACCGGGTGGCGGATCTTTCCGACCGGCAGCGGGCAATGCTCGACTTTGCCGTCAAGCTGACGGAAAGACCCGCGGAGATCCTGGAAAGCGACCGCCAGGCGCTGCGGGAAGCCGGCTTCTCCGACCGGGACATCTGGGACATCGCCTCCGTGGCCGCGTTCTTCAACATGTCCAACCGGGTTGCGGCGGCATCCGACATGCGCCCGAATGACGAGTACCACGCAAAGGCGCGTTGAGCGTGGTCGTGACGGTGTGATATCCTCTACCATAGGTCGTCATGCCGAATTTTCTTGTCAGACGGGAAAAGGAAATCCTCACCTGCAGCGCCATCTTCGGCGCCGCGGGTGTCGCGATCGGATTCATTGTCACGATCATTCAGCTCGGCAATTCCTCGGAACAGATCGCGCGGGCGCAGCGCACGCTTGAAAACGGAAATGCCTACATGATCCAGACCGATGCGCGGAAAATCGTGTCGTCTGTCTTCAACGACCCGGCCCTGCAGAAACTGCTGTTCGCCCCGACGCCCGGCGACGCGTCCGAGACCGACATGCGGCAGGCTCTTGTCTCGGTCGGAATGATCTTCAGCTTCTATTCCGATGTCTTCGAGTTGGGCAAGAGATCGGCACTGCCTGCGGGTGTCTATGACGAATTCGGGCAGGATTTCTGCGGCATCCTCGGTACCAAGAGCGGGATCATCAAGTCCTATTGGGAAGCGGCGCTGAAAAATCCTGTCACCGCGACCAAGTTCACGGAGATGAAAAATGGCTGGTGTCCTTAGGCTGCTGATCCTGTCCCTGTTTGCCTTGCAGATGATGCCGGTGGGCGCTTATCCGGTGTTCAATATCGGCAGCAACACCGATGCCGCCGTGGAATCTCTCAAGGCGGCGCAATCGCTCGTTCAGACGATGCAAAGCCTCACCAAAACACTGGCCCTGGCCGAAGAGGGCGAGCTTGCGGAAGCCGAAAAAACGTTGGAAGCGGTTGAGGCCGAGATTACCAACGCCAATGCCGTGATTGCGCAAATGCTAGAAAATCACGACTCTTTCGGCGATGTGGACCTCAGTCGGCTTCGGGAGCCCGAATTTCGCTATCTGCAGAATTTTCTGCGGCGTCAGGGCATCGAGATCACCGATGCCAGCAGCAGGGATCTGGTGGTGGCCTATTCAAGGGCGAGCGGCGCTCTGGAGCGCATGGTCCGAAATGCCCTTAGACGGGACGATTTTTCGGAAAGTGGAAATGCCATCGACTACGATTCCTTTTCGATCGCGACCGGCCCAGTGATCGGCGATCTGATCGGTGTCGGCGGCTGCATCACCAAACTTCTCAAGTGAGCGCAAACCCTTCGCGAATGATGAGGATCACTCAAGAGCCCGTTGAGCTCTTGGCGCATGACACGGCGGTGACAAGGGTGCCGTTTGGGTGTATGACGCTTCCGACTTATCAGAAGGAGAGGAGCGGGCCATGGTCGCGCGCGTATTTATCGATGGTGAAGCCGGTACGACGGGTCTGCAGATCCGCGAGCGCCTCGCCATGCGCCGCGACCTGGAACTGATCTCCATTCCGGAGGAAAGCCGCAAGGATCCGGCGGCCCGGGCCGACTATCTCAACAAGGCGGATGTCGCCATCCTGTGCCTGCCCGACGCGGCGGCCAAGGAAAGCGTGGCCCTGATCGAGAACGACACCACGCGGGTGATCGACGCTTCCAGCGCGCACCGCGTCGCCGAAGGCTGGGCCTACGGCTTTGCCGAAATGGACGCGGACCAGAGCGACATCATTGCCGCCGCCATGCGGGTCGCCAATCCGGGCTGCTGGCCGCAAGGCCTGATCGCAGCGCTGCGTCCGCTGATCACTGCCGAGCTTCTGCCGGCCGGATTCAACTTCACCTATCACGGCATTTCCGGTTATTCCGGCGGCGGCAAGGGCATGATCGCCGATTACGAGGCGGCCGGCCCCTCGGCCAACGAGTTCGCCCCCTATGCGCTCGGCTTCAACCACAAGCATCTGCCTGAAATGACCGAATACGCGCTGCTGGACGCGGCACCCCTGTTCACGCCGTCTGTCGGCAACTACTACAAGGGCATGCTCACCGCCGTGCCGCTGAACCTGGCCGGTCTTGCCTCCGTGCCGACGGGTGAGCAGATCCATACGGCCCTCGCCGACCACTTCGCGGCAAGCGCCAACGGCTTTGTCGAGGTCGCGCCGCTGGAAGCGCTGGAGCGCGCCGACAGTCTCGATCCGCAAGCCCTCAACGACACCAACACGCTGCGCCTGCACGTCTTTGCAAACGATGCGCGCGCCCAGGCCGTGATCCTCGCCGTCTATGACAACCTGGGCAAGGGTGCCTCCGGGGCGGCCGTTCAGAACCTCAATCTGATGCTGGGTGTCGACCAGACCACAAGCCTCGCGGCTTGAGCCATCCTTTCGGGAGAATAAAATGGAAAAATTCGAAACCCTGACCGGTGTCGCGGCGCCGTTGCCGATCGTCAACATCGACACGGACATGATCATTCCGAAGCAGTTTCTGAAGACGATCAAGCGCACCGGCCTCGGCACCGCGCTGTTTCATGAAATGCGGACCAATGACGACGGTTCGGAGAATCCGGATTTCATCCTGAACAAGGCCGCTTATCGCGACGCCAAGATCCTCATTGCCGGCGACAATTTCGGCTGTGGCTCGTCGCGTGAACATGCGCCCTGGGCGCTGCTCGATTTCGGCATCCGCTGCGTGATCTCCACCAGCTTCGCCGACATTTTCTACAACAACTGCTTCAAGAACGGCATCCTGCCGATCCAGGTTTCCGAGGACGAGCTGGAGACCCTGATGCATGCGGCCGAACGCGGCTCCAATTTCACCCTGACCATCGATCTGGAAAACCAGGAGATCCAGGGTCTGGAAAGCGGCGACATCGCCTTCAAGATCGACCATTTCCGCAAGCACTGCCTGATGAACGGCCTCGACGACATCGGCCTGACCATGGCCAAGGCGGAGCAGATCGACACGTTCGAAGGCAAGATGGGCACCGACCGCCCCTGGGTCTAGTCACCCGAATCTGAAGTTCGTCTTATTTCCCGGCACACTCGGAACGAGCTTCAGATTCAAAAGGGTGACTAGCAAGCATATGTTTCTAGTGTGGTTTTCGAATTTGAAATTCGCTTCGATGGTCGCTGCAACAATGAGGCGAATTTCAAATTCACCACACTAGACTGCAGTCACAATTCACGACCGGCATCGTTGGGGTCGGGAACTTTCATGAGCAAGCGGAAAAGGCAAGGAAACGCAACCCACTTCCGAGCATTTTCAACGCCAGCAGTGGCGATCCTGCTCCAACCCCGAAAGGGCTCCGCGACCATTGGGTATTTCCGCGTTGCATGTCCGTTCTCCTTGCTCCTTGAAATGACCCAAAAGTCGCACGGCGCTGCCAATCGATAAGATGGCGCTGCTGCCTGACAGATTCCCGCAGTTCACATAGTTTTGACAAAAGCAAGCCACGCCAAACATGTGGCATGCTTTCTTGAGTCTTCCACACGGCCTAAATAGTCATGTGGCAACAAATAGACTCAAACGCCGCTTGGCTGGTGATTTTCCAACTCTACCTTTCCACTCAGACTGCCTCCTCCTTCCGGGTAAATACGCGCAATAAGGGATGCCCGTCTGACAGGCCCTTGGCTCGGCGCCATTTGCTGCCACGTTTGGATATAACAGCAGGCCTCTCCTCGGATGCCGCCTCTACCAAAGTAACTCCGGCTTTAGGTATTCTAACTGGAAAACGGTTTCTACACGAAAGCCCGGTAACCTTCCGAGATGATCGTATTTGGCAAGACAATCAGAAACCTCAAAATCGGGATCGCAGTCCTATTGGCGTTTGCTGGGTTGATGCCCTCATCTGGCCCTCAGGCGCAGGTGCGTGACCTGCTCGTAATCGCCAATCCGCAAGCGCCACATAAGTTCGAGGAGAACGGTGTTCCTAAAGGAATAGATATCGAGGTTATCGATAAAGTCTTTGAGCGTTTGAATATTTCCTACAAGGTTGACTTTATTGAGACGGATTCGCGTATTCTTCGGGAAGCTCGAAATGGCAGCATGGACATGCTGTTGCTCTTCTCGAAAAACCCGGAACGGGAAGAGTATCTGGTCTATCCGAAGGAATCCTACGTCAACATCAGTTGGAATTTCTTTGTCAGAGCAGAAGACAAAGATAGGATCAAGTATGAGTCTCTCGCAGACCTCGAAGGCCTTTTGATAGGAATTACGCGCGACATTTCGTACACGGAAGAATTCTTGAACTCCGGACTGAGATTTGACGTGGATGTCCAGAATCATCTTCAAATTGGCAAGCTTGTGGCGGGTAGGTTCGATGCTGTGCCTTTGAACACCATGAGCACGTTGTACGAGCTTAAGCAAAATGATCAGTTGGACGAGGTGTCTTACCTCGCTAAGCCGCTGAAATCAAAACCCTATTACAATGTTTTTGTGAAAGCGTCGACCTATCCAGGAATCGAGAGCCTGCCGGCGAGATACGACGCAGTGATCAAAGAGCTTAAAGCGGACGGGACTATTGACGGCATAGTGCGGAAGTATATTGGAGACGATTAACCTGATGGTATGGTGGACAGGAAGCCTCTGACCGTTCCCGCAAACAAGTTACGTGATGAAAAGCGGTCGGGGGGTTCACACAAGCTTGAAAAGTCGTTGGCTGAAGTTCCAGACCCAGTTTGATAAAGCGGCAGCCATGCACATTCTCAGTTTTGCCCGCTACGCCCCCTGGACCGACCGGCGCGGCCAGCTTTCCTGGTTACGGCTGGCTGTCTTTGCCGGCCTGCTACTGCCGGCGGCGAAGATCTTCTATGACCTTGCCTTTGGGCCCGTTCTGGCCGAGCCCTACGAGGCGGCCTTGCATTCCGCCGGCGACTGGACCGTTCGATTGCTGCTTTTGACCCTGGCGATCACACCAATCCGCAGGATTTTCTCCTGGAACCGGATTGCCGGTGTGCGGCGTATGATCGGGGTTTCCGTTCTGGCCTACGCATTGTTGCATCTCGGGCTCTATGCCGCCGAGGAGCAATGGAACCTGGCGAAGGTCGCCTCGGAGATCGTGCAACGGATCTATCTGACCATCGGTTTCACGGCCCTGTTCGGCCTATCGCTTTTGGGGGCGACATCCTTCGATGCGGCCATCCGCAGGCTGGGCCGGGGCTGGCAGCGCCTGCACAGCCTTGTCTACGGCATCGGCATTCTGGCGCTGGTGCATTTCTTCCTGCAGTCGAAATCCGACGTCACCCAGGCGACGCTGATGTCCGGACTGTTCCTGTTGCTGATGCTCTACCGTCTGGCCGTCAAGGCACGGTTCGATCTGGCCAATCCGATTGTTCTGGCGGGCTGTGCCGTTTTGGCGGCTGCCGGCACGGCGGGCATTGAATATGCCTGGTATGCGCTCGCCACCGGTATCCCGGCGGACCGTGTTTTTGCCGCGAATTTTGATGTGGCAACCGCAATACGTCCGGCCATCTGGGTTGGTCTCACCGGGCTTGGTGTTGCAGTCGCGGCACTGGTGCAAATGGGCGTCGGGCTGGTACGGCCTCGTTTGGGGCTGAAGCGGGTGTGAAATCGCTTGCCCCGGCGCCATCCCATGGCTTGACCATGGGATGGTTCACGCCGTTTGCTGTCCTCGCAACCGCACTTTTGATCAGGCAAAGCATCGGCATGGATTGCCGGATCAAGTCCGGCAATGACGAATCCTGAGAGCAATTTCACTGGTATGAAAGGATGGGAGGCCGGAAGTCTGCCGAACCTTAGGACTGCTTTTTATCGTCCTTGACGCGCCGTTCGGCGTTGAGCTGTTCCAGTTCAGCCATTTTTTCGCCGATGGGTTTCAGCGCCGCGACCGTGTAGCGGAAATGGCTGACGCGCTGGTCCAGAAGCCGCTGGGCCAGCTCCGGATATTCCTGGATCATGCGTTTGAAAAGCGCGCGGCGGATGCGGATGATGCGCACGGCGCCGACCGCCTCGGCCCGGCAGGGGCGCTTGTTTTCCGCCAAAAGAGCGGTCTCGCCCAGAAGCGTGCCCCGGCCGACTTGCTCGATCTCCTCGTAGCCGTCGGCGCTCTTGGTTTGCAGGCTGACGGTTCCATCGGTTATGACGAGACCACCGTCGGCCCGATCGCCCTGATCGAACAGGCGCTGGCCGCGGCTGTAATCCATGCTTTCGGCGCTGAAGGCGAGCAGGCGCAGCTGGTCGTCCTGGAAGTCCGAAAGCATCGGGATTTGTTTGAGAATCGCAATGTCTTGGGCAAGGCTCATGCCCCAGATTTACGATGATTAGCGGTTACGGCACAAGCTTATATCCACCGGCTTCTGTGACAAGAAGCTCCGCATTGGACGGGTCCCGCTCGATTTTCTGCCGCAGGCGGTAGATGTGGGTTTCCAGCGTATGGGTGGTGACACCGGAATTGTAGCCCCAGACCTCGTGCAGCAGCACATCGCGGGTGACCGGTTTTTCGCCGGCGCGGTAGAGGAATTTGAGGATCGAGGTTTCCTTTTCCGTCAGGCGCACCTTGGAACCGGCATCGTCCTGCATCACCTTGGCGGCAGGACGGAACGAATAGCGGCCGATGGCGAAGGTGGCGTCCTCGCTCTGTTCGTGCTGGCGCAAATGGGCGCGAACCCGGGCCAGCAGCACGGCGAATTTGAACGGCTTGGTGACATAATCATTGGCGCCCGCCTCGAGGCCCAGGATCGTGTCGCTGTCGCCATCATGGCCGGTCAGCATGATAATCGGCGCCTTGAAGCCGCCCTTGCGCAGAAGTTTCACGGCCTCGCGGCCGTCGATATCCGGAAGGCCGACATCCATCAGCAGAAGATCGACATGTTCTTCCTTGGCCATTGCGATGCCGGTTGTGGCCGAATCCGCCTGGATGGTCTCGAACTCGTCGTAAAGCGAGAGCTGTTCCACCAGCGCTTCGCGCAGTTCGTTATCATCGTCGACAATCAGGATTGTGCGGGCGGTCATCGTCGTTGGTCCTCGCCAAATGCTTCAAAACAGATCACGTCCTCTTGTGCAAAGGACACAAGCGCGTTGTTGCCTCTATGTGCGCGTGAAATTCTCGCCTTACAAGCGGCGCTGCGTCAATTCTTCTTCACGCGACGTTTAGGGTTGGTTTATCAACGTCTTCGCAGGTGAGAGACGCACGGAGCCAGTCACATCATGGCAATTGCCAAAAAAACCAAGGATACGCTAGAGGTTCGCGCGCTGGCCCGCGACCGGACAAAGGGCATCCTGCGCCTCGGCGAGATCACGGTTCCGTGTGCGCTCGGCCGGTCGGGTATCAAGATGCGCAAGCGGGAAGGCGACGGCGCCACGCCCGCGGGCCGGTTTGCGCTGCTCCATGTCTATTACCGCCCGGACAAGGGTCTGCCGCCGCGAACGCTGCTGCCGCTGGAACCTTTGAGCGTGGACGCCGGCTGGTGCGATGACCCGGGTCATCCTCTGTACAATCGGCCCGTGACCCTGCCCTTTGCAGCAAGCCACGAGAAAATGTGGCGGGACGACCGGCTCTATGACGTGGCTGTGGTGCTTGACTGCAATCTGTCGCCGGCCGTGAAGGGAAAGGGCAGCGCGATCTTCTTTCACATTGCCCGGGAGGACTATCGTCCGACCGAAGGCTGCGTGGCGGTCGCGCCGGAGCATATGCGGCTGATCCTGTCCCGAATAGGCGCAGACGCGGAGATGGTGATCCGCGCCTGAACAGACAGGTCTAATAATGAGCACGCAAGATCCCGATCAGGGATTTGCCGCGACCTGTGGCCGATAGATGATGAAGCTGCCGCTGACCGTGATCGCTGTCCTGACACCGCTGTCGTCCGTGGTGGTGGCGGTGCGGACGCCGAATGCGTTGCGTTTGCCGGTCTGGTCGTCGGTGACGTTGCTTTCCAGGAAGGTCGCCATGTTGCCGCTGACACTTTCCAGGATGGCCGTATGCCTGGGCGCGCCGCGTGAAATGGTCTGTTCTTCCCAACTGCCGTCGGGCTGGGTCACGCGTCTGGTGACCTCGAACCGGGTGAACTGGAAGACGTCGCCTGGCTGGGCATCGGAGAGGTTGGCAACCACGCGGCCCCAGACATAGGTGGAGGCCGGCTTGATGAAGCCGACATGCTGAAAGCCGTTATTGACCAGGGTCCAGCACTCGCCATTGCCTTCGACCCGGCCCAGTCGTCCTGTCGCGAAACTGATCAGGCGCTGTGCCTGCTGTGCATTTACGTCGGGCATCTGCAAGATCCTTCGTTACTGCCCCATGATCGGGAGCTTAAGGAGGCATCGGGGTCGGCGCTGTAACGGGGATCACATTCCCGTGAGGTTTGGGGATGCGGCTCCTGTTACCGCAGGTCCGGCCTCAGGGGATGGCGAAGGGCCGGCAAATCCGATATGACGCCCGCAAACCGGACACTGGCCCGTTGCGGCCCGGTTCCCGGCGCTGGAGGAAAAATGAGCATTCTACTGGTTCACACCGGCGGCACCATCGGCATGGCGCAGACGGAGGGCGGCTTTGCGCCGCGCCGTGGCGTCGTCGAGGAGGTCGTGGTTGCGTTGCAGGCCGAGGGCAGGCTGCCCGCCAGGGTCGATATCGAGGTTCTGGAGCCGCTCATCGACAGTGCCAATGCCACACCGGAAGACTGGAACCGCATTGCCCGCGTTGCTCACGCAAACCAGCACCGGTTTCGCGGCGTCGTCGTCACCCACGGCACGGATACGCTTGCCTATACGTCCGCAGCCCTCTGTTTTGCGCTCGAAGGACTCCGTATTCCCGTCGTGCTGACCGGGGCGATGCTGCCGTTGACCGTGGACGGCTCCGACGGTGTGCGCAACATCGTCGAGGCCTTCCAGCTGGTTCAAACGGTAACGCCGGGGGTCTGGGTGCGGTTTGCCGGCAAGACGTTGCATGGCGGCCGGGTCCGCAAATCCCATTCCCGCGCCTTCGACGGTTTCAACGCCGATCCGAGCGACATTCCGCCGCTGCAGGTTGCCGGTGAACCCTGCCTGCATCTGGTCGGGGCACCGGCCATCGGCATCCTGGCCATGGCACCCGGAATGCCGGCAGCGCTGCTCCAGAATGCGGCCGAAACCTGTGACGGCCTGGTGCTGCGTTGCTTCGGTTCCGGCACTGCGCCGGACACGGAAGGGCTGAAGATCGCCCTGGAAATCGCCCAGTCGCGGCGGATTCCGGTTGTCGGCGTCAGTCAGTGTCCGGAGGGCGGCATGGCGCTGGGGACCTACGCAGCGGCGCGTATCCTGCTGGATCACGATGTTGTCGACGGACGCGACATGACGGTGGAGGCGGCTTATGCCAAGCTTGCGCACACACTGGCCTATGCGGATGATCCGGAGGATCGCAGGCGGCGGCTGGAAACCTGTCTGTGCGGAGAGTTTACGCCTTAAGGCAAGTAAGGGAAGGACGACGGGTCATGCGCTGGAAAGGTCGCCGCGGCAGCAGCAATATCGATGACAGGCGCTCGCGTGGCGGAGGCATGCGTGTGCCGCGCGGCCGTAGGGTACGTGCTGGCGGAGGCCTCGGCCTCACCGGCATACTGGTCGTGGTCGGCATCGCCTGGCTGACGGGGGTCAATCCCCTGACCCTGCTCGGCCAGCTGGACGGTGGCGGCGGCTATCAGCCGGCGCCTTCCCAGGGCCAGCGGCAAACCGGCGCCGCCGACACTGAGACCGCCCAATTCGTCTCCGTCATCCTGGCGGACACCGAAAACACCTGGGGCGACATTTTCCGGAACGGTGGCGGTACCTATCCGGAGCCGACGCTGGTTTTGTTTTCCGGCTCGGTTTCCTCCGCCTGCGGCTATGCCAGTGCGGCGACCGGTCCATTCTACTGCGGCGCCGACAGCAAGCTCTATATCGATCTCTCGTTCTACCAGCAGCTGGCCGCGCAGCTGAACGCGCCAGGCGACTTCGCCCAGGCCTATGTGCTGGCCCATGAGGTCGGCCACCATATCCAGAACGTGCTCGGTATCCTGCCGGAGTTCCACAAGGCCAAGCGCACCATGAGCCAGGCCGAGGGCAACGCGCTGTCCGTGCGGGTTGAATTGCAGGCCGATTGCTTCGCCGGCATCTGGGCACACTATGCCGCGCGCCAGCGCGGTTTTGTCGAAGAGGGCGATATCGACGAGGCGCTGAATGCGGCCAGCCGGATCGGCGACGATACGCTGCAGCGCCAGTCCCAGGGCTATGTGGTTCCCGAAAGCTTCAACCACGGCACGTCGGCGCAGCGGGCGAGGTGGTTCAAGACGGGTTTCCAGGCTGGACAGCTCGAAGCCTGTGACACGTTTAACGCTGCGAATTTGTAGTCAGGTGACGGATGACGCTGGAACATGGCAGTTCCGCCGCGCGGACGGAACTGCGCGGATCACCAGGTCACGGCCGCTTTCTGCCTACTTGATATTGCAGGCCTTGTCGGCGAAGCCCTGATTGGCCGGGTCCATGATGAGTGCGATGGCGGAGATGGCGCAATAGGCCGACGAGACCGAGCCTTCCTGCCAGCCCGGCCAGTAGCTCCAAGTGTCCCCGGCGCAGAAGAACGGAAGGGCGGTCGAGAAGGTCGTGATCTGCTCATAGACCGCCGGCGTTTCCTTCGCCGTATCCGACGCCCATCCGCCGACCTGATGTGGCATGTATTGCCACGCGATCGTCATGCCGCGATCCACATAGATGTCCTTCTCATTGCCTGGATGCAGGAGACCCAGCCCGCTGATCGCGGCATCGATCCGCTGCTCCTGGGGGAAGGCGGCGAAGGTGACTGCCTCCGTGCCCCGGTTATAGGCGCCGGTCAGGACGCCCGTGTGGGCAGTGAAGTCCTCGGACGGGTACCAGATCTGACTGATGATATCGTCCGTCCAGGAAATCCCGCCATAGATCTCGTCATCCGTTTCCCAGAACCTGGTCCTGCTCTGCCAGCCGACCTTGATGGCGGGAGTCCAGAGATCGGGTGTCGGATCGTTCGGCCAATGCCCCGTCACGCTGAAGGCCTCAAGCCCGGCGAGAAACGCGGCGGGCATGTTCTGCTTGTCCAATATGCGGTTCAACAGCGACGGAGCCATGGTGGAAATGCAGAAATCGAACTCTTCCCTGCCGTCGTTCCACTCGCGGCCATGATCGCCTCCCATCAGGCCGACAACGGTCCGGGCGGAATCCGCGTAGACTTCGGTCACTTCGGTGTTGAGGAAGACGAGGTCGCCGACCTTCGGCGTCTCCCCCTGGACATCGTCCGAGCCATATTTGAGAGACTCCGCCTGCACATCCTGCAGAAGCAGCTGCTGCCAGATGCGGTCCATGCCACCGACAGGCTGCATCAGGCTTGGCTGCCAGTCGATGTTGTAACTGTTGAAGAGGAACGACCCCGGAGACAGTTCCGGATTGGCCGCCGGGTCGCCAATGAAGCCGGAATCGAGAATGGACTGAAAGCCGAGCCGGTCGCGTAACGCGCCCGCATCCCGCCAGCCGCCGGGCACGTCGCTGTAACCGATGCGCGAAGACATGGCGTCGATCACCAGATTGCACGGATCGTTGGGGTTGGTGCGTTTCAGATCCCCGAAGATCTGCATCAGTTCGGCGATCTGTTTTTCCGAGTTGCCGCCGAGCTTGCAGGCCTCCATGTTGACCTTGGCCATCATCTCCGCCATCTCGGAAAAGAGACTGTAGGTCACCTGCCCCATGGCGACGGGCTGCCCGCCGTTGAATTTTTCGCTCTGAAGAACATTGGACATGGACTGGAAGAAATAGGGTTCCAGCGCAACGCCGATCTCCTGGCACAGAGCGATGAGATTGTAGTGGTTCGACGGAATACGGCCCGGACCCGCATTCAGGAAAAGCTCCACCGGATCGCCTTCGTATTTGTTGGCCTGCCAGAGATCATCCATGAAGGTACAGACCTGTTCCTGCGGCGCAGGGCTGTCGGACCGTTCCTGATAGCGGTCGGCGTACATTTTCGGGAACAGCTTTTCGGAATTGTATTTGGCGAACCACCAGTCCTTGTATTCCTCATTGGAGGGGCGTGCCGTCAGGCTGCGCCCGCCATAGCGGTCATCCGCCTCGAAGACGGCGACCTTGAAACCGGAATTCGCCAGCACATAGGCCGAGGTCAAACCGGCAACGCCGGCGCCGAGGATCGCGACCGACTTACCTTGTCCGAAGTCAGGTCCAAGATCGGGGCGGCTCGTCTGGTAACCCGCCCTTGCCTGCCAGAACCCCGAAAGCAAAGGAGGAGCAGCAACCCCTCCCATGAGAGCCGTGGCGCCTTGCAGGAAACGCCGTCTGGACACGCCTGAGGTCATGATAAGGTCCTCCTGGTCAACCGACTGGAAAAAACGGATTAAGTCACTTCGGTTGCTACCCAAGTCTACATTTACTAGCGGTTGAGTCAAAGGTGGCGGCGAGCGTTGACGACAGCGGATGAGAATTCAATTCCGGCGCGGTTGCGGTACGGATAGCGAGGCCCGTCTCGCCCTGCCGGAGCGAAGTGGCAATGGATCACTCCCGCCATTTACGCATATCTGATCCAACAGCCTGCCCCACTGGTAATTTGCGGTGATTTCCGCCATATAGGGGCTAGAGCATCGGGCGTTAAGTTTGAAGCACCTGATGATGGAACGCTGCCGATGAGCAGCTTTCCATCACCCGAAGGGCCGGATTCCTTTGCCCGCTGACGTCGTTGGCTTGCGTTTGTGGTGGGAAGCACCACGGCGCGCAACCCGCCTCGTCAGCAGTCAAAGGAAATCCGGTCAAATGCTGCAAACATAACGCCCGATGCTCTAATGTCCGCAAGATGGCGGACGCCTTTCCTCAAGCTCAACAAGAAGTGCACCCGGCATGGCGTCTGAAACCAGACCCTTTTTGAAGATGAACGGCCTCGGCAATGACTTTGTGGTCTGGGATGCGCGGGAAAAACCGCTGCTCCTGGGCAAGGACGTCATTGCCGCGCTTGGCGACCGGGAAAACGGCATCGGCTTCGATCAGATGATCACCGTGGAGCGGTCTTCGCTCGGCGTCGACGCCTTCATGCGCATTCACAACCAGAATGGCGGCGAAGTGTCCGCCTGCGGCAACGCCACCCGCTGCATCGGCCGTCTGCTGATGGAAGAAGCCGGCAAGGATCTGGTGACCATCGAGACCGCCGCCGGTCTGCTGCATGCCTTCGATGCCGCCGGGCCGCGCAGCGTGACCGTCGATATGGGTGTGCCGCGTTTGCAGTGGGACGAGATCCCGCTCGCCGAGGAATTTGCCGACACGCGCGCCATTGAATTGCAGATCGGCCCGATCGACGATCCCATCCTGCACACGCCGGCCGTGGTCAACATGGGCAATCCGCATGCGATCTTCTGGGTCAAGGATGTTGAGGCCTACGATCTGGAACGGATCGGACCGCTTCTGGAAACGCATCCGATTTTCCCCGAATGCGCCAATATCTCGCTGGCTCATGTCTTCGATGAGGACCAGATCCGCGTGAAGGTCTGGGAACGCGGTGTCGGCCTGACGCTGGCCTGCGGAACGGCGGCCTGCGCGGTCGGTGTGGCTGCGGCCCGCGACGGCAAGACCGGCCGCAAGACCACCATTCACCTGCCCGGAGGCCCGATCGGCATCGAGTGGCGCGAGAGTGACGGTCATGTGTTGATGACCGGCCTGACGGAAGTGGAATATGAGGGCGAGATCGATCTCGACACGCTGACCTGGCGCAAGACCGGTGCGGGCGACACGCCGCTGCAGGCCGGAGCCGCGTCATGAGCGTTGATGTCGTAACTTTCGGCTGCCGGCTCAATTCCTACGAGTCGGAGGTGATGAAGCGCGAAGCGGAGGCCGCGGGCCTGAAGGATGCCATCCTGATCAACACCTGCGCGGTCACCAACGAGGCGGTGCGCCAGGCGCGCCAGGCGGTGCGCAAGGCCAAGCGCGACAATCCGGACGCACGGGTGATCGTCACCGGTTGCGCCGCCCAGACCGAAGCCGAGACCTTCTCCTCCATGGAGGAGGTCGATCTGGTGCTCGGCAACACCGAGAAGCTGGAGCGCAAGTCCTATTCTGATGTCGCCGCCTTCGGCATTGCGGAAACGGAAAAGGTGCGTGTCAACGACATCATGAGTGTCGAGGAGACCGCCGGCCACCTGATCGATGGTCTGACGGGCCGCGCCCGCGCCTTCGTTCAGGTCCAGAACGGCTGCGACCACCGCTGCACCTTCTGCATCATTCCCTATGGCCGCGGCAATTCCCGTTCCGTGCCGATGGGCGTGGTCACCGACCAGATCAAGCGCCTGGTCGGCAACGGATACAATGAAATCGTGCTGACCGGTGTCGACATCACGTCCTATGGCGCCGATCTGCCCGGTGCGCCGAAACTCGGCACGTTGACGGCCAAGATCCTTAAAATGGTGCCGGAGCTGAAGCGCCTGCGCCTGTCCTCCATCGACAGCATCGAAGCCGATGACGACCTGATGCGGGTGATTGCCGAGGACAAGCGGCTGATGCCGCATTTCCACCTGTCGCTGCAGGCCGGCGACGACATGATCCTGAAGCGGATGAAGCGGCGGCACTTGCGCGCCGACACGATCCGCTTCTGCGACGAGGTCCGGCGCATGCGCCCGGATGTGGTCTTCGGCGCCGATATCATCGCAGGCTTCCCGACGGAAACCGAAGAGATGTTCGAAAATTCGCTGAAGATCGTCGACGAGTGCGGCCTGACCCATCTGCATGTCTTCCCGTTTTCGCCGCGACCCGGCACACCGGCGGCGCGCATGCCGCAATTGCCGCGTCAGATCGTCAAGGAACGCGGCGCGCGGCTGCGGGCGAAGGGTGAGGAAGCGCTCGCGCGGCATCTGGCGGCGGAAGTCGGCGGCATACAGCCAGTGCTGATCGAAAAGGACGGCCTTGGCCGGACCGAGCAGTTCACCCAGGTCGAACTGAATGGTGGCGCGGCCGGAGAGATTGTCGAAACCAGAATTATCGGCCATACCGGGCGCCATCTTCTGGGCGAAGCTCTTTCCAGCGCGGCCTGAGCGGCCGTTTTCGGTGTCGCTTTTTGGCAGCTTGCCCTATGAAAGGCGTCGGACTGAGCTGCAAACAGACAAACGCCGTCATCCTGGAGAGGACCAAAAGGTCCGTCTCGAAGGACAGGCGGCATACTCGGAGCAAGCGGCCTATCCTTCGAGACAGCGCTCACGCGCTTCCTCAGGATGACGCATGGGGTTGTGGTCTCGCCGGTGGCGGGGAGACCCAATGGCGGACAGATTTTTAAGGCGGGTTCATGAGCGAGAAAAAGCGCGGCTTCCTGGGACGGCTCTTCGGCGGCAAGGAGACGGCTGAAAGCCAGGCGGAGCCGGCCCCGGAAACAACTTCTGAAACGGTCGCGGAGGAATCCGCTTCCGAAGAGGTTCAAACGGACGACCCGAGTGTCGACGTTGAAATGGAAGTGCAGCCCGTCGCCTCCATGAACGAGCCGCCCCGCCCCATGCAGCTCGACGCGGCACAGGGTCTGGGCCAGACCATGTCCTCCGTGCCATCGCCTGTGCCGCCCGCCGCGGAGATCCTGCCGACGGATGTGTCGCTGGAGGCCGAGTCCGATCCGGTGATCGAACCCCCGGCGGAGCCGGAACCGGCACAAGAAGAGCCGAAACAGTCCTGGTTCCAGCGCCTGAAAAACGGCCTGTCCCGTTCCTCCGCCTCTCTGACCGAGGGTATTTCCTCGATCTTCACCAAGCGCAAGCTGGATGCCTCCATGCTGGAGGAGCTGGAGGACATTCTCATCCAGGCCGATCTTGGCGTCGACACCGCGATGGCGATCACCGAGCGCTTGTCGGACGGGCGCTACGACAAGGAAATCTCGCCGGAGGAAGTCCGCGCGATCCTGTCGGAAGAGGTCGAGAAGGTTCTGGAGCCGGTGGCGAAACCGCTCGATCTTGCAGCCGGGCACAAGCCTCATGTGGTTCTGATGGTCGGCGTCAACGGCACCGGCAAGACCACCACCATCGGCAAGCTCAGCCAGAAGCTGCGCTCCGAAGGCAGGTCGGTGATGCTGGCGGCCGGCGACACGTTCCGCGCGGCCGCGGTCGAGCAGCTGAAGATCTGGGGCGAGCGCACCGGTGCCGAGGTGATTGCCCGCGACACCGGCGCCGATGCGGCCGGGCTCGCCTTCGACGCCATGAAGGAAGCCAGGGACAAGGCCGTCGACGTACTCCTGATCGACACGGCGGGCCGGCTGCAGAACAAGGCCGAGCTGATGGATGAGCTGGAAAAGGTCATCCGCGTGATCAAGAAACACGATCCGGACGCGCCGCATACGGTTCTCCTGACCCTTGATGCCACCACCGGCCAGAACGCCCTCAACCAGGTCGAGATTTTCGGCAAGGTCGCCGGGGTGACCGGTCTGGTGATGACCAAGCTTGACGGCACCGCCCGCGGCGGCATTCTGGTGGCGATCGCCGCGAAACACGGCCTGCCGGTGCATTTCATCGGCGTCGGCGAAGGCGTTGCGGATCTGGAGCCGTTCTCGGCGAAGGATTTTGCCAGCGCGATTGCCGGGCTGGCTTAAAGAAACCGGGAGAAGTCTAGGGCCTGTGGACAATTAGGTTTCGGTCTTGGCGCTTGTCGGATTTCGGTCTTCGAGTAGGAGGAAAGTTCGCAGTTGTGTCAACACCACAAGGACTTTCCGACGCACGCGAAACCGAAATCCGCAGCGTCCTGAAGGGATTTGGCTCAAATGGCTCATTTCGGCGTCGCAAAGGCTTGAAAGGGCCAGCCCTTCCCGCGCCTTTGCTTCTAGAACTCGAGCCATTTGCATCCAAACCAAGACCAAATCCTAATTGTCCACAGGCCCTAGTCCGCAGGACGCGCTAATTTGGCTCTTTGCGGGACAGAGCCTGCGTGTCTGCCGGAAAGATACCAATACACGTAGCCGCCAATGCTGGCGCAGGCACCAATCCAGATCAGCGACAAAAGGATCTCCCGGAGTGGATGAAGGATATGCCCGTCGCTGGATAATCTCGACCAGACATGGACCGCCCAGACCGGAAAACCGGCGGAAACACCGGCCAGAATATGAGCGGCCTTACTCTGAAGCGACCATCGTTCCGACGCGACTGACCAGAGCAGGAATGGCAGCAAGGCCAGTAGCAGCACGAACAGAAAGAGGAATGTCGGCCCGATCGCAAAGAGCGCAAAATGCTCCAAGGTCCAATTGCGGGAATAGGCGAGGCCGAGCAGGAGCGGAGGCCAGACAAACGTGACGCTCACGGCCGCACTGGCGGCGACGTACCCGAGAAAAAGGCGTCCGAAACGCGATGCGGGCGCGCCTTGTTCTGCTTGGGATGCGTTTGCGGTCAAATCCCCGGCTCCCAGTCCTCCGGCGCCATGACAAATCCCTCGAACTGAAAGCCCGGCGCGACCGTACAGCCGACCAGGGTCCAGGCGCCGAGCGAGCGGGCCTGTTGCCAGCCGTCGCGCGGGACGATGCCCTGCGGGCGCTGGCCCTCGGCGAGGTCGTTGCCGAGGGTCAGAATGTCTTTCCGTCCGCCATCCGCGCTGATCGAAAGCTCCAGCGCCGCGCCGGCATACCAGTGCCAGGTCTCGACCGCGTCGACCTTGTGCCAGCGCGACAGCACCCCTTCCGGCAGCAGGAAATAGATCAGGGTCGAGGCGGCACGGCCGTTCGCGTCCGTGACAGTGTCGCGGAAGGTCTCGGCATAAAAACCGCCTTCGGGATGCGGCTGCATATTAAGGAGAGAAACGACCTGATCGGCCGTCAGGTCGGAAGACACAGTCATGATGGGTCCCGGGATCGGAAAGTGATTTGCGTGCCCGGACCCGGCCGGTCAGGACGGCTTCGATCCGGAGCAGAAGGCCAGATCATCGATGGTTTCGCGCAGGGCCGCAACCACTTCCTCGTAAAGCACTTGCATGTCCAGCTTGTGGCCGCCGCCATGATCGACCGGGATGGCCTCGGCCTGGCTAATGATCCGGTGGACCACGTCTCTGGCGCGTTCTTCGGCGGAGCGCGCAAGATGGGCTTCGGAACTGGCAGGTGTCATGGTGTTTGCCCCTTCATGAACACGGTACAAGTGCATATGGGGGCAAAACCTCATGGTTTTAAGTCACGCTGCGCAGAAAGACGGAACTCTTGTCAATTCTGCGTTGCAAACCGGCCTGCCTCAGGCGTTGTCCTTGCGGGTGCGGATCTCGGTGAAGATGTCCACCGCGGACTTGCCCTCCATGCCGAGGGCGGCGGCAACCGTCGCTTCGCCGGCGCGCAGAAACGGGTTGGTGGCCTTTTCCGCGGCCATGGTGGTCGGCAGGGTCGGCGCGCCCTTTGCCCGCAGAGCCGCGACTTCCTCTGCCCGGGCCTTCAGGTCGGCATTGTCCGGCTCGATGGTCAGCGCGAAACGGGCATTGGCTTCCGTGTATTCGTGGCCGCAATAAATCGTGGTGTCGCCCGGCAACTTGCGCAGAAGTTTCGACAGGGACGACCACATCATTTCCTTGTCGCCCTCGAAGACACGGCCGCAACCGAGCGAAAACAGCGTGTCGCCGGTATGGGCCATGCCGATCGATGGGATGTACCAGGAGATCTGGTCCAGCGTATGCCCTGGCGTCGAGATCGCCTTGACTTCGTAGGGGCCGCAGCGGACGTCGTCATCGTCTTCCACCGTCTGGTCGAATTCCGCGATCTTCTGGCGGGAGCGTTCCGGGCCGATCACCGTGGCACCAGTTTTCTGTTTCAGTTCGCCAAGACCCTGGACATGGTCCCAGTGGTGGTGGGTGACAAGAATGTGGGTCAAAGTCCAGCCGGTTTGCTCCAGCGCCTGCTCGTAGGCACCGGCATGGGGCACGTCGAAGGCGATGGTGGTGCCAGTGTCCGTGTCGTGCACCAGCACGCCGAAATTGTCGTCGAGGCAGGGGAACTGGTGAATCTCGGTGGTGTCGCGCAAGGCCATGGGCGGGCTCCGTGTCGGGGAAGGCTTGTTGAAACGTAATACCAACCTCGATAGATAGAAACCCATCTGATGGCGCTGGTCCGGATTGGCCGGCAAGGCGCGTTGCGCAGGACGGCCTGGTTGGCCGTTCAAGCGGCGCAACGCTGTCCGGCGGGCCGGAGCAGGCCACCGAAGGCCGTGTTTGGGGACTGTTCAGCTGCGTCCCAGGTTTTGAACGATAAACCGTATCGCCCTGCAACCTGCTCCTTGCCGAACAGACCCCAAACACGGTCAGATCGGTTCCTATCTATTGAGGTTGGTATTAAGTGGCAAAGAGCGTCTTCAAGGGCAAGCCATGAGATCTTGCGCTGACGGCCCGTTCCATGTTCAATCGCGGCGTCCGGAACCATCGAGCCTGCCTGAATGTATCTCGACGTCGTCCATCTGCGTGCCTTTTACGATTTACCGCTCGGAAGTCTGTTGCGCAGCCTGATCGGTGCGCCGATTCACAAGATGTGGCCGGACATGAAAGGCAAAAGCCTGCTCGGCATCGGCTATGCAGGCCCGTTCATGCGGCCCTATCTCGACAGCGCCGAACGGGCCATCGCGGCGATGCCGGCGCCCCAGGGCGCGGTGTCCTGGCCGCGCGAACGCGACAGCGCCTGCGCGCTGGTGGAAGACGACGACCTGCCCTTTCCCGATGCCTTTTTCGACCGGGTCATGCTGGTCCACGCGCTCGACCATTGTGCCGATCCGGCAGCGCTCCTGCGGGAGGCCTGGCGGGTGCTGGCGCCCGGTGGCCGGCTGATCACCGTCGTGCCCAACCGGCGCGGCCTGTGGGCGCGGTCCGAACTCTCGCCCTTCGGCTATGGCCGCCCCTATTCGGGCGGACAGTTGAAGGATCTGCTCAAGCGCTGCCAGTTCAATGTGCTGGAGGACAAGGAAGCCCTGTTCATGCCGCCGTCGAGCAAACGGGCTGTGCTGCGGGCCGCGCGGACCTGGGAAAGCGTTGGCCGGCGCATCTGGCCGGTTTTCGGCGGCATCTTGGTGGTGGAGGCGGAAAAGGTCGTCTTCCAGAGCCTGCCCTCGGGCGGCCGGAAAAGCCGGTTGCACGTCCTGCGTCCGGTGTTCATCCCGGAAGGCGTCGCCACAGGCCTCAAACCCGTCCGCTCCGTGCATCGGCGGGTGGACGTCTAAGAAACCCTTCTTCCGTCATTCCGGACAAGTGAGGCAACGCCGAGCGCTGATCCGGAATCCAGACATCTTTCGCGCCGCAGGCGCGCCCTTTTTTGAAATCGCTTCGCTCACGAGGATTCGCTGGATTTCGGATCGGCACGCAGCTCACGCTGCGCTTGTCCATACATGACGGTGCGGTTTGAATATTTTTTTAGAGGACCCCCACCCCTAGCCCCTCCCCACAAGGGGGAGGGGGATTATGCGCTGTACCGCAACAACTTAAGTGCCATAAAAGGCTTCGCTCATGAAACTGGGCCTTGTGTTCGAGTACGGCGGTATTCCCCTCCCCCTTGTGGGGAGGGGTTAGGGGTGGGGGTCCTGAAGAAAATGAATTTCTCGCCCCGGTCCGAAACGGTGAGTATTACCGCTTCAGCAAAAACACGGCCTGTTCGGCGACGATGTTCCAGACCCACCAGGGGGCGTTGACGGGGATCTTGTTGCCCCTGGCGCTGAGCGCGATGGCCTTTTCGACATCGGCATCCAGTTCCCGGCACAGTTCGACGAAGTCGCGCAGCGAGCAGAAATGGATGTTGGGCGTGTCATACCATTCGTAAGGAAGGTATTTGGTCACCGGCATGCGGCCGCGGAACAGGAGCTGGGCGCGGTTGCGCCAATGGGCGAAATTCGGCAGCGACACGACCACCTGCTTGCCGATGCGCAGGAGCTCACTCATTACTTCCTTCGGTGCCCGGGTCGCCTGCAGAGTCTGGCTGAGAATGGCGACGTCAAAGGCCCGGTCCGGATAATCGGTCAGGTCCATGTCGGCATCGCCCTGGATGACAGAGAGGCCACGGGCGACGCAGCGGTTCACGCCGTCCTGGGACAGCTCGATGCCGCGCCCGTCGACATTGCGCTCGCGCACCAGGAGATCGAGCAGCTCGCCGTCGCCCGAACCGATGTCGAGCACGCGCGCACCCTGCGGCACGAGTTCGGCAACGACCTTGTGGTCGCCGCGCACCTCACCTGGCCGGGTCTGCATGGGGGCAAGGTTCATGTCAGACCTCCTCGCCAGGCGCCGGAATGCCACGGGCATGCGCGGCACCGGTGATGAAACCGAACATCGTGTCGAACATTTCCGGCACGTCCAGGAGGAAGGAATCGTGGCCGCGGTCGCTGTCGATCTCGACAAAGGAGACGTTGGCCGCCGCGGCGTTCAGCGCCTTGACCACCCGCCGGCTTTCAGACGTCGGGAACAGCCAGTCGGACGTGAAGGACATGACGCAGAAGCGTGTCTTCGTGTCCTGGAAGGCATTTGCGAGCGAGCCGCCGAATTCTTCTGCGACGTCGAAATAGTCCATCGCGCGGGTGACATAGAGATAGGAATTGGCGTCGAACCGGTCGACAAAGGTCATGCCCTGGTGGCGCAGGTAGCTCTCGATCTGGAAATCGGCGTCAAAGCCGAAGGTCTTGCTGTCCCGGTCCTGCAGGTTGCGGCCGAATTTCTGATGCAGCGATTCATCCGACATGTAGGTGACGTGGGCCGCCATGCGGGCAACCGCCAGGCCCTTGGTGGGGCGCACGCCTTCCTCGATATAGGCACCGCCGCACCAGTTCGGATCCGCCATGATCGCCTGGCGGCCGACCTCGTGAAAGGCGATGTTCTGGGACGTGTGCCTTGCGGCCGCGGCGATCGGCACGGCGGCAAAGACCCGCTCCGGATAGCTGACGGCCCATTGCAGAACCTGCATGCCGCCCATGGATCCGCCGATCACGGCAAACAGCGTATCGATGCCGAGGTGATCGACCAGACGCGCCTGGGCCCGGACCATGTCGCGAATGGTCACGACCGGCATGTCGAGGCCATAGGCCTTGCCGGTGGCCGGATTGATCGACGCGGGACCCGTGGTGCCGAGACAGCCGCCGAGCACATTGGCGCAGATCACGAAATAATGGTTGGTGTCGACCGGCCGGCCTGGCCCGACCATCAGGCTCCACCAGCCTGGCTTGCCGGTGACCGGATTGGTCGAGGCGACATACTGGTCGCCCGTCAGGGCATGGCAGACCACGACCGCGTTGGTCTTGTCCGCGTTGAGCGTGCCATAGGTCTCATAGGCGATCTGCCAGGGGCCGAGCCGGGCACCGGAATCCAGTTCCAGCGGCTCTTCGGCCGGAAACCGGGCAAGCTTGCTGGAAGGCGAGACGGCCTCGCTGGCCTTCAGGTCTTCCGGTGTGGCGGGACTGGATGTGTCTGCGGGCATGGCTCTTTGCGGTTCGGTGTTCCTCCCGGGCAGGAAAACCGTCACCCGGGGCAGACTGGCGAGGTAGCCGTGACGAACGCGCCGAGTCAACGTTTTCTTTTGCGTTTGCGCCATCACATGCCTATGACTATGCGCCGCTGACCTGAACAGAAAACCGGAAAAACCTCATGTCTCAATTGCCGGAAAGCGGCCTGTCGCTGGAGGACCTGCGGACGCAGGTCGACGAGATCGACGGGCGCATTCACGATGCTTTGATGGAGCGGGCCCGGGCCGAAGCCGGCATTCAGGCCGCCCGACACGCCGCCGGTGAGGGCGCGTCGCTGTTTCACCCGGAACGGGACGCGGACATGATGCGCCAGATGGTGGAGCGCCATCAGGGCGACCTGCCGCTTTCGACCGTCGAGCATCTGTGGCGGGACCTGATCTGCGCCTGCACCAGCCTGCAGGCCGACACGGCAGTTCACCTCGACGGCAGCGCCGAGCTGATCGAGATGCTCGATCTGGCGCGGTTCTATTTCGGCTTCTCTGTCGAACTGGTTCCGGCGGCGGACGCGGCCGATGTGGTCGGCGCCGTCACAGCATCCGTGGGCGATCTTGGCCTGGTCGCGCTGACCGACCGGGCGGAACTGCCCTGGTGGCGCGGTCTCAGCGAGGCCGGTGCCCAGGTGCAGGCGCGCCTGCCCTTCGTGGTTCTGGACGAACGGCCGGCCGATCTGCCGGCGCTGGTGCTTGCCAAGGCGGACAGCATGATCGACAACGCGGACATTGCGGTTTATGACGCCCGCTGGTCCGACCTTCTGCCCGGCAAGCTGATGGACCAGGGCATCGAGGTGCTCAGTTTCTTCCGCTCCGCAAGCGGCGTCGACGCGCTGCTGGCAATCTCCGGGGATCTGAGCGAAGAAGATGTTTTCAAGGCCTGCACCGATGCGGGGGCCGAACCGGACGTTTTGCGGCGCGTTGGCGGTTATGCCGCGCCGATCGACGGCGATCCGGAAGAGACTTTTGCTGGCGAGGACGAGGAGCCTCAGGAATGAACGAGATGAGCACAGTGAACAAAGCCGACGAGACGCAGACATCCCGTCCGCAGCCGAAGCCGGGCGTCCTGGACATTGCCCCTTACGTTCCGGGCAAGTCGAAGGGCAGTCACGGCAAAACCGTCCATAAGCTCTCCTCCAACGAGACGCCGCTCGGCTCCAGCACCGCCGCCAAGGCGGCCATCGAAGCAGTTGCCCAGAACCTCGAGCTTTATCCGGACGGCGCGGCAAATGAGCTGCGCAATGCGATTGGCGAGATCTACGGTCTCAATCCCGACCGGATCATCTGCGGCGCGGGTTCCGACGAGGTTCTCAGCCTGCTGGCCTACGGTTATCTCGCGCCCGGCGACGAGGCGATCTATTCCCAGCATGGGTTCGTGGTCTATGACATCGCCATCCGGGCGGCCGGCGCCACGCCGGTGGTCGCGCCTGAAAAGGACCTGACCACGGATGTGGACGCCATTCTGGAGCGTGTCACCGACAAGACCAAGATGGTGTTCATCGCCAATCCGAACAATCCGACCGGCACCTATCTGCCCTTCGAGGAAGTCCGCCGTCTGCACCAGGGCCTGCCGCCGCATGTGCTCCTGGTTCTGGACGCGGCCTATGCCGAATATGTCCGCCGCAACGACTATGAGAGCGGCGTCGAACTGGCAGCGACCAGCGACAATGTCTTCATGACCCGGACCTTCTCAAAGATCTACGGCCTTGCCAACCTGCGGGTCGGCTGGGGCTTCGGTCCGGCCCACGTGATTGACGCGCTCAACCGCATTCGTGGCCCGTTCAACCTGAACGGCATGGCGATTGCCGCGGGCACGGCGGCGGTGCGCGACCGCGATTTCGTGAACAAGTCGATCGAGCACAATGAAAAATGGCTGCCGTTCGTCACCGAAGAGCTGGAAAAGCTCGGCCTGAAGGTGACACCGAGCGTTGGCAATTTCGTGCTGGTGCATTTCCCGGATGAAGACGGCAAGCGGGCCAAGGACGCCGATGCCTATCTTCTGGAGCGCGGTTGCGTGTTGCGCATGGTCGCCAATTACGGCCTGCCCAATTCGATCCGCATGACGATCGGATCCGAGGACGCCAACCGGACCGTGATCGGCCATCTGAAAGACTTTCTGGGACAGAATTAAAGAACCACATGACTGGCACCCCCCTCTTTGAGCGCATGGCCCTGATCGGCATCGGCCTGATCGGGTCCTCCCTCGCTTTGGCCGCGCGTCAGCGCGGCCTGGTGAAGGAAATCTCCATCTCGACCCGTTCTCCGGAAACCCTGGCGCGCGCCGAGGAGCTGGGGCTCGGAGACCGATATGAGCTCGACGCCGCCACGGCCGTCGAGGGGGCGGACCTGGTCATCCTGTGCGTGCCGGTGGGCGCGAACGCGGCGGTCGCCAAATGGATCGCACCGGCGCTCAAGAAAGGCGCCATCCTGACGGATGTCGGCTCCACCAAGGGCTCGGTGGTCGATCAGGTCAGTCCGCATGTGCCGGAAGGGGTGCATTTTGTTCCCGGCCACCCGATTGCCGGCACCGAACAGTCCGGCCCCGATGCCGGCTTTCCGACCCTGTTCGAGGACCGCTGGTGCATCCTGACGCCGCCGGAAGGAACCGATCCCGACGCGATCGAAAAACTCAGCACATTCTGGCGCGGCTGCGGCTCCGATGTGGACCGGATGGACCCGAACCATCACGATCTGGTGCTGGCGATCGTGTCGCACCTACCGCATCTGATCGCCTACAACATCGTCGGCACGGCGGATGACCTGGAAACCGTGACCAAGTCGGAAGTTATCAAGTATTCCGCGTCCGGCTTCCGCGACTTCACCCGCCTGGCGGCTTCCGATCCGACCATGTGGCGCGATGTCTGCCTCAACAACAAGGACGCGATCCTGGAGATGCTGGCCCGGTTTTCCGAGGATCTCTCCGCCCTGCAGCGCGCGATCCGCTGGGGCGACGGCCAGACGCTGTTCGATCTCTTCACCCGCACTCGTGGCATCCGCCGCTCGATCATCGAGGCTGGCCAGGAAACCGACGCGCCGGACTTCGGCCGCCACGGCAAGGGCAATCCGGACGGTCCGGCGGAGTAGGCTCTGGCAGCTTCCGAAAACTGCGGTGTTTTCAGCCGCGAAGCCCTTCGCCTAAATCACTGAAGCGTCATCCTGAGGAGGGCCAAAGGCCCGTCTCGAAGGATCGGCGGCATACTCGGAGCAAGCGGCCGATCGTTCGAGACAGCGCTGACGCGCTTCCTCAGGATGACGCTGAGAGGGAAGGATCGAGCCTCAGCTCGTCCGGCTGACGATAAACGAAGCCAGCGCGCTCAAGGTCTCCGCCCGTGGGCCATAGGAGCCGAGCAGCTTGTCCGCTTCCCGCTGCAGCCGCACCAGCTCAGCCCGGGTTTTGTCAACGCCCCAGAGCCTCACCAGCGTTGCCTTGCCTGCCTCGGCGTCCTTGCCGGTCGCCTTGCCCATCACCTCGGGGCTGGCCTCGACATCCAGCAAATCGTCGGCCAGCTGAAAGGCCAGGCCGATGACCTCGCCGAAGCGGGTCAGGCGGTCGATATCCGCTTCGGGTGCATCGGCGAGACGGGCACCGGCGCGGCAGGCATAGCGCAGCAGGGCACCGGTCTTCATGGATTGCAGCTGCCGGATTTCCGCCTCGGTGCGGTCGCGGTGCTCCGATTCCAGGTCGAGCATCTGGCCGCCGGCCATGCCGCCAATGCCTGAGGCCCGGGCGAGTTCCCGGCTGAGGGTCAGGCGCACGCCCGGATCCTTGTGTACGGCCTCTTCCGCGATCACGTCGAAAGCCAGTGTCAGCAATGCGTCGCCAGCCAGGATGGCTGTGGCCTCGTCATAGGCCTTGTGCACGGTCGGCTGACCGCGGCGCAAATCGTCGTCGTCCATGGCCGGCAGATCGTCATGGACCAGGGAATAACAATGAACGAGCTCCAGCGCGCAGGCCGCCTTGAGCACGCCGTCGTCGACGCGGCCGAACATCTTTGCGGTCTCATAGACCAGGATCGGGCGCAGCCGCTTGCCGCCGTTCAGCGCGCCGTGGCGCATGGCGGCCAGAAGCCGGCCCGGCCGTGCCGTTTCATCCGGAAGCAAGGGCGTGCTCAGGATCCCTTCCAGGGCGGTTTCGATGTATTTGCCGCGTTTCGCCAGGTGCTGTTTCAGGTCAAAGGTCACGATGGGCTCCGGAACGGGTCTCTGCTGCCAACAACTTTTTCAAGGGCCGGGTTTCCCTGAGGTGTATTGTCTGTATCGTCAAGACACGAAATTGAAAAAGTGACCGGCGCGCGCGCTGACGGCCCGCCGGACCGGTGTTTTGGAGATTGATTAATGCGATTGCTATCCAGCCTTTTGCGCGGTTTCATCAAACGCGGGCGCATGCGCGTCATCGACGTCACCGGAGCGGTGCACGCCTTCGGCTCCGGCGCGGACGGGCCGACGGTGACCATCCGGCTGCATGACAAAAAACTCTACCGGTCGCTGTTTCTCAATCCCGAACTTGCGGCGGGCGAAGCCTATATGGACGGCACGTTGACCATGGAAGAGGGCTCGACCTGCTACGACTTCATGTTCTTGTTCTCCATCAACCGGGCACCGCTCGGAGCGAACCCGGTGCAGGGCCTCTTGCGCAAGGGCTGGAAGGCGATGCGCCGGCGCCAGCAGAAGAACAGCGTCGAACGGGCAAAGTCGCAGGCGCGGCACCATTACGACCTGTCGACGGAGCTCTATCGGCTGTTTCTGGACGACGGCCTCAATTACAGCTGCGCCTATTACACAAGCGCCGATGACACGCTGGAAGCGGCGCAGGACGCCAAGCTGACCCATCTCGTGGCCAAGCTGGACCTGGAACCGGACATGGACGTCCTGGAGATCGGCGGTGGCTGGGGTTCGCTCGCGATCCGCATGGCGGAGGCCGGCGCAAGGGTGACCTCGCTGAATGTCTCTCCGGAGCAGGTCAGGATCGCGGAGCAGCGGGTCCGCGCGGCGGGTCTTCAGGATCGGGTCACATTTGTCCTGAAAGACTATCGCGAGTTCGAGGGTACGTTCGACCGGGTGATTTCCGTCGGCATGATGGAACATGTCGGCATCGGCCATCTGGACGCGTATTTCGGCCAGATCCGCAAGAACCTGACGGAGAGCGGCTTTGCGGTCATTCATTCGATCGGGCGCATGACGCCACCGGGAACGACCGGACCGTTCATTCGCAAATACATTTTTCCCGGTGGTTACGTGCCCGCGCTGTCGGAAGTTTTTGCGTCGACCGAACGGCTTGGGTTATGGGTCTGCGATGCGGAAATCCTGCGTCTGCACTATTACTACACCATTCGCGACTGGCGCCGCCGGTTCGAGGACAGGCGGTCCGAAGCCGCCGCGCTCTACGATGAAACCTTTTGCCGGATGTGGGAGTTCTATCTCTGTGCCGTCGAATTGGGGTTCCTGCATGGATCGAACATGGTCTTTCAGCTCCTGGTCTCCAAGGAACGGGATGCCGTGCCGATCCTTCGGGACTTTATCGTCGACAACGAGCGGAGACTGAATGGCAAAAGTTAAGCCGGTAACGGGGGGGCGGCCCGGCTCGGGAAAGTCTTCCGGCAGCAAGAAGGGCCTCTGGCGGTCCCTGAAAAGACGCCTGCTGCAGCTGCTGCTTGTCATTTTGCTGGCACCGCCGGTGCTGACGGTGATCTATTCCGTGGTGCCGCCGGTGAGCACGTTGATGATCGGCCGCTATGTGCAGTTTCTCTGGGTCGACCGGCAATGGGTGCCCTTGGACGAGATTTCCCCCAACCTGATCCGCTCGGTGATCACCTCCGAGGACAGCGGGTTCTGCAAGAACCATGGTGTGGAATGGGACGCGCTGCAGGACCAGGTCGAGGCCTTGAGCGAGGGCGAGAAGCCGCGCGGGGCCAGCACGATCACCATGCAGACCGCCAAGAACCTGTTCCTGTGGGGCGACCGGTCCTACATCCGCAAGGGCCTGGAACTGCCGCTGGCGCTTATGCTGGACGCGATCCTGTCGAAGAAACGGGTCCTGGAGATCTATCTCAACATCGCCGAATGGGGCGAGGGTATTTTCGGGGCGGAAGCAGCCGCGCAGGCCTGGTTCGGCAAGCCGGCCAAGGATCTGACAAGGACCGAAGCGGCCCGGCTCGCCACGGCCCTGCCCAATCCGCTTGGTCGAAATCCGGCAAAACCCTCCGGCGGGCACCGCCGCCTGGCGGCCACGAACCTCGCAAGAGTGACGGGCGCAGGGCCGATTTTCGGCTGTGTTCTGGGGAAATGAACCGGGGCCGGTGGCCAGACGATCCGGCTTCGGGTAGTTAGACCAAGAAATTTTTCTCTATGGGGTGGCAAAACGCTGGCGTTCCCTGTATAACGCCGCGCATTCCAACACGTTGCGTGACGCCACGCCCCGGGCTTACCCGGTCCGGGCCGCGCTGTTATGGACCACGGAGAAAAGAAAAATGGCCGTTCCAAAGAGAAAAACCTCGCGCATGAAGCGCGGTTTTCGCCGTTCCACGGACGCCCTGAAGCAGCCGTCTTACGTTGAGGACAAGGATTCGGGCGAACTGCGCCGTCCGCATCACGTTGATCTGAAGACCGGCATGTACCGGGGCCGTCAGATCCTGACCGCTAAGGACGAAGCATAACGCCTTTCCGCCTTCATCTCTGAAGGCGGACCGTTGTTGTTTCGATCCCGATCGGGCGGATCGCCGCATGGCAAAACAAGATTGAGGCTGGCCTTGTTCCGACAGGCCGGCCTTTTTCTTTGTCTAATCCGCGACGTGCCTTGAAACTGCTCTCAAGATCGTGTCAGCTCGCCGCGATCCGCCCCAACGGGCCACATATTCCGGGAACCCTCCATGCGCCTTTTCTCCGCCGTTCCGTTCACGCTGTTCTCGCTTCTGATCTACAACGCGCTCGCCTTCACGGCCGGGGCGGCGGACGCCGGCTTCTGGGCGCAGCCGATCATCACCATTTCCATGGTGTCCGGCGCGACCTTCCAGCTGCTCATCAGCGATGTGCTGATCACCGTCGGCCTGTTTTTCCTCTTCATCGAGATCCTGAAGGCAACCCGCATCGGCACCACGGCCCTGCTCGACCACATGTTCTCGGTGCTGGTGTTTGTCGCCTATCTGGTGGAGTTCCTGGTGCTGCAGCAGGCGGCAACATCTCTGTTCTTCATCCTGATGGCGATTTCCCTGATCGATGTGATCGCGGGCTTTTCCATCTCCATCACCGGCGCGCGCCGGGATGTCTCCTTTGGGCACGGGGACATGCACTGAACGGAAACGAAATCACCGTCATTCCGGACAAGTGAGGCGCAGCCGAGCGCTGATCCGGAATCCAGACATATTTCGCGCTGAAAGCGCGGCCAAAGCTTTTGTATGAAAGACGAGTTCGCTTGCGCTCACGCTGACACGCTGGATTCCGGATCAGCGTGCAGCTATTGCTGCACTTGTCCGGAATGACGGGGTTGGGAAAGCGCACTTTGTCATCCCAGGCGCAGCGCAGCGGAGACCCGGGACCCTGGGGCAAAACTTGATTGAATACAGCAATTTATGAGGCTTCCTGGGTTCCCGCTTTCGCGGGAACCCAGGAAAAGCGGTGCCCCTTAAGCCTTGCCCTCTTCGATGATGGCGTGTTTCTGGATCAGGGGCAGCTGGGTCAGGGTGAAGATCAGGGTGATCGGCATGATGCCGAAGACCTTGAAGCTGACCCAGAAATCGGTCGAGAAGCTGCGCCAGACGATCTCGTTGATGATCGCCAGCACGAAGAAGAAGACACCCCAGCGGAAGGTCAGCTTGCGCCAGCCCTCGTCGGTCAACTTGAAGGCGCTGTCGAAGACATAACCGAGCAGGGATTTGCCAAACAAGAGCCCGCCGAGCAGGATCGAGCCGAACAGGCAGTTGACGATGGTCGGCTTCAGCTTGATGAAGAGCTCGTCATGCAGCCACAGAGTCAGCGCCCCGAACACCAGGACCACGACACCCGACACCAGCGGCATGATCGGCAGGCGTTTGGTCAGCCACAGCGAGACGACCAGCGACACCGTGATCGCAATCATGAAGGCCGCGGTCGCCAGGAAGATCGGCTTGCCGACGGCTTGCAGCACCGGAAGGGCGGCGGCGATCTGTTCGCCCCTGGCATTGAACAGGAAGAACACGCCAAGCGGGCCCAGCTCCAGCGCCAGCTTCAGAAGCGGCGACATTTCCTTGCGGGTCGGGTCGTTCGGGCCGTGTTCGAATTCCATGTTCTCGAAAGCTCCTCATCGGGTGTTTATGGGAAATAGGGGCAGAGAGTGGCGCGGGTCAAGGCATTGCCTCTACAAACACGGTTCAACGCGTGACTTCGTGGGTCATTTCAGCGAATCCTGAGTAGTTTTTTGCATTCCATTGAATTTGGAGCGGGCCATCGAGATCTTGTCCAGTAAAGGTCTCCGCCGGATTGTTTCCTGCGGTCATTCATCCAGGTGCTTGCGAGAGGCGCGTTCTTTTAATGTTGCTCGGTCTTGCTTTGATCGGTTTGTTTTTCATTTCGCCGATCTTTTTTGTCAGGCTTCAAACGGCCTTGAAGCTATCGGCGGCAGCATTTCTCGGACTGTTGTTGTGGTGGCGTTTGACCCCACCTTCAGAGCCGGAGGGGATGGAGCTGGGGGGCGTGCTGGCAGGCCTGATCGTCGCTGGCATGTGCCTCGCGGTCGTGTTGCGGCTTCTCTGTGCGTTTCTCGTTTATCTCTTCAACCGGGAGATGGCGATCCGGGATGCCGCGTCCGCCTCGCCTGTTTGGCTGGACGTGGTCTTCGGTCTCTGGGCGTCGGGAATTCTCTCGTTAACTGGCTTTGTCGCACTCTCGTGGCAAACCCGCGACCTTGCGAATCCCTTCTTGGTGCATTTGATCCTTGCGATTGCAGCAGCGGCCGCTTTCACCGTTCCGGTGATCATGGCCGCAATGGCACCGCTGGCGCGGCCCTTGCATTTTTCCGCAGGTGTCGGAACTGGCGTATCAATCCTAGTCCTGACGGCTTATAGCTGGGTCTGGTATCCGCAAATGATCAATGACGCGATTGTAAGGACAGTCGGTGGGGAACCTTTTTGCCTCTTTTCTCCGGAGGCGAGGAAGGCATTGCCGCAAGGGGCGCGGCTAACGTTTCTGACGCTTCCCAAGCGTAACCGCAATGGTCACTTCCATCTGGTGTCGCCAAAAAAGATGTGGGACTGGAGCTACTACTTGCGGGAATTCGACTCCGAAGCGCCGAGCGATCCTTACTGGTTCCAACGATTTTGTCTCGGCGAGTCCGTCCTTCAATGAGCCGCTGAAGGATCGGTCAAGAAGAAAGGCGCCTCTGAGGCGCCTTTCCGAGCTTTGTAGAACCTGGCTGCGATCAGCCGTTGGCGATGTACTGGCCGCCATTGATGGTCATTACGGCGCCGGTCATGAAGGCGGCGGCGTCGGATGCGAGGTAGACCACCGTCTGGGCGATTTCCTCCGGATGGCCGAGACGGCCGACCGGAATGCCGGCGACGATGCTCTCAAGCACCTTCTCCGGCATGGCGGCGACCATGTCGGTGTTGATGTAGCCCGGGCAGACGCAATTGACCGTGATGCCCTTGAAGGCGTTCTCCTGGGCGAGCGCCTTGGTGAAGCCGATCACGCCGGCCTTGGCGGCCGAATAGTTGGTCTGGCCCATCTGGCCCTTCTGGCCGTTGATCGACGAGATGTTGATGATGCGGCCGGAGCTGCGGCCGCGCATGCCGTTGATCACCGGCTTGGTCATGGTGAACATCGAGTCCAGGTTGGTGGACATGACAGCCCGCCACTGGTCGAAGTCCATCTTGTGGAACATGCCGTCGCGGGTGATGCCCGCGTTGTTGACCAGGACTTCCACCGGACCGAGTTCGTTTTCCACCTGGGCAATGCCCGCCGCGCAGGCGTCAGGATCGGATACGTCCCATTTGTAGACGTGAATGCCGGTCTCCGCCTTGAAGGCTTCGGCCTTCTCGGTGTTGCCGGCATATGTGGCCGCCACGGTGTAACCAGCGTCTTTCAGGCCCCGCGAAATCGATTCGCCGATACCGCGCGTGCCACCCGTGACCAATGCGACCTTGCTCATTCCCCTTCCTCCTGACTTCCAGTTCCGGACCCTTCGGGTCTCAAGGTTTTTCAACTTTCACGAACATCTGCCCGTATCGGTCAGGGCCTTGACGGTCCTGACCGGATCTCAGTGTGCCGCGATCAGCGCTCCAGGCACATGGCAACCCCCATGCCGCCGCCGATGCACAGCGTTGCGAGGCCCTTCTTGGCGTCGCGGCGGTTCATTTCATGCAGCAGGGTGCAGAGAATGCGGGCGCCGGACGCACCGATCGGGTGACCAATGGCAATGGCGCCGCCATTGACGTTGACGATGTCCGGGTTCCAGCCCATGTCCTTGTTGACGGCGCAGGCCTGGGCGGCGAAGGCCTCGTTGGCTTCGACCAGATCCAGGTCGGAAGCGCTCCAGCCGGCTTTTTCGAGGGCCTTGCGCGACGCCGGGATCGGGCCGGAGCCCATGACCGCCGGATCGACGCCCGCGGTCGCCCAGGAGGCAATGCGTGCCAGCGGCTTGAGGCCGCGCTTCTCAGCTTCGGCGGCGCTCATCACCAGGATGGCGGCGGCGCCGTCATTGAGACCGGAGGCGTTGGCCGCCGTTACGGAGCCTTCCTTGGTGAAGGCCGGACGCAGCTTGGCGACGCTGTCCAGGGTGGCTCCGTGGCGGATATATTCGTCGTCCTCGACAATACGTTCCGCACGGCGCTCCACGACGGTGACCGGAGTGATCTCGTCCTTGAACCGGCCCGCCTTCTGGGCGGCTTCGGCCTTGTTCTGGGAGGCAACCGCGAATTCGTCCTGCTGTTCGCGGTTGATCTGCCATTTCTCGGCGACATTCTCGGCAGTCTGGCCCATGTGGTAACCGTTGAAGGCGTCCCACAGACCGTCCTTGATCATGGTGTCGATCATCTTGTAGTCGCCCATCTTGTAGCCGGCGCGCATATGGGCGCAGTGCGGGGACAGGGACATGTTTTCCTGGCCGCCGGCCATCATGATGGTGGCGTCGCCGGTCAGAATCTGCTGCGCTGCAACAGCAACGGTGCGCAGGCCCGAGCCGCAGACCTGGTTGAGGGTCCAGGCGGTGGCGGCATCGGAAATGCCGGCATTGATGGCGGCCTGACGGGCCGGGTTCTGGCCCTGGCCGGCCGTCAGCACCTGGCCGAAGACGACTTCGTCAATATCGCCGCCATCGACGCCGGCCTGCTGCATGGCGGCTTTCATTACGATTGCGCCCAGATCGTGCGCCGGGGTGTTGGCAAAGGATCCGTTGAAGGATCCGACGGGTGTGCGGGTCGCACTGACAATGACGACATCGGTGAAAGCGCTCATCATACTCTCCAGGACTCGAGGCCGAACGGCCGTAGTGGACTGGTGCCGCTAAGGCACCTTTTGATCCTTATTGATGCGGGAACTAGAACTGCACCAGCTGGTCGTGTCAACCGTATCACTCCTTATCGGCAAAGTGTTTTCGCATTTGCGGCATCATCCTTTCGTCACTGCACATAAAAAGGGTGGCACGATCCGATACGATTGGCTTAGTCTCTTAGTCGGAGGAGATGACAAGTCTGCGAAGGCCTTGTCGTCAAATGGGAAACCAGAGCGGGAGGACGTCCCGTTCGCGCCCAAAAGGCAAACAGGCGGAATTCACGGATGGCCAAGACGAACGAGCCGACAATCATCAAGAAATACGCCAACCGGCGGCTCTACAACACGGGCACCAGCACCTATGTCACGCTCGAGGACCTGGCGGTGATGGTGAAGGGGGAAGAGGACTTCGTGGTCTTTGACGCGAAGTCCGGCGAGGACATCACACGGTCCGTGCTGACCCAGATCATTTTCGAACAGGAAGGCAAGGGACAGAACCTGTTGCCGGTCACGTTCCTGCGCCAACTGATCCGGTTTTACGGCGACAGCATGCAGGGACTGGTGCCGAGTTTCCTGGAATATTCGATGACCTCGCTGACCAAGGAGCAGGAAAAGCTGCGCTCGCAGATGAGTGAAGCTTTCGGGGCGACCGCGTTCGACGCCATCGAGGACCAGGTCAAGCGCAACACGGAAATGTTCGAGCGGGCCATGAAGATGTTCATGCCCTTCCCGGCCGGTGAAGGCGGTAGCTCGGCCGGTGCCGCCACCAAGGAAGGCAAATCCGAGCCCTCCGATTTGGACGACATGAAGAAGCAGCTGGAAGAAATGCAGAAGAAGATCAACCAGCTGAGTGACAAATCCTGATTTTGACAGGGGCCTGACGTGATCACGGACAGGTCCCTTGGACCGAACCGGCCGGTGTCGGTCGTTTCCCTGACAACCTGTGCGGAGCAGTTGGAGCGGATCGCGCTCTGGTTCCGGCAAGCGTGGCCGGCCTGGTATGGTCCGGGCGGGCAAGGCGATGCCTGCCGGGATCTCGAACGCTGTCTTGATCCATCGGTTCGCTTGCCGCGCTGCCTCGTTGCCTTCGGTCCGGAAGGCAAACCGCTAGGCACCGTGTCGCTGCGTGATACGTCTCCGGGCTCAGACCGCTATCCGGGTGTCTGGCTGACGGCGCTATTCGTACCGGAAGCTTTCAGGCGTGTCGGTATTGGCACGGCGCTGATTGCCGCCGCTGAAAGGCAAGCCGCCGGTCTTGGCTTCGGCGAGCTTCTCGTCTCCACGTCGACCGCGCAACCTCTCGTGATCGCCAGGGACTGGCAGCACATCGACACGCTGAGGTATCCGGGTGGCGCGCTTGAGATCTTCCGGAAGATGCTTGTTTGATCAGCAACGCCAAAAATTCTGCGTCATCCTGAGGAGGGCCGTCAGGCCCGTCTCGAAGGATCGGACAGGCACTCTGTGACAAGTGGCGGATCCTTCGAGACAGCGCTTTCGCGCTTCCTCAGGATGACGGTAGTGTTTGTTGAGGCGCATGTACCTGGTCAGCCGCAGTCCGCGATCAGGGCCACCGCCTCGATACCGGCGACGGCGCAGGCTTCGTCATTGTCCGAAGTGTCGCCGGTGATGCCGACGGCGCCGAGGGTTTCACCGCTGCCGTCCTTGATGAGGACGCCGCCGGGGACCGGAATGATGGCGCCGCCGGAAGCGCCATTCAGCGCGTTGACAAAATGCGGGCGCGATTCGGCGTTTGCGTTCAGCCATCTGGTGCCGGTGCCGACGGCCAGGGCGCCGATGGCCTTTCCGGTCGCGATTTGCGGCCGCATGATCGACGAGCCGTCCTGCCGCTTGAGCAGCATCGTGTGGCCACCGGCATCCAGCACGGCAACCGTCAACGGCTTCAGCTTAAGCTCCGCGGCTTTTTCCAGTGCGGCAGAGGTGATGGTCTCTGCTGTCGATAATGTCAGTTTGCTCATTTGATGACTTCTCCTTAAGGTGCTGCCGGCGATATGGATTTGCTAACAGACCAGGGTGTCGGCGACTAGGCGGCTTTGCCAAGAAGCAATTGCGGCAATTCGGAAAGAATGAGTTTCGGGCGGGAGGAATTTAGGTGAAGCGCGATTTTCAGGCACCAGGCCGGTCACCGGTCTATGCACGGCAGGCGGCAGCGGCAACCTCGCATCCGCTGGCGACCAGCGCGGCGCTTGAAATTCTCCAGGCCGGTGGCAACGCAGTTGACGCGGCCATCGCAGCGGTTGCGGTGCAATGCGTGGTCGAGCCGCACATGACCGGTATTGGCGGCGACTGTTTTGCCATCGTGATGGAACCGGACGGACAGCTGACCGGGTTCAACGGCTCCGGTGCCGCGCCGCGCGCCGCAACGCCGCAAAAGCTTGCAGAACTCGGCGTCACGGAGATCACGGACACCTCGCCGCATGCCGTCACGGTGCCGGGGGCCGTGCGTGCCTGGGAGACCCTGCACAAGGCCCATGGATCGGCAAAATTCGCGTCGCTGTTCAAGCGCGCCATACACTATGCCCGTGAGGGCTTCCCGGTGACGCCGCGCGTTGCACGGGACTGGGCGCTCGACGTGGACAAGCTTCGGGCCGATCCCATTTCGGCGGCCCGCTACCTCATCAAGGGCGAAGCGCCGGTGGCGGGCGCCGTCCTGAAATATCCGCGCCTGGCCGACACTCTGCAGAAGATTGCCGAAGGCGGTGCCGACGCGTTTTATTCCGGTGACATCGCCGAAGATATTGTCTCCGCCCTCGCAGAGCGTGGCGGCCTGATGACCACCGACGATCTCGCGGCCTGCCACACCACAGCCGTTTCACCGGTTCTGCGCGATTACAAGGGCCACACGGTGGCGGAACTGCCGCCGAACGGCCAGGGCATCATTGCCCTCGTCATGCTCGGCATACTGGAAAAGTTCGACCTTGAGCAGTTCGATCCGCTCGGTCCGGAACGGTTTCATCTCGAAATGGAAGCAGCCAGGATCGCCTATGCGGTGCGCGACAGGTTCGTTACCGATCCGGGCTACATGGAAGTTTGCCACAGCCGCCTGATCGGATCCGACTACATTGATCAGCTGGCAAGGTCCGTGTCACTCGACAAGCGGATGACAACGATCCCGGAAAGCACGCTGGCACCGCAGACCGACACGGTCTACCTGACCGTGGTCGACAAGGACGGTCTGGCGGTTTCCTTCATCAATTCCCTTTTCAGCGATTTCGGCAGCGGCATCGTCGCGCCCAACACCGGGGTGCTGCTGCATTGCCGGGGCAAATCGTTCCGGGCGACGCCGGGACATGCCAATTCGATCGACGGCGGCAAGCGGCCGCTGCATACGATCATCCCGGCCATGGTGCTGAAGAACGGTGCGCCTTTCCTGTCGTTCGGGGTTATGGGCGGCCAGTATCAGGCTTGCGGTCACGCGCATCTGCTGACCAACATCATCGATTACGGCATGGACGTGCAGGCGGCGATCGATTTTCCGCGCATGTTCTTCAATCTGGACACGCATGTCCTGCAGGCCGAACGGCTGGTGCCGCCGTCAACGCTCGACGGTCTCAAGGCGCTCGGCCACACGGTTACCCCCGCTTCCGGACCGATCGGCGGGTCCCAGGCGATCATGATCGACAGGGCGCGCCATTTGCTGACAGCAGGCTCCGATCCGCGCAAGGACGGCCACGCGGCCGGCTATTGAGGCGCTTAAAGCCCCGCGACACTTTGATCCTTGAGCCTCGGTCTTTCCGGGTGTTGATTGGCACCGGACGCGCCGACACTTATTGAAAAGGTATCAAGATGCCCGGATTCTCCCGGCGGGAACTTTTGCTCGGCAGCGCCGGCTTGGCGACCGCCTTTGCCGCAGGCGGGCTTGGCGCCCGCCAGGCCCAGGCCGCCGATCACGCCCTGACCCTTGCCAGCCTCGACCATCAGATCCTGCCGGACGCCGTGACCCGGTCCATGATGAGCTTCGCGCCGGACGGGCCGCCGCCGGTGTTGCGCTTCAAACAGGGCCGCAAGGCCGCCATCGATGTCCACAACGCCCTGGACGAGGTCTCCACCGTGCACTGGCACGGTTTCCGGATCCCCAACGGCATGGACGGCGTACCCTATCTGACCCAGTATCCGATCGAGGCCGGCAAGACCTTTCGTTATGAATTCACGCCGCCCGATGCCGGCACCTTCTGGTACCACCCCCATTGCAACACGCTGGAGCAGATGGCCCGGGGGCTCACCGGCGTGATGATCGTGGAAGAAAAAGAGGATCCTGGCTTCGACCAGGACCTGCCGCTCAATATCCGCGATTTCCGGCTTGACGGCGACGGCCAGTTCATCGAGTTCTTCAAGGCGCGCAACGCGGCCCGCGGCGGGACCTACGGCACGGTGGCGACGGTGAACTGGAAGGTGGCGCCGACCTATGACCTGCCTGCCGGCGGTCTGGTGCGGTTGCGCCTCGCGGTAACCGATCTTACGCGGGTCGGCACATACGAGCTGGCGGGCGGCGACGCAAAAGTGATCGCGCTCGATTCCAATCCGCTTCCCGCGCCCGTTCCGGCCCGGGACCTCATCCTGGCGCCCGGCCAGCGGGCGGACATCGCCCTGCGTGTGCCGGACAGCGAGGACAAGGTGGTGCGGCTTCTCTTGAAGCGCCCGAATGGCGATAAGGAGCTGTGTTCGTTCCAGCCGGTAGGTCAGAGCGCTGGACGTGATCTCAAGGAGCTAAAACCTCTGCCGCCAAACCCGGTGCCGGAGCCGGATCTCGCCAATGCGGAGGTGCTGGAGTTCGTGTTCGGCTGGTCGCCGGAAGGCGACGCGCCGCAAGCCAGCATTTGCGGCACGCTTGGTTATACGTTCTGGTCGATCAACCGCACCGCCTGGCCGGGCGACCTGCCCGGCCCGTTCGATCCGCTGGCGACAATGAAACAGGGCAAGTCCTATATCCTGAGACTGCGCAACGAATCGCCGAACGACCACCCGATCCACCTGCACGGGCTGTCCTTCAAGCTGCTGCGCTCGAACAAGCGTCAGCTGCCGCCGCTGGTGACCGACACCGCGTTGCTGCTCGAAGAAGAAACCATGGATGTGGCGCTGGTCGCCGACAATCCGGGCGACTGGGCATTTCATTGTCATGTGATCGAACACCAGAAAACCGGCCTGGCCGGTTTTCTCAGGGTCGACGGCTGACAGTTAGGTCAGGCTGAGAGGGATACCGTATAGGAGCGATCGTCGCTGTCGTCGGCGGCCATGCGGTATTGGGCATGGTGCTGCCGGCGCTCGAGTTCCGTTTCCAGGGAAAGCTGGCGGCTGGCCAGAAGCTGGGTCGCATATTCCGCATGACCACCCGCATAGAGGTCGCGCTCCAGCTCGGCTGCGGCGATATGGGCCGGCATGTCGATGGCACCAAAGCCGGTCCTCGGGGCGTCGAAGAGGTCTGCGTTCGGGATGAATTCGGCAACCGGCTTCTGGCGGATGCGCAGGGCCGGAACGGCCGATACAGGGGTCACTCGCATGTCAGTCTCCGTGGCGGGCCAGTCCGTGGCCAATCTTGTCGGAGGTCCGGGGAGTCCGGATCTGTTTTTAAATATAGGTCGAAGCACAACGGAAAAATGTGACGCGCGTCACACTTTGGTCGGGACGTCGGCCTCCAAGGGAGCCGAAACAAACCCGGATGTGCCGAACGCTGCCCTTCGGACAAAAAAGAACCCGGGGCAGTGCCCCGGGCCAGTGGTATCCAGTGGTACATCTGGAAACTTTGAAAATCTCAGCGCTCGGTCTTGAGCAGATGGCCGGCGGCGCGACGGCGCGGCAGGGCGGCGACGGCGCGATAGCTGTTCGCGCCATTCAGCGTGTCGCTCGGCAGCGGTTTGCCGACCTGGATGTCGAAATCGCGGGTCGCGATCAGATGCGCCAGGAAAACGGAATTCGGGCGGTAGCGCGAGGTGAACGCCTGCTGGTCCCGTTCGAGCGGCTGCGACGGCACAGGCAGGTGGGCGGCAAAGCTGTTCTGGCGTTCTGACTCGGTCTCTCCCATTGCGGGACGCTTGCGCCTCACATTGGCACGGCCTGCGGATGTTACCGGATTCACTCGCACGTCTTCACGCCTCGTTGTTTCAGATTGGCACGCTTGGCGTTGCCTTGCCTGAAACGTCGCAATCATCGTGCCAGCTTAACGGCTTGTTAACCTTTTGTCCGCAGAAAACCGCCAATCCGTATTAATAAAAGTTAACAAGGTGACACGTTTCCGGAAAGGCCGGTGAGGCGCGGGGATAGCGGGGACAAGCCGGGAACGGGGCTTGAGAACCTAGATTCTCAAGCGGCTCAAGGCGATTTGGAACGCCGTTACAATTTGCGGAACACAACCATCAAAGCGCCATCGTTCGGTCACGGCGCGACCGGAATCAGTCTTTACCGATCGAACGCCTTCAATCGTCAATTCTGCGGAGTCCATAATGCGTTCGCTATCCGTTGCCCTGAGCCTGGCCATCTGTGTCCTGGCGACCGAATCTCGGGCCGACCCGATCGTTCCGGCCAGCCTGCAGGGGGAATGGACCACCGATTGCCTGCCGATCGGCCAGAATAGCCGGCACGGCATGATCACCCTTCTCACGATCGACGGCAGCGGCCGCATGGCCGCCAGGAGCCAGGTCTTTGCCAGCAATGCCTGCCGTGTGCCCACCGTTCAGGCCCGCTACGAGACCGGGATCGTCGAAGTATCTGAGGACAGCGAGGCGATCCGTGTCGCCCTCAAGGTCGAATCGATCACCCTGAAGACCAACCAGGACGAGGTAACCGCGATCTACAACGACCCGGAAAACCCCGCTGGCTGCGGCCTTGCGGGCTGGCAGACCAATATCGCGCGACCGGTGGACGGCCGTACTTGTGCCGTTTTCGATCTGCCGGAAGTGGATGAAGTGCTGCAAGACCGGGTCTGGGCCGACGGCACCCGGCTGGCCTTCGGGGCCTATCCGCTCAAATGGACAATCCGGTCCGAGAAGGATCTGCCGAAAGTGCCGAGCGCCGTCAGCTTTTACCGGACCGGATACTAGCGCGTCATGATCTGACGCTTGCCGGGAGTTGGAAGTCTTCCGGAGTGAGTCGGGATTCTCTCAAAAGGTGTTGAAGGCACAGGGCCACGGAAATCGCATCATCCAACGCATCGTGATGCCGTCGGTCACTTCCGCCCGACAAGCCATAATAACCGGCGAGCTGACCGCTGGTGGTCTGCTCCAGATCGTCGCGGGGCATTCCTGCGGTCAGCAGGAGGTTGCCCGCGTTGCCGAAGCGATGTGCGGCAATGGATGGCGCGATACCGGCGACGTAGCAGCTTATGGCGAGCAGAAAGAATTCGTCCTTGCCCCAGGACCATAGGGACGCTCCGTCCGCAAACCGCTCCAGGCGATTGAGCGCTTCCGTCTGGCTCACACCTTCCGCGTCGACCTGCGCCTGGGTAATGCCGGTCAATTCGACGAAAAACGGGGCGACGACACATGTCTTTCCGGATCGGTCCCGGGATTTGATGAAGATCTTCTCCGTTGCCGCGATGGCAAAATCCGGTTCGAGCGACAATTTGACGGCGCCAATCTGGACGACGCAGGGATCGGGATCCTCGGGGCCGCACCACATGCGCGATTTCGCTCCCGGTCTCGTCAGAAATTCGCAATCGAAAATGATGACATGGGTCATTCGAGGCAAGCCTGCTGTCAATTCGGCGCAATCATAGCCGCTACAAAATCGCGAGAACCAGAGTTGCGATCAGCAACATGGCAGTCGAATAGAAGGTCAGAGCGAAGCCGAATGCGCGACCTCCCGCTCCTTTGCCGTAGCCAAGCCAGAACAGTGTCCGTCCGATCCAGAACAGGAGTGCGGCGGCCGGAAGGGCACCAAGATATTGGATCGGGGCCAGAAGGGCGAAGCAGCCATAGGCGATCACTGCCAGCACGGTCTGTTCCAGTGTGTTCTGCAGGACCGCCTGCAGGCGCCTGGCCGTCACGGTGCCTTCCGTCAGGCCACTGCCGTCGATGTCTTCCGGGGTGAAGAATCGATGCCGCGCGAGCACGCCGATGGCGGCGAGCAACCACAGGCTGATCGCGAGACCGGATTTGGCCGGGAGCAAAAACCGGCCGGCAAGTGTGTCTTCCGTCAAAAGCGTTTCGGAAAGAAGCAAGGCGCCGGCGATGAGCGCCAGGGCGCAGACAAGAAGGGCGGCGATCATGCCCTTCAGGACAGCGGTTTGTTTATCGGACAGGGGCATGGCATTGGCACCGGAAGGGACGATCAGGTCAACGGCACCAAGGGACCATATGCGAGCCCAAAAGAAAAGCGCGGTCCGATGGACCGCGCTTTCCTGAAATTCCAGAAGCGTGACTGCCTTAGGCGGCCAGCGCGCCCTGGGCCTTGTCGACCAGCACCTTGAAGGCGTCCGGCTGATTGATGGCCAGGTCGGACAGAACCTTGCGGTCGACCTCAACACCGGCCTTGTTCAGGCCGTTGATGAAGGTGCCGTAGGTCATGCCGTGCTGACGGGTCGCGGCGTTGATGCGCTGGATCCAGAGCGAACGGAAGTTGCGCTTCTTGGCCTTGCGGTCGCGGTAAGCGTACTGACCGGCCTTCTCGACGGCCTGCTTGGCAACGCGGATGGTGTTCTTGCGACGGCCATAATAGCCTTTTGCCGCTTTGATAACTTTCTTGTGACGAGCGTGGGCGGTTACGCCCCGTTTGACGCGTGACATTTAGATGATCTCCTTCGGGGCTGGCGTTATGCGTACGGCAGGAACTGCTTCACGATCTTTGCATCCTGGTCGCTCAGCGTGGTGGTGCCACGGGCGTTGCGGATGAACTTGTTCGTGCGCTTGATCATGCCATGACGCTTGCCGGCCTGCGCGGTTTTCACCTTGCCGGTCGCGGTCACTTTAAAGCGCTTTTTGGCGCCGGACTTCGTCTTCAGCTTGGGCATTTTGCATCCTTTCCTTGGTGCTCCCGCTGTCAAACGGGTGCTTCGTTCTTGGTGCATTCAGAGCCGACACGGCATGCCCTTGGTTGTCGAAGACGGTCTGCATCGGAACACAGAAATCCAGTCCACGACGAGCCGGACGACTCTGGACCGGGCGCTTATATGGGAGCTTTCCGCCAAATGCAACCGGATTCGGGCCTGAGAAGCAGTATCTTTCGAGAAACCCGGTTCCGGTTGCGATGTTCCCGTCCCGTGCGATTTGCTATGCGGCCCGGCGCGCGTCTTCCCGAGCTGCCTCCAGCCGGCCGGCAAATGTCTCGGGCGTCGCCGTCGCGGTGCCCTGGACATGGACGAAATCCACTGTCTCGATGCCGAGGAAAGCAAACAGGAATTTCAGATAAGGTTCCAGGAAATTGGCCGCGGCAAAGGGTTCTTCGGCCAAATAGCCTTCAGCGCCATAAGCGCAGACGATGACCGCCCGCCTTGCCTTGACCAAGCCCTTAAAGCCGGCCTCGCCCATCGAAAACGTGTGTCCGATCCGCATGATCTGATCGATCCAGGCCTTCAGGGCCGCGGGAATGGAGAAATTGTAGATCGGCACGGCCAGAAGCAACGTGTCTGAGGCCTGGATTTCCGCGATCAGCTCATCCGACAGCGCGGTAGCCGCCTTGAGATCATCGGACAGGGTGTCCTGCGGTGCATAGAAGCCCTCGATGGTCTCCTGGGCGATGAACGGAATGGATCCGTCCGCGACGTTTCTTGTGATCACCCGGCAGCCGGGGTGTTTTTGCCGGAATTCGGCCTCGAATACATCGGCCACGGCCGCCGAATGCGAGCCGTCCTGCCGGGAACTTGAATTGATGCGTAACAACTGGGTCATGAACCTGCCTCCTTGTTGGTTGGCAAGTTGGATCTAGTTTCTTGCGGGAATTCAAAAAATGGCTCGGAAAACACTGAACTCGTGCGTAATCTGCACGAATGGAACTTTCCACGCTCAAAACCGCCTTGCTGGTCAGGGATCTCGGCAGCTTTGCTGCGGTCGCCCGGCTTCTGGAACTGGACGCTTCCAGCGTCTCACGTGTCATCGCCCAATTGGAGCAGGATGTCGGCTTTCGCCTGTTTCAGCGCAGCACGCGGAGCCTGGCGCCGACCGGGGAAGGGGAGCTTTATCTCAACCGGATCGGGCCTCTTGTCGAAGAGCTGGAAGCCGCCGGTGACGAAGCCCGCATGAATGCGGTTTCGCCGCGGGGCACACTGCGCATGACCGCCAGCATTTCCTTCGTTCAGGAATGTTTGATGCCGATCCTGCCGGAGTTTCGAACGCGGTATCCGGAGATCGATCTCGAGATTCTGGCCTCCGACGCCAATCTGGACCTCAGGGCGGACGGCATCGACCTTGCCGTGCGTTTCGGCCAGATGCCGCAGGGCGACTGGATCGTCAGCAAGCTGATGACCACCAGCTATCGGGTGGTGGCTTCGCCGGTTTATCTGGAACGGACGGGCCGGCCCGCGCATCCCGGGGAGCTGTCGGAGCGCGATTGCATCCGCTTTGCCATCCCGGGCTTCAAGACGCTCTGGCAATTTCGGGAAAAGGGCGCCACGGATGCGTTCAGCGTGCCGGTTGGCGGCGCGACGGTGATCTCGAATGCTTTGTCGATCCGCTCGGCTGCCCGGCTTGGCATGGGCGTCGCGCTGTTGCCGATCATGCTGGTGCAGCGGGATCTGGAGAGGGGCACGCTGGCCGATCTGTTCCCGGATCATGCTTGTGCCGCGGCATCCTTCGATACCGCAGCCTGGCTGCTTTATCCGAGCCGCTCCTACCTGCCGCGGAAGGTTCGGGTGATGATCGATTTTCTAAAGGAGCATTACGGGCGGTCAGAGGTCTGACCGCCCCTTAACCGTCACGCGTTCACATCAACGACCACACGGCCCTTGACCTGGCCTTTCAGGATATCCGCGCCGAGCTGTGGCAGGTCTGCGAGTGTCGCCGGCTGGATCATCGCTTCCAGCTTGTCCATCGGCAGGTCCTTGGCCAGGCGCTCCCAGGCCTTCAGGCGGGCATCATAAGGTTTCATGACACTGTCGATGCCAAGCAGGTTCACCCCCCGCAACAGGAACGGGATGACGGTGGCCGGCAGGGCCGCGCCGCCGGCAAGGCCGACGGCGGCCACCGAGGCGCCGTATTTCATCTGGCCGAGGATTCGCGCCAGCATGGCGCCGCCGACGGCATCGACGCAGCCCGCCCAGGTCTCGGTTTCGAGGGGCCGCTTGACCGTTTCGGCGACGTCGTCGCGCGGTACGATGGAGCTGGCGCCGAGGGATTTCAGGTAGTCCCAGGTGCTTTCCCTGCCGGTGACGGCGGCGACTTCATACCCGAGATTGGCAAGGATGGCGGTGGCGACCGAACCGACGCCGCCGGCGGCGCCCGTCACGAGAACCGGGCCGTTTCCCGGCTTCAGACCGTGGTCCTCAAGCGCCATGATCGCCAGCATGGCGGTGAAGCCGGCCGTGCCGACAGCCATGGCGTTGCGGGTGGTGATGCCTTGGGGCAGCGGCACCAGCCATTCGCCCTTGACCCGGGCCTTCTGGGAATAGCCGCCCCACCAGGCTTCGCCGACGCGCCAGCCGGTCAGCACCACCTTGTCGCCGGGCTTATACCAGTCGTCGGAACTTTCCTCGACCGTGCCGGCAAAATCGATGCCCGGCACATGCGGATAGGTCCTGACAAGGCCGCCGCCGGGGCCGAGGCACAAACCGTCCTTGTAGTTCAGGGTCGAATATTCAACGGCAACGGTGACATCGGCTTCCGGCAGCCGGGTCTCTTCGATTTCCTCGATGCCCGCATGGGTCTTGCTGTCGTCGTCCTTGTTCACAATCAGTGCTTTGAAAGCCATGAGCCTCAATCCCGTTATCTGGTGGTCTCGGTCATCGCCCTGGCCTCCTGGCGCAGGACGTATTTCTGGATCTTGCCGGTTGCCGTCTTGGGCAGCTCGGTCAGAACGATTTTCTTGGGCCGCTTGAAGCCGGCCATGTGTCCTTTACAGAACGCGATCAGGCTGTCTTCGGTTTCACGGCTGCCCTCTTTCAGCTCCACGAAGGCGCAGGGAACCTCGCCCCATTTTTCGTCCGGCAGGGCGACCACAGCGGCCAGTACCACGTCCGGGTGCCGGTGCAGAATGCCTTCAACCTCGACGGAGGAAATGTTTTCACCGCCGGAGATGATCACGTCCTTGAGCCGGTCGCGGATCTGGATATAGCCGTTCGGGTGGCGCACGGCCGCATCGCCCGACTTGAAGGCGCCGCCGGAGAACGCCTCCGCGGTCGCTTCCGGGTTCTTGTAATAGCCCTTCATGACCGTGTTGCCGCGAATGACGATCTCTCCTTGGGTCTCGCCATCATGGGGAACAGGCCGGCCGTTGTCGCGGTCGACAACGTCAATTGTTTCCGTCATCGGGAAGACGACACCCTGCCAGGACTGGCGTTCGGCCTGTGCGTCCGGCGCAAGAGCGTCCCAGTCCTCCTGCCACAGGCATTGGGCGACGTGGCCATAGGTTTCCGTCAGGCCATAGACCTGCATCACCTCGAAGCCGAGTTTTTTGACGCCGGCCAGAACGGCGGCGGGTGGGGGGGCGCCGGCGGTCAGGATCTTCACCTTGTGCGGCACGGATGCCCGCTGCGCCTCCGGCGTGTTGATCAGCATCGACAGGACGATCGGCGCACCGCCGAGATGCGTGATGCCGTGTTCGGCAATCAGCCTGAAGACGGCCTCGCCCGTGATCTGGCGGATCAGCACGATGGTGCCGGCCATCAGTGTCATGGTCCAGGCATGGCACCAGCCGTTGCAGTGAAACATGGGCACGGAATAAAGATAGACAGGATGGCGCGGCAATTCCCAGGCGACCGGTGTTCCCATCGCCATCAGATAGGCGCCGCGGTGATGATAGACCACGCCTTTTGGCCGCCCGGAGGTGCCGGAGGTGTAGTTGAGCGCCAGCGCGGCCCATTCATCATCCGGCCCTGCGAAGGCAAAGCCCGGATCTCCGGCCGCCACAAGCTCTTCGTAGGTTTCAGAGCCGATCCGCTCGCCGCCCGGTCCGTCCGGATCGACGATGTCGATGGCCGGGAGGGCCTTGCCGTTCAGCTGGAAGGCGCTTTGCATGACAGCGGAAAAAGCCGTGTCGGCGATCACCAGCCTCGCGTCGCCGTGATCCAGGATATAGGCGACGGTTTCCGGTTCCAGGCGAGTGTTGATTGTGTTGAGAACGGCGCCGGTCAAAGGCACGGCATAGTGCAGCTCGAACAGTTCCGGCGTGTTTGCCGCCATCACGGACACCGTGTCGCCGGGACCAATGCCAAGCTGTGTCAGGCTGGAGGCAACGCGCCGGACCCGGTCCATCACCTCGGCCCAGGTGAAGCGCCGGTCGTTGTAGATCAGCGCCGTGCGGTCCGGAAAGATCGCGGCGGTCCGTTCCAGAAAGGACAGCGGCGACAGCGGCACATGGTTGGCGGACGCCTTGGCGAAAGCATCGTAATGCTGCTTCATCCTAAGCTCCCTGGTTGGAAAAGGGTGTCTCCCAAACGGTCGCCGACCGTATGCCGTGCGGCGTGTCGACCTGCACCTTGGTGCCGTCGTCCCAATGGGTCATGCGCACCATGCCGATGGCGACATTGGTGCGGAAATCAGGGGAATAGGCGGCGGAACTGACGGTGCCGACCTGGCGGCCGCCGGCAATGATCGGCCAGAGCTCGTCGCAGGGCGGCACCGGGTCGCCGTCGATGGCCAGGCTGCGAATCTGCCGCACAGGGCCTTCCACCGCGACTCTGAGCAGGGCATCGCGGCCGACGCAGCCGATGGCGTCCTTGGTCTGGCAGAACCGCCCGAGGCCACATTCATGCGGCGTGTTGTTGCGGGTCATGTCGTTGCCGTAGGAAAGCAGCTGACCCTCGATGCGTTCGATCAGGTTGGGGCAGCCGGCGCGCACATTGAGGTCTTCACCCGCCGCCATGAAGGCGTCCCATATCGGCTCTCCAAGGCGCGAATCCTCCACATAAAGTTCAAAGCCGCCCTGTTTGGAATAGCCCGAACGGGCCAGAACCAGTCTTCGGCCCTCGAACTCGACATAGTCGAAGTGAAAAAAGCGGATCTTGCGGATGCGCTCGCCGAAAACCCGGGCAACCAGGTCTTCGGCCTTGGGCCCCTGGATCGCCAGCGGCGAGACGTCCGGCTCGTCGACATCGACCTCCAGCCGGAAGGCATGGGCAAGGCCCTTGATCCAGAACAGCAAGTCACTGTCGGCAACCGACACCCAGAACTTGTCGTCTGCAAGTTTCGTGGTGACCGGGTCGTTGAGCATGCCGCCGGTCTCGTCGACCATGGGCGTGTAAAAGCAGCGGCCCTCCGTCATGCTGGAGAGATCGCGCGGCGTCAGCATCTGGGCGAGGCGCGCCGCGTCAGGCCCCCACAATTCCACCTGCCTCTCGCAGGCCACATCCCAGATCTGAACGTCCTTTTTCAGATGGTGGTAATCCGCTTCGACACTGTCGAAGACGGTGGGCAGGAGCATATGGTTATAGACCGTATAGCCCTTGACCCCTGCAGCCTGGACACGCCTTGAAAACGGTGTCTTGCGCGTGCGGCGGGAAATGGAAAGCGCGGGAACCTGCATGGCGACCTCCTCGGGCCTTAAGCGGCTTGTTCGGCGGCGGGGCCGGACCAGTCGATCTGGCAGATTTCGGCACTGCGGCCGTCAAAGTCCCAGACGCGGCCATAGGCGCGGACACGCCCTTGCGTTGCGGTCGCGACCGTGATGTCGGATCCCATCCAGTATTCGGTGTTGGTGATCACCAGATCTTTCTCCGGATCCGCGCCCTGTACCGGGACAACCTCTCCCTTGATCGCCCGCCCGACAACCAGCCGGCGTGTCTTGCCCTCGGTCGTGTAGGAAATGGGGGCCCGCTCCGCGCCGAGAAACTCGCTCACCAGCACCTTGAAGAGGCCCGTGGTGCCCTTGACCTCGCCAGAGAAGATTTTGACCAAACCGTCATAGGCAGCTTCGCTTGCCCGGTCGTCGATAAAGACGGCGGCTTTCCAGTTGCCGCGTGCCATCAGCCCGGGGATTTCGATCAGGAGCCCGATGTTCAGGCCAGACAGATCCTCGCCCATGAAATGGCCTTCGTCGATGCGCACACCGCCCCAGGTCTGGCAATAGCCCTCGGTGGGCGGATGCTTGCCGAGCGAAACGACGCAAGGACAAAAGACCGTGCAGTTGCAGTTCAGAATCAGTTCGCCGCGAATGGCCCATCCGGACATGATTTTCTCCCTAGTTGAATGGTATGAAAGCGGACAGGAGCAGCACCACCGCTCCCGCCAGAATGAGAAAGACACCAAGCGGTGCGGTGAGGCGTGCGCCGATCGCCGGCAGTTTTTCTAGGCTCATCAGCACCATGGCGAGGCCCATGAACGCGAGGTTCATGGTGCCGGCGACAAAGGCGAGCAGCATCAGGGCCCAGCAGCAGCCGAGACAGACGGCGCCGAGTCGCAGGCCCAGTTTCGCGCCACCTTTTGCACCGGGTTGCCAGTGACTGAAAAAGAAGGTCATCGGGCTCTGGCAGGCGTTGAGACAGGCCTCCTTCAGGGCGCTGAACTGATAGGCTCCCGCCAGCAGCAGAAGAACGCCGTTGAGCGGTGCCGAGATCGACTGGCCGAACGTTGAGACCAGGCCGAATTCCGCAAGCCGGACTTGCAGAAAAGCCGCCAGGACCGCGAAGCCGAGCCAGACCGTCATGTAGCCGGCGAAGAGGGCGATGAGCGGTGGAGATCCGGAGCCGGCTGTCCGGTTGAGCTGTGCATAGGTGCGAAAGGCCGGGAAGGCGGTCGGCGCCATCATGGCGAGCGCCATCAGTGACCACATGATGAGGGCGGAGACAAAACCTGCATCCGCAGCCGTGGTCCGGCAGAGCGACAGAAAATATCCGAGACCGTCAACGCTCAGGGCGGCAGGCAATTGCGCCTGCATGGCGAACAGGGCGCCCCAGGCCGCAAGCACGCTGCCATAGAAGGCCAGCCACAGGCCTCTCTGGCCGGTGAGCAGCCGCGTCATGGTCTCCATCTGATCCTCCCGAGATCGTCGTTGGCCATACGCTGCGCTTACAATGTGCAAAAGTCAAACATTTAATTGTCAGACATTTAAACATTTTAATTGACCCTTGCCGGGCGCCCCAGTAACTTGCCTGCACATTTGCAAGATAGCCGGAGACCGACTTGGCGATTGAATTCAACACGATTCAGAAAGAGGGCCTCTCGGTCCAGATCGCCAATGCCATCCGCGACGCCATTCTGGAAGGCCGGCTTGCCAGCGAGGAACGGTTGCCGAGCGAGGCGGAGCTGGCCGAACGGTTCGGCGTGTCCCGGTCAACGGTGCGCGAGGCGCTGAAGCGCCTGGCAGCGCAAAACCTCATTCGCAGCGAACGCGGCTCTTCGGGTGGCGCCTTCGTCAACCGCATCACCTGGGACGAAGCCCAGGACAATCTGGTGACGACCACCCGGCTCCTGATCGGCATGAACGACATCGCGCTGGAAGACGCGGTGGAGGCCCGGTTCGCGCTGGAAGCCTCTGCCTTGCCGCTGGCGGCGGAAAAACGCTCTGACAATCATTTGTCGGACATGCGCCGGGAGATCGCACGCCAGCGCGACAGCCTGACCACCGATGTGGAATTCTGCGCTTCGGATGTTGCTTTCCATTCGGCGATTGCCGCCGCCACGGGCAATCCCCTGCTAAGCTTTCAGCTGTCGGCCGCCTTCGAGGCCATGCAGCCCCTGATGAACATGCTGGTCTACCGGCTGCGCGACCGGGAGCGGATCGCCGATCTGCACGAGGCCCTTGCCGCGGCCCTTGAGGCGCGTGACGGTGGCGCGGCGCAGCAGCAACTGGACGCCCTGGCCGCCTATACCAAGGACCTGGCCGCACAGCGGCGCAAGCCGCGGAGCGCGTGACGATCCGGATTTCGTGCCGACCTGACGAAAAGGGCCTGGAACCGGTGAGACCGTTCCGGTCAACGGCAAAACTCAGTTCTGTAGTCTGTTAGTCAGATATGGGTTTCACGTCGTAGGCGCATGCTTTCCCTCAGCGACTGGAATGGTGTCCGATCCCGGCGGGTGGAGCGCCAGGCATTTCAATAGACGATCAATCAGGCTGTTGCAGCTGTTGCTCGGCGTGCAGGATATTCTTCTGACAAGATGCCAACGAGCCGACAAATCGGGTGTCCGTCCCAGTACGTAACTCTACGGGATTGCCCTTACTCATCCTAAAGTCTAATATAGACGAAAGTCGAAGATCGATTCGTCCGCCGGAACGGCCTGCAGCGACTTGGCGGGGGCGGCCAAAGCAAACGGAGCAGAGACATGAAGTTCTGGAGCATTGCCGTCGTCGCGCTGATCCTTGTCGGCGTCGCCGCCACCAAGGCCACCAATCCGAGCCTTGCCCTGACCGACAACACGGTCGCGTCCGGCGTGCCGGTCACCACCCTGCACACACCGGCAACGCCGTAAACCGATCGATTTCTTGCCCGAATCCAACACGGGTTCGGCTTACGCTTGGCCTGCTATTGCCAGCAGGCTTTCGACCTGTTGCGGCAGATCGTTGAATTTTGAAAACCTGACCGTGTGCGGAATCTCTCCCACCGGGCTCTTCCGGTAACCTTCCGTGAAAAGAGCAAACGGCACGCCCGCATTTTGGGCTGTTTGCGCATCGACCTCGCTGTCGCCGACATAGACGACCGGGCCTGAACCCAGGCGATCCCGAAGAATTAGAAGGCCTTCCGGATCGGGTTTGCGGCTTGGCAAGCTGTCGCCGCCGATCAGATCATCGAAAAAAGACGCAAGGCCAAGATCGGTCAGAATTTCGTGCGCCGGCGCTGCCGGTTTGTTGGTGCAGACCGCCAGGGCGTGGCCTGCCTGTTTCAGGGTGGTGAGTGTTGCCGCGACATCCGGGTAGGGGACCGTCAGGTCCGTGGCGTGGGCCTGGTAGTCGGCAAGGAAGCCGGCAACGAGACGGTTGCGATCCACCGGAGAAAGCGCCGTCGCCGCGATGATCCGGTCGACCAGGACGGGAATGCCGTTGCCGATGAATGAGCGGATGGTGGCAAGAGGCAGCGGCGCTTCGCCCTCCGCTTCAAGCATCCGGCTGGCGGCGGCATGCAGGTCCGGCGCGCTGTCGATCAGCGTGCCGTCCAGATCGAAGATCAGAATCGGCGTCATGCGGCCTTCCACTTGATCGAACAGCCCATGGACGGGATCTGGTCTTCCGGACCCTTTCCGGTTTCTGCCACCTGCCGCATGGCTTCATAAAGATCCCGGCGCAGATCCGGCGGGCCGCTTTCCCTGCGAGAGGCATCGAGTCGGCCGCGATATTGCAATTCCAGGGCGGAATTGAAGCCGAAAAAGTCCGGTGTGCAGACGGCGTCGTAGGCCCGGGCGACCGACTGGTCCTCATCATAGAGATAAGGGAAGGGAAAATTCTCCCGCTCCGCCAACTCTTTCATCTTCTCAAAACTGTCCTGCGGATAGGCCTCGGTGTCGTTGGCGCTGATGGCGGCCACGCCGATGCCGAGAGCCGCGAGGTCGCGGGCATCGCGCAGGATACGGTCCCGCACCGCCACCACATAGGGGCAGTGATTGCAGATGAACATGATCAGCGTGCCCTTCGGACCGGCAATGTCGGCCAGGCTGTAGGTTCTGCCGTCGGTGGCGGGCAATTCGAAGGACGGGGCTTTCCAGCCGAAATCGCAGACGGGCGGTGTGGCGGCCATAAGAGATATTCCTTTGCAAGTTGCGGTGCCGGACGGGCGCGGCGGCAATCATAGCCGACGACCGCCGAACGCGCACGAGTGGCCGCGTGCGCAAGTCTTTCACTCAGGCCGCCAGGTGGAGCGCCGCGTTTGCCGACTCGCGAATGGCCCGGATGTTGGCGCCATATTTCTCCGGGGCCTCGACCGAGCCGCCGCGAAAAACCGCGGAGCCGGCGACCAGCACATCGGCGCCGGCTTCGGCCACAAGCGGCGCGGTCGCAGGATCGACACCGCCATCGACCTCGATATGGATCGGCCGGTCGCCGATCAGGGCCTTGAGCCGCCGGATCTGGACGAGTTGGCCGGCGATGAAGGACTGACCGCCGAAACCCGGATTGACCGTCATCACGCAAATGAGGTCGGTGAGATCCAGAAGCGGGATCACGGCCTCCACCGGCGTGCCCGGATTGAGCGCCAGGCCAGCCTTCTTCCCTGTCGCGCGGATAGCCTGCAGGGTCCGGTGCGGATGCGGACCGGCTTCCAGATGCGCGGTGATGATGTCGGCGCCGGCCTCTGCGAAGGCGTCGATATAAGGATCGACCGGGGCGATCATCAGATGCACGTCCATGACCGTCGTGATATGCGGCCGGATCGCCTTGCAGAGCGGCGGACCGAAGGTGAGGTTGGGCACAAAATGCCCGTCCATCACGTCGACATGCACCCAGTCACAGCCCTGGTCCTCAATGGCTTCGATCTCCCGGCCGAAATCGGCAAAGTCCGCGGACAGGATCGACGGGGCGATCTTGATGGATCGGCTGAAGGTCATCTGGTGTCACCTTGTTGAAGAAGAGGGGATCATTCGGCGGCGTCCCGCCGGACGGGACGGTCCGTGTCGAGACCACCACGGAAGACGCGACTGGCCCGGATGTCCGCCTCGCGGATGGTTGAGAGCGCAGTCGCATCGACCGGGCCCGCGGCTTCGCTGAACAGGCGGTTGGCCTGGCGCAATCGGGCGCGGTCGAGCGCGTTGCGGATCGAACGGGCATTGGCGAAATGGGATTGGGTCCGGCGCGCGGCGATATACTCGACCATCGTCTGGCGGGCCTCGTCATCGAAGGCATAGTTCTGGTCGGCCAGCATGCCTTCTGAAATACGCAGCAGCTCGTCGTCCGAATAGTCGGGAAACTCGATGTGATGGGCAATGCGGGAGCGGAAGCCGGGGTTGGATTCGAAAAACCGGTCCATCCGGTCGCCATAACCGGCCAAGATCACGACCAGGTCGTCGCGGTTGTTTTCCATGACCTGCAGCAGGATCTCGATCGCTTCCTGGCCGTAGTCGCGCTCGTTTTCGGGCCTGTAGAGATAATAGGCCTCGTCGATGAAGAGGACGCCGCCCATGGCCTTTTTCAGGATTTCCTTGGTCTTGGGTGCCGTGTGGCCGATGTATTGGCCGACCAGATCGTCCCGGGTCACGGTCACCAGATGTCCCTTGCGCACATAGCCGAGCCGGTGCAGCAGGCTGGCCATCTTGAGCGCCACGGTGGTCTTGCCGGTGCCCGGGTTGCCGGTGAAGCTCATGTGCAGGGTCGGCGTGTCGGTCGCCAGACCCATTTGCCGCCGTGCCTGGTCGACCAGCAGCAGCGCCGCCGATTCCCGGATGCGCTGTTTGACCGGGCCGAGCCCGATCATGGTGTCTTCGAGCTCGCGCAGGATGTCGCGCACACCGCTTTCCTCATAGGCCGCTGCAAGGTCGACTTCGGTCGGTGGTCTGGTGCCGTTATCGGACATGATGACTGCTCCCGTTCTAAAAAGGCGGGCCGCCGGCCGGAGGAAGGAATGGCTCGGCGGCCCGCTGTGACCCGCTCAGGCGTAACGGCGCCCTTCGGGCTCACGAACGGCATAGCTTTCCACGGTGTAGCGGATGATGCGGCCTTCGCCTTCCTGACGGACCACACGGAAGCCGGGCTCGTCCTTAGGCCGGTTGACAATGAAGCTCATCCGGATCGACTCCCAGCCGGCGCTGCTGTCGAAGGCGATCACGCGGATGTATTTGCCGCCATGTTCCTTGCGGCATTCATTGATCTCGAACACCACGGCGGCGGCATCCGGATTGTCGAACATCGGGTGGCCCCACATTTCCCAATAAGTGTTCCGGGGATGTGGATCGTCGGTGTATTCGACCGACACGGCCCAGCCGTTGTCGATGGCATATTGTGCCTGGTCGTGGATCTGCGCATCGGTGAGATCCGGCAGAAAGCTGAACTGGCCCTGTCTGAGACGCATGGGTTTGCTCCTTTAAATCGGGTGAGGTCCGCCGGCGTGCCGGCGGTGTGAAAAGTCGGGTTAGAAGGACACTTCCGGCGTCGGAGCGAAGTCGGGCGCGTCGGTCGAGGTGTAGTCGAAGGTGACGTCCTTCCAGATTTCCAGCGCCTGTTTCAGCGGGGTGCAGGTCTCGGCGGCGTCACGCAGGATGTCCGGGCCTTCGTTCCAAATGTCGCGGCCGGCATTGCGGGCATAGACCATGGCTTCCAGCGCAACACGGTTGGCCGTTGCGCCCGCCTCGATGCCGTGCGGATGGCCGATGGTGCCGCCGCCGAACTGCAGAACGACGTCCTCGCCCAGATAAGTCAGAAGCTGGTGCATCTGGCCGGCATGGATGCCGCCGGAGGCGACCGGCATCATCTTGTTGAGCGAAGCCCAGTCCTGGTCGAAGAAGATGCCGTTCTCCAGCGCCATCGGATTGTATTCCTCGCGGAAGATGTCGTAGTAGCCCTTGGTGGTTGCCGGATCGCCTTCCAGCTTGCCGACGACCGTGCCGGCATGAAGGTGATCGACGCCGGCGAGGCGCATCCATTTGGCAATCACGCGGAAGCTGACCCCGTGGCTGCGCTGGCGGGTATAGGTCGAGTGGCCGGCGCGGTGCAGGTGCAGGATCATGTCGTTGTCGCGCGCCCATTTGGCCATGGACTGGATCGCGGTATAACCGATCACGAGGTCGATCATGACGATCACCGAGCCGAGCGACTTGGCGAATTCGGCGCGGGCGTACATCTCCTCCATGGTGCCGGCGGTGATGTTCAGATAGGTGCCCTTGACTTCGCCGGTCGCGGCCGAGGCGCGGGTGACGGCTTCCATGCAGTAGAGGAAACGGTCACGCCAGTGCATGAAGGGCTGGCTGTTGATGTTCTCGTCGTCCTTGGTGAAATCGAGCCCGCCCTTGAGGGCCTCGTAGACGACGCGCCCGTAGTTGCGCGCCGAAAGACCGAGTTTCGGTTTCACCGTCGCGCCGAGCAGCGGCCGGCCGTAGCAGTTGAGCCGCTCGCGTTCGACGACGATGCCGGTCGCCGGGCCCTGGAACGTCTTCACATAGGCGGTCGGCAGGCGCATGTCTTCCAGGCGGAGCGCCTTCAGCGGCTTGAAGCCGAAGACATTTCCGATGATCGAGGCGGTCAGGTTGGCGATCGAGCCCGGCTCGAACAGGTCGAGGTCATAGGCGATATAGGCGAAGAATTCTCCCGGGCTGTTCGGCACCGGATCGACGCGATAGGCCTTGGCGCGGTATTTCTCGCAGGCCGTCAGCCGGTCGGTCCAGACCACGGTCCAGGTCGCCGTCGAGCTCTCCCCGGCAACGGCTGCCGCGGCTTCCACCTCGTCGACACCGTCCTGGGGCGTGATCCGGAAGAGCGCGATCACATCCGTGTCCTTCGGCGTGTAATCGGGTTCCCAATAGCCCATCTGGGCGTATTTCATGACGCCGGCGGAATATCTCTTCTTGGCGTCGGTGACTGTCTTGACCTGGTCGAGCATGGTGAAAGCTCCTCTTTCTGAAAGGGTTAGGCCGCCCGTGAGGTGGCGATCTGCGGGTCGAGCGCTCCGGAGGCGTAGCGGGCGGCCATGTCGTCGAGAGAAACAGGCCGGATCTTTCCGGCCTGGCCGGCGGTGCCGAAGCGCTCGAAACGGTCGCGGCAAAGCGTTTCCAGCTCGGCCATTGCCGGGATCATGAATTTGCGCGGATCGAATTCCGTCGGCTTGTCGCGCGCGAGCTTGCGGAACTGGCCGGTCATGGCCATGCGGCAATCGGTATCGATATTGACCTTGCGCACGCCCATCTGGATGCCGCGCTCGATCTCCTCGACCGGCACGCCATAGGTCTGGGGCATGTCGCCGCCGTTCCCGTTGATCAGGTCCTGAAGATATTGCGGCACCGAACTGGAGCCGTGCATGACCAGGTGGGTCGAGGGCAGGTTCCGGTGGATCGCCTCGATGGTGGCCATCGACAGGATGTCGCCATCCGGCTTGCGCGAGAATTTGTAGGCGCCGTGGCTCGTGCCGCAGGCAATCGCCAAAGCGTCGCATTTGGTGGCGAGCACGAAGTCGACCGCCTGATCCGGATCTGTCAGCAGCTGGTCCTGGCTCAATTTGCCTTCCGCGCCTGAGCCGTCTTCCTCGCCGGCCACGCCGGTTTCCAGGGAGCCGAGCACGCCGAGTTCGCCTTCCACCGAAGCGCCGACCGCATGTGCTGCCTGGGTCACGCGCCGGGTGATATGCAGGTTGTAGTCGTAGCTCGCGGGGGTCTTCATGTCCTCTTCCAGCGAGCCGTCCATCATCACCGAGGTGAAGCCGTGGCGGATGGCGGAGAGGCAGGTGGCTTCGTTGTTGCCATGGTCCTGGTGCATCACGATCGGAATGTCCGGATGCATCTCGGCCAGCGCGGCGACCATGTTGCGCAGCATGATGTCGCCGGCATAGGAGCGCGCACCGCGGCTGGCCTGCAGGATCACGGGAGCCTCGCAGGCGGCCGCCGCGCGCAGGATCGCAAGGCCCTGTTCCATGTTGTTGATGTTGAAGGCCGGCACGCCGTAGCCGTGTTCGGCGGCGTGATCGAGAAGCTGGCGGAGCGTGATGAGCGCCATGGAAGTCTCCTAGGGGTTAAATCAGGGCCTTGGCGGCGGCTGCGACCGCGGCCGGGGTGATGCCGAAGTGTTCGTAGAGGTCGGAGGCCGGCGCTGAGGCGCCGAAGCCGGTCATGCCGACAAAGGCGCCGTCGGCGCCGATCAGGGCGACCCAACCCTGGCGGACGGCCGCCTCGACACCGACGCGCGGCGCTGTTCCGAGCACCGCGGCGCGATAGGCCGGGTCCTGCCTTGCAAAGAGCTCGAAGGAAGGCGCGGAGACGATGGCGGCCTTGATGCCGTTCACGGCCAGAAGATCGGCGGCGGCAAGCGCGATCTCGACCTCCGAACCGGTCGCGATCAGCGTGACGTGCCGGTCGCCGTCCGTCTCCTTCAGAAGATAGGCGCCGCGGCGGGTCCTGTTTTCGAGGGTGTGGTCCGTGCGAAGCGTCGGCAATCCCTGGCGGGACAGGCACAGCACGGTCGGCGCCGTCCGCGAAGTTGCCGCGATCTCCCAGGCCTCGGCGGTTTCGACCGCGTCGGCAGGTCTGATGACGGTCAGGTTCGGCATGGCGCGCAACGAGGCCAGCGTCTCGACCGGCTGGTGGGTCGGACCGTCCTCGCCGAGCCCAATGCTGTCATGGGTCATGACATAGGCGACCGGCAGGCCCATCAGGGCGGACAGGCGAATGGCCGGACGGCAGTAGTCTGCAAAGGCGAGGAACGTGCCGCCATAGGCAAAGAAACCGCCATGAAGTGCGATGCCGTTCATGGCCGCGGCCATGCCGTGTTCGCGAATGCCGTAATGCAGGTAGTTGCCGCCATAATTCTTGCGGGAAACGGCGCGCATGCCGCTGGTCCAGGTGTTGTTTGACCCGGTCAGGTCAGCCGAGCCGCCGACCGCATTGGGTAGCGTCGCGCCAACAACCTCCAGCGCGAGTTCGGAGGCCTTGCGTGTGGCCAGTTTCGGCGCTTCCGCACTCAGCTTCTCCTTGTGCGTGGCAATCGCCGCGGCCAGCGCGCCGGCGTCCGGGGCCTTGAGAGAGGAGTCGAAGGCTTGTTTCAGAGGATGCGTTTCCTTGCGGGTTTCCCAGCTCTTGCGGGCGGCGGCGCCCCGGACCGCAACGTCTTCCCAGGCCTCTCTGATCGGCGCCGGGGTCTCGAAGGCGGGTGCGGTCCAGGCAAGGGCGTTTCTGGCGGCCGCGATCTCTTCCGCGCCAAGCGGCGCCCCGTGCACCTTATGACTGCCGGCCATGGTCGGGGCGCCCTGGCCGATCACCGTGCGGCAGGCAATCATCGTCGGGCGGCCGGTGTCGGTTCGGGCGGCCGCGATGGACCTGGCGATGGCTTCGGCATCATGGCCATCGACGCTGAGCACCTGCCAGCCGGCGGCCTCGAAGCGCTTCGTCTGGTCCATGGAGGTCGACAGGTTTGTCGGCCCGTCGATGGTGATGCGGTTGTCGTCCCAGAAGACGATCAGACGGCCGAGGCCGAGATGACCGGCCATGTCGATGGCCTCGTGGCTGATGCCCTCCATCAGGCAGCCGTCACCGGCAAGCACATAGGTGAAATGATCGACCAGATCGTCGCCGAAACGGGCGTTCTGCATGCGCTCGGCCAGCGCCATGCCGACGGCGGTGGCGATGCCCTGGCCGAGTGGTCCCGTGGTCGTCTCGATGCCCTTGGCATGGCCGTATTCGGGGTGGCCGGCGGTGCGCGCGCCGAGCTGGCGAAAAGCTTTCAGCTGGCCGGTGTCCATGTCGTCATAACCGAGCAGGTGGTGGATTGCATAGACCAGCATCGAGGCGTGGCCGGCGCTGAGGACGAAGCGGTCGCGGTCTGGCCATGAGGGATCTGACGGGTCGATCTTCAGGAAACGATTGAACAGCACCGTGGCGACATCGGCGAGGCCCATGGGTGCGCCCGGATGGCCGGAATTGGCCGTCTGGACCGCATCCATTGCCAGAACGCGAAGGGCATTGGCCATCAGCGTTTCGCTGGTCTGCGTCGGGGTATGGACGTTCATGACAAGCTCCTTCAGGCGCGCCGGGATTCGTTGACGAGGCGCATGATCATCGGCGTGAAGATCAGCTGCATCGCCAGATCCATCTTGCCGCCGGGAATGACGATGGAATTGGCGCGGGTTATCCAGCTGTCGTGGATCATCGTCCGGAGGTAGGCGAAGTCGATGCCGCGCGGGTTCTTGAAGCGGATGACGACCAGGCTCTCGTCCGGCGTCGGGATCCAGCGGGCAATGAAGGGGTTGGACGTGTCGACCACGGGAACGCGCTGGAAGTTGATGTCCGTCTCGGTGAATTGCGGGCAGATGCAATGCACATAGGCGTGCATGCGCCGCAGGATCGTATCGGTGACGGCTTCGGTCGAATAACCGCGCCGGTCCTTGTCGCGGTGGATCTTCTGGATCCATTCCAGGTTGATCACCGGGACAACACCAATCTTCAGATCCGCCAGAGCCGACAGGTTGACTGTGTCATTGACGACGGCGCCGTGCAGGCCTTCGTAGAACAGGAGGTCCGAGCCTTCCTCGAAAGGCGCCCAGCCGGTGAAGGTGCCAGGTTCGGCACCGTAACGCGCCGCCTCTTCGTCGTCATGGACGTAATGCCGGGTCTCGCCCCGGCCGGTCTCGCCATAGCTGCGGAACACCTCTTCCAGCTTCTCCAGTTCGTTGGCGTCGTAGCTGAAATGGCTGAAGGTCTCGTCGCCGGCGCTCTTGCGGGCGTCCAGCTCCTGCTTCATGGCGGCGCGGTCGTAGCGGTGAAAGGCATCGCCCTCGATGGAAACGGTGCTGATGCCCTCGCGCCGGAAGATCTGGTCGAATGTGGTCTTGACCGTCGTCGTGCCCGCACCCGAGGAGCCGGTCACCGAGATGATCGGATGTTTCTTGGACATGATGATCCTTCAAAATCTTTGCTGCGCCGAAGGGCGCTGGTGTCAGCCGCGGAACAGGCCGCGGGTGCCGAACAGGGCGGAAGCCTCCTGGTCGGGCAGGTCGTGATAGGCGGTGATCCGGTCGACCTTGTCGGCGGATCCGAAGACAAACGGTGTGCGCTGATGGAGTTCGCTGGCGGTCTGGTCGAGCAGGCGATCGGTTCCGGTGGTTGCCTTGCCGCCGGCCTGTTCGACGAGAAAGGCGATCGGCGCGCATTCATAGACCGTGCGCAGGCGGCCCTTGTCGTAGCCGGGCCGGCTGTCCGCCGGATATAGAAAGATGCCGCCGCGGCTCAGGATGCGGTGGGTCTCGGCGACCAGAGACGCCACCCAGCGCATGTTGAAATTCTTGGCCCGAGGACCGTCGGCGCCGGCCAGGCAATCGTCGATATAGGCCCGCACCGGCCGGGACCAGTGGCGGTAGTTCGACGCGTTGATGGCAAATTCGCTGGCGGTTTCCGGAATGAGCAGGCGGTCGTTGGCCAGCTTGAACTGGCGGTCGATCGGGTCGAGCACATAATGCTGCACGCCGGAGCCGAAGGTCACGATCAGCGCGGTCTGCGGACCGTAGATGAAATAGCCCGCCGCGAGCTGGTCCCGGGCCGGCCGCAGGAACGAGGCTTCCGGATCATTGTTGGCCTCGAAGACGGAAAAAATGGTGCCGATCGAGACGTTGACGTCGATGTTGGAGGAGCCGTCGAGCGGATCGATGGCCAGCGCGTAGCGGCCGCCGGGCGTCACCTCCAGGACCGCGTCCTGTTCCTCGGACGCGTACCAGCGGATATCGCACTTGGCGAGGGCGTCGAGAAAGGCTCTGTCCGCCTCGACATCGAGCGCCTTCTGGTCATCGCCGTCCGTGTTCCGGCCGACTTCGCGGCCGAGGCCGCCGGTCAGAGGACCCATGGCGATGGTCCGCGACAGGCTTTCCACGACCTGGCACAGGCCGTTGAGCAGCGCAAAACCTTCCAATGGAATTCGGGCCGGGTCTATTGCCGGGCGTGTCGCTTTCATCAAGGCCTCCCGTCCTTGTGGGCTGGCCTTGATATTCACGGTTCTGAATGTAAACTGAATTTAAAACTTCGGAACCGGCTTTCAAAAAAATTAAATGACGCTGATAAACACGATCACTTTCAAGCAGTTGCGGGCGCTGGCTGCCGTCGTGAAGACCGGCAGTATCAGTGCTTCTGCGGATGTTCTGGGTCTGACACCGCCCGCGGTCCACACCCAGCTCAAGGTTCTGGAGGAAAATTTCGGCTGCGCGCTGGTCAACCGGGCCAGAGCCGGGGGCTTCGAGGCGACGGCAGCCGGGCGGGCGCTGCTGGAGGCTTACGAAGCCTCGCTGTCTGCCCTGACCCGGGCCGTCGGCAGCATCGATGCCATGAAAAAGGGCCGGGCGGGCCGTGTGGTCCTGGGCGTCGTCAGCACCGGCAAATATTTTGCACCCTCTATCGTGGCGCAGCTGAAACGGGACTATCCGGATATCGAGGTGGTGCTGCAGGTGGGCAACCGGGACAGGACCATTTCAGATCTGGGCTCGGGCAAGATCGACCTGGCGATCATGGGCCGTCCGCCGCGCCAGCCGGAGGTGACCGCCTTTAATATCGGCGATCATCCCCATATCCTGATTGCCCACCCGGAACATCCGCTGGTCGCGGCCGGGAAGGCCGACAAGTCCGATATCCTGAAAGAGAATTTCATCATGCGCGAACCCGGCTCGGGCACGCGCATCCTGTCGATGCGGTTTCTGGACCAGCTCGGCGAAGGCCAGACCTTCACCTTCACGGAAATGGAATCGAACGAGTCGATCAAACAGGCGGTGATCGCCGGTCTCGGCATTGCCCTGATTTCCGCCCACACGGTGATCGAGGAACTGAAATCCGGCCGCCTCGCCATCCTGCGCGCTGCGCCCCTGCCGATCGTCCGCCACTGGTTCGTCCTGCACCGCGCCGACCTCACCCCGGACCCGGCGATGACGACGGTTCTGGACTATATCCGCAGCAACGGCGAAGCACTGCTGGCGGAGGACGAGATCAGCGCGTTGTTGCGGGGGTGAGGGAGATGGGAGACGTGCGGCACACGGAAGCGATGCGGGTGTACTGCCATTCGGTGTTACTGGTGGCGAAAGGCGGCGCCCGAACGACCAGGGTCATTGGGGATCGTCTCCGGCGTGTCATGGCAGCGCTTGAGCTCCAGCGGGAAAGATATTGTGCAACAAGAAGGGGAAGTGCCCGTGATTTTTGATCGAACTGCTGGAAAGCTGCTCCCCACGGGGTCTTTTCGTTTCATGGCTCTGGATGTCGAAACGGCAAACAACGACCGCGCCAGCATCTGCCAGGTGGGTCTTGCCTGTGTCGATATGGACGGATCGGTCGCGACCTGGTCGACCTATGTCGATCCCTGTACGCCGACCTGGACCTGCACCTGGGTCCACGGCATCAACGAGGAGACCGTGCGAGGCGCCCCGCGTTTTCCGGAGGTGCTTGCCATGCTCACGCAGGTGGTCGCAGGCCATACTGTCTTCCAGCACAGCAGTTTCGACCGCAGCGCGGTCAACGCTGCCTGCTCGTTGCATGGCTGTCTTGCACCGGACTGGCACTGGCGGGACAGTGTTGCTGTTGCCCGCCGGGCGTGGCCGGAGCTTAAAGGAAATGGCGGCCATGGCCTGAAGTCGCTCAAAAGCCATCTTGGTCTCGTATTCAGGCATCACGACGGGGAGGAAGACGCACGCGCGGCAGCAGAAGTTGTGCTTCGCGCAGAGGCGGAGACAGGCTTGGATTTCATGGTGCTCGCGGACGCAGGCGCCTATGGGCACGCTGATACCAGGATCAAGCGTTTCTGAGCGGTCGCCCGAACTCTATTCGATCCATGGATCGCCGCCTCTTTCCTGCGCGCGAAAGCACTTTTAAATTGCACGGGCGAATCAGAAAACAAGGAGGCTCCGTCCCGTGATCACCGGAGAGCTGCGCAACAAGATCGACAGTGTCTGGAATGCTTTTTGGGCGGGTGGCATCGCCAATCCACACGAGGTGATCGAACAGATCACTTATCTCCTGTTCATGCGCGGCCTGGACGATATTCAAACGCGGGAGGAGCGCAAGGCGAACCGGTTCGGAAAGCCGATGGAACGGGTGATCTTTCCGAACGGAAATGACCCGCGCGGCCGGCCTTACAGCGATCTGAGATGGCCGGTCTTCAAGGGATTCGCACCGGCGCGGCCGGCATCGTTGTGGTCTGCCAAATAGTTAATTGAGAAATATAGAGATTTTGGTGACCCCGGCGCGATTCGAACGCGCGACCCTCAGATTAGGAATCTGATGCTCTATCCTGCTGAGCTACGGGGCCTTAAGTCAGCGGATAACATGATTTGGCGGGCTTGGCGACCCCCTCAGTCGCGGGGCGATTGTGCGGGCTGGGGCGGGTTTTTGGGCTGTTGTCTTGGACTTGCCGTATTCCGTGCGTAGCACAGAGGTTCGTCGTGACCACTTTCTCAGCTTTGCCCGAGCCGCCTGTTCATGAAGGCGCCCTGGGAAAGGGGTGACCCCTTTTGATCGGCTGAGGTGGGGACCGTGCCGCTAAGGTTGGCCAGACCTGGAAAGACGGCCCGCGGGCGCGGGCGGAGAGTGCGCGTGGGCGCGGCCTGCCTGGGGCTGTGCGTCGCGCTTCTGTCTGTTGGAAGCACCCTTGCCGACGAGGCCGGTCACACGGTCATCCTCAAGGATTGCGCCGCGGATCCGGTCAAAGGTGTAAGCGTCACCTACGCCCCCGCCGAAAATCTGTTCCTTGCGGCGGATGGCGCACGCTATTTCGCCAGCGACCTGCGCTTCCCGGAGCGAGCGGCTGATCAATCCCCGCCGGATGCCAGGACGGTGGACGCACCGGCTGAAGAGTTTTCCGCCATCGCGCTGGGTGAACCGAACCGCTGGGGGCTGATACCCGCCTGGATCGTGACCGGACGAGCCGGCGAAGCCGGGTTGTGGCAAGCGCTCCAGCTGGAAGCGGGACGCGCCATCTTTGCGCCCGGTCATGGCGAAGCCGCCTGTGCGCAGGCGTTGCGCCGCGCCGAAAGCCACGCACGGCGGACCGGCATGGGGATCTGGCGCCAGGGCGGCACGGTCCGGATCTATTCCACGGACCGGCCCGGGCCTCTGGAGGCCGCCGCCGGGCGCTATGTGATTGCGCGCGGGCGCATTGTTTCTCTTGGAAAAACCCGCCGTACCCGCTATCTCAACTTCGGAAAATACTGGAAAACAGATGTGACGGGCACGCTGAAGACGGCGGAGGAAGACCGGTTCAGCGCGGCGCTGGGCGGCGCGGCCGGAGCGCTGGACGCGCTGGCGGGCCGGTTTGTCGAACTGCGCGGTGTGGTGGAGCTGAAAGACGGGCCGCTGATCACGCTGCGGCATCCGGAACAATTGGTGGTACTGGACGATTGAAGGGCAGCACGTGAAGGCCAAGGCAACATCTGATTTCCGGTGCCCCGGCGGATCGAGGGCACAGCCATGCACCGGGCGCAGCCGCTTGCGCGGTCCCTTGCGCGGCGCGCTAGCCTGTGTTGCCGCGCTGCTGCTTGCCTCCTGCCAGCTTCTCGGCGACGGGCCAAGTGTCGGCACCACGGTGGCACCGGGGACCCTGCGTCCGAACCTTGCCGCCGGTATCGGCGAGCGCGAACATCCCCGCGTTGTGGCCACCTATGGCGGTGTCTACAAGGATGCCGGCGCGGAACGGGCGGTCGCCAGCGTGGTCGGCCGTCTTGTCGCCGCCTCCGACGACCCGTCCCAGAGCTACAAGATCACCATCCTGAATTCACCGGCGATCAACGCCTTCGCGCTGCCGGGCGGCTATCTCTATGTCACCCGCGGCCTGCTGGCGCTTGCCAATGACACGTCGGAAGTGGCCGCCGTGCTGGCCCACGAGATGGCCCATGTGACCGCCAGCCACGCCATCAAGCGGCAGCAGCGGGCAGAAGCCAAGCAGCTTGCCAACCGGATCCTGACCGATGTGGTCCAGGACAGCGAGGAAGCACGCAAGGCGATCATCTCCTCGCAGCTGTCGTTCGCGCGCTTCAGCCAGGTGCAGGAACTGGAGGCGGATGCGATCGGGGTCAAGACCCTGGCCAAGGCAGGCTTCGATCCGTACGCGGCCGCCCGGTTCCTCCGCTCGATGGCGGCGTTTGCGCAATATCAGTCCGCCGACAAGTCCGGCTCATCGGCGCCCGACTTCCTGTCCTCGCACCCGTCGACGCCGGAGCGGCTTCAGATCGCGGTGCGTTCCGCCCGCCAGATCGGCGCGCCGGGCATCGGCGAACGTGACCGGGAACGCTATCTCAGCCAGATCAACGGCATGCTGTTCGGCGACGATCCGCTGGAAGGCTTCGTGCGCGGCCGGTCGTTCCTGCACAAGGCGCTCGGCATCGGCTACACCGTGCCTGCGGGCTATATTCTGGAAAACACGCCGGAAGCCGTGCTGGCCAGCAATGGCGACGGCACCGCCATCCGGTTCGACGGTGCCGATGTCAGCGGTTATTCCAGCCTGCGGGACTACATGAATTCCGGCTGGATCAATGGCCTTCTGCCGGCCAGCGTGCGCGAGACCACCATCAACGGCCTGCCGGCGGTAACCGGCGCGGCGATCACGCAAGGCTGGTCCTTCCGGATTGCGGTGGTGCGCATCGGCAAGACGGGTTACCGCTTCATCTTCGCCAGCCGTTCGCCGAACGACCGGTTCGACCGGGATTTCCACGAAACCGTCGAGAGCTTCACGCAGCTGTCGCCGACGGAACGCGCGCGCCTCAGGTCGCTTCGGATCAAGGTGGTGCAGTCGAAGCCGGGCGACACGGCGCGCAAGCTGGCCATCGGCATGAGCGGGGTGGAACCGTCCAGGCGGCTCGAATTCTTCACCATCCTGAACGATCTTGGCGCGGACAAGGCAATTCCGGCCGGTACGGCGATCAAGCTGGTGGTGGACTAGGCCGCTTTCCGAGAACCTGCTTGTACAAACAAATTCTGCGGAGAACCTTCAGGTCCGTCTCGAAGGAGTGGCCACTTGCTCTATTGGGGGTGTCGGATCCTGCGTGACGGCGCTTTGTGCCTGCTCGGGGTGAAACAGTGGTTTTGGCGAGGGTTATGCGGGAAACCACAAAAAATGGGAGCCATTGCGGCTCCCATGTCAGTGGTCGTCTTGGATCTTGGTCAGGCGCTGTAAACAGCTTCATCGGGCTGGGCTGCCAGGAGCGCGGATTTCAGTTTCTCCATGGCGCGGCTTTCGATTTGGCGAACCCGCTCCTTGGAAATGCCGAGCTTGGCACCGAGGGATTCCAGCGTGGCGCCGTCTTCCGACAGACGGCGTTCGCGCACGATCTTCAACTCCCGTTCGCTGAGCACCTCCAGCGCCGAATTCAGCCATCTGTGGCGTCGTTCGCTGTCGATATGGCCGGTGACGATTTCATCGGGCAGGGGCGCGTCTGACACCAGGAAATCCTGCCGATCGGCGCTTGAACCGTCGCTGTCGGTCACCGGCGCGTTGAGGGAAGTGTCCGGACCGGAGAGGCGCGCATTCATCAGCGCGACATCGGCCTGTTTGACGCCAATGGCATCGGCGATCTTCTGATGCAGTTCGCTGTCGGTGAGCGGCGTCTGGTTGCTGGAGAGTTTCGCGCGCAGCCGGCGCAGATTAAAGAACAGCGCCTTTTGGGACGAGGAAGTGCCGCCGCGCACGATCGACCAGTTGCGCAGGATATAGTCCTGGATCGAGGCGCGGATCCACCAGGTGGCATAGGTTGAGAAGCGGACCTCCCGCTCCGGCTCGAACCGGGCGGCGGCTTCCAGCAGGCCGACATGGCCTTCCTGAATCAGGTCACCGAGGTTCAGACCGAAATTGCGAAACCGGGAGGCAACCGCAATCACCAGGCGCATGTGGGAGAGCGACAGTTTTTCCAGTGCCTTTTCGTCCCGCTCGTGCCGCCATCGCAATGCGAGGTCCAGCTCCTCCTCGCGCGTGAGGTAAGGCGCCTTCATCGCGGCTTGCACCAGTTGCCGTTTTTCGCTCATGGACATGATCGACACTCCGATGTGGTATCGGGGGTTCTACGTACCTGACTTCAGGTTAGATCACATGTGGCTTCCGTAGGGGCAGAAAATTGTGCACTTTCGCGTGAACAAGACGCGATCATCCGCGGCGGCAAAAAGAAAAAGGGCCTGGAATTTCCAGACCCTTTCCGTTTTCCGGACTGAACCGCGCTGAGATCAGGCGGCTTCTTCCTTGTCTTCGTCTTCTTCCGCGGCGGCTTCAGCAGCTGCCTTCATGCGGCTCGGAGACTTTGCCAGATTCTGTTCGATCTGCTTGATGGCCTCGGTTTCCGAACACTTGTTCACCGCAGCGATTTCCCGCGCCATGCGGTCGAGGGCTGCTTCGTAAAGCTGGCGTTCGGAATAGGACTGCTCCGGCTGGCTCTCGGACCGGAAAAGGTCGCGGACCACCTCGGAAATGGCAATCAGATCGCCGGAATTGATCTTGGCTTCATATTCCTGGGCACGGCGGCTCCACATGGTCCGCTTCACGCGCGGACGGCCCCGTACGGTTTCGAGAGCCTTCTTGACGGCAGTCGGATCGCCGAGCTTCCGCATGCCGACGGACGCGATCTTGGCGACCGGGACACGAAGGGTCATCTTGTCCTGTTCAAAAACGATAACGAGCAACTCCAAAGAGTGACCTGCAACGTTTTGCTCTTCAATGGCGGTAATCTGGCCGACGCCGTGTGCCGGATAAACGATGTACTCGCCGGTTTTGAATCCCTGGCGCTGCGCGGTCTTTTTGGTGCTGGTTGCCATACTCGTATTCTCTCCTGCGCAGTTGATCGGTCTTTGCCGGACCGGTGATGGACCGCCGTGCGGTCCTCTTTTCTTATGCGACACGAAGCCCGCCGAGCGATCCAAAGTGGAACGCCTGTTGATATGCGGCGTGTCAGGGCTGGTCAGTCGTCTATTTCCACACTAGAACCTTGTCAGTCATATGAGCTGCCGGGAGCTTGCTCCGTCCGGTTGTTGAGGCCCGGGACAGGATTTCAGAAACTCCGTTTTGGGGGTTGTTCTCGTGGTTGGCGACTAGCTGTTATATATAACACACTTTTGTGGAAAATTAAAGCGTTGTGCTTTGCAGGTGCGCAAAAAGCACAAGTAACCTAACGGAACACGTCCGTCAGGTTCCTGAATCCATTCAAAAAATCGACCGCCCCAGTCCTATGTAAACGACTTGCGGCACTGCGTCGCAGAAACTCCAGTGGCGAATCAGGCAGCCGGTTTCGGCGAGAAGTACTGTTCGAACTTGTTTTCTTTGCCGTCAAACTCTTCCGCGTCCGGCAGCGGATCCCTCTTCTCCGTGATATTCGGCCACTTTTCGGAGTATTCGGCGTTGATCTCGATCCATTTTTCCAGACCCGGCTCAGTATCGGGCAGGATGGCTTCCGCAGGGCATTCCGGTTCGCAGACGCCGCAGTCGATGCACTCGTCCGGATTGATCACCAGGAAGTTCTCGCCTTCATAAAAGCAATCAACCGGGCAGACTTCAACGCAGTCGGTGTATTTGCACTTGATGCAATTGTCTGTGACGACGTAGGTCATCTCAATCCTCATTCGGCTCCGGCATTGCCTTGACGGTCCCCGCCGTCAATCGCAACCGGCGATCTGTTTTCCGCCGTGCGCCCGCTTGCGGGGCACGTTTATCGCTTCATGCTGCTGTTGGGTATCGTTTTTGTCCTGCGCGCGCAAGCGCCCTGGATGACGCAGTCCGGCCGAATAAGAGAATGTTTTTCCGTTTTTAAGGGCGAAGCCGGATTTTGCGTCAGTCGTCGCTGCGAAAGGCATCCATCTTGCGCCGGTCGCGCTTGGTCGGCCGGCCCGCGCCGGCCTCGCGCTGGCCTGGCGGCGGGGGCGGCGCGTCCTGTTTGGGCGGTGGCGGCGGCGACAGATCCTCGTAAAGCTTGCGCGCTTCCTCAAAAGGGCCGCGCCGCGTGCCGAGCGCCAGCACCTTCAGAACAAGCACCCGCCGCTCCAGGGCAACGGTCAGGACATCGCCGGCCTTGATGGTCTTGCTGGCGGAAGCAATCTTGTCCTTGTTGACCCGGACATGACCGGAGGTCGCCAGTTTCTGGGCAAGCGACCGGGATTTGGTGACCCTGGCGTACCAGAGCCACTTGTCTATGCGCAGGCTGCCGGCAGCAGCTTGAGGCTCAGGCGCGGAAATTACTTCTTGTCCTTGTTGTCCATATCCGCCTTCAGCGCCATCAGGGCCGCGAAGGGCGAATTCGGATCGATCGGCTTGTCGCGAGGCGCCTTGTCACGGCGGTTGCCGCCGTCAAAGCCCTTGCCGCCCTGCTGCCCGCGGTTGCGGTTCGGACCGCCCTTGCCGCCGGGTTTGCCATGCCGTTTTTCGCCCTGGCCACCCTTCGGGCCCTGGCTCCTGCGGCTGTCGCCGCGGCGCTGGTCATTGCGGCCGCGCGGGCGCCGGTCGTGGCGGCCCGGCCGCCAGATTTCGATGGTCACCGTTTCCAGTTCGACAGGTTCGCCGGTGGCAGTGTCGGTGGATGCGGTTTCCACTGGCGCGGATTCCTCAGGCGCAGTATCGGCCGCTGCCTCATCAGAGGTCACAGCCTCGGCAACGGTGCTTTCTGCGGCCGGTTCGGTTGCACTTTCCGGCTCGGCTGGCGTTTCCACCGGTTCGGCCATAGCAACTGTCTCTTCCGCTACGGGGGCATCGGCTCCGGCGCCGGCCAGTTCGGCAACCGGTTCCGCCGGCGCGGTCTCGGCCGCCTCGGTTTCGGCGGGTGCTTCGGAAGCTTCCGCCTGGGCCGTTTCCGTTTCAGCCGATGCAGGTTCCGCCGGAGCGGCCTCTTCGGCGTCCGGCTTGGCAGTCACGGGACGCTGGACCTCCTTGGTCTCGACCCGGTAGCCGAGGGACTTCAGCACGGCTGAGAAATCCTCGCCGGCGCAGCCGAGCAGGGAGGTCATTGCCACGGTGACGGTGAAGCCGCCACCGGTTTCCACGGCGCCTTCCGGAGGGCTGACTTCCGCGTCGAGCGGTTTCCAGGCGATCAGCGGCCGGATCAGGTCGGCGAGACGCTCCAGGATGTCGACGCGCACGGCGCGCGGACCGCAGACGCGGAAGCCGACGACCTTGTAAAGCGCCTTGTCGATGGTCTCGTCGACCGGGATGGACGTCCGGCCGGAGGCGGACAGCTGCGGCAGCTCGGTCATGCCGTTCATGTCAAGAGAACCGTGCTTCAGGGCCCAGAGCTGGGCCAGCAACTGGCTCGGCGCCGGCTTCAGAAGCGCGGGCACGAACACGGTATAGGCGCCGAAGCGGATGCCGTGCTTGCGCAGACCGGCGCGCATGTCCTGATCCAGTTGACGGATTTCGTCGGCCGCGTCCTGACGCTCGAGAATGCCGAGACCTTCCACGATGCGGAACGCGATGCCCCGTGCAAGGCCTTCAAGGCCTTCGCCGTTCTTGAGATCGACCAGCGGCTTCAGCAGGGTTTCGATCTGGGCCTTGGCCCACAGGTCGATCCGGCTTTGAACCGCATCGCGGGCGGGACCGGTCAGATGTTCGTCGGCCAGCAGCAGCACGGTCGGGACCAGGACCTCTTCACCGGCGACCAGCTTGGCCACCGGTTCGCCGCGCCAGCGGATGGTGGCGTCGGAAGCCAGCACGAAATCGCTGTTCTCCGACTTGCCGAGCTTTTCAGCACGGGATTCGATCTCGGTGGTCAGGGCCTTCTGGGCGGCCGCGCGAACGGTCTTGCCGTCCGGTCCCTCGGCCGCCGCGTCGGGAGCAAACCGGAAGCCAAGCAGATTCCCGATGTGCTGACCTTCAACGAGCACATCGCCGCTCGATGTAATTTCCGCTTCCAGCATTGCGTTCTCTCTCAAACGTCGCATCAATACACTTGTACGCCGGTCCACGAAGCGCTGGGTAAGCCGTTCGTGAAGGGCGTCGGATAGTTTGTCTTCAATGGCGCGTGTCTCGCCCTGCCAGTGAGCCGGATCGGCCAGCCAGTCAGGTCGATTGGCGACATAGGTCCACGTCCGGATATGTGCAATCCGGTTCGCGAGTGTGTCGATATCACCATCCGTGCGGTCTGCGAAGGCCAATTGACGGGTGAACCAGTCATCGGCGATTGCGCCGTCCTGCATCAGATGGGTGTAAATCGTGTTCAGCAGCTCCGCATGGTTGGCCGGCGCGATCTTACGATAGTCGGGGATCTGACACACGTCCCATAACAATTCGACCGCTTTTGCGCCCGTAGCCATGCCGGATATTGCGCGATCGCGCAATAAATATTCAAGAGCGGTGAGGTCGTCGCCAATCGGTGCCCTCGCGAGACCCTCTTCCCTGGGCACCGCATCCAGGCTTTGGCGCAGGGCCGCGGAAGATGAAAAATCCAGGGAACTGTTGCGCCATTGCAGCACTTTCAGGCTGTCAAACTGGTGACTTTCGATCCGTTGGATCAATTCGTCGTCCAGCGGATCGACCCGTCCGGTTACGCCGAAGGTACCGTCCTTGGTGTGGCGGCCGGCGCGCCCCGCGATCTGGCCCATTTCCGAGGGGGTCAGCTGACGGTACTGATAACCGTCATATTTGCGGTTGCCGGCAAAGGCGATGTGGTGAACATCCAGGTTCAGGCCCATGCCGATGGCGTCGGTGGCGACCAGGTGGTCGACATCGCCGTTCTGGAACAGCTCCACCTGGGCATTGCGCGTGCGCGGGCTGAGCGAACCGAGCACGACGGCGGCCCCGCCGCGCTGGCGCCGGAGCAGTTCGGCGATCGAATAGACCTCGTCGGAGGAAAAGGCGACGATCGCGGAGCGCGCCGGCAGCCGCGAGACCTTTTTCGAGCCGGCATATTCCAGCACCGACATGCGCGGCCGGGTGACGACATTGAGTCCCGGCAGCAGTTTTTCCAAAAGCGGGCGGGCGGTTGCCGCACCCAGCAGCAAGGTTTCCGAGCGGCCACGCAGGTTCAGGATCCGGTCGGTGAAGACATGGCCGCGGTCGAGATTGCCGGCCAGCTGGACCTCGTCGATGGCCACGAATTCCGTGTCGAGGTCGAGCGGCATGGCTTCGACCGTCGAGACCCAGAAGCGCGGTTTCTCCGGAATGATCTTTTCTTCACCGGTGATCAGCGCGACGGTGTCCTCGCCCGCGCGTTCGGCGACGCGGCCATAGACTTCGCGCGCAAGCAGCCGCAGCGGCAGGCCGATCAGGCCGGAAGGCTGGGCCAGCATGCGTTCGATGGCGAGGTGGGTCTTGCCGGTATTGGTGGGGCCGAGCACGGCCGTCACTGTGCGGGACCGGGCAGACGGCGGCAGCGGCAGGTTCTGGAGACGGGGCATGAAAGTGCTTGTGATCGGCTTTCTACGGCTCGGTGTCGGGATAGCGGACACCTATATCTGGTGCCGCGTGTCTAGCACAGGCCGGGACGGCATGTCCCCTATCTTTTGGCCAAAAGGTCAGGTTTTTGCTGGCAAAAATAAGCTGTGGAGAACGACTCCGGAACAAACCGAAACCGAATCGCGGACTCTTGGCGATTCAGGATTTGTTCCCTACCAGATGTGGTCTTGAGGCAGGGTGACGCTACGAAATCCTGAATCTGGTCAAGGGTTTGAGTCATGGGCCGTCTGGTGCGCGCGTTTGCGTCGAATCGCTGTCAATAGATAATTTATTGTAAAGGTCGCTGCCGTGCCGGAGTTCCGGCCCGTTTACCCGTGGACACAGCGTGAACGAATCCCGGACGAATCGCTGATTCAACGGTGTTTCGGCTTTGTTCCGACAAGATGTAGTAGGTGGCCGGCGTGATGCCCATAGGCCGAAGCGGAGCCGTTTGTGTTGGCGGCTCGAACTTGTCTCAAAATGAGGCGGCTCAGCGTCCAGGCGCGGAAATTGCCTTCAGGATGTCCATGAAGACCCGCGAAAATGCTGCGGCGCAAATTTATCTGATTGCGACGCAACGCTTGAGGTTCAATCAATTTAGCGTTCGTTTTCCTACAGTTATCAGTGCAGGCGCAAAAATATTTTCCAGGTTAAAAAAAGGACATCCCTTCTGCCCCTTTTCAAGAGCGTCCGACCAAAGTAGAAATCTTGCCGAAACCAGCAGGTCTCTTTGCTGAAAATTAGGGGGAATGGGCGTTTGGCAATAACAAAAATTCTCGTTGCGAACCGATCCGAGATCGCGATCCGGGTGTTCCGGGCCGCTAATGAGCTCGGTCTGAAGACCGTTGCGATCTATGCGGAACAGGACAAATTGGCCTTGCACCGCTTCAAGGCGGACGAGGCGTATCAGGTCGGCAAGGGGCTCGGGCCGATCGAAGCCTATCTGTCCATCGACGAGATCATTCGTGTTGCCAAACATTCCGGCGCCGATGCCATTCACCCGGGCTACGGCCTGCTTTCGGAAAGTCCGGAATTCGTCGATGCCTGCGAAGAGGCCGGCATCACCTTCATCGGTCCGAAATCCGACACCATGCGCCGTCTTGGCAACAAGGTCGCCGCGCGCAACCTGGCCATCGAGGCCGGTGTGCCGGTCATGCCGGCAACCGATCCGCTGCCGGACGACATCAACGAGATCAAGAGCCTGGCTGCCGGGATCGGCTATCCGGTGATGCTGAAAGCCTCCTGGGGCGGCGGCGGACGCGGCATGCGCGTCATTCCGGACGAAGCTACCCTGGAAAAGGAAGTGCTGGCCGCCAAGCGCGAGGCCATGGCCGCATTCGGCAAGGACGAGATCTATCTGGAAAAGCTGGTCCAGCGCGCCCGCCACGTCGAAGTGCAGATCCTCGGCGACGGCGAGACGGTCGTTCACCTTTATGAGCGCGACTGTTCCATTCAGCGCCGCCACCAGAAAGTGGTCGAGCGCGCACCGGCACCGTATCTCGACGAAGCCAAGCGCGCGGAACTCTGTCAGTACGGCATCAAGATCGGCCAGGCGGTGAATTATCGCGGCGCCGGCACTGTCGAGTTCCTGATGGATGCCGACACGGGCGCGATCTACTTCATCGAGGTCAATCCGCGGGTCCAGGTCGAGCACACGGTGACGGAGGAAGTCACCGGCATCGATATTGTACAGGCGCAGATCAAGATCTGTGAAGGCGCCAGGATCGGCACTTATGAAAGCGGCGTGCCTGAGCAGGCCAAGATCCGCCTGAATGGTCATGCGCTGCAGTGCCGGATCACCACGGAGGATCCGGAGCAGAATTTCATTCCGGATTACGGCCGCATTACCGCCTACCGCGGCGCCACCGGCTTCGGCATCCGTCTTGACGGCGGCACCGCCTATTCCGGCGCGGTGATCACCCGCTTCTACGATCCGCTGCTTGAGAAGGTGACCGCCTGGGCGCCGACCGCGGAAGACGCGCGCAAGCGCATGGACCGCGCCCTGCGCGAATTCCGCATCCGCGGCGTTGCCACAAACCTGGTGTTCCTGGAAAACATCATCGGCCATGCGGACTTCAAGGCCTGCAGTTACACGACAAGGTTCATCGACGAGACCCCGGCGCTGTTCGAACAGACCCGCCGCCAGGACCGGGCGACCAAGCTGCTCACCTATATCGCCGACGTCTCCGTCAACGGCCATCCGGAAACCAAGACCCGGGCCCGCCCGCCCAAAGATGTCGCCGCGCCGGTCATTCCGGATTTCGGCGACGACAAGCCGGCCGGAACGCGCCAGCTGCTCGACCAACTTGGTCCGAAAGGTTTTGCCGACTGGATGAAGGCGGAAAAGCGGGCGCTGGTCACCGACACGACCATGCGCGACGCGCACCAGTCTCTGCTGGCAACGCGCATGCGCAGCCATGACATCGTCAGCATCGCAGACGCTTATGCCGCCGGCCTGCCGAGCCTGTTCTCGCTGGAATGCTGGGGCGGCGCCACCTTCGACGTTGCCATGCGCTTCCTGACGGAAAGCCCCTGGGAGCGCCTGCATCACATTCGCGAAAAAGCGCCGAACATCCTGTTGCAGATGCTGCTGCGCGGTTCCAACGGCGTCGGCTACACCAACTATCCGGACAATGTGGTCAAGTTCTTCGTTGCCCAGGCAGCCGAAAACGGCATTGACCTTTTCCGCGTGTTCGACTGCCTCAACTGGGTCGAAAACATGCGTGTTTCCATGGACGCGGTCCAAGAGGCGGGCAAGCTCTGCGAGGGCGTGCTCTGCTATACCGGCGACATGCTGGACAGCGCCCGGCCGAAATACGACCTGAAATATTATGTCGGCCTGGCCAAGGAGCTGGAAGCGGCGGGCGCGCATATTCTAGGCCTCAAGGACATGGCCGGCCTGTTGAAGCCGGAAGCCGCCCGGTTGCTGATCAAGACGCTGAAGGAAGAAGTCGACCTGCCGATCCACTTCCACACCCATGACACGTCCGGCATTGCCGCGGCCACGGTCCTGGCGGCGGTCGAGGCAGGTGCGGATGCGGTCGATGCGGCCATGGATGCGCTGTCGGGCCTGACCTCGCAGCCCTGCCTCGGATCCATCGTCGAGGCGTTGCGCGGCAGCGAGCGCGACACCGGTCTCGACGCCAAGACCATCCGACAGATCTCCTTCTACTGGGAAGCGGTCCGGGCCCAGTACCGGGCCTTCGAGAGCGACCTGCGCTTCGGTGCGTCTGAGGTTTATCTCCACGAAATGCCGGGCGGCCAGTTCACCAACCTGAAGGAACAGGCGCGCTCGCTCGGCCTCGAAACCCGCTGGCACGAGGTTGCTCAGGCCTATGCCGACGCCAACCAGATGTTCGGCGACATCGTCAAGGTGACGCCCTCCTCCAAGGTGGTTGGCGACATGGCGCTGATGATGGTCAGCCAGGGCTTGACCGTTGCCGATGTCGAGGACCCGGCGAAGGACGTTGCCTTCCCGGACAGCGTCGTCAAGATGCTGCATGGCGATCTCGGCCAATCCCCGGGCGGCTGGCCGGAGGCGCTGCAGAAAAAGGTGCTGAAGGGCGAAACGCCGATCACGGTGCGTCCGGGCTCGCTGTTGGAGGAGGCCGATCTCGACGCTGAACGCAAGACGGCCGAGGAAAAGACCGGCCACGACATCAGCGACACGGAGCTCGCCTCCTATCTGATGTATCCGAAGGTCTTCACCGATTTCGACAAGGCCCAGCAGCAATACGGTCCGACCTCGGTGCTGCCGACGCCGGTGTATTTCTATGGCCTTGAGCCTGGTGACGAGATCTTCGTCGAGCTGGAGCCCGGCAAGACCCTGGTGGTGCGCTGCCAGGCGATCGGCGAAACGGACGTGAAGGGCGAGAAGAAAGTGTTCTTCGAGCTCAATGGCCAACCGCGGATCATCAAGGTTCCGGACCGCGCCCATGGAGCCACCGGCGCCGCAGCGATGCGCAAGGCCGAGGACGGCAATGCCGCCCATGTCGGTGCGCCGATGCCGGGCGTCATCTCCACGGTCGCCATTGCGAGCGGACAGGACGTCAAGGCGGGCGACGTGCTGGTCTCCATCGAAGCCATGAAGATGGAAACCGCGCTCCACGCCGAGCGCGACGGCAAGGTCAAGGAAGTGCTGGTCTCGCCAGGCTCCCAGATCGATGCCAAGGACCTTCTGGTGGTGTTCGAGAGCTGACAGGAACGGGCCGTCCGGGGCGATCCGGGCGGCCTTGGTCTTTCAACACAACTCTCTTTCGTCATCCCGGCCAAGTGAAACGCGTGCCGGGATCGGGGAGCCAGTTTCCTGAATAAAGGCAAATGGCAGTTGCTGACTGTCAGGGGCTCCCCGGTCCCGGATCTCCGCTGCGCTGCCTCCGGGATGACTGCCGAGAGTGGGCCTCCTTATCACCCCCGCTCCCGGGCCAACTCCAGAAGCTTGCGCACCGTGTTGAGATTGCGCGCGGTGCCCGGCTTCAGGGCCGGCAGCTTCAGCTTCGAGCGTCCCTGTCCGTTCGGGTAATGAACGACGATCTCGGACCCCAGGACCACGGCCTCCTCGCCATCGGCGGCAACCATGTGCTCAAGGGCATCCGGCGCAGTTTCTTCTTGCAGAAACGTGACCAGGACCTGGCTGGGCTGCGCGTCCTGAAACGGCATCCGGGCATACAGCGCTTCCAGCTCGTCCAGGGCGCGCAGCATGATCCCGGGAGACTTGCCGAAATGGGCGGTCAAAGCGTCATCGAGCCCGGCGAGGACCTCTTCTGCTGCCAGGTCGGAGGTGAACACCAGATTGCCGCTCTGGATGTAGGTGGCGATGTTGTCGAAGCCGAGGGCCTCCGCCATGGCGCGCAGATCGGCCATCGGCAATTTGCCGGTTCCGCCGACATTGACGGCCCGCAGCAGGGCAACAAAAACGGCCATGTGAAACATCCTGGAGGTTGGGAGCAGATATCAGGGACTGAATACAAGCTCTGAATGAGCATCAGGCGAGGGGCATCATTCATTCAGCGTCATCCTGAGGGACCGCGCAAGCGGCATCTCGAAGCAACCGTGTTTGTTATTTGATCATAGGCTGCCATTCCTTGTCGTCTCTGACCATGGCGTTGAGAATGGTCAGGAGCTTCCTGGTGCAGGCGATGATCGCCTGTTTCTTACCCGT
>NZ_JALNMJ010000014.1 GCF_023156505.1 Roseibium sediminicola | reverse complement strand
CCGGCTCAAAACGCCTTGGCCCTGGCTGGCCAAGCTGTGCCTTCACAAGCCGCACAAGCTGGCAGCCGTGGCGCTGGCCAACAAACTAGCCCGCATCGCCTGGAAACTGATGGTCAGCGGCGAGACTTACCGCCCGCTGTCACCAAAGTCTAAACCGGAACACGCCTGAGGGCAGACAAAGGACCCGCGTCAACGCCTGACCGGAGCGACGCGAGACAGGAACTTGCAAGGGAAGATGGAAGAGGTGTGTTCGGTCGAGCCGAAGTGGACGGGAAACTCCGTGGGACCCAGTGGCGGCGCAAGCGCCGACATCGCAATACTGTTTGGAACCCGTCCGTCGCGGAACCCATCTTGGCCAGCGGTCATAAGACCCGCAAAAAAAGGCCGTACATATGACCGCGTCCGAAACATCACAAAATCTAACCTTGCAACCACGGGGCCGTCCACATATGGGTCCCGGCTCTTCGCTTCGCTGCGGCCGGGATGACAATCTGGGGAATGGCTCTTAGTGCGCGGCCGCCAGCTTGTCTGCCTGCTCTTTGCGAAGCTCCTTGCGGATCACCAGCTTCAAGCCGGACCAGACTGTGTCGACGGCGCAGACCTTGATGTCGACAAGGCCCATCGGCAGGCAGATTTCGCGCACGATGTCCTCGGTGACGGTTGTCGGCACCTTGCTGGCTTTTTTCGGCCAGGACACCCAGATCATGCCATCCGGAGCCAGCAAGTCACGCAAGCCGGACAGTTGAACGGCAAGGTCGTCGCGTTCCGTGACAAAGACGTGCGCGCAGTCGAGACCGGGCGCGGCCGATGGCATGAGTGTTGCCGTGGGCGCCTGCGCGTCGAGCAACTCGGCGATCGCTTCCGGCATGTTGTGCCGCCAGCAGGTCATGCCGGGTTTCAGGCCCAGTTTTGCCGACAGGGGACGGCCGGAATAGCCAGCTTGTGCCATCAAAAATACCTATTCCGGGATCTCCAGCCCGGCATTTTGCAATTGCCTGAGCGCGTTCCAGTCTTTCGGTCTGGCTTTCAACTGAAACCAATTGCCGTTTCGTTCAACTAGCCATTTTCGGCGCAGCTGGAAAAACCGGTTTTCAGTTGTGTTCGATTGATATTCATAACCGCTTTCGCAACCACTGCAATTGCAGATAGCGAAAGTCTCGGCTCCGGTCTCGTCAAAGGCTTCGGTACCGGCCAAGCCGCAGACCGGGCAGAGTTCAAGCGACCTTCCCACCAGACGGACCGACAAAATCAGCTGTCGGTCCAGTCCGGCTTGCGCTTCTGCAGAAAGGCGGAAATGCCTTCTTCCGCGTCGCGGGCCATCATGTTTTCCACCATGGTCGCGGCGGCGAAGTCATAGGCTTCCGACAGCGGCATTTCCAGCTGGCGGTAAAAGGCTTCCTTGCCGATCTTCAGCGTCTTGGAGGATTTGGAGGCGATCACCTCGGCGTATTTCTGGACGACCTGTTCCAGATAATCGCCCGGCACGATCCGGTTGATCAGGCCGAATTCCTTGGCGGTAGAGGCGTCAATGCTTTCGCCGGTCAGCAGCATTTCCATCGCCTGCTTCCGGGCGACGTTTCTGGACAGGGCCACCATCGGCGTGGAACAGAACAGGCCGATATTGACGCCCGGCGTGCAGAAGGTCGCCGTGTCGGTGGCGATCGCCAGGTCGCAGGAGGCGACCAGCTGGCAGCCGGCGGCGGTGGCAACTCCCGTCACCACGGCGATCACCGGCTTGGGCAGGCGCACGACCTGCTGCATCAGATCGGAACATTGCCGCATGATCCGCTCATAAGTGGCCTTGCCGCCATCGGCTTCGCCCCGCGCCGCGGTCAGCTCCTTCAGGTCGTGGCCGGCACAAAATACCTTGCCTTCGGCACCGAGAAGCACCACCCGCACCGCCGGGTCGTCGGCGGCCTTTTGCAGTTCCGCGGACAAGGCCGTCATCATCTCCGTCGACAGCGCGTTCATGCGTTCCGGACGTTGCATCACGATCCGGTAGACGCCTTGGTGCAGAAGCGTCGCCAGCATCGGTTTTTCGATCTGGTCGTTGGCCGCGGTGTCTGACATGAAGAACTCCCTAGCGTCTCACATTTTAAGGTCTTTATAGCGGAACCGGGCAGGGGCGCGAAAGGGGGAGCGCACCGGGAGTGCCAATCGATCACAGATCGTTTATCGGGCCAAATTCTCTCGCTGCTGGCGGATCTCCGCATTTGAGCTATCCTTGACCCATGTGGAGGCCACCGAGGTTCCGGTTTCTTGTCGGCGCAGTCTCTCTGCTACTGGCGCCCGTCTTGCCCGCCGCAGCGCAGGAACAGGTGGACGTTGCCCTTGTGCTTGCCGTTGATGTCTCCCGGTCCATGTCTCCCGAAGAACTCCAGATCCAGCGTCAGGGCTATGCCGCAGCCATCGCAAGCCCCGAGGTCGCCCGGGCGATCGAACTCGGTCTTCACGGGCGGATCGGGCTGATGATGTTCGAATGGGCCAATGAAAGCCACGCCCGTGAAATCGTGCCCTGGTCCATCATAGAGACCGGAGAAGACGCCCGGGAGTTCGCCGACAAGGTCTTGAGCGACCAAACATTCGGCCAGCGGCGCACATCCATCTCAGGCGCCATTCGCCATGCCTCGGCGCTGCTCGCCGACGTGCCCTACGATGCCGACCGGATGGTCATCGACATCTCCGGGGACGGACCCAACAACCAGGGGGCTCCCGTGACGCTTGCCCGCGACGCGGCTGTCGAGAGCGGTTTCATCATCAACGGCCTGCCGCTGATGACCAAGGGCGGCATCGGCTTCCAGTTCAATATTCCGGACCTTGACGAATATTACCGGCGCTGCGTGATCGGCGGGCCGACCAGTTTCGTGATCCCGGTGGTCGAATGGGCGCAGTTTCCGGACGCGGTCCGGCGCAAGTTGATCCTGGAGATCGGCGGCCGGATGCCGCCCGAGCCTGCAAGGGTGATCAAGGCGCAGATCACCTTCGACAAACCCTATGACTGCCTGGTCGGCGAGAAGATCTGGCGGCGGCTCAGGGAACAGTATTTCTGGGACCCTTGACCGTCTGAGCCCGCAGGCCGCGTCAGCCGCGCCGCCGTCTGCGCCGGCGCTCGCCTCCCGCGCCTTCACCCTCGTCAACGGTCTTTTTGGCAGGCAGCTCGACCGCGGCGCGCAGGTGCGGGAACGGGTCGACCTTGTTGGGCAGGGCCATGGCGTTGACGAAATGCTCCTGGAACTTCGGTTCCAGCGCCGTTTCGATCTTCTCGATGTCACGCACGGTCTGCTCGATCTCGCGGCGGTGTCCGCGGTTGAGCAGCGCCATGCGGGCGCCTGTGCCGGCGGCGTTGCCGACACCGGAGACGCCGTCCAGCGGACAGTCCGGGATCAGGCCAAGCACCATTGCGTATTGGGGATCGATATAGCTGCCGAAAGCGCCGGCAAGGCGGATCCGGTCGAGCTTGTAGGTGCCGAGCTTGTCCTGCAAGAGTTTAACCCCGGCGTAGAGCGCGCCCTTGGCCAGCTGGATGGCGCGGATATCCGTCTGCAGGATCGAGATTTCGACGTCTTCGTCCGCGATCCGATAGGAGAAGGTGCGGCCCCTGGCCTGGACGCGGCTGGTGCGCGCGGCCATCGACCCGTCGATGACGCCATCCTCGGTGATCAGGCCGGCGAGATACATTTCGGCAACGGCCTCAATGATGCCGGAGCCGCAGATGCCGGTGACACCGACACTGTCGACCTTTTCGGCAAAGCCTTCTTCATTCGACCACTCGTCGACACCGATCACCTTGAAACGCGGCTCGAGCGTTTCCTTGTCGATGCGGATGCGCTCGATGGCACCGGGTGCCGCGCGCTGACCTGAGGAAATCTCCGCGCCCTCGAAGGCAGGGCCGGTGGGCGAGGAAGCGGCCAGAAGCCGGTCCTTGTTGCCGAGCACGATTTCAGCATTGGTGCCGACGTCGACCAGGAGCGTGATCTCGTCGAGCTTGTAGGGGCCTTCGGCCAGTGTTGCCGCCGCCGCATCTGCGCCGACATGGCCGGCTATGCAGGGCAGCATGTAGACCCGGGCGCCGGGATTGAGTTCCAGGTCGAGATCGCGGGCGTTCAGCACCATGGCGTCGGAGGCTGCGAGGGCGAAAGGCGCGCCGCCCAGTTCCACCGGGTCGATGCCGAGGAACAGGTGATGCATCACCGGGTTGCCGACAAAGGTGGCGTCGAGCACGTCGGAGCGCTCCGCGCCGACATCGCCGACCAGCTTGTCGACAAGCGCGTTGATCGCCTCGCGCACGGCCCTGGTCAGGTCCGGCAGTTTCGACGGGTTCATCTGCACATAGGAGACCCGCGACATCAGGTCTTCGCCGAAACGGATCTGCGGATTGGAGGTGCCGGCAGAGGATACGGTGCGGCCGTTCTGAAGATTGCAGAGATGCGCGGCAATCGTCGTGGAGCCGATATCGACGGCAAGACCATAGACAGCCTGTTTTTCGCCCGGCCACAACGCCACCAGCGTGGGCAGGACGGACCGGTCCTGGTGGATCGCGGCCGTGACCTGCCAGTTGCCCTTGCGCAGGATGGCCTGAACCTTGGGCAACAGGATCGGATCGAAGGTCAGATCGGCGAGCCTGGTCTTTTCGATCAGGGCTTCGCGCAGTCGGTCGATGTCGCCGCGCGGAGTTTCCATGTCCGGTTCGGGAAGGGAGATGGTCACCAGAGAGACGGCGCTGTCGGCGTCGATCTGGCGCGCCTCGGCGCGCTTGCGCACCACCTGGCGGTTGGTCTGTGCGTCGGTCGGCACGTCGACCACGAGATCGCCGAGGATCTTGGCCTGGCAGGACAGGCGCCGGTCGGCGGGCAGGTTGCGCAGGCTGGCATAGCGGTTTTCCGCCTCGGTCGCGCCTTCAAGGTTCTCAGCCGCGGAGGTCAGGTTTTCCTTGGCGAAAGTGCCTTCGGACACGGAAATCTGGCAGCGCCCGCAAATGCCGCGCCCGCCGCAGACCGATTCCACATAGACCCCGAGGGAACGGGCGGCATCGAGCAGCGGCGTTCCCACCGGAAAATGCCCCCGGCGTCCGCTCGGCTGGAAAACGACTTTGGCGTGTTTGACTGGCTCGGTCATGTGGACTGCGGCTCTTGAACCTAACGAGATTTTCCATTTCGGAGTTTCGGCAAGATCACCCCCACCCCTGATCCCTCCCCACCAGGGGGAGGGGGACTATGCACTGCTTGTGGGTCCACTGTCGAACATGGACCAAACTCTGTTCCCGCGATTGAAAGTGAGCCTCTCAACGCAGAAAACCCCTCCCCCTTTTCGGGGAGGGGATTGGGGTGGGGGTCCCATCCTGGATATGGTGGAAGGCCACCCCGTTTGCGGAGGGGAGAGAACCGCAAACTGCTAAGTTATGGTCCTCAGACTGCGCGACGTGCGGCACGGCCGCCGCGGCGGCGGCCACCCGCGGACGCTCCACCCTCGGCCGGTGCCGCGACTGCGCCCGCTGCTGCCGGCTGGTGGTCGCGGTAGGTCATGATCCACTCCTGACAGTTCGGATCGGCACCGTTCAGGACGTTGGCGGCGCGCACGGCTTCCATTTCCTGCGGCCGGCACGGGTTCATGATCGCAGAGGTCATGCCGGCGCCGATCACCATCGGAATGAAGCCGGCATTGATGCCGTGGCGGTGCGGCAGACCGAAGGAGATGTTGGACAGGCCGCAGGTCGTGTTGACCTTCAGTTCCTCGCGCAGGCGGCGCAGAAGGCGGAATACCTGCTGGCCGGCCGTGCCCATGGCGCCGATCGGCATCACCAGCGGGTCGACGACGATGTCATGAGCCGGAATGCCGTAATCGGCGGCGCGCTCGACGATCTTCTTGGCGACCGCGAAGCGCACATCCGGATCCTCGGAAATGCCGGTCTCGTCGTTGGAAATGGCCACCACCGGCACATTGTATTTCTTGATGAGCGGCAGGATGGCTTCCAGCTTTTCCTCTTCACCGGTCACCGAATTGACCAGCGGACGGCCCTTGGCGACTTCCAGACCAGCCTGGATGGCAGCGGTCACGGATGAATCGATGGACAAGGGAACGTCGACAAGCTCTTGAACAATCTCGAGAGTTTTCACCAGCAGCGGCGGCTCGGTTTCGTTCGGGTTGACGGCGGTCACACCGGCATTGACGTCCAGCATGGTGGCGCCTGCCGCGACCTGGGCGAGGGCGTCGGCCTTGACGGTCTCGAAGTTGCCCTCGGCCATTTCGGCCGCCAGCTTCTTGCGGCCGGTCGGGTTGATCCGCTCGCCGATGACGCAGAACGGCTGGTCGAAGCCGATGATGATTTCCTTGGTGGCGGAGGCGACGACGGTGCGGGTCATTTATGCGCTCTCGTTGGCTGTCAGGGTTGAAGTGGAGGTTTGAAAGGACCAGCTCCCACGGCCATGCAGCCAGTTGGCGGTCTTTTCGATGCCACCGAAGGGATAGACGTGGATCTGGGCAAGCTGGGTGCCGGGCTGGCTGACAACGCGGTTTTCCAGCGGCTCGACCATGGTGTCGGGATCGTAGCCCGCCAGCATGGAAACAACGGCGCCGCCGCGCTTTTTCAGGAAGTTAAGTGAGTTCTCGACGCCGGCAAAGGCGGCGAATTTCAAAAGAGTGGTCATCTTGGCCGGGCCGGCAACGCCGACATGGACCGGGAACTGGTTGCCCCACTCACGCAACTCGTCCAGCCACAGGCTGACCCGGTGCGGGTCGAAGCCGAACTGGGTGACGATCCGGAATTCGGCATCGCTTTCGGCCGCCAGTTCATGCTTGCGCATCAGGAAGGACTTGATGACGTCCGGCTTGATGTCGGGCGCGCCTTCCGGGTGGCCGGCGACGGCGATCTTCTTGATGCCGAGCTTGTCGAAGAGGCCCGTTTCCAGAAGCGCGACGGAAGAGGTGAGCGGACCGGACTTGTCGGCTTCGCCGGCAATGGTCAGGACCTCGGTGACACCGGCTTCCTGGGTCAGGCGGGTGATGCGGCGCTCGAACGCGGCCATGGACGGATAACGGCGGGCCGCCATGTGGGGCACGGCGGTCAGCTTGTTGTCGCGCAGAAGACGGGCCGCCTCGACGATCATGTCTTCGGAACAGTTGCCCAGATCGGTGACATAGACCTGTGCACCTGCCGGAATGTGCTGAAGCAGTTCGGTCTTTTCGACCACCTGTTTCGGCGACATTTCGGTGGAGGCGGGAAGCCGCCCATTATCGAGCAGGCGCTGTTCAGTCATGTTCCGTTCCTCCACTAGCGAGCAGGGTCTTCAACCGCTCTTTTGGATACGCCGCCACCAGGTCGGCGAGGGCCGTATCCGCTTCCGTTTCCAAGTCGTCGGAGACATCCACCGGGTCTGTGCGGCGCCACTCCGCCATATAGGCGTCGCTATCCTTTGCCCCGATCCGCATGGCGCAGGCATCGATCGCTTCCATGAACATCGCCGGCAGTTCCCGCCGGGCCGATTTGCGGCCCTTTTTCACCAGGATCTGCGCCGGAATGTCCCGCCAGTAAACGATGATCTTCTGCGCCATGGCGTCTCCTCTTCTTGAAACTCATGTTTGCCGGAAGCGTGAATTTCGGTTTCGCCTGATAGCGGCATCATCACGTGAAAAACCGACGTCGCCGGTGACGAATTCTCTGCGCCTAATCCGTTGCGTCTTTGTCCAGAAACGGTGTCAGCAGGCCATAGCCGGTGCGTTTCATCTCAAAGGCCAGTCCGAGCCGTTCGGCGGCCCGGCGCGCGGCGTCTTCAAGCGCCGGGTCGTCGGTCTGGGCTATATAGAGAACCCGGGTGTAATGGCCGAAATACATGTCTCTCAGATGCGGGTGCCAGTCGAGGCCGAGCGGCTCGATCACCATGGTCTGGAAATGGCGCGCGAGAAAGTCCGTCAGATAGAAGGTACCGAGCTGGTCTTCTTCCATCCGGTCGAATTCGTCCAGGCCGGAGAAGAAGGCATAACAATGCGCACCCTCGATGCGGCGCGCGCCGGTTTCCTCCAGCGCTCTGTCAAGCAGGCCGCCGGTGCCGCAATCGCCATAGGCGACCAGGATGTCGGAATAGACATCGTTGTTCATCAGGATGGTGCGGCGGACTTCGTCCGGGATCTTGTCGGGCGTGTTGTGCAGCTGGGCGGGCAGGCAGGTCAGATCGACATGGTCGAGCTTGTTGGCCTTTCGGATCGCGATGATCTCGCGCGCCAGCGCGCCGCAGGCAATGACGAGGACGCGGCCGATCTTGTCGTTCGCGTCCCCTTGCGTTTCGATCGGAAAAAGAGGCTCGCCCGCCCGCATGTCGGCAGCCTCCTTGAACATTAGAGCACGCCCCTTGAATTTTGGACCATTTGACCGGAGCGATTTCGCTTGCTGACAAGGCGGCTTGTGCGCAGTGGTGTAGGTCCATCACTAGCGCAAGACAACGCTGTCAGCGAGTTAAAGAGCCCGGCCCTTCGGGTGACGGAAAGCAGCTCATCGGCAGCGTTGTGCTGCTCGCCCGATGTACCACATCGAGCTTCGCGACGCGCCTTGCCGAATGAACTGCTTTCCGTCATCAAATGATCCAAAATTCAAGGGGCGTGCTCTAGCCTAGCCCCGATTTGCCAGCTGGTTGTGGCGGCGCGCGATCAGATCCTTCGCCATTTCCACAGCCACGGCGGCATCGCGGCAATAGCCGTCGGCGCCGACGGCTTCACCGAATTCCTCGTTCAGCGGCGCACCGCCGACAAGCACGATGTAGTCGTCGCGGATGCCTTTGGCCTTCATCTCGTCGATGACCACTTTCATGTAAGGCATGGTGGTGGTCAGAAGGGCGGACATGCCGAGAATGTCCGGCTGGTGCTCTTCGATGGCCGCGAGGTAGTTCTCGACCGGATTGTTGATGCCGATGTCGATCACTTCGAAGCCGGCGCCTTCCATCATCATGGAGACGAGGTTCTTGCCGATATCGTGAATGTCGCCCTTGACGGTGCCGATCACCATCTTGCCGACCTTCGGTGCGCCGGTTTCGGCGAGCAGCGGCCGCAGGATGCTCATGCCGGCCTTCATGGCGTTGGCCGACAGCAGCACTTCCGGCACGAACAGGATGCCATCGCGGAAGTCGATGCCGACGATGCGCATGCCTTCGACCAGCGCCTTGGTCAGGATGTCGTAAGGGACCCAGCCGCGTTCCAGCAGGATGTTGACGGCGTCGGTGATTTCTTCCTGCAGACCGTCATAAAGGTCATCATGCATTTGCTCGACGAGTTCGTCGTCGGACAGTGAGGCGAGATCGATATCTTCTTCGTCAGACATGGGCAGCTCCAACCAGGCGCATCAAGGCCATCAACTTAGTGGAAAACCTTATGCCTCAAGCCGGATTCGCCGATATCTCCAATGCGACACGCCAAGTCGTTTACGCGACAGGGGAGCGAACCCGACCAGCTTTGCAAAAGTCTGACCCGAGTCGGGAAAGATTTGTAGCTGTCTAAACTTACGGGGGCGGCTGCCGGCCTTTGCCGACTGCGTAAGAAAAAGGGCGGATCTTGCGATCCGCCCGAGTTTGCTGTTCCGGTCCGGACGAGATCAGAACAGCCCTTCGATTTGACCCTTGTCGTCGAGCTTGATGTGGTTGGCCGACGGCACGCGCGGCAGGCCGGGCATGGTCATGATTTCCCCGCAGATCACCACGATGAAACCGGCGCCTGCCGACAGGCGCACTTCGCGCACCGGCAGGCTGTGGCCGGTCGGCGCACCGCGGCGCTGCGGATCGGTCGTGAAGGAATACTGGGTCTTGGCCATGCAGACCGGCAGGTTGCCGAAGCCGTCTTCTTCCCAGCGCTTGAGCTGGTCGCGCACGGATTTGTCGGCCAGAACCTCGTCGGCGCGGTAGATACGCTTGGCGACGGTTTCGATCTTCTCGAACAGCGACAGGTTGTCGTCATAGAGCGGAGCGAACTGGGCAGCGCCGCTTTCGGCGAGTTCTGCCACGCGGGTCGCCAGTTCCTCGGTGCCCGCGGAGCCGTTGGCCCAGTGGGTCGCCAGGATGGCGTCGACGCCGTATTCGGCGCAGTAGGCCTTGATGGCCTGGATTTCAGCCTCGGTATCGGCGGTAAAGTGGTTGATGGCAACAACGGCCGGAACGCCGAACTGCTTCACGTTTTCGATATGGCGGCCGAGGTTGGCGCAGCCCTTCTTCACAGCTTCGACGTTCTCCGAGCCGAGATCTTCCTTGGCGACGCCGCCATTCATCTTCAGCGCCTTGACGGTGGCGACGATGACGACCGCATCGGGATGGAGACCCGCCTTGCGGCACTTGATGTCGAAGAACTTCTCGGCGCCGAGATCCGCGCCGAAGCCGGCTTCGGTGACGACGTAGTCGGCGAGCTTCAGCGCCGTCTGGGTGGCGACGACGGAATTACAGCCGTGGGCGATGTTGGCGAACGGGCCGCCATGGATGAAGGCCGGATTGTTTTCCAGCGTCTGCACCAGGTTCGGCTGCATGGCTTCCTTCAGAAGCACGGTCATGGCGCCGTCGGCTTCCAGCTCGCGCGCGGTGATCGCGGTGCGGTCGCGGCGATAGGCAACGATGATGTCGCCGAGGCGGCGCTGCAGGTCGTCGAGGTCGGTGGAAAGGCACAGGATCGCCATGATCTCGGAGGCCACGGTAATGTCGAAACCGCCTTCGCGCGGGAAGCCGTTGGCAACACCGCCGAGCGAGCAGACGATTTCGCGCAGGGCGCGGTCGTTCATGTCGAGCACGCGGCGCCAGACGACACGGCGCTGATCAATGCCGAGCTCGTTGCCCCAGTAGATGTGGTTCTCGATCAGGGCCGAAAGCAGGTTGTGCGCGGAGGTGATGGCGTGGAAGTCACCTGTGAAATGCAGGTTGATGTCTTCCATCGGCACGACCTGGGCATAACCGCCGCCGGCGGCGCCGCCCTTCATGCCGAAGCATGGGCCGAGGGACGGCTCGCGCAGGCAGATCATGGCGTTCTTGCCGATCTTGTTGAGACCGTCGCCGAGACCGACCGTGGTGGTGGTCTTGCCTTCGCCGGCAGGCGTCGGGTTGATCGCGGTCACCAGGATCAGCTTGCCGCTGTCGCGGCCGTTGAGGCTCGCGATATAGTCCCCGGAGATCTTGGCCTTGGTGCGGCCGTAGGGCAGGAGGGACTCGTCGGGAATGTTGAGCCGCGCGCCGATCTCCTGGATCGGCTTCATGCTGGCTGCACGGGCAATTTCGATATCGCTGGCCATGGGTTTTCTCCGGGGCGTTTCCAGTTTTCAGCTGCCGGAACACGCGTCAAATCGGTGCTCCGGCGATTGACCGAACGCTATGGGAGAGGGCGGTATCTCAGGTGTTCCGAATGCGACAGGATGCGCCCCGGAAGCGACCGGGCGGTCAGTCGGCGCGATTTCTTAGGATCGTGACCAGAAAAACCAGCATGGTCAGGATGGCCAGAACCGAGCTGGCCTTGGCGAGAATTTCATCGACGCCATTGATGGCAAGGGCGATCCCGGGCGCCATGGTAACGACCGTCACGACGCTCATTCCGTAGTGGATCTTGGCCAGGCCCGCAGCGGCGGCCTTGGGCGTCAGGGCGTAGTAGGTGCCGAACACCGACATCATCACGAAGCCGAGCAGGTTCAGGTGGCCGTGAGCCGGCGCGAGCGTGTGGTCGCCCGACGCGGACATGTGAATGCCCCAGGCCATGCCGGTCAGGGCAAAGATGGCGGCTGTGGCAAAGAAAAGGCGTGGCAAGGCAGTCATGTGATCCCCCAGAAGTCGGGCCGGTTCTGATGTCTTTATCGGCTTGACTGAAGTCTAGCCGGAATGGATGGGGCCTGAAAGCCGATAGGTTCGCGAGCTCTCGTGAAATATGCCTTGCCGAGAATTGCAGTTTTCAGAAAAGCTATCCAAGATAGTGCTTCCTTCCGGAGGGTAAAGTCATGGCCAAGACAATCGATATTCTTTGCATTCATGGACTGGGAAATCACACGGACGGGACTTGGGAGGGGCGCTGGGAAACAGCGGTCAGGGAGGCTTTTCCGATACCGGCGGACAGCGAACTGAAATTCAGTTTCCTGAACTACGATCGCATCTTTCAGGAGACGGACCTGTCATTCCTGGAAACGATGCGCGCCCTGGCCAAGCTTGGCTGGAGCGGTATCTCGTCTCCGTTCAGGTCAAAGCGCGGGCTGTTTTCCGGCGTCACCGACCGGATCCGCTGGACCGCGGGTTATGTGGTTGCCTGGTGCGCCGATGAGGAGTTCAAGGCGCGCACCCGCAAGCTGATGCTGACAGAGATCGCCAAGCGCAAGCCGGACATCATTCTGGCGCACAGCCTTGGAAGCCTCTTGAGCTATGATGCGTTTGCCCATGACGACGCGAAAGCGCCCGCTGTCAGCAAGGTTCTGAAAAAGGCGGTCTATGTCACCTTCGGGTCCCAGCTCAACAACCCGTTCGTGTTGCGCAATCTCACCAATGGCCGCATCGGGGTGCTGGAGGTGGACTTCTGGCACCATCTCTACAACAGGCACGATGACGTGTTCACACGGCCGATTGTCAATATCGGCGCCGACAATTTCCGCCAAACGCTGACGCCTTTCGATATCGAGGGCATCGCCGATCACGATGCCACGGAGTATCTGGGACACCCGCAGACGGTGGCCGATGTCTGGATGCCCTATGCTTCGCTCATGGGAGAAAGCCGGCGGACGATCAAGGCGGTGCGCGGCATAACAGGGAGGCGCGAAAAAGAGCAGAAGGCGCTTCTGGTCGGTATCAACGACTACCCCAACGCGTCGGACCGGCTTGACGGCTGCGTCAATGACGTCTTCACGATGAGCGAATTGCTGCAACGGGGCGGCATGCCGGCGTCCTCGATCCGCACCTGCCTGGACGGCCGGGCGACCGCGCAGGGCATTCTGGAGCGGCTGGGCTGGCTGCTGGACGATCCTCGGGAAGGCGACGAACTGGTGTTCTATTATAGCGGCCACGGCGCCCGTTATCCGGAATATGGCGCAAACGGCGAACCGGATCATTTTGTCGAGACGCTTGTGCCCTGGGACTTCGACTGGAGCGAAGCGACGTCGATCGCCGACAAGCAGATCTATGAACTCTACAGCCAGTTGCCTTACGAATGCCGCCTGGTGATGATCTTCGACTGCTGCAATTCCGGCGGCATTCACAAGAATGGCGGCGCCCGCATCCGCGGGATTTCACCGCCGGACGATGTCCGGCACCGGGAGCTGAAATGGGATACCAAAACCAACACCTGGGTGCAGCGCGACTTCGAGCGCATCAATGCCGAGTTTACGTCCGACAAGGAGGTCTTCAACAAGTTCTTCAGCGCCAACGGCGCGACCGAACGTTTGGGCCGCTCCTCCATGCTGCGCGGTTTGAGTGAAAAGCAGTACGAGGCCTTGAAGAAAAAGGAACCTGACAAGACGCGGGGCGCTTATCTGCCGGTCATCATCGAGGCCTGCCGGGCCGACCAGTATTCCTATGAATACCGCCATGGCGTGACCAGCCACGGGGCGTTCACGTTCAATCTGGCAAAGATCCTTCGCGACCGGAAACGGATTTCCTTTGAAGACCTTGTCAGTCAGACCAAGGCGGAGCTTGCCGATCTCAAATTCGATCAGGAGCCGTGCATTCTGGGGCCGCGCGAGATTGTGAAGAGCAACGTGCCCTGGATGGGGTGAGGCCGCCGTCGAAGGAGCGTCAACCCCAAAAAGAGAATTGCAAAATCCGGCGGAACGGATTTTAGTTCCGTCATGACAGAACCAGATATACTCGCCCGTCTTCCCGAGCGCCTGAAAAAAGCGCGCCGGGCGCAAGGCCTTTCGCTGGAGGCGGTGGAAAAGCTTTCCGGCGTCTCCCGTTCCATGGTGAGCCAGATCGAGCGCGGTGAATCCAATCCGACCGTCGCGACGCTGCTCAACCTCACACGGGCGCTGAATGTCGATTTCGCCGGTCTTTTGGGTGAGGAATCGCCCGAGGACCGGGTCGAAATCCTGCATGAACATCAGACCCCGGCCCTGGATCGGGCGGGCGACGGCTGCAAGATCCGCATTCTGTCGCCGCCCCAGGACACCGGCCGCTTCGAGGTCTATGAGCTGATCTTCACGGAAGGCGGCCGGCTGGACAGCAAGCCCCACGAACGCGGCACAAGGGAACAGCTGATTGCCGAGGAGGGCCGCCTGGAAGTCACCTCCGGCGTTGCCACAGGCGTCATCGGCAAGGGCGACACGGCCCGCTATGCCGCCGACGTCCCCCATTGCATCACCGCCCTGAATGGCCCGGCGCGCGCGATCCTGATGGTGGTGAAGTTCTGAGGGGGGGCTTCGCGCAATAGCGGCTGAAGAACAAGGCGCGGCAAAAATCAGTGTCAGCCCACCGGCAATGACGTCTCGGGCAGTCGGACAGGATTTTCGACACTCCGGAGGCCCTGCTTTATGCCCGGTTCCGGATGGCCAGTGTCACGGTGTCGCGATAGACTGAACTCCGCCGGACAAGACCCATTCCGCAGGACGGAACCGCGAGCGCGGACCAGTGTTCTATTTCCGTCATATCGGAAATTGCATCTTTTATCGCGAACAGGAATCCGGCATAATGGATAAAATTTCCAGTTTGTCGGAGGAATCCCGTTGTCCAGTGCCTTTCTGTCCCATATTTCCGCGACGCTCGAAGAGATCGAGGCTGAGGGCCTTTACAAGCGCGAGCGGCTGATCACCTCGCCCCAGGGCGGCACCATTACGGTGGGCGGCCGCGAAGTCATCAATCTTTGCGCCAACAATTACCTGGGGCTCGCCGATCATCCGGCCCTGGAGGAAGCAGCTCGCAAGGCGCTGGAACCGAAGGGCTACGGCATGGCTTCGGTGCGTTTTATCTGCGGCACCCAGGACATCCACCGTGAGCTGGAACAGCGTCTGGCAAAATTCCTCGGCAAGGACGACAGCATCCTGTTCGCGGCCTGTTTTGACGCCAATGGCGGCCTGTTCGAGCCGCTGCTCGGGCCTGAGGACGCGATCGTATCGGACGCGCTCAACCATGCCTCGATCATTGACGGCATCCGCCTGTGCAAGGCAAAGCGCTATCGCTATGCCAATTCCGATATGGCGGATCTGGAAGAAAAGCTGGAGGAAGCCCGCGAGGCCGGCGCCCGCCACATCATGATCGCCACCGACGGCGTCTTTTCCATGGACGGTTATCTGGCCAACCTGCCGGACGTCACGGCTTTGGCCAGGAAATACGACGCTGTCGTGATGGTCGATGACTGCCACGCCACCGGCTTCATGGGGCCGAAGGGCGAGGGCACACCTGCCCATTTCGGCGTCGATGTCGATATCCTGACCGGCACCCTCGGCAAGGCGCTGGGCGGCGGCATCGGCGGCTACATTGCTGGTCCCCAGCCAGTAATCGATCTTCTGCGCCAGCGTGCACGGCCCTATCTCTTTTCCAATTCGCTGCCGCCGGCAGTGGTCATGAGCGGGATCGAAGCCATCCGCCTGGTCGAGGAAGGCGACGACTTGCGCAGAAACCTCTTCGACAACGCCCGCTACTGGCGCGACGGCCTGGAAAGACTCGGTTTCACACTTTTACCCGGCGAGCACCCGATCATTCCGGTCATGCTGGGTGAAGCGAAACTGGCCCAGGCCATGGCGGCGAAGCTGTTCGAGGAAGGCGTCTATGTCTCCGGCTTCTTCTTCCCGGTGGTGCCGCGCGGCCAGGCCCGCATCCGCACCCAGATGAACGCGGCGCTGACCCGGTCCGACCTGGACCGCGCACTGGAAGCCTTCGAGAAAGCCGGTAAGGCGACGGGAGTCCTGTCATGAGCAGCAATCAGATGAAGGCGCTCTGCAAATCGGAGCCGAGGGAAGGCCTCTGGATGACCCGCGCGCCGGTGCCGGAAATCGGCCCTGACGATGTGTTGATCCGGATCAACAAGACCGGCATTTGCGGCACCGACATTCACATCTGGAACTGGGACGAGTGGGCGTCAAAGACCGTGCCGGTGCCTTTGATCACCGGTCATGAATTTGCCGGCGAGATCGTCGAACTAGGGCGAAACGTCACCGATCTGGAGATCGGCCAGCGCTGTTCCGGTGAGGGCCACCTGATCGGCAGGCATTCGCGCCAGTCCCGCGCCGGCAAGTTCCATCTCGATCCGGAAACCCGCGGTATCGGTGTCAACGAACAGGGCGCCTTCGCCGAATATCTGCGTCTGCCGGCCTTCAACGTCGTGCCGTTGCCCGATGAGATCGACGACGAGATCGGCGCCATTCTCGACCCGCTCGGCAATGCGGTTCACACCGCGCTCAGTTTCGATCTGGTCGGTGAGGATGTCCTGATCACCGGCGCCGGTCCGATCGGCATCATGGCCGCCGCCGTCGCCCGCCATGTCGGCGCGCGCAATGTCGTCATCACCGACATCAACCAGGCCCGGCTGGATCTGGCCACCAGGGTGGCCGATGTCGTGCCGGTGAATGTTGCACAAGAAGACCTGAAGGGCATTGAAAAGCGGCTCGGCATGAAGGAGGGCTTCGATGTCGGTCTGGAAATGTCCGGCAACCAGATCGCGCTCGACCAGATGGTGGAGAACCTCGTCATGGGCGGAAGGATTGCGCTGCTCGGCATTCCGCCCGGCAAGTCGCCGGTCGACTGGTCGCGCATCGTCTTCAAGGCAATCACCATCAAGGGCGTCTATGGCCGTGAGATCTTCGAGACCTGGTACAAGATGATCGCCATGCTGCAGAACGGCCTCGACGTGCGCAATGTCATCACCCACCGCTTCGGCGTCGACGATTTCGAAGCGGGCTTCGCCGCCATGAAATCCGGTGAAGCCGGCAAGGTGGTGCTGAGCTGGCGGTGAGCCTTTGGATTGCGCACAAGTCGCGATCTTGCCGCTGACTTTGTCACATAACCAAACCTCTTCCTGAGGAAGGCCGGAGGCCTGCCTCGAAGGATCGGGTTCGTGCTCAAAAACAGGCGGTCAATCCATCGGGACGAACCATTCGATCCTCCTCTGATGGAAGGCTGATAGTGCTTGGGGCCGAATTTGCCCTTATGCAAAACCCGACTTCTGCGGCAGGCCCATCTTTTTCAGGATCATCACCACCGGGCACAGGCCGGTGAAAGACGCCTGGATCAGGTGGGCGCCGAGAAGGCCGGTCAGCCACAACCAGTTCAAGTTGACGTAAACCGCCAGCAGCACCGAGGCGAGGATCAGCGCGCCGACAACAAGAAGAATGGCCCGTTCCACAGTCATAGCTCTCTCCATATATTTCGTTGTTGCGAAACAAGGAAATTATACGTCCACCTTGTGACGAGCGCCAGGGCTTTTGCTTTCACGGTCGCTCGACGGCATGCGGCATTTCGGCAGGTTAGAAATCTTGCTTGGCAACCAGGATACCATGACCTGACTGCCATCAGCTTACCCAGACCCCGAAAAAGCAATCGCAGGCCTCAGACCAGTCGCCACATCTCCGGTTACCTTTTCAAAACCAATTCGGAGCATTGTGATTTTTCCCGGATGTGAGGCAGGCAATGCGTCCCTCGGACAAAAAGAACGCTGTGACCTATCCCAAGCTCAGCGGCCCGCATATCTGCGTTGGCGCTGGCCAGCAGGCGCTTGAGCTTGCGCGGCGCAGCCTGCAATCCGCGGCGGATCTCAAAGGCGGCAAGCTGACCAAGGCGGATATCGCCGCCGTGTTCGATTTCATTTCAGAATCTCCCGGTCTTTTCGACATCTACAGGGCGAATTACGAAGCCTGCGGCCGTATTCACAAACGGCAGCCGTTTGTGGGCGCCAACAAGGATTTCTTCGCCATGTCGGTGTTGCGCTTTCTGTGCTTCGACATGCTGCGCAAGGTGTTCGAGCATCAGATCAAGAGAAGCGACGCGTCCTGGGAGATCGAATTCCTGCACGCCTTTGCTGCCTATATCGCGCGCACGGCGGATGCCAAGTTCATCGACAGCCTGTCGGAGTCTTACCGCAAGCTGGCCAAGGCCCATGGCAATGAGATCACAGCGGTGACGATTGCCAATGATCCGGCGATCCAGGACATCGTCCGGCGCGCAGCCAGGCATTTTCCGAAAGAACATATCGACTACGTGAATTTCTCCAATGCGGTCAACAAGGCGCTTTCGGACAAATACGAGAACTACGGTCCGTCGCCGATCAAGGTGTCCGAGCCGCTGGTCGAACAGTTCTTTGACGCCTTGCGCGACAAAACCAGGGCAAACTATTTCCGCAAGATGGTGCTTGGGAAACAGCGCGGCCCGGTCGCAGGTCTCTGATCCCGAGCCTTCTCCTGAACAGGTTCAGCTGGTGTGATTTTTCGATAACCATAATCCTAATAATACTCAAAATGAGTATTTGTCGAATTGAAAATGCTCAAAACGAGCATTACTGTCTGGTGGAGCCGAGGAGTTCGGCTCAAACCTCATATCAATTCGAGGGAGGCTCGAATGTCCACCTATCACTACGGCGTTTTTGTCGGCCGGTTCCAGCCGCTGCATATCGGTCATGAGGCCGTCATCCGAGCGGCGCTCAAGCAAGTCGACACGCTGATCGTGCTGATCGGTTCGTCCGCCCAGGCACGCACTCCGCGCAATCCCTTCACCCACGAAGAACGCGCCGAGATGTTTGCCAAGGTGTTCAAGCACGAACTTGCAACGGACCGCCTGATCCTGAAACCGGTGCCGGATCATCCCTATTCGGACACGGCCTGGTGCACGGAGGTTCAGCGCGCTGTCAATGAGACGGTGCTGGCCCATTACAACAGGGGCGGGGTCGTTCTGCACGGCCTCGACGATATCCGCATCGCGCTGGCCGGCTACGGCAAGGACCGAACCAGCTACTACCTGAAACTGTTCCCGGAATGGGGCAACGTCCAGCTGACCAGCCAATATGGCACCTTTTCCTCGAGCGATATCCGCCGGCAATTGTTCCAGCGCATTCCGGCGATCTCCAGGTCGGTCCTGTCCGACGAGGTTGCCGGCTGGCTCGAAGATTTCTCCTTGAGCGAGACATTCCGGGACCTTCTGGAGGAGGCCGAATATCTGGACGCCTATCCGAAGGACTGGGGCCGTGGTCCGTTCGTGACGGTCGATGCCGTCGTGATCCAGTCCGGCCACATCCTTCTGGTCGAGCGTGGCCAGGCCCCGGGCAAGGGTTTGCTGGCGCTGCCGGGCGGGTTTCTCGATCCAAGCGAAAGCATCCGCGATGCGGCGATCCGGGAACTGAAGGAAGAAACCGCGATCAGCGATCACAAGGGTGAAATCCCGCCGGCAATGCTGGCGTCGTTCATCGATGGCACAAAGACGCGGGTGTTCGACCATCCCGACCGGTCGCTTCGCGGCCGCATCATCACCCATGCCTTCCTGTTCCGCCTGCCGGAGCGCCGGGAGCTGTTTTCCGTGACCGGCGGCGACGACGCCCGGGCGGCCAACTGGTACCGGCTCGGCGATCTGAAGCCGGAGCAATTCTTCGAGGATCACTGGTCCATCATTGATCTGATGGCCGATCTCTAACCTGTCCGCAGGGGAGACCTGTGGGCTATCTGTCACGTGAGGAGTTCACAATGACAAATCCGCTTTTGGCGACGGACAGCTACAAGCAGTCCCATTTCTGTCAATACCCGCCTGAGGCAAGGCGGATCTCCGCCTATGTCGAGGCGCGTCCCAACGGCTTTTCCGAGGACGTTTTGTTCTTCGGGCTTCAGGCCTATTTGAAAAAGGTCTTGCTGACACCGATCACGGCCGCGCAGATCGCGCAGGCTGGCGCGGTCTGCGCGGCCCATGGCGTCCCGTTCAACAGGGACGGCTGGCAACAGATCCTGGAGGATCACGGCGGTCTGTTCCCGCTCGAGATCAAGGCGTTGCCGGAAGGCACGCTGGCGCCGAGCGGCGTGCCACTGGTCCAGGTGGAAAACACCGACGAACGCATGCCATGGCTGACCACCTGGGTGGAAACGGCCCTGCTGCGCTCGCTCTGGTATCCGTCAACGGTCGCGACCCTGTCCTTAAAATGCAAGGAGATCATCTATCGCGGCCTTCTGGCCACTTCGGACGATCCGGACGCACAGGTTCCGTTCAAACTGCATGATTTCGGCGCCCGGGGCGTCTCCTCGGCCGAGAGCGCGGCGCTTGGAGGCATGGCGCATCTGGTCAATTTTGCTGGCACCGACACCATGGAGGCCGTCGAGGCAGCCAGCACCTGGTATGGCGCGGAGATGGCCGGTTTTTCCATACCTGCGGCCGAGCACTCGACGATGACCAGCTGGGGCGCGGATCGGGAAGAGCAGGCTTATGCCAACATGCTGGAGCAATTTGCGGCGCCGGGCAAGCTGGTGGCTGTGGTCTCCGACAGCTATGACATCGACAATGCGGTCAATAGGATCTGGTGCGGCAGCCTGAAGGAAAGGGTGTTGAACTCCGGTGCGACCGTGGTTATCCGCCCGGACAGCGGCGATCCGGTGGCCACGCCGCTGAGAGTGCTGGAGACCCTCTGGTCCTCATATGGCGGCACGGAAAACCGCAAGGGCGCCCGTGTGCTCAACCCCGCCATTCGGGTCATCCAGGGCGACGGCATGACGCTGAAAAGCATCAGGGAACTGGTTGGCGAACTGGTGCGCCAGAAATGGTCCGTCGACAACATTGCCTTTGGCATGGGCGGCGGGCTGCTGCAGCAGCTCAACCGGGACACCATGCGCTTTGCCATGAAGGCCAACGCGATGAAAACCGCGGACGACCACTGGGTGGATGTCTCGAAGAACCCTGTTTCTGATCCGGGCAAAGCCTCGAAGGCCGGCCGACAGGCGGTTGTCGAAAGGGACGGCCGTTTGCAAGCGGCACGGTTGGACAACATCGATCCGGCCACCGACCAGCTGAAGCCGGTTTACCGCGACGGCCGGCTGCTCACCGACTGGAGCTTTGATGAGGTGAGGGCGCGATCCAACGGGCACCTTGCCCAGAAGGTCGCCGCTTAAGAGCGGGCAGGATGGAGAGGACGGCCTGCTCAGGCCGTCCGCAGCCAGTCCTTTTCAAAGGTGATTTCGGAACAGCCGCCGAACCGGGCCCATCGTTCCAGTTCGGTCTGTAGTTTGCCAAGCCGCCCCTTGGAAGGCCGGATACCTGGTTCCGGCCAATAGGCGCGCACATGCAACCGGTCCTCGCCGCGCAGGGCCTTCATGTCTACCCGGCCGATCAGACGATCGCCCTCCATCACCGGAAAGACGTAATAGCCATATTGGCGCTTGGCTTCCGGCACGAAAATCTCGATCCGGTAGAAGAAGCCAAACAGTCGCTTGGCGCGCTTGCGGTCGCGTAGCGCCGGATCGAAGGGCGACAGGATCCTCACCCGCGACGGTGGCTGCGGCAGGGTTTCCAGCGTTTCGAGCGTCTCGGGATAGGCAAGAACCTTCCTCGGTGACCCGTCGGCATTTTCCACCACCAGTTCGATGATGTCGCCTCTAGCGAGTGCCTCCTGGCACCAGCTCTTGGCTTCTCCGGGCGTGATCAGATCCCAGAAAGCGGCGATCTCACCCGACGTGGCAAAGCCGAGCCTGTCCAGTGCGGAGCGGGCCGCCCAGTCGATGGTTTCGTCTGGGTCATAGGCGTGCCCAAGATGCTGTGCCGGAATAACCCGATCAGTCAGATCGTAGATTTTCTGGAAATTTTCCCGGCCGCTTACCGACACTTCGCCGGTGCGCCACAGGTATTCAAGAGCGGCCTTGGACGGATGCCAGTTCCACCAGCCGCCATTGCTGCGCTGCTCGTCCTCGCCGACTGTTGCCGACGTCACCGGACCATGGTCGCTGATCTGCTTTAGGATGTCGTCGATTTTCCCTTCAAAGCCGTTCTTGTGCCAGTTGCGCCACCTGGCCGCCAGGGACGCCTTGTCCCGCTCGAAGCGCAGCTGCCAGTGCCGGAAAAACTCGGTCGGTATGACCGAGGCGTCGTGGGTCCAGTGCTCGAACAGATGACGGTCCCGCTCCATCAGCAGTTTGAGGTTCTTTTCTTTATAGGCCGGCCGCCGGGCCGCCAGGATCATGTGATGGGCCCTGGCGACCGTGTTGATACTGTCGAGCTGGACAAAACCGATCTCGTCGACCACGGCCCGCAGGTCGTTGCCCTTGCCGCTTCCCTTGGGAGCGGCGGCAAGACCGTGCTTGTTCAGAAAGAGGCGCCGAGCAAGATTGTTTGGCAGCCTGGGCAAAGAGGACGTTGTCATTCCAGGACGGTAGCATCATCGCGTCATGGCGCAAACGCAACGCGTACTCCTGTCATTTTTGGCAGGGGATTCCGGTGGATTTTTCACAAAACCGGTTGGTAGGCACGCAGCACACGTCAAACTTGTCCGTTTCAGATTGACCGGGTCGGGAAAAGCAGGTTCACTGTTTCGAAATTCGTGAACAATGCTGTTGGATCGCGATTAGATGAGTATTTACAGCGAATTACGATTGATATCGAACGTGATTTTCGTGGCGTTGATCTGCCTGTTTCAGACGGCTCAAGCGCATGCCGGTTCCGATGCCTGCTCAGAGGTGAAGCTGAACGGGTCGGGGGTCTGGTATCCTGTTTCTATGCGCCAAGAAGCAAGCGGGACCTTGAATGGTGTGTTTCCCGATCTCGGTCGGGAGATTCTGACCTCACTGCATGTGAATGTGGCGGAAGGTCCCGATCTCCCCTGGAACAGGGTCCTGGTGCTATTGGAAAAAGGTCAGATCGACGTCCTTGCAGGGGCCTACAAAACCGATGAGCGCCTCAAAAAATACGGTGTCAGCCGTCCGGTCATGCAAGAAGAGGTCGGCATCTTTATCCGCAAGAGCCTCGAAAGCCGGCCGCAGTCGCTCAAGGATCTGATCGGCCTGCGCGGGGTCGCACCCTTTGGGGCTTCCTTCGGGGAGGAATTTGAGAACTTCGCCACTGAAAGCCTGTCGATCGATCGTCAGCCTTTCGACGACTTCAAGACCTATATGCGCCTGCTGATGGAAGACAAGGCCGACTATCTCGTCATCGCACGTCAGGACGGTGTCATGATGATTGATGAAACGGGCGCGGTCGACCTGGTCGAGGTCTTGCCCTGGCCTGCGGCGGTCAACACGCTGCATTTTCTGTTCTCAAGGGCAACACCCTGCATCGCCTTGCTGGAACCGTTCAACGAGGCCCTTACAAAACGCATTGATGCGGGCGCGTTGAAAGGCCTGCTCGACAGCTATCAAATGTCGGAAGGTGACGGCTAGAGCATGTCGCGTTTGTTTGAGCTCATTTGATGGCGCGAAACGGTTCACTCGGCAAGGCGCGTCGCGCAGCGCGATGCGGTGCATCGGGCAAGCGGCGCAACGCTGACGATGGCCGTTTCGCAACACCCGGAAAAGTGCGAAACTCCTGGCTTTGACCTTCGACTGGGCCGGACAATTTTGGCCACCTGCGTCGTTGGCTTGCACTTGTGGTAGGCGACACCACGGCGTGCAAACCGCCTCGCCGGAGACCAAAATTGTCTCGGTCAAATGAACTCAAATAAACGCGACATGCTCTAGGGCCTGTCGCGCGCGCAGGGGAGCGGTCGAGCGTGTCTGAACTGGTTGCCGCCGACCTGGGTTTGGTCCTCGTTTCGGTTGTCGTCTTTTTGTGCGCTGGCTTCATCAAGGGTTTGGTGGGCTTCGGGCTGCCGACCATCGGGCTCGGCCTGATGACGGTCTTTGTCGGCGTTGAAAAGGCGATGGTCCTGATTCTCTGGCCCGCCTTTCTCACCAATTTCTGGCAAGGCCTCCTGGGCGGACATTTGAAAGTGCTCGTACCGCGTCTGTGGCCCTTCCTGGTCAGCGCCGTTTTGATGCTCGGCGCGGGAACCTTAATTCTGACACGCCTGCCTGAAGGCGCAGCGGATCTGCTGCTGGGGGCACTGATGATTGCCTATGCGCTGCCGATGCTGGCTGGAGCGGTTCTGACACTCGCCGAAAGCCGGATCGTTCCCGTCGGCATCGTTGTGGGCCTGGTGAATGGCGTCCTGGCGGGACTGACCGGGTCTTACACCGTGCCAGGTGTGATGTATCTGCAGGCCATGGGGCTGCCACGCGACCAGCTAATCCAGGCCATGGGCCTGTTGTTTCTGCTGTCGACGCTCGCCCTCGGCGCATCGCTCGGCGGATTTGGCCTTGTCGGCGGACGGGAAGCGCTGGCCTCGCTTGCCCTGGTGGTGCCGGCGCTCTCCGGTGTCTGGGCCGGACAGCACCTGCGCCGGCGCGTGTCGGAGGCGGTGTTTCGAAAGCTGGTCCTCGCGGCGATCCTGATGCTCGGCCTGTATTTGGTGCCCCTTGGGCTTTGGCGCCTGGGGGCTTGAGCAGCTAACTGTGAAGCGCTCTCGGCAGGTCCCCAAAGAAAAACGCCGCGGAAACCGCGGCGTTTGTGTGATTGGTCTGAGCGCGCCCGGCTTACTTGGCCACGAGCCGCATCGGCGTGGCGGTGCCGACACCCGAATTCGTCTTGGTGTTGGCCCACTGATAGGACTGACGCTCTTCCGTCGGCGTGCACAGGAAACGCTCGCGATAGCATTTGGTGAAATGCGAGGTCGAGGCAAAGCCGCAGGCAAGGGCCACATCCAGCACCGGCCGGCTCGTCCGGCGCAAGAGGTCACGGGCCGTTTCCAGCCGCAGACGCAGGTAATACTGGCCCGGCGTGCAGTTGAAGTGACGGCGAAACAGGCGTTCCAGCTGGCGCGGTGACAGGTTCACCGTCATGGCCAGCTGCTGACAGCTGAGCGGGTCCTCGATATGCAGGTCCATGATCCGGATCGCGTCGAGGATCTTGGCATTGGATATTCCGGTGCGGGCCTCGATGTCGTGACGCTGCGCGGATTCGCCGGAGCGCATGTTCTGGTAAAGCGCCACTTCCGCGACTTCATGAGCCAGGTAAGCCCCGTGCTGAATGGCGATCAGCCGCAGCATCATGTCGAGCGAGGCCATGCCGCCGGCACAAGTGATGCAGTTGCGGTCGATCGCAAAGATGTCCGAAGTCACTTCCACATCCGGAAACTCCTCGCGCAGTGAGCGCAGGTTTTCCCAGTGAATGGTGCAGCGACGGCCATCCAGAAGATTGTAGCGCGCCAGCAGATAGGCGCCCGTGCAGATGGCGCCGAAGGTACGGCCCATGGCGTTCAGGCGGCGCAGCTTGCTGCCAAGGTCCGGATCAAGAGGCAGGCGTTCGACGTCAATACCGGAACACAGAAGTGTAACATCAGCGTCATGAAGTTCGCGAATAGACTTCTTTACTGCAACTTCACATCCATTGCTTGCCACGACCGAATTCCCGTCAAGGGAATAAGTCGTCCATTCGTAGTATTCGCGACCAAGAAGGCGATTTGCTATGCGCAGCGGTTCGATCACGCTCGCGAAAGCGTTCATGGAGAAGCGGTCCATGAGCACGAATGCTATGGTCTGGCCTGTTTCTTCGTGTGCGCGTCCGGACATTTACTTTGCCTCATTGGAAGGTATTATTGAAGCATATCTTTGCTTTGCAGTAAGTTTTGCATTTTCTATTTATGAGTCAAATAAAAAAGTCTCGACGGGCAATCTTTCTTGGGAGTGTCACATTGAAAGTGAACCGCCCGTAAACCCTGATAACCAAATACGAAACATCTCGTTGGCTGACGCGGTCTTTCTGACGGCCAGACCCATGATGCGTTCACCGAGCGAAGGATGTTTTACTGGGATGGCCGCAATCGCTTCATCTTGGGCAACATGACCGGCTGGCAGCAGGGCGCCGCCAAATCCCAGTCTGACCAGCTCCAGGACCTGCTGGTCATGAACCGCTTCGGCGGCGGCCGTCAGGCTGACATCCTCGAGTGTCAACTCTGCGCGCATGGCGTCGTAATGCGGGCAATACCGGCGCTCGATAAGGGGCAGGGAACGCAGGTCGCCGAGTGTCAATGTGCGCGTTCCGGCCAGCGGATGAGATTTTTTCAGCGCCAGCACATAGGGTTCGCGGACCAGTTCGTGAAACCGGTGGCCCCTGGGCGCGCAGGACTGGTCGACCAGAGCCAGCTCGGCCGCTGCAGGTGTCAGCTCGAAACGCAGCTCCAGGCCCGGGCAGGTGCGCCGCAAGGCTTCAAACGCGCCGCGAAACGGTTTCAGGACAATGTCCGGAGAGGTGTAGAGGCTGAGATGCCGCGGACTATTTTGGGAAAAACTGTTCTCGGCTTTCTGAACCGCGCCCAGGATCGACTGGGCATGCTGATAAAGCTGATGGCCTTGCGCGGTCGGCTGCAGCCCTTTGCGGGACCGTAGAAAAAGCGTGCTTGAGATGGTCTCCTCGAGTTTTTGCAGTGCCTGGGACAGCGATGGCTGCGAAATACCATGCGCAGCGGCGGCAGCACTGATCGTGCCGAGCTCGAAAGCACTGACAAAATAGCGGAGTGGGGTCACTTCAATCATAGGAATTTCCTATTTAAAATATAGATAGTACAGGAATATACTTGGTAATTTGTGTTTGGCACAACTCCGCTATCAACGCCGCCACACTCGGCGGGGGCGCAACAAGGAGAGCCGCCATGAATATCAGCCTGACCCCGGACCGGAGCGAGACCTTTCCGCTGCCACGCACGGAACCCATCGCGATCCATCAGATTCTGAACCTGTTCGAGAAGGGCAGTCCCGAACTGCTCGCCCTGATGGCCGAGGACTTGGATTTCCGGATCGACCACTACCGGGACGAAACCGATGTCTCCTGGCAGGTTGCCACCGGTTTGCCGGAGATGATGGCGGTCCTGCAGAGATTGTCCCAGGAGGTCTTCACGAAGGGCACCCGGATTGTCGAACTGGAGTCGGCAGCGCTCAGCGACGGTTGGTTCCTGACCCGGTTTCATCAGGTCTTCTTTTATGAGGTGCGTCAATGTGAGTGCGAGAGCGTCACTTTCATCCTGAGTCACGAGGCGGACGGCAAGCTCGATTTCTTCCGCGAAACCGTCACCAATGTTGTCGACACTGGCGCGCGGTAGTGCAGGTCAGAAGACGTATCTGGAGCCGGCCGCCCATCGATTGGTGGCCGGTTTTGGTGAATGGTTCCCCGGGACGACCCAGAACCTGACCAAAATTAGAATGATTTTTTTGCCCAATCGCGTTTTAGTGGTTCCGAGTTGCTTCAAGTCAACGCATGAGTGGTGCTACATGGGGCACATCGAATAATATGTGCGACGACCTACGGACCCCGACCGAAATGAATGTACTTGCCAAACCTGCCGATCTCGAGGCTGCGGCTCCAGCCGGCGCTTTCGTGGAAGAAGTGAAATCCGTCCAGCATTACACGGACCGGCTGTTCCGCTTCCGCATGACGCGCCCCGCGAGCTTCCGGTTCCGCTCCGGTGAATTTGTCATGATCGGTCTGATGATCGACGGCAAGCCTCTGTACCGCGCCTATTCGATCGCCAGCCCTGCCTGGGACGAAGAGCTCGAGTTCTTTTCCATCAAGGTGCCGGACGGTCCGTTGACCTCCCACCTGCAGAAGATCCAGCCGGGCGACGCCGTCCTGATGAAGAAGAAGCCGACCGGAACGCTCGTCAACGACGCGCTGGTCCCGGGCAAGCGGGTCTACATGTTCTCCACCGGCACCGGCATCGCGCCCTTTGCCAGCCTGATTCGCGATCCGGACACCTATGAGAAGTTCGATCAGGTCATCCTGACCCATACGTGCCGTGAGGTTGCCGAGCTGAAATACGGCGAGGACCTGGTGCAGGAAACCATCAACGATCCGCTGATCGGCGAATTCGCCAAGGACAAGCTGGTCCACTACACCTCGGTCACCCGTGAGGACTTTCCGCGCCAGGGCCGGATCACCGACCTGATCAAGTCCGGCAAGCTGTTTGAGGACCTCGGTGTGCCGCCGCTCAACCCGGCGGTCGACCGGGGCATGATCTGCGGCTCCATGGACATGCTGCGCGACACCAAGGCACTGCTCGAAGAAGCGGGCCTCAACGAAGGGGCCAACAACAAACCGGCCGAATTCGTCGTCGAGCGGGCCTTCGTTGGCTGATCGAGCCGTTTCCAGGTAAAGAATCAGACAGGGCCGGGTCGTTCCGGCCCTTTTTCTTTGGCTGCCGCGACATGTACAAGACGGGCACATGGGGGCGTCGTGCCCGATTTTAATGCTGGACAGGTGCTTATCTGTGGACCGTGATCTCGATGAAGGGGGGATCAATATCAACTGCTTAGCGCTTGCAATAGTCTTGGCAACATGACTGCATGGACCCCTTCGATGGTCCTCAGACCCTGGGTTGCTCAAGATGAAGATTATTGCCGAGCTTGGCATCAACCACCGCGGATCGTCCGACGTTGCAGAACAGCTGATTGATATCGCCGCGGAGGCCGGCGCCTGGGCGGCAAAGTTCCAGTACCGCGCCAAGGAAGGATTCTATCAGGCGACGACCGAGATCGGCGACGAAATCCTCAGTCGCGAAATCGACGATTGTTACATTGCGCCGGAAACCGTCCTGCAGCTTGCCGGACGCATCCGCGACAAAGGCATGGCCGCCGGCATCAGCTTTTTCAAATTCGAGGACGCGGCCGATTTTGGTGACCGCATCCAGGACTTCGATTTCTTCAAGGTGCCGTCTGCGGAACTATTGAACGAGGAGCTGATCTTCGCCATGGCCGGCCTCGGGAAACCTCTGATCCTGAGCACGGGCGGGCACGGCGAAGACGACATTTTCCGGGCGCTCGAAGCAACCAGCTCCATTCCGGACATCACCTACCTGCACTGCATCTCCAATTATCCGGTGCTGCTCGGCAATCAGCAGATGCGCTTCATCCAGACGCTGCGGGAGAAGACCGATGCACCGGTCGGTTACTCCACGCACGACCAGGACTGGGAAGTCTGCCTGATCGCGGCGGCAAATGGCGCGACGGTGTTCGAGCGGCATCTGACCATGGACAAACACGGCCGCGGCATTGATGACAGTTCGAGCTCCGATCCGGAAGAATTCCGCCGCATGTGCAAACTGCTCAATGCCTATGAAACCGTTCAGGGAGCGGGCCGGCGAGAGATCAACCAGGGCGAACGCATCAACATGCAGAACCTCGGTTCGTCGCTCTATGCCAGCCGGGACATTGCTCCCGGGGAGGCGCTGACTGCGGCCAACACCGTGGTCAAGGCGCCGCGCAAGGGCCTGACCTGGGCGGATGTGAAGCGACGCGGCGAGGCCAAGGTCAAACGGGCCGTTCCGGCCGGGACCGCCATTGCCGAACTGCACTTCACGGAGGCCAAGGCGCCGCTTGAACAGGCGCTGGTGGATTTCTGCGACGACAAGCAATTGTCCATCCCCTTGCGGCTGCATGATGCCAAGGTGCTGCAGACACGGTTCCCGATCCGCAATAACGAGCTGCATCTGTCATATGAGGAAGTTGGTGCCTTTGGCAGCGGCATGGCGGAAAACCTCGCCCGGCTGGATCTGACACGGCACTATTCCATCCACATCCCAGACTACATCGACAGCAAGACACTCATCGATCCGCTGGCGGGGGACGAGCGCACCCGCGACGGCAGCCGGCAGATCATCACCACCTGCGTCGACCTGGCTCTCGAGCTGGAACGGACTACGGGGGCAGCGGTGCCGATTGTCGGCAGTTTTTCGCGTCTGCTACCGGAGGGAAAAAAGCTCACATACCAGCGCCTGCAGGAGTGCCTGGGCGAGATCGGTCGCAAGAGAGGCGCGCCGATCTATCCGCAATGGTTGCCGCGCATCGCCTGGTATTTCGGCGGTGCCGATGTGCTCGACATGTTCTGCGGCGAGGATGACATCGACATTGTCGTGGAGATCGGTATGGAACTCTGCCTGGACCTGTCGCACCTGATCCTGTCGGCCAATTATTCAAAGGCGGACTGGCGGAGCTGGTGCGAGCGGCTGATGCCGCTGGCACGGCACATCCATATCGCGGATGCCGTCGGGATTGACGGGGAAGGCATCGAGTTCGGCCAGGGCGATCTCGGCGATCCGGCGGCCTATCTCGACGGTCCGCAGCGCAAGGTGCTGGAAGTGTGGCAAGGACATTTGTCCGAAGGCGACGGCTTCGACAATGCCATCCGGCAGTTAGGCTCGTTGAACAATTAGGGTATGGTCGGGGTGCGAGTCGCACTTGACTGTCCGAACGGGAGAACAACATGGCAAAGGTGCTGATCACCGGGATCACCGGGCAGGATGGGGCGTTTCTGGCCCGGGCGTTGCTGGCGCGCGGTGACGAGGTCTGGGGGGCCATGCGCCGGGGATCCACCTCCAAGACTGGACGGCTGAAGGAGCTGGGCATTCGCGAGCAGGTTAAGTTCTGCACGCTCGAAGTGACCGAATTCGCCAATGTCCAGAACGTGCTCAACGAAATCCGGCCAGATTTCATCTTCAATTTGGCTGCCCAGAGTTTCGTCGCCGACAGTTTCCAGTTTCCCCATTACACGTCCGATGTGAACTACATGGGTGTTCTGAACATTCTGGAGGCCATGCGCCTCTTGAAGCTGGATGCCAGGCTCTACCAGGCCTCGACATCGGAAATGTATGGTGATGTCCTGGAGAAGCCGCAGTCGGAAAAGACGCCTTTCAACCCGCTCAGCCCCTATGCTGTGTCGAAACTGGCCGCGCATTCGCTCGTGGTGAATTACCGGCAGGCCTACAACATGTTCGCCACCTCCGGGATCCTGTTCAATCACGAATCCGAGCTGCGTGGCTATGAGTTCGTTACCCGCAAGATCACCAGCTGGCTGGCACGCACCAAATTGCAGAATGCCGAAGCCATGCCGCTCGGCAACCTGAGCAGCGTGCGCGACTGGGGCTATGCTCCGGAATACACAGACATGATGATCAAGATGCTCGACCACGACAAGCCGGACGATTTTGTAATCTCCACTAACACCGAATACACCGTCCGCGATTTCCTGTTCATGGCCGCGCAGGAGGTCGGCTTCGATCCGCATTCGGAAGGTGAGGGCCTTGAGGAAAAGGTCTATGACCGCAAGACAGGCCGGCTGATCGCCTTTGTCGACCCGCGCTATTTCCGCGCCTCCGATGTTGTCTATCTGCGCGGCGACAACACCAAGGCCCAGGAAATTCTTGGCTGGAAACCCGAGGTGCTGGCGCCCGAGATCGCCCGTCGCATGGCCATTTACGATCTTAAGAAGGCCGCTGTCGACATGCCTGGTCTTTAGGCCTGGGAGCGGTCTCATGAGCGGAAAAACGGTCGCGGTCATTCCGGCCCGGGGAGGCTCAAAGGGCATTCCGGGCAAGAACATCAAGCCGTTTCTCGGCCTGCCTTTGGTGGCGCATTCCATTCGTGCGGCAATGGCCGCCGAAACCGTGGACGAGGTTATCGTCTCCAGCGATGATGGCGCCATCCTGGAGACGGCTGTCGCATATGGCGCGATCGGGTTGAACCGGCCCTTGAACATCTCCGGAGACGAAGCATCCTCTGAATCTGCCCTGCTGCATGCGGTCGAGGCGCATACGGGCTGCGGCGCGGCGGAGACCCTGGTGATGCTGCAATGCACGTCGCCGCTGACAACGGCCGCAGAGATCGACCTGGTGGTTTCCGAGCGCGACAGGCTCAATGCCGATACCGCCTTTTCCGTAGTCGAGGTGCATGCGTTCCTGTGGCGGGTCGCGCCGGACGGAACCGGGATCGGCGTCAATCACGATGCCTCAAAGCCGCGCCAGCGTCGTCAGGACCGGCCCGAGGAATTCCGGGAAACCGGCGCTATCTATGCCTTCGGCAAAGCCGGGTTTTGCGAAGCGGGCCAGCGTTTCTTTGGCAGGAGCGTTCCCGTCGTTTTGCCGCAGGCGACCGAAATCGATTTGGATACGCCCCGAGACTGGATCGCGCTGGAAGCCTTTGCAAGGGCGTCGGGCCGGGCGTCCTGAGCCGAACCGCTTTTGAGACGCGTCCAAGGAAGCGAGCAGACATGACGAGCATATTTGAAACCTTGTCCGGGATCGGTGTGGCGGCGGAAGACAGCCGCGAAGTCTACGCGACGGCTACGAGAGACCGGGACGACGTCACGGTCTACCGGGACAGCCGCTCCGGCGTAATTTATATCGACGGCTTCTACGGCGGTGACGCTGTCTACGAGGACGGCAACTACCGGGACATCAATCTGGCAAAAACGGGATCGCGCGATTTTGAGATTACCCGGGACGCCGAGCGCCGTGCCGCTGCCTATATGCCTTTTGTCTGCGGTCGGGACATCGTCGATTTCGGTTGTGGCGACGGTGCCTTTTTAAGGACTGTCCGAGAGCGCACGGCCTCCTTTTGCGGTGTCGAACTGCAGCGCGATTATGTCAAGGCGCTGAACGGTGAAGGCATAGTCTGCCACACCTCACTGGACGCCCTCGACGATAGCAGCCTGGATACCGCCGTGAGCTTTCATGTGCTGGAGCATTTGCCGGAACCGCTGCCGATCCTGAGGGACATGCTCCGGGTCCTCAAACCCGGGGGAACCGCGGTTCTGGAAGTTCCACATGCCAATGATTTCCTGTTGAGCAAGCTTGATTGCACAGCGTTCAGGAAATTCACGCTCTGGAGCCAGCACCTCGTTCTGCATACCCGCGACAGCCTGAGCAGATTGCTTTCGGCCGCAGGATTTGAAGGGATCGTGATCGAGGGGGTTCAGCGATATCCATTGTCCAACCATCTGGCCTGGCTGTCTTCGAAAAAGCCCGGCGGGCACAAGTCGGCGCTGGCGGCCATCGATACCGCTGTTTTGACAGAGGCGTATGAAGCTGCGCTCAACAGGATCGATGCGACAGATACGCTTGTTGCGATTGCCCGGAAACCTGTTTGAAGAAGTCTGCCTAAACGCTGGAAAACGCTAAAGTTCCAGCCGCTTGTTCCGGCGATCAGGCGACCAGTCCTCTAGTTGACGGTCCATTTCCTTAATGATTTCGGGAACGAATTCTGCACAGGGGCGGTCCGTGTAGGGATGCATGTAGGTCACGGAGCGATACCAGGGCGGGTTGTCCTGACCAAGATTGAGGACCGCCTCCTGCTGTCCGAAACGGATGGTGGGAACGTCTATCAGGCCGGCCATATCCGCAACACTGGTATTGGCTGAGACGACAAAGTCGCAACAGGCAGTCAGCGCGGCAGCGCCAAGCAGGTCGTCGAACAGATCGACATCCTCGAAGTAATTGAACTTTTCCGGGAATTTCTCCCGGAAGAAGGCGATTTCCTTGTCCACGGCCTTGTATTGCAGATTGACGAAGATCGCGTCCTTTGAGGCCAGGACCGGTGCAATTCCGGGCGCGGACAGATAATAGCGGGCGCGGTTGGGCGCGAGGTTTTTCGAGCGCCAGGAAAAGCCGATCACCGGCTTGTCTTCATACCCTTCAAGGCGCTCCAGGTAGGACCTTGCACGTTCTTTTTCGAAGGAGAAAACCGGGAAGGGGCCTTGTTTGAAGGAGTCGAGGTCCGGCCGGAAGAAGTCGACCAGGTCCGTGATGTTGGCATGCAGGTCGTAGTCCGACAGCGTCGCATGCAGGTCCTTGTCCATATGCGACTTTCGGCAAAGAGTTTGCGGAAACGAATACTGGAAGAATTTCGCGCCCTTTTCCGACAGCTCGACAATTACCCTGCCGGCGCGGTCAATCAACTCCGGCAACATGGTCCCTGCGCGCAGGGCATCGCCCAGGCCCTGATCGGTCCACACCAGCACAGTCTTGTCGGAGATGTCCTCCCCTTGCCACGCCGGTACGTCAAATTTCCGGTCGTGAACCTTGGCGGCTTTGTCCTCGAAACGGGCTTTGTGGAGCGCCCAGCCGTTTTTCAGGTCGCCATTCGACAGATAGGCCAGCGACAGGTTCCAATCGACCGTCTTGTTGTCCACCGGCGCATGTTTCTTGGCCAGTTTCAGGGTTTCCAGAGACTCCTTGGCCTGCCGGTTCATAAGATAGGAGACCCCGAGCGTGATCGCCTTGTGGTAATTGGTCGGGTCCGACTTGTACGATCGCTCGGCATATTCAACGCTCTTGCGGGCTTCGTTCATGCTGAACAGCAGACGGGCCGCTTCATGCTCGACATCACTGTTTCCGGGAAAGCGTTCCAGTGCCTCGGTAAGTTCGTATTGCGATGGTTCGTATTGCTTCAGCTTCAGGCGGGCCCGTGCCCGCTGAATGTGATTGTTGACGTTGTTCGGCTCTAGCATGATGGCCTTGGTGAAGAAGTTCACCGCATGCTCCGCCTGTCCGGCATCCATCAGCAGCATGCCGAAATTCTGGTAGGCATCCACATAGTCGGGAAAATCGACTATCAGCCCCTGGAACAGGTACTCCGCTTCCTGGTATTCACCCTTCTTGGTGAGGGCGATCCCCTTGATGTTTCTTGCTTCCCGTTCCTGCGGGCTCAAGGAAAGCGCCTTGTTGCTGAGCGCCAGCAGCGTATCCGGTTCTGCCCCGAGATCCATCATGGCGCGGGCAAGGTTGGTGTAGAATGTGGCCTCGCCGGGATTGGCGGCAATAGCCCGCTGTATGAATTCGATCGCCCTCTTGGGAAAGCCCAGTTGCCGGTAGCTGACACCTAGCAGGTTCAGTGCGTCGGGATGGTTTGGAACCTTCTTGAGCACCTGCTGGTAGCACCGCTGCGCCTTCTCGATCTCGCCGGCCTTTTGATGGTTCACGCCCTTGAGGAGTTTCTCGAGAACCTTTTTCTGAGGAGCGGTCTGGATGGCCATAACGTCTCTGCTTCTAGGGGAATCACCGGGCGAGAATATCAGGATAGTGCCGGTTTGGCAGGCGCTCGGACCTGAAAACGGCAATCGTCTGGGGATTGGTGCTCTTCATGCCAAACGTCTTCATGGCGATCACAACCGCCTCCGCAGGGCCCTGGCCCGGCGCAGACTCGCCCGCAGGCTCCTGGCTGCGATCTGAAAGGAGCTGATCCTTCGCGGTTGAATATGCGCCTAAAGCCGTCGTTTGCCCGCGCCAGCCGCGGGCCCGGCGTCCTATTGCAGCGACGCCGAAGCCGAAGCGGTCTTGAGTTTCCAGTCCTCGATCAGCGTGCCCTCGGTCTTGAGGCGGCTCGCGAGATAGTAGAGCCGCCGTGTTGCCGGCCCTTCGGGCGCCAGTTCGAAGCGCTGTTTCAGGTAATAGGGCGGGATCGCCTGTGAATAGAGCGTCGCGCTTACCGTGACCTCGGCCGGGTCGGTCCCCTCTGGCAGCGTGATCCGGTATTCCAGCCGGTCGGAGCCCGCAACAAAATCCGGATCCTTCGCGGCGCGGCCTTCCGGGACGGTCGCCTTCATGAAGGCGACCGTGACCTCGCTGTCACCGAACTTTGCCTTGAAGGCGTCGCTGCCCGGGGTGAGGGTGCCGCGCGGGGTCAGGCGGTTGTCCTTCGGATGATAGTCGCGATGTACAAAGCTTGTGGTGAACTTCTTCTCCGCGTTCTGGGTCAGCTCCTCATAGATCTGAACCTGGCTCTGGTCGGTGATGACATTGTAATGTGGCTGATAAAGCGCAGTTGTCGCGCCCGCCGGCACCACATCCAGGAACTCGGTCTTGAGCGGGGTGCCGGTCGCATCCACAATCACGCCCGCGCCATTGGTGCAACCGGAACACCACAGCACCTTGCCGTCGGCGCCGGTGGCGCGCACTTCCAGGAAGGCGCGGCGGAAACCGACGCCGGAAGGCAGCCGGTGGCCGGTCTTGTTGCTCACCTGAACCGCGGCGACGAGACTGTCATACCCGGTGCTCAGGTCCAGCGTGATATCCGCCGTTTCCTCTGCCGCCTGCAGGGCCATCGTATCGATGGCCAGCTGCGCACCGTTGGTCGCATAGGTCATCGGGTCCGTCAGGCTCATGCCCATCTCTGCGCTGAACTGGCGCAGCATCTCGACCATGAAGACATTAAGACCGACATAATTGTGCCGCTTGTAACCTTCGCGGAATGGCACATCGAGATCCTCCGACGGCAGGCGGTTGGCCACATCCGGCAGGGTGTCGTCCTGAATGGACGCGATCTGGGTGGTGATTGCCGGCACGTTCAAGCTGCCGTCGACGCTCTTGAAGTCCGACTTCATGTGGCAGCTCTGGCAGGTTCTCTTCGTAGCCTCTTCGCTGAAGACGCTGTTTTGCCATTCCAGATAGGTTGCCTGTTCGACCGAGTGCTGGAACTTCGACAGCGGTTCGGAATAGGTCACGCCGAACTCGGATTTCAGAAAGGCGGCGGCGTTGCGTCCGGCCTGGTTGAAGACCTCCTGATCCGCTGCGGTATAGCCTTCCAGGGGCACATTCGGGTCGGCATCCACGTTCGGCAGGTTGATCGTGTGGCAAGTGCCGCAGACCTCGCTGTCCTTGATGTAGCCGTCATGCACCGGGGTGATGCCCATGGCATTTTGCATCGGCACCGGGCGCACGTCCTCATAGGGGCCGATCAGCTTGTCGGCCTCGTTCAGGCGGAAAACGCCGGTTGTCCCGTTCATCAGGAACGTGTCGAGCGTGTTGTAGTCCGGCTGGCCCTCGGCGCGCTGTGGTGGCGCGATATGGTGGCAGACCGCGCAGGAAATGCCTTCGCGCGCCAGGTTGCCATAGCTGTGATAGGGGAAGGTGCCGTCGGCCTTCTGTTTTTCCTCTTCCTCTTTGGTGAGAGGGGCGTGCAGCAGGGTATAGGCGACCTTGAAGTTGTTGGCATCAAGGCCCGCATTCGGGTCGGCATGCGCATCGATCTGCAGCTGCCGCTGCCCCATTGCGCCGTGGCAGGAGAGGCAGGTCGTGCCGAGATTGCTGGTAAGATCGCCCGCGCCGGCTTTCTCAAGCAGCGCGAATTCGCTCTCGAGCTGGGCAAAGAAGATCGGATCGCGTCCGGCCAGGCCCATGGGCGACCAGCGCCACTCGCCATATTCGGAGATGTTGAAGCCGTCGCCGTAATTCGGGCCCGTCTGCAGGAACATGGTGTTGCCATAGGGCGGGCCGCCAAGGCCACCGTGGCAGCCAAGGCAATTGTCCGATGTCAGGAAATGCTGGGGCTTGCCTGGACGGGAGGGGACATGGTCGAGCCACAGGCTCGGCAGGGTCTGAACCTCGCCCGCCGGCACCGCGATGCCGCCGGTCGGTGGAAAGGTCTTGGCAAATTCCGGATTGATGTCCCGCGAGGAGGGCGCCGTCGCGGCGTTGGACCGGTCGAACGCATCGTCATTATGGAAGAGGTCCTCGATCAGCGTCGCCTCGCTGGCGCCCGCAGCCGGACGCTGCACGGCCGGCAGGTTGAAGGGACCGGGCGGGAAGTCTTTCATGTCGCGCCAGCTTTCATCGACACGAAAGATGAGCGGGTCGCCGTCATACCCCTCGATATTGTCGAGGGAGGAGAAGGTCAGCTGGTTCTCGGCGGAGGCGTGGCAACGCATGCAGGTGCCGATGCCGGCCTGACCGGACGCGGGGGAATAGGGCGGATTGAACGAATCCACTTCCGCCGACGGTTCCACCGAAGCAAAGAACCAACCTCCATGGGAGACGGAACTGTCTTTCACCATGACGGTCCAGTTGAGCCCGCCGGTCTTGTAGAGGAAGGCCAGCATCTCGCTTTCGACCTTCGCGGGATCGTCCGGGTGCAGCACTTCCAGCAAGCGCCGGTATTCCACGTAACGGGCCGCGGGAGCGCCGACCATTTCCTTGACGATCATGGCACCGTCGGGAACCGTGCCTTTGCGACCGCCCTCGAGCCAGTCGATCATCCCCGGCGAATAGTAGATCCGTACGGCCGGGTGGGTGCCGTAATTGGTGGACAGCAGAAAAGGTCCGGTGTCGCGCCAGCGCTTGTCGTGTTTCCAGCCGTCCTTGGCAAAGGTGCGCGCGGCGACAAACGGATAGAGCTTGGCCTCATAGTCCAGAAGCGGCAATTCGGAGGGAAGCGGCAGGCCGGAGGCTCCGGACTGGGCACAGGCGGCGCTCACGGAGCAGAGCATCAGGAACGCGGCGGCACAGGAACGGAACATCGGCGGGACCTCCGGAAATTTGGGGTCCGGGAAGTCTGCATGCTTGGGTTGTGTCTGGCAAGGCGCGCAATGCCACCAATTGGGAGCTACTCGACAGACGGTTAACCTCAGGCCGGGGAGAAACACCGTGTCGCCGGCGGGGCCGGTAGCCGGGCGGCCACAGACCCCTGTCGATTGTGCGGATGCGCCAGATCCTGTTGAGACGCGAACAGGGTCCACCGTCCCGGATCGGGAATTACTGATTCAGAAAATCGAGGAAATGGTGGGCGATACTGGGATTGAACCAGTGACCCCTCCCGTGTGAAGGGAGTGCTCTCCCGCTGAGCTAATCGCCCTCGCAATCGCGTGGTGAGCGGCTGTCTACGGGATAGGGTGCGTCTTGGCAAGTCCTTTTTGTCAGCAGTCATCTGCGCTTTCCACAAAAGGCCGTATTTTGGGCGGACGATCCCGCAACCTGTTTTCCTTGGAGTGATTTGAATGCTTTTCCGTTCGTCTTCTGCCCTTTTTCTCTGCCTGATGACCACCACGTCGGCCCTGAGTGCCGACAACGGTCCGATCACCTCGATCACCCTGTCCTCGGGCGGACTCGCCGAGATCGTGCGCAAGGCCGACATCGACAGCACCGGCCTGATCAACATGACCGTGCCGCTCGATCAGGTGAACGATGTCCTGAAGAGCATTGTCGTGTTCGATCAGGCCGGCGTGGTCGAGGGCATCACCCTGCCGGGACCCAATCCTCTTGCCGAAACCTTCAAGAACCTGCCGTTTTCGGTCGACGACCTGCAGTCGCCGGCTAGGCTACTGTCGGCGCTGCAGGGCACCAGGGTGAGGCTGGACAGGGCCGGATCGTCGGTGGAAGGACTGGTGCTTGGTGTTTCCGCGCGCGATCAGGGTGACAAGGGCCAGGCCTTCGTAGTCTCCGTCCTGAGCGAGGACCGGATCACCGGGGTCGAGCTCAGCGCCGACACGGAAATTACGTTCCTCGACGAGGATATCAGGCAGAAGGTGGCGAGAGCCCTGGCTGCGGTTGGCACCGGCAAGGCGGATGGCGCCCGCACCGTGGCGCTGAAGGTGGGCGGGGAGGGCGCGCGCGAAGTCGCTGTCTCCTATGTGGTGCCTGCACCAATCTGGAAGACCGCCTACCGTGTGGTGACCATGGCCGACGACAAGGCGCGCCTGCAGGCCTGGGCCGTTCTGGAAAACGCCAGCGGCGAGGATTGGGAGAATGTCGAGGTGACGCTCTCCTCCGGCGCGCCGGTGACGCTGAAGCAGCGCCTGCACGACCTTTACTGGAAACAGCGCCGGGAAGTGCCCATTGACGTCTCTGAAGGTTATGTGCCGCCGACCGACACCGGCGCCGAACCGGTGTTCGATGTCGCCGAAAGCGAAGCATATATTGGCGGCGCGTCCCGCCTCGCTGCCCTGGCGGCTCCGGCGGCCACGCCGCAGCCGCGAGAGCGCAGGATGTCGAATGCCAATGTCGGCGAGGCGGTCGAGGGCGCGGTCACAGCGTCCTTCACCTTGCCCTGGCCGGTGAGCCTGGAAAGCGGCGAGACCCTGTCCGCGCCGATCGTCGACAAGGTCGTTTCCGCAGAGACCGTTTCGGTCTATCAGCCCGAAAGCGGCCTCTCGCACCCGATCGCGGCGATCCTGATCGACAACGAGACCGATACCAGCCTGCCGAAGGGCATCCTAACGGTCTATGACGAACAGGAAGGTTATGTCGGCGATGCCCAGATCAACGGCATGCCGTCGGGCGAAAGCCGGATGGCGAGCTTTGCCACGGACAAGAAGGTCCGAATCGCGCAGGACACCACCGGCGACAACCAGATCGTTTCGATCAAGGTCCATGACGGCGTCTTGACGGCAAGTGTGCGCGAACGCTCGTCAACGCGTTATGCCATCAAGGGCGCGCCGGACGGCGAACGCACGGTGATCATCGAACATGCCAAGCGCCCTGGCTGGCAGTTCTCGTCCGGCAACGAGATGGACAGCACCGTCAGCCATCACCGGCTGCGCGTCGAAGTCGCCGCGGGCGCGACTGAGACGGTCACGGCCCTGCATGAGCGCACCCTCTCGGAGACCTATGCGCTGATGTCGACCGACGCCAACAAGCTCCTCTATCTGTCCCTGCGCTCGCCGGACAAGGCGGTGGCGGCAAAACTGAAGAGACTGTCGGAGCTGCAAAACGAGATCACCCAGATTGAGCGCCAGATGCAGCAGCTTCGCCTGAAAAAGGACGAGGAAACCAACGATCAAGAGCGCCACCGGGCGAACCTGGCGGCGATCGAACCGGGCGCGGACCTTTACAAGCGCGCGGCGCGCAAGCTGGCAGACTCCGAGACCCGCATCGAGGACATCGAGACGGAGATCGCGGCGCTCAACGAAAGGCGTCTCGAAATCCGTGAAACCCTCGGTGACGCGATCAGGACGTTCTGACCGGCTCCGAGAGTTCGGCAACCGCATTGGCAAGCTCGTCGTAATGCGAAATGACCCGGTCCGGGCCAAGCTCCCGGACGGGCACCGGCGTATAGCCGAAATCAACCGCGACAACGGGTATGCCTGCATTGCGGGCGGCATCGATGTCGGTGACGCTGTCGCCGACCATGATCGAGCCCTTGACCTGCCCACCGGCGCGCTCGATGGCCCCGAGAAGCGGTTCGGCATGCGGTTTGGCCTTTGCGTAAGTGTCGCCGCCGACGACGGCGTCGAAATGCCGGGCAAGATCGAGCGTGGCCAGCAGCGGCAGCGTCAGCCGTTCCGACTTGTTGGTGCACACAGCGAGTTTCCAGCCCTCTTGCCGAAAGCGTTCCAGCGCCGGGACGACGCCGTCGAATGGCCGCGTATGTACCGCGATATTGGCGGCGTAATGCTCCAGAAATGCCTGATAGAGCGTCGCGATCATCTCGTCCGTCCAGGCGACCTTGTTGAAGTCGAGCGCGCGCTTTAGCAGTACCTTCGCGCCGAGCCCGACCATATTGGCGACATGGTCCTGCGGGACGGCCTCATAACCCGCATCGGTCATGATGACATTGAGCGTGGCCACGAGGTCTTCCATGGATGACACCAGAGTGCCGTCCAGATCGAACACCAAAACGGACATGATTTCTCCTTGCGGACGGAATGGGCGGATCCTGCCTAGCCGGATCCGAGATCTGCCGCAAGCGTTCAGCGTTAAAGTTTATACGCCGTCCGGAAACCGCCCCAGTGCCGGCCCTGGACGATGATCGGCGCATCGATTTCCTTCATCCAGACGATGTTGCCGCCGCCCATGTCCCTTGCATAGGACTGGATCAGGAACGGCCGTGTGTTGCGGGCGGCGCTGAGGCCGGCCCGGTCGTCGAAGATGCGCTTGTTGCGGCAATTGGCAGCGTTCCAGGTCGGATCGTCCGGCTTCTGCGGCTTGGAATAGATCAGGTTGTGCACCGGCAGATAACCGTTCCGGTCAACGGACGCGCAGAAGGCCATCCCCTTGCATTTGCCCAGGATGTCTTCCTGGATGGTCGGCAGGACTTTTTCCAGTTGGGCAAGCGCCCGGGTGGAGACCTGCATGGGATTGGTGCCCGGGATTGGTGTGTAGTTCGTGTCGAACAGATCGTCCATGCTCAGTTGGCGCCGGGCGATAAGGTCTTCGATCGCGGCGGCGATCCGCGCCGCGCCGGACTGCACCCGCTCCACTTCCTCGGCGTGGCTGGCGTGAATGGCGGCGATCTTGCGCGTCAATGCCTCGCGGAACGACTGGTCCGGATTGACGAAACAGGCGTGGCAGCCGTGTTCCGTTACCGCAACGACGCGAATGTCGACCCGGCCGATGCCGCTCAACTCAATCTGCCCGGTGCTGCCGGGACGCAATTGACGGTCGATCTCCGACTTGAACAACGTGCCGCCTTCGGAAATGTCATGGGTCTCGAAGCGCGCAGTCGCCGATCCGCAGGTGACGCTTCCGCCCAGCTTGACCGGCAGGCGGTCATGCTGCCGGCGGTCGCCAATTTCCGTCTGGCGGATCATCATGGTGAAACGCGACCGCAGCGCGCCGGAGGCCGCGCTCATTTCCGCACCGGTTTCCCGGGCAAGCCGGCCGCCTTCCTCGGCGGTCTCGGCGGCGGTGGTGATGGTCTTGGCTGTGCTGACCACGTCCTGGACGAATTCGGCGGTCCGTTGCGCCTGTTCGCCGATCAGATTGGTGGTGTCGACCTGGGTCTGAACGGCGTCTTCAACGGCGGCGAAACTCGGCCGGATCTTGCCGATCACCTCGATGATCTGGTTGACCGAACCAAGGCTCATTTCGGCTGACTGGTTGAGGCGGTCGATATTGGCGACGATTTGCTCCGTTGCCGACTGGGTCTCGACCGACAGGGCCTTGACCTCGCTGGCGACGACGGAAAAGCCGCGGCCGGCTTCGCCCGCGCGGGCGGCCTCGATGGTTGCGTTGAGCGCCAGGAGGTTGGTCTGTTTGGCAATGTCGGAGATCAGGCTGACCACATTGGCGATGTCGTCAATCGCGTGTTTCAGTTCCATCACGCCCTGATTGACCTGATCGGCGACGTCGCGCGCTTCCTGTGCCAACTGGTTGGACACGCCGACCTGAGAACCGATCTCGGAACTGGACGCACTCAGTTCCTGGATAGAGGAGGCCAGGCCCGCGGCGTTTTCATTCGCGACCTCCGACTGGTCGGCCAGTGCCTGGCTGTTGCCGCGGATGGATTCCAGCGTGTCCATCTGGCTGACAAGCCGGTCCTGAACTTTTTCTGCCGCGGCATTGATGGATTTGGCGGCAACCTGAAGATCGTCTTCGAGACTGTCGAGAACAAAACCCATCCGGTCAGCGGCGATCGGCCGCTCACCCCCGGTATTTTGACCCTCGTCAGTTTCCTCAAGGGTATCCAAGTTATTGGCAATGTTGTTTTTTTTCTCTTTTTGCCACGATCCAAGTCGAAGGATGCTCATAGGATTTTGTGCTTTCCAGGCCCTAGACAATTTGCAGCATTATCTGCGGGCTATCTAAAATGATGGTTAATATTGTACCACTGCTTTAGTTGGAGGCGGGTTTCCCCGGCGAAGTGGGGAATGTCACTGGACCGGCAGATACCGGCCATGTTAAGCACCCGGCGGCCTGAAAAAGATCACTGGCTTGCGCGCGGTCCGCAGGACGCAGGCGAAGGGACATGGGATGAGCGATCAGTTCAAGAAACAAGCGGCCGAACGTGCGGCGGAAGACGTCACCTCCGGCATGCGGTTGGGCATCGGCACCGGTTCGACGGCGGAGCTCTTCGTGCACGCGCTGGCAAGGCGGGTGGCGGACGGTCTCAACGTCATCGGTGTGCCGACGTCGGAGCGCACGCGGGAGCTGGCCTCCAGCCTCGGCATCCGGCTGACCACGCTTGACGAGCTTCCTGAACTGGATCTGACCATTGACGGCGCGGATGAACTCGATGCGCATCTGGCCCTGATCAAGGGCGGTGGCGGCGCGCTGCTGCGTGAAAAGATCGTTGCCGGCGCGTCCGCTGAGATGATCGTGATCGCGGATAGCAGCAAGGAAGTTGCCACTCTCGGCAAGTTTCCGCTGCCGATCGAGGTTGTCCCCTTCGGGCTGAAGGCGACACGGCGCGCCATCCTTCATGTCCTGGAAGACATGGGCCTGCCGCAAAACCTGGATCTGAGAGGCGGCGCAGAGCAGCCTTTCTTGACGGATGGCGGACATTACATTCTCGACGCCTGCCTTCAGGAGATCACCGACCCGGGCACCCTGGCCGATCGGCTTGTCGCGATTCCGGGTGTCGTTGACCATGGTCTCTTTCTCGAACTTGCAACCAAGGCTTACGTGGCCGGCACGGATGGGGTAAAGACCGTTCTGCCCATCTGAGCGATGTGTTCGGCTTTCCTGACATTTGAAAGCCGCCTAGGAGTAGAAAAATGAAGCTTATCAAATCCTTCCCAAGGGCAGCTGTATTGGGCGCAGCCTTGATGGCCGCCGGATTTCTGACAGGTGCGGCGACCGCGCAGGACGCCGTTTCGGAAAGCCATCTGGCCGCAGCGAAGAAAGTTGCCGCCGCGACCAAGGTTCTGGAACCGTTCGATGACATTCTGCCGATCCTGGCGGAACAGACCCGGACCGCGTTCATTCAGTCCGACCCGGCCCGCGCGGAAGAAATCATCGAAGTCACCCAGGACGTGGCGCTGAAGCTGGCGCCGAAGCGGGTCGATCTCAACAACCTCGTGTACAAGGCCTGGGCGGAAAGCTTCACCGAGGAGGAGCTGAACCAGCTGGCCGAATTCTACAACACGGATCTCGGCCAAAAGCTGACCAAGAGCATTCCCGTCATCACACAGTATTCCGTCGGAGCTGCACGCGAGTGGCAGGATAAGCTTTCCACGGAAATGGTGACCATGGTCCAGGAAGAGCTCGCCAAGCGCAACGAAGCGCAGTGACGGGCAGTCGGCCGCGCGAACATGCCCGTCAGACCGGGCAGACGGGCGGATACACGACAAGTTGAAGCCGGTCTCGGGACCGGTTGTTTGGGCCGCGAATGCGGCCCAAATCGTTTGCGGCAGGAAGAAAACCGGACGGTGGCGCGCTGCTCGGTGGCGGCGTCGGGCTTGCATGGTTGCCCGGGCTGCCTATCTGGGGCGAACGAACCGCGGCCGCGCACCGCCGGACAAATGCAACAGGGCTGAAAGAGGCGTCCATGACCGACTACGATTATGATCTTTTTGTTATTGGCGGCGGCTCCGGCGGCGTCCGCGCAGCGCGCATCGCGGCCACGCATGGCGCACGTGTCGGGATTGCCGAAGAATACCGCTATGGCGGCACCTGTGTGATCCGCGGCTGCGTGCCCAAGAAGCTGTTCGTTTATGCCTCGAAATTCTCCGAGGAATTCGAGGATGCGGAAGGTTTCGGCTGGACCGTCGGAGAGCGCGGTTTTTCATGGGACAAACTGATCGCTGCCAAGGATCAGGAAATCACCCGGCTGGAAGGTATCTACCGGCGCAATCTGGAAAGCACGAAGGTCGAGGTGCATGACAGCCGTGCCGTCATCGAGGACGCCCATACGGTGCGCCTGTTGTCGACCGGCCAGAAGATTTCCGCCAAATACATCCTGGTGGCCGTCGGGGCCTCGCCGAATGTGGATACGGAACTGCCCGGCGTCGAGCATGTCATCACCTCGAACGAAGCATTTCACCTGGCCGAGCTGCCGCGCCGGGTCGTGGTCGCAGGGGGCGGATATATCGCCGTGGAATTTGCCGGCATCTTCAACGGGCTTGGCGTCGAAACGACCCTGATCTATCGCGGCGAGGAAATCCTGCGCGGCTTTGATTGGGACCTCCGGACCATGGTCCGCCAGGAGATGGAGAAAAAGGGCATCCGCGTCCTGCGCCAGGATACATTTACCAGGATCGAGAAGAACGCGGACGGCTCCCTGACCGGTCACACCAAGGCCGGCCTGGCGCTGGAAACCGACCAGATCATGTTCGCGATCGGCCGCAAGCCGCACACACGCGATCTTGGTCTTGATAAGGCTGGCGTCGAGATGGATCCATCCGGCGCAATCCGTGTCAGCGCCGATTCGAAAACCAATGTGGACTCGATCTATGCGGTGGGTGATGTCACCGACCGGGCCAATCTGACCCCGGTCGCGATCCGCGAGGGGCATGCTTTTGCCGACACCGTTTTCGGCGACAAACCCTGGACCGTGGACCATAGCCTGATCGCCACCGCGGTGTTTTCCCAGCCAGAAATGGGCACGGTCGGATTGACCCAGGACGAGGCTTTGCAGCGCACGCCCAATCTCGACATCTACAAGTCCAGCTTCCGGCCGATGAAGCACACGCTGTCAGGCCGCGACGAAAAGATGCTGATGAAGATGATCGTCGACGCGGACAGCCAGAAGGTTCTCGGCGTTCACGTGGTTGGTCCGGATGCGGGTGAGCTTGCCCAGATCCTCGGCGTCACGCTGCAGATGGGCGCGACCAAGGCGGATTTCGACCGCACGATCGCCGTGCATCCGACGGCGGCCGAAGAATTGGTTACCATGCGCGAGCCGACGGAGCGCCTGCGCGGCTAAAGACGAACCGGGCGGCTCAGGCGGAAGCGTGCCGTTGAGGCATGTCGTCTGGATCGTCGTCGGCAATGTCCGCGTAACAGGTGAAGCGGCCGCGGCCCATCTTCTTGGAATGATAGAGGGCCGCGTCCGAGCGGTTGACGAGCAGTTCCGCCGTCGCGCCGTCCTGCGGTGCGACGGCGATGCCCACGCTCAGCCCGATATTGGCGATATCGCCCTGATCCAGGTGGATCGGCTTGCTGCCCGCGGCGACCAGCGCCTTGCTGAGCGCGGTCAGGTTGGCCCTGTCGGTTGCGCCCCGGTAGATCACCATGAATTCGTCGCCGCCGATGCGGCAGACCAGGCCGGGTTTGCCGATGACCTTGGTCAGTCGCTCGGCCATGGTCGTGATGACCGTGTCGCCGGCCGCGTGGCCGAACGTGTCATTGACCGCCTTGAACTTGTCGAGATCGCAGTGAATGACCGCAAACGGTTTCTTGGGCAGCGCCTTGACCGAACCTTCCAGGACCCGGTTGAACTGCAGCCGGTTGGCAAGGCCCGACAAGGTGTCATGCAGAGCCAGATAACGGTTCTGGCGCTCGCTTGCCTGTAGCGAGGAGGTCAGCTGGCCAATCCGCCAGGCGATGCCGAAAGCGAGAGCGCCGAGCGCGACGCTGAGCAGGACGATCACCGGGATGATGGTTGGCCAGATGGATTCCCCTACGGTCTGGCTGTCCCAGGTGAAAGTGCCGATCTGATCGCCGCTCTGATTTGAAATCGCATGGTGGGGGCCATCTTCCTTCGACGCGCCGCCGTCGACAAATCGGAACTGGGCGAAATTCAGCTGGCCGTTCAGCTGGCCGAGCAGGAAATCGTCGATGTAGTGCGCCGAAAGCAGCACGGTCGGCGGACCGTCCGGCAGGGTAACCTCATAGTCGTCGGGCATGACCGGCATCGCGCCGAACAGGGCGGGGCGCCCGTCGATCGTCACGAACCCCATGACCGAATACTCGCTCGGATCGACACCCTGCAGCGTCCGGTGTCCGAACCCGCCCGGCACGCGAACCCGGTTGCGCTGATAAAGGCTTTTCAGTTTTTCCCGGATCAGCGCCAGCTCGGGCATCTCCTCGATAGGGCGCGTGATGATGTGGGTGTAATCCTTGAAGGACTCCGCCAGGATTTCCCCGTCGCCGGAGATCAGCATCACTTTGCTGTGCCGGTAGGTCGACCAGAGCGTGTTAAAGCTCTGCCGCGCATAGGTGGGATCGAAGTGCCGGACCAGTTTCTCAACGGATTCATCGGAAGAGGCGATGGTGATCTGCTCTCGCACGATGGTGCGCAGATGGTCGGCAACGGTGCTGCGGAACAGGCGTTCCTCGTTGGCAACGGCCTGCTGCCGGGACGCATGCGAGGCGACAAAGCCGACAAAGAGCAACGAGATCGAGGTCACGGCGATCAGCAGCCCGGCAAGTAGAAAGGCCAGCCTCGAGATCTGTTGCCGCGGAAATTTCACGGCTTGGTCGCTATATCTACGCCGGAACTCGGTCAAGTTGTGAACTCTTATTCCACGTTATGTCATCGTTGAATCTTACGGGTGAAGACGCCAAGAGATTGTAAGAGTGAATACATTAACAAGTGATGGGAATATTAAAAATGTGAGATTGAAAGAGACGCGAGATATTTTATTCCTTGCGCGAAGATTAATAGTAATTTTGACGAGGTTTCAGGTCAAAGAAAACGGCAAGTATGACCGTTACGTTGACGTAAGTTCCATCTTGTGTCTCGCCTGCGCGGCGTCGAGACTGTAAGGCCCGGCAAATTCATAGCCGTTTCGCCCGTTTTCCTTGACGCGGTAAAGCGCCATATCCGCCATTCGGATCAGCGCTTTTTCGGTCGTGCCGCAGTCCGGCGCCGCGGCAATGCCGATGCTGACGCCGATTTCGACGCTTTGGCCGTTGCCGATATCGATCGGGCTGGCGATATCGGCAAGCAGCTGCTCGGCCATGGAGGCCAGCAACTGGCGGTCGGCCGGCTGGGTGAACAGAATGATGAATTCATCACCGCCGATCCGGCTGACGACGCCCTTGTCGCCGATGGTTCTTGTCAGCCGGTCGGCTACCCTGCAGATGACCCGGTCACCGGCTTCGTGGCCGTAAGTGTCGTTGACCGGTTTGAACCGGTCGAGGTCACAGGCGAAAATCGCGAAGCCGCGTTCCGGCAGGCCGTCGAGCGCGAAGCCGAGGCAGTCGGAAAAATGGTGCCGGTTCGGCAGGCCGGTGAGGGCGTCATGCCGCGCGAAGTGGCGGTTCTTGCGCTCACTTTCCTCAAGCGAGGCCGACAGTCGGCTGATCCGGTTGGCGGCGGCAAAGGCAACCACGGCGATGATGGACGCCAGGATCAGGATCAACGGCATGGCCATGATCCAGATGTCGCGGCCGGGCTTGTCGTGATCCCATTTGAAATACCCAAAAATCGAGCCGTCCGCCGCGTGGATCAGGTGATTGGTCGGGTGCAGGCGCTCCGGTTCTCCGGGAAAGAACCGGAACTCCCGGTAGGCTAGCCGTTCATAGAGATCCGCGAACCAGCGATCGTCGAGATAGACGGCGTTGACCAGGACAACCGGATAATCGCTGTCGAAGCGGACATGGCCGTCATCCGGCAGGATGGGAATGGCGCTCAAAAGGGCCGGGGATCCGTCGATCACGGCGTAGGTGGTTTTGGCGATCTGCATCAGCGCGGCCTGCGGAACATGCCATTCCGCGAAGACGGAGCTGGAAGCGCTTTGCCGCTGTCTGAAGTCGCGCCTTGCGTCCTCCGCAAGTTGCCGGACCAGATTGTCTTCCGGCAAAGAAATACTTTCGAACCGCGTCTTGTCCTCGATGGCCTGGGCGACAAGATGTCCGTCCGGAGCAACCAGGAACGTCCGGTTCAGGCCGAAGTCCCCCCATAGGTCATTGACCAGTTCCTCTTCAATGAAGGTCTTGTCGAGCGGCACCTGAAGCGCGTTGAAGGTCTCGTCCCATTGCGCCAGCGCGATCTGGTCGCGCGCGATTTCCCGAAACAAGGTCTGCAGGGTGTTGTCGAGCCTTATCTGCTCGCTTTCGAGCGCCCGCCGGTCAGCCTCGCGCCAGGCTAGGTTGGCAACGAAGGCCAGCGATGCCGTGGACAGGCAGATGAGCAGAGCGGCAAGCCCGTAAATCCAGACCCTGATGCTGCGGCCCGCATGCGGCTGTGCCAGCCCTGCGCTCTCGGTACCACCCGTCTTGTCTTTTTGACCTGCCAACTACCCACCACCCCATGTTGATGGAATCTGATCCTAGCGGGACAGTTTTAACATGGGGTGCGCGACAAGGCTGCCGGAGTGGTCTCCTAGTTGAAATTGCCGAGAGCCTTAACAAAGCGTTCAATTTCGTCTTCGCAGTTGAAGGCATGCAGCGAGGCACGCACGACAGCGTCCAGGCCGCGATGGGGCAGGTCGATCCGTGCGGAACTGGCCGTGCTGACCGAAACATTGATGCCGTTGGCCGCAAGGCGCGTCTTCGTGCGAGCTGGTGTCTCGCCATCAAGGGTGAAGGTCACGATGCCGCCCTTGCGCTTGCCTTTATCGTGCAACGTGACCGCGCCGAGGCCAGAGAGTTCGGAGCGCAGTTGGGCTCCGAGTGCACAGGTCCGGTTGCCGAGACGCTCCATGCCGAAGCCGATCGCATAGGTGACCGCGACGCCGAGACCGATCTGGCCGGCAACATACCGTTCCCAGGTCTCGAAGCGGCGCGCGTGGGGCACGAGTTCATAGCTGTTATCGTCGAGCCAGTTGGCCGACTGGAGGTCGATGAAGGGCGGTTCGATTTGATCCAGCACTGTGTCGCTGACATAGAGAAACCCGGTGCCGCGCGGCCCGCGCAGATATTTGCGGCCTGTGCCCGACAGCATGTGGCAGCCGATCTCGTTGACATTCAGAGGGATCTGGCCGGCCGACTGGCAGGCGTCGAGCAGGTAGAGCACGCCGGCTTCCCGGGCGATCTCCCCGACCTCTTCGGCCGGATTGATCAGGCCGGAGAAAGTCGGAATATGGGTGAGGGCAACAAGGCGGGTTTTCGGCGTGATCGCCGCTTTCAGGGCCTTCAGGTCGATCTGGCCGGAGGCATCGTCCTCGACCACGTCGATCTCGATGCCCTTGCGCTTCTTCATCTGCAGGAAGGCGACATAGTTGGAGACATATTCCGCGCGCCCCGTAACGATCCGGTCGCCTTGTCGAAAGTCGATGCCGTAAAAGGCCATGTCCCAGGCGCGGGTGGCGTTTTCGACATAGGCGATTTCCTGCGGCTGGCTGCCGATCAGGGCGGCAAGTGCTGTGTAGAATGTGTCCAGCGCAGGCCGTGCGGCGGCTTCCGCCTCATAGCCGCCGATCCGGGCTTCCAGATCCAGATGCTGCTTCACGGCCTCAAGAACCGGGGCGGCTGCCAGACCGGTGCCGGCATTGTTGAAATGGATCACCTGCCCAACACCGGGCGTGTCTTGCCGCAGGAGGTCGATGTCCTGCCGGGACAGGGATGGTACAATCATGGCAACTCTCGGTTTTGATTTGACGACAGGGTAAAGACATTAGACAAGCACGACATGACGATCACATATTTTGGATACGGTTCCCTCGTCAACATTGACACTATCCCGGCAAATGCCGAAGTCACGCCCGGAAAACTCTCCGGCTGGCTGAGGGAATGGCGGGTCTGCGGCCAGGGCGAAGATGGCCAGGGTCGCTGCGCGTTGACAGTCCGCCAGGAAGACGGCGCCGAGATCTGGGGGGTGATGGCCCGCGAGCCGCGCACGCAGCTGGCTGACCTGGAGCGCCGCGAACAGCGTTATGTCAAGGTGGAAGCGGTTGGAGTTTCTTTCCGCTGCGAAGCCCTGCAGCAGCCGGGACCTGAGGATCTGTTCCTGTTCCAGGCCGCTCCCGAGCATCTGCGCTGGGGCTGCGACCAGCACCCGATCCTGCAAAGCTATCTCGATTGCGTCCTCGCCGGGTTTTTCCGCACCTGGGGCGAAGCGGGCATCGATCATTTCCTGGACACCACCGACGGCTGGCACGTGCCCGTGCTCCAGGACCGCGCCCGCCCGCATTACCCGCGCAAGATCACACTGGATCCGGACCTGGCGGAACTGATCGACGACAAGTTGAGAGCCCACGGTATCGACTACCGGAAAGTCAAAGACTGATGCTCAGTGGACGGTCCTCGGTCCAGGGGCGCTATTTTGTGACTGAATCTCGACCCAGTGTCTGCGGATCGACGCAGACCGCGTAGGCGAATTCGGTATCGATCACTCCCAGGCGATTGCACAAGGCCGTGGAGGAGGCATTGTCTTGCCGCACGCCCGTCATGAAAGCGCGAGCGCCTTTTTCCTCCCACATGTGAACAATAACCTTTGCGCCGAGCACGAGCGCAACCTTCTCGCCGCGGCGGTCGGGGCGGGTTGCCAGCATTCCCCAGAAGACGGTGTTGGCGTGGTCGCTCTCCGCAGGATGCATGAAAATCGACGTCGCGACCGCGACCGGTGCGCCATGTGGGTCACAAGCGACAAGACAGATGCCATTGCCCTGCGAGCCTCGTAGAAAGCTGGCGGGAACCGGCATGACGCCGCAGGATTCCATCAGCTGGATGACTTCGGCAAGGACGCTGTCCGGTGTGTTGCCGTCCAGAATTCTGACGGTCAGGTCGGGTGGCAGGTGATGCTCCGCCAGCGTTGCCCGTGCTGCCATGTAAGCACTTTCTCCACCCTGAAAATGCTCGTGCCGATCCGCTGAAAGTCCTTTGCGCTCAAGCTCGGCAAAGAGCGTGTCCACGCCGGATTTCGGGAAGAAGTAACATGGACTTGCCCCCTGCAGCCGGGCCAGGGAGATCAAAACGTCCGACGTGTTCTCCACGGGCTGGCTCAATGCCACAAGCCGGCCGTAATAGGCAAATCGCGGATCGCCCCTCAGGAGAGACCAAAGCGCGGTGCTTCTGCCCATGGCTGCAATGTTTTCAGGCGTTCCGAAAAATTCTTGAGCAGTTTGCATGTGAGTGGCCCAGGCATGAACGATTGGTCGTCGGTCAATCTGGCTTCAAAGACTGGAACTTGTCCAGAAATAAGCAATACATGTGCGACCCGGCTGATGTTTCGACTTGATGTAGGGTAACGAAAGAGGCAACGCTCACCCCAGCAGCACCTGCAACCCGTAGCCCACAACAAACGCGATCCCCGCCGCGACCGTGCCAATGGCTGTCGTCTCCAGCCCGCAGGAGATCCAGTGCCGCTGTGACCAGCGGGCCCGGAGCGAACCGATCAGGAAAAAGGCCAGCATTGTGAGGCTGGTTGCGGTTTCGGCTCTGGCAGGCAGCTGCAAGACGAACGGCAGAAGCGGAATGGAGCCGAACAGGACAAAGGCGGCGAAGGTGTAAAGTGCGGCCTTGAGCGGGGCGCGCGAGATGTCGGAAAGGCCGTATTCACCCTGCATCATGGTCTCGATCCAGGTGGCCTTGTTGGAGGTGACCAGTTCCACCAGCGTTTCCAGATTGGCGCCGTCAAAGCCCTTTTGCAGGAAGATCTGCCGGATTTCCTCCCGTTCGCCCTCCGGTTCCAGCGCAATATGCTTTTCTTCGATGGCGCGCAGGCGCAGATAGTCCTCGTTTTCCGATTTCGAGCCGCTGTAATTGGCGGCCGCCATGGAAAAACCGTCGGCGAGCAGATTGGCGACACCCAGGATCAGGATCACGTTGGCAGAGAGGCTGGCTCCGACCGCACCGGCGACAATCGCGAAAGTGGTCACGGCACCGTCAATGCCGCCATAGACCCAGTCCCTCAAATAGCTGGCATCCGGCCCGGCGGCGAGCCGGTCGGCGATGTCCCTGGGCCGGTGGCTGTGCTCCAGGCGCGGAGATGGCATGGCGGCATCCTTCCATTTTCCAGCACTTTCCCGTGGATTACGGTGCGCCGCAATGATCCGCCTCAAACAGCCGATCTCCGCTGTCCCGAATACAGGCGCACGAGGCATTTGAAATTTCCCCTTACGTAAACGTAATTATTGGAATAACTTTTGAGTGTGAACATGAAAATTGCAATTATAGGAGGAGAAATGTCGCTATTCACCTACAAGGGAGAAGAGGCACTCGGCCTGGTCCAGGACGCCCGAGATCTCATGCTTTACAGCTATCACGGGTTGGAAAACGTGCCTGACGAAGGCCTGCAAGCCGAAGCAAACGCGCGCAGCCGGATCGAGGCCAAGGGTTGGTCCGTCGTGACGCCGGAGCAGCTCGGCCTTGCCGGCGCCGTTATCGACCGGAACGGCACCTATCAGGGAGAAACGGACAAGTTCAGAACCGCGCAGGCCGACGTTCTTGCCAAATACGACGCGGACGGCAATCTCGTCAAAGTCGGTCTGGCGATCCGGGGCACCAGCGGCACGGTCGACAACATCGTGTCCGATACGATCGGGGACGTGATCGATTATCTGGAGTTTCTGTCCAGCGAGCCAAATTATGCGGTCGAGGCGTTCGGGCAGCTGCTGGAGGCGATTGCCACGTTCATGCAGTCGGCCGGACTGACGGCCGACGATCTGATCGTCACCGGGCATTCGCTTGGCGGCGGCGCGGTCACCAATCTGGCCGAGCAGAGCCACACCATCGCGGACGGCTTTCTCGTCGATGCCAGTTTTGTCGGCTTTGCCTCGCACTATGTTGCCGAGGACGGGAGTTCGGTTCTGTCGAACGGTGCCGAGGTGCTGAGTTTCGATTTCGAGAACGACCCGGTGCCATCTGTCATTTCTGAGGACGGGCTGCATCTCCTGGGCAACGACACGGACTATGCCTACGAGACCAACAACATCGTTTTCTTCAACGACGTTTATGCAACGCCCGCGTTCTGGGAAGGTGGCAACATCATCAATCCCCTGGCCTGGACGACGCATTTTTCGGCCAACTACGACACGGCGCTCGACGCCATTGCCGGGTCGACTTTCTATGGCGAGATGACCCGGGACAGCCTGGTGATCGTCTCCGGATTGTCCGATCTCGCCCGGACCCACGTTTTTGTGGAGGACATCCGGCTTCCGCTCGACCCGACTGACCACTATGGCAAGGGCGGCTACATTCTCGGCAACGCTCAGGCGGATCTGCTTGGTGGCCGAGGCGGCGACGATGCGCTTGAAGGCTTCGACGGCAATGATCACCTCAAGGGCCGCGGCGGCAATGACCGGTTGCTGGGCGGGGCGGGCAACGACGTGCTTGAAGGGGGCGACGGTGACGACCTTCTGGTCGACGGAACCGGCAGCGACACGCTGACGGGTGGCGAGGGCACCGACATATTTGTCTTTGTCGCCGACGGCGTTTGCGACTTTATCGAGGATTTCGAAGTCGGACGGGACAAGATCGACCTCTCTCTGGCGCATATCACCGGGTTCGATCAGCTGAGCATTGTCGCCGACGGCTGGTGGCAGGACGTCGAAGTGCATTTCGGCGAGGACATGATCAGGCTCGACACCGGGATCTGGCCGAACCTGAGTGACCTGAGCGCAAACGACTTTTTGTTTGCTTGACAAGGTGCGGTGCCAGGCCCTGTTGGGGGGCTGGCGCCGCGAACCGAGACGAAACCGGCAGAAGCCTGTAAAATGTCGCCGCACAGCATGAAAAAAGATCAGGAATTCCTGTGTTGCAAAGACCGTTCTTAAGTGGCAATTGCCGCGAGGGGCGTGTATAACGCCGCACGTTTGCATCAAAACTGGCGCAATCTGAGCAGGAAAAAGTCGCGGGCCTTGGCATAAACGAACAGTTGGGAATGCCCGATCCCGATCAGGAGTAGGAAGTATGGCGGAGAAATGGAGCCCGGACAGCTGGAGATCGAAACCGATCCTGCAGGTGCCGGAATACCAGGATCAAGAGGCTGTGGCGGATGTTGAACAGCGCCTGTCGACTTATCCGCCGCTTGTTTTTGCAGGTGAAGCGCGCGCGCTGAAAGCGCAGCTTGCCGATGTCGCAAACGGCAAGGGTTTCCTGCTCCAGGGCGGTGACTGCGCCGAGAGCTTCGCAGAGCACCATCCGGATCACATTCGCGATTTCTTCCGCGTCTTCCTGCAGATGTCGGTCGTTCTGACCTATGCGGCGAGCCAGCCGGTGGTCAAGGTCGGCCGTATCGCAGGTCAGTTCGCCAAGCCGCGTTCGTCCAACATCGAAAAGAAGGGCGATGTCGAGCTGCCGAGCTACCGCGGTGACATCATCAACGACATCAACTTCAACCCCGAGAGCCGCATTCCGGACCCGGGCCGCATGGCGATGGCCTACCGCCAGTCCGCCGCGACCCTGAACCTTCTGCGTGCTTTCGCGCAAGGTGGTTTCGCCAATCTCGACCAGGTGCATCAGTGGATGCTCGGTTTCATCACCGACAGCCCGCAGGGACACCGTTACAAGGAACTGGCCGACCGGATCACCGAGGCGCTGAACTTCATGCGAGCCTGCGGTATCAACTCCACCAGCGTGCCGCAGCTGCGCTCGACCGATTTCTTCACCAGCCACGAGGCGCTGCTGCTCGGATATGAAGAGGCGCTGACCCGCGTCGACAGCACGTCCGGCGACTGGTACGCCACCTCCGGCCACATGATCTGGATCGGCGACCGCACTCGTCAGCCGGACCATGCTCATGTCGAATTCTTCCGCGGCATCAAGAACCCGATCGGCCTGAAATGCGGCCCGTCGCTGTCGCCGGACGGTCTGCTGGAGCTGATCGACATTCTGAACCCGGAAAACGAGCCGGGCCGCCTGACCCTGATCGCCCGCTTCGGCGCCGACAAGGTGTTCGACCACCTGCCGCAGCTGGTGCGCGCGGTCGAGCGTGAAGGCAAATCCGTGGTCTGGTCCTGCGATCCGATGCATGGCAACACGATCACCGCCGGCGGCTACAAGACCCGTCCGTTCGATCGCATCCTGAAAGAGGTCGAGGCCTTCTTCGCGGTGCACCGGGCCGAAGGCACCCATGCCGGCGGCGTTCATGTGGAAATGACCGGACGCAACGTAACCGAGTGCACCGGCGGCGCGCATGCACTGACCGCCGAACAGCTGGGCGACCGCTATCACACCCATTGCGATCCGCGGCTCAATGCGGACCAGGCTCTGGAACTGGCGTTCCTGATCGCGGAAAACCTCAAGAAGGAACGTGACGGCCGCCGGGTCGAGCCAATCGCTGCCAGCGCCTGATTGGCAGTTTTTCTGACGTGGCGTAACTTGAAGGGCGGCTCAGGCCGCCCTTTTTTGATCTTTCCGTGAATTTTCTGCCTCTCAACCGCAAACGGGTAAGCCTCGCTTAACGCTCAAGGGGGCATATCTGAAGGTGTGGGGACTACACGGAAAAGGGGAGAGTGCTGTGCGCGACAAGTGGGATCTGTCAAAGATTTCCTGTCTGATTGCGGAAGACAATCCGCATATGCGCGGCATCCTGCGTTCCGTCCTGTCCGGCTTCGGCATTCGCGCGATTTTTGAAGCGAGCGACGGCGCCGAAGCCCTTGAGCTGGTGGTCGACCGCAAGCCCGATATTGTCTTGTGCGACTGGGTCATGAGTCCCTTCGGCGGCAATGAATTCCTGCGCATCCTGCGCAGCGACCGCGATCTAGTCGCCAGCACGACTCCTGTGCTTGTGGTCACGGCCCATGCCAAGCGGGCGACCATTCTCGAAGCCATTGAAATCGGCATTCACGGGTTTGTCGCCAAGCCGATCGCGCCCGCGATACTCTATCGTCACATTGGCGAAATCCTCGAGCGGCAGGATCTCCACGGCCGGTGCAGAGGCATTCTCGGTCCGGGCCAGCAAAAGCCGCTGCGAAAGCTCGAAGTCACTGATCTGTCCGACCTGGCAACGCCCGAGCCGGAACAGGACCAGGTCGGTCTCGCGCTGCTCTGAACCTGCAATTCCCATAGCGCACACGGCGACCGGGTATCGTCCACCGTGCGACGCGAGGTTGGCAGCGCACCATCCTCGCTACTCCATCTTCCAACTTTCCAGGGTGGCATTGCCGCGATCAACCTTCGCGGGTATCTTCGCATTTGAACAATGGCTTGTTCGAGCCGCAGACAGCCGCAGTGCCAGATGGAAGATCCCTGCTGCAGCCACCAGAGGTATCCGCATGAGACCAGGTATTATTCCAGGCCTTCCGGCGATCATTCTTGCCGCGTCGCCGGCGCTCGCCGCAGGTGAGGCCGCTATTGCCAATCCGGCATCTGTTTTTTGCGTCGAAAGTGGCGGGAAATCCGTGATCGAAATCGAGGCTGACGGGCAGCGCGGATATTGCATCCTTCAGGATGGCACCAAGGTTGATGAATGGGAGTACTTCCGCGAGAACTGGGACAAGACCCTAAACGGTAAGACCTGACCAGCCGTAGAATATCTGGTGCTCGAAGCGGACGACACCGTTGCAGCAGGTCCTGATCCCTTGAGAGGGACTATGTATTGCACTCCTGGTAATTCAGGGACGACCAGCAATGGATGGACCAAGGCTCATCCAGCTTTCTGCTTCCCGACGAAACCGGTCCCAAATGCTGATGAAGAGGAGAAACCATGCCGGGCATTCAGAGACGAAACCTCCTCAAGGCTGCGCTTGCCAGTTCCACCACGATGGCGCTTCCAGGAATGGTTTGGGCCGAGGCACGCTCGTTGACAGATCTCGGCGGCGCAATGCTGGATCTCGAAAAGGCGACCATTTTCACCGCCCGCGATATCGTCACGCTCCATCCTGACCGCCCCACGGCACAGGCTGTGGCCGTCGTGAACAGCCGCATTCTCGCCACCGGCACGCTTGAAGAGGTCAAGGCCATGCTGGGAGACCAGCCCCACGATGTCGATCGCAGGTTCGAAGACCATGTAATTGTTCCCGGCTTCATCGCGCAGCACGACCACCCGGTCCTTGCCGGGCTGACCATGTCGTCAGAAATCCTCGCGATAGAGGACTGGGACCTGCCGGGCGGAACCGTTCCCGCCGTGAAGGACAAGGACGATTTCATGACTCGCCTCGCTGCTGCGGAGGCCGCGCTTGACGATCCAGAAGAACCTCTGCTCACCTGGGGGTATCATGCGGCCTTCTACGGACCGCTTACCCGCGACGATCTCGACACGATCAGCACCACGCGCCCGATCTTCGTCTGGGCCCGCTCCTGCCATGAATTCATCCTGAACACGGCGGCGATGGAGAAGGCCGGCGTGACCGAGGGGCTCATGGCGAACTGGTCCCCCTCTGCCAACGCTCAGTCGAGCTACCGGGACGGCCATTTCTGGGAACAGGGATTGTTTGCCGTCCTGCCGCAAATCGCTCCGATTGTCGCCGATCCGGAGAGGTTCCGCGCCGGGTTGGAGTTGATGCGCGACTACATGCATGCAAATGGCGTGACCTATGGCAACGAGCCCGGTGGCATCCTCTCCAAGCCCGTGCAGGACGCAGTGAACGAGGTTATGTCGCCGTCCTCCATGCCCTTCCGCTGGAGTTTCATTGCCGACGGCAAGAGCCTTGTTGCCGCCAGCAAGGACGATGATCAAGTGATTCCGGCCACTTTGGCGCTGGAGGACTGGTATTCCGGTATGACCAGCATGAAGAAGGAAACCGTGAAACTCTTTGCAGATGGCGCGATCTACTCGCTCGCGATCCAGTTGCGCCAGCCGCCCATTGGCGATTATCACGGTGAATGGATGATGGATCTCGACGCTTTCGAGCGCGCCTTCCGCATTTACTGGGATGCGGGTTATCAGGTACATGTGCACGTCAATGGCGACGCAGGGCTCGACCGGGTGCTGAACGTGTTGGAAGAGAATCTGCGCCGCAATCCACGCTATGATCACCGTACGGTGATAGTACATTTCGCCGTCAGCGCTCAGGACCAAGTCGAGCTTATCCGCAAGCTGGGGGCGATCGTCAGCGCGAACCCCTATTATGTAACGGCGCTTTCGGATCGCTACAGCGAAACCGGCCTCGGACCGGAGCGCGCCGATCAGATGGTTCGGCTGGCGGATGTGGAACGAGCGAATATTTCCTGGTCGCTGCATTCCGACATGCCGATGGCGCCGGGCGATCCACTGTTCCTGATGTGGTGCGCCGTGAACCGGGTGACGAGTTCCGGCCGGGTCGCTGGAGAGAACCAGCGTGTAACCGCCGAGCAGGCGTTGCGCGGGGTGACCATCAACGCTGCCTGGTCGCATCGGCTTGAAGACGAGCGCGGAAGCATCGAGCCAGGCAAGCTCGCCAATTTCACCATTCTTACCGAGAATCCGATCATGGTCGACCCGATGACAATCAAGGATATCGGTGTCTGGGGCACCGTCGTGGAAGGGCGGGTTTTGCAGATTCCTGACGTGGACCAGAAAGACGCGAGAGCTCCGATCAGGGCGACTCCTGAGTCGATCGACTTTGCCAAGCATGTCCTCCACCATGCTATCTCGGTTGTTCACGCCCACCTGTGAACGGAGAGCCGGCATCGAGGGGGAGCAAAAAAGGAAAGCCGTGCGGCAATGCGTCGTCGGTAGCATATGCCTGAACCATCGACGGTCTGAACCAGTTGAACTGCGATGACCGGGAAACCGGACCAGACCGGATTTCGAAGCCGCAACCTGCTGACAGGATGATTGCAAGGCGGATGGCTTCCCGCTACACCGGAAAGCCATGTCACTTCCTGGTACCTCTCCGATGATCGCAGACCGTTTCCGACTGGCTGTCGCGCAGCTCAACCCCACTGTTGGCGATGTCGCCGGCAATGCCGATCTTGTCCGCAAGGCCCGCGCGCAAGCTGCGGCTGAAGGGGCAGACCTTGTGCTAACCTCCGAGCTGGTGCTTGCCGGCTATCTGCCGGAAGACCTGGTGCTGAAACCTGCTTTTGTCAGGCGCTGCATGGAAGCTGCCGAATCGCTGGCAAAGGAGACCGCCGATGGCGGACCGGGACTGATCGTCGGCGCGCCCTGGCGCGGCGAGGACGGCAGGGTCTATAACGCCGCGCTGCTGCTGGATCAGGGCGAAATCCGGGCGGTGCGCACCAAATACGACCTGCCGAATTACAGCGTCTTCGACGAAAAACGCGTCTTCGCAGCGGGCCCGCTGCCGGGGCCTGTCGATTTCCGCGGCGTGCGCATCGGCCTGCCGATCTGCGAGGACATCTGGAACGACGAAGTCTGCGAGTGCCTCGAGGAAACCGGCGCTGAGCTGCTGCTTGTCCCCAACGGCTCGCCCTACTGGGAGAACCGGGCGGAGGAACGTCTGCAGGTGGTGGTCTCCCGAGTGGTCCAGACAGGTTTGCCGCTGATTTATTGCAATCAGCTGGGCGGGCAGGACGAACTGGTCTTCGATGGCGGCTCCTTCGCGCTCCATGCCGACCGTTCGCTCGCGTTTCAGCTGCCGCAGTTTGAAACCGCCCTTGGGATCAGCGACTGGCGCAGGGACGGCGACACCTGGATCTGCGAGAACGGCACGGTCGCCAAACTGCCGGATCTGGACGAAGCCAACTGGCGGGCCTGCGTCATGGGGCTCGGCGACTATGTCAACAAGAATGGATTCCCGGGCGTCGTACTCGGTCTGTCGGGCGGGATCGACTCGGCCATTTGCGCCGCGATGGCCGTCGACGCGCTCGGCGCCGACAAGGTCCATGCTATCATGCTGCCCTACCGCTATACGTCCGAGGAAAGCATCAAGGACGCCGCCGACTGCGCCAGGGCGCTCGGCATCCGCTACGATACCGTGCCGATCGCCGAACCGGTGGAAGGCTTTGCGAGCGCCCTGAGCGATCTCTTTGCCGGCACCAAAGAGGACACGACGGAGGAGAACCTGCAGTCCCGCGCCCGCGGCGTGATCCTGATGGCGGTTTCCAACAAATTCGGCCGGATGGTCATGACCACCGGCAACAAGTCGGAAATGTCGGTCGGCTATGCCACGCTCTATGGCGACATGAACGGCGGTTACAATCCGATCAAGGATCTCTACAAGACCCAGGTCTTTCATCTGGCCGCCTGGCGCAATGAAAACCGGCCGGACGGCCTCATGGGGCCGGGCGGCGAGGTGATCCCGGCCAACATCATCACCAAGGTGCCGACAGCGGAGCTGCGCGAGAACCAGACCGACCAGGATTCCCTGCCGCCCTATGACGTGCTCGACGATATCCTGGAATGCCTGGTCGAGGATGAAATGTCGGTGGGCGACATCGAACAGCGCGGTCATGACCGGGCTTTGATCCACCGGATCGAGCATCTTCTCTACATCGCAGAATACAAGCGCCGTCAGGCACCTCCGGGCGTCAAGATTACAGAACGCAATTTCGGCAAGGACCGCCGTTACCCGATTACCAACCGGTTCCGCGACCGGTCCTGAGGGACGCTACACATTCTCTCAGCCTCATCCTGAGGAGGGCCGTCAGGCCCGTCTCGAAGGATCGGACACTCGTTCCCGAGCAAGCGGCCGATCCTTCGAGACGCTGCTGCGCAGCTCCTCAGGAGGAGGTCAATTTGTGTGGCATATTCGTTGCCGCGTCTGAGAAAGCATTGCCCTGATGTCCTATTTTTCCTTCCTGCGCGAAAATGCCAGATGGCTGTCCGCCAGCTATCTGCTGGCGGTCTTTTCCGGCTTCGGCCAGACCTTCTTCATCTCGCTCTCGGGCGGTGACATCCGCGCCGAATTCGGCCTCAGCCACGGCGAGCTGGGCCTGCTTTATATGTTGGCGACGCTCGGCAGCGCATTGACGCTGCCTTATGTCGGCAAGAGCCTGGATCATTTTCCGGTCCGCTGGATCGCCGCTGTCGTGATGAGTGGGTTGGCGCTGTTCTGCCTTGCCATGGCTGGGGCGTTCTCGGTCTGGATGGTGGCGTTTGCCTTTTACGGGCTGCGCCTGTGCGGACAGGGTATGATGACCCACACGTCGGTGACCGCTGCGGGGCGCTGGTTTTCCGCGCGGCGTGGACGCGCAGTCTCCATTGCGATGCTGGGCTTTCCCACTGCCGAGGCGCTGTTTCCGATCTGCTTTGTCCTGTTGAACAACACCTTCGGCTGGCGCGGCGCCTGGACCGTGTCGGCGCTTGTGCTCGTGATGGTCGCCATGCCGGTGCTGCTGACGCTGCTGGCAAGGGACCGGGTTCCGAACGCCGCAGAAGTGGCTTCGGCGAAGCCCGAGGGCCGGCAATGGACCCGGGCCGAGGTGTTGCGCGATCCGCGATTCTGGCTGGCCTCGCTTGGCGTCAACGCGCCGGCCTTCATCGGTACGGCGATCTTCTTTCACCAGGTCTATCTTGTCGAGCTGCGCGGCTGGACCCTGGAACTCTTTGCCAGTTCCTTCCTGTTCATGGCCTCCGGCGTCGTCTGCGCCTCGCTGATCATCGGCCCGCTGATTGACCGGTTCTCCGCGCGCCAGCTCCTGCCCTTCACCTTGGTGCCCCTGACCGTGGCCTGTTTGGTTCTCGCCGGGTTTCATGCGCCGCTGTCCGCCTTCATCTTCATGTCTCTTGTCGGCATTTCCAACGGTTTCAACGGCACGCTTGTTGGTGCCCTCTGGCCCGAGGTCTATGGCACCCGGCACATGGGCGCAGTTCGCGCCGTCGCCTTTTCGCTGATGGTGTTCGCTTCGGCGGCCGGGCCAGGCCTGATTGGCTGGCTGATTGACCTGGGAATTGCCTTTGACCTGCAGGTCATCGCAATGGGTCTTTACTGCCTCGGTTTCTGCCTGGTGCTGGCGCTCACGTCACGGGCGTACCACTCCGCTTCATTATCTTGACCGAAGCGACCGATTTTCGGTTGCTGACCAATCTCTCACGGGCTAACTCAACCGCCATGACCGTTACAGTTCGCTTCGCGCCGTCACCGACCGGCCACATCCACATCGGCAACAGCCGTCCCGCGCTCTACAATTGGCTGTTTGCCAAGAAGATGGGGGGCACCTTCATTCTCCGCTTCGACGATACCGACACGGTGCGCTCGAAGCAGGAATACGCCGTTTCCATCGAAAAGGACCTGCGCTGGCTTGGCATCGACCCTGACCGGATCGAGCGCCAGTCGGACCGTCTGGCCAGCTACGATGTCGCGGCACAGAAGCTGAAGGACGCGGGGCTGCTCTATCCGTGCTACGAGACGCCGGAAGAACTGGAACGCCGCCGCTCGCGCCAGCGCGCACTCGGCCGCCCGCCGGTCTATGACCGGGCCGGCCTGAAGCAGACGGACGAAGAGCGGGCCGCGTTTGAGGCCGAGGGCCGCAAGCCCCATTGGCGCTTCCTGCTGCCGAACCATGACGGCGACCCGTTTGCAACCAAACGCACGGATGTTGCCTGGACGGATCTCTGCCGTGGCGACCAGGCGGTTGATCTCGCCTCCATGTCAGACCCGGTGCTGATCCGGGCGGACGGCTCCTATCTCTACACGTTCACGTCTATTGTCGACGACATCGAGATGGGCATCAGCCACATCATCCGCGGTGAGGATCATATTTCCAACACCGGTGTGCAGATTGCTATCTTTCAGGCGATGGACGCAAACCCACCGGTCTTCGGCCACCACAATCTGCTGACGACGCGGGACGGGGAGGGACTCTCCAAGCGCAAGGGCGCCCTGTCGATCGGGTCTCTTCGGGAAGCAGGTCTCGAGCCGATGGCGGTGGCCTCGCTCGCGGTTCTGACCGGAACCAGCCAGGCAGTCGAGCCGCTGGCGTCGATGGCAGCCCTGGTGGAAAAATTTGACCTCACCAGCGTCTCGCGCTCGGCCGCCAAATTCGATCCGGACGAGCTCAAGACGCTCAATGCCCGCCTGGTGCACGAGATGCCCTTTGAAGCCGTCGCCGACCGGCTGGCCGGGATCGGGATCCAACCGAGCGAAGCATTCTGGGAGACCGTGCGCGGCAATTGCGAGACGGTCGCCGATGCCCGCGACTATTGGCAGGTCGTCACCGGTCCGGTGGACGGCCGGATCAACGATGAGGACCGGGAGTTCGTGTCAATCGCGCGCAATTTCCTGCCGGAAGGTGAGATCACGGAAGACAGCTGGGGCGCCTGGACCTCGGCGCTGAAGGCGGAAACCGGCCGCAAGGGGCGGGGCCTGTTCATGCCGCTGCGCCGTGTTCTGACCGGCATGGATCACGGTCCGGACATGAAGGCCCTGCTGCCGCTTATTGGGCGACAAAATATTCTGGACCGACTACCCTGACCGGCGCCTTGCCGTCCGGTACTTCGCGGAACCCGTCGTCGCCGTTCTGAAACACCGGCGCGAAGGCGGCGACGTCCGCATCTTTCGTTTCCGGTCTGGAATGGATTGAGAGTACTGGAAGCCCGTCGCGCAGGTCGTAGCCGGACGCTATGTCGTCCGCACCCTTGCCGATGCGCGCGGCCGCGAGGCTGACATTGGCAGTGACGTCGAAGCCCTTCTCCAGATTGAGCAGCGTGTCGGGGTCCTCGTAGCGCGGCAGCTGCGCGCGGGTGAGCGGTGTCCGGGTGAGCGGAGAGGCCGTCCGGCCTTCATCATCAAAGGTGCTGCCGCGGCTCGGCTGCAGGGTTCGTCTCGGCAGGCCGGCGCTGATATCTGAAATGAACACCCGGTTGCCCGAAACGGTGGTGAGCTCTGTCCAGGACGACTGCCGTTTCGATTGCCGCGCAAGGCGGCAGCTGCAGCCTTCGACAAACTCCGATTTGTACCGGTTGGCAAAGGGCTGCTCAGAATAGAGTTCGCCTGCAAGTGACATCATGTCGGACGGATCGCCGCCAGGATTGCGGTAGACATAGAGTTCTGTTTGCGCAGCCGGGCAGATTTCCGAACAACGGGCTTCGTCATAGGCGAACTGGCGTTTGCCGATCGAATAGCTCACCGGAAAGAAATAGCCGTCACAGGTTCTGACACACAGGGTGCGGAACTTGCCGCCGGACGGCAGGCTGCGCTGCCCCGTTCCGCTGCGTTGCTGCCTCCGGACAGTCGTGATTTCGCGGTCGCCGGCCGTTGCCGAGACCGGTTCCGCACGCGGTTGCGGATTGAACAGGCGCGAGAGCAATGACCGCGGCCTGTCACCCTCAGGAGCATTTTGGCGTTCGGCCTGTCGCGTCGTTGCGGGCGCATTGCAGTTCTGTTTCTTGATCGCAGCGCGCACCTGGCGCAGCCGCTTGCCGGAGCCGCCGCCACTGGACTTGGCCAGTTGGCGTTCAATCGCTTTAAGGTTGGCCCGCATCTTCTTGATTTTGCTGTTCAAGCCGGTGCACTGGCTGGTCGACGAAGAGGCGCAGCCGAAGTAACTCGCGTCGCGTTCCGCCGCGCTGAGCGCCTTTTGCTGCTGACGTTTCGCTGTGCTCCATTTCTGGGCGGCAGGCGACTGGGAGCTGGCACCCGATTCCAGGCGGCGCAATTCGGATGTGAGGCTGCTACAACTGGCGGCTTCTGCCACCTGAGCGCAAAGGAACAGCGCCGCGCCGGTTATCACAGCGCGCGCCAAAATCCCTGATCTGGCGGTCCCGCGAAATCCCATGTCCTGTCCCCAACGGCGCATCCCCACGCCGTGCCGGCAAAAGCCGTTGCATCCAGTATCGCCCTAGCCCCTATCAATAGCAACGAAAGCTCTCACGTTAGGTTAATGGCGGGGGCGTCGCGCTCTAGGGAAATTTCAGCTGTTTTCGTGGGTGCTGGCCGCCCGGTGCAGGCGTGCGAACAGATCATCGAGGAGGGCCTTCTGGTCCGCGGTCAGCGCGTCCTCCAGCTCCTTCGAATAGGCAAGTGCCCGCGGGACGATGTCCTCGTAAACCGCGATGCCGTCAGCGCTCAGCCGAAGCGTCTGTTCGCGTTGGTCCTCCGGATTGGTGACACGCTGCAGGAAGTTCCGTTTCTCGAGGGCGGCGACCGCACGGCTGACCTTTGTCTTGTGCATCGAGGTCGCCTCGCAGATATCGCGCGCGGTCATCGCCTCGTGCTCGCCAAGCGTCGCCAGCACCCGCCACTCCGGAATGCCGATGCCATAACTGTCGGCGTAGATCTTGGAAAAGGATTTGCTGACCGTTTCGGCTAGGTGATTGAGACGGTAGGGCAGGAAGTGGCGCAGTCTCAAGACGGTGTTTTCCCCGGAGACCTTGCCGTTCCGCTCTGCTTTCGAGCCGCCATGTTCGGACATTTGTGTGTTGCACCTTGGAGCTTTGTTAAGCCTGATCGAACTGGCAGAAGAACGCTGCCGCGTTCCGGCCATTTTCTGACACTAGCAAGTATATCCACTTGATAATCGCGGCAATGACAACCCGGCCTGCTACGAAAAATCAGCAAGCCGGAAAGCAAGAATGGCGGAGAGCTTCACCTTTAGCAGTCGAGGAAGGGCGAAAGACAGAAGCTATCTGTTGATAAAAAAGGAATAGTTAAGGATTTCACCGGTGGAAAATTGCGAATCAGGCTTGGAAGCTGAGACGCTACAGTCAACAGAAAAAGGCGTGGCGTTTGCCGTGCAACAAGGTGCAGGCAGTCAGTCAGCTGGCAGGAAGGCGAGACCGCGATGAGCATGATGACAAACGGGTCCGACAGGGATCCGGGCGCAAACGAACAGTTCGAGGAAATCGGACAGGGCTGTTACGCGTTCAGCGCGGATGGCTGCTCGAACACGGGTGTCGTGATCGGCGAGCGCGGTGTGTTGATCATTGATGGTCAGGCGACGCCCGCACTGGCGGAGAAAGTTCTGTCCAGGGTGCGCGCCCTGACCGACAAGCCGGTCAAGTCCGTCGTCCTGACCCATTTTCATGCCGACAACACGCTTGGCGCCTCGGCTTTCGAGCCGGGCGAAGTGATCGCGTCCGATCTGACCCGGCGGATGGTGGAAACGCGCGGCGCCGAGGACATTCTTGTCTCCCGTGAGCGCGATCCGCGTCTTTTTTCAGACCTGCCGTCCGGCAGCACTGTCGCCATGCCGACCATGACGATCGCGTCTTCCATGACGATCGATCTCGGCGGCCTGGAAGTCCGGCTGATGCATCTCGGCCGCGGTCACACGATGGGGGACCTGGTGGTATGGGTTCCCTCGAGCGGTGTGATCTTCGCTGGCGACCTGGTGCAGAAATCCGCGATCCCCTATTGCGGCGACGCTCACCTGGCCGATTGGCCGCGCGCGCTCGATCGCATCACCGCCTTCCGGCCGACAGCGCTTGTGCCGGGGAGGGGACGGGTTGCCAACGGCACCCAGGCGGTTGCCACCGCCATCGAGACCACCCGGGACTATGTCACCACCTTGCGGGATGCGGCGGCCGCCTGCGTCGAGCAGAGACTCGGCCTGAAGGACACCTACCTTGCCGTCAAGGACGCGTTGTCGGCTCGTTTCGCGAGCCGGGACGATTTCGATTTTCATCTGCCGTTGAATGTTGCCCGCGCCTATGACGAGGCACTTGGGCTCGACCAGCCGCAGCTCTGGACCCGGGAGCGGATCGCCGACCTTCAGGATGCACTTGAAGGCACGGCTCCTGCTGTGGCGGAGGCCGGTGACGACACCGAGGTGACGGCGCAGGAACCTACCAATCCAGCCGAGGAGGCTCCGGCGGAAACCGCCGAGGCAGCTTCCGACACCGGTGCAGCCGATCTGGTATCTGACAGCGATTTCGCCGCTTCCCTGGCCCTGGGACCGGAAGACGAAAACGCCGATGACGAAGCCTCCCTCGATCTGGCTTCGGAAGACATCGTCGAGGACAGCGGGGAAGCTGAGCCAGAGCCTGAAAAGGCGGAAGGCGACGGCAAGGTCCTTGAGGACGCGCGCTGACGCCCTGACCGGAACCATTGTTCAAAAACCAACACGCGCCCCTCGGCGCGTGTTTGTTTTTCAAGGAAACGCTTGACCAGGATCCGTCGATCCCCACATGTGGGGCGTCCAAAAACGGAGATTTTTCATGCGATTTCTGACCGCCGCCCTTCTTGGTTTCTCATTGCTGCTGCAGGGAGCAGGGGTCGCTCTTGCGGCGGACGAGCCCGATCTGATCTTCAAGAAATCGACGGTCTGGAAGTTCCTGACCCCGGACCACAAGCTCGCCACCTATGCGATCGACGACCCGCTCGTCGACGGTGTCGCGTGTCATTTCACCGTGCCGGAAAAAGGTGGCGTCTCCGGCTGGCTAGGTGTCGCGGAAGAAGTCTCCGATGTGTCCCTGGCCTGCCGACAGGTTGGCCCGGTGACGATCAAGGAAAATTTCGAGCAGGGCGAGGAAATGTTCCGTCAGCGCCGCTCGTTCATGTTCAAGAAGATGCGTATCGTGCGCGGCTGCGACGCCAAGCGCAACGTGCTGGTCTATCTGGTCTATTCCGACAAGCTGATCGAAGGCAGCCCGAAGAACTCGACCTCGACCGTGCCACTGATGCCCTGGGGCGACCAGCAACCGCCGCGCTGTGGTGATTTTGTGAAGGATTGACGTAAGAGGGGGAAGAGCCGGCGCAGACTGACCTCAGTCCGCGTCCAGCGATTCCAGGTGCCTGGCCACCGGTAGATCGGTCCCGGCGCAGAAATGCTTGTAGAGCATGGCCATCACGTCTTTGACCGGCTCGCTCGCCAGGCGGTAATAGATGGTGGTGCCTTCGCGGCGTGTCGTCACCAGGCCCTGAGCCCGCAGGAGAGCCAGCTGCTGGGACACGGTCGGCATGCGCATGCCGGTTTTTTCCGCCAGTTCGCTCACACAGCGTTCTTCGTCGAGCACGAGACACATCAGCAACAGCCGCGGCGCGGATGCCATCATCTTCAGAAATTCCGCGGCAGATTCTGCTTTGTCTTCAAGCGCTTTGTAGTCCATGAGGCAACCTTGCCAAACTTCCGGTTCATCTGCAAGCTAGCATGAAACACGCTGCTTGCGCGCGCCTTTTATATGCGACCGGCAACCGTGACAATGATGTTTCCGTCGCCGCAGCCCGTGCCGGTGGTCAGGCACATGCCTTTCTGCTGGGCTTCCTGGCCGAAAGCCTGCGTGCCGTCGGTGATCGCGATGATGGCGGCGAACGGGCCGCCCAGGACAAGGGCGAGGAAGATCAGAACAAAGATGCGGTTCAACATGGGGCTCTCCAGATGGCAATCCGTTATCGATTGACTGGAGAATAGGGGTGGGCGCTTGAACCCATGCTGAGTGCCGCGTTCAGGTACCGTTCAGATATCTAAACAGGCCATTTTTTCTTTTGTTTTCATTTTCTTGACTGAATTAGAGGTTCTCTGTCATGGCCGTTCTGAGGGCTTCCAGAAGCACCTTGTCGCGGCCGTAGATGTCTTTTCTGAAATGTGTGGAGCCGTCTTTGTTCATCCAGGCGGTCAGATAAGTCAGGTGAACCTCGATCGGAACCCTGGGTTTGACGACGGTCCGTTCGCCGCTGTCACGGATGGCCTGCCAGTGTCCGGGCGCGACATTGCTGTCGGCCAGAAGCACGTCCGCCAGCTTGAACGGATTGGAGACACGGATGCAGCCATGGCTGAAGGCGCGCTCTGCCTGGCTGAACAGGGATTTGGACGGCGTGTCGTGGATATAGATGTTGAACGGGTTGGGGAACATGAACTTGATCCGGCCGAGCGCGTTGCCGTCGCCCGGGTCCTGTCGCAGCCGGAACGGGAAGTTGCCGCCCGAATAGCTGTTCCAGGCAATCTGGGTCGGCGCGATCTCGCTGTCGCCCTGAAACACCCGGATCTGCTTGCCGCTGAGTGCTCCCGCATTCTGCTTCAGCTTGGGCAGGTATTCCTTGGTGGCGATGGAATAGGGCACGTTCCAGAAAGGATTGATCTCGACATATTCCAGCGTGTCGGAGAAGACCGGGGTGGCGTGATAGGGCTTGCCGACCACGACCTTTGCCGTGTGGATGGTCTTGCCGTTGCGCACGACCTTCAGGTTCTGGTCGGCGAGGTTTGAAAAGACGTAGAAATCACCGAGATCATCCCGCATCCAGCGCCGGCGCTCCATGTTGAGCTCCATCTGGATCAGCTTGTCCTGCAGCGGAATGTTGAGCCGGGCGAGCGTGTTCTTGCCGATGACACCGTCCGTTGCCAGGCCGTGATATTCCTGGAACGTCTTGACCGCCTCCACCAGGGCGCCGTCATAGACCTCGCCGGTGTGGTCGGCGGCTCCCGGGATATCCTCTTCGATCAGCCGCTGTTTCAGGACGGCAAGACGCGGGTCGGTCATGCCCGGCTTGAGCACCTCGCCATCGGGAACCGTTGTGAAACCGCCCGCCGCGGCCTTCTCACGGAATTGTGCCAGGCGCCGCTTGAGCCGGGCGTAATTGTCTGACTGGGGCGCAAGACTGTCCAGGAAGGCGCTGAAGTCCTCGGACTTTTCGGCGTTTTCGAACAGCATCGCCGGTTCCGGGCGATGCGGGAACAGGTTCAGCGCCTTGTTGACCGCATTGGGTTGGACGCGGCCGGAGGAGAGGTGGGTCGCGTAGCGCAGGAACTGGACCGAAAGGTCAATGTCGAACTGCGCCCAGTCCTGTTCGCTGGTTGACGTCTCCGAGCGCTTGATGAAGCCGAGCGGATCGTAATTGTTGGGATTGAGCGCATGTTCGTTGGCAGCGGCCATTGCTGCGATTGCCAAATGGGCGTTTTCAGTGAGGCCGTTCTCGGTAAACCAGATCGGTGCAAAGGCCCGTTTGCCGTAAAAGAGCACAAGTCCGTCCGGGAGATCCGGCGACATAGCCGCCGAGACGGCCTTGGCAATCGGCGTTTCCGGCTCGAGGAATTGAGGCGGTGGGACAACCTGCGTTTCGGCTTGCGTGGTGTCGACTTGTCCGGGCGATTGCTCGGCCTGAAGCGGCGCCGGTGCAAGGACCAGGAGCGCTACCGCGAAGCTCACAAAGGTATTCCGGTTGGACCAAACCCTTCTCATCGGAAATTCCCCCTCTGATTCCCAATTCCCGAAGTTTAGAGGCTTTCCCGTGAGGCGCCAACGCCACAGGCGACCGGATTTGGCGTTTCCTGCCAATTGCAGCCTTGACCGGCTTCCGATTTCCGGTCCATAAAGCCGCCATGATGACGGCCACACGGAACATCATTTCGATCACCATTATTTGCAGCTAGCGACACCGCTGGCTGTGGCCGTTCCCTCTTGGCAAAAATTCCTCTGAGACGGATCGCCCGGCCAGCCGGCCAGGAGACCGTTTGACATGAGCGCCGCTGAGACTGAGAAATCCGGCTCTTTCAAGGGCTTGAAGCTCACCAACACATTGACCCGTGCGAAGGAGGACTTTCGCGCGATCGATGACGGCAATGTGCGTCTCTATGTCTGCGGACCGACCGTCTACGACTATGCCCATATCGGCAATGCCCGGCCGGCGATCGTCTTCGACGTGCTGTTCCGCCTGCTGCGCCATCTTTACGGCGCCGAGCATGTCACCTATGTGCGCAACATCACCGACGTGGACGACAAGATCAACGCAAGGGCGCTGAGGGACCATCCCGACATGCCGCTCAATGACGCCATCGCGCTGGTGACCAAGAAAACCGCGGATCAGTATCACAAGGATATCCGGGCGCTTGGCGTGCTGGAGCCGAGTTTCGAGCCGCGAGCGACCCAGCATATCGAGGGCATGGTCGAGATGATCGCGGCGCTGATCGACAAGGGCCATGCCTATCAGGCGGGCGGCGAGGTGCTGTTCGATACGGCTTCGATGCCCGAGTATGGCGGCCTGTCGAAGCGCAAGCTCGACGAACAGCTGGCCGGCGCCCGTATCGCGGTCGAGGAACACAAGAAAAACCCGGGCGACTTCGTGCTCTGGAAACTGTCCTCCGCCGAGGAACCGGGCTGGGACAGCCCCTGGGGCCGTGGCCGCCCGGGCTGGCATATCGAATGCTCGGTGATGAGCGAGCATCACCTCGGCAAGGTGTTCGACATTCACGGCGGCGGCCTGGATCTGATCTTCCCGCACCATGAAAACGAGATCGCCCAGTCGCGCTGCGCCCATGGCACCAGCGTGATGGCCAATTACTGGATGCACAACGGCTTCCTGCAGGTCGAAGGCCGCAAGATGTCCAAATCCGAGGGCAATTTCTTCACCATCCAGGAGCTCCTGGAAACGGAGAGTTTCGGCGGCCGCAAATGGCCGGGCGAAGTGCTGCGGCTGGCCATGCTGATGACGAATTATCGCGAGCCGATCGACTTCTCGCAACGCAAGCTGGAAGAGGCGGAAAACCTGCTGGCCCGTTGGCCGGACCCGGTCGAAACGCAGGCGCAGCCGGCACCGGAGGTTCTGGAACCTCTGCTGGACGACCTGAACACGTCCGCCGCCATCCAGGCGCTGCATGCGCTCGCCGTGGACGCGGCCAAGGATCCGGCCAGGCTGGAAGTCTATTCCGCCTCGGCGGCGCTTCTCGCGGTCGGCCCGGTCAAGGCGGATCTCTCCGGCATCGACGAAGCCGCCATTCAGGCCGCCATCGGCCGCCGCCTGGAGGCGCTGAATGCCAAGAACTGGTCCGAAGCCGACGAAATCCGCAATGACCTGACATCTCAGGGAATCCTCCTAAAGGATTCAAAAGACTCAGAAACCGGCGAACGCGTGACCACCTGGGAGGTCAAGCGGTGAGGCAATGCCGCGCGGATAGGCTGGATACCCCCCTCTGTCCCTTGCAGGGACATCTCCCCCGCAGGGAGGGAGAGGGGCGTATGCGGCACCGCCGTGCTTTTGAAACTGCTGTTGGTTGGGAAGCGGTCGCATCTTCGGAAGTTCGAACGAAGAAGAAAGCTTTGCCACTTGCTCCCGTCTCCTCCCTTGCGGGGGAGATGTCCGCATCTGCGGACAGAGGGGGGTATACAGCCTTCGTTAAGCGTGCAGAGCTCGAGTGTTTCAACCGAGTTCGCCAAATGCCCCACCGTGAAATCTCAAAACGACTTCGGGCGAATGCCAAAACTTTGCGCTCGGGCATGACGGACGCCGAAAAGCTTCTTTGGCGGGCGATCAGAGCTCACAGGCTGGAGGGCATTTCCTTCCGCCGTCAGATGCCGATCGAAGGCTATATCGTCGATTTCGCCGCTCCTGCGCATCGATTGATTGTCGAACTGGATGGCTCGCAACATGGTGAAGAACGCGGACGTCTGCGCGATGAAAAGCGTGACCAAGTCCTGCACTCCAACAGCTGGACCGTCCTGCGTTTCTGGAATGCGGACGTACTGAGCAATCTCGATGGCGTTTGCCGGAAAATCCTCGAGACTTGCGGCAAGGAGCAGTTCTGATGGTGGAAGAAAAAGGCGTGCATACAGGTGGCTGCCAATGCGGTGCCGTGCGGTTTCGGGTGGACGGCAGGCTCGGCAAGGCGTCGATCTGTCATTGCCGCATGTGCCAGAAGGCCTTCGGCGGCTTCTATGCGCCGCTGGTCAGCGTGGCGGAAGACAGGGACCTGACCTGGACCCGCGGTGCGCCGAGCTATTTCCAGAGCTCCAACACGGTCAAGCGCGGCTTTTGCAGCGCCTGCGGCACACCGCTGACCTATGAGGCGCCGGATGGCGTTGCCCTGGCAATCGGCGCCTTCGATGATGCTTCGAAGATCGCTCCCGTGATTCAATACGGCGTTGAAGGCAAGCTGCCCTATACCGACCACATGGCCGCGATCCCGGCACGTACGACGGAAGACGATTTTCAGGCGCTGGAGTTTCTGGCGTCGATTGTCTCCTACCAGCATCCGGACCACGACACCGACACCTGGCCGCCGGTCACGCCCGGCAATTCGGCCCCATCAGAATAGCGCCTTCAGCGCGACCCAGGAAACGCCATGACCAAGGAACGCCTCTATCTCTTCGACACGACGCTGCGCGACGGCGCGCAGACCAGCGGCGTCGACTTTTCCGTCAACGAAAAGATCGTCATCGCCGAGCTGCTGGAGCGTCTCGGTGTCGATTATGTCGAAGGCGGCTATCCCGGCGCCAATCCGACCGACACGGACTTCTTCGCGGAAAAACGCACCAGGACAGCGATTTTCACGGCCTTCGGCATGACCAAGCGGGCAGGGCGCTCCGCCGCCAATGATCCCGGCCTTCAGCAGGTGCTGTCGTCGAGCGCCGATGCCTGCTGTTTTGTCGCCAAGGCCTGGGACTATCACGTCCGGGTGGCGCTTGGTTGCAGCAACGAGGAAAATCTCGATTCGATCTACGAGACGGTGATCGCCGCGGTCAATGCCGGCAAGGAGGCGATGATCGACTGCGAGCATTTCTTCGACGGTTACAAGGCCAATCCGGACTACGCACTCGATTGCGCCCGCACCGCCTATCATGCAGGCGCCCGCTGGATTGTCCTGTGCGACACCAATGGCGGCACGCTGCCCGACGAGATCTATGACATCGTCACCAAGGTGCAGGAGGTCGTGCCCGGCACGCATCTTGGCATTCACACCCACGACGACACCGGCCATGCGGTTGCCAATTCGCTGGCGGCCGTCGACGCGGGCGTGCGCCAGATCCAAGGCACGCTGAATGGTCTTGGCGAGCGCTGTGGCAACGCCAACCTGATCACGCTGATCCCCACACTGAAACTGAAGGCCGCCTTTGCCGACCGCTTCGAACTCGGCGTCTCGGAGGGCCAGCTCAGGGACATCACAGCGATCTCCCACGCCTTCGACGAGATCCTGAACCGTTCGCCGGACCGCCAGGCGCCCTATGTCGGCGAGACCGCCTTTGCCACCAAGGCCGGGATCCACGCCTCCGCGATCCTGAAGGATCCGCAGACCTACGAACATGTCACGCCGGAAAGCGTCGGCAACCAGCGCCGTGTGCTCGTGTCTGACCAGGCCGGCAAGAGCAATCTGATCGGCGAACTCGCCCGTGTCGGCATCGCCGTCGACAAGTCCGATCCGCGCCTGGACAGTCTTCTGGCCAAGGTCAAGGAGCGGGAAGCGGAAGGCTATGCCTATGAGGCCGCCGACGCGTCCTTTGAACTGATGGCGCGCCGGGAGCTCGGCGAAGTGCCGCGTTTCTTCGACGTCAATTCCTTCCGGGTGATGGTCGAGCGGCGCCACAATGCCATTGGCGACCTGGTCACGGTCTCCGAGGCCGTGGTCAAGGTCGATATCGAGGGCGAGACCCGTATGTCGGTGGCCGAGGGCAACGGTCCGGTGAACGCGCTCGACATGGCGCTCAGAAAAGATCTCGGCAAATACCAGTCCGCGATCGAGGGGCTGGAGCTGATTGACTACAAGGTCCGAATCCTCAACGGTGGCACCGGCGCCGTCACGCGCGTGCTGATCGAAAGCCACGACACCAAAAGCCATCGCCGCTGGTTCACGATCGGGGTCTCTTCCAACATCGTCGACGCCTCTTTCCAGGCTCTGGTCGATTCCATTACATTCGCGCTTCTGAAGGCCGGGATGGCCTGACCGGCTTTGCCGGCTAGTAAAGCGCCAGAAAGGCAATTCAATGTCGCAGACGTTGCCGCAGGCCGAGGCGAACGCCGAGTTTCGCCAGGGGCTGATGTTCGGCCTGGCTGCCTATGGCATGTGGGGTTTTTTCCCTGCCTATTACAAGCTGACTGACACGGTTTCTGCCGATATTGTCGTTTCGCACCGGGTGCTGTGGTCGGTCCTGTTTGTCGGCCTGTTCCTCTATCTGCGCGGCCGCTGGCCGGAAGTGCGCGAGGTCTTCCGCCAGCCGAAGGTGTTGATGGGCCTGTCAGCGTCGGCGAGTTTCATCGCGGTCAACTGGCTGGTCTTCGTCTGGGCGATCGCCAACAACCAGGTCCTCGACGTTTCGCTCGGCTATTTCATCAACCCGCTGGTCAGCATCGTGGTTGGCCTGGTGGTGCTGCACGAGCGCTTGACAATCGGGCAGGCGAGCGCGGTCGTGATCGCCGCCCTGGCGGTGGTCTTGCAGGCCGTGCTCGCCGGGGGATTGCCCTGGGTGTCGCTCGTGCTGGCGGTTTCCTTCGCCGGCTACGGCTATGTGCGCAAGGTCACACCGGTCAAGGCGACGCCGGGCCTGTTCGTGGAAACACTGCTGTTGTTTCCTCTGGCCGTCGTCTACGTGCTCTACAGCCTGAGCCTGGGGGACGACGCGCTCGTTCTCAACGATCCGCCGGTACTGCTCGCGCTCGCGGGCACCGGCATCGTCACGGCGCTGCCGCTGATCTGCTTTTCTTCGGCGGCGCGCCGGCTGCCGCTCTTCATGATCGGCCTGATGCAGTATATCGCGCCCTCACTGCATTTCCTGATGGCGGTCTATGTCTGGGGAGAGCCGCTAGACCAGACCAAGCTGATGACGTTCCTGATGATTTGGGGCGCGCTGGTGATTTTCACCTATGACAGCTGGCGCAGGTACCGGCGCCAGGCCTGATCTCAAACCGTCAGCCGGTCGCGACCAACTGGCCGCGGCCCGTGCGCTTGGCAGCATACAGGCGGTGATCGGCGAGTTTCAGGGCGTCACCAAAGTGGTCGGGGTCCAGCTCCGCAAGACCTATGCTGGTCTTCATCAGATGTTCTTCGCCATCATGGCGGACCGGCGAGGCCTGGATCGAATCCAGAAGGTTCTGGAGACCCTCGATGACATCCTCTTCGCTCCTGTCGCAGAAAACGACACAGAATTCGTCGCCTCCCAGGCGCGCAACCACATCGTTGCCCCTGGCGAGCTTTTTCAGATGCTGGGCGAAGCTGGTCAAAACCGCGTCGCCGAAATCATGCCCGAGCGTGTCGTTGATGCCTTTGAAGGAATCGAGATCCATGAGTGCAAGCCAATGCTTGTGGCCGTCGGACGCCTGCCATTTCTTGATCGACTTGGAGGCCTCGTCCAGCAGGAAGCGGCGATTGTAGAGGCCGGTCAGGGCATCCTGCATCGCCATGACATTCAGCTCTTCGATCCGGTATATGTAATCGAGGTTCTGGGACACGCGCAGGAGCAATTCTTCCGGTGAGCAGTTCTTGTCGACAAAGTCACCGGCGCCGTATTTCAAGAACCGAACCCGATTGTCGGAATTGGCGAAGGAGGACATGCCGATAACGCCGACTTTTTCCGGATCATGCACCCGCCGAACGGCCTTCAGAAACGCGAAGCCGTCCTTGTCCGGCATGAAATAATCCGCCAGCACAAGCTTGATGTCCTTGTGATCCTTCAGGGTTTGCAGGGCCTCGTCCGTCGAGGCAGCCTGATAGACCTTGTAGAGATGCTTGGAGACAATCCTGGAAATCGCGTCGCGTTCAACGTTGGAATCGTCCAGGACAAGGACACCGATTTTCGGGTTCTGCGCGAGTTTGCGGATCAGCTCCGCCACATAATTGAGGCTGCCGGGCGAATCCTTGAGCACATAGTCAATCACCCCCTTTTTCAGCATCTTGCCGCGGGTATTAGGGTCGAAACGGCTGGTGAAGACGATGGTCGGAATATTGAACTTTTCACACAGATCGACGATTTCACCGTCCGGTGCGTCCGGCAGTGTGAGATCGACAAGCGCGAGATCCGGCTCGCCGATCGGCAGGTTCAGGCAGTTTTCCGCTTCCTCGTAACTGCGGGCAACCATGATCTGGTGACGGCCGACTTCATGCAATTTTTTGACGATCGCTTTTTCGAAAAAAGCTGCATCCTCAACCAGAAGGGTAGTTTGCATGGAGCATGCCTGTTCTTGTCAGATTTACCGTGACCGTACTATCCAATCCTGACAACTTCAATTTGATTAAGGTCAAATATTCACAAACTAAGTGACAGTTTCGAAGAAGTGTTTCCCGGCAGATGGTTATAGGTTGTCCATCGATGCGGCTTCCCCTTGGGAAGGTGCTGCCTCGCCGCAGATTGCCTGCCGCAGCATGGGCAGGATGTCATCTGTTTTTCTGGCGACAAGATAGGGCACTTCCGTGTCCGGCCGGATGTAACCTTGCGCGCGCATATGGTCGAGCAACTCCAGAAGCGGCGACCAGAAACCGTTGATATTGGCCAGCACGACCGGTTTGCGGTGCTGGCCCAGTTGAGCCCAGGTCATCATCTCGACGGCTTCTTCCAACGTGCCGATACCGCCGGGCAAGGCAATAAAGGCGTCCGAGCGCTGAAACATCAGATGTTTGCGCTCATGCATGTCGGCCGTGATCACCAGATCCTCGAGCGATTGCAACATGACTTCGCGTTTTTCCAGGAAACGCGGAATGATTCCCGTCACCTGTCCGCCCGCTTCCAGCGCGGCATTGGCAACCGTGCCCATCAGGCCGACGGAGCCGCCGCCATAGACAAGGCGCAGACCCGCCTCGGCAATGAGCTGGCCGAGGCGGTAAGCCTCGGCTTCGTGGGAAGCATCGGATCCGAAACTCGAACCGCAATAGACGCAGACGCTTGTGAGCTGTTTTTGAGAGACCGTATTCATGACGCAAAGATGTGGCATTCACTTCCCTGCAAGGTCAAGCATTCTGTTTGAAAGGCTTAAGGCCAGGTTTTCTTGCCGCGCCCCAAAAACGGCGCTATGCATGAGGCACGCTTGGAATGCGTGCCGGTGGCAAGAGCAATGACCTTGGACCGCGGGCACCTAAGAACAGCGTCTACCGGCTGCCGGGCAGGGGGCTGAACGGACCGGTGGGCACAGGGGAACAGTCAGGAAAACACGCCGGACCACCGGCCGCTTCCTCACAGGAAAAACAATGAACAAAAAAACACTCGCTTGGACCTTGATCGTGGCTGTACCGGTCGGAATTGCCGCCCTCGTGACAGCCTATATCTATCGCGATACCGGAAAACTGCCGTTCCAGAAACCAGCGGAAACCGTCACGGCACCGGAAGTGGCAACAGACGGCACACAGACGGCTGCCAGCACTGAAACACCGGCTGGGTCCCAGGACCAAACGACCGAAGCCAATGCCGGCTCGGGCGACGCTGCCACTGCCCCCGCCGCAAAAGGGCCGAGCTTTGACGTGGTCGGTGTTGAGCCGACGGGTGAAACCGTGGTGGCCGGCCGCTCGGACGCGGGCGCGATCGTCGCTCTGACCGCGAACGGCAAGGTCGTCGGCAAGAGCATTGCCAACGAGGCCGGCGAGTGGACCATCATTCTCGACGAGCCGTTGAAGCCAGGCGACTACGATGTCGGTCTCGAAGTGCATGATGAAGCCGGTGCGCCCCTCGCCAAGTCGGAAGAGCATGTGGTCGTGTCGCTGCCCGAAGGCGGCAAGGAGCAGCCGCTGGTGGTGCTGAACACGCCGGAAGGGCCATCCGACATTCTGCAGAAGCCCGCGACGGAACAGCAGGTCGCCGCGGCCGAACCGGCACCGCAGGCACAACAAACTGCTGCCGCCGGCACACCTGAGAAAAAGGCCGGCGCCGACGAAACGGCTACAACGGCTGCCAAGCCTGATGAGACCCCGTCCGAAGCGACCGGGTCAAAACAGACTGCCGCCCAGGAACCGGCGCCGACCACAGGCACAGAAGAGACCCAGGTCGCCGCCGCCCCGTCGAATGAAGGCGCGGCTACCGCGCAGTCTGCCGCCTCATCCGAACAGGCAAGCACTGCCGCCAGTGCCGAGGCACCGGCGGCCACCGAAACCAGTGCGGAAACAGCTGCGGCGGCCGCTGCTGCCGACGCACCCGCATCCGGCGCGACCACGGAATCGACCCAAGTCGCAGCCGTTGAAGCCGCGAGCACGACCCGGTCGGTCGCTCAAGGTGCCAAACCTGACGGGCAGGCCGGCGGCACCGAGGCCGCTGCAACGCAGGAAGTCACCCAGCCGGTGGCGGATGAGGCCGGAACGGCTGCTGTCGAAACGGCAGCGGCGAGCGATGCCCAGCCGGAACCGAGCGCGCTGGCTGCACAGGATGTTGCTGCGGCACCGGCAGCGGAGAGCGAGACTCAGGCAACTGAAGCAGCACCGGCTGTGACCGCCGAAGCCGCACCGGCGCAGGCCGCCCAGCCCGCGCCCGCTGAGCCGACCGTTACCGTTGAAGCCGTGGAATCGGAGAAGGACAAGGTCTATGTCGCCGGAACCGGAGAACCGGGCTCGTCCGTCCGGGTCTATGTCGGCGATGATTTCCAGGGTGAGGCGCAGGTCAATTCCAGTGGCAAGTGGCTGGTTCAGGGCTCCAAGAACATCTCGGAAGGAAATGTGGAGGTGCGTGCGGACCTGATCGCGAAAGACGGCAATACCGTCGATGCCCGCGCTGCCGTCACCTTCGAGAAGGAGCAGGACAAACAGATCGTGCTCACCAAGGTGATCGCCAGCGGTGCCAGTGGCGGGACGGACGGCCAGGGCGCTGAAGTCAAGAAGGCTCTGCCGGTGGTGATCATCCGCAAGGGCGACAATCTCTGGCGCATTTCGCGTCGTCTTTACGGTCATGGAGTGCGTTACACGACCATCTATCAGGCCAACCAGGAGCAGATCCGCAATCCGGATCTGATCTATCCGGGGCAGGTTTTCCTGACACCGGAAGGCGACCTGAACTGGAAGCCTGTCGACGGGAGCAACGGCTAGGTCGGCGATTAGAAATCAGGCAAAGAGGGCAGAAAGCTGAAAAGGCTTTCTGCCCTTTTTCATGGCACCCTTGTTTTTTGGATGATTCATCGCATATCAACGATGAAACAACTTGTCGTGAATGGAGAAACCGCCGGATGAGCGGGACGGACGTGTCTGAAAAACAGACCAGCGAAACAAGCGGATGCTGTCTGTCGTCCTGTGAGGAGCTGGCCGCGGTTTTCCGGGCGCTCGGTCATCCCGCACGCTTGGCGATTGTCAAACAATTGGCAGCCCGCAAGGAAGCCTGCTGCGGGGAAATCGTCAATCATTTGCCGCTCGCGCAGTCGACGGTATCCCAGCATCTGCAAGTGCTGAAGGATGCAGGCCTGCTGATCTGCGATACCCGTGGCCGCAACTGCCACTACCTTTTGAACCAGGACAAGCTGGTCCAGGCAGAACAATGGGCTGGGGACTTCTGGGATGTCCTGAAGTCTCAACTGGCGGAATGCACCGCCGGCGCGGCAGCGGCAGACGACAAGAAATAAGCCTCAAACGGCCGCGCTTCGCGGCCTGGAGATGATGTGTGACAGATCAGACAGCCACCTCGCCGCAAAAGACGCCGGCCGCGGGCAGCCAATCCGATAATCCCCAAATTCGCAAAGCCGTCAGCGCCGACGAAGGCAGCACGCTGACGACGCTTGCCAATCTGTGGCCCTATATCTGGCCGTCGAACCGGCCGGATCTGAAGAATCGGGTGCTGCTTGCCATCTTCGTCCTGGTGATCGCGAAATTCGTCACTGTGCTGTCGCCCTATTTCTTCGCCTGGGCCACGGACGCGCTGACAGGCGAGGGCGCGGACCTGCCGGCCTTTCTGGTCGCGCCGATCATGCTGGTTCTGGCATACAATGCGGCCCGCGTAATGGCCGTCGCCTTCAACCAGCTGCGCGACGCCCTCTTTGCCCGGGTCGGCCAGCATGCGGTGCGCCAGCTGGCCAACCTCACATTCCGCCATTTGCATCAGCTGTCCCTGCGCTTCCATCTGGCGCGGCGCACCGGCGGGCTCAGCCGGGTGATCGAGCGCGGTGTCAAGGGCATTGAATCGATTGTCCGCTTCACCATCCTGAACGGGTTTCCGACGGTTCTGGAATTCGCCATCATGGCGGCGGTGATCTGGTATCAGTTCGGCTTTTTCTACGTCGTTGTCGTCGCGGTGATGATCGTTGCCTATGTCTGGTTCACCATCAAATGCTCCAACTGGCGCATCGGCATTCGCCGGGAAATGAACGAGAGCGACACCGACGCCAATTCCAAGGCCATCGACAGCCTGCTCAATTTCGAGACGGTCAAGTATTTCGGCAATGAGAAAATGGAAGCCGAACGCTTCGACGTTTCCATGGCCAAATACGAGACAGCCGCAACCAAGACCTGGACATCGCTCGCCTGGCTCAACCTTGGCCAGTCGGTGATCCTCGGCATCGGCATGGCCGTCTGCATGGCGCTGTCCGCCCGGGCGGTGTTGGCGGGTGAACAGAATATCGGCGATTTCGTGCTGATCAACGCTCTGTTGATGCAGATCTCGATTCCGCTCAATTTCATCGGCTTTCTCTATCGCGAGATCCGGCAAGGCCTGGCGGATATCGAATCCATGTTCGACCTGCTGCTGGTTCCGGCCGAAATCAAGGACAAGCCGGGCGCCGGCGATCTGCAGGCCGTGGAAGGCAAGATCGCCTTCAAGGATGTGCGCTTTCATTACGACCCCGACCGGCCGATCCTGAAGGGCATCGACTTCGAGGTCCCGGCTGGCAAGACGGTCGCCATTGTCGGCCCGTCCGGGGCGGGCAAGTCCACCATCTCGCGGCTTTTGTTCCGCTTTTACGACGTCACCGACGGCGCCGTTGAAATTGACGGCCAGGACGTGCGCGACGTCACCCAGGAAAGCGTACGCCACGCCATCGGCATGGTGCCGCAGGACACGGTGCTCTTCAACGACACCATCGCTTACAACATCCGCTATGGCCGCCCGGACGCCAGCGAAGAAGAGGTTCGGGAAGCCGCGCGCATGGCGCAGATCCACGACTTCATCGAAAAGCTGCCACAGGGCTATCAGGCGGAGGTCGGCGAGCGCGGTCTGAAACTCTCCGGCGGCGAAAAGCAGCGTGTCGCGATCGCCCGCACCATCCTGAAAGCGCCGCCGATCCTGATCCTGGATGAGGCGACGTCCGCGCTCGATACACATACCGAGCGCGAAATCCAGTCAGCGCTGGACGAGGTCTCGCAGAACCGCACCACGCTTGTCATCGCCCACCGCCTGTCGACTGTGGTCAACGCGGACCAGATCATCGTTCTGGAAGCCGGCGAGATCGCCGAGCGCGGCACCCATCTGGAACTGCTCGACAAGGGTGGCCTCTATGCTTCCATGTGGGCCCGCCAGCGCGAGGCGGACGAGGCCGAGGAACGGCTGCGCGCCGCCCGCGAAAACGACGATCTGGGCATTATCAAACGTGGCCAGACGGCCGACTACGTACCGGCGAAGTAGGGGCTCCAATCAAGATTGAAAAAGAAAGCCGGCCCGAAGCGGGCGGGCTTTTTCGCGCGAGCACGCAACTCGCAAATGTCATCCCCGACGCAGCGCAGCGAAGATCGGGGACCCAGGACTCCCGGGCAAGGGTTCGGGTATTCCCAACGATGAAGGTTTCCTGGGGCTCCGCTTTCGAGGAGATGACACGGGGATTGGGCCAGCGCTCCCAAATCCTATCTCAGGCGCCAATCTGTTCCTTGAACTTGCCGATCTTCAGGGCGGCTTCGGCGGCTTCGCGTCCCTTGACCACGAAATGCTCGCGGTAAATGCCCATGTGGTGTTCGGTTTCCTGGAAATGGTGCGGCGTCAGCGAGACGGACAGGACCGGCACGCCGGTCTCGAGGCCGGCCTGCATCAGCCCGTTGACGACGGCACTCGCCACGAAGTCATGCCGGTAGATACCGCCGTCGACCACAAGCGCCGCCGCTGCAATGGCGGCGTATTTGCCGGTCTTCGCGAGATCCTTGGCGGCCAAGGGCATTTCGAAGGCGCCCGGAACGTCGAAAACATCGATCTGGTCGGCGGGGATAACCTCTTGAAAGCCGGCAAGGGCCTGGTCGACGATTTCGGAATGCCAACCGGCTTTGATGAAGGCATAGCGGGTGTGTGTCATCTGTGATCTCCCTGTTCGCGACACGTCACCCAAGGCGATCACATGCGTCTCGTGCCACAGCGTGGCCCGAACACAGTTTCTCTTTCATCCGGACTGTCACCGTCGGCTCAGGAATTGCACCTGATCTGCTGACCCTTCAGTTGGAAGGCGCTCGCGGGCTTGCAGCCGTGGCCGCTTACCGCCGGTGGGGAGTTTCACCCCGCCCTGAGAACGGAGCGTATTTGGCAGGCCCCAGGCCATAGGGCAAGAGGCGACTTTGCAGATTGACGGACTAAACCGGTTTGCGTGGCGCTGGAAGTTCCGGCACCAGGCCGGCCGTTTGGCTACGGCCGGCGGTTGTCGGAAGAGGACTTATGCCGCCCGATGGTGCGCTTCGTCCCGGTCATTGACCGGGGCCAGGCCGGCAAATGGGTCTTTCCCGGCAGGCCCGCGCCCTTTGAAGGGGCTCTGAACCAGCCCAGACAGGGCCCGGGCGAGCGCGCGCAGTTCCTGGTGACGGAGGGCTCTTGCGCGCTGTTCATATTTGTCGTGGGTATGCAACATGGCGGTCTCCTTTTCATTTGCTGACAGGAATATGGCATGTTGCGCTTGTTCGAATAATCTGGGTAAAATCGAAATCATTTTTCGAAAGAGTTGAATAATGAGATTGGAAGATCTCCAGTTCTTCGTGCGCATCGCCGAGCTTGGCAGCATGTCAGGTGCGGGCCGGGAAATCGGCCTGTCGCCGTCGGCGGCGAGCACGCGCCTGAGCAGTCTGGAAAAGACCTTCGGCGCGCAGCTGTTCGCGCGCACCACCCGGCGCACCGCCTTGACGGAAGCCGGCCGGGTCCTGCTGCAGCACGCCCGGGCGGCGATCGACGAGATCGGTCAGGCCAGATCGATTCTGGAAGCGTCCACCGAGGCACCGCGCGGCTCCCTGCGGATTTCCTGCAATACCTTCTTTGGCCGCAAGCATGTGCTGCCGCATCTTGTCGAATTCAGATCGCTCTATCCGGATATCCAGATCGAGATTGAAGTCTCCGATACGATCGTGAATGTCATCGAGGACGGCTATGACATGGCGATCCGTGGCGCGCCGCTCGCCGATTCCACTTTGCTGTCACGGCGGCTGGGGGGCAATCCGCGCGCCTTGTGCGCGTCGCCGGATTACATTGCGCGCAAAGGCATACCGAAGACACCTGAAGATCTGGCCAATCACGATTGTATCGCCATGGCATCCGTTCCGGTCTGGTATTTTACCGGTCCGGAAGGCGAGGTTGCCTATGAGGTCCAGAACCCGGTCATCAAGGGCGACAGTGGCGACCTGACCTATGATGCTGCGATCTACGGCCTTGGCCTCAGCCTCAAATCGCTGGCCCATGTCTGGGAGGATCTGCGCGATGGCCGGCTCGTGGCGGTGATGGAGGACTACAAGATTGCCAGGACCGGTGGGATCTGGGCGGTCTATCCGCCAAGCCAGTTCGTGCCGCCCAAGGTGACCGCCTTTGTCGATTTCCTGATCTCCAAATATGGCCGTCCACCCTATTGGGATACGGACTACAGGGCGCCGGAGGCGGCAAAGTTGGGGGAAAGGCCGCGTTGACCCGCGTGATTTTCCGCGAAAACCGGTTCTCTTGGCGGGAAAAAGCCTCTAGAAGCGAACACAACAACAAGCGCAACAGGTGCAGTTCGGGCGGCGGCGTCGCCTAGTAGGAAGAGCCAACGCCCGGCCGCTGTGCCGGAGCCACCTGTTCTGGAACCGGATAGAAGTATGTCGATAGTTGATTCCGTCACCAAGGCCATGGTCCCGATCCACCGGGAAGGCTGGCCGTTCATTGCTATCGCCCTGGTGGCGACCCTGGTGATCGGGTATTTCATCAGCCCACTGTTCTGGATCGGTCTCCTGCTCACCGGCTGGGTGTGTTATTTCTTCCGCGATCCGCAAAGGGTCACCCCTGTCGGTGACGGTCTTGTCGTGTCTCCGGCCGACGGGGTCGTCAGCCTGGTCGGCCTCGCGCGTCCGCCCGCGGAACTGGAGCTCGGCACCGAACCCTTGATGCGGGTGTCGATTTTCATGAACGTTTTCAACTGCCATGTGAACCGGGCGCCAATCGGCGGCAAGATCCTCCGGGTTGCCTATCGGGCCGGGGAATTCCTGAATGCCGAACTCGACAAGGCCAGCGAGCAGAACGAACGCAACGGTCTGGTGATCGAGGCGGGGGACTCGCAGATCGGCGTCGTTCAGATTGCCGGTCTAGTCGCGCGCCGGATCGTCTGTTTCGTCCGGGAAGGGGAGAGCCTTTCCGCCGGTGAGCGGTTCGGCCTGATCCGGTTCGGGTCGCGGCTCGACGTCTATTTCCCGGCCGGCACGCAGCCGAAGGTAGCGCTCGGCCAGACCATGATTGCCGGTGAAACCGTGCTGGCCGACCTGTCGCAGCCGCAAGGCCCGGCACAGACCCTGACCCGCGTGAGCTGAGACAGCCGTGACCCAGTCGCCCGACCCGAACCTCGAAAAGAAAAACCAGCCGCCGCGGTTCCGGCGGGTGCCGCTGCGCCTGATCATCCCGAACATGGTAACCCTGCTGGCGCTGTGTTCCGGCCTGACCGCCGTACGCATGGCCTTCGAGGGACGCTGGGAGTTCGCGGTCGGCGCGGTGCTGGTCGCCGCCGTCCTGGATGGACTGGACGGCCGGGTCGCCCGCATGATGAAGGGCACGTCCCGTTTCGGCGCGGAACTGGATTCGCTCTCGGATTTTGTCAATTTCGGCGTCACGCCCGCCCTGATGCTCTATCTCTGGATCCTCAAGGACGCCGGTAATCTCGGCTGGATCGCGGCTCTGATCTTTTCCATTTCGGCGGCTCTGCGTCTGGCGCGCTTCAATGTCGCCCTGGACGATCCGAACAAGCCGGCCTGGGCGTCCCGCTTCTTCACAGGCGTGCCTGCACCGGCGGGCGCCCTGACAGTGCTCCTGCCGCTCTATCTGGATTTTCTCGGCCTGTTTCCGCACTGGTTCGCGGATGAGGCGTTTGTCGCCGCCTATACCATTGCCATTGCGTACTTGCTGATCAGCCGGTTGCCGACCTTTTCCGGCAAGACCCTGGGCACAAGGGTCCGCCGCGACCTTGTGCTGCCACTGTTTGTCTTTGCCGTTCTGATTGTCGCTCTGACCGTCAGCTATCCGTTCCGCATGCTTGCGGGCGGCGCCGTTCTCTATCTCCTGACGATCCCGTTCTCCTGGCGGGCACACCGCAAACTGGTGCTGGCGGACGCCGGCATGGCAATCGACGATGACGGCGATGAATGCGACACCGATCTCGACGATCTGGCCGACCGTGACAAGGACCACGGTGGTTAGCAAGGGCCGGACGGGGTCTCGCAAATCGGGTTTCTGAAGGCGGTTTTCTGGTTCAATTAGATCTCCTCAACAAATTGAGGAGACGGACTATGTTGCATGGAAAAACCATACTGATCACCGGTGCCAGCAGTGGCATCGGCGCCGCTGCCGCGCGTTTGCTCGCCGAGGCAGGCGCCAATCTGATGCTCGCTGCCCGCCGCGAGGACCGGCTGGAAGAGGTCCGGGCGTCGCTGCCCAACGCTTCGAACCGGGTCGCGCTCTTTGTCGGCGATGTCACTGACAAGAGTTTTTCGGAAGCCTCGGTCAAGGCGACGCTCGATGCCTTTGGCGGTCTGGACGGTGCTTTCAACAATGCCGGCACACTGGGCGATATGGGGCAGGTTCCCGAGATGAGCCTGGACACCTGGCACCATGTGATCGCCACCAATCTCGACAGTGCCTTTCTGGCGGCGAAATACCAGATTCCCGCGATGCGCGCCCGCGGCGGCGGCTCCATCGTGTTCACCTCGTCCTTTGTCGGCCACACGATCGGATTTCCGGGAATGGCGGCCTATGCGGCCGCAAAGGCCGGCCTGATCGGGTTGACCCAGGTTCTGGCCGTGGAACACGGACCGGAAAACATCCGCGTCAATGCGCTGCTTCCTGGGGGAACCAAGACCGAAATGGCGGGCGACGATCCGGCCTTTCACGAATATGTGGCGGGGATCCATGCCCTGAAGCGCATGGCGGAGCCGGACGAGATCGCCCGGGCCGCCGAATTTCTGCTGTCTGATGCGGGCTCCTTCGTCACCGGCTCCGCCATGCTGTGCGACGGCGGCAATTCGGTCACGAAGGGGTAACAAGCCCCGATAACCCGTTGCCATCTCCGCAAAAGCGGGGACCCAGGAGCCTACACAGCAGGCTGTTTGCATGCGGCCGGTGCCCGGGACTCGTGGGTCCCGGCTCTCCGCTGCGCTTCGGCCGGCATGACAATATGGGAAGGAGCCACGCGGGAGCGAAACTCCGACCCCGGATCATGCTGGCCGTTTGCGGATGAACATCTGTTCCGTGACCGCTTTGCCCCACTGGTCGCCGACATATTCGTCGGCCAGCACAAAACCGTTTTTCTCGTAAAGCGCGCGGGCGGCTTCCAGGCCCTTCAGGGTCCATAAGTGGATCTCGTCGAAGCCGTGCCGGTCGCAATGCTCCAGGGCCTTGGCCAGAAGCACCTTGCCAAGGCCCTTGCCGCGCAGCCGTTCCGAGAGAATAAACCAGCGCAAATGGGCAATCTTGCCGCCGAGGTCCTCTCCGTCGATCGTGATAGACCCGATCACTTCATCACTTTCGACAACGCTCCAGCTGTTGTTGACCGGGTTGCCGACCCTTGGCATGAACTCGGCCATCGCCTTGGCGACGACACTTTCAAAGGTCGGCCCCATGCCGACAATATGCCCATGGGTGCGCCCGTGCATGGCGGCGATGTCGCCGATCATGCCGGTCTGGTAGCCCTCGACTATCGTGAAGTCCGGTGCAGGCACCCTGATGTCGTCCGTGGGTGTTGAAAGGGCTTCCGCGTAGGCGGTCATCGAGCTTGCAATTGTCTCGGCGCGCGCACCGCCGATCCTGGAAAGCGCCCCCAGGGCCTGATCGTTGCCGAACTTGTCGATCTTGGCGAACGTTTCCCGGCCGGTCTCGGTCAGGCTCAGACCGAAGCTGCGACCGTCCGCCTCCAGGCGGGTTTGCAGGATCTCGTTCCGGGCCTCCAGCGACTTGAGCAGGCGGCTGATGGTCGACTTCTCCAGCTTGAGTTTTGCCGACAGGTCCTTGGCGGTGATGCCCGGATGGAGGCCGATTTCCATGATGGCGTGGACGCCTGAACCGGAGAGGTCCGTGCCGGCGATCGTCTTGTCCAGAAAACCGAATTCCCGGACCATCTGGCGGGACGCGGCGCGGATTTCATGGACAAGGGTGGGGGAGGGTGTTGTCATGGTGAAACTCATTTAGTTGTAGAATGCAACTATATGAGCTTTGGCGCAGCGTGGCAAGGGGGATGCAAAACAAATGTTCACCCGGCGAGGCAAGGCAGGCGGATGACGTGATCCTGTTGGGAGTGGCGATGAGGCGCGTCATACACGTCGTGTCATCCCCGACAAGCGAAGCGCGATCGGGGACCCACTCGTTTCCAGAGCTGGCGAAAGAGGCTGCGCGTCTCGGAGAGGTTTGACCCTTTACCGCAGATCAAGTCCGTTGAGACGTGGATTGGGTCCCGGCTCAAGGCCGGGATGACTCGGTGCCGTGTGCCGGGCCAAATTAAATCCGGTGTATGGTCATCTATCCAGCGAACAAACAAAAAGGCCGCCGAAAACGGCGGCCTCTTGTTGGAGGAGCTGAAACTCATTCCGCGGCGTGCGGAAGTTCCTCCTGCGGGGGGACTTTCGGAACGGACGGCTTGGGCATCGCTACCACCTTGGCCGCCGGGCGCTCCTGTTCCTGTTGCGGATCCGTCCACTCGACGTCCTGGTCGGCGTCCGGCTCCACGGTTCCGGTTTCCGGCGCCGTGTTCACGGCCGGCTGGTGCCGGTTCTTGTTCCAGACCCAGATCGCCATGACCGACTTCACCCAGGTGCTGGGCAGCGCGATCATGACCGGGATCATGATCAGGGTCAGGATCGTCGAGAAGGCCAGGCCTGCGATCACCGCCGTGGACAGCTGGATCCACCAGATGGCTGTGATGCCGCCGACCGCGATCGTCTGGCTGAAGAAGTCCAGGTTGACGGCGGTTGCCATCGGGATCAGGCCGACGATCGTCGTGATCGTGGTCAGCAGGATCGGACGAAGCCGCTGTCCGGAGGTCTTCAGTATCGCGTCCAGCGGCTCGAACCCGTCTTCCCGGAACCTGTTGTAGGTATCGATCAGAACGATGGCGTTGTTCACGACGATACCCGCAAGCGCCACGACGCCCGTGCCGGTCATGATGATCGAGAATTTCTGTCCCGTCAGCAGCATGCCCAGAAGCACACCCATGACCGACATGATCACCGTCGAGAGGGTCAGGAAGGTCTGATAGAACGAGTTGAACTGGGTCAGCAGGATCAGGAACATAAGAAACAGCGACGCGATCATCGCCTTCATCAGGAACTCGCCCGATTCCTTCTGGTCCTCATCCGCGCCGCGGAACTGCAGGAACACGTTGTCCGGGAAGGTCTGCGTGTCCAGCCAGGCGCTCAGCTCCTTGACCTTGGCGTCCACCGTCACCGGATTGCCGTCAGCGTCCAATGCTTCCTTGTCGACACCGGCCTTCAGCATCATCGAATAGAGCCCGTCGCGGCGCACGATCGAAGACACTTTCTGCTCCGGCGCCCGGTCGATGAAATTGGCAATAGGCACCAGGCCGAGCGCCGTCTGAAGACGCAGCTGGTCGAACCGGTCGAGCGTGCGCTCGTCGGCCGGAAGCCGGACACGGATGTCGACTTCGTCCTCGGAATCGGTCGGGCGGTACTTGCCGATCAGTACACCGTTGGTGACCAGCTGGACCATGTTGCCGACCGAACCGATACCGGCCTGGTAGCGGCCCGCCTGTTCGCGGTCGATGGTGATCTGCCATTCGATGCCGGGAAGGGGACGGCCGTCCTCCTGGTTCTGAAGATGCTCCATCTGGTCAAGATGTGAGCGGATTCGCGCGACCTGCGCCACCATGGTGTCGTAGTCCGTCGACTTGACTTCCAGCTGGATGTCCTTGCCGGTCGGAGGCCCGCCCTCGATCTTGCGGGTTTCGACCTTGATGCCAGGAATGTCGGCGGTCCGGTCGAGGATCTCGGCAAAGATCTCGTTGGCCTTCCGGCGGCAGCAGTATTTAGCCAGTTCCAGGGTCATTTCACCGACCACGTCATCCGGCTTGTCCTGCACGCCGCCGATGAAGTTCGGGCCGCTGCCGCCACCCGGCGGGAAGGCGGAGGTGATGACATTCTGGATGCCTGCGGTCTGAAGCACTTCGGCTTCCACCTGCTTAACGATCTCCAGAGACTCCGCCGCGGACATGTTGCCGCGCGCGGACACCAGGACAACCGCCTGATCCGGTTCCTCGTCGACGAAGAACTCGACCCCGGTCGGATTCGACGAAAACGCCGCGAAGATCGCAAAGCAGCTGCCCAGAACAAATACCAGCGTCAGGATATTGCCGATGGGGTTGCCGGCCAGCAGTTTGAGATGTCGTACATAAAGACCCGTGAAACCCTTCACGGTGCCGGTGTCGAACTGAAGGTCTGAAGGCTTGCCGTTGTCAGCGGACGAGGTCCGGCTGCCGAATCCCAGTCTGAGGCGTGCGCCGTCAAACAGTCCTTCCAGCAGGTGCACCGCAGGCGACATCATCCGGTAGGCCGCCCAGATGGCCGCCAGGGTGAGCCCGCAGACGACCAAATAGAAGGCAGTCTCCAGCGCGATCGAATGAGACAGGACTTCAAGCGGCTGCGAAAGCCCGGCCAGGAAGGTCAGGATCGACTCAACAGGACCCGTGATGACACCTGGCTTGTTCGTCGCCAGGAAGTATCCGAAAGCGAGCGCAAACCCGACGGCGACCATCTCGAACGCCAGCGAGACGAAGGTCACCGGGCGGTAGGTCTTTTCAGGCTGGCCTTCTTCCGCCTCGGCTTCGAGCGCGGCCCGTTCCCGGCGCCAGCGCACGAACGGACGCAGCACGGCGTAGGATGCGATCGAAACGACGAAGAACGTCGCCACGCAAACGAGAGCGAGAATCGAAACTGTGGCAACCATCGCCTCGGGCTCGAGAGACAAGCCGAAGGCCATCAGGACGAATTCCGCCGCGGATCCCGCAAACACCAAGCCGAAGACGACAGCCAGCACACCTGCAGCATTGCGCTCCATGAAGTGCGTGATGGTCGCGAAGATGTAGCCGGTGACCGGCAGGAACACCATCGCGGTCAAGAGTGCCGCCGTCAGGACGATGATCACCATGATCGGCAGGTAGCTCATGAACTCGCCGGCAACGCCGGGCCACAACAGCATCGGCAGGAAGGCCACCAGGGTCGTCGCCGTGGACGAGACAATCGGCCAGAACATCAGCCGCGCGGCCCGGATATAGGCCTCCCGTTCCTCCATGCCGTCATGGACCTTGCGGTCGGCATATTCGACCATAACGATGGCACCGTCGACGAGCATGCCGACGGTCAGCACGAGGCCGAACATCACCATGATGTTCACGGTGTAGCCAAGACCCGACAGGATCAGGAAGCCGACCATGAAGGAGGTCGGAATTGCGAGACCGACCAGCAGCGCGGAGCGCAGGCCGAGCGCCGCCAGGACCAGGATCATCACCAGGAAGATGGCGGTCATGATCGAGGATTGCAGTGAGCCGAGAACCTCGAAGATGTTCGACGACATGTCGATCATGTAGTCGACCTTGATCGTCTCCGGCCAATCCTTGGTGGCTTCATCGACAACGGCCCGGATCGCCAGGTTGTTTTCGATGATGTTGGTGCCGATCCGCTTGGTCACGTCCAGCGCGATGGCCGGATTGCCGTTCACGCGCGTATAGGAACTGGCGTCCTTGAAGGTCCGCCGGATCTCGGCGACATCGCTCAGCGTAACGACACCTTCGCCGGACTGCTTGATCGGCAGGGAATAGACGTCGAGCGCGGTCTCGATCAGGCCGGGCACCTTGACGTTGAACCGGCCCTGACCGCCGTCGATGAAGCCTGCGGGCACGAGCTGGTTGTTGTTCGACAGCGAGGTCAGCAGTTCCTGCTGGGTGATCGCGTAGGACTCCAGCTTCTGGGAGTCGATCAGGACTTCCAGAACCTCTTCGCGGTGACCTTTCAGGTCCGCCGAACGCACGGTGTCGATTGCCTCGACCTGGTCCTTCAGGCGGCGTGCATGCTGGTACAAGGTCCGCTCGGGCACATTGCCCGACAGGGCAATCGTGATCGTTGGCACCAGGGCGAAGTTGGTTTCGGAGATCGTCGGCTCTTCAGCGTCCGCCGGAAGCTTGCCCTTGGCGGAATCGACCTTGTCGCGCACATCCGCCATGGCTTCGTCTTTGTCGAAGGAAATATCGAACTCAAGAACGATGCCGGCATGGCCTTCCGACGCGATTGCTGTGATTTCCTTCAGGCCGTCAAGGCCGCGCAACTCGGTTTCCATGGGACGGATCAGCAGGCGTTCGGCGTCCTCCGGCGAAATGCCCTGCTGGGCAATCGACACGTAGAACACCGGAACGTCGATGTCCGGGCTGTCTTCCTTGGGAATGCTGATATAGCTGAACACACCGGCGACAAGCAGCGCCAGCATCAGCACGAAAACCGTTTTGGGGCGCCGGAGGACGCCTTCAAGCATGTCTATCATTGGGTGACCTCTGCGGTCTCAAAAACTGGTTCTACAATTTCGCCGTCGCCGACATATTCCTGGCCGACGACAATGACGGAGACGGTTTCCGGCAGGCCCGAAATCCACAGACCGTCCTGCTCGCCGCCCAGCACCTTCACAGGGTAAAACACACTCTTGCTGTCGTCCCCGACCGCGCGCACGCCAACCTGACCGGCGTCATTCAAGGTCAGCACAGCCGGCGAGATCTTGTGTGCCTTCTCAACGGGAAGGGCCAGCCGGGTGACGGCGGTCACGCCGTCACGGGCCTTGCCGTCCGGGTTGGGCAATTCGACCTCGATACGAAACGTCCGTGTGTCCGGATCGGCGGAGGGCGAAATGTAACGGACCGTGCCCTGCATGGTTTCGCCGGTGACCAGGTCGACCTCGGCCGGCATGTCCCGCGAGATCTGGCCGACATTGAGTTCGGAGACCTGGCCGATCGCGATCATCGGGTCGGAATTGACCACGGTCGCGCAGATGCCTCCGCTGTTGAGCTGCGCGCCGATATCGGCCATCGGGCTTTCGATCACGCCGTCGATCGGGGAGCGGATCACCGTGTGTTCGATTTCCAGCTCGGCTTCCTTCAGGCGGGCCTTCGCGGCGTCAAGCTGTGCCTGGGTGGCGGCAGCGCGCGTCTGTGCGGTATAGCCCTTGGTGGCGAGCTGTGAGGCTGCCGCATGATCCAGTTCCGCCTGTGCAAGCGCAGCCTTTGCTTCCAGAACGTTGGCTTCCCGCGTGCCCTTGTCGAGGACACACAGAACATCCCCGGCCGAAACCCGCGCGCCTTCGCGAGCCGGACGCTCGACAACATCATCGCTGGTTTCAGAGCGAACGGCGACCTTTGCTTCGGCCTCGGTCCGTCCACGAATTTCAAGAATGGCCTGACGGTCCTGGGCGACCAGACGCTCGACCTTGACCCGGAAGGTGCTGTCCGAGGCCTGCGCGGTCCGCTCCGCCGGTGCCGGCACCGCATTCTCGCCATCGCCGACGCCGCCGATCACGGTGGTGCCGTTGGCCATCCAAAGACCGATGCCGACGGTCACGCTCGCGGCCAGAAGATAGGAAAATTTCACTCGCATTCTTTCAAACTCCAAAAAACGTCAGGCCTACTCGGCGGCCGCCGGGAGGGGGCGGGCCGCGTCTTCGGCAATCTTGATCAGGGCATCGCCGTGCTCTTCCAGATAGGCGAGGGTAAAGTTCATGCAGGCTAAGCCGTAATCCCGGGTCCAGCTTGATCCGGGATGCGAACATTCCTGTCCCTCCTCGCAGCTGGTCAGAAGGCGCAGTTCCTCCTGCACCTGGGCCTTGCGCCGCTCCAGGGCCCGCCGGATGACGCCGGGAGGCAGCTGGGCAGCGTTGAGGGCAATCAGCAGAAACGGGGATTTGAACGTGTCGGCAGCCTGGGGCTCGCACAGCGAATTGATGAACTCGGTGCGGCCGGCCTCGGTGATGGAATACACTTTGCGGGCAGGTTTGCCGGCTTGCGGTTCTTCGCGCACGGTGACCATGCCTTCGGCTTCCAGGCGGGCCAGCGCCGGATAGATAGAGCCGAAGCTGGCATCTTCGAAATAGCTGAAGCGGCCCTCGGTGGATTCCTTCCGGATTTCATATCCGGTGGCATCTCCGAAGGACAGGATCGCAAGGCAGAGGCTGCGTACACTCATCTAAGGCTCCGAACCGGAAGCGTCCCCCCGGCGTGACAGGCTTCCAAGAACCAGCCTGCCGGCTTGAGCAGGCGTCGCTGTATTGTCAGAAGTGTCATGTAATGGATCGATATATCGAACAAATATATATTGTTCCGCTATTGATCAAGGGTGCGTCGCACAAAATTTTTGGAATGATGAACAAATTCTGAGCCTGGAAACCGGTGCAAGCCCCTCGTTTAATTGACAGCTTGTTGGCTGCCGCGAAACGGTTCTAAGCTCTTTTCATGACAGTTTGCTGGCGAAGCATGGAGTTCTCAGGATGACCGGACCCAGAAAGGTGCCTATGCGCATCGCCTTGCCCAAGGATCCTCTGTTCCGCTTGCTGGCGATCAACGGGCTTGCGGGGATCGGCATTGCGGGCCTGGTCCTCGGAGGCATTTTCGCCGCCAATATCGGCAATCTCAGGGATCTCGTATTGGCCGCGGACAATCCGGTTCTGCCCGTCGTCATGCTGGCTTTTGCTCTGGTCATTACGCTCGGATCGGTCGTGATCGGGTCGGCAATCATGCTTCTGGGAGAAACCGGCGGTCAGGGTGGCGGTTCAGGCAAGCGCCGCCCGATCCGGTTGGTGCGGAACCTGAGGCCCATTCCGGTGACGGCACCGGCACAAGTCCGACGCGGCCTGCACCGCTGAATCTGCCGTGCGTGAGGGCTGTTATTTACTTCACTTCAAGCTGTGCTGAAGGTGCGAGGGCGCACGCGCGAAGCCGTTTGATTTGGGGCCAAAATCCGCAAAGAGGGTCATGGCCGCGGCCGTGAGCAGAAGCAACAATCCGGCGGACGAGAGCTTCATCTCTTCTGTCCTTTTCATCATGACGGCCTCCGTTTGCGATGTCGGCTTGTACACTCATAGGCTCTAATCTCCCGGTAACACGTCCTGTAAAATTTTACGGACCGGCAATTTTAACGATCACGCTTACGGAACCGGTGAGGGGTGGTCCACAACCAGGTTTTAGCGCTGAGACCCTGACGCGTTGCCTCCCTGCACACGTTAACCACAACCTAGAATAAAACCTATCAGAGCACGTTGCCCCGGTTGCGGGCAAAACGCCGATCCTGTACGACCAAGAGCGGGTTAATTATTTGTTAACCAAATCTTGGGGTTGCAATGAGATATTTTGTTAGAAACTTGCATGTCTATGTATTTGCTTTGGTTTCGGTTCTGGCGGCAGTATGGGTCGCCAACAACCCGGTGGAGACGCTGCGTCAGTTGCGGCCGCTGGTTGAAGATGCGGCCGAACTGAACGCGCTTGCCCAGGGGGCCTATCAAGAGGTCAGTGAGCTGAGCTTGAAGGACACGACCGACGAGGCGGTGTCGCTGTTTGTTGCGACTATGCGAATGCCGACTCTGCTGTTTGAGCGGCTGGCGGAGAAACTCGATGCGGTCGAAAAAGACCTCAATCGGCGCAAAAGCGCAAAAGCCGTGAGCGAGGCGCAAACCCTCCTCGTTCATAAGGTTGTCGTCACCGACGTGCAGTCCGAGAGTAGTGAGGGCCTGACATCCAGGCCTCAACATCTTCCCCGGATCTGATCGCTCAGACGGCTGCCAGCGCGATGGCGATGCCTTGGCCGACGCCGATGCACATGGTCGCCAGAGCCAGCTTGCCGCCACGTTTTTTCAGTTCAAGCGCCGCCGAACCGGTGATCCGGGCCCCGGACATGCCCAGGGGATGACCGAGCGCGATGGCACCGCCATTCGGATTGACGAAATCGCCATCCTCCGGCAGGCCCAGATCGCGCAGCACAGCAATTCCCTGGGCCGCAAAGGCTTCGTTCAGTTCGATCACGTCGAATTCCGACAGGGCAAGGCCATATTGGGCACAGAGTTTCCGGGTCGCGGGGGCGGGGCCAATGCCCATGATGCGCGGCGGCACGCCGGCTGTCGCGCCGCCAATAATGCGGGCGATCGGTGTCAGATTGTGTTTTTCCACGGCGGTCTCGGACGCAATCAGCAGAGCCGCTGCGCCATCATTCACGCCCGAGGCATTGCCGGCGGTGACGGAACCGTTTTCCCGGAACGGCGCCTTCAGCCCAGCGAGTTGCTCAAGCGTCGTGCCGGCACGCGGATGTTCGTCCATGTCGACCAGGACCGGATCTCCCTTGCGCTGCGGGATCATCACGGGAACGATTTCTTCGGCAAACCGGCCACTTTCCTGAGCCGCCACGGCGCGTTGCTGGCTGCGCAACGCAAAGGCATCCTGATCGGGCCTGGAAATCGAGAAGTCCTCGGCCACATTCTCAGCCGTCTCGGGCATGGAATCGATGCCGTACTGGTTTTTCAGGAGCGGATTGACGAAGCGCCAGCCGATCGTGGTGTCGAAAATTTCCGCCTTGCGGGAAAAGGCGGTGTCGGCCTTGGGCATCACCAGCGGCGCGCGCGACATGCTTTCCACGCCGCCGGCAATCGCCAGCTCGATTTCACCGCTCTTGACCGCGCGGGCGGCTGTAATCACGGCATCCATGCCGGATCCGCACAAGCGATTGAGCGTCAGACCGGGCACCGTGTCCGGCAGGCCTGCAAGCAGCGACGACATGCGGGCGACATTGCGGTTGTCTTCACCGGCCTGGTTGGCACAGCCGTAAAAAACGTCGTCGACGGCGGTCCAGTCCACGTCCACATTGCGTTCCATCAACGCGCCGATCGGAATGGCACCGAGATTGTCGGTCCTGACTGAGGACAGCTTGCCGCCGTAGCGGCCGATCGGCGTGCGCACGTAGTCGCAGATATAAACGTGATGCATGGTTCCTCCCAGACCGCCACTTTCCCTGACCCCCGCGGACACATTGGCCAGGATCGCGAGCAAGTCTTGCCGGATTTCATCGGGCAAGGCAAGACGCGTCACAGAAAGTGTCGGAGTTTTATGATTTTTGTGATGGTTCTGAATGCCGGAGAATGTCGTCTTCGGCAAGATAAGTGCCGGACTGAACCTCGATCATGCGCACCGGGATTTTCCCCGGATTGTGCAAGGTGTGTTGCGCGCCGAGCGGCACATAGGCGGACTGGTTTTCGCTCAACAGCGATGTCTGACCATTGATGGTGATTTCGAGCGTGCCGGAGACCACGACCCAATGCTCCGCCCGATGAAGATGGCTCTGGAGGCTGAGCCGCTTGCCGGGCTTGATCAACATCGACTGAACCGCAAACCGGTCGCCTGAATTGATCCGCTCGGTATAGCCCCATGGCTTGTAGATGCGCGGGTGCCGGTCGACCTCGTCGCGGCCTTCGGCCTTCAACTGCTCGACAACCGTCTTGACGTCCTGGGCGCTGTCCTTGTGAGCAACCAGAACGCTGTCCGTGGTCGCGATCACCATGACATCTTTCAGGCCGATCACGGACACCATACCCCGTTCGACATAGGCGAGACTGTCGGAACTGTTCAGGAAACGGGCATCGCCAAGCGCGCTGTTGCCGTTCTCGTCTTTGTCCAGAACCGACCAGATGGCCGACCAGGATCCGAGATCGTCCCAGTCAGGAGCCACCGGGGCGCAGGCGACATTCTCAGCCTTTTCCATGATGGCATAGTCGATGGAGATATTGTCCAGTCCGGCGAAGGCTTCCTCATCAAGACGTGTGAAATCCAGATCGCCGTGACGGGTTTTCATAACCTCGACGATATCCTTGTAGAGGTCGGGCTGTAGCTGCTGGAACGCCTCGATCATCGATTTGGCCGCATAAAGAAAAATGCCGGCATTCCAGACGTAACCGCCATCCTCCAAGAAGGCCTCGGCCTTGGCCTGGTCCGGCTTCTCGACAAATGCCTCCACCGGCCTGACCGCGCCGCTCCCGGGCGCGACGCGAATATAGCCATACCCTGTATTGGGCTCCGTCGGCTGAATACCAAAGGTGACGATCTGTCCGCTTCGGGCAGCGTCCTCGGCCAGGCGGACCGTGTCGATAAAGACGTCTTCCTTACCGATCAGGTGATCGGAAGGCAGAAGCAGGACCAGGGCGTCAGGATCTTCTTCCGCCGCGATCATCGCGGCCATCAGGGCAGGGGGGGCGGTATTGCGGCCGACGGGTTCGAGAAGAATCGATCCGGCTTCCAGGCCAAGCTCGGCAAGCTGCTCGCCAACCAGAAAACGATGGTTGTTGCTGCCGATCACGATCGGTTTGGAGAACCCTTCACGATTGATCCGCTTGCAGGTTTTCTGAAACAGGCTTTCGCCACCGAACAATGGAAGAAATTGCTTGGGCCGGTCGGTTCGCGACAGGGGCCAAAGGCGCGACCCCACCCCACCGGACAAGATACAAGGAAAAATCATTTCAAGGTCCCGTGTTCCCACCGCATTGTTGCAGTGCATTCCAATCGTTCGGCCAGTGTGGATTACCGGCTGGACGGTTGCAAGCCAAGCACTTGATGGATAAATGTGTAATAATGTTACGCGATCCGATCGCGCCCATTGTGCTGAGCAGGCTTTCACCATCATGCAACATCCGGAAACCGGACTGGTCCAGTTGAACCGCGCTGGCATTCGAAAAGGCAGCCAGTGGCTTGTGCGGGGTGTCGATCTGACGGTCAGGCCCGGCGAGATCGTCACGTTGATCGGCCCAAACGGCTCCGGCAAGTCCACCACGGCAAAGCTGGCGCTCGGCATATTGAAGCCGACCGAAGGCCGCGCCGACCGGCGGCCCGGCCTGAAAGTCGGATATGTGCCGCAGAAGTTGGCCATCGACTGGACCCTGCCACTCACCGTCGCCAGGTTCCTGCGTCTGACAAATCCTTTGTCCGAGGCGGCCTGCCGGGAAGCCCTGGCAAAAACCGGGGCCGAGCGGCTGTTGCGTGCCGAGATGCGGTCCCTGTCCGGGGGAGAGCTTCAGCGGGTCATGCTGGCGCGGGCGATTGCACGCCATCCCGACCTGCTGGTGCTCGACGAGCCCGTGCAGGGCGTGGACTATTCCGGAGAGATTGCGATTTACGATCTCATCAGCGATATCCGCGGCACGCTCGGCTGCGGCATCCTGATGATCTCGCACGACCTTCATGTGGTCATGGCCCAGGCCGACCAGGTGATCTGTCTGAATGGCCATGTGTGTTGTCGCGGCACCCCGTCCGAGCTCAGCCAGAATGACAGTTACCATGCTTTGTTCGGCACGCGCGGCAACGCCGCGCTTGCCGTCTATGAGCATCATCACGACCATGTGCATTTGCCGGACGGCATGGTGCGCCACGCGGATGGCTCCATTTGCGGGGACTGCGCCGGGGAACACCACGAGCATGGTCACCAGAAGACGCCGGAAACGGGCGGGCTGCGCGATGCTGGATGATTTCTTCACGCGTGCGATGATCGCCGGCATCGGAGTTGCCCTGGTGGCCGGCCCGCTCGGCTGTTTCATCGTCTGGCGTCGCATGGCCTATTTCGGCGATACCCTGTCCCACGCGGCCCTGTTGGGGGTCGCCTTGTCGCTTCTCCTGAACGTCAACACCATGGTCGCGGTCGGCGGGGTGTCGGTTATCCTTGCCGCCTTGCTGATCCTGCTGCGCCGTCGAGACACTCTGTCGTCCGATGCGATTCTGGGGCTGCTGTCGCATTCCGCGCTGGCACTCGGATTGGTCTGCCTGGCGTTCATGACATGGGTGCGCATCGATCTGCTCGGCCTGCTCTTCGGCGATATCCTCTCTGTAACGCGGCTGGACATCGCCCTGATCTATATGGGCGGTGCGGTGGTGCTGGCGCTTCTGGTGCTGATCTGGCGGCGCTTGTTCGCCGCGACGGTCAGCCCGGATCTCGCGGCAAGCGAAGGTCTCCGGCCGGAGCGGACGGAGTTGGTGTTCATTCTGCTCACCGCCATCGTGATCGCCATCTCTCTCAAGGTCATCGGTGCGCTGCTGATCACGGCCCTGTTGATCATTCCGGCCGCCGCCGCGCGGCGTCTGTCCAGTTCCCCGGAACAGATGGCGGTGATTGCCGCGCTTGCCGGCGCTGCCGCGGTTGCCGGCGGATTGTACGCCTCCCTTCATTACGACACGCCGTCCGGCCCATCGATCGTGGTCGCGGCCATGGCACTGTTCCTTCTCAGCCTTGTTCCCGGGGTCCAAATCGTGAGAAGGATGTTGGCGCCGACACAAGGAGACCGTTCGTGACCGCCGAGGCTCATCCCACGCTGACAAAGAACCAGAAACTGGTGTTCGGATCGCTGTCGGGCGCGGGCGGCCCCTTGACCGCCTACGCGATCCTCGACCTGTTGCGGGACAGCGGTTTCCGGGCGCCTCTGCAGGTCTACCGGGCGCTCGACAAGCTTGTCGAATACGGGCTGGTGCATCGCCTGGAAAGCCTCAATGCCTTTGTCGCCTGCAGTCACAAGGGCTGTTCCGGCCATGGCACGGCTGCGTTTGCGATCTGCGAAAAATGCGGCCTGGTCAGCGAATTCACACCGGACAAGGCCATAGAGGCGCTGCGGGCCTGGACCAGGGATGAAGGTTTTCATCTGTCCAGAACCACGATCGAGCTGCGCGGAACCTGCCGCACTTGTGCCGGTGTGTCGTAGGCGCGGCGTTCCCTCCTCGATTACAGCCCTCGTCTGTCAAGATTTCACAACCTCGCGCCTGGAATGGTCTAAGCTGTGTCGACACGCGACGTGGAGGCACCAATGGCGGATGAGTTGGGCATCGGCATCATCGGATGCGGTACGATTTCAAAAACCTATCTCGATCTGGCACCAAACTTTGCCGGGCTGGAAATCCGCGCCTGTGCGGATCTGAACAGGCAGGCTGCAGAGACCCGGGCGCGGGAATACGGGCTGCGGGCCGAAACGGTGCACGACCTTCTTCTGGCGGACGATATCGATCTCATCGTCAATCTGACCGTTCCGGATGCCCATTACATGGTCTCTCACGAGATCCTGGTTCACGGCAAACATGTCTATTCTGAAAAACCGCTGGCTTTGTCGCTGCGTGACGGCAAGGCTTTGAGCGATCTGGCGCGCAAGAAAAAGCGGCTGATCGGCTGCGCTCCGGACACGTTTCTCGGCGGTGCGCATCAGACGGCCAGGGATGTCATCGACCGCGGCCTAGTCGGCGACATCGTCGGCGGCACTTGCCATGTCATGAGTCACGGCATGGAAGACTGGCATCCAAATCCGGACTTCTTCTTCAAGCAGGGCGGGGGCCCGATTCTCGATCTCGGCCCCTATTACATCGCCAGCCTGTTGAACCTCATCGGTCCGGTGAAGAGGGTGGCGGGGCTGTCCTCGTCGGCCTCCCGGACCCGGACTATCGGCTGTGGCGCGCGCAAGGGCGAGCGGATCAGTGTAGAGACACCGACCACAATCCATGCCCTTTTGGAGTTTCAGAACGGAGCGCCGGTGACCTTGACCGCGAGCTGGGACGTCTGGGCGCACGGACATGCTCCGATGGAGCTCTACGGAACCAAGGGGTCTCTGTTTCTGCCGGACCCGAACTTTTTCGGCGGCGAGGTGATTCTGACGAGCGCCTCTGGCGAAACGCGGCGTTTCGACGGTGCGGCGCACCCCTTCGGGGTCGAGAATGTCGACGACAATGGTGTCAAGCGCGCCAATTACCGGGCGGTGGGGCTGGCCGACATGGTCCGCGCGGTGCAGAGCGGCGGCGGCTACCGCTGCTCTCTCGACCGGGCGCTGCACGCTGTCGATGTCATGGTCTCGATCCTCAAATCCGGCGAAACCGGTGGTTTTGTCGATGTCGAACTTCCCGCGACCCGGCCGGAAGCCCTTGGAGCCGCTGAGGCAGCCGAACTGTTGCGTTGATCGGAGTTGCAGGCGCACCGGCAGCCTCCTATGTTCCGCCTGCGGTGATGGGTGTCTGACCATTGCCGAGCCGCTTGCGGGCAAAGAGGGAGAGCGGACATGACTTTGTTGATTGCCGGGCTGGTGCTGTTTTTGGGGATACACACACTGCCCATGTTGCCGGCCACGCGCGCCGGGCTTGTCTCCAAACTGGGCGAGAATGGTTATAAGGGGCTCTATACGCTGGTCTCTTTTGCCGGTTTTGGCCTGATTATCTACGGCTATGGCCTGGCCCGGTTTGACGGACCGCCGATCGTCTATGATCCGCCGTTCTGGCTGCGACATGTCACCATGCTGCTGATGGTGCCGGTATTTGTTTTTCTCGTCGCTGCCTATGTGCCGAGCCGGATCAAGAAAACCCTGAAACATCCGATGCTGGTGGCGGTGAAGCTGTGGGCCTTTGCGCATTTGCTCGCCAATGGCGACCTGGCATCCGTGCTTCTGTTCGGTGGATTTCTGGCCTGGGCGGTCGCTGACCGCATCTCGGTGAAACGGCGCGGACCGGGCGCCGGTCAAGTCGCCGCCGCGGCGGGCGATCCGGGAAAATACTCCGATGTTGTCGTGATTCTGATCGGCCTTGCGCTCTATGGGCTCTTTGTCTGGAAGTTGCATGCCTGGCTGATCGGCGTGCCGGTCGGCTGACACGGTGAATTTGGGGCGAAAAAACCACCGGAAATCCGTAATTTGCCGGATATTGCCCCACTTGCGCCACGAAGGACCGTTTTAAGCCCGGTCAGGGAATTGCCCGAGCCGGATCAAATGGATAATGTGCGCCACTCAAAAAGGGGCGATGCGCGGCCTCTTTGCCGCGCAAATGAAGTGAATGCAGGAACTGGACACGCATGTCTGACATTTTTCGTGAAGTCGATGAAGATATCCGCCAGGAAAAATACCGTCGGCTTTGGGACCGCTTTGGTCCCTGGGTGATCGGCGTTGCGGTCCTGATCGTGGTTGGCACCGGCGGCTATCGCGGCTGGCTCTACTGGGAAGAGCAGCAATCCCAAAGCGCCGGAGACACATTCTTTGATGCTGTCCAATTGTCTGAAGAGGGCAAGTACGAGGAAGCGGCTGCCCTTTATGGAGAACTCGAGGGCGCAATCGGCTCCTATCCGGCGCTGGCGCAGCTGCGGCGGGCTACCGACCTCGCCAATTCCGGCGAAACCGAAGCTGCTCTGACGGTCTTCGACGCGGTGTCGCGCGACAGCGCTCATCTGGAAGGCGTGCGCAATGTCGCCGCGCTGCGGGCTGCCTATCTGGCCGTGGATCAGGAAGATTACGCAGCCGTCGCGGACCGGATCGAACGTCTCACCGAAGCCTCCGATCCCTACCGATCCGCTGCACGTGAACTTCTCGCTCTAAGCGCCTGGAAAAACGGTGAAATCGCGAGCGCGCAGCAATGGATCACCGCCCTTGAAGAAGATGCTGAAACGCCGGGCGACGTTTCCCGCCGGGTGAGCATCCTCAAGGATCTAATCCGGTCCAGCAACGGCGATGTTCAGGCGGACAGTGAAGGAACCGATCAGTGAGTGTTGTGACCGTTTCTCGCCGCAAGCGTGGATTGTTCGGTGTTCTGGCGCTGTCGCTCGCGCTGACCGGCTGCGGCTCCGTCAGCGATTTCGCCGGCAACATGAACCCGTTCAACCGTGACAAGATCCTGCCGGGCGAGCGCCAGCCGGTGTTTGACGGCGCCGATCCGGCTGCTGTTGCGCAAGCGCAATCCGCGAAGGTCGGAGCGGCAACCGGAGGCCAGACCTGGACGACGGCCGGCGGCGGCCTGACTAATGACCCGGGCAATGTGGCGGTCTCTGTTTCGGGCAACCGCGCCTGGCGCTCACAAGTGGGCTCTTCCGGGCGCGGCCTCACCTCATCCGCCTTGCGCCTGTCGGCGCGTCCGGTGAGCGACGGCAGCCGGATCTATGTTTACAAGCCCAACGGTGAAGTGGTTGCCCTGTCCACCGGCGGCGGCCGGCAATGGACCCAGAACCTGCGCCCCGAGGGCGAACGTGACGTCGGCCCTGGCGGCGGCGTGACCGTTGCCGGCGGTGTGGTCTATGCGGCGACCAGCTATCGCCAGGTGGCGGCGCTGGACGCCGGCTCCGGCCGCGAAATCTGGAAAGTCGATATCGACACGCCGGCGCGCGGTGCTCCCGTGGCCGGTGCGGGCCATGTCTTCGTCGTGTCCCAGTCCAATGAAGTCTACGCGCTCAACCAGTCGGACGGCTCCGTTGCCTGGACTTATGCCGGCATCGAGGAAACCGCCGGACTGTTGTCCGCGGCCAACCCGGCCATTGCTGGCAACCGTGTGGTGGTGCCGTTCTCGTCCGGTGAGATCATGGCGATCAACATCAAGGACGGCGAGCCGGCCTGGATCGACGGCGTTTCCCGGGGCTTCAGGACGCTTGCCCTGTCCGGACTTGCCGACGTATCCGCCAGCCCGGTTGTGGCCGGCAACACGGTCTATGCCACAGGAGTTTCCGGACGGACCGTGGCCGTTGACCTGCGCACCGGCCAGCGCCGCTGGGAACAGAATCTCGGCTCCGTGCATACGCCGGTCGTTTCCGGCAGCGCGCTGTTCATGGTCGATCTCGACGACCGCATGGTTGCGCTGAACCTGAAAGACGGTGAAACCCTCTGGGCAACCGCCTTGCCGCGGCCGGAGAAAAAGAAAAAGCGTCGCAACTGGGCCGGGCCGATCCTCGCCAATGGTGCGCTGGTCGCCTTTTCCAGCGATGGCCAGATCGCGATCGTCGATGCGACGTCTGGAAAAACCATGTTGACGCAGCGGACCAATACGGATGTCTATGTCACGCCGATCGTTGCCGGTGGACGTGTCGTTGTGCTCACCGGAAATGACGGCGTCGCTGCCTTCAACTAAGATGTGAGGACGGGCCCGAGAGAGGCCCGCCTATCAGGAGAAACTGCTGTGGGCGCTACTGTCGCCATTATCGGACGGCCGAATGTCGGCAAGTCCACCCTGTTCAATCGCCTGGTCGGTAAACGCCTGGCGCTGGTCGACGACACCCCGGGTGTCACGCGCGACCGGCGGCCAGGCGATGCCCGTCTGGGCGATCTGCGCTTTACCATCGTGGATACGGCCGGCCTTGAAGACGCCGACAAGAGCTCTCTGGAAGGCCGTATGCGCCGCCAGACCGAGGATGCGATCCAGACCGCCGATGCCGTGCTGTTTGTAATCGATGCCCGTGCGGGCGTTACGCCGCTCGATGCGCATTTTGCTGAAGTTGCCCGCAAGACCACCCGTCCGGTGATCCTGCTGGCCAACAAGGCGGAAGGTCGGGCCGGCGAAAGCGGTCTTTATGAATCCTACTCCCTCGGTCTCGGCGAGCCGATCGCCATTTCGGCCGAACATGGCGAAGGCCTGGCCGATCTTTATGACGCGCTGAAGCCGCATGTCGATCGGGTCACCGAGGAAGAAGAGGCCAAGCGCGAAGAAGCCGTAACCAATGTCGATGTCGACGAGGACGGTGAGATCGTTGACGACGAAGAACCCGTCGGCACCAGGGAGCGTCCGCTTCGGGTTGCCATTGTCGGCCGTCCGAATGCCGGCAAATCCACGCTGATCAACCGCATGCTCGGCGAAGACCGGATGCTCACCGGTCCGGAAGCCGGCATCACCCGCGATTCTATCTCCGTCGACTGGTCCTGGCGCGATCGGCATATCAAGCTGTTCGACACGGCTGGTATCCGCAAGAAGGCCCGGGTCCAGGAAAAGCTGGAAAAGCTGTCCGTTGCCGACGCGCTGCGTGCGATCAAATTCGCCGAGGTGGTCGTGATCACGCTCGACGCGACCATGTCCTTCGAGAAACAGGACCTGCAGATCATCGATCTTGTCGCGCGTGAGGGCAGGGCGCTCGTGATCGCCATCAACAAGTGGGACCTGATCGAGGACCGCGAGGCCGCCTGGAAGAAGATCCGCGACGCCAACGAGCGCTATTTCAACCAGATCCGCGGCGTGCGTATCGCCACGCTGTCGGGCCTGCAGGGCCAGGGGATCGACCGGCTGGTGGAAAGCGTCTTCGACGCCTACGAGGCCTGGAACGCGCGCGTCTCCACTTCCAAGCTGAACCGCTGGCTGGACAAGGTGACTGCGAACCATCCGCCTCCGGCCGTTGCAGGGCGCCGGGTCCGGCTGCGCTACATGACCCAGCCCAAAACGCGGCCGCCGCATTTCGTGGCCTTCTGCTCGCGACCGGAGCAATTGCCGGAAAGCTATACGCGCTATCTCGTCAATTCCCTGCGGGAAACCTTTAATATTCAGGGAACGCCGATCCGGCTGTCCTATCGCAAGGGGGAGAACCCCTATGCTCCCAAGAAAAAGCGAAAGATTCAGTAGCTGGAGCAGTTCCGCTCCGGTGATTTCCAGCGCGCGGGTTTCCCCTTTAAGGTGAGACCGCGCGGTGCCTAACTCTTTGAAGGAGACAATTGATGTCGATGGAACGGCTTGATTTCGCCGTCGCCCTTGCTGAAAAGGCGGGTGTGCTGGGGCTTGAGTATTTCCGCAAGCTGGACACGCTGACGGTCACCCAGAAGGGCCACCAGGATCTTGTCTCCGAAGCCGACCGCAATGTCGAAACCCTGATCCGCGAGGAACTTGCCAAGGCCTATCCGGATGACGGCATCCTGGGTGAGGAACACGGCATGGAAGAGGGCTCTTCCGGCTACACCTGGGTGACCGATCCCATTGATGGCACCGCGAATTTCGTTGCCGGCATTCCGCAATGGTGCGTCATCATCGCCTGTGTGCACCAGGGCCAGGTCATTGTCGGCGTCATTCATGATCCGGTGGCCGGCGAAACCTTCAAGGCGTCGGCAGGTCACGGTGCCTTCCTGAACGGTAAACCGATCCGCATTTCAGACAGCCAGAGCCTCTCCAACGGCTCCGTCGGTGTCGGCTTCAACGGCCGCACGGCGATCACCGATGCGATCAATGTCGTCGGGGCCGTTGTCTCCAAGGGCGGTGTCTTTTTCCGCAATGCTTCCGGCGGTCTGATGCTGGCCTACGCGGCGTCTGGCCGGCTGATCGGCTATGTGGAATCGCACATGAATGCCTGGGACTGTCTTGCCGGCATGTTGCTGACGGCGGAAGCCGGTGGCATCGTCATGGAGCAGGACGTCAACCACGCCCTTTATCACGGCGCCCGCGTCGTCGTCGGCGCGCCAGGGGTCTATGAAGATCTGCGCGACATCGCGGAAAGTTCTTTTGCGCCGCTGGAAGCGGCGTAACACCACTCTCCAAGCAGGTTTGCTTACCGGTGCTGGTCGACAAGAACCGGATTTCCGTCCGGGTCGATCAGCATGAAGCTCGCCGGGCCGGTGGTTGTTTCATCGGCTTCGGACTCGAACCGGTAGCCTTTGGCCTTCAGGTCCTTCTGGATCTCCCGGATATCCTGAAACCCGTCCAGGTTCTCCGCGCTCTGGTTCCAGCCCGGATTGAAGGTGAGCATGTTTTTCTCGAACATGCCCTGGAACAGTCCGATGACGGTGTCGCCGTTCTTCAGGATTACCCAGCCGTCCTCGCCGGACCCGCCCAGGTCGGAAAAGCCGAGCCCTTCATAAAAGGCCTTCGATTTCTGGATGTCCTTGACAGTGAGGCTGATGGAAAACGCGCCGAGTTGCATGGAAGGATCCTCCGTAGATTGACGGAGGATACCATCGCGCAATTCTGGTGCGGGCGCCAGAGCGGCTTAGAGAGACACCCAATCCCTGCTGACCCGGTCGAACAGCTTGCCGTTTTCCTGAACGTCCGGTTTCACCAGCGGCAGCAGTTCCGTGGCAACCGCGGCTGGCTGCGGCAGGTTTTCAGGCAGTTCGCCCGGCATTGCCTTGGCGCGCAGGCCTGTGCGGGTCGGGCCGGGATCGGCCAGATTGATCTTCATTGCCGTTTGCCGGCTTTCCTGTGCCCAGGTCCGGGTCATCGCCTCAACGGCGGCCTTGCTGATTGACTGCAGGCCCCAGAAGGCTGTGCAGGTCTGTGCGTGGACCGACGTCAGCAAAAGCGCGCGTCCGGCCTCAGACTGGCGCAAGAGGGGATCAAGCGAGCGGATCAGGCGCCAGTTGGCCGTTACGTTCACCGCCATGACCTTGTCGAAATCCTTCGGCGAAATATGGCCGAGCGGCGACAGCACGCCGAGCATGCCGGCGTTGCCGACAAAGATGTCGAGCTTTTTCCAGCGCTCGTAGATCGCCGCGCCAAGGCGGTCGAGGGCGTCGAAATCGGTGAGGTCCAGAGGCACCAGTGTGGCTTCGCCGCCGGCGGCCTTGATATCGTCGTCGAGATCCTCAAGGGCGCCCACGGTGCGCGCCACGGCGATCACATGCGCGCCGCGTTCGCCAAGTTGTTTGGCGATCTGATAGCCAATGCCGCGGGAGGCGCCGGTCACCAGGGCGATCCGGCCTTCGAAGTCTTTTTCCATTGTCCAACTCTTCGACCGGCCGGCGGCGAGGCACGCTGCTGGCCGGTCTGTACTGAAATGTGTGGGGCTTTAACCGACTTCCACCAGCCGCGGCGCGCTGACGAAGTCCTGGTCTTCGGACAGGTCGGTCAGCGGCGTCGGATAGTCGCCGGTGAAGCAATGGTCGGTGAATTGCGGGTTGTCGTTGTCGCGGCCGTCAAAGCCCATGGCGCGGTAGATGCCGTCCACGGACAGGAAGGCGAGGCTGTCCGCACCGATATAGGCCCGCATTTCCTCCAGGCCGTATTTGGCCGCCAGCAGCTTTTCGCGTACCGGCGTGTCGATGCCGTAATAGTCGGAATACTTGATCGGCGGGCTGGCCAGGCGGAAATGAACTTCCTTGGCACCGGCATCGCGGATCATCTGCACGATTTTCACCGACGTGGTGCCGCGCACCAGGCTGTCATCGACCAGGACGACGCGCTTGCCTTCGATCTGGGCCCTGTTGGCGGAATGTTTCATCTTCACGCCGAGCGCGCGGATCTGCTGCGTCGGCTCGATGAAGGTGCGGCCGACATAGTGGTTGCGGATGATGCCGAGTTCAAACGGCACGCCGCTCTCCTGGCTATAACCGATTGCCGCCGGCACGCCGCTGTCCGGCACCGGCACGATCACATCCGCGTCCAAATGGGTTTCACGGGCGAGCTGCTTGCCCATTTCCCGGCGCACGTCATAGACGCTGCGGCCACCGACGACTGAATCTGGCCGGGAGAAATAGATATATTCGAAGATGCAGGGGCGCGCCGGCTGCTTGCCGAACGGGAAAAAGGACTGGATCCCAGTCGAGGTGCAGACGATCACTTCGCCGTTTTCGACTTCCCGTATGAACTTGGCGCCGATGATGTCGAGGGCGCATGTCTCGGAGGCCAGGATCGGTGCGCCGTTGAGGTCACCCAGAACCAGAGGACGGATGCCGAGCGGGTCGCGGGCGCCGATCAGTTTCTTGGAGGTCAGCGCCACCAGGGAATAGGCACCTTCCATCTGGGTGATCGCCTCGATGAACCGGTCGACGATCTTGCCCTTGCGCGAGCGGGCGACCAGCTGCAACACCACTTCGGAATCGGAGGTGGACTGACAGATCGCGCCGTCCCGGATCAGCTGATGGCGGAGCGTCAGGGCATTGGTGAAGTTGCCGTTGTGGCAGACCGCGATGCCGCCGCCATCCAGTTCGGCAAAGAGCGGCTGCACATTGCGCAGGATGGTCTCGCCGGTGGTGGAGTAACGCACATGGCCGACGGCGGCCTTGCCGCTCAGCCGTTCGATCGTGTCTGCGTCGGAAAAGTGGTCACCAACGAGGCCGAGATGGCGTTCCGCGCGGAACTGCTCGTTGTCGACGGTCACGATGCCGGCGGCCTCCTGGCCGCGATGCTGCAGGGCGTGGAGACCAAGCGCCGTCAGCGCGCTGGCGTCCTCGTGGCCCAGAATGCCGAAGACACCGCATTCTTCACGCAGGGTGTCGTCATTGATGTCGAACGGCTCGTGCACCTCGGTTCCGCCAGTCATGGCGAACACTCCTTCATTCTGGCCGGTTTACAGCCGGCCTGGGGCGTCAGATCAACGTCTCCCGGTGATCGCGTGAAGCGCGTTGACCGATTTTGAATTGTTCACGGATCCTGCCTTCGCCGGAAAGCAGGATGCGGGATATTACGTCTGCGCCGCCAGGCGGCGTCAGTTGCTGTCCGTTGTCAGCTGTTCCAGGCCCTGGCGCTCGGTGTCGCTGTAGGCCGGTTCGTCGGCCGGAGCACTTGCGCTGTCGCCCGATTGGTTGTTCTGGCGGATCTTTTCCAGGATCGCCTTTTCCGGGTCTTCGGGAAGCACTGCCACCAGCCGTTCGCCGATGGACAGAAGGATCGGCCGGGCCTTGGCGTCCTTGACCCATTGCGGTTGCTGGTCGGGCTGGACGAACCAGTTGAAGAACATCATCGCCACCACGACCAGCAGAAGCCCACGCACGGCACCGAAGACAAATCCGAGGGTCCGGTCGAGAGCGCCGATGCGGCTGTCGAGCACGAAGTCCGAGATCCGCATGGTGATGTAGCTTACCACCAGCAGGGTTACCAAAAAGACCGCTGCCGCGGAAACGCCCATGGCGACGAGATCGTGGGAGATATATTGCTTGGCATAGGGCAGGACCCGCTCATAGAGCAGGAACGCCGCGGCTGCCGCCGCCACCCAGGACACGATGGAAAGAACTTCTCGGACAAACCCGCGGATCATCGCAAGGACCGCCGAAATGAACATGATGACCAAGAGCAGTCCGTCCAGCAGCGTTATCGGCATGTTCCTGAAAATTCCTCTGTCTGGCGCTCAGTCCCGCGCATATGCCTTCAGATCGAACCCGCGACCATCATGCGTCAAGTGCCCCCCGAGGCACTAGCCTCGGCCGAGAGTTTGGCAACAAAGTCCCCAAGTTCCGGCAGTCCCGTCGCCTTGAAAGACGAGGCTGCGCCGTCCTTGAGGTTGCCCTCGGGGCAATACGCCTGGTCGAAGCCGAGTTTCTCCGCTTCTTTCAGCCTGGATTGGGCCTGGGCGACCGGCCGGATGGCCCCGGAAAGGCTGACTTCGCCGAAATAGACGCTATTGGCCGGAAGGGCAAGCCCGCTGAGTGAAGAGATCAAGGCTGCCGACACCGCAAGATCGGCGCCGGGCTCGTTGATTTTGAGGCCGCCGGCGACGTTCAGATAGACATCGTGCTGGGAAAAGCGCACACCGCAGCGTGCTTCCAGCACGGCCAGGATCATCGACAGGCGCGCGCTGTCCCAGCCGATCACCGCGCGGCGCGGCGTTCCGAGTGTGGATTGCGCCACAAGAGCCTGGATCTCGATCAGAAGCGGCCGGGAGCCTTCCAGGCCGGCAAAAACGGCGGCGCCCGGCGCGGAGGTGTTGCGGTCGCCCAGGAAAAGCGCGGACGGGTTGGGCACTTCGACGAGGCCCTTGCCGGTCATTTCAAAGACCCCGATTTCGTCGGTGGCGCCGAAACGGTTCTTGACCGAACGCAGGATGCGGTACTGATGCGCACCGTCGCCCTCGAAATAGAGCACGGCATCGACCATGTGCTCGACCACGCGCGGCCCGGCGATCTGACCGTCCTTGGTGACATGACCGACAAGGACCATGGTGGTGCCGTTTTTCTTGGCGTAGCGGACCATGGCCTGGGCCGAGGCGCGTACCTGGGTGACCGTGCCGGGCGGCGAGTCGACCTGGTCCGTCCACAGGGTCTGCACGGAATCAAGGATCAGGAGGGCAGGGGCGGTGTCCGCCTCCAGGGTTGCCAGAATGTCCTCGACACTGGTTTCCGCCGCGAGCTGCACCGGTGCTTCTGCAAGCCCCAGGCGTTCTGCGCGGAGCCGAACCTGGCCAATGGCTTCTTCGCCTGAAATATAGATGGTCTTGTGTCCGAGGCTGGCAAGTTGCGCGGCCGCCTGGATCAAGAGGGTTGATTTGCCGATGCCCGGATCGCCGCCGACCAGCAGGGCCGAACCGCGGACAAAACCTCCGCCCGTGACCCGGTCGAGTTCGGCCACCTTCGTCTGGATGCGCGGTGCTTCCTTGGTATCGCCGGAGAGGCCTACCAGCGGCACAACACGGCCCTTCGAGCGCGCGGCCCGGCTAGGGCCGCCGCCGATGCCGCCGCCGGTTTGTTCCTCGACAATGGTGTTCCATTCGCCGCAGCTCTCGCAGCGGCCGACCCATTTGGCGGTCACCGCGCCACAGGACTGGCAGACAAAGGAAGTGGACCTGCGGGCCATGCTTGTACCTTTCGCTCGCCGGCCGCTCAGGTAAGCGGACCGTAGACGCGCTCAAAGCGCCGCCCGAGACTTGTCAGATATTCGTAGTCGATGGTCTCGGCATAAGCGGCGAGGTCGGCCGCCGCAACCTGCGGCCCCAGCATTTCCACATATGCGCCGCGCCGCAGGAGATGCTCCGGCACGTCGGTGACATCGAGCGTGATCATGTCCATGGAAATCCGGCCAAGGATCGGTGCCTTGTATCCGCCGATCATGCCGAAGCCGCCGGGACGTTCGTCGGTGGAGCTGGCCCGGCGCAGCATGCCGTCGGCATAGCCGGCCGCGACCACCGCGTTCTTCAGCGGGCGCCTTGCTGTCTGCGTCGCGCCATAGCCGATGGTGTCGCCTTCGGGCACGTCGCGGACGATCATGATCCGGGCCTCGACCTTGGCGACCGGTGTCATGGGGTTGGGTTTGGACTCGATCGCCTGGCCGCCGTAAAGCGCGATGCCCGGACGGACCATGTCGAAATGATAGTCCTCGCCCATCAGCACGCCGGCCGAATTGGCGAGGGAGCGCGGAATGCCGGCGAACGGACCGGTGATCTCCGTAAAAAAATCCAGCTGGCGCCGGTTCATCGGATGATCCGGTGTCGATCCGCAGGCCAGGTGGCTCATGATCAGCGATGGGCGGAAGGGGCCGAGCAGGCCCTTGTCGGTCATGGCGGTTCTGAATTCCTCAGGAGACAGACCAAGCCGGTGAATGCCGGTATCGACATGGACAGCAGCATCCAGGGACTTTCCTGCAGCCTTGCAGAGGCCCGCCCATTCTTCAAGTTCAGCGAGGGATCCCAGAACCGGTCGAATGTCATGGTTCAGGAAGTGCTCTGATGTATCCGGAAAAAGTCCGTCAAGCACATAGATCACGGCTTCCGGAACGATTTGGCGTAGCGCCACGGCTTCTGTCGGCACGGCCACGAAAAAGGTTCGGCAGCCGGTTTCAAAGAGAGCGGGCGCGGCCTTGTCCTGTCCTGTGCCGTAGCCGTCCGCCTTGATCGCCGCAGCGCATTCCGTTGCCGGACCGGTTCGGCTCTCCAGCAGCCGCCAATTCGTGGCAATGGCTTCCGGGTCAATGGTCAGGCGGCCGCCGTAAAGGTTGGACGGGTGGTGCAAGGCTTGCGTCGTCAACACGGTCCTTTTGGAACTCCGGTCAGAATCAATGGCTCAACAGCGACCGGAGACTAGCAAATCCCGGCCCCGTTGGGTCAATGAAGATCCGAGACGGATGCGGTATTTGCGCGCGTTTAGCGGACCGTGCGGTCAGTCCATATAGAGAAATTCGATGCCGGTTTCGCCGTCGCGGACCCAACGGATCTCGCCGTAGAAACGCAGCTTGCGGCTTTCGATCTCGATGGTGACGCGCTGCGCGGGCTTCAGATCCTTGGTATTGGTGGCCAACCGGCAGCCGCCGACGCTGATGTCCTCGACCACACACGGGCGATGGGTAGCGTCCTGCTTGAGAAGGCCGGGCCACTTGCATCTCCTGCGCGGAAAGACGCGGGCTTCTTCCAACAATTTCTGCGCTGCTGACACCAAGGAAATTCGCCTGAAAAATACGATGCACTCAATAGCTGCAACGCACAGTAGTGAAGAAGATTTAACAGGGATTTAAACGGCTTTTCCCGATTTTGGCATGCGATTTCTGGCAGATTTTTCCTTGTGAAATCTTTTTCACATACAAGCATGGAGTGCTGGGTTACTCGTAGCGCTCCGGCAGATGATCCTCTTCGGCGAGATCCGAGAAGCGGGTGTACTGGCCTTCGAAGTGCAGGTTCGCCGTGCCGGTCGGACCGTGGCGCTGCTTGGCGATGATCACTTCCGCCTTGCCCTTGAGGCGTTCCATGTCCCGTTGCCAGTTCTCGTATTCGACCGTGTCCGGCTCCGGCTCGGTCTTGGAGAGATAATACTCTTCGCGGAACACGAACAGGATCACGTCGGCGTCCTGCTCGATGGACCCGGATTCGCGCAAGTCCGACATCATTGGGCGCTTGTCGTCGCGGGATTCCACCTGGCGCGACAGCTGTGACAGGGCGATGATCGGGACCTGGAGTTCCTTGGCGAGCGCCTTGAGCCCGGTGGTGATCTCGGTGATTTCCTGGACGCGGTTGCCGGAATTCTTTGCGGATCCGGAGAGCAGCTGAATATAGTCGACCACCAGGAGATCAAGGCCGCGCTGACGTTTCAGCCGCCTGGCCTTGGCCACCAGGGAGGCAATGGAGATACCACCGGTCTGGTCGACATGCAGCGGCACCGTTTGCATGGTCTGCGCGCAGGCGGCGAGCTTTTCGAATTCGGCTTCGGTGATGTCGCCGCGCCGGATTTTCGAGGATGAGATTTCCGCCTGTTCGGAAATGATACGGGTGGCGAGCTGTTCGGCCGACATTTCCAGCGAGAAGAAGCCGACAACGCCGCCATTGATGGTCTTCAGCGAGCCGTCGGGCTGTTCCTCGGCCTTGTAGGACTGGGCGATGTTGTAGGCGATGTTGGTCGCCAGCGAGGTCTTGCCCATGGCCGGGCGTCCCGCGAGCACGATCAAGTCCGAATGCTGCAGGCCGCCCATTAGCCGGTCGAGTTCGCGCAAGCCCGTGGAAATCCCGGACAATGCGCCTTCGCGATTATAGGCGGCATGGGCCATTTCGATGGTTTCGGTAAGCGCATCGCCGAAGGACACGAACCCGCCCTCGCTGCGGCCGGTTTCCGCCAGTTCGAACAGACGGCGCTCGGCATCGTCGATCTGCTGCTCCGGCGGCACGTCGATCGGCGCGTCAAAGGCGATGTTGACCATGTCCTCGCCGATGCGGATCAGGTTCCGGCGGATGGCAAGGTCGTAGATGCTGCGGCCATAGTCTTCCGCATTGATGATCGAGGCGGCATCGCCCGCAAGGCGCACCAGGAACTGGGTCGCGGTGAGGTCGGCGATCTTGGCGTCGGCCGGGTAGAAGGTCTTCAGGGTGACCGGGGAGGCGGTTTTGCCGGCCCGGATCAGGTGGCTCGCCTTCTCGTAGATGTCCTGGTGGGAAGGCACGAAAAAATGGTGCGGTTCAAGAAAGTCGGATACCCGGTAGAAGGTCTCGTTGTTGACGAGAATTGCGCCCAGAAGCTGACGTTCGGCTTCCGCGTTATGCGGTGCCAGACGCTGGACGTCTTCTTCCGTTTCGACCTTCTGCAATGTGCCTTTCATATCGTCCCCCGATGACCCAAGTCCATTGGGAATACTCTGTGAGGCAGGGCGGCTCAAGGTTCAAAAACAGGCGTTTTCGATTCCCACCGGCAATCACAGATCAACGGGGAAAGAATCGAAACGCACTTGACTCTCAATCCGATAGAAGACTCAAAGCCCTTGCTCTTAAGTATTGAAAACAAACATTTTTTTGCGAAGGTTAATAGCTGGTTAATAATCTATCAAGGGATTCAACACCTTGCGAGCGATTGTGGAATTGGCGGATTAAGCCATGCGCACAGCCATAAAAAATGGATGGCCGGCAAACAAAAACGGCGCTGCGAACAGCGCCGTTTTCGTTAGCTGTAAAAGCGTAAGGAAGCGCTTAGGCTTCTTCTTCCACCGGAGCGTCCTCGGAGGCTTCATCGCCTTCCTCGGTGCCCTCAGCTTCGTCTTCTTCTTCTTCGAATTCGAAGACGTCCATTTCCGGCGTGGTGAGGTCTTCACCGGCTGCCTGGCGGACCGCTTCGTCTTCGGAGCGTGCCACGTTGACGGAAACGGCGACTTCCACTTCCGGATGCAGCTGGATCAGAACGCTGTGCAGGCCGATCGTCTTGATCGGGGTGCGCAGTTCGACCTGGCTGCGGGAAACGGTGAAGCCGGCTGCGGTCAGACCATCCGCGATGTCGCGGGTAGACACGGAACCGTAGAGCTGGCCGGTTTCACCTGCGGAGCGGATCATCACCAGGGATTCGCCGTCCAGCTTGGAAGCAACGGCTTCGGCTTCAGTCTTGCGTTCCAGGTTACGGGCTTCGAGCTGAGCGCGCTCTTGCTCGAACCGTGCCAGGTTGGCTTTGTTTGCGCGCAGTGCCTTGCCCTGCGGCAACAGGAAGTTCCGGGCATAGCCGTCACGTACTTTGACGGTGTCGCCCATCTGGCCGAGCTTGGCGATACGCTCAAGAAGGATAACTTGCATGTCTTTCTCCTACTGTCCCACCTCATCGGTGGTTAGAGACCGTTTGCCCGCGGTCCCAATTCGGGTCTCCCGGGCGGACCCGGGAGAAAAGACCCTCGAAAGAAGAGGGCTTAGCTGATCACGAACGGCAGCAGGCCGAGCAGGCGGGCGCGCTTGATGGCGCGGGCCAGTTCACGCTGCTTCTTCGCGGAGACCGCGGTGATGCGGCTCGGAACGATCTTGCCGCGCTCAGAGATGTAGCGCTGCAGCAGACGGATGTCCTTGTAGTCGATCTTCGGTGCGTTGGCGCCGGAGAACGGGCAGGTCTTCCGGCGGCGGAAGAACGGACGGCGGCTCGGCATTTGTGCAATATCAACCATTGTGTCTTACTCCCCTTCAGCCCGACGCGGAGGACGGCTGCCACCCGGACGGTCGCCGCGGTCACCACGATCGCCACGGCCACCGCCACGGCGGTCGTCGCGGTCACGCTTCTGCATCATCGCAGACGGCTCTTCCTCGAGCTCGTCGACGCGGAAGGTCATGTAACGCAGAACATCTTCGCTGAGGCCCATCTGACGCTCCATTTCAGCGACTGCTGCATGTGGAGCTTCGATGTTCATCAGGGTGTAGTGAGCCTTGCGGTTCTTCTTGATGCGGTAAGCGAGGGACCGCAGACCCCAGTTTTCCACCTTGCCGACAGTGCCGCCAGCGCCTTCGATGAGGCCCTTGTACTGTTCGACGAGTTGTTCGACCTGCTGGGCCGAAACGTCCTGGCGGGCCAGGAATACGTGCTCGTAAAGAGGCATGGAAACAAGCCTTTCTCATGTTGACAACGCGGGACTGGCGCAAAGCCTCCTCGTAACCCTCAGAAAGGCACGAGAAATCTAACGAGAGCGGAGACACGGGAAGTCGGATCTCTTACGATCCTGGCTTGCGCCCTTCCGTTCAGCCCCCGGCCAAATCCCGGATGAAGCGCGCTCTATACTCGGTTTTGACGAAAATGCAAGCGCGGCCGGCCGAATTCGATCCGAAAGTCAGTGAATGCCGACCTCCTTATATTACGAGGAGCGGGCCGGCGAGGCGGATACGCCCTGCGAGCCATGCGTTGCCAAGTCCATAAAGCATCTGGAAATCACGGAAAAGCGCCACAATTTCGGAAATGATGGGCCGTAGGGCCTTGACAGTATGGACCTGGGCGTATCATAGCCTCGCGCCAACATTCGATTTCAGTCCCGACCGGGCTGACCTATCCGCTTTCAAAAAAGCCGTCGGCCTGTTGCCACACGATTGAAGGCCCGCGCACGAGTCTACGGAGGCGTATCCACATGACCATCGCATTCACATTCCCGGGGCAGGGCAGCCAGAACGTCGGTATGGGCAAGGCGCTTGCCGATGCCTTTCCCGAAGCTAGGGCCGTCTTTGACGAAGTGGATGAAGCGCTCGGCCAGAAACTGTCCGACATCATGTGGTCCGGTCCGGACGACGCGCTGACCCTGACCGCCAATGCGCAGCCGGCCCTGATGGCCGTCAGCCTGGCGACCATGCGTGTCCTGGAAGCGCGCGGGCTTGATCTCGGTGCCAGCGCCGCCTTTGTCGCCGGCCATTCGCTCGGCGAATATTCCGCGTTGGCCGCCGCCGGCAGCCTGGATGTCGCCACGGCCGCGCGCTTGCTGCGCGTGCGCGGCGATGCAATGCAGTCGGCCGTTCCGGTCGGACAGGGCGCCATGGCGGCGCTCCTTGGCCTGGAATTCGATGTGGCTGCGGAAGTTGCCGAAGCGGCTGCGCAAGGCGAAGTCTGCCAGGCGGCAAACGACAACGCGCCGGGTCAGGTCGTCGTCTCCGGTCATCTCGCGGCCGTTGAGCGGGCGGTCGAGATCGCCAAGGCCAAGGGCGCGCGCCGGGCGGTGATGCTGCCGGTGAGCGCACCGTTCCATTGTTCCCTGATGGCCCCGGCCGCCGACAAGATGGCCGAGGCCCTGGCCAATGCCGAGATCAAGGCGCCGAAGGTTCCGCTGGTCGCCAACGTGCTGGCGCAGCCGATCACGGATCCGGACGAGATCCGGAGCCGCCTGGTCGAGCAGGTCACCGGCACCGTGCGCTGGCGCGAAAGCATCAGCTGGCTGGCGGAAAACGGCGTTGACACCTTTGTCGAGGTCGGTACCGGCAAGGTCCTAACCGGCATGGTCAAGCGCATCGCCAAGGATGCGGCCGGTATCGCGGTAAACACGCCGGAAGATATCGACGCTCTTATGGAAAAAATCTCCCAATAAGGCTTATATCTGCCTGGACCCCGACGGGCCCGAGCGGGCCGGAGCAATTTACGGAAGGACCCCATATGTTCAGCTTGGAAGGCAAGAACGCCCTCGTCACCGGTGCCACCGGCGGAATCGGTGAAGCCATCGCGCGGGCGCTCCATGCGCAGGGCGCGACGGTGTCCTTGTCCGGCACGCGGGCGGAAAAACTGGAAGCTCTTGCCGCCGATCTCGGCGAGCGCGCCTTCGTCACCCCCGCCAACCTGTCCGACCGCGCCGCCGTGGATGCGCTGCTGCCGGCCGCCGAGGAAAAAATGGGCTCCGTCGACATTCTGGTCAACAATGCCGGCATCACTCGCGACAACATCTTCATGCGCATGAAGGACGAAGAGTGGGATCAGGTTCTGGAAGTCAATCTGAGCTCCGGTTTCCGCCTGTGCCGTGCCGCAATCAAGGGCATGATGAAGCGCCGCTCGGGGCGTATCGTCGGCATCACCTCCGTCGTCGGGGTGACCGGCAATCCGGGCCAGGCCAACTACGCCGCCGCCAAGGCCGGCATGATCGGCATGTACAAGTCGCTGGCCCGGGAAGTGGCCAGCCGCAGCATCACGGTCAACACGATTGCGCCGGGTTTCATCGAAACGGCGATGACCGATGCGCTCAATGACAAGCAAAAAGAATCGATTTTGACGAGCGTTCCGGCAGGCCGTTTGGGGACTTCCGCCGAGATCGCTTCCGCCGCCGTCTACCTCGCCAGCGACGAAGCGGCCTACGTGACCGGCCAGACGCTTCACGTCAATGGCGGCATGGCTATGATTTAAAAGGAAGTTTCGCCGAGCAGGCAAAAAGAATCCGGGCCGCTGCCAAGCGGTCTGGACCGGCTGGTAAAGGTCAACAAAGTGTGTTACCAACCCGCCGATTGTTACGAATTGCGCCGTCCAACCGGAAAACCGGTACCGGAGGCGTCAGGACGTCTGAAACCGCGCATCGCGTCGCCGTCTGCTAATGGGCGGTCCGGGGCAGTTCGCGAGTGATGAAAATAGAAAACCAAGGAAGTGAAAAATGAGCGATATCGCGGATCGGGTAAAGAAAATCGTCGTCGAGCACCTCGGCGTTGACGCCGAAAAGGTTGTCGAAGGCGCGAGCTTCATCGACGATCTGGGTGCAGACAGCCTGGACACCGTTGAGCTGGTCATGGCCTTCGAAGAAGAATTCGGCGTGGAAATCCCGGACACCGCAGCAGAAACCATTCTGACTGTCGGCGACGCGGTTAAGTTCCTCGAAGCCAACAAGTAAGGGCTTCGCCCTTCTTGAATGAATGTTTGAAGATCGGGCCGGCGGGGTGAAGTCCCCGCCAAGCCCTTCCAACGTAAGTGCGGGTGTATGAGGCGAGTTGTCGTAACTGGGTTGGGCATGGTGACGCCACTGGGTTGTGGTGTCGATGTCACTTGGAAAAAGATCCTTGAAGGAAAAAGCGGGGCCAACAAGGTCACGAATTTCAAGGTGGACGATTTGGCCTGCCAAATCGCTTGTCAGATCCCGCGCGATGCGTCCGTTGAAGGCGCGTTCAATCCGGATGACTGGATGGACGTGAAGGAACAGCGCAAGGTCGATGATTTCATCGTCTTCGCAATGGCTGCGGCCGATCAGGCCATGGCCGATTCCGGCTTCAAGGCGGAAACCTATGAGCAGCAGGCGCGTTCTGGTGTGCTCATTGGCTCCGGCATTGGCGGCCTGCAGGGCATCGAACAAGGTGCGCACCTGCTCGCCGAAAAAGGCCCCCGCCGTATCTCGCCGTTTTTCATTCCCGGCCGGTTGATCAACCTGGCCGGCGGATATGTTTCCATTCGCCACAGCCTCAAGGGCCCGAACCACGCCGTGGTGACCGCCTGTTCAACCGGGGCACACGCCATTGGCGATGCGTCGCGGCTGATTGCCTTCGGCGATGCCGATGTCATGGTTGCCGGTGGGACGGAGTCGCCGGTCTGCCGGCTGGCGCTTGCGGGCTTTGCCGCCTGCCGCGCGCTCTCGACCAACTTCAATGACGAACCGGAAAAGGGATCCCGCCCGTATGACGTCGCCCGTGACGGCTTCGTGATGGGTGAGGGCGCCGGCGTCGTGGTGCTGGAAGAATACGAACATGCCGTTCGCCGCGGCGCGAAGATCTATGCCGAAGTCATCGGTTACGGTCTTTCCGGCGATGCCTATCACATCACCGCACCGTCTTCCGATGGCGATGGCGCCTACCGCTGCATGGAAGCCGCGCTGAAGCGCGCTGAAGTGACGGCGGCGGACGTTGATTATGTCAATGCCCACGGCACGTCCACGCCGCTCGGAGACGAAATCGAACTCGGTGCGGTCACCCGTCTGGCAGGCGAGCACGCCTCCGGTCTGACCATGTCCTCGACCAAGTCGTCGATCGGCCACCTGCTGGGGGCCGCCGGTGCAGTCGAGTCGATCTTCTCCGTGCTGGCGATCCGCGACGGCATGGCGCCGCCGACGATCAATCTCGACAATCCGTCCGTGGAAACGGAAATCGACCTGGTGCCGCACAAGCCGAAGAAGCTGGACATCAATGTCGCCCTGTCGAATTCCTTCGGGTTTGGCGGCACGAATGCGTCGCTCGTCTTCCGCAAAGTTGCCGCATAACCCCTTCAAATTTGTCGTGCCGGACCGATTCTGTCGGTTCGGCCCGAACTTTTTTGTGACAACTGGTCCGTTTGAGCCTAAGTCGGGAACTTGGGGGCTCAATCCAGGAGGTGCGATCCGACATGCGCATTAAGCCGAAAAGCCCGCGTGAAGCCTTGCAGCCGGAGCCGGCACCCGCGCCGCCACAACGCTCCCGTCACGTGCGCAATCCTCTTGTGATCCTGATCAACATGGTGATCACGCTGGCCGTGTTCGGCCTCGCCGCTCTTGGCGGAGCTCTCTATTTCGGCAAGCAGAAATTCGAGGAACCCGGGCCGCTTCAAAAGGATGCCACGGTTGTCATCTCGTCCGGAGCGGGCCTTTCCGGCATCACCGACCGGCTGTCGGGCCAGGGTGTGATCGATGACAGCATGTTCGACGAGTGGGTCTTCAACCTCGGCATCCGCTTCTACAAGAACGCGACCAAGCTGAAGGCCGGTGAATATGCGTTCGCGCCGGGCGTCTCCATGCACGAGATCATGACCGATCTGGTGGAAGGCAACGCGGTCACCCATTCCGTCACCATTCCCGAAGGCTGGACGACGGCCCAGATCATTGAGCGCGTCCGTGAGCATCCCGTGCTCGTGGGCGAGATCACCGAAGTGCCCGCGGAAGGCGCCCTGCTGCCGGAGACCTATACGTTCGCACGCGGCATGACCCGTCAGGGCGTGCTCAACCAGATGAAGGCTGCCCAGGAAAAACTGCTGGCCGAAATCTGGGAACGCAGGTCGGACAACCTGCCGGTGGCCTCGCCGGAAGAGCTGGTGATCCTCGCGTCGATCGTGGAGAAGGAAACCGCACTGGCCGACGAGCGCCCGCGTGTGGCCGGCGTCTTTGTCAACCGGCTCAACAAGAGCATGCGGCTGCAGTCGGATCCGACGATCCTTTACGGACTTTATGGCGGCGAGGCCTGGCTCCAGGACCGGTCCGCGATCAAGCAGTCCGAGCTGAAAAAAGAAAACAAATACAACACCTATCAGATCGACGGCCTGCCGCCGGGACCGATCGGCAATCCGGGCCGCGCGGCCATGGAGGCTGTCGCCAATCCGTCGCGCACGCTGGATCTCTATTTTGTCGCGGATGGCACCGGCGGTCATGTGTTCGCCGAAACCTACGAGCAGCACCAGGCGAATGTGCGCAAGTGGCGTCAGATCGAGCGGGACAGGCGCAACGCGGAAAACAGTGAGGGGGCGCAGCCGGCGACTTCCAACTGAGTGAAGGGCGGGCAGGCGCTGGACGGCACATCGGAGGGGCAGATGGCACTAGCCAGCATGACTGGATTCGCGCGGGCGCAGGCAGAAAGCGGGCCGGTGCGCTGGACCTGGGAACTCAGATCCGTCAACGGCAAGTCGCTGGATTTGCGCATCCGCATTCCCACCGGGCTGGAAACGCTTGAACCCAGGATCCGTGAGCGTTGTTCCAAGGTGCTCCGGCGCGGCAATGTCTCCATTGGTCTTGCCATGCAGCGCGACCAGTCCGAGCAGCAGCTGCAGGTCAATGAATCGGCGCTGACTGCCGTTCTGTCGACCATCGACCTTCTCAAGGCGCGCGTCCCCGACCTTGCTCCGCCGTCTCTGGACGGCATTTTGTCCCAGAAAGGTGTCTTCGAGCTCAAGGAGCCTGAGGACGACGAGGAAGCGCAGGCGGCGCTGCACAAGGCTCTGCTGACCTCGCTCGACGGCGCGCTGATCGACCTGGTCGACATGCGCCACACGGAAGGCCAGGCCATCGGCACAGTTTTGCGCGGCCAGATCGACCGGATCGCGGAACTGACCCAGGCCGCCGAAACACTGCCGGCCCGCAAGCCGGAAGCCATCAAGGCCCGCCTCAAGAAACAGGTCAGCGAGTTGCTCGATGCGTCCGACGGCCAGCTCGATCCGCAGCGCCTTCACCAGGAAGCGGTGTTTCTGGCCACCAAGGCGGATATCCGGGAAGAACTGGACCGGCTGCACGCCCATGTGGCGGCCGTGCGCGATCTGATGGACAGCGGCGGCGCCATCGGCCGGCGGCTGGATTTTCTGGCACAGGAATTTAACCGGGAAGCCAATACCCTGTGTTCCAAGTCGAATGACGTGGATCTGACGGCAATCGGACTCGACTTGAAGGCCGTTATCGATCAAATGCGTGAGCAGATACAGAACCTGGAGTAAGCCCATGACCGACGCACCAGCCGGAACCCCGTCCGGGACCACTGTCAGTGCGGAAGAAGCCGAACAGCAGCGGCGCGGCTTGATGCTGGTTCTGTCGTCGCCCTCCGGCGCCGGCAAATCGACCATTGCCCGGCTTCTCCTGGACAAGGAAGACAATCTCGCGCTGTCGATCTCGGTGACGACCCGGCCGCGCCGGAGCAGCGAAGTCGACGGTGTGCACTATCACTTCCTCGATCCCGGCCGATTCGAACAGATGCGCGAACACGACGAATTGCTGGAATGGGCGGAAGTCCACGGCAACTACTATGCGACGCCGCGTGGGCCGGTCGAAAACGCCATCGAAAACGGCCGCGACATCCTGTTCGACATCGATATCCAGGGCACATTCCAGCTTTACGAGAAGATGCGTTCGGACGTGGTCTCGATCTTCATCCTGCCACCCTCCATCGCCGAAATGAAATCCCGCCTGAAGCGGCGCGCCGAGGACACGGACGAAATCATTGCCAAGCGCATGAAAACCGCGGTCGGCGAAATGCGGCACTGGGAGAAATACGATTATGTCGTCGTCAATGACGACCTGGAACGGGCCTACGAAAACGTCCGCGCCATCCTGCGCGCCGAGCGCCTGAAACAATTCCGCTCGCCCAAGATCGGTCCGCTGATCCAGGGCATGGTGGATGACCTGGAAGCGGAGCTGGGCGACGAAGGGTGATCTGTCCGGCGTTTCAGACAGGACTCACTTTTGGACGGGCCTGTGCCTGCGCTGTCTCATATCTCTGCCGGTAAAGCCCCACGATCCGGTCCTTGACCGCCACCAGTCCTGGATGCAGGCGCAGGCGCTCGTGGAAGCTCATCCAGGCTTCGTTGACGGCCAGAGGTGCGTCCGTGAGGCGTTTCAGCCCTTCTGCTTCCGCGACCCAGTCGGGCAGGATCCCCATCGCGTCGCCGGCCTTCAGGATGTTGAACAGAGCGAGCGAACTGTTGACCGCGTAGCGGCAGGGTTTTCCCTTCAGGAGCTCGTTCAGGAGCTGGGACGATTTCAATCGCGCCCGGCTGCCGCAATAGCCGGCCCAGACCTGGTTTTGCCAGCAGGCGGGATTTTTGGCGTCCGGATGGGTCTCCAGATAGGCTGGCGCCGCATAGACATGGAATGAGACGTTCCCCAGCTTCTGGGCGATCAGGTGCGGGTGTTTCGGCGGGCGGTTGCCGATGGCGATGTCGGCTGAGTTCCGGCTGAGATCCCAGAAAGCATCATCGGCGAAGAACTCGATACGGATGTTGTCGAGGCCCCTTGTGATCTCGGTGGCCCGTAGGGTCAGGAAATGCTGGCCCCATTCGCCAAGGGTGATCCGGCAGACCTGTTCGGGGCTATCCGCCTTTTCCAGGTCGACCGCGCGCCCGAAATCCGCCGCACCGCGCGCCATGCTTCTGGCCACCTTGACCAGGCGGCGCCCGGCGCCGGTCAGCTCATAGCCGGTCTGGCGCCGGTCGAACAGTTGCACGTCGAGCTGATCCTCCAGCCGGGCGACGTGCCGGCCGACCGTCGGTTGGGACAAGGCCAGCGTCTCGGCAGCGCGGCTGAGGCTTTGATGCTCGGCGACCGCGAGAAACACGCGCACCGAATCCCAGTCAAATTCATCGATATTCATAAATGAATAATATCATGCATTATTATTCAATTACATTGGAAATGAGGTCTGTCATGGTCCGGCCATCACCAATGAGGCAGACCATGATCGTTACCTGGCTGAAATCCCAATTCTGGAACAGACGGACAACGCTTTATACCGGCTCCGGCTCCGGCTCCGACGGCAATCCGCAGGCGTTGCCCACCTGGATGGCGCGCGACCTCGGACTGGAAGATCCGGAAAACCGGAAAGCCGTCCTCCACGGAGGTTGCCGCAAGCCGGATCGGGCTGTCCCGGTGGCAATGCTGCCTAAACGGCCCCGGCGGTCTTGAACGTGTTGGCGAGATCCACAAAGCCAGCAATGTCGATTTCCTCGGCCCGGGCGGTCGGTTTCAATCCGGCCGCCTCGACAAGAGCTTCCGCGTCCGCCGACAGCGCTTTCAGGCTGGCGCGCAGCATCTTGCGCCGCTGACCGAATGCGGCGGCCGTAACCCGCTCCAGCGCTTTCAGATCGCAGGCGAGGGGCGTTTGATTGGGCACCAGATGCACCACGGCCGAGGTCACCTTGGGCGGAGGGGTGAACGCCTTCGGGCTGATGTCGAACAGGATGCCGCCCTTGCAGCGCCAGCCGGCGAGAACGCCCAACCGTCCATAGGCCTTGGAGCCCGGTTCAGCCGCGATCCGTTCGCCGACTTCCTTCTGGAACATCAGCGTCAGCGATTGCCAGAACGGCGGCCAGTCCGGCGTGGTGATCCAGTTGATCAGGAGCTGGGTGCCGACATTGTAAGGCAGGTTGGCGGCGATGCGGACCTTGCCGCCACCGGTGACGGCAACCGGGTCGATCTCCAGCGCGTCGCCCTCGATGATCTCCAGACGGCCCGGGTAATGCTCCGCGATCTCGGCCAGCGCCGGCAGGCAGCGGCTGTCTTTTTCGATGGCGACCACCTTCTTGGCCCCCGCGGCCAGAAGCGCGCGGGTCAGGCCACCGGGGCCGGGACCGATTTCCAGAACCGTGCAATCGTCAAGCGCCCCACAGGAGCGGGCGATGCGCGATGTCAGGTTGAGATCCAGCAGGAAATTCTGCCCGAGGGACTTCTTGGCGTTGAGCCCATGGGCCGCGATCACTTCACGCAGCGGCGGCAGGTCGTCGATCTGGGCCATCGTGTCAGAACCGCTCAGGATGGGCGAGAACGTCGGCCATGCGCAGCGAGGCGGCAAAGCTGTCAATGCGGATGTCGCCGGTTCCGGCGAGAGCGTAAGCGGTGCCGTGATCGGGTGAAGTGCGCACGAAGGGAAGGCCGAGCGTGACATTGACGCTGTCGTCGAAACCGATGGTCTTGGCCGGCACCAGCACCTGGTCGTGATACATGCCGAGCACGCAGTCGTAACCACCGCGTGCCTGCGGGTGGAACAGCGTGTCCGCCGGATGCGGACCGGTGACATCAAGGCCCTTGTCGCGCAGCGCTGCGATCGCCGGCTCGATCACGTCCCGATCCTCGGTACCGATGGACCCGTTTTCGCCGGCATGCGGATTGAGCCCGCAAATGGCGAGACGCGGCGTGGCATAGCCGAATCTGGTCTTCAGGTCCCGGGCGGTGATCTCTGCCGTCTCGACAATCAGATCGACTGTTACCGCGTCGGGCACATCTCTCAGCGGGATATGGATGGTCACTGGAACCACCATCAGTTCCGGGCCGGCAATCATCATGACGGGCCGGGCGGGCGCGCCGGGCCAGTGTTTCTCCGCCAGGGCACCGAGATACTCGGTGTGGCCTGGAAAGGAAAAGCCGGTCTTGTAAAGGGCCGCCTTGTTGATCGGAAGGGTGACGAGACCGCTGGCGAGACCTGCCTGGACATCCTCAACGCTTGCCTCGATCGCGGCAATGACGGAGGGCGCGGTTTCCGCCTGCTCCTCGCCAGGCCGGTCGGCAAGGGCCGGGCCTGTCTGCACGACCGGCAGCGATTTGGCGAACTGGCCGGAGGCCAGGTCGGGGGAGGTGGTCTCGATTCGAAGGGACAGACCCAGCCGGCCGGCACGCTCCTTGAGCAGCGTCGCGTCGCCCCGAACATAGAAGGGCGGCAGCTTCAGCGCCTTGCGGTTTGCCCAGGCCAGAAGCGCGAGATCCGGTCCGATGCCGGCCGGTTCGCCCATGCTGACGGCAAGCGGCTTTTGTGAGGAGCCCATGCCGGTCAGCGGTAGATGATGGTCGCGCGGCGGCGGATTTCCAGGAGGTAGCGGCGGGACTGGCTTTCGCCTTCCTTGGCGCGCAGCTCGTTTTCCAGTTCGGTACGCACGGCGATATCGGAAGCGATTTCCCGCTTGCCGCAGACCGCGATCATTTCATAGCCGACCGGTGTGGTGCTGGCTTTGGTCAGCTTCCCGGGCTGCAGTGCCGCAATTTCCTTGCGCATGTTTTCGGGCAGCTCGGTTTCCAGACGTCGGCCGATCGGCTGGACCACGACTTCGCTGTATTTGCCCAGAACGGCGCCGGGATTTTCGCAGTCGTTGAAGGCTGCCCGGATCTGGTCGCTTTCACGCTTGCGCTTGGACTTGAAGCCGCCCGAGGAGCTCTTCGGGACCACGACAATGACCCGTTTCAGATCATATTCAATGGACTTCTGGCGGTCTTCTTCGTCCGTCTTCTTCAGCGCGGCGATGATATCGGACTCGTCCACCTCGATCTTGCCGCGGAAGCGGGCCTGAACGATTTGGTTCCAGGCAAGCTGGGCCTTCAGGCGGTATTTCAGCGTTTCCGGTTTGACACCGCCCTGGCCCAGGGCTTTCGACAGCTGTCCGGGAGACATCTTCACATTCCGGGCGATATTGCCATAGGCACTATCGACCTGGGACTGGCTGATATCGATCCCCATACGCTCGGCCTCGGCAAGCTTGACATGATCGTCGACCAGTTCCTCTTGCGCCTGCCGCTTGGCAACCGAAGCGGACTTGCGCTGTGTGAGCGTGATCAGACGGGCGCGCTGAGAGATGTCATAGTCGGTGATCGGCATGTCATTGACAATCACCCTGATGGCCGCCTGGGCCTGCTGGGACAGGGGCGCCGTCAGGAAAAGCGCGAGGCCAAGAAGAACCGGGACGAGACGAAGTCGCATTGCATATCCATCCGTGCTGGCGAGGAGCCAAACAGAAGTTCGTGTTGAAGGCATGGTTTTTCGCACATCATGCCTCGAATTTCAAAGATTGCATGCATGATGCCTTAATTCGTGGCGGCATCATGACCTGATTTGCTGATGCAACCTAGTTCAGGGCGCCACTCGAGACCTGGGTATTGCCGATGGTCCTGAGGCCGATACGGAAATACAGCGTCCGGTCAACCTCGTCGCCATCGTTCCGGCTGCGGTCTTCCGCATAGGTGATGGACAGGGAGAAACCTTCGTCGTCGTAGCCGACGCCGAATCCGTCCTGCACGAAGTCGCTGTTTTCCAGGTCATAGCGGACCGAACCGAACACGCGCCAGTTCTCCTCGATCCTCAGGCTTGCCGAGCCGAGCAGTTCCTCGCGCGGAGAATCGATACCGACATCCGGCTGCGCGTTCAGGAAGGCATAGGCGAGGGAGGACACCACCGGGCCGTAGATGGCGCTGGCCTGGGCCTGGACGCGGTTGAAGGTAAAGTCTTCCTTGTCCAGACGGGCCTGGGTGCCGAGCTTCACGCCGTATTGCGTGTCCAGATAGAGGCTGCCGACATAGTCGGACAAGTCGGTTTCGAGGCCGGAATCCTGGGTGGCGCCGAGAATGTCCGGTGTCGCGTAGGAGTTGTCGCCGGCCAAGTGATAGGAGCGGCCAAACAGACCGCTGACGTAATAACCGCTGTCGAGCTGCAGTTTGTAGTTCAGGCCGACATTGAGGCGGGTGCCGCCTTCGGCCCGGTCGAAGCCGGAAAACTTGTCGGCGTCGAACAGCGTGGTCGTGTCGAAAACGATGCTTTGGGCATCGTCATTGGGCAATTCGCCGATCCGCTGTTCATTCGGTCTGGCGACAATTTGGGCGACCGGCTCGAGGATCTGGTTGCCCCCGTCGAACGAGGCGATGAACGGATAGCGGTATTCAAGGCCGACTGCCGGCATTGCCCGGCCGACAAAGCTCTCGCCAGTCAGCGCCGTCACGTCTGAATCGGGTGAGGCCAGGAAGAACAGGTCGCCGCGCATATAGGCAAACGGCGTGAACGACTGGCCAAGAGGATCGATGAAGGTCTTGCGCCAGTTGCCCTTGAGCGAAACGCGCGAGAACGTACCGTCGACGCCGCGGAATTTCGGCGTCGTGCCCCCGTCGATAGAGAACGCATCGGTTTCATCGCGCGTCAGCGAGGTGAAATTCGCGGTCAGGGCAAGTTCGCCTGCAAGGACCGGGTCGGCGAAGACATAGTCGTAATCGACGACCGGCAGCACGAGCGGCTGCTTGTCCTGAAGCGAACTGCCCACGGGCGAGAAGCCGTTGGCGTTGAAGGCGCTGTCCGTATAGTCTTCCTGCGAGATCTGAAAGGCATAGGCACGCACCGAGAGGGCGTTGCGGTCCGTATGCCCCTCGAAATAGATTTCCGAAGTCTCGCCATTGTCGCTGAAACTGGTGAACGAGTAGTCCTTGAAGAACTGCCGGTCGCTCTTGTAGGTCAAGTCCCAGCCAAGCGTCCAGTCCCGCGCAACGCTGAACGTGCCTTTGGAATTGATCGCGCCACGCCAGCGGTCGTCGGCTCTGGGCGTATTGAACTGGCTCGGCTGCGCCTGAAACAGGCCGGCGGCGGCCACGCTCACCTGACCGGCAGCGAAGCGATGGCGGTATTCCACATCCCCGAACAGGCCCTGCTTGGTCAGCGGGGTCAGGATGGCGGTAACGTCATAATAGGGACTCAGTGCCCAGTAATAGGGAACCGTTACACCATAGCCGAGCTTGTCGTTGACAATGCCGCTCGGCATCAGGAACCCGGACTTCCGGGTGACTGTGGGGTCCGGCATGGACAGATAGGGCAGGAACGCGATCGGCTGACCGTAGACCTCGAAAGCCGCGTTTTCGAACCGGATGATCTTTTCCTGCTGATTGTGGATGATCTTCTCGGCCCGCACCCGCCACAAGGGAGGTTTGTTCGGCGGATTGGTCGGTTTGGTGTAGACCGTATAGACGCCGTTCTCGATCGAGGTGATGTTGTCGCCCTCGCGGCGCGCCTGTTCGGCGATGAAGCGGGTCCGCTTGGTCGTGTCGATCTGAAGCGCGCGGGCAAAGCCTTCGGAGAAGTCTTCCGACAGCACCATCTCCTCGGTGCGCACGACATTGCCGTTCTTTTCGATGAAAATCACGTTGCCGGTCGCTTTGAGCTGCTGGCTCTTGCGGTCGAAAATGATCTGATGTGCCTGAACGGTGTTGCCGTCGTAATAGACCTGCACATTGCCGGTCGCGACGATCAGGTCCCGGTCGAAGTCATAGGTGATTTCGCTGGATTCCAGCAGCAGCTCGGCATTCGGGTCAAGCTGATCGGCCAGGCCGGCAGCCACATCCTGGGCGCTGGCCGGTGCCGAATTGGCAAGGCAAAGGGTTGCCGCGACGGCGCACAAGCTCACCGCGGCCAGCAATCTGCCTTTTTTGGCCCAAGTCTCTGTGGTCAGGAAAGTTGGAAAAGACATCGCCTTAGCCATCTTCCTGATGCAAGAGAATTGTCAAACCCATAAGTACTCCAAATATTCCAGGCGCCCAGGCCGCCACCAAGGGAGGGACAATACCCGCACCTCCGAAGTCCTTGGCAAGCTCGGTTAGAACGTAAAGCACGAACCCGGACAGGATTCCACCCAGAATCATACTTCCCAACCCGCCAAACCGCGAAACTTTAAGGGAAACCGCCGCCGCGATCAAAATCATCGCGACCAAAAGAAGCGGTCTGGCGAGCAAGGTCTGATACTGCAAATTGTACCGATAGGCAGGTAACCCTGCGTTTCTCGCCAATTCGATGAAGCGCGGCAAATTCCAGAACGAGATTGATTCGGGCGAGCCGATGCTCTCGCGCACTTCTGTCGCCGTCAGAAAAGTGCTGACCTCGTAGCGCCCATAGGTCTGCGGGTCCTGCTCGGTCGTGTAGACGATCGCGTTGTCAAGATACCAGATCTCGTCGCCGAGACGTGCTTCGCCGGCTTCGATGCGTTCGCGGAACGTACCGTCCTTGCCGAAGGTGAAGATGGTGACGCCGCGCAGTTTCGTGCCACCGTCGAGCAGTTGCTTGGCGAGCAGCACGGACTCCCCGTCAAGACCGTCCTGGCGCACCCAGACATCGTTCGAGGCCTGCATCAGGAAACTTTGCTCGGTGCCGAACAGGCCGCTCGCCGCTTCATCGGATTTTTGCTGAAACCAGACGGCCGCCGGATTGTAGAGCGTGATCGACAGCACGCCGAGCACGATCCCGACGACAATCGCGGGCAAGGAGAACTGCCAGACGGAAATGCCCGAGGCGCGCGCGACCACAAGCTCCAACGCACGGCTCAGCGTGACAAAGGCGGCAATGGCGCCGAAGAGAACGGTAAACGGGATCACCTGCTCCAGGAGGAGGGGCACCCGCAAAAGCGAAATCAGCGAGACACGGAGAACGGAAAAGCCTTCGCGATCGCCGCCTCGACGGACCAGTTCCAGGACATCGAACAGGAAAATCAGCACCGCGGCAAACAGGAACAGTCCGAGAATCGCCTTCAGAAAACGGCCCGAAAAATAGACGGCGAGGGTGCGGCCGAGGATCATGCGGCGCCTCCCGGCTTGCGGCCGTTCAGCCTGTCGCTCAAGGCGTCGATACGGTCCTGAACCGCAAGATGCAGATCGGTGAGCCATTTCGGTTCCGCGCCGCGCTGCTCCCGGAAGATCGACAGGAGCGCCAGCGCGGCGCCGGTGACCGGAACAACATAGAGCAGGCTCATCAGGGCATCGGCACCGCCGGAAACCGCTGTTACACCAAAGCCGGTCGTCCGCAACAGGACACAGGCGCAAATCGCCCCCAGAACCGCAAGGCCACGGCCTTGGCGCGTGGTCCGGGCCTTGCCCAGAAAGGCAAACACGATCAGGCCGAAGGAAAGACAATAGAGCGGCTGGCTGAAGCGCTCATGCAGCTCCTGGTCCAGCTTGTCCGGATTTTTCAGGGCATAGGCATCGCTCCGGCCCGGTGCCAGCAGATTGGCGGTCGTTCGTTCGCTGGCCTTGAAGACCGGTTCGCCGGCTTCCGGAATAAGGTTCGACAGATCGAAGGCGTATGACTGGAAACGCACGATCGAAATGTCGCCTTCCTGTTTCGGCCGCCGCTGGATGGTGCCGTTCTGCATCACCAGGAGCGTGCGGTCGGCGGCCTCGACGATTTGACCGGTTTCGGCCTGATAGGTGAAGGCGGTTTCCTCGTCGCGCGTGTCATGCAGCAGCAGCCCGTCGAGCGTACCCTTGCCGGTACGGTTGCGGATATGGAAGGTCAGGCCGTTTTCCACTGTGATGAACCGGCCGGGTTTGACGATGTTGGCGACGAGGTCGGCACGGACGCGCGTGATCTCCGTGCGCAGTTGGGCAAGACCCATCGGCGCAAAATAGAGCGACATGCTTGCGGTCAGCAGCATGACCACGACGGAGAACAGCATGACGGGTTTCAGGACCAGAAACCTGGAGCCGCCGCTGGCATCGATCACGATCAGTTCGCTGTCACCGGACAAGGCGTTCAGCACCAGGATCAGAGCGATCATCAACGCGAAGGGCGCGACGATCACCACCAGGAATGGCAGGGCAAGCATGGTGATGCCGATGAACTGCACGATGGTCTGGCCCTTCGAGGTCACCAGATCGAGCTGGCGAAGGGCCTGGGTTGCCCAGACCACGCCTGTCATCGCGGCAATCGTAAGGGTGAATGCATAGACCGTTCGCCGGATGATGTAACGTTCGAGCGTTTTCATGAGCGCGCCGGGACAGGTCCTTGCAAAAATGACGATAAACGGCCTGGCACCGAATAACACGGAATGTGGTGAATGGCCCATGAATAAGAATGGTAAATATACATTAATTTTTGCCGCTCTTGCCGAAAAGCTGTTGAAACCCCATGATTTGGCGGAGAATCCGCAATCCATGGGATATGGCGCGATAACGCTCTACCGTTCTTCCGGGCCGTGCCCCAGACACCTCAAAACAACGAGACCGACGAATGACGAAACTTGCAAAAATTTCCTTTTCCAAAGCCGCGGCCCCCAAGGCCGGCATCTCGGTGATCCTGGCCGGGGAGGGGCTTGCCCTCGGCCCGATTGCGGAAGAGGCTGTGACCGGTCTCGAGGGTGGTTTGAAACGAGGCGCCGATATCGCCGGATTTTCCGGCAAGAAAAAGACATGTCTCGATCTGGTCGCGCCTGCGGGGCTCGGCCTGGACCGTCTTATCGTGTTCGGCATCGGCAAGCTGGAAGAGCTGACCAACGACGATTGGCGGGCCTTTGGCGGCGCGGTTCTGGCGGAGCTGCAAAAAGCCAGTGTGGAGACCGCAACGGTGGTCCTGGATGTTGCCGGCGTAACGGCTGAAGCCGCAGCCGAATTCGTTATGGGCGCCAAGCTGCGCGCCTATGCGTTCGATGCCTACAAGACCAAGAAGGACGGCGACAAGCCCAAGGACCTGAAGCTCAGTCTGGCCGTGGACGACGCGAAGGCGGCAAAGAAAGCCTGGAGCGTCGCCGAAGCGATTGCCGACGGGGTCATCCTAGCGCGGGATCTTGTCAATGAGCCGGCCAACGTGCTCGGTCCCGTCGAATTCGCCAAAAAGGCCAAGGATCTGGAAGCGCTCGGCGTCGAGGTCGAGATCCTCGGCGAAAAGGAAATGAAGAAGCTGAAGATGGCGGCGCTTCTCGGGGTCGCGCAAGGTTCCGTGCGTCCGCCGCAGCTTGCGATCATGCGCTGGAACGGCGGCAAGAAGGGTGTCGCGCCGGTCGCCCTGGTGGGCAAGGGTGTTGTGTTCGACACCGGCGGCATTTCCATCAAGCCGGCCGCGGGCATGGAGGAAATGAAGGGCGATATGGGCGGCGCAGCCGCTGTCGTCGGCGCCATGCACGCCATTGCCGGCCGCAAGGCCAAGGCCAATGTGGTCGGCGTCATCGGGCTGGTCGAAAACATGCCGGACGGCAACGCGCAGCGCCCGGGCGACATCGTCACGGCGATGTCGGGCACCACCATCGAGATCCTCAACACCGACGCGGAAGGCCGTCTCGTTCTGGCCGATGCGCTCTGGTACACCCAGCAGAAATACAAGCCCGCCATCATGATCGATCTGGCGACCCTGACCGGCGCGGTGCTGGTGGCCCTCGGCAATCTGAATGCGGGTCTTTTCTCGAACAATGACGATCTTGCCGGCAAGCTGCTGGCCTCGGCCAAGGCCAGCGGCGAACCGCTGTGGCGTCTGCCGCTCTCCAAGGACTATGACAAGATCATCGATACGCCCAATGCCGACGTGAAGAACACCGGTGGCCGCTGGGCGGGCTCGATCACCGCGGCGCAGTTCCTGCAGCGGTTCGCAAACGATGTGCCCTGGGCTCATCTGGACATTGCCGGCACCGCCTTCGGCGCTCCCAAGGACGACATCTGCCAGAGCTGGGCGTCCGGCTACGGTGTCCGGCTGCTTAATCAGCTGGTGGCCGATCACTACGAGGGATAAGGCCTCTCGTCACCACGCCGCCCTTTGAAGAGAGGGCGGCGTGCGCTCGCCGTTCTGCGATCAGGCAACAAAAAACCCGCCGTTTAGGCGGGTTTTCCGTGAATTCCATTTGCCGTGATCAGCAGGTCTTGTAGGTCTGGCAAGCAGTTGCCGGTTCGACCAGGAGCCCCATTCCCAGCGTGGCGCCCGCAACGACCGCCACCAATGCAAAAAACACAACCACACGCGCAAGCATACACAAATCCCCTTCAGGGCTGGGTCGGGAATACCGGTCACCAGCCGCCTCAAAATGATCCTTGGATCGTCCCCGGGAACGAACCCTAGTCAATCGACATTTTCGAAGGGTTAATGATACGAGTCTTATGGCGTGTCCATGACCGGTTTGCCGTTCGGGCAATTTGGCCACGCCGGTGTTGCACGGTTGCACCACATTCCGGCTGGCCTTTGGATAACCGGTGCAAATTGGGCGGGAAATTGAAATGAAACGTGGTGGCGGATCAAAATGAGCGTTGAAGTTGTCTTCTATCATTTGATGCACAAACCGCTGGAGGCGGCGTTGCCGCAGCTCCTGCAGAAATGCCTGGAACGGGACTGGAAGGTCGTGGTGCAAACCGGCTCGCAGGAACGCTGCAATGCCCTGGACGCGCATTTGTGGACCTTCGCCGACGACAGTTTTCTGCCCCACGGTACCAAGGCGGACGGCTATGCGGAGCACCAGCCGATCTATCTGACGCCGGAACAGGACAATCCCAACGAAGCCGATGTCAGATTTCTGGTGGACCGGGCCGCGCCGCCACCGCTCGGATCCTACAAACGCGCGATCTACATGTTTGACGGCAATGACGACAGTGCGGTTCAGGAAGCGCGCCAGCGCTGGAAGGACGCCAAGGCGGAAGGCTTCGAGATCGCCTATTGGCAACAGACGGAGGCAGGCGGCTGGGAGCGCAAGGCGTGACGGCAATCCGTTGACGGGAGGTAGACATGAAAAAACTGAAACTGAATTCAGCCGACATGGTCGCTCAGGCCAAGGCGCGGATCGAGGAAGTCGAGACCGCGGACGGCATCGGACTCGTCGACGACCCGAACGTGGTCTTTGTCGATCTGCGCGACATCCGTGAGCGTCAGAAGCTCGGTTTCATCCCGGGCAGCGTGCATTGTCCGCGCGGCATGATCGAATTCTGGGTCGATCCGGAAAGCCCCTATTTCAAGGAGGTCTTTGCCGAGGACAAGAAATTCATCTTCCACTGTGCCGCGGGCTGGCGTTCGGCCCTGACCGTCGCCATGCTCCAGGACATGGGCTTTGAAGCCGCCCATCTGAAAGACGGCTTTGCCGACTGGGTGAAAGAGGGCGGTCCGGTGGAAACCAAGGACTGACCGCCCTGGAGGTGATCTATCAGTTGGACGCGTCCGTCAGGCGAGGGTCTTCGTCGGTGGGGTCGCTGCCTTCGCCGGTGTCGGCGGTGTCTTCGTCATCGAGCGGTACGTCCCCACCGTCGTCGAGCGTCTCCGACGCTTCGCGGATCTCGTCGATCTTTCCATAATAGTCACCAACCCCGAGAATCTCCTTAGACCGTTCGAGAATTTCGTCGTCGATGTACTCGTCGCCATATTCGCGGATGCGATTTTCGTTGGCCATTTCGCGCAGTGCTTCTTCAAGTGCCTCGTCTGAGACGCTGTCCGCGAGTGGGCCAAGTTCCGCCTCTGCTTCGTTGAAGGCAACTTCGCTGGTTTTGTAGTCCGAGAAACTGTCATCTTCCAGCGCCGTGGCCAAAGCCGACCGTTCGGCCTCAAGCGCTTCAACGTCTTCCGGCGTCAGTGCGCTTTCGTCGATGGCGTTCAGCGCGTCGAGACGGGCTTCAAGATCGGCCGCCGTCGCTTCCCCGTAGGAGAAACCGTCGTCGTAGGCGGCGATGTCGCCGAGAAGCGCAGCGAAAATTTCACGGGTTGCGACGACGTCATCCCGCAGCGGCTGCAGGGCGAAAAGTCCATCTTCATAGGCCAGGGTATTCGCGATATAGGCCTGAATTCCGGCCAGGTGCGGCGACTTGGATCTTACAAGGGCGCGGTAATTGCGGCCGAGCGAATTGAGCCGGCCCATTTTCGCATTGAGGTTCTTTGGCTTGCCGATGGGGTTTGCCGACGGTGTAACGCCGACATCTTGAAGCGATGCCCGTTCTGCTTTGGGCAGACGATAACCGTTGCCATTGTTCTTCGAGCCGCGACTTGCACTCTGCCGAGTGGAAGCCTTGCCATTGCCGCCGAACACGGAATTCAGAAACCCGCCAAGGCCCTTGCCGTTGCCACGGTTGAAGAAGCCGGTGTCCTTTTTTCCGCCGCCTCGGTTGGAATTTCCGCTGTTGCCGTTTCCGCCAGACTTGCCGTTGCCTCCGCCCGCGTTCCCGCCGCTGTTTCCGTTCCCGTTTCCGTTCCCATTGCTATTGCCGTTTTTTGCAAAAGCCGTGTCGGAAGGGAAGAACGTACCCGGCAGATCCGGTGCCAGAGCGGGAAGGAGGCTAAGCGCCGCTGCGCCAAGCAGCAGAGTGGTGGTTCTCGCTAAGGGCATCGAAAATCCTTTGCCGGCCTGTTTGTAGTACTACTCGGACAGCACAAGGCCAGACGATGCTGGCCACCTCGTTTCATAGAGATTGGCGCCAAAACCCGAACGTGCTCTAAGGACAACACCTCAGAATTTAGTCAGTTCCAGAAAAGTCGAGAAATAATCCGGCGGCGCTTGAACCACGGCTGCAGATTAGGGAGCTTGTAACAAATCACTTTTTGACATGGCGTCAGTGGCCGAAGCAGGCCCTGACACCCTGTGGCTTGGCAGCGGCCATCCTCTGGCGCCGGGGATCCGTTTGGGCGCGCGGGTGGTGTAGTTGGCTTGGCATATCAACGGACACATTTTCTTCTGGAACTTTCCCCAATCAAGTACCGAACGTGCCCCAAATAGGCCTCAAAATTTTCTGCAAATGATTGATGTCAAAGCTACTTCCGGCGTGTCTTGAAATTGGCGGCCTTGTGGCTTTCTCTCACCAAAGGAGCGTGCGGGGTGCCTGAGATGGCATCGCACGAAGTCAATCATGAAAAGCAAACTCCTGGCAGCCAGTCTGCCGGCATTCTTTGTTGCTGCATCGGTCACGACAGCGTCGGCATTTGAAATTCAGGCCGACAGCATTCGGTCAGAGGACGGATCGCGTTTTCAATATAGCGACAACGTCGAAATCCGTTTCGCGCCTGATGAGGCATTCGAAATCTCCGCGGATGAAATTACGGAGCAGGACGGTATTGCTCGGTACTCCGGAAATGTGCGGATCACCTTTGCCGCCATGCGGTTTGAGACCGACACTGCCAGCCTGCGTCCTGACGCCGATGGGAGCCATCTGATCATGTCCGAAAACGCCGACATGACCATCGGGAAGCCGTAAGAAGGCCGTCCGCTGTTTCGGGATGTCATCAGCGGCAAGTGAGGGCGGCGGCCTTGGAACTGGCAGCAGACGATGCCTCTTTTTCCATCCTGGCCCTGATCTTTCCGGTCCCGGCCAGGACTTGTTATTTCAATCGCAGGAGCAATAAACACATGGCGAAATTGAGCCGCGCCGCGTTTCTTGGCGCCGTCCTGGGCCTGACACTTGCCGGCCCCGGCCAGGCCGCCGATCTGATCGGTTTCTGGGACAGTCAGCAAAAGGGCGCGAACAGCTTCAACGAGTTGACGCCCGGTGCCGACTATTTCCAGGCACTTGCCGCCACGGGCGCAACCTGGGTACGCCTGACCTTCAGCAAATGGCAGGGCGAAGGGCGGGACTTCCTGCTGGGAAATGCCGACAAGTATCAGGGATTGCCAGAAGAGGATGTTGAAAAACTGCGGAGAGCCCTGAACGCGGCCGATGCCGCCGGTTTGAAGGTCGTTATTGCACCGCTCAGTCTGCCCGGGGCGCGTTGGTCGCAACAGAACGATGGCACATTCGATGACCGGCTGTGGTCAGATCCATCCTTTGCCGATCAGGCGGTTCGCTTCTGGTCGGATATGGCCAAGGAATTCAAGGATCATCCGGCCATTGCCGCCTATAACATCGTCAACGAACCTGCGCCTGAAAAGACGACGGGCCTAGCCGAAAATGGGGCGATGGGTGACCTGATCGCGTGGCAGAAGGAGCATCAGGGCGGTCTCCGGGATCTGCCGGCATTCTACAATCGTGTGATTGCTGCCATCAGGGAACAGGACGCCTTGACACCCGTCATGGTCGATGGCGGCTTTTACGCCAATCCGCGTTCGCTGGCGGCCTGGCCGGATCGGCTGCCGGACGATCGGGTGCTCTATGCGTTCCACATGTATGAACCCTACGAGGCGACCAGCTCGGGCAACACGAAACGCGACGAGCCGTTTCGCTATCCGGGTGTCACCACGCTCTATGCCGGGGAAGAGCTCAGCTGGAGCCGCGAGGACGTTGCCGCTCATATTGGCAAGGCCTTCGACTGGGCCGAGGAACAGGGGCTCGCGGCGAGCCGCGTTGTTGCCAGTGAATTCGGTTGCATGCGACGCTGGCTGGATTGCGGCAGTTACCTCAAGGACGTCATTGACGCTGTCGATGCCCGCGGCGGCCATTGGGCGTTCTATGCATTCCGCGAGGAATGGGAAGGCATGGACTACGAGCTGCCGCTGTCTTTGAAACCGGGCCGCTTCTATTGGATGATGGAGGAGGGCAAGAGCACGGACATTCCGCGCAACGGCAGGCTGATGGATATTCTGAAAGAGGAGCTGAACGGATAGCTGATGACCCCTTGGGTGTATCCAGCCGCAAAGAGAAAGGGTGGGCGCGAAAGCCCGCCTTTCCGGAGACTGTTTTTCAGCTCAGCCGGGCCAGAAGCTGCGGCACCTTGCCGATATTGTCCAGCCGGTAAAAGCGCTCATGGCCGCGCGGTTCGTCGGCTTCTTCCAGGGCCCAGGTGACATCGTAGGACACATGGGCGCCAAAGGCGCCGGCATCGAGCGCTGGGACGATATCGGATTTCAGGGAATTGCCGATCATCAGGGCCTCCGTGGCGCCCGTGCCGTGACGCGAAAACAGCGTCCGGTAGGTGTCGTCGGTCTTTTCCGAAACGATTTCGATGACATCGAAATAGACGTCAAGTCCTGAGGCGGTCACCTTGCGCTCCTGGTCGAACAGGTCGCCCTTGGTGATCAAGACCAGTTTATAGTTCTTTTTGACCGCCTTCAGCGTCTCTTCCACATGTGGCAAAGGTTCGACTGGGTGGCGCATCATGTCGCGACCGGCTTCCAGGATCTCGGCGATCACATCGGCGGGCACCTGGCGATCGGTCACCTCGATGGCGGTCTCGATCATCGACAGGGTGAAGCCCTTCACGCCGTAGCCATAATGCAGGACGTTGCGCCGCTCGGCCGCCAGAAGCCGTTCGGACAAGTGGGCTTTCTCCGTATAGTCGGCCAGCAGCTCGGCGAAGCGGTCTTCGGTCAGGCGGAAGACACGCTCATTGTGCCAGAGCGTGTCGTCGGCATCGAATCCGAGCGTGGTGATCTTGGTCATCAGGATGCCTCTTCGAATTCGGCTGAAAGCTCCAGCCATTCCTCTTCGGTCTTGACCAGCTTCTTTTCGCAAAAGGCCCGTTCCTTGGCGAATTTGGTCGCCCGGTCCGGTTCCTTTGCAAAGAATTCCGGGTCGGCCAGGGCTTCATCCAGCTTGCCGATCTTGTCCTGCAGCCGGGTCATTTCCTTTTCCGCCGCGTCGATCTTCTGTTTCAACGGTTTCAGCTGGCTGCGCTTCTGGGCGGCCTCCCGCCGTTTCTCCTGCGCCGAGGCCTTCTCGGCTTCCTCGGCGTCCGCCCTGTCACGGGCCTTCTGCGCGGCTTCCGGCCCCTGCAGGATCAGGCGGCGGTAATCCTCCATGTCGCCGTCGTAAGGCGCGACCTTGCCGTCGGCGACCAGCCACAGCCGGTCCGCGCAGGCCTCGACCAGGTGGCGGTCGTGGCTGATCAGCACCACAGCACCCTGGAACTCGTTCAGCGCCATAACCAGCGCCTCGCGGCTGTCGATATCGAGATGGTTGGTCGGCTCATCAAGGATGAGAAGATGCGGGCCGTCAAAGGTCGCAAGCCCCAGAAGCAGGCGTGCCTTTTCGCCTCCCGAGAGATCCTTTGCAGGCGTATCCATCCGGTCGGTCGGCAGACCCATGCGGGCAACGCGCGCGCGCACCTTGGCTTCCGGCGCATCCGGCATCAGCGCGCGGACATGGGCAACGGCGTTTTCGGCCGGCTTCAGTTCGTCCAGCTGGTGCTGGGCGAAAAACGCGATCTTCAGCTTGGCGGCCTTGGAGATCTCGCCGTCCATGGCATCGAGGCGCCCGGAAATCAGTTTGGCGAAGGTCGACTTGCCGTTGCCGTTGGCCCCGAGCAGGGCGATCCGGTCGTCGGTGTCGATGTTGAGCGTCAGGCGCGACAGGATCTTGGTGTCGCCATAGCCCGTGGAAACGCCCTCAAGCTTCAGGATCGGCGGCGCCAGCTGAACCTCCGGATCCGGAAAATGAATCGGCCGGCTGCTTTCGTCGGTCAGCGCCGCGATCGGCTGCATCTTTTCCAGCATCTTCAATCGCGACTGGGCCTGACGGGCCTTGCTCGCCTTGTAACGGAAGCGATCGACAAAGGCCTGCATGTGCTTGCGCTGGGCGTCCTGTTTCTCCTTGGCTTTCTCGGCGAGGATCATGGCCTCGCGCCGCTGCCGGTCGAAACTGTCATAGCCACCGGAATAATAGGTCAGCTTGCCGCGATCCAGATGGACGATGCTGTCGACCGCCTTGTTCAGCAAGTCCCGGTCGTGGGAAATCAGCAGCACCTGATGCGGATAGCGTGCGACATAGTTTTCCAGCCAGAGCGTGCCTTCCAGATCCAGATAGTTGGTCGGCTCGTCGAGGAGAAGCAAATCCGGCTCGGCAAACAGCACGGCGGCAAGGGCGACACGCATGCGCCAGCCGCCGGAGAAGGACGAGCAGGGCCGCTGCTGTGCCGCTGCATCAAACCCGAGTCCCGACAGGATCGCGCCGGCCCGGGCTTCCGCGGTATGCGCACCGATATCGGCAAGACGCGTGTGGATCTCCGCAATGCGCACCGGATCTGTTTCGGTTTCGGCCTCGGCCATAAGACGGCTGCGCTCGGTGTCGGCGGCCAGCACCACTTCCATCAGCGTCTCTTCCGTGCCCGGCGCTTCCTGGGCGACCTGGCCGATGCGGGCGCGTTTCGGGATCCGCACACCACCGGTTTCGGTGGAGAGATCCCCGGTGATGATCTTGAAGAGGGTCGATTTGCCGGCGCCATTGCGGCCCACCAGCCCGGTCTTGGCCTTGCCGGGCAGGGTCACATTGGCTTTGTCGATCAGGAGGCGGTCCCCGATCCGGTACGTGAGGTCATTGATCTGCAACATGGGCGGGATGTTTGGCGAAGCCGCTTCAAGGATGCAAGCGGAAACAGGCCAAAAAGCACGTTCGGGCGGCGGGCTGTGGCATCGCTGCACAGTTTGAGCCCGCCGCGCCCTGCCTCAAGTCTTCAGGAAGGCCAGGATCTCCGAGAGAATGCGTCGGTGCTGCTCCATCCGTTCCGCGTTGCCCTTGATGCAGACGATCTCGTCGCCAGGCTCATGCTCTTCCAGGATAGCAAAACCTTCCGGCTTGCAGACACCCATGAAATCGAAATGACCGGCATCGTCCAGTTCCACATGGCGGACCTTGTCGCCCGGTAGTGCGGCGGCCAGCGCGCGCGACTCGGCCTCCTGGTCGAGCATGTCGGCGCGCCCGGACCCTAGCACAAGAACCGGGATGTCGATGGCGCCGAGACTGTCGCGGGACAGGACCGGCGTTCCGCCGAGATCCAGGCTGATGACCTTGGCCAGGCGTGGGTCCCTACGGGACGTCGCCATCTCGATCCGGTCGCCATCCGTTTTCGCGATGGACCACCCGGTTAGCACCTGGCAGGCAACTGGCAGATCCTCGCTCGCACACACACGCTCATACCGGCCAGGTTCGAATTCGGCGCCGGCTAGAAGCATCACGGTGAAGCCGCCGAGGGAATGCCCGGCCGCGTAGATCCTTTCGCGATCGATCCTGTCCTTGTAAACGCTCTCCTCGGTCAGAAAACTGATCAGGCGGGAAAGATCTATTGGCCGGTCCCAGAGCTGACGGGTCTGATCGGGATCGCGAAGGAACGTGCTGCTGCCCGGGTGATTGACCATGGCGACGACAAAACCGCGCCGGGCAAGCGCCGAGCCAAGCCAGGCCTGATTAAGCGTGTTGCCATACATCCCGTGCGAGACGACAACGAGCGGAAAGACTCCGTCCGCGGGCACTCCGTCCTGATCGGCCGGCGCCATCTTCCAGACCTTGCTCTTGTCCGCTATGGCATACTGGTCAGGCGTCGCGGTCGGATACCAGATGTCGCCTCCCAGCGGCCGGTCCCTGCGGGCATCCTCGATCGTTATATTCGCAACGCCGGGGCCGAAGGGCGGGGCGTCGCCGGCCTGAGCGCCGGTTGTCAAGAGGACGCTTCCTCCAAGAGACAGTGCCAGACGTCGCAGGCGCTTTTGTCGAAAGAGAGAAGATAGGAAAGGGATCATGAGGGCTCCAATGCGGTTGCAGGTGTCCCTGAGATGCGCGGCAGCCGGGCTGTTGACAATTGCCGGAGAGGCGCTGTCCTGTCCTCAAACGTGATAAAGGACAGAAGTATCAAGTCACTTGACCGAATGAGCCCGCGATGATCAGCATTCCGGTGTCCTTCCTGCTCGCAGCCCTCTTTTCCGCCTTGGCGCTGGCGGCATTTGCCTGGCGGTCCCTGCCGCTGCAGGCGCGCGGAATGTTTGCCGCTTTGTTTTGCCTGATGGCGCTGGAGGCGAGCCTGGTCGGAATGCGCTTTGCCTATGGGCATTTCGAATTTCTCGCACTTCAGCGGGTGCTGCCCGTCTGGGTGGCGCCGGGTGTCTATCTGGCCTTTTGTGCATTGACGGGACCCGCGGCGACATTCAGGCGCCGGATCCTGTTTCACGGCTTGATTGCCCTTGCCGTGACCGTGGCCATGGCCATGCCGGTTCGTATTGTGGGCTATATCGATGCCCTGATCGCCGGCAGTTACATGATCTACACGCTGGCTCTGATCCGGCTGTGGCTGGAAGGCGCCGACCGGTTTTCCGAGGCGCCGACCGCGCTGGGCGGCTTGTTGCACCGGTTGCTTCTGCTTGCCATCTTCGCGATGGCGGCGACGCTCTTTGTCGATGTCTGGATCGCTTTGCTGTTTGCCCAGGCCCGTCAGGATGCCGCCGCGCGCGCGGTCTCCGTGGCCAGCCTGTTGTTTCTCGTTGCCGCCATCATTCTCGTCCTGCTGTCGTTGCGTTCACGACGGACAAAACGGTCCGGAGCCAAGTCCGCCGCCGTGGCCGATGGAGAGAAGGGGGCGCTGGTCGAGACCGCCAGACACCTGCTGATCGGCCAGGGTCTCTTCAGGGATCCGGGTCTGACGTTGACGCGGCTTGCGCGACGCGCCGGCGTACCGGACAGGGACTTGTCCCGCGCGATCAACTCGGAGACCGGCATGAGTGTCAGCCAGTTCGTCAACCAGGTTCGGCTGGAGGAGGCGGCCCGGCTGCTTAAGACAACGGACGCGCCGGTGACGCGCATTCAGGAAGAGGTCGGCTTTCTAACGCGGTCGAATTTCTACCGGGAATTCCAGAAGGCCTACGGGGCGGCGCCGGGCGCATTCCGCAAGAGGGCTCACTCGCCGTCCTGATTTTCCGCCGGTAAGCTCAGAAAAATATCCGCAAAGCCGCCGAGCAGCTCGTGGCAGAGCACCACCTCCCGCTTGTCCGGATCCCAGAAGGCGTTTTCCATGCCGCAGGTCGTGGCCCGGAACGTCACCTCTTCGGGCAGCTCGTAAAAGGTATCGAGCTCTTCCGCGACGAGTTCCATCAGGGCGCTTTCCTTCAGGAACAGTGCCACGGCCTCCAGGCCTTCCGGCGCCGGGTCATGCACGACCTTGATCTTGCCGCCGGGCGTGCCGTTTTCCCTCAGGAAGGGTTCGGTGACGAATTCCCAGGACGCAGCGGCCTGGTCGTAATCGAAGCCGCAGGTCTCGATACGCTCTTCCGGCAGGTCCAGTTCCTTGGCCAGATCGACAAAGGCATCTTCATCGGCGCCGACCATCAGGCACAGCATGGTGTAGCCGCGCTGTTTGTCGAGATCGTGCTCGTCGTAGAAGATCAGGTCCTCATAGGCCTCATCCGCGATCAGGAACCAGCCATACATCGCCTGGGTGAGGTAGGTATCCATGTCGTCGCTGTCGGCGTCCAGCATGGAAAGGGTCGCGAGATTGTCGACAGCGTCCTCTTCCTGAGCGAGCACGGGCAGGCCCAGTTCTGAAATGAGCATGTGGCCGCCCTCGTGATAGAGCGTGAACAGCGCGTTGCCGGCAACAAAAACAAACAGTTCTTCAAGCTCGTCACGCGAAAGCTTCGCAAGGTCCTCGTCAACCGTCGTCATTGTCTCTTGTTGATCGCCGCTATCGGTGCTTGCTGCATGAGCGGCGACAGAGCCCGAAAGGCCGACCAAAAGGGTCACGGCGGCGGCACTGACCAATGAGGGCAACTTCGCGAAGACTTGCTGCATTATCTGTTCTCTTGAGAGTGGCTGAGCATGGTGAAACCACGGCCAACGAGCACCTTTTTCCTGAACTCTAGGCATCGTTCCGGGAAATGGCCAGCGGGGAAAGCGGCGGAAGCAAGGTTCTTGACATCAAATTGTCATGCCGGCGCCCCCTTGCGGGTCAGGCAAGGCCCCGTTATTAAGGCCGCGAAATTTGTGAAATTCCGAGACCGGCACTCCGCCGCTCCACACATGAAACGAGAAAGACGAAACCATGGCGATTGAACGCACGTTTTCCATGATCAAGCCGGACGCCACCAAGCGCAACCTGACCGGCGCCATCACCGCAAAGCTGGAAGAAGCCGGCCTGCGCGTGGTTGCTTCCCGACGCGTATGGATGTCCCTGCGTGAAGCCGAGGCTTTCTACGCGGTCCACAAAGAGCGCCCGTTCTTTGGCGAACTGACCGAATTCATGTCTTCCGGTCCGACCGTTGTTCAGGTCCTGGAAGGCGAAGACGCCATTGCCAAGAACCGTGAAGTCATGGGCGCCACCAACCCGGCCGAAGCCGCTGAAGGCACCATCCGCAAGGAATTCGCTTTGTCCATCGGCGAAAATTCCGTGCACGGTTCCGACGCTCCGGAAACGGCCGCTCAGGAAATCGCTTTCTGGTTCTCCGGAACCGAAATCGTCGGCTAATCCGCCGTATGATCCGACCTTGGAAAAGCCGGTCCCTCGGGGCCGGCTTTTCTTATTGTTTCCGGGAAACCTTCCTGACACAGTCCGATACAACTTCATGAAATTGCGTGACAGCGTTCCAGCGCAAATCCCTTCATACTGACACTGTTGGGCGAGAGGATTTGGAGGAATGAATGCGTTTATGTCTCGCGCTGGCCGGCGCGCTGATCGCGTTTCCGGCGGCGGCTCACGACAGCACGCTGCCACTTGGCGGTGAAGAGCCGCTTGAGCACACACATATCGGCGAGGAGATCTGGGATCTGTTGCTGCCATCCGCGGAAGCTTCCGCGGATATTTCGGTTGAAGGCAGCTACCGCCGGATCCATGCCGATGGCTACCCGATCAAGCCTCCGGGAAAATTTCCCAACCGCAACAATCCGCACAGCATTTCCAGGAAGAACTACAATCTGAAGGTCCCGGTCAAGCCGCGTAAAAACGGCAGGGCGACCGATGCCCAGGGGTCGGTCTTCGGCATTGCGATCAATGGCGTGGTCATGGATCCGGGTACGGCCGAATTCTGGCAGAACAACCGGCGCTCCGGCTGGAACTACGAGGCACTGGGAGGGGCCTGCAAACTCGGGCTCGACCGGTACAACGCCCATGTCCAGCCGAACGGGACCTACCACTATCACGGCATCCCGACCGGTGTGCTGGCCGCTGAAGGCGGCAATGCGGTGCCCGCTCTGATCGGCTTTGCAGCGGACGGATTTCCGATCTACGGCCCCTATGGCTATTCCGATCCGACCGGCAAATCCGCGATGCGCAAGCTCAAAAGCAGCTACCGGGTAAAACAGGGCACGCGCCCCGGTGGGCCAGGCGGCCGCTACAACGGCAAATTCACTCAGGACTGGGCCTTTGTCGCCGGCGCGGGGGACCTCGATCAGTGCAACGGCCGCTTTGCCGCGACGCCCGAATACCCGGACGGCACCTATCACTATGTGCTCACCGACACGTTCCCCTTCATCCCACGCTGCTGGATGGGCAGCCCGGACAAAAGCTTCATGCGCCTGAAGGGACCCGGCATGCGCGGCGACCTGGATGAGACAGGCTCCGAGGCAACCGTCGATTTTGCCACGCTGACGGACAATAGCGATGTCGCGGTAACGCTTGTTCAGGCCCAGGGTGGACACCCGCCGCGCTTTCTGCCGGGAGGCCGACCGCCGCCACCGGGCGCGGGACGCGGCCAGCGTCGCGGTCCCCCGCCGGGAGGCCAGCCTCCGGGAGGTGGACGGACTGGTGGCGGCCCTTGCAGCGGCAGCTGAATGACTATCAACCCGATTGTCGCGGTGACAGGGAGGCGCTTGACGGCGCCTCTTTTTGTTTTTCATAAGGCTGGGCCGTACACTGTTCTCTCGTCTACAGGATGATAGGCCCCGCATGAACCAGCAGCCGCCCAAGAGCACCTTTTCCGCCTGTCCGCACGATTGCCCGTCGACCTGTGCGCTGGAGGTGCATTTCTATCCGCATGGCGATGTCCGCCGGCTGAATGGCGCGCGCGACAATGCCTATACGGCCGGTGTAATTTGCGCGAAGGTCGCGCGCTATCCCGAACGGCTCTATCACCCCGAGCGTCTGATGAACCCGTTGCGCCGGATCGGCGCCAAGGGCGAGGGGCATTTTGAGGAAATCTCCTGGGACACGGCACTGGACCTGATTGCCGAAAAATTCCTGGCCGCGGAAGCCGAGTTCGGAGCGGAAAGCGTCTGGCCCTATCACTATGCCGGCACAATGGGCCTGGTGCAGCGCGACAGCATCCACCGGCTGCGCCACGCCAAGGGCTATTCGCGCCAGTTCGACAGTTTCTGCACCAACATGGCCTGGACGGGTTATGTCGCCGGCACCGGCCGGCTCGCTGGGCCGGACCCGCGCGAGATGGCCCTGTCGGACCAGATCGTCATCTGGGGCACCAATCCTGTCGCGACCCAGGTCAATGTCATGACCCACGCGATCTCGGCCCGCAAGAAGCGCGGCGCGCGCATCATTGTCGTCGATGTCTATGAGACCGAAACGATGAAACAGGCCGATATCGGCCTGGTGCTGAAGCCTGGCACGGATGCAGCGCTTGCCTGCGCGATCATGCATGTGCTCTTCCGCGACGGGCTGGCCGATCGGGACTATCTGGAGACATACACCGATTGCCCGGCCGAACTGGAAGCGCATCTGAAGGACAAAACGCCTGAGTGGGCAGCGGCCATTACCGGCCTTGAGGCGGCAAAGATCGAAGAGGTCGCGCGGCTGATCGGCGAGGTCAAAAAGACCTATTTCCGGCTTGGCTATGGTTTTACCCGCTCGCGCAACGGCGCTGTCGGCATGCATGCGGCCAGCTCGATCGCGGCTGTCACCGGCTGCTGGAAGGAAGAGGGCGGTGGCGCCTTCCACAACAACGGCGCTATCTACGAGCTCAACAAGGAAATGATCGAGGCGGGCTCGCTGAAAGACCCGTCCGTGCGCGCGCTCGACCAGAGCCTCGTCGGCCGCATCCTGACCGGCGACGAGGCCGCGCTGCTCGGTGGCCCCCCGGTCAAGGCCATGCTGATCCAGAACACCAACCCGGTCTCCGTCGCGCCTGAGCAGGAGCTGGTCAAGCAGGGCTTTGCCCGCGAGGATCTGTTCACGGTCGTGCATGAGCAGTTCCTGACCGAGACGGCGCTAATGGCCGATATCGTGCTGCCCGCGACCCAGTTCCTGGAGCATGACGACATCTACAAGGGCGGTGGCCACCAATACCTGATGCTTGGCCCGAAGGCCGTTGAACCGCCGGAAGGACCACGGGAAAACATTTTTGTTCTCAATGAGATCGCGCGGCGCGTTGACTCAAAACCTCATCCCGGCTTCGACATGAGCGCGCGCGACCATATCGACTGGATGCTGCGAAATTCCGGCTACGGCACCCTGGCCGAGCTGGAAGCGAACAAGTGGATCGACCTGCAGCCGGATTTTGAAACGGCGCATTACCTGAACGGCTTTGGCCACGAAGACGGCAAGTTCCATTTTCGCCCGGACTGGGGCCGCTCGGCCGCGCCCAACAAGCCGGACGGCGATCCGTTCGGTCCCTGGCAGACGATGCCGGAACTGCCGGACCAGTGGGACAGCATCGAGACAGCCGACGAAGAGCATCCGTTCCGCCTGGTGACGGCGCCGGCGCGCTCGTTCCTGAATTCCTCCTTCAACGAGACCGACAGTTCGAAGAAGAAGGAAGGCCGCCCTGAGGTCTGGCTGCGGCCGGAGGAAGCTGCCCGCTTCGGCATTGAAGACGGCGCCAGGGTGAAGATGGGCAACCGGCGCGGCACCGTCACTCTGCACGCCCGGCTGGTCGACACCGTCGCGACGGGAACCGTCATCTCCGAAGGCATCTGGCCGAACGATGCCTTCGAAGACGGCAAGGGCATCAACACGCTGACGGGCGCCGATCCGGTCGCGCCATACGGCGGCGCGGCGTATCACGACAGCGCGGTGTGGGTGAGGGTGGTTTGAGGCCATTTCCGGTTGGTGACGTCTCAGAGACCGCTACAAACTCATCGTCATCCTGAGGAGCCGCGTTAGCGGCGTCTCGAAGGATAGGCCGCTTGCCCGGGAGTTCGCGGCCGATCCTTATCTGAGACAGCTGCAAATTCAGCGTCATCGTGAGGAGCCGCGTCAGTGGCGTCTCGAAGGATGGGCCACTTGCCCGGGAGTTCGTGGCGGATCCTTCGAGGCGGGCCTAGCGGCCCTCCTCAGGATGACGTTGAGGGGATGGAGGTGTTTTTGTTTTCCCGAATAGTTTCAGCAATTTGTGCTATTGGCGTGGCGGTGCTTTTGTCTGGACTACCTGTTCAGCGACCCTTTGCCCAGGAAGCGTCGAGTGCAGATCTTCCGGAACTGAGCCGTCCCAATTTTCGCTCAAAATTCCGAGACAATCCGGAACTGGCGCGCGCAGACTTTAATATGTTGCCAGATGCTCTGCGAGAATACCTGCAAGCCAACAAAGACTGGGAAAAATACGGCATCTCGGCGTTTTCACGCGAAATTCGTCGTTCCGAATACCTGATTGTTCTCAAGCGAATGAAGAGTGGCAGTTTCGCGTCAAAAGCGGTGGTAATCACGTGTTGTAAGCGGGGCGAGAAATCTCGCGAGGCTGGGTGGAAACCTCTCTTTTTGGCGCTCCCTGTTGAAGCGCGAAAAGGATGGTTAGTTACCATCGGGGATAATCATCCGAACCTGGAATGGAACGAAGACCTTGAGGCAGTGCAGTCCACCTATTGCAGCGACGTGGCAAGCTATGCCTGCGTTCGGCACACCTCAAAGATACGGCGCCATCGGCAAGATCTCATTGCGATTGAAATTGATGAAACCCGAAAGGGGAAGTCGTGGAAAACGATTTGGGAGCGGGGGAAGTGGCTCGTTGATCCCAACGGGTATGACTTAACCATTCGCTAAAAGCTCAAAACCAAAAAGGCGGCGAACCGCCCGTCCGGTGTCGCCGCCTTTCCAGGTCAAGCCAGTCAAGAATTCCGGTTTGGGGCTCCCGGAGATCAGGGCTGGCTTTCTGAGCTCTTGGGGGCGTTCGGCGTGACCAGCCGGCCTTCCTCGGCCTTGTAGAAATACTGGCTGGCCACCAGCCAGCCTTTCAGCGGCCGCAGGATCGGAATGCAGGTCAGGAGGATCAATGGCAGGGTCGTCACCAGATGCACCCAATAGGGGGCCGTGAAGGCAATCTCCAGCCAGATGGCGAAGGCAACCGCGGGCACGCAGCCGAAGCAGATCACAAAAAAGGCCGGCCCGTCAGCCGGGTCGGCGAAGCTGTAGTCGAGGCCGCAATGGGAGCAGCCCTGTTTCAGCTTCAGAAATCCGTCGAAAATGCTGCCTTCGCCGCAGCGGGGGCAGCGGCCCTTGATACCGGTCTGGATCGGCGGCAGCTCGGGCCAGCTCTTGGATGTGCACATGACGCGTTCTTTCTGCAGGGTGACCGGCCGGGAGCGCCGGGCTGGCCGTGTTTCCAGTCAAAATGGAATTGACTGTAATTGTCTGCATTCAAAGATAACGCGCTTTGTTGAATGCGCAAGGAGATTGCCTGCGGCAGATTGCCATGGCCGGTCGGGGAACCTCAGAAATAGGTGGCCGCGGATTGAGGCGGGGTGACAAGCGTGCCGGCGAGGACGCTGAGCGCGGTGTCGATCTGTGTGCGTGTGTGGGGGCCGCCGAGGCACAGCCGGACGGCGTTCGGAACCGGACCGCTGACGGCAAAGGCGTCGCCTTCGACCAGGCCGACCGGTTGTGGGCGGATCTGGCTGGTAAAGGCGGACGGCGTCCAGCCATTGCCGAGCTCCAGCCAGAGATGAAACCCGTTCGGATCGGCGGCAAATTTGTGATCTGCAAGGTGGCGATTGGCAAGCGCCTGCCGGGCAGAGCTTTCCTGCCGGACATGCGTGAGCAGTGCCTCGGCCGTACCGTCTCCGATCCAGCGCGTGGCAAGCGCCACGGTCAGAGGCGAGACCATGATACTGGCGGTGCGCAGCGCCCGCGTAAACCGCCAGGCGGCGTTCTGATCCGGCGGAACCACATGGGCGAGCCGCAGACCCGCCCCGAGGCTTTTCGACAGGGACCCGACATACCAGGTCAACTCGGGCGCGATGGCGGCCATCGGCTGCACTTTGTCCCGGCAAAGCTGGCCATAGGCGTCGTCTTCCAGGATGGGAACGCCATGGCAGCGCGCGATTGCGATCAGGTCCAGGCGCCTCTGAAAGGGCAGGGTGCGCGTGGTCGGATTGTTGATCGTCGGATTGAGATAGAGCGCCTTGAGGCCGCCCTCCCGGCAGGTTGTCTCGAACGCGTCGGGGGCCGGGCCATCCCTGTCCATCGGCAGTCCGGTCAGCTCCAGTCTCAATTGTCCGCAAAGGGACCGGATCCCGGGATAGGTGACGGCCTCGCAGGCAATCCGGTCTCCCGGGTCGGTGATCGCGGTTAGAACTGCGCCGAGCGCGGCCTGGGCGCCGGGAGCGAAATGAATGCTGTCGGGCTGCGCGGACAGGCCGACCTTGCCGAGCCAGACCTGCGCCATCCGCCGGTCCGGGTCCGTTGCGGAAAAGCTCTGGTAGCGCAGCAACGGCACCAGGTCCGCCGCCAGGGCCCTGTAGCTGTCCTGCATGCGCGCGCGCAGCGCGGCCGTGTCCGGTTCCGGCGGCAGGTTCATGGAAAAATCGGCGTCTGCCGTCCGTCTGCCATGCGCTTCGCCGGCGCTTGTGTCTGCTGTGCTTTCCGGCGACGTGACGAAGCTGCCGCTGCCGACCCGCGCGGCGAGCAAGCCCCGGCGGCGGGCTTCGGCATAGCCCCTTGCAACAGTGGTGAAGTCGAGGTCAAGGCGCTCGGCAAGCTGGCGTTGCGCCGGCAGCTTGTCGCCGGGCGCGAGCCGTCCGGACTTCAGATCCGCCTCGATGGCATCCGCGATGGCAATGTAGCGCGGCGCGGCGCTGCCGGAGAGATCTGGATACCAGCTGGTCATGAGTGGGTCTTTATCAAATTGAATGGATAATTGACTGTATATCCAATTTGATACTGGCCCGTCAATGCACACAGGGCTCTAGCCCCGGTCCATCACCTCCACCGACAAAACGGTCGGAAGGTGGCGGGCTATCTCGCTCCAGGTCTCGCCTTCGTCGAGACTGGCGAAGACCGAGCCGGAATTGGTGCCGAAATAAAGCCCGGCCGGATCGCGGGCATCGCCCGCCATGGCCTGGCGCAGCACGGTGAAAAAACAGGCCTCCTGGGGCAGGCCGGTACGCTTGTCCTGCCAGGTCTTGCCGCCATCCTCCGATTTCCACACAGCTGCGGCTGCGTCCGGCGGGAACCGCCCGGCCGTGTCGCTGTTCAGCGGCAGGGTCCAGATTGTTTGCGGATCTCTCGGGTGCACCCGGATCGGAAAGCCGAAGGTGGAGGGCAGGCCGTCGTTGATGCTGTCCCAGCTGCGTCCGCCATCCGGGGACCGCCAGACGCCGTGGTGGTTCTGCTGGTAGAGGAGGTCGCTGTCGCCAGGCGCGCGCATCATGTTGTGGACGCAATGACCGGTGTCGCCGTCGCGCGGGGCGGCCGGATGGGCATGGCCCTCGCAGGCGGCCGCGTTGGAGAGCCGGTTGCGCCGCTCCCAGCTGACGCCGCCATCTTCGCTCGCAAAAACGCCGGCCGCCGAAATGGCGATCCAGAGTTTCTTCGGGTCGTCCGGATGGGAGACGATGGTGTGCAGCACCAGCCCGGCGGCGCCCGGGTTCCAGCGGTCGGCGGAAGGATGATTGGCAAGGCCCTCCAGATGCTCAAAGCTTGCGCCGCCATCCTTGCTCGCCAGCAATCTGGCCGGCTTGGTGCCGGCATAAAGCGTGCCATGGGCAAACCCCAGCGACCAGATCTGCGAGAACGCATCCTCGAAGGGGACCTCCTGGGGTGTCCAGTTGAGAAATTTTGCGGTTTCCGGATCGTTGGCGGCCCACTCGTCAATCGTGCCCTTGGTCAGTTTGGTGAGGGCCCAGGTCTTGCCGCCGTCTTCCGACCGCCAGACACCGGCACCGGACCAGTCGCCGCCGCCGCCGGCCCAGATCGTGCCGCTGTCCGCGTCGCCGATGACATGGTTGATGGTCCAGCCGCCGCAATGCGGGCCGCTGACAGACCAGCCTTCGCGGCTTTGGCCACCAGACAGCAGGAACGCTCCCTTTGTGGTCCCGACCAGAACTGTCACACCGTCCGACATGCCACGCCTCCTCCGAAAACTGATAGGCTGTAGTGACAAATTAACGACTGGCATCGTTGGGATCAGGTTCGTTCCTGAACGGGCGGCAAGCGCAAGGAAGTGCAGCGCACTTTCGAGCATTTCCAACGCCTTCAGGGGCGAACCTGACCCAACCCCGGAAGGGGCCGTCCGAAAATCGGGTCATTTCCGCGTCGCATGTCGTCGAAAATGACCCGCATGTCCGTCCTCCATGCTCCTTGAAATGACCCAATTTTTGGGCGGCGCTGCCAATCGTTAACTGGTCACTACAGCCTAGATCATAGCATGCCTGCCTTGGGTTGTGAGTGACCGAGATTCGCTTCATCTGCGATGTTCCTGTCCGCGTCAGCGAGCTTGTGGCGAAGACAATCTGGTCCCCCGGGACGGGAAAAACTGGATCTTCACGTCATGTTGCTGCCTGAGTAGACAGGTTTGAAGACAACAGATCCGGAGACCCCGATGAGCGAAGACCTCAGCACCTGGACCGCCCGCGCACGGCCGACGCGGCACGTTCTCGACGGCCAATATGTCCGGCTTGAGCCTCTGGACCCGGACCGGCATGGCGCGGAGCTCTTTGCCGCCTCGAGTGTTGCCGATGCGGATCGGCGGTTCAAATGGCTGCCGGAATATCCGCCGGTCTCCGAAGCCGAGTTCCAGACCTGGATGCGGGAAAAAGCGGCAAGCGAAGATCCGCTGTTTTTTGCCGTCATCGACAAGGCAACCGGCAAGGTCGCCGGCCGTCAGACACTGATGCGCATCAATGCCGCCAATGGCGCGATAGAGATCGGCAACATCTATTGGGGACCGCTGATCTCTCGGACCCGCGCGGCCACCGAAGCGCTTTATCTCTTCATGAGATATGTCTTCGACGACCTCGGCTACCGCCGTTTCGAATGGAAATGCAACAATGACAATGCACCGTCGAAACAGGCCGCCTTGCGCTTCGGGTTTCAGGAGGAGGGCGTGTTCCGCCAGCATCTGGTGGTCAAGGGCAGGAATCGCGACACGGCCTGGTTCTCTGTTCTCGACAAGGAATGGCCTGCGCTCAAAGCCGGCTACGACGCCTGGCTGTCGCCGGACAATTTTACGGCAGATGGCAGTCAGAAACGGCGCTTGAGCGAGTGCGTTGCCCAGCCGTCCGGCACTTGAACGCAGCTGCGAAATCGTCAGTTGGCGAAATAAAGCTCCTGGTAGAATGATGTCGAAGATAAAACATTAAATTGCGAAGGCTGTGAGGCAGGTGTTTAATAACGTGGCGGGGAGCGATTCACGCTGAAACTGCAAAAAACATCTGTTTCCGAGGGGCCCATGCGCAAGACAGTTTCGACCATCGACCGGACCGCGATCAGCGGCTATCCCACCTATTGCGACGGTTACGCTCGTCCGGGCAATTTCGGCAACGGCTATGTGTCGGTGGTCAAGGTCGCCACGGGAACCGTTGAAAAGACGGACGATTTTCTGCTGGACGGGATTGTCGCCTATGACCGGGCCGAGGCCAACGATGCCTATATCGGCCAGATCAACATGGAAACCGCCTCGTCCTTTTGCGGTATTGCCGGCAATGTCTGGGGCTATGACCTGGCCTATAACAGTGCGCTCAACACGCTTGAACCGATGTTCACCGCCAAGCAGTATGACGGCTCCGATCTGCCGGTCTACAACGCCGGCCCCCTTATTGATGCCGGCATCGCATTGTTCGGCACCGAACCGCACCGCCGCTTCCCGCCGGCACCCGGTGCCCATGTCATCTGCGCGAACAAGAGCACGACCAACTTGCGGCCCCGCATCGGGGAGCCGGACCCGGACAAGGGCGAGGCCTACGGGGTCTGGTGTTACATCGCCTTGTCGATCACGCGCGACCGCTACAATTCCGCCGATCTCTTCATCGAGGATGCCGGCGTCTGGACGAAGAACGACAACGAAGCCGACCTGAAGGCCTTCCTGGAAGAACACCAGAAGGCGGTTGCCTGGAGCATCGTTGCCTGCGGCAAGGACCAGTCGGTGCTCTATGACCGCACCTTCATGGCCTATGCCTATGTGATCATGAAACCGGGCTTTGTCGGTACGGCGCTCACCGTCGCACCCTATGTCACGCTCGCCCAACGCGCCGTGCCAGCGTCCGGTTTCAACACGCTTTATGACCTGACCTTGAGCGATTGGGAGCAGACGGTCGGGTTCAAGTGAATAAGGCGCCTGTAACCGTGCTCGCCCACGAACGCGGTTACCTTGCCACCATTTCCGCCAATCGCACCGCCGATGCCACGCCGTCGATCACCGGCACCTGAAACTTGTCGGTCAGGTCGCTGGCAAGATCCGCCATGCCGGCGCAGCCAAGCGCAATGGCGCCGATGCCGTCATCCTTGAGCGCGGTCTCGATTTCCCCTTCGATCCGGTGGCGGGCATTGCTTGCCGGGTCTTCCAGCTCCAGCACCGGCACGTCCGAGGCGCGCACCTTTGCACAGCGGGAGGCCAGGCCGAGGAGGCGGAGGTTTTCCTCAAGCACCGGCACGGAGACGGGCAGGGTGGTGACCACCGAGAATTTCAGTGCGGCGACGGAGGCAACGTGATAGGCGGCCTCACCGATGCCGATGACGGGCACCGGCGAGCGCGCCTTCAGTTCAAACAGGCCGGTGTCGTCGAAACAGGCGATGACGACGGCGCTGATGCTGTAGTCGATCTCCAGCCTGTGATCGAACAGCGCGTACAGGCCGGGCAGGGCAGCGGCACCGTCCTCCGGCCCTTGAATGGCTGCCGGTCCTTGCCGTGGATTGATGGCCGTAATTCGGGTGGCAGGACCGGCTGCGGCGCGAGCAGCCGCCGCAATCTTGCTCGTCATTGACGCGGTCGAATTCGGGTTGATGACGAGGATGTGGGGTTCCTTCATCGGAGCGTTGCTCCAGAAGAATGTCCAAAGGCTGTGCCTCGCCATTTGTCTTCCCGGCCGAGCGCAGCGCGAGCCGGGACAGGGGAGCCGCAAGCCGATATTGGTTTGCCTGTCACGTTAAACTCCCATGGCTCCCCGATCCCGGATCTCCGCTTCGCTGCGTCCGGGATGACGATAAAAGACGCCGGTACAAGACATCAGACCATCCCCTTGCCGGCATCGGATCCGAGCCGCGAACGGCGTCGGTTGAGCGTTGCAACCACGGCAATGAACAGGCCGATGATGGCGAATGAAAACGCGGTGGTCAGCGTGCCGAGCGCGAAGATCACCGGCGTCGTCACGTTGGTGGTCATGCCGTAGATTTCCAGCGGCAGCGTGTTGTAGCTGCCCGCCGTTAAGAGCGTTCTGGCGAATTCGTCATAGGAGAGGGTGAAGCCGAAGAGAGCCACCCCGATCAGCATCGGCGCGATCATCGGCAGCACGACATGACGGATGGTCTGCCAGGCGCTGGCGCCCTGGTCGCGCGCGGCTTCCTCAAAAGATTTGTCGAAACGGTTGAAGACCGCGAACATGATCAGGAGACCGAAGGGCAGCGTCCATGTCAGCTGGGAGCCGAAACCGGAGGTCGACCAGTGCACGGCAAGGCCGGATTGCGAGAAGATCAGGCCGACGCCGAGCGACACCAGGATCGACGGGATCACCAGCGAGGTGATGATCAGGTAGAAGATCACGCTGGAGCCCGGAAAGCGCTTGCGGAAGGCAAGCCCGCCCATGACCGAGACGATCACGGTGGTGACCATCACCATCAGCCCGAGGGTGAGCGACCGGGCAAAACTGCCCCAGATGTCGCCGACCGCCTGTTGCCGGAAGAGATCCTGAAACCAGTGCAGCGACACGCCGCGCATCGGAAAGGTCAGCCCGCCCTGCGGTCCCTGGAAACTCAGGATCGCGATGGTGATCGTCGGACCGTAGAGAAACACCAGGAACAGCGTGAAGAACGCGGCCAGCACATAGAAGGACCGGGACCGTTTATCCATGGCTCGGGGCCTTTTTTGTGTGAGGGGCTATGTCAGCGATAGTTCGAAAAACGCCGTTGGAAAACGAGCATTTCAGCTTGCGTGCCTCTCCCCGTCGGAAAAGGAGGGACGGGATATGATCATGAACGGCTGAGATTATGATTGACCAGCTCGCCCAGCCATCGTCGTCCCGGACGCAGCGGAGCGGAGATCCGGGATCGGGGAGCCGTTTTGGCTTGCCGGTCGTCATGGAGGAAATGCCAGGGCTCTCCGGTCCCGGCTCGCGCTGCGCTTGGCCGGGATGACGACGGAGAGTTGGCTGGCAATGGCTCGGATAGATCATGCCTCAGAGCTCCTTCCGGATGTCGACGAAGCGTAAGAGGATGGAAATCACCAGGAGGACGGTGATCAAAAGGATCACCGCTGTTGCCGCGGCGGACGGGTATTGCAGCAGGGCAATGTCGTTGGAGATCAGGCGGCCGACATTGGCTGACTGGCTGCCTGACATGAAACGCACGGTGATGAAGTCGCCCATGACAAGCGTGACCACGAAGATCGAGCCGATCATGATGCCGGGCTTGGTCAGCGGAATGATCACGTTGGTCAGCGTCTGCAGGCCGGAGGCGCCATTGTCGTAGGCCGCCTCGATCAGCGATTTGTCGATGCGCATCATGGTGTTGAAGATCGGCACCACCATGAACAGCGTGTAGAGATGGACAAACGCGAGGATCACCGAGAAATCGGAGAAGAGCAGCCAGTCCAGGGGGGCGTCGATCACGCCCATGGAAATCAGCGTCGAATTGGCTATGCCGTTGCGGCCGAGAAACGGGATCCAGGAAATCATCCGGATGATGTTGGAGGTCCAGAACGGGATCGTGCACAGCAGGAACAGCACGATCTGCCAGGTCAGCGTCTTGACGTGGAACGCCAGGAAATAGGCGACCGTGAAGCCGATCACGAGCGTGAAGGCCCAGGTGATCAGGGCATATTTGATCGTGTTGAGAAACACCTGGTAGGTGACCGGCGAGGTCAACAGGAATTCGTAATTGTCGAACTGGAACGCCGGGTAGATGGAAAACTCCGTTGCGCCCCAGAAGCTGACCACCACGATCATGACGATCGGCAGGACAAGAAAAAAGAACAGCACCAGCGCCAGCGGCAGCGACAACAGCCAGCCGGAGACCGCATCGGGCAGCCGGTGCAGGCTGAAGGACGGTTTTGCCCTTGTCGGCCGGACCGGCTCTGCGGCCGCTCTGTCCTTGTGAATGAAAAGGTGCGTCTGGTCCGTCATTAAGCGTCCGTCCGGTTTGGAGGAAACGCCCGGGGCCTTGGTCCCGGGCGAAGGTCAGAAGGGGCAGCCTCAGGCGGCGATGAACTCGTTCCACTTGCGGACCATGTACTGGTTCTCGTCCATGACGGCGTTCCAGCAGGCAACGGCGCCCATGCGTTCCAGGAAGGAGCCGCCGTCGCGGGTCTCGCCGGCCTTGGCAAGCACGTCGCCGAACGGGCTGGTGATGTCGCCCGTGGCTTCCTTGCCCTCGAACCAGTAGCCCCACTCGTTCTCGTCCATGTAGTTCTTGGAGGTTTCCGGCACGGCGGAGTAATAGCCCTGGCGCATCAGGAAGCCGCCGACCCAGCCGTCGAGATACCAGTTGATGTATTCGTAGGCCGCGTCCAGTTCGAGACCGGAAAGGCTCTTGGAAAGGCCGATGCCGCCGCCCCAGGAGCGGTAGCCCTCTTTCAGCGGCTGGTAGACGCACGGAATGCCGCGCGACTTGACGGCGGTGATCGCCGGCGACCACATCGACTGGATCACCACTTCGCCGGACGCCATCAGGTTGACGCTTTCGTCGAAGGTCTTCCAGAAGGCGCGGAACTGGCCGTTCTTCTTGGCCTCGGTGAAGATCGCCATGGTCTTGTCGATCTCTTCGCGGGTCATGTTGCCCTTGTCGCCATACTGGATCTCGCCCATGGCCTCGCAGACCATGGCCGCATCCATGATGCCGATTGAGGAAATGTCGAGGATCGAAGCCTTGCCCTTGAATTCCGGGTTGAGCAGTTCAGTCCAGCTGGAGATCGGCCGTCCGATCAGGTCGGGACGAATGCCGAGCGTGTCGGCGTTGTAGATTGTCGGGATCAGCGTCATCCAGCCGGTTTCCTCACCGGCAAAGGCCTTGCCGTCCGGACCGTCGACGAAGCCGACCGTGTGCGGCGCGGTGCCCTGGGCGATTTCGGATTCCGGTGTCAGCTTGCCGCTTTTGAAGATGCCGACGATCTTGTCGTAATTCTTGATCTTCGATGTCTCCATGGCCTGCAGGTTGCCGGTCGGCCAGACCTTCTTGCAGATCCAGTATTCGATGTCGGCAATGTCGAAGCTGTCCGGCTGGGTTGCGGCGCGCTGGGTGACGGCGTCGCTGTCGAGCGCCGTCATTTCCAGGGTGAAACCGAGATCTTCCTTCACTTTTTGCGCCACCTCGTTGAGGTTGGAGACGCCGGTGCCGAACTGGCGCAGCGTGACATCCTTGATGTTCTGCGCCCAGATGGTCGGAAAACCGGTGATCGCGCCGGAGCCGAGCGCGGCACCGGTGACGGCGGCGCCGCCTTTGAGAATGCTGCGGCGGCTGACGCCCTTGCTGACGAGTTTGTCTGTCATGGTCCTACTCCTGTTCCCCTCTGGAGTTTTGTCTGGCCGTGAAGGACGGCCGTGAAGGACGGCCGTCAGGCCGCCAGTTGGTGCGCGTCTTCCGGCTTCCAGGTCAGGAAGACGGTTGCGCCGATTTCGATCGGATCGTGAAAGAAGGCCTCGTCGGTGAGTGCGGCCGTAAGATCGCCCGCGCCCCCGGCGTCCAGTGCCAGGTTGACGGTGGAGCCGAGATACTCGACGTCGCGCACGCTCGCGGTGAGCAGGGCGCCGTCCTCACCGGCTGTCTTTTTCACCAGCAGCCGGTCGGCCCGGAGCGCTACGGCCGCACCCTGCTGCTGCAACACATTGTGACCGCCGATGAAGCGGGCGACGAATTCGGTGGTCGGCGCGTTGAAGACAGCGCGCGGGCTGCCGGCCTGTTCGATGCGGCCGCCATTCATGACGATGATATCGTCGGCCAGCGCCAGCGCCTCGTCCTGGCTGTGGGTGACGTGAATGAAGGAAATGCCAAGTTCGCGCTGCAGTTTCTTCAGTTCCAGCCGCATCTTGATGCGCAGGAACGGGTCGAGCGCCGACAGAGGTTCGTCCAGCAGCAGCACGGAGGGTTCGGTGATCAGGGCACGGGCAAGCGCGACGCGCTGCTGCTGGCCACCGGAGAGCTGGGCCGGCAGGCGCTGCGCATAGGCGTCCATGTCGACCAGCTCCAGAAGCTGATGCGCCTTTTTGAGGCGCACCGGCTTGTCGACGCCCTTCATCTTCTGGGAGAAGGCGACGTTGTCGATGACGGAAAGATGTGGAAAGAGCGCATAGTTCTGGAACATCATCGCCGTGCCACGCCGCGCGGGCGGCAGGTCGGTGACATTGCTGCCACCGAGCAAAATGTCACCGATGGAGACGCTCTCATGCCCGGCAATCATCCTCAGCGTCGAGGACTTGCCGCAGCCGGACGGGCCGAGCAGGCAGGAATAGGATCCGGCGGCGAAGCGGTGATTGATCGCGTCGACGGCGACCGTGTCGCCATACATCTTGGTGGTTGCCACAAGTTCCAGATCGAGGGCCTTCGCCATTTCCGGACGTCTCCTTCAGAAAACCGTTTTCGGGATCTGAAACAGCAAGCACCGTGCCAAGGCGAAAAATCGGCGGATTACCGCGGGATCCTTCCAGGCTGCGATTGACGCACCTAACAAAAGTGCACAATAATTTGGCAAATCAAATACGAAGTGAACAAAAATTGTATACGATTTAAGATTGCCCGATTTGGTGCCGGGCGGTAGGATCAGGCATCACCGACCCGTTGGCCAATCCAAGAAAATGACACGCCCCGTGACCAAAGCCGCCCTGGACCGCAGCAGCAGCCTGCATGAGGTGTTCGCCCTGCCGGAGGGGCGGGCGCTTGAGATCTGCCTCAAGCTGCAGGCTGCCATTCTCGAGCATCGGCTGGCGCCGGGGGTGAAACTGTCGGAGGACGAGGTCGGCGAGATCTACGGCGTCAGCCGGACTGTGGTGCGCGCGGCGCTGCAGGCGCTGGCCCATTCAGGCCTGGTGGCAATCGAAAAGAACCGCGGCGCCTTCGTCGCCAAGCCGACCATCCGCGAGGCCCACGAGGTCTTCCAGGCGCGCGCCCTGATCGAACCGGCGGTTGCGCGGCTGGCTGCGGACCTCATCACCGACACCCAGCTTGACGATCTTCGCGACCACCTGGAAGCCGAGCACGACGCGCTTCATGCAGGCGACATGAGCAGGGCACTGTTTCTGTCTGGAGGCTTTCACACCGAAATCGCGGATATCGCCGATCACCGCATCTATGCCGGCATGGTGCGCTCCCTGATTTCAAGGTCGTCCCTGATCATTGCGCTTTACTGGAAACGCTCCGACACGGCCTGCGAGAGCCATTCGCACCACGCCCTGATGGACGCTTTTGAGAAGCGCGACGGCGCGGCGGCCGAAAGCATCCAGAAGAGCCACATCATCGACCTGCATTCAGGCCTGGATCTGAAGGAAAAACGGGCCGGGGGAATTTCGCTGAGCGAGGCGTTGACGGTGTGAGCGAGCGAATGGCAGTGCGGCTGGTAACCCGGTATTTATCATCAGCATTCTGTGCTCACCGGTAGCCGCCTAACCCGCATTTCTCAAAGCATTAGGTGCATCGGCCCCAAGAATCTGAGAACATTCTTTTGCAACAGAGAGTTATCAGGTTCTGATGCGGGGTCCGATGCCAACACACTGTATCTGCGAAC
>NZ_JALNMJ010000013.1 GCF_023156505.1 Roseibium sediminicola | reverse complement strand
GCAAGTTCAAGACACTGGGCGAAGATGTCACCGAAGCGCTGGAATATGTGCCAGGCCGGTTTGTCGTGAACCGTATTGTCAGGCCGCGCTTGTCCTGTTCTTGCTGCGAAAAGATTGTTCAATCCTGAGCCGGGCGGGACTTTCGGCCTCGCTCCGAAGGAAGCAATGCTTCAATCAATTCCCATTCTGCGTCCGTCAAATCGCCACGTGCCAAGACTGCCTCCTAAAAGACAGTCTTGAATCACAGCTCAGCTGATTTGGGAATCCACTTTGTCAACAGGTCCTAATGGGATGCGTTCGATTACAGCGAGATGTTCTACAATCCGAAGCGCATACTTGTCAGAAACTGGATGCTGTTGCCTGTCGAATTCGAAGGGCAGCAGAAAATGAAAGCTGAGGGCGTCTAGAAAACGTAGGCCCTTAAGAAATCTGAGAATTTTCGCATAGATATCAGCGGCCACCGATCTGACGGTGCAATCGACAACAATGTGCCGATGGACCTGATGCAATCAGAGCATCAAGCCTCTTTGCCCGATTCAGGCAGGATGCCTCAGACTGTTTTCAGGGGTTTGTTGGGCAGCGCATCCAGACCGGCTTGTCACAAAGGCGTTGCTTAAATCGCCTTAAGCTTGTGCTCGACTGCCGGTTTCGGGCTGGTTGTGAACATTTCCGCATGGCCATGTGCCATCGTGCAATCGAGAGCATCCAACTGGACAAGCTCTTTTAGAACGCCGGCGGAAACGGGCCGACCATCCAGTTCGCGGAGGGTCGCTTTAAGTTTTTCTGCAAGATGCATTGAGCTCATGCCAAAATCCTGTTTCCACCTTGAGTGCGTCTTCATCCCAAAACGGTTTCCGAAACCACGGCATTTATGCCTTGTTCTGCCTTAACGGCCCGTAAAAGATCTGAATTCTCATTCTGTCAGTGAAGTTGTTTGTTATTTGATCTGCCATTTTGCGACAATTGTCGCCAATTGTGAACTGGTATTGTGCAGCTTGCCGACAATTTGCGCAGTTCTAAAATGTAGTCGTCATTGATTTTTCCATAATTTGATCTCAGTCTGTTTCCTGGGTCGGTATGAATACTAATAGAGAAAATTCTCAGGGAGGTAATTGAGAGGATTTGAAGATGATTTCGAGTAATATTGTTCGGGTCGCCCTATTGGATGGTGAGCCTATTTTCTTTGATTGCCTTAAACTGCTCTTCAACCAAACAAATTTCGTGGTTGTCAGAAGTTTCGATGAAACACTGGACGAATTCGAACAAATCTCAACGCTTCGTCCGGACGTCGTGTTGTCCGATGCGAGGTCGGTTGAAGCGGCGGAGCGCCTTGCCGAGCGGCTGCAAACCGCAAATCTGGCTGTGCCGATGGTGTATATTCGGCTCGACGCCTCCGACACGAATGCGCTCCGGCTGACGAAGAGCCCGTGCGCTTCCGGTTTCGTGAGCAGAACCGCGGTTTCCGCGACCCTTTTAAACGCGCTTGAGATCGTGTCCATGGGGGGGACCTTTGTCGATCCTGTGCTCAAGGCAGCCGAAGAAAGGCTGTCGCAGATGGAGAACGTGATCCAGTTCGGCCCGGCCGGAGCGGATGCCGACGTGGGTCCCTGCCTGAGCGAACGCGAGCGGGAGGTTCTGTTTTCCGTTGCGCAGGGCTATTCGTCCAAGGAAACGGCGGCGAGAATGGGCCTGAGCTGCAAGACGGTAGACACTTACAAGACCAGGGCCATGCAGAAACTTGACCTGCCGGACAGATCCTCCGTCGTCCGGTATGCGCTACAGAACGACTGGTTCGCCGGGCTGGCCGCAGAACTGAAAGCCGCAACCTGCGTGATCTCCTCAGGGAAGACGCATCTGAAGGCAATCTGACCCGGCGTTCTCACGCCGGGATATCTTGTCGCGAAAACAGATGCCTCGTGTTCCCGCGCCCGGAACCGGTTTCCGGGTTGTCTTGCCGGCCTGTTCCCGCGGCCGATGCCGTCCTGCTCTCGTATTTTCTCAAACAGTTGCTTTCAGGCGCCCGGATTTCCCGAGGGAAGCGGGCGTTTTACCATTGTCTTTTCGCAGTTGCGAACATGGTTAATGGACCGTTTGATTGATCGATCTAAAGCGATTCAAGCTCATAAACATCAGATTTAATTAAAGAAAAAATCGAACTTCCGAAAAACCTTACACAGTTGGGAGCTTTCCTGACTTTAGGAAATTTTGCACTGCAATATTGTTCTTAACGAAACGTTAATTCCAAAGGGGCTCCGGCTTCGGGTCCGTTTTGAAATTTTGTGTGAGGGCATTGTGGCTAAAATCAGTATTTTCGGGATCGGGTATGTCGGCACGGTCGCGGCGGCGTGTCTGGCGAAAGACGGACACAGCGTTGTTGCGGTTGATATCGACAAGGCCAAGGTGGATTCGATCAATGCCGGCAAGACGCCAATCGTTGAAGACGGTCTTGATGATCTGATTGCCGAGGGGGTTGCCGCCGGGCGGCTTTCTGCCACCACGGACGTGCGTCAGGCCGTCAGTCAAACGGATGCATCCTTTATCTGCGTGGGCACACCGAGCGCCGACGACGGCTCGGTCGGCCTCAAATATGTCGTCAGCGTGTGCACGGCCATCGGCGGCGCGATCTCGGCGAAATCCGATTTCCATTCCGTGATCGTCCGCTCGACGATTGTTCCCGGATCGATGGATACCACCTGCATTCCAGCCCTGGAGGCGGCCTCCGGAATGGTTGCCGGCAAGGACTTCGGCGTCGGTTATTTTCCCGAGTTTTTGCGGGAAAGCACCGCGATCGAGGATTACTACGATCCCGGACTGATTGTCTTCGGCTACAAGGACCGCGTCACCCGCGATATCCTGGTGGAGGTGAACGAAAAGCTTCCCTGTGAAATCTACGCCGTGGATCTGCGCACGGCGGAATTGATCAAATACACCAGCAACTGCTGGCGCGCCGTCAAGATCACCTTCGCCAATGAAATCGGAAACATCGCCAAGGCGGCCGGCATCGACGGCCAGAAGGTCATGCGGGTGCTGTGCTCCGACGCGAAGGTGAACATGTCGCCCTATTTCATGCGCCCGGGCTTTGCCTTTGGCGGGTCCTGCCTGCCGAAGGATCTGCGGGCACTTCGGCATCTGGCCAGCACGCTCAATGTGCCGTCGCCCATGCTGGACAGCACGCTGGCGGCCAATGAGGAACAGATCCGCCGGGCGGAACTGCTGGTTGACAGCCTGAGCGGCCAGTCGGTCGGCATGATCGGGATCAGCTTCAAGGCGGGAACGGACGATCTGCGCGAAAGTCCGCTGGCCCAACTGGCGCACCGGCTGATCAGCAAGGGCTATGATCTGAGGATCTACGATCCTTATGTGAAATCGGCCTTCGACCAGCGCCTCAGCGGTGCGGGGCGCGGCAATGATTGTGTCGACAATCTCGAGAACCGGCTTGTCAGCGGGATCGACGGTCTCATCTCCCAGTCGGACATCCTGCTGATCGGCAACCGGTATGACGAAGTCGTGGAACCGCTCTCCAGGATCGCCTCCACGCGGCCGACCGTGGACCTGGCCCGGTTGCGTCCGGACCTCGTCTCCAATGGTGTCTATGAAGGCATCTGCTGGTAGGAGGCGGAACCTGTGGCGCATCTGCTCTATCTGCTGGTCTGCGTTCAACTGGCGCTTCTCGTACCGGTTTCGGTCTTGAGCGCCGCTTCGGGGGCCATTCTGGTCCTGGGTGCCATCGGTACCTGGAGATATTCCTGGGCCCTGGTGAATTTCCTCAGGGCCGGGTATTTCCTGAAGATCGCCTATCCGCGGCGCAAGCGGCGGGCTGAAGCGCTCTACAATGTGCAGACACATCGGGCACATGCGTTTTTCCTGACCACCACCTACAAGATCGCGCCGGAAATCTCGGCAAGGGTCTACCGCTCGGTGTTCCTGGCGGCCGCCAGGTCGGCGGGCGGTGCGACGGTGGTTGCTTCCGTTGTCGATCCGGCGGATATCCGCCTGATCCGGCACGTCTTTTCCTCCATGCCCGTCAGCATGAGCGGCGTCCGGCTGATCTTCGACCGGATCGAGGGCACCGGCAAACGGGACGCGCTGGCCGTTTCCCTGCGAACCATCGCCAATCAATGTCCGACACGGCGGGATGTGGTGGTCTTTGTCGATGGCGACAGCTGCGTCCCCGAAGACGTGGTTGCCCGCACCGCGCCGTTTTTCGTGGACGAAAAGCTCGGAGCCCTGACGACCGACGAAATGTCCGAAGCAACCGGCGGGCGTCTCTTCCGGGACTGGTTCGATCTGCGTTTCTCGCAGCGCCAGATGATGATGTGTTCCATGGGGCTCGGCGAACGCGTGTTGACCCTGACCGGCCGCATGTCGGTGTTCCGCGCCAATCTGGCGACGCATCCCGAGTTCATCGCCGCCATCCAGTCCGATTTCATCGACCATTGGCGGCTCGGGCGGGTCGACTTTCTGACCGGTGACGACAAGTCCACATGGTTCTGGCTGCTCAAGAACGGCTACAAGATGGCCTATCTGCCGGATGTAAAGACCGTTTCGATCGAGACCCAGCCGCGCGACGGTTTCATCGACTCCGCCATTGTGTTGATGACCCGCTGGTTCGGCAACATGCTGCGGACCAACGGCCGGGCCCTGGCCCTGTCGCCCACGACCATCGGCTTTTTCACCTGGTGGTCCATTCTTGATCAGCGTGTGTCCATGTGGACCACGCTTGTCGGCCCGGTCAGCCTGGTATTGGCGGCCCTGTTCGTGGATCCGCTCGCCATCGCGCTTTACCTGTCGTGGGTCATGTTCACCCGCTATCTCTATTGCGGGCTGATTTCCCTGTTTCGCGGCCGGTATTTCCCGATCACCTATCCGTTCCTCCTCTATTTCGGACAGATCGTTGGGGCCGTGGTCAAGAGTTTCATTCTCTTCCGGCTCGACCGCCAGAAATGGACGCGCCAGAACACTTCGAGCGCCGGACAGACAGGCAAGGTCCGGCTTCTCCCCAACGGTTCCTTTTCCCTTTATCTCCACGGCCTTGCGCTTTGCTGGCTCGTGTTCGGTGTCGCCCTGGTCGCCGGAATTACCTGATTGAGAGGCAATGCAATGAAAGCTGAAGACTTGAACCCGATGTTGAACGCCGGCGAGCCAAACACCCAACATGCCGCATCCGGCCAGCCGGGAGACCAGGACAACGAACATGCGCTGATCGAACTGCCGTTCGTTGTCGTGATCGAAGGACGCCAGTACGAAGGTTCCGCGATCTCGCTCGTCAATGCCTTTGTGACCGGACTGGCTGCGCTGGAAATCGGCAGCAACAGCAGGATCGCGGTTTTCCGTTTTCCGTTCAACGGGTTCAGCGTTTCGCTGCCGATAGATGTCAGGATTGAAACAGTCGACCGGACAACCGGTCTCTACAAGCTGGTATTCCTGCACCCGACCGGGCCGCACCTGCCGCAATTGCGGTATCTGCTGAACGCCTTCATTGCCGGCGACATTGTCAATCTGGATGATCTGATGCGGGTGCCGCCCGAAAAATCCGCGAAGGCAAAAGCGGGCGGTGGCGAAGCGGCTTTTTCCCTCAGCCGGTTGTTCAAACGCGCGGCAGGTGCCGTTTTTGTCACTGCCGCAAGTCTCGGTTTGCTGGCTGCGATTTCCTACGGATTGCAAAACCGCCTGTTTGTTCACGAAGTACCGGCATTGGCGATCGTTGAACCGATCGGACTGTCGCTGCAAACGCCAGAGGCCGGCCAGCTTGCCTATGTGAATGCCGAGGCTGCCAAGGGGGAAGTGGTCTTTTCCATCCAGACCGTCCGCGGATCGGTCCTGAGTGTCGAAAATCCGTGCGATTGCGAGGTCATCCTGACCGACCAGGGCGTCGTTGGTGCGACGGTCTTCCAGGCCGCTCCGATTGCCTTTGTCTCATCTGGTACGGAGGCCCCGGTCCTCAAGGCACGTGTCCCGGACCGCCTGGCAAAAATGCTGCTCAACGGAGCGTTGGCCGAAGCCAAGTTGCCCGACGGGCGGTCGCTGACGATGGCCCTGGATGACGTCCGGCAGGCCGGCCAATCCGGCGATCCGGAGAGTATCGTGACGCTGCGGCCGGAAACCGGGCAACTGACCAATGCAGATGTCAGTTCCTCGGTGGCGGTCAAGGTTCTCAATCGGAATTACGTGGATCTGAAAGCTTGGGCGACCTCCTTGTGGGAGACCGTCAAGAAGTCGGTGACGCAAGCATAAGTAATTGTTTTCAAACGTAAGTCACAACTTCGGGTGCGATTTGCCCGAGAGGAGATGTGCACTATGTCAAAAATTCATCCATTGATTTTGTGTGGTGGTGTTGGCACGAGGCTGTGGCCGCTGTCACGCTCCAACAGTCCGAAACAGTTTCAGCCGATCAACGGCGCCGGATCGCAAACCTTCTTTCAGGCCACGGTTGCGCGCCACATGGCGGAAGGTTTCCACAAACCGCTTATCAGCGTGAGCGACCGGTACCTGAGCACCGTGAAACGGCAGCTTGCCGAACTGAAAACGGATGCAAGCATCATCGCGGAACCGGTCGCGCGCAACACGGGGCCGGCCGTCCTGGCCTCCGCCTTCTTTCTTCACGAGCGCGATCCCGACGCCGTCATGGCGGTGCTGCCATCCGACCACGTCATTCACGGAGACCTCAACCGCACCCTGTCCGACATGCTGCCTGCTGCATTGGACGGACGCATAGCCCTTTTCGGGATCGAACCGGCCTATCCGGAAACCGGCTACGGCTACATTGTCGATGGCGGTGCCTGCAGCCGCCATGAGGGCGTTCGCCTGGTGTCGCATTTCGTGGAGAAGCCGCCGCTGGAAACGGCGCAGGCTCTCATCAGCGAACAAAATGCCTTTTGGGCCTCCGGGGTCAGCCTTTTCAGCGCCGGCGTGATCATCAGCGAATACGAGAAAATCGATCCTCAGACCTACCGGGCCGTCAAGACGGCCTATGCCAAGGCGAAAGACCACGGCACACATGTCTCCCTTTGCAAGGAGAACTTCACCCGGGCCAACAGTGGCCCGACCGAGGGCGTGATCTTTGAAAAGACCGACCGGGCCGTTTTGGCGCCCGCCGGCGTGATCTGGAACGATGTCGGCGCCTGGAACGCCTTTCACACCATTGGCGACAAGGATGATGACGGCAACGTTCTGAATGGCGACGTCCTCTGCGTGGAGACCAGCAATTCCTATATCCGCGGCTCCGGATCCAAGCTCATCGCAACCGTCGGCGTCAGCGACCTTGTGGTCGTCGATACCGACGACGCGCTCCTGATCACGACGCGCGACAACAGCCAGAAGGTGAAGGCGGTTATCACCGCGCTCCAGGATCAGGGGCGCTGCGAGATTGTCGATCACCGGGTGAGCCGGACAAATTGGGGACAGTTCGCCCGCCTGGAAAGCGGTGACGCCTACCGCCTCAACATGCTGAAGCTGGATCCGCAGGCCAGCGTGTCTCTTCCTGCCGACGACGGCTGCTACCGCCTGTTCACGGCCTCCGAAGGCGAGGGGCTTTTCAAGAGCGGCGCCGTGGTCAAGCGTCTCCGTCCCGGAGATGTCGCGGACCTGAGGGCCGGCGAAGCCGGGTCCATCCGCAATCGCGGCGAAACGACACTGACCCTGATGGAAGTTCAGTATGACGTGGCGCCGGAACTCGCGGAACCTTCGGAAACGTCCGGGTTGCAGAAGGTGCTCGGCGGCGAGGGGGTCGTCTGATGAGCGTCTGGCCGGACAGGGTGTTTCTCGTCATGGTGCTGGCCGGTATGTTTGCCTTGCCGCTCGCTGCGGCCCGGGCGGCAACGGATCTGGCCGAATTGCAGGTTCTCGACCGCAGTGTCAGCCGCCTTGCCGACGCGCTTCAGGATGACCGGCCAGTGGAACATGCCGCACTCCGCGGTCTCGGCCTTGCACTGTTCGAGCTTGAACCGCGCTCTGGTGAAACGCCTGCCATCTCCGATAGCGGGCCGAATTCCTCCGATTTCAATGCCGCGAACCCCGCGATGGACAATGAGCTGAGCTTTGTTCCGATCGACCTTGTGCTGTCTCAGCTTTCGCTTCAGACGGGCTCCAACCACCACATCGAACTGAAAGCGGCACAGACTTCACCCGGTGCTCCGGTTCTGGTCCTGCGCACCGGGCACTGGACACTCGACATCCTTTCCAGGCAGCTGGAAGAGCTCGGCAAAGCCGGCGTCCTGTCAAGGGCGGGGCAGGTTTACAGAGCCAGTCTGCCGATTGTCATCTGGCACCAGGCCGAGCTGGCGGTTTCGGACGGACAGACCCTGATCCTTGACGGACAGTCCGGCGCCTTTCTGGTCAATTCGGGCCTGTTTACGCTGGAGCAATCGGTTCTCAAAGGCGCGGGCGGCAATGCCGAAGTCGAAGACTATCGCCCCTTTGTCCTGACCGCCCTTGGCGGGAGGACCCATGTCGCCCACAGCACGCTTTCGGATCTCGGGTTTGGCGATCGACCGCATTTGCGCGGGCTCAGCTTCGTTTCCAGCGATTTCTTTCCGCGAAAGAGCCGGGTGCTGATCCGCGACAACCGGATCGAGCGTGTGTTTTCCGTCGAACTGTCCGACATGGAAGGCGGACTGATCGAAAACAACCTGGTTCTGGGCGCCCGCGGCAGCGGCATCCGCATTCAGCGGTCCAGGAACACCGTGATCCGTGCCAATACGGTCGCAAGCAGCGAGGCGCACGGCATCGTGCTGGCCGCAGGGGCAAGCAAAGCGCTCGTTGCGGACAACCTTCTGGTGGGCAACGCACGCGCCGGTGTGTTTTCCGGTGGCGGTGTCGTTTCCAGCCAGGTTGCCGGGAATGTTGTCGTTGGAAACGACAAGTCGGGCATCTTTTTGAGAGGGACGGGCTGCGTCGACATCCGCAACAATCTCGTCGCACATAACGGGCTGTGGGGCATTGCGGCCAAACGCAGTTTCAGTGTCTCGGTGAAGGACAACCTGCTGGCGCGAAACACCGGACCGGGGCTGGTCATCGGCGAAAGCGTTGCTTCCAGGGATCGCCACAGGATTTCCGGGAACCGGTTCTTTGCCAACCGCTCGGGGTTTTCGGCGGATGCCTTCGTCACGATCGAAATGTCCGGAAACGATTTTTCCGGACAGCGGCCGATCCTTTTTTCCGGAGAACTCAAGGCTCACACCGCGCGCTATCTGCGCTGGTCCGAAGTGGAGCGGGAGGGAGATCTCGCCTCCGTGTTCCTGGCGCGCTCGGCGCACCCGACGGCTCCGGCGGACCGGGAACCGGGGGAGCTGGCGGTGTTTTCCGTCACCGAACTCGCCAATTGCAAACCCTGAGAGGCAGGCACCATGGTATTTTCTTCAGAGCAATTCCTGTTTCTCTTTCTGCCGCTGTTTTTGCTGGCCTATTACCTCACGCCGGTCAGCAAACGTTCGTGGACGATCGTTGCCGGCTCCTACGTATTTTACGCCTGGTGGCGTGTGGACTTCCTCCTGTTGCTGATCGCAACAACCGCATGGACCTATTTCTTCGGATTGAAAATCCAGCAGTTTGAAGGCCGTAAGGCGGCCAAGACCTTTTGCGCGATCGGCGTGGCAGGCTGCCTGGCGGTGCTCGGGGTCTTCAAGTATCTCAATTTCTTCATCGACAGCTTTGCCGCGCTGGTCGGCACCACGCCGGAAGCGCTGGGCGTCCACTGGCACCTGATCCTGCCGATCGGAATTTCCTTCTATGTGTTCCAGTCGATCAGCTACTTGGTCGACATCTACCGGAAGGATGCACCGGCCACCAGGAGCTTCATCGACTTTGCGGCCTTCATCGCATTGTTCCCGCAATTGATTGCCGGCCCGATCCTGAGGTTCAAGGACCTTGCGGACCAGATCGTCCAGCGCGAACACTCGCTGGACAAGTTCACCGGCGGCATGAGCCGATTTACGATCGGCCTTGCCAAGAAGGTGTTGCTGGCGGATGCGGTGGCGCCGATCGCGGACGCTTCCTTTGCGCTCAGCGACCCGACTTTCGCCGAAGCGTTTCTTGGCATGCTCGCCTATTCGCTGCAGCTCTATTTCGACTTTTCCGGCTATTCGGACATGGCGATCGGGCTGGGCATGATGATGGGCTTCAGGTTCATCGAGAATTTCAACCGGCCCTATATCAGCAAATCGATCACCGAGTTCTGGCGCCGCTGGCACATTTCCCTGTCGGTCTGGCTGCGTGACTATCTCTACATTCCGCTGGGCGGGAACCGCAAAGGCGTGCGCAGAACCTATGTCAACCTGATCGCGGTGATGATGCTGGGCGGCCTGTGGCACGGGGCCAGCTGGACCTTCGTTCTCTGGGGCGCCTGGCATGGTGTCTGGCTCGCCATCGAGCGGGCGACCGGCTGGAGCGCGGTCAGTTACAAATACTGGTTTGCCCTGCCTTTTACCTTCCTTCTGGTGATGATTGGCTGGGTCATGTTCCGCTCGGAAACCGTCGGCATCGCCTTCACCATGTATGGCGGTCTGATGGGTCTCAACGGGGTCTTGCTGCGGCCGGACTTCCTCGTGTCCCTGACACAGGACAGCTTCCTGTTCCTGCTGTTGAGCCTCGCAATCGTCGCCCTGGAGGGCCGGTTCGCACTGATGTTCCGCTCGGACGACCTGAGGGCGGAAGCGGCCGGCAACGGCGGCGCGGTGCTCGCCTCGCAATCCGGCCTGCATGTCTTTGCGAGCTCCATTTTGCTGTGTGTGCTGATGGTCATGACGGTGGCCAAGCTCGCGGAACAAAGCTTTTCACCTTTCCTCTATTTCCAGTTCTAGGGACCCGGCCATGTTGGACAGACTGACGAAAGCATCGCGATATCTGCTCCCCGTCTTGTTTTTCGGCTATGCGGCTGCCGCCAATACCAGCCTGGTCCTGTCGGGCAGTTGGCAGGGCATGCACTCCGATTTCGATGGCGTGCTGAAGGGATCGGTGACCCGTGAGGTTGAAGAGGTCTACAAGACCGAACTGCCCCATCGGGAACCGTCGATCGGCCTCCTGGGAGCATTGCGTTACCAGCTGCTGGGGATCGGCAAACCCGGTGTGGTGGTGGGTTCCAGGGAGTGGTTCTATACCAACGAGGAGTTTCTGCCGACCGTCAACAAGCCGGACCGGATCGAGCAATCCGTGCAGGAAATTCTGCGCGTGAAAGACCGGCTGGAAGAGCAGGGGACCTCGCTGCTGCTCGTGCCGCTGCCGCACAAATCGGACATCTATGCGGAAAACCTGGGAGGCATGTTCAGCAGCTCGGACGGCCGGGACGCCTATACCAGTTTCATTCAACGGGTGACCCAGGCTGGCATCGATACCGTCGACACGCGGCCGGTGCTGATGGACGGCAAATCAGAGGCACCGGTCTTTTTCAGGACCGACACCCACTGGACGCCTCATGGCGCCGACATCGTGGCGGAAGAGATCGCCCGGGCTGCCAAGGCTTACAGCAGCTGGGAAGCGGCTCCCTACGCGCTGGCCGAGGCCGACGAAGTGTCGTTCTGGGGCGACCTGATCAGCTTCATAACGGATGAGAATTATGGCCGGCTCGCGGGCCTCGACCAGGAACAGGTGCGGCTGTGGCAGGCCTCGGAAGCGGACACGGGCAGCATTGCCGATCTTTTCGGCGCGGACAGTACCTTTCCGGTGGTTCTAGTCGGATCCAGTTACAGCGCCAACCGGAACTGGTCCTTCGCCGAATTCCTCAAGGCGCATATGTCCGTGGATGTGCTCAACGTGGCCGAGGAAGGACAGGGACCGGGAACGCCCATGTTCACGTTTCTCGACAGCGACGAGTTCAAACAACAGCCGCCGCGTCTGGTCATCTGGGAATTTCCGACCCGATACATCGCACAAGACCTGCTCTGGGAAAACGCTCCGGCCCATGCCGATGCCCCGCAGCATATCAGCTTTGCTTCCACGCCGGCCGGGAGGGTCTTGAAGTGAGCCTTTCAATGCCGGCCCTGACCGTGCCCTGCGCGTTGTTGCTTGCGGTCACCAGTCTGCCCTTGCCGGCCGGGGCAATGTCCCCCGCTGCCCCGTTCCCGGTCCTGTCATCCCCGGGGCTGCAGCGCCCCGCAGGCGCACCGGTCTTGCCGGTGGCCTCGGTCAGTCCGGCCAACCCGGTGCTGCACGACATCCGCCGCCGGCTCGTTCACAAGCAAAGGGTGTCGTTCAGCGAACTCCGGCAGCTGGCCGATACGGGCGACGGCCTGGCCGCCTATCGGCTTGCCGAGCGGATACTGCGTCTGGAAAGACCCGACCTGCTGGTCGATGCGGCGCACTACTTTTCCATCGCGATCACGGATGGCCGCGTCTACGCCATCATGCCGCTGGTCGCCATTCTCACGAACCCCCGGGTCGAGATCAAACCATCGCGCCTCAAGCATATCGAGCGCGCTCTGGTGCAGCAGGCCCGCAGCGGGCAATTGCGGGCCATCGAGGCGCTTGTCCAGATGTACAAGGTCGGTGCGCCGTTCGGGGCGAAGCCCGAAGAGGCGACGACGCTCATGAAGATGGTCGTCGAGCGCAAATTCGATGGCGAGATCGCCCTTCAGCTCGCTGTCAATATTGCGGCCAACACACCCTTGTCGGCTGACGAAATTCAGGAAATCCGCCGTTACCTGCTGATTGCGGAAGCAAGCGACGTACTTGGAACGCGCGCTGCCGCACAGAACCTGCTGCGCAGCTACCCGGATCCGAACCCAACGAAGGAAGCGGGATGAGAAAGGCAAGAAAGATGACTGTTTCAAAGAGTGTTGCCGGCCTCCTGTTCGCCGCCGGCCTGCTGCCTGCACCGCTCATGGCGCAGGACGCCGCCGTGACCTCGGCCTTCGGCTGCAAACATCTCGAAACCCTGGCCGAGCCCCGGTCGATCGAGGGCAAGGACGGTTTCTTTTTCCGGATTTTCGCGGATCTGAGGCTTCAGCACACGTTTACCGACGAAACCGTCGGCCATCTGGCCAAATTGTCGGAGATCCTGAAACAGCACGGGACGACCCTGGTCTATGTGCCGGTTCCCACCAAGAGCCAGGCAATGCCGGAGCACGTGCCAGAGCGGGCCGCACTCTACGGTTATGACTTTGACGTTGCCAGCCACGTCTATCAGAACGTCATTGACCGGCTGCGCGCCTCCGGTGTTGTCGCGGTCGATCTGCAGTCGGCGCTCAGGAAGGCCGAGGCGGACGCTCCTCCATTCCACAAGGCGGACTTTCACTGGAACTCGGACGGTGCGCGTCTGGCCGGCCAGGCGATCGGAGACATGATCCGGTCGCTGCCGGAATACCAGGAAGCCGATCCGACGGAGTTCGAAACGACACGGCTCGAGCAGACCATCTCCTTTTCGGGCATGCGCAAAAGCCTTCAGACGGTTTGCACGGACAGCCTGCCGGCGGTGGAGAGCTATGCCTACGAAACCACAGCGGTTTCGACGGATCTGCTCGGGGGCGGCGCGGTCGACCTTTTTGGCGAAAACACAACGGTTCCGATTGCGCTGATCGGCACGAGTTTCTCCGATTCCGATGTCAACAATTTCGACGGTTTCATTCAGCAGTACAGTTCCCTGTCGGTGACCAACTACGCCATCACCGGCGGCAACCAGTTCGGTGCGATCCTGTCCTATGTGACCTCTAACGAGTTTCAGGAAAGCCGGCCGCGTTTTCTGGTGTGGGAGAACCCGATCTACAACAATCTGGGACAATACGGTCCCGCCCCCTGGATGGAACTCCTGGCCGCGGCGGCCGACAGCTGTTCGGCGGTTCAGTCCGCGGAAGCCGGCGCCAACACACTCGAATTCGAAGTCAATTTTAAGAGCAGAGAGATCCCGCGTGACACCGTAATCCTGGCGGACGCGCAGGACGAAGCCGTGCGCGCGGCCGCATTTTTCGCCAGCGACGCAAGCGGAAACCGGCGGGAGATCTCCATCAGGCGCAGCGACCGGCTGCGCGCCACCGGCCGTTTTTTTGTCCCTGTCCAGGCTTTCGGGGGATCGGAGATCGCCCGCCTGCGGGTGGTGCTCGACCGGCCTTCCGAAGGCCGGCCGGAAGTTCAGTTGTGTCAGTACTAGGAAAGGAATGCGGGATGACAAGACGTGGTTTGATGGCCTCCATCACATATCTGCTGCTGGCCTCGGCGGCCGCCGCTCAGGATGGCGGACTTTATGAAAAAGCGATCGATCCGAATTCGGCGTTCATCCGGGCGCTGCTTCCGGAGAATTCCGTTGCCCGCATCGAATCCAAGTCGTTTTCGAATGTCGAGTTCGGCCTGACGCCCTACGTGATCGTCGATCCGGGCGAGGTTGAAGTGTCCAGCGGTTCGGCAACGGAGAAGGTCTCCGCGTCATCCGGCAGGTTTTATACAGCAGCGTTTGATGCGAGCGGTGCGGTCAATGTTATCGAGGACAAGGTCACGACCAGTCCGTCCAAGGCCAACCTGACCTTCTACAACCTGACAAGCCACGGAACGGTCGACCTCTTTGTGCCTCAGGCCAAGGCAAACGCGCTGTCGGGCGTTCCGGCCGGGCAAGGCCAGACCGTGGCCCTGAAAGCGCCGCTGACACTCGATTTTGCGGTTGTCGCCGACGGCGAGACCAAAGCCACCGTGAAGACCGTCAAGCTGACCCGCGGTGGCGGAACCACGATTATCGCGGCGGAAGACGGAGGGGAAATCAGCCTCTGGTCCGTCGAGAGCACGATTTCGAGATAAACCATTTTTGGAGTGGATGTTATGCGTTTGATGAGATCAACCAAGACCCGCCTGGCAACCGGTTTGTCCGTCGGCACGGTTTGGCTGTGTCTGTCCGGAGTTGCCGCATATTCCACTCCAATTGCTCTTGAATTCCGGCCGCCGGAAATCGAGGCCACCAGGATCTGCACGCCGAAACGGCCGGATTCGGAGATCCTGCGCGAGTGGATCGACTGGGACCGCACGGCCCTGCCTTCCGGAAAGAACATAGACACGATCGCGCGGGATCTCGTGCGGTTGCGCGACATTGATGCCGCCGGCTATTTCGACACCATCATGGCGGGCCTCGAACAGCTGCGCCGGAGCGATCCCGGCTACAGCGACAGCCGGTACCTGATCGACCGGATCAATGTCTATATCAATGCCGGCCGTATCGCAGACCTGAAAAAGGCGCGGCTGATCGCGGAACTGCAGGCCAGCGGGTACATGGCGTCGCCGCGGGCGATCGACTTTCTGGCCGATCTGCATTTGAACGGGATTGTCGTTGAGAGGGATCCTGAACTGGGACTGAAGCTCAAGGTGCAGGCCGCTTATGGCGGCAACGCCAACGCGCTTTTGCACCTGGCGGCGCTGACAAGTTCCGGCGAAGAGGTGCCCGGATGGGATGTCGATGCGCCGGTGGCGGTCACGCTCGCTTTCGGGGCGTTGCTCGGCAAGCTCAATCCGACCATCTGCGACCGGATCGGACGTATTGCGCGGGAATACTCCAGCGGAGAGGTGGTGCAGAAAGACCATGGCCTCAGCGAGACCTGGTACCGTTTTGCCGCGGATCTCGGGGATACCAATGCGGCCTGGAAGGTCGCCGAATATCACCTCGACAGCGAATTCATCGAAAAGGACAATTCGGTCCTTCTGAAATACTTGAAGGAAGCCGCATCCGCCGGTGTCGTTTCCGCCAAGATCGAACTGGGCCGCATTTACGAAACGGGATCGCTCACCGAGCGCAATGCAGAAGCCGCTCTTGAGCTCTACAATTCGCTCGCGGCCTCCGGTCTGCGCGTGGGCTATATCCGCAGCATCCTGTTGCGGGAGAAGCTGGGCCAGACCGATGGCGCGGATTTCGACAGCTATTTCCAGTCGCTCGTGGAGTTGTCCGAACTGCCGGATGCGCCAGGCTGGGTCTTCACCAAGCTCGGCAAGCTGGCCCAGGACCAGGACGGCATCTGGGACAGCGCCGGGAAAGCGGAAGAGCTGTTCGCCCGGGCCGCAGCGCTTGACGATGTCGACGGCAAATACGAATTGGCACGGACCTATCTGCTCAAGGCGCAGGACCGGACCAGGTTCAATATGGCGCTGGACCTGCTTTATTCCGCGGTTTCCGACAACGGCAAGATTGAAGCTCTTTCGGAGCTCCGCCGGGCTCATCTGTGTCTGAACCCCGACGGCCCCGATGTCAGCTCAGAGCACTACTGGCGGGCTGCCGAGAGCGGTGCCGGCAACGAAACGATCAGCATCGGTGTGGCTGAGGTCGGCGACCTGCAGAATGATCTGCCGCCGATGCTGCTTGCCGAAGTGCAGACCCAGGCGCTCTACGGGCGTGCGGAGGCGCTCGGCAACTTCGCCAATCTTCTCGAGCGGGTGCTGGAGAACGTTCCGGAACCGACAAAGGCCTTCTGGCAGTCCTACGCCGCGCGCTACGACGGAGGTGAGGCATCCATAGTCGTGCGAAGCTTCGAAGCGGCGGAAACGGAAGAGGATCGTTCCGAGGCGATCGACAGCCTGCGCCAGCTGATCGACGACGGTGATCAATACGCCGCCCTGGAGCTTGCCGACATTTTCCTGCGCCATTACGCGGAGGATTTCGAACGCGTTGCCGAAGCGGAATATCTGCTGGCGGCCTTCAATGGCGGCACGCGCGGCAAGATCCTGCGCCTGCTGGAAAACATTCGCGGCGGCGGGCAGGGCGATCCGTTCCAACTGACCGCAGAGCAGGTCGACCACATCACGGCACATGGCGATGCGGACGCCTTGCTGTTCCTGGCGGCACACGAGGCAAACGGGGAACAGCGGCAACAGCTTTATTTTCAGGCACGCGGCATCATGCGGTGCAATTTCGACACCGTTTATCAGTTTGCCGAATTTGCCGCGGAAAACGATCTGAGAGATGAGCTGAACCACTGGCTACGCGTCTCCATGGCGCTTCTGGAGGGCAAAGCTTGGCAGCTTGTAAAAGTCGCCGATCTCTATGCGGGCATGGACACGGATGCGGGCCATGAGGCGGCGTTTAATCTCTATGTATCCGCCCATGACCTTGGCTACGACATAGCATCCTTCCGCCTGCTCGACCTCGTTTCGGAGCCGGAGCGCGCAACCTACGATCCGGTGCTGGGGACCGAAATCTTCTCCAAGCTGCTCGCCAAGGCAGACGGCAACCAGCTTTACGGCGTCATCAGGCGCGTGCAGAAAGCACCGGACGCCATTCGCAATCCGGTGCTGGCGCAGCATGACATCAAGGCCCTCTACCGGCGGGCGGCCGAAGCGGAATATCCCGCGGCCATGCGGGAACTGGCCAAGCTGATGCGCTCTTCCGATGCGTCCCATGAGGACATCCGGGAGGCCAGCGACTGGCTTAAGAAATCGGCAGCGGCCGAGGATGTCGAGGCCATGGTCCTGTTGGCCCAGTCCTATGCATTCGGAATTGGTCTCGAACCGTCGCGTTCGGACGCCTTGAAATGGCTGAAGGCGGCCTCCGAGGCGGGCGATGATTCCGCCACAAAGCTGCTGCAGATCATCCAACTTCAGTAAGACCGGCATTCACCGGGAAACCCGTTCCGAGAAAGGATCCACCATGTCCCGTATCGACCTCCTCAAAAGCCGGCTTGCAGGCTGCTGCGTTGCAGCCGCTGCGGCTCTGCCGCTGCTCGTGTCCGCGGAAGCTGCGCACGCCTTCACCTGCCCGGAATTTCCCGCCCCGACGGTCTCGCTCGAATTCGGCAGCCGTTACAAGGACGACAGCAAAACCAGATCGGAGAAGGATGTGCGCTCCGATGCCGAGGTCACTGCGGCCCTGAAGCCGTCCGACGACTTTGTGCGGCAGTTGACCGAAGTCAGCAACATGGCACTGGAGGACCCGGAACTGACGGAGGCCGCGACGCACTGCGTGGTGGAGGGGGTCAGGGCGTGGGCCGAGGCGGACGCGTTCAGCGACATGCGCACCATCACGGCGAAAATCTCCTACCCGGCCCGGGTCGGCGGCATTGCGGTTGCCTATCGGCAGGTGCGGCCATTTGCGGATGCCATGGCCGATGACCGGCAGCTGATCGAGAGCTGGCTGCGCGTCCGCGCCGACGAGATCGTGGAGTTCTGGGACACCGATGCGCCGACCAAGGCCAAACAGGCGAACCTGCGAGCCTGGGCGGCGCTGGCCATTACGCAGATCGGTCTCATTCTCGACGAGCCCGCTTATCTGGACTGGGGGCTGCTGAGCCAGCGAATAATCCTCGATACCGAAGACCCGGACGGAAGCCTGCCTCTGGAAATGCGCCGCGGCAAGTGGGGGCTGCACTACCAGCTTCATGCCATGGCTCCGATGAGTGTCACCACCGCGCTGCTGTGTCAGGCCGGTTACCGCAATTCGCCCTACTATGAAACGCTCCTGGAAAAAGCCGTCAGATTTTCGCTGAAAGGCATTGAGGATCCGGGCATCGTCGAAGCCATCAACGGCAAAAAACAGACGGTGGAACCGGGCCTGGACAACCAGAAGACCTTCGTTCTGGCCTGGCTGGAAGCCTATTTGAACTTTAACTATGACCCAGGGCTCGACGAACGTCTGGCAACGTTCCGTCCGTTGAACAATTCAAAGCTTGGCGGAAACCTCACCCTCCTGTTCCGGGACAATCTCGACCGCCCCCTCGGCTGCCGGGAGCGGGACAACTCCTAGGCCCGGGCAGAGTATTTTTGATTTATGACGTTTCAAAACGCTTGGAAACCACGCCATGACCTTGCTTGCCGACCCCTTCACAGAGATTGCCGTGAAACCCTTTCCGGATCAGAAGCCCGGCACGTCCGGCCTTCGCAAAAAGGTCGCCCGGTTTCAGGAGCCGCACTACATCGAGACCTTCGTCCAGGCGATCTTCGATACGGTGCCGGCGCTCAAAGGCGGGCGGCTTGTGCTGGGCGGTGACGGTCGGTACCTGAATGCCGAAGCGCTCCAGATCATCTTGCGCATGGCCGCTGCAAACGGGGTCAGGGACATTCTCATCGGCAGGGACGGTATCCTGTCGACGCCGGCAGCGTCTCATCTGATCCGGCTGCGTGGCGCCGATGCCGGAATTATCTTGTCGGCCAGCCACAATCCCGGCGGACCCGGTGGGGATTTCGGTATCAAGCTGAACATGGAAAACGGTGGTCCCGCTTCCGAAACGGTGACCCGGAGACTGTTTGAGCGCACACGCAGCCTGACAAGCTACAAGACTCTGCATCACTCGGATCTCGACCTGTCGTGTCCGGGCCAGGTGAAGATCGGGCCGGCGCGTGTCGAGATTGTGGATCCGGTCGCCGATTATGCGGACCTGATGGCAACGCAATTCGATTTTGAGGCGATCCGCCGTTATGCCGCGAGCGGTGCGGGCGTTGTCTTCGACGCGATGAACGCGGTCACCGGTCCTTACGCGAAGGAGATTTTCGAGCAGCGTCTCGGGTTCCCGGAAGGCACGGTCTGGAACGGCGAACCGCTGACGGATTTCGGAGGGTGTCATCCCGATCCGACGCCGGTTCATGCAAAGGCGCTATTAGAGTTCATGACGTCCTCCGACGGGCCCGCATTCGGCGCGGCCTCGGATGGGGATGGCGACCGCAACCTCGTGTTCGGCCGAGGGGGCCCGGTCAGCCCTTCGGATTCGCTTGCACTGCTCACCGAACACGCCCATCTCGTGCCGGCATTTCGCAACGGCCTGACGGGTGTCGCCCGGTCGATGCCGACCAGCAGCGCCGTTGACCGGGTTGCCGAGGCGCTCGAGCTGAGCGTCCATGAAACGCCGACCGGGTGGAAATTTTTCGGCAACCTTCTGGACGCCGGTCTTGTCGGCCTGTGCGGCGAGGAAAGCGCCGGCACGGGCGGCGCCCACATTCGCGAAAAGGACGGGCTTTGGGCGGTGTTGTTCTGGCTGAACATCCTGGCGGTAACCGGACAGACCGTTGAGGCCCTCTTGAAAGCTCACTGGAGCCGTTTCGGCAGGACATTCTATGTCCGGCACGATTACGAGGATCTGGACCAGTCCCTGGCTCAGGAAACCATTGACCATCTGGCTGCCTCCGTCAAAAGGTACGCGGGCGTTTCACTTGGCGGACTGCAGGTGAAGACTGCTGATGTGTTCGAATATCAGGACCCGGTCGCAGGCGAAGTTTCGAAAAACCAGGGATTGCGGTTCCAGTTCAGGAACAGCGAGCGTCTAATCCTGCGCCTGTCTGGAACCGGCACGAGCGGCGCGACGCTGCGCATTTATATGGAGCGCCACGAAACCGCCGCCAAGACTTTCGGGGCCCCGGTTGCCACTGTTCTGGCACCCTTGCGCCGCGCTTACAAAGATCTGTTGGCCTTGGAAGACCTTTTCGGCCGTTCCAAGCCTGACGCGGTAGTCTGACGGTTTCACGTGCTTGAAGCCTGAGACTGCCGAAGACACCCCTTGGCAACAAGGAAGCTGGAAGAGCAGCCCTGGATTCTCAGGCGCATTCCGTCTTCATTTTGAGGCCAGGAAACCATGATGGTCATGTGCGATATTACCGGCATTTTCAAGTGAAACTCGCTGTCCATCGACTTGGAGCAGAGAACACTACAGACAATTGACAACCCATTCGGCACGAGGTTGTAACCTATGTCTCCGGATCGGACACACTAGAAAATGGTAGCTGAGAAGGGACTCGAACCCCCGACACGCGCATTATGATCCCGCTGGTCATTGTGTGTGGTGTTTTGCTCGAGAGAGCCGACACCCACTAAAAATTGCAAGATTGCGCCGTTCTTCTTCAAGCAACAATCGTGCATCATCAGGCAGCATGTCCGCTTTTTTGATTTTCTCAGTCGTAAGCCGCCTGTCCCCTCCCGTGAAGAGTTTCGGGTGCCGTCAGGCGTACGAAAGTCCCCGAGGACCGAACCCGCGTGCCGCAGACACTTGGTTATGGGGATTTCTATTTCCGACCGGTCTTGTTCCCGGCGTTGGTCGCTTGAGGGAGCGTATCATCTGATACGTTTGCACTGCCAACTGCTGATTTGGTGTGTTGCCAGTGATGTGGCCACACGGTGCTGATGATCATCACAGCGCTTGGAATGGCTGCTTGGGCACAGCGGAGCCTTCGCCGAAGTGTAAAGGCTCCGGGATGGTGTCCAGTCTTTCCATGCCGGGTCATGGCGCGGTCTCCCGGGTCGAAGCGGCGCAATTTGGCGGAGCGCGGGGTTGTTGCCAGCGGGCGAAGGCCTCGATGATGATCATGTGGCCACCACAGCAAGGGCATGGCGGCCGTGCATCGGACACCTCTGGTTCGTCGTCCTCGGGCTGTGGGTCAACGTTCAGCAATTCTCGAGCGCGATCGAGGCTGGCCTTGCGAGAGGTGCCGGCAAGAAGGCCGTAGTGGCGAATGCGGTGAAAGCCGCGCGGCAGGACGTGAAGCAGGAATCGGCGGATGAACTCGTCTGCGGCGAGCGTCATAACCTGCTGCTGGTCGGCACCAGTGCGACGGTAGTCCTTGTAACGGAAGGTGACCTCGTTCTCGTCGAAGCGGATAAGACGGGGGTTGGAAATGGCGACCCTGTGGGTGTAGCGGGACAGATAGGAGAGCACTGCTTCGGGCCCGGCGAAGGGGGCCTTGGCGTAGACGGCCCACCGCTTTTTGTGCACCAGTGACAGATGCTTCAGGAAGGCCTGCCGCTCGGCCAATGGGGCCAAGGATCCGAAGAAGACGAGCCGTCCTGTGTCGTAAAGAGCGATCAGCCGGCTCAGGAACAGGCGGCGGAACAGCTTGCCCAGGGCGCGCACGGGCAGGAGGAAGGCGGGGCGTGACGATATCCAGCGCGTTCCGTCGAGCGAGATGCCGCCGCCCGGCACGATCATGTGCACATGGGGATGGTGCATCATCGCCGATCCCCAGGTGTGCAGCACAGCTGTGATGCCGATGCGGGCGCCGAGGTGCTTCGGGTCGGCGGCGATCGTCAGCATCGTCTCCGACGCGGCGCGGAACAACAGGTCGTAGACAAGCGCCTTGTTCTGGAAAGCGATGACGGCGACCTCGGCGGGCAGCGTGAAGACGACGTGGAAGTAGCCGACCGGCAAGAGGTCGGCCTCCCGCTCGGCGAGCCAGCCGCGCGCGGCGGCGCCCTGGCACTTCGGGCAGTGTCGGTTGCGGCAGCTGTTATAGGCGATGCGCCAGTGCCCGCAGTCCTCGCAGGCCTCGACGTGTCCGCCCAATGCAGCTGTGCGACAATGTTCGACCGCCGACATCACCTTGAGCTGGGCGAGGCTCAGGTGTCCTTGATGAGAGGCCCGATAGGCGGGCCCGGCAGCGCGGAAGATGTCGGCGACCTCAAGCGAGGCGGACACGCCTCAGCCATCGGGCGCTGTGTCCGCGACAGTGAAGATGCCGAGCTTGTCGAGGGGGCTGATGACGGTGCGCACCGTTCGTGTCGCGACCTTGGTATAAAAGGCGGTGTTCTCCAGCTTTGCATGCCCGAGCAGGACCTGGATCACCCGGATATCAATGCCGTCCTCCAGCAGATGGGTGGCGAAGCTGTGGCGCAAAGTGTGCGGACAGACCCGCTTGCCGATGCCGGCGGCTCGTGCCGCTTCAACGACGATACGGTGGAGCTGTCGCGTGCTGATCGGCTTCGAGTAATGCTGTCCCGGAAACAGCCAGCCGTCGCGATGCATGACGCCCGCTTGATGTCCGACTTTCCACCAGTGCCGCAGCAGGGTGAGCAGGTCTTTGGACAGCATGGCATTGCGATACTGTCCGCCCTTGCCGCGCTCGACCCGGATCAGCATGCGCTCGCTATCGATGTCGCGGACCTTGAGCATCGATATCTCCGCCACACGAAGGCCTGCGCCATAGCCGACCGACAGGGCCGCCTGGTGCTTGAGGCAGGTGGTCGCATTGAGCAGACGGGTCACTTCGTCCCGGCTCAGAACGACAGGGAGCTTGCGCATGCTCTTTACCCGAACGAGCTTGCGCGCCAGATCCGGCCGGTCGACCGTGTTGGTGAAGAAGAAGCGCAGCGCCGACACAATGCTGTTCATGGTCGGCACTGGAACGCCGGCTTCGCGCTGTTCGATCTGGAACCGGTGAAGATCTTCAGCCGTGGCCGTGTCGGGAGGGCGACCGAGATAGGTCGCGAAACGCCCGACATCGCGCGTGTAGTTGCGCTGCGTCTCCATGGAAAAATGGCGCAGGTTCATGTCTTCGATCAGCCGCTGGCGCAGCCGGCTGACAGGGATAGTGGAAATAACTTCGGTCATCGTCTGGTTCCTTCTGGTTGAAAGGAACCAAATGGTCCGCTCAGGACCGGCAACGCTCAATCAAAACACGACCGTCAAGGATTTGCCGAGACATTGCCACTTGCGCCCTCCCGCGCAGCGGGTTCGTTCTTCGGCCCCTTCTGGTCATTCGGTTTGCGTTGTCATCTGCTTGTAGCTGAAACAGGCTGACAAACCGGACTGAGCTGCTAACATGGCGTCGGCGGCGCTTTCACTGCTGTCGTTGCTATTCAACGGCTAACCGGGCACCACTTCCCGGGCCGCTACCTCGCCCCAAATGCTGCAAGAAAAGTGCGGTCGATGGCCCGTGCCAATCCAGAATTCGGGCGCCAGGGCTGTTCCTGCAAGGCCTGAATGGACTGTGCGACGCAGGGCGCAGGACCGACTATCTCTTGATCAAAGCCTGCGCTGTCGCCTTCAAGACATCTCTGCTCTCTGACGGTACCTGGCTGATAAGCTCGACCAGTTCCAAGTCCTCTTCGGGCGCTTCATTTCGATCCCACATGTCAAGTACCAGCTCGCACTGGCGGTCATCAGTGAGAGTGGCGTAATGCTCCATCGTCGTGCCGATGTCTTCATGGCCCAGGTTCTGGCTGAGAGCCTTCAGTTCTTCTGGTGATCGCGCCCAAGACAAACACATGCGGCCAAGAGTAGCCCTGACTGAATGAGGCCGAAAGTAGCGAATGCCTGCGGCGTCTGTGGCCTTCCTGATTATCTCTCGCACAGGAGAAGTGGTTTTCCAGAATTCATCCATGTGAAGCGGATGGCGAGCACGAACTCCGCTGGGGGCCCTTGGAAACAACGGATCATCGTCTTCAGCACCGGAGGCACGTCTCTCCCCGATCCAATCTGTCACGATCGTGGCGATGTCGTTTCCGACCGGGAACCAGCCAGTTCGCATGGTCTTGGAAAATTTCGTATTCACTTCCCGGGCATCCTGGTGAACGGATCTGCCCTCTATGTCCATATGCTTGAGGCGCAGGCTGACGAGAGCCCCATCCCGAACACCTGTAAGGAACAGGCAGGCAATCACCGCGCGATCCCTTCGTTCAAACGCTGTGTTCGTCGGCATGGCTTTCAGCGTGGCGACGATGTCCGCTGCTGATGGCACGTGTTTTGTCTTCGGTGCGTGGGCGATTGCGGTCAGGCGACGAGGCGGAGTGCAATAGTCCGCCAGGTCCCTCTGAAGGGACCGATAGCCAGATTGCTTGGGAAGCCACTCGAGGAAGGCCTTCAGATCGTTACAGGTCTGCACGATGGTCGGAGCCGCCAAACCTCTGTTTCCAGGGCTCTCTCCGTGATCCGTCGCATTCAGTGTCTTTTTGAAGTTTATGATGTCATCCTGCGTCAGTCTGGTGAGCTCCTTGTCTCCAAGGCTGGTCGCGAACTGCCCGAGGTGCCGCATCCTGGCGCTGATTGTCTTGGCATCCAGCCCACGGGCCTCTTTCATGTGCATTTGGTAAGAATAGAGCATCCGCGCCGTAGGGCCGTGCATGTGGTCGTCCTCCGATAGTCCTGATCCGATGAATTGCAGCGTGGAGAAGAGAGATTCCCTAATCGGGAGTCTGGGCGCTGCAATTGCGTTTCTGCAGGTCTCTCAATCGGCGCAGATCGCTCTCACGGACAAACTTTGTCGTCCTGCCGCCAGTCTCGGGGCATTGGACGGAGACAAGCGTAAAGAGCTTGCCTTTTTGCCCGACCGTGAAGGGTTCGATGAGAAAGGAGTGCTTTTGCTTGCAGCAGACGCAGTAGATTTCCTCAAAGGTGCAGGGCACCTTGGCTTCCTTGCGCCGCCGGGCATGGAATTCGTTCAGATCCTGCCCGAGAAACAGGGTCCTTTGAGCCTCAATGGCTTTCAATCCGTAGCGCATCCAGTTCCGGACGGTCTGCCTGGAAACCAGATAGAGTGCAATCACGTCTTCGATCGAATAGAGCCAGTGGGCACGCGCCAGCCGCGCGCTCTTGAGGGTCTGCCGCCTTGCCGGTTTTTCTGTCGTGGGCGCCCTCATGAGGTCACACCCCGCAGCTTCAGGCAGTACTCTTCAATCTCCACCCGATACCAACGGGTCGTTCCGGGGGACAGTTCATGGCCCTTCGGAAACTCCGGATTGTTTCTGTTCCACCGCCAAATGGTGGGCACACTCACGGCAAAGAAGGCGGCCACTTCTTGAACCGTCATCCAGGGGGAAGGGTAGCCAGTCTGTTTCGGGCTGCGTCTCTGGGCCGCGCAGGATTGCCTTGATTTTGTCTTCAGCCGAGCAGGGGCTGGCCGGGCCGGACGGGAAGCTCCGGCTGTCTGTTCGGATGGCGCTTCCGGGATGGAAGGATCAATGGCTGGAAAGAGATCAGTCTGCCGTGCCGCGCACATGCAAGCCTCCAAAGTCGCGCTCGGGTAAACGAGCGGTTTCGGTTGGCGAGCACGTCCTGCGCAAGCTGGTGATAAACCCGGATGACATGAATGAACCGAGTTACATATTGGGTAGGCCCTGCTGCGATGTCGTGCAAGAGCCTGCGGCGAAAAACCTTGATTGAACGCCAGGGCCGTGAATAAACCTTACGACTGATGGGCTAGGTGATGGGCCGAGAGAACAAATCGTAAATAAACTTCTAAAACTCAATAGCTTATCAAGAAAAATGGCGGACAGAGAGGGATTCGAACCCTCGATACGGTTGCCCGTATACACGCGTTCCAGGCGTGCGCCTTCAGCCACTCGGCCACCTGTCCGTTCCAAGCGTCACCCGCTGGAGTGGGCGCAATATACCCATGACGCGGGCAAGCGCAAGCGCCTGAAGAATTTTTTTTAGTCTTTCTGTTCGCTGTGGATTTCTGCTTAAATCCCGGCAGAATTGCATATCGGCCGAACCAAATTTTTGAAGTCCTGTTCAGCAAAAGTCACAGGAATGTGTTGCATATCAATTCTTGAAGGCCGGCGAGGCGCTATTACCCTAAAGGAATGCTCAAGATCCTGACACTATCCTTTTTCAGCCAACAGGACTGCGAGCTTTTCGAGTATTAGACAGACAAGGCGTGACGTGCAGCAATGTTTAGTGTCGTAAAATTTTTATTTCGTGTTCTGGGCTACGGCTTTCTTGCCATGGCGATTATTGCCGGCATCTCCGATGCAAGCTCGTCCATCGCGCTTTCAAAGGTCCATCTGGCGCCGCTCGGACAGATCTGGTCGGAGCTGTCTCCCCAAAGTTTCGAGGCGGCCGGCGCCTATCTGACGGCTCATGTTCATCCGGCGCTCTGGGGCAGTCTCGGTGAGACCCTCCTGGCATGGCCGGTCTGGGCCGTGCTGGCTCCGATGGGGCTGCTGCTGCTATGGCTCGGCGCAAAACGCCGCCGGCGGCGGGTGCAATACGCCTGAGCGTTCCTGAAAAAACACAGACCCGTGAAACCCCTTGGAATGCCCGGGCGCCTGCGCCACATTAGGGCCTGACAAAGTCCGACCTGCGGCGGCGCCGGCACTGACGGTTGCGCCCGGTCTTTCAAGGAGGCCCGCCATGTCGTTCATGACCATGTTGACCAAGAAATTCTCGCTTCCGGCCAAGGAAGAGGCGCTTCCAGGACGTGCTGACGCGATCCGGCCGGTGGAAACCCATTTCGTCAACGGCAATCCCCTGACCGGGCCTTATCCGGACGGACTGGAAACCGTTCTCTTCGGTATGGGCTGTTTCTGGGGCGCGGAGCGGCTTTTCTGGCAGCTGCCCGGCGTTCATGTCACTGCGGTCGGCTATGCGGGCGGCCACACGCCGAACCCGACCTATCACGAAACCTGCACCGGCCGCACCGGTCATACCGAGGCGGTGCTGGTGGTCTATGATCCGGTGATCGTGTCTCTGACGGACCTTCTGAAGGTGTTCTGGGAAAACCACGACCCGACCCAGGGCATGCGCCAGGGCAACGACACCGGCACGCAGTACCGGTCGGCAGTCTATGTCAAATCCGCCGAAGACCTTGCGCTCGCTGAGACCTCCCGAAAGACTTATCAGGAGGCGCTGAAGGCGGGTGGCGTCAACGCCTCCATCACGACGGAAATCCGTCAGCTGGAGGAATTCTTCTTTGCCGAGGACTACCATCAGCAATATCTGGCCAAGAACCCGGCCGGTTATTGCGGTATCGGCGGTACCGGCGTCTCCTGCCCGACAGGTCTCGACCAGGAGGCCTGACATCGGTTCCCATTGACCCTGGATTTCTGCCCGGCCTTTGCGGCAGCTGCCGCAAGGGCCGTTTTTTTGTTCAGGCAGGGCCGCCATTTCAGTGTTTGTTAAATCCGGCTTGAGACCCTGTTCCTCACGCGCACCCGCGTTGAGGACTGATTCGGTGACCCGTGCGGCAAAGATCTTCGGCTCGGCCTATTTCGTGGCCTGCTGCCTGCTGGTTCTGATGACCAGCGTGCTGCCGTCCGGTAAAGGTGGTCCGGTTGCGGTTTTCGCCAGCCCCTGGAGCGGGCCGGCGGTCGAGATCGTGGCCGAGGCGGACGGCCGGATTGTGCATGCCGGCAAGCTGTCCTGGATCGCGGTCACCGATCAGAGCGACCCGGATCTCATCGCCAGGCTCTATCGTGCGGGTGCGGTATTTGTTGCATCGGCCATTGTCGCGCAAGCCTGCGCGGCCTGGACCGGTGCCTCGCTGGAGAAGGCAAATGACTGACGTGGCAGTGCAAGAAACCGGATTGGACGCGTTCCGGGAGAAGTTTTCCAGGATGGTGATCCATTTCACCTGGTTCAACGTTTTCCTGGTCATGGCAACTGCCTTCTGGGTGGGGCACGTGTCGCTGGTGGCCATGTGCGGCGCGGCGCTTTTGCTCGGTGTCGCGGCAACCGCAACCTGGCTGAAATTCGGCGCGGGGCTTGAAACAAGGCTGGCGACGGCGATGTCTCTGGCGGGCCTGGTGGCGCTCTTCGTCGCGTCCTTGTCCGTGCCTGCGGGCCAACCCAGTTACCAGCTCGACGGGCACATGTATTTCTTTGCGGTTCTGGCCATTCTGGCCGGCTGGGTCGACTGGCGCGCGCTGGTCGGCTACGCGGCCGTGGTCGCCGTGCATCATCTGGTCCTGAATTTCACGCTGCCCTGGGCCGTGTTTCCGAATGGCGCGGATTTCAGCCGGGTGGTGTTCCACGCGGTGATCGTGGTGGCCGAGGTAGGCGCGCTTTGGTGGATGACCCACAATCTCGCCCAGGCTTTCTCAACCTCCGACCGCGCCCGCAAGGACGCGGAAGCGGCACGCGGCGAGGCGCTGCGCCTTCAAGCCCAGACGGTCGAGCTGGACGAAGAGAAGCTGGCGAAACAGCAGATTGTCAACGATCGGATCGCAGCGTTCCAGACAGAGATTTCGGCCAAGCTGGACAGCGTCGGCCAGAAGGTGCGCGAGATGCGCGGCGCCGCCGAGGAGCTGGGCTCGGTCGCGGAAAACACCACCGGACAAGCGGCCTCGGTTTCCGAAGCTTCCGAAACCGCCTCCTCCAATGTCCAGATGGTGGCCTCGGCCGCCGAGGAGCTGTCCTCGTCGATTGCCGAGATTTCGCGCCAGGTCGAACAGACGACCGGGATTGTCGACCAGGCCACCGCCAATGCCCAGACGTCCAACCAGAAGGTCGCCGGACTGGCCGAGGCCGCCAACCGGATCGGCGAAGTTGTGACGCTGATCCAGGCGATTGCCGAACAGACCAATCTTTTGGCGCTGAACGCTACCATCGAGGCGGCAAGGGCCGGCGAGGCGGGCCGTGGCTTCGCGGTGGTTGCCGCCGAGGTCAAGGAACTCGCGACCCAGACCTCCAAGGCAACGGAAGAGATTGGCGCGCAGATTTCGGCGATCCAGGCCGAAACCAAGGGGGCTGTGGAATCGATCGGCGCGATCGCCGCCATCATGGATGAGGTCAACAGCTACACGGCCGCCATTGCCGCGGCAGTTGGTGAGCAGGGCGCGGCAACCCAGGAGATCTCGCGCAATGTCGCCGAGGCGGCCAACGGCACCGGCCGTGTCGCGGCCAATGTCGGCGGTGTGCGCGAATCCGTCGAGCGCACCAACCGCTCCGTCGGCGAGATGTCCGGGGCCACCGAAACGCTCGAACACGAAGCCCAGGACATGCGCCGCGCGATCGACGCCTTCCTGAAGGATGTCGCCGCCTGACAACCCGCGCACAGAATGCTGAAGGACCGGCCGGAAACGGCCGGTCTTTTTGTGACCTATAACGTGTACTGAAGCTGCAGGCTTGACCTGATGTCGCATGAGTGCCATGAGCCGCTCCTTACAAGCCACACGAACTGATCGGTCCAGGGCATGATACGGACCTTCAGAACCTGAAAACTGTCAAAGGCAATGTCTGAGCGCGTGTTCCAGCCTGGATCGGTCCTGCTCCTTGATCTTTTGAAACAGCCCGAAGCGCTGCTGTTTCAAAAGCCGAGGGAGATCGTCACCTGCACGCGCCTGGACGACGTGGCGGCCTGCCTCACGCGCCTCGAAGCCGCGCAGGCCGAGGGGCTTTATGCCGCCGGTTATCTCGCCTATGAGCTCGGTTTCGCCTTTGAGGAAAAACTGCGCCGGCGCTTCCGGGAAACCGGAGAGCCGCTCCTCTGGTTCGGTCTTTACGGCGCGCCGGAACGGCTCAGTCCCGATGCGGCCCGGGCTCTTCTGTCGGACGCTGCGGGTGACGGAGTGGCCGTAACAGGTCCTCTCGACTTCGACATGGACCGAAGCGCCTATGATGCCGCCTTCGGCGAGGTCCGCGACCACCTTGCCAAGGGTGACATTTACCAGGTCAACCTGACCATGCGGGCCCGCTTCGGCCATGAAGGGGCACCGGAACGCCTGTTCCTGGATCTGCTGCGCCGCCAGCCGGTCGAATTCGCCGCCTTTATGCGCCTGGAGGACCGGACGGTGCTGTCCCTGTCTCCGGAGCTGTTCCTGGAGCGGCGGGGTACGCGCCTGACCACCCGGCCGATGAAGGGCACCGCGCCACGTGGCCGCTATCCGTCCGAGGACGGGCGTCTCTCGCGCGAACTGGCGAGCGATCCGAAACAGCGCTCTGAAAACATCATGATCGTCGACCTCATGCGCAACGACCTGTCGCGCATAGCCGAGACCGGCTCGGTTCAAGTCACGAGCCTGTGCGAGGTCGAGCGCTATCAGAGCCTGCACCAGATGACGTCGACGGTCGAGGCAACGGTTCCTGCCGATCAGGGCTTTGCCACGGTGATCGAAAATCTCTTTCCCTGCGGCTCAATCACCGGTGCGCCGAAACTGAGCGCCATGCAGATCGCCCATGATCTGGAGACCGGTCCGCGCGGGGTCTATACCGGCTCGATAGGCTATCTTGCGCCCGGCGGCGACTTCCGCTTCAACGTCGCCATCCGCACGCTGGTTCTGCGCAGGGACGGCAGCGGCGAGGCCGGGGCCGGGTCCGGCGTCGTCTTCGACAGCGGCGCGGCGCCCGAATATGACGAATGCGCGCTGAAGCTGAAATTCCTCTCCGAAGCAGTGCCCGAATTCGAGCTGATCGAGACGATGGCGCACGACCCGGTGGACGGCTATCTGCTGCTGGACCGGCATCTGCGCCGCCTGCAGCAATCTGCGGACTACTTCGGGTTCTCCTTTGACGAGGACGCCATCCGGTCGGCGCTGTGCAATGCGGCGGCCACCTTTACCGGCGCGCAGCGGGTTCGGCTTCTGTTGAACGCCGAAGGCAAGGTTTCCGTAACGGCGACGGATCTGGGTCCTGTCGACCGCACGACCGTTTTCAATCTGGTGATGGCGTCCGAGACAACGCATTCCGGCGACCGGTTCCTTTATCACAAGACCACCAACCGGGCGTTCTACGATGACACCAGGATGCGCTATCAGGCGGAGACGGGCTGCCAGGAGGTGCTGTTTGAAAACGAGAACGGATTCCTGACAGAGGGCAGCTACATGACGCTGTTCCTGAAAAAAGACGGCCGGTTGCTGACCCCGGCGCTGCGGCACGGCCTGCTGCCGGGCACATTCCGGTCGGGTCTGCTGGAACGCGGTCTTGCCGTCGAGGCGGATCTGACACAGGACGATCTTTTGACGGCGGACGAGATCCTGGTCGGCAACTCGGTGCGCGGTCTGGTACGCGCGCGCCTGATTTCGAACCGGCAAGGGGCGGCGGGCCACACAGTGGGCGACGACACACTTCTGGTCAAACGGCAGGCAGGCTAGAGCGCGTCACCGTTGGATTGAAGCTCTCTGGGGTCATGATCCTAGGTCCTTGGCCGGCGGGCGGGTCTTTCAGCTTGCCCCATGTTCGACATTGATCTACCAGTTTGTAGAACTTCTACCTAGGTGTCGAACCATGTCGAACTCTCCCTGGCACTATCCGCGCACGGAATTTGCTGATCGTGTCATTCAGTCCTTTGTCTCCGGCGGATCGACGGCGCTGACCCTGTTTGCGCCCCGCCGGACCGGCAAGACCCAGTTTCTGATCCATGACCTGGCGCCGGCGGCGGAACGGCTGAACTGCACGGTGGTTTATGCCAGTTTCTGGCAAACCGCCGACACGCCTGTCGACACGCTGATTCACGCGATCGAAAGGGCGACGGAAAAACCGGGTTTCTGGCAACGGGCGCACTCCGCGCTGACCGGCATGAAACCCAAGATCCGGATTGCGCCGATGGGTATTGGCGGCGAGGTCGATCTCTCCGGTGCGCAGAAACCGGAGGTCCAGCAGGATCCGCTGTTGACGCTTGACGACAGGATCGGAGGCCTGCCCGCGACCGAAAAGACACCGGTCTTGTTCATGCTGGATGAGGTCCAGGGTCTTGCCGCGCCGGAACACGGCGCCTTTGTCGCCGCATTGCGTACCAGCCTCGACAAACGCCGGGACACGGTGCGGACCATCTTCACGGGGTCAAGTGTGGATGGATTGCGGGCGATGTTTTCGAACAGGCAGGCGCCGTTTTTTCACTTCGGCAGCAATATCGATCTGCCTGCGCTGGGGGAGGACTTCGTCCGCCACATGCTGAAGGCCCACAAGACGGCAACCAGCCGGGATGTCGCCTTTGAAGCGGCAATGGCCTTTTTCCTAGAAGTCGACCGCTCTCCCTACATGATGCGCAATGTTCTGGAACGTATGGCGCTCAATCCGGATTATGATTTTGCGACCGCCGCCACCCGGATCCGTGAGGAACTTGCCGAGCGACAGGGCTTTCCAGTGCTCTGGTCGGAATTGAATGCCCTGGCACAGGCGGTGCTTGTCGAAATCGTCCGGGGTGAAACAGCCCTGACGTCGATGGCTGCCCGCAAGCGGCTGGGCCAGGCCACCGGCGAGGACGCCATCTCACCGGGGAGGGTTTCCGGGGCGATCAGGACCCTTGGCCGCAAACACATCATTCACAAGATAGACGGCAACTGGGCGCTGCAGGACTCGGATTTCGGCCGGTATGTCGACACGTTGATACCGATGGCAAATACGTCGCCTTCAGTGTGAGACTTCGGCTTTGCGCTTGGTGGGCGCCGGCAATCCAGAGCCCGGCACTGCGGTTTAGTTGACTTCGCTGCCGGTCTTGTCGGAACTGTCTGCCTCCGCCTTTGAAGCAAGGAGCTCCTCAAAAGCGGCCTGGAACCGTTCAACGACCCAGTCTGGCGTGTCGAGGTTGAAAGCAAAGTTCAACTGAACGGTATCCGCAAGAAAAACCGGTTCGTAGTCAGAGGGATCGACACCTGCCCGGGTGGCAAGCCTTTCGAAATTCGCCCACTGAATCGGGATGAAATCGATGCGGCCTGCATCCAGCATCCTGATATTGAGGATGCCTTCGCTGTTGAATGTGGTGTTTGCTTCCGGAATGCCGTGCCTTTTGGCGAAGATGGCGCTGGCACTGTCGATGACGACACCGACCTTGTATTGATGCAGGTCTTCCGATTTCTGAATATTGAAGTTTTTCTCTTTTTTGCCAATGAAATAGGATTCGAACTTCAGGATCGGTCCTGCCCACTTGAACAGCTTTTCCCGTTCGGGGGTGCGGCTGGTCGAGAACAGGACCGTGTTTGGTTCCTGCTGCGCCTGACGGTAGGCACGGGCCCAGGGCAGAACAACGACATCGTCTCGGCCCTGTGTCGATCCGACCTTGCGCAAGATGCCGACCAGAAGATCGATCGTTTGCCCCTTCACCACCCCGTCTTCCAGATAGTGGTACGGTTTCCACTCTTCGGTCAGGAATGTGAGGTCCGGGAACGCGGTTTCTGCCTGAGCCGCCGCCGGCAGGGTGAAAGCTGGTGCAGCGAACAGGATCAGGCAGGCGACGGCGACCGCTTCCAATCGAAGGGTCAAGCCTTTCGCAAACCGTCTGGGGAATATTGGATCTGCCTTGTTCAACATCAGTCCCATTGTGCACTTCAAGTATGAATCCGGCGCCTCCCATTAAATGAGAGTGCCGAGGTCAAGTAAAGTAAACAAAGGGGATTAATTGCAATAAAATGACGAGCAAAATGTGTTATTTTGATTGTGGAAAAATCTGCCCAAATATATTTTCCCTTTTAAAGAATTTTAGGATTTTGCATCAGTATTTTCCGCAAAAATTACTATCTGTGGTTGACGGAGGCCTCAACGAGTATCGCTCACCTTGGCATGCTCTAAGGCGGCAGGGCCAGGCTGACTACGCCCGCTCTCCCCAGGGCACGACCGACAGTTCCGGCCAGAGCACCTTCATCCGCTCCGACTTTTCGATATAGGTTCGCTCATTCGGCTGCACGTAATTGGGCACGAGCCGCATCCCGAACAGGTTGGCGAGGCCGAAAGGGGCATGCACGGCGATCCTGCCGGTCTTGTCGAGCCGCGCCGCCACCGCGTGGGTGCGGGAGGCATAGGTGGTGAGACTGTCCATGGCGCAGTCCAGCGGCCGGTAGGGCCGGCCGAAGCGCTGCTCGTACCAGAGATGTACCCGCGCCTGGTTCCGTGTCTCCAGCAGATCGGCGAGGTCGGGCAGGGAGGCATTCACCCTCTTGATGACGGCATCCTCCACCTCATAGGACAGATCCGTGCCGTCGAAATAGATGATGTCGAAATCCTTGATGCCGTGCAGGAGCGGCCGGCCGGTCAGCACGTTCCAGACGGTCTGGTAAATACCGCCGGAGACCAGCCAGGCATCTGGCAACTCCAGGGCCTGGATCGCACGCAGGATGTCCATCACATGCGGGACGGTTTCCAGGATCTGCGCGAGCCTGTCGAGGCGCACCTCTTCGCAGACTGCATAGGCATCTCCCAACCGGGCGGTGTCGATCAAGAGGCCTGTTTCGCTGGTCATCGCCGGTTCCTTTTGCTGCAAGTGCGGACCCTATCCGATTCTGCGCCTTGCGGAAGCTGGGGGGGGGCCGAAATGGAGGACTGAACCAGGCCTGCAAGCGTCAAGCGGCCGCAGGCCCAAACCTTGACACCCCGACGGGCAACGCCATCTCATTTGGAGCGCTTTAATTTCGGGAATTTCCTATGAGCAAACTGCTGACAAAACTGGCGATAACCGCACTGGCCGGAAGCTCACTCCTGGCCGCCACGACCCTTGCGGGGGCGCAGTCCGGGAGGCCGAACACGACGTCTATGTCCTGCGGTCAGGTCCAGTCGCTGATCCAGCAGCGCGGCGGCGTGGTGCTGAGCACCGGCCGTTACACCTTTGACCGTTATGTGGCCAACAGGAATTTCTGCCAGCATGGCGAGGTCACCCAGCGCGACTATGTGCCCACCAGGGACAACAACCGCTGCATGGTCTGGCGCTGCGTCAATCCTCAGCCCTGGCGCTACGACTGAGCCGGGCGGCTGTTATGGGAGGGCCGGAATGGCGGAGAGCATGGCGAAGATTCCAATTCGGCAATGGATCAGGGGCGCGGCTCTCACGGCGGTTTGCCTGGTTTTGACCGCGTCCCTGGCGCACGCCCAGGCTGGCCGCCCGGACACCCGCAGGCTGACCTGCAATGAAGCCCAGCAGCTGGTCCAGAAGAGCGGCAGCATCGTGATGACGACCGGACCGTCCACATTCGAGAAATTTGTTGCCAACGCCAGTTACTGCCTGCCGCAGAGCAATCAGGTGCGGGCGAATTTCGCGCCGACCAAAGACAATCCGGAATGCGCCGTGGGCAATCGATGTTACCAGAATCGAGGCAGCCGCTAGGGCGCGGCCATCGCGTTTCATCCGTTGCGTTTCTGTGCGCTTGAAGCGGGTATCTGCTTTAGACAATTTATCGGTTGTTCAGGTTTTTCCGGCAGCCTCTTGAGGCGGAAGCTTGGTGTAACGCCGTTATGGAAGGGCGTTTCACAAATATGAAATAGGGATTGCCTATTTCTGGCAGGCATGCCCATTTACTACATCAAATAACCTGAAAAACACCGGACAGAACTTGCGGCTAGCGGGAAAAACACAATGAAGCAACTTTTAATTGCGGGCTGTGCCGGTAGATTTTTTGTCTTCTCTTTTATTTGCTTATCCCTTGTTTCCGCTGTGGAGGCACAAACACGCCGGCAGCCGGACACCACGAACCTGACCTGCGAAGAGACGCACGCCCTGATCAACCGGTTCGGCGCCATTAATCTGAAATCCGGCCCGCACAAGTTCGATCGCTATGTCACCAACCGGAACCAGTGTTTCACCGGCCAGACCGTGCGCAACACATTCGTGCAGACCGAGGACAACAAGCGCTGCACGGTGCTGATTTGCGCGGAAACCGGCCAGCGCAACAATTGAACGCGACAAGCTCCAGGCATGAAAAAAACCGCACGGTTTTACCCGTGCGGTTTCGAATTCGTGACGGACCTCAGCTTCTCAGCGAGCCGCCGGTCGCCTTTTCGACATTGGCGATGATCTTCTTGGCCACCGCGTCGATTTCCTCATCCGTCAGGGTCTTCTGACGCGGCTGCAGCAGCACGTCGACGGCGACGGACTTCTGGCCTTCCGGCACGCCCTGGCCTTCATAGATATCGAACAGGGTGACCTCCTCGATCAGGGTCTTGTCCGCGCCGCGGGCGGCTTTCAGCAGCGTTTCCGCGCTGACGTCCTTGGCCATCAGAAAGGCAAAGTCACGCCGCACCGGCATCAGGTCGCTGACATTGAGAGCACCCTTGGAACGGCCGCCCTTGCCCTTCGGCTGCGGCAGGGCGTCGAGATAGATCTCGAACCCGACCAGCGGGCCTTCGATGTCCAGGGCCTGCAAGGTGCGCGGATGGATTTCGCCAAACACCGCCAGCGTGTTTTTCGGTCCGAGCTTCAGACAGCCGGAGCGGCCCGGATGGAAGGTCGCCGGGGCATCGGTGTAGATCTGCAGCTTTTCGACCGGCGCGCCGATGGCGGCAAGCGCCGCTTCGGCATCCGCCTTGGCGTCATACACATCGACGGCAGCGGAGCTGCCCGCCCAGTGACGTCCGGCCCCCGCCAGTTTGGCGGTGCCGCGGCGCACGCCCGCGGCGACCATTTTCTGGCCCTCCGGCGTATCGTTCTCAAACACCTGACCGACCTCGAACAGGGCGACGTCGCCATAGCCGCGGTCGGCGTTACGCTGCGCGGCCGCCAGAAGGCCTGGCAGCAGGCTCGGGCGCATGTCGGACATCTCGCTGGAAATCGGGTTGGCCAGGGCGAGGGCCGCGCTGCCGCCGCCGAACAGCTCGGCCTGGTCCTTGGCGATGAACGACCAGGTCACGGCCTCGTTGAAACCGCGCGTGGCCAGCGCCCGGCGCGCCTTGCTGCGCCGGATCTGGCCCGTGGTCAGCACCTTCTGGCCGACGGAGCCGGTGGGCGGCAGCGGCGTGAACGGCACCCGGTCGAGGCCGAGGATGCGCACAACCTCTTCGACCAGATCCGCTTTGCCTTCAATATCCGGACGCCAGCTCGGCGCGGCAACCTTGACCGTATCGCCGGAGCCGGACACCCAGAAGCCGAGCGACTTCAGCGTGACATTGGCTTCCGCCGGCGTGACGTCGACGCCGCTGAGGCGCTTGATTTCCGAATAGGGGAAATTGATGATGTTGCTGCTGTCCGGGATTTCGCCCGCCTGCAGCGCCTCGGACGGTTCGCCGCCGCACAGGTCCAGCACCATGCGCGTTGCCGCTTCCAGTCCCGGCATCATGTAGTTCGGGTCGACACCGCGCTCGAACCGGTAGCGGGCATCGGTGTTGACGCCGAGCTTGCGGCCGGTGGCGGCAATGCCGTCCTCGTCCCAGAGCGCGGATTCGATCAGCACATTGACCGTGTCCTCGGTACAGCCGGACGGTTCGCCGCCCAGGATGCCGCCGAGGCTTTCCACGCCGTTGTCGTCGGAAATCACGCAGACCGTGTCATCGATGTCGTAGGACTTGCCGTTAAGGCCGTCGATCTTCTCGCCGGCCTTGCCCCTGCGGACCACCAGATTGCCATGGACCTTGTCGGCATCGAAGACGTGCAGCGGCCGGCCCTGGTCGAAGGTCATGTAGTTGGTGATGTCCACCAGGATGTTGATCGGGCGGAGGCCGATGGCGGTCAGGCGGTCCTGTAGCCATTTCGGCGACGGGCCGTTCTTGACGCTCTTGACCAGACGCAGACCGAAAGCCTTGCACATCGGCTTGGTGTCGCCGAAATCGAGCGTGACGGACACCGGGCAGGGGTAACTGCCGCGGATCTGTTCGTGGCTGCGTTCCTTCAGCTTGCCGAGGCCGGCGGCCGCCAGGTCGCGGGCAATGCCGTAGACACCGGTGCAGTCCGGGCGGTTGGGCGTCAGACCGATCTCGATCACCGGTTCGTCAAGGCCGGCCCATTCGGCATAGGTCATGCCGACAGGTGCGTCCTCGGGCAGGTCGATGATGCCGTCATGTTCTTCCGAAAGTTCCAGCTCGCGCTCCGAGCACATCATGCCGAAGCTTTCCACGTCGCGGATCTTGCCGACAGACAGGGTCACATCGAGGCCGGGAATATAGTCGCCCGGCTTGCCCAGCACGCCGACGAGGCCGGCGCGGGCATTGGGGGCGCCGCAGACGATCTGGATCGGGTCGCCTTCGCCGGTGTCGACTTTCAGGACACGCAGCCGGTCCGCATTCGGGTGCTGCTCGGCTTCCAGAACCTTCGCGATCCGGAAACTCTTCAGCCGGTCGGCCTTGTTGGTGACTTCCTCGACTTCCAGGCCGATCATGGTGAGACGTTCGACGATCTCATCCAGGCTGGCATCGGTCTCAAGATGTTCCTTGAGCCAGGAAAGGGTGAATTTCATAATGTTGTCTCTTCAAATCTCAAGCAGCGCACGCGGGCTGCGAAACGGGAGGAATGGCGGATCAGTTGTTGAAACGGTCGACTTCGGGCAGGACCGTCGCGGCACCGTAGTTTTCGGCAAAGCGCCGGCCGATCTCGGAAAAGTCCTTGGTCCAGCCGCGCACGATTTCCGGCGTGATCTGCTGTTTGGTTGCGATCGCCTGGGCCGCTTCGGTCTCGATCCGGTCGCGCAGGATGCCAAGCTCGACCTGAGCGGAATATTCCGCCCGGTATTTGCCGAGCCAGCCCATGGCGACGATGACGACCATCACCAGAAGCGCCGCCGTTGAGGTCAGGCCGGCCCATTTGGCGGTGCCGCCGATGCGCCGGTCGCTGGCGATCAGTACGATCGAGGCGATGGTCAGGAAAGCAACGATATAGATCGCCTGCAGAAAGCTTTGATACTTTTCCGCGGAGCTTGCCTCATGACCGGCGCGCAGCCGCGTGATCCGGTCGCGCAGGTACAACAGCGCATCGGCTTCGGTGCCGAGCTTGTCGCGAAAGTAGGTGTCGCAGAAGCGCAGGCGGCCGCGGCTTTCGATCTTTTCCGCGCAGGCCTCCAGGAAGGAGGTCGGCGAGGCAACGCGCGACTCCTGGTCCGCGGTCGTCGCGGTCTGGGCGGCGGCAGGCAGCGCCGCGAAAAGGCTCAGCAGAAGAACAAGACTGATGCGGATCAGCATGGACATGGTGGTTGCCCCCGTTCCGAAGGTTAACTGGACAGACCGCCGAACAGGGTCGGCAGGTCGAGAGGGCGGAAGCCGTAATGCTGGATCCAGCGTACATCCGCGTCAAAGAAGGCACGCAAGTCCGGCATGCCGTATTTCAGCATGGCGATGCGGTCGATGCCCATGCCCCAGGCAAAGCCCTGATAGACATCCGGGTCGAGGCCGCAATTGCGGATCACATTCGGATGGACCATGCCGCAGCCGAGGATTTCGAGCCAATCCTCGCCCTGGCCGATCTTGACCTCGCCGCCGGACCGGTCGCACTGGATGTCGACTTCCATGGACGGTTCGGTGAACGGGAAGAAGCTCGGCCGGAACCGCATCTTGATATCGTCGACCTCGAAGAAGGACTTGCAGAACTCGTGCAGGATCCATTTCAGGTGGCCGAAATGGCTTTCCTTGTCGATGACGAGGCCTTCGACCTGGTGGAACATCGGCGTGTGGGTCTGGTCGCTGTCGCAACGATAGGTCCGGCCCGGGATGATCACGCGGATCGGCGGTTCCTGGTTGCGCATGGTGCGGATCTGCACCGGGGAGGTGTGCGTGCGCAGCAGCAGGCGCTCGCTGTCTTGCCGTTCGTTGAAGAAGAACGTGTCATGCATCTCGCGCGCCGGGTGGCCTTCAGGGAAGTTCAGCGCGGTGAAGTTCAATTCATCGGTTTCGATGTCCGGGCCTTCGGCGATGGAAAAGCCCATGTCGGCGAAGATCGCGGTCAGTTCGTCGATCACCTGGCTGACCGGATGCACCCGGCCGGTTTCGGCGGGCGACGGGCGCAGAGGCAGCGTGACGTCGACGGTTTCGCTGGCCAGGCGGGCTTCCAGGGCGGCCTCGGCCAGAACGTCCTTGCGGGCGGCGAGGGCGTCGGTGACCTTGGCCTTCAGGCCGTTCAGCGCCGGGCCCATGACCTGGCGCTCTTCCGGGCTCATCTTGCCGAGTGTTTTCATCTGCTCGGAGATCTTGCCCTTCTTGCCCAGGGCCTGCACCCGGATCTCTTCCAGGGCGGCTTCACTCGCGGCGCTCTCAATGGCGGCCAGAAGTTCGGATTCAAGTGTATCGAGATTGGACATGCGTACTCGGTCGTCGGTTCGCGCGATGCGCGCGGAGGTGTCGAAACAGAAAGTCGGGGTCTTTTAGCGAATAATGGCGTGGAAAGCCACGGCCTGAAACGCATTATTGCGTGACGCACCGGTGAAGAGAAAAGCGCGGGAATAAAAGCGCCTTAGCGCATAAATCGGCCGCAGGCAGGGCCCTGCAGCTCGATGAGGCGCGCCGCAGCCATTGCCAGGCCCGAGGTGCCGGTCATGTCGCCCTTGCGGCGAATATCTGCGCTGCGGTTGCTCATGGGCGTCAATGTACTCAATGCCGGACGGATGGCAAGCGGAAATGGCGCTATCGCGGGTGCCGGAAGGCGCACCGGGGCGCATGCAGGTCGGCGGGCAAGCGGAACCCCCGGCGTGCGTGCGCGTTTACTCCCAATGTTGGCAAGGCCGCGGCTGCTTTTCATTGGCTGCGGTGCCGAAGATCGAAGGGGGAAGCATGTCACGTGGCCGCACGGCGGAGACACCCGCAGAGATACCACCGCTGGGATGGCTGGATGTCGCCTATCGTGTCTGGCTGGCCATGGAGCGCGACCATGTCGGCCTGATAGCGGCGGGTGTGGCGTTTTACGGTCTTCTGGCGATTTTTCCGGCAATCACTGCCTTGATGGCGCTTTCGGGTCTGGTCGTGGAGCCGGTCGAGATCGCAAGGCAGCTTGAATTGATCAAGTCGGTCGTTCCGCAGGAAGCGGCCCTGATCATACTGGACCAGGCGCAAAGCGTTGCGGGCGCGCGCGGCACCGGTCTCGGGCTGGCTTTCGCCTTCAGTCTGGTCTTGTCCCTCTATTCGGTTTCAAGGGGCATCGCCAGCATGATGGAAGGGCTCAACGTCGCTTATGGCGAAACCGAAAAGCGCGGGTTCTTCCAGCTTAACGCCCTGACCCTTGTCCTGTCACTGATCCTGGTCGTGGCTTTCATCATGGGATTGGTGTCGGCCTTGCTGCTGCCGGCCGTCTTCAGCATCGTGCAATTGCCGGCCTGGATGGAAGCGGCTTTCTCCGCGTTTCGATGGCTTGTGATGGCACTGCTGACGGTCACGGGCCTGTCGCTCGTCTATCGGTTCGGGCCTTCAAGGGCGGACGCCAAATGGAAATGGATCACGCCGGGGGCCGTGCTTGCGTGCCTGCTCTGGATGGCCGCGTCTTACGGCTTCTCCGTCTATGTGGCCAATTTCGGCAGCTACAACAAGACCTTCGGTAGCCTGGCCGGCGTCATCATCCTGCTCATGTGGCTTTGGATGTCCGCCTATATCGTTCTGTTCGGCGCGGAACTCAACGGCGAGTTGGAGGCGCAGACGCGCAAGGACAGCACGACGGGGAAACCCCAGCCCATGGGCATGCGCGGCGCGGTCAAGGCGGATGTTCTCGGAAGATCCATCACTGGTGTGGACTAGATGTGAGCCTTTTTCAGTTAGGCTTCCACCACATCAGCCCCCTTCGGCCGGCCGATCGAGCTCTGCAGCTCCTCCTTCAGCCAGTCGCCGAACGCCTGCTTGGCCTTTGTACGCGGCGCGTTTTTGCCGCTGATCAGCCAATAGGCACTGCCAGTCGCCGGGCGCTCCGGGAAGGGGGCGATCACCTGGCCGGATTTGACCGCGTAGACGGCAAGGGTCTCCCAGGCGAGAAAGACGCCCTGGCCGGCAATCGCAGCGTCGAGGCACAGCGAGCCGTCGGAAAAGGTCGGGCCGTCTTGCAGGATGCTTTCGTCGAGACCGAAGAGATCGAGCCAGGTTTTCCAGGTGAACATCTGGCCCGGGTCGCGGATGATCGGCAGCTTGCCGATGTCCTTTGGCTCCCTGATCTCCCTGGCGAGCGCCGGGCTGCAGACGGGGAAGATCCGCTGGTTGAGCAGTTTTTCGGCATTGAGGCCGGGATAGGGGCCGTTGCCGACACGGATGCACAGATCGACATCGCTGGTGTCCGGGTCAACCAGATCGACCGTTGCCTCGACGCGCACCCGGATCCCCGGATGGGCCTTGTTGAAGTTTTTCAAATGCCAGACCAGCCACTTGCCGGCAAAGACGGGCGCGACGGAGATGGTCAGCGCGTCCTCGCGCCCGCGCTGGGTGGTGGCGATTGCCGTCGACAGGGACGACATCGCACTCGTCAGGTGTGGCTGCATTGCCAGCACATGGGCCGTCGGCAGCAGCGCCCGGTTCTGGCGCTCGAACAGCTGCACCCCGAGCTGGGCCTCGGTCTTCTGCACCTGTTGGCTGACGGCGCCGACGGTGACGCCGAGCTCGTCGGCTGCCGCCTTGACCGAGCCGAGCCGGCCGACGGCCTCCACGGCCCTGAGGCCCGAGAGATGAATGCGACTGAGGTTCTTCATTTTAGAAAAACTAAAGCGAAACTCAGAAGAAGTCGATTTTTTTTGGAGAAGATGCGCCGTATATAGTCAGCATAGCTAAATTCAAGAAAAGGAATTTGGCCATGAGAAAAACAACAAAAAGGAGATTGAACCTCATGATGAAACTGTTTATGCGCCGCCAGTTCCGGGCAACCCCGGCTTCGGCCTATGACCGCACCGACCCGCTGTCCCATCCGGCCGTCGTCCGCATGAGCCAGCGTGAACTGGCCGACCTGCCGCTCAACCGGCGCTAAGGCATCGGACGGGCCGAGAGGCCGGTCCCTCAAGAATTCTGATCGGCCCCCGACAATGCTGGCCGGTTGGACAGAACCAGGACCAGAAAACGGCGCCTGGGCTTCGGCCCGGCGCCGTTTCTGTTTTGCAGCGTTCAAAACCCCTGGAACAGGAAATCCGTCGCAGCCGTAATATCGTCCCGGTGCTTGCCGAGATTGCAGACCACGTCGCCGAGCTCGGTCGTGGGCACCGCGGCCAGGTGCTGGGTCAGCATGACATAGGTTCCACCGCCAATCGTGAACACCGGATTGAGCCGTGAGATATGGCCGCCAATATCTTCCTTCGGGATCAGCGGTGCCACGACCCTTGTATTGAACCCGTCCAGCAGGTCAGCCTGCAGTTCCAGCGCCAGATAAGCCGAATTGTCGAGCCGCCGGACGTCGAACCGGGCCATCAAAACTGCCGGTGCCGGTCGAAGGGCAGGCCGTTTTCATCGACAAAGGCATTGGCCGCTTCGATGGCGCCGGCGTTTTCAAGCCGCCACAGACGTTCCCGCTCTTCTTGCACCGCACGTGTGAGGCCGTCCTCGGCCGCTTTGCTGAGGTCGACCTTCAGGTCCCCGGCCTGTTTTGCCAGCCGGGGATCCACCGGAATGGAAACGGGTATCTTGGGTGCCATCGAACTCTCCGCCAAACTGGCGCAAGAGTATAATGAAAGCTTCGGTCTGCAAAGCGCTGCAGCCTCAAGCCATTGCCGGTGCCCTGTCCGCGTATTGCGCAATGCCGTTCCCGAAGGACCAGTTCTCCATCCTGGTCTCCACCAGATTGATGAAGATGTCTTCCGGGCGCACGCCGAGTTCCCGCACCAGGCCGGTCGCGATCCGCTTGAACAGCGCCTGTTTTTTCTGAACCGTGCGTGTGTCGCTGACGGTCAAGAGGATCAGGATCAGATCGTCGGAGCGGGCAATGTTCATGTAATGCCGGCCGAAGACGAAGTCTTCCGGGGCGTGTTCGGTGATGGTCATGAAGCGGTCGTCTTCGGGCACGTCGAACGTCTCGCGCATGGCCTGGTAGATCTCGTTCAGAAGCGTGTTTTTCTGCGCTTCCGTCTTCGAGCCCTTGCGGATGGAAACTTGTGTCAGCGGCATGGTGGCCTCCGTGTCTTGTCTATGATGCAGACACGCTAACTCTCATCCTTAAATAAGAAAAACAAATCTTTGATATTTCAAAAATCCGATTTTATAATGATTGCATGAACGATCTCGACATGGACCTTTTGCGCGCTTTCGTGCGTGTCTCGGAAACCGGCAGCTTCACGCGCGCCGGGCAGATGCTGGGGGCCAGCCAGTCTGCGGTCAGCGTGAAGATCCGCAAGCTGGAAGACAGGCTGGGCGATGCGCTGCTTGCCCGCTCGCCGCGGTCCGTGCAGCTGACCCCGTTCGGGGCACGGTTCCTGAACGATGCCCGGGAGCTCATCGATCTGCATGACAGGGTGGCCGCGCGTGTCGCCGGCACGGAGGCCGCAAGGCGCTATCGTCTCGGCATCAGCGACCACGCCGCCGGAGACCGGCTGCCGCGCATCATCGCGAGCCTGAGCGACGCACTGCCTGGCAGCCAATGGCATGTCACGGTTGGTCTCTCGGACAATCTTTTCCGGGACTACAAGGCGGGTCTCTTCAATGCGGTCATGGTGCGCTCGGAGGATGTCGAGGCCAATGGTCTGACAGCCTTCGAGGAAGACCTTGTCTGGACGGCTTCAAAGGATTTTGTCTGGGAGACGGGAGCGGCCTTTCCGCTGGTCGCGTTGACCGGAAGCTGCGCGCTCCGGAAACTGGCGACGGCGACGCTGAAGGAAGCCGGCATTGTCCACGAGGACGTTTTCACCGGCACCGGTGTCAGCGCCGTCCAGGCGGCCGTTGGCGCCGGACTCGGCATTGCCTGTCTCGACCGGCGCAATCTGCCGGCAGGCAGCCGGGACGTTGGCGAGACCTACCGTTTGCCGGAACTTCCCAGAACACGGATGGCGCTGTTCTGCCGGGAAGGGGAACCGGTGACATCGGCGATTCTGAAGGCATTTCGGGAGACCGGCTGACGGTCTGAAAGGGTGGCGGTCGTTCGGGGGAAACCCGTGTCAGGCTTTTTTCACGAATTCGGTCAGGATGACGATGCGCTGGTCGTTGACGCGGCCTTCGATCTGCTCCGCATTGTCGGCAACCAGGCTGATATTGCGAACCGCGGTGCCTCGCTTGGCGGTGAAGCCCGCGCCCTTGACCTTGAGGTCCTTGATCAGGGTGACGGTGTCGCCGGCACTCAGAACCGCGCCATGGGTGTCCTTGTGCACCACTCCGGTGTCGTCGCCGGTCCCGCCTTCCTGGCCGGCCTTTGCCCAGGCAAGCGTCTCGTCGTCCAGGTAGAGCATGTCCAGAAGATCCCGTGCCCAGCTTTCCTCCGGCATCCGCGACAGCAGGCGGTAGGCCGTCACCTGCACTGGCGGCACCTGGCTCCAGGCCGCCTCGTTGAGGCAGCGCAGGTGGTTCGGGTCAAGGTTCGCCATGCCAGAGATCTGCTCCGCGCAGGTGGTGCAAACCAGGACAGCCATATCCGCCGTACCGTCAGAGCCCGGGCCGACGTCAAGTTGCTTGAGGGCTTCGGTAGCGCCGCAGACTTCGCAGGCGTTACCGGCGCGGTCGCGGAGGGATTGTTCGAGGCTCATTGCGGGTCCTTGTTGGGTGGGGCTCGGGTAGACAGAACTCCGCCGTTCTACGAGGTTTCGGACGGGAACGGCAAAGCCTTCTCCGTTTGTCTTCCCGGTTTGGCGCAGCCAGGACTGAGACCTCGTAAACGCAGGCGCTGGATTTGTTGTTTGGCGCTCCGTTCAGGTCGCTTGCCCGCTCGACGGCGCTGCGCGCCTTACCCTCACGGGCGTTCGCCCCTCCAATCGATCCACCGGATCGATTGGTCACGCGAAGCGTGACCGGGGCTCACTCATCCATCTTCAGGGCTTGAATGAAGGCTTCCTGAGGGATCTCGACCTTGCCGAACTGGCGCATCTTCTTCTTGCCCGCCTTCTGCTTTTCCAGCAGCTTGCGCTTGCGGGTGGCGTCGCCGCCGTAACATTTGGCGGTCACGTCCTTGCGCAGGGCGGAGATGGTCTCGCGGGCGATCACCCGGCCGCCGATGGCGGCCTGGATCGGGATCTTGAACATGTGCCGCGGGATCAGTTCCTTCAGCTTCTCGCACATGGCGCGGCCGCGCCGTTCCGCCTGGCTGCGGTGCACCAGCATGGAGAGTGCGTCCACCGGTTCGTCGTTCACCAGGATCGACATCCTGACCAGATCGCCCGCCCGGTAGTCGGAGAGCTGGTAGTCGAAGGAGGCGTAACCCTTGGAGATCGATTTCAGCCGGTCGTAGAAGTCGAAGACCACCTCGTTGAGCGGCAGGTCATAGGCGACAAGCGCACGTGAGCCGACATAAGAAAGGTCCACCTGCAGGCCGCGCCGTTCTTGGCAGAGCTTGAGGATGCCGCCCAGATAGTCGTCGGGCGTCATGATCGTCGCCCGGATCCACGGTTCGCGGATTTCGCTGATCTTGACCACGTCCGGCATGTCCGCCGGATTGTGCAGGTCTATGTTCGACCCATCCGTCAGCGACATCTCGTAGACGACCGACGGTGCGGTGGCGATCAGATCGAGGTCGAATTCACGGTAGAGCCGTTCCTGGATGATTTCCAGGTGGAGGAGCCCCAGGAAGCCGCAGCGGAACCCGAAGCCGAGCGCCGCGGACGTTTCCATTTCGTAGGAGAAGCTGGCGTCGTTGAGACGCAACTTGCCCATCGCGGCGCGCAGGTCGTCGAAGTCATTGGCGTCGACCGGGAACAGCCCGCAGAACACCACCGGCTGCGCCGGCTTGAAGCCCGGCAGCGCTTCGGCGCAGGGTTTCTTGTCGAGTGTGATGGTATCGCCAACCCGGGTGTCTGCGACTTCCTTGATCGAGCCGGTGATGACACCGATCTCGCCGGCCTTCAGCTCGTCCACCTGCAGGAATTTCGGGGTCATGACGCCGACACGGTCGACGTCGTAGGCAGCGCCCGTGCCCATCATCTTGATCTTCTGGCCCCGCTTGAGGGAGCCGTTGATCACGCGAACCAGCACCATCACGCCCAGATACGTATCGTACCAGCTGTCGACCAGCATGGCTTTCAGCGTGTCGTCCGGGTCGCCTTCCGGGGGCGGCAGTTTCTGGACGATCGCTTCCAGCACGGTGTCGACTCCGAGCCCGGTCTTGGCCGAGATCATGCAGGCTTCGGAGGCATCGATGCCGATGACATCCTCGATCTGTTCCTTGATCCGGTCCGGTTCGGCGGCCGGCAGGTCGATCTTGTTGAGGACCGTGACGATCTCGTGATCATTGTCGATCGCCTGATAGACGTTGGCGAGCGTCTGCGCTTCCACGCCCTGCGAGGCATCGACCACCAGCAGCGAGCCTTCGCAGGCCGCCAGAGAGCGGGACACTTCATAGGCAAAGTCGACGTGGCCCGGGGTGTCGATCAGGTTCAGCGTATATTGTTCGCCGTCCTTGGCATTGTAGATCAGGCGTACGGTCTGCGCCTTGATCGTGATGCCGCGCTCGCGCTCGATGTCCATCGAGTCGAGCACCTGCTCGGTCATTTCACGGTCGGTCAAGGTGCCGGTCATCTGGATCAGGCGGTCGGCCAGCGTCGACTTGCCGTGATCGATGTGCGCCACGATGGAAAAGTTGCGGATGTTGGAAAGCTTCTGCGTCGTCATGGCCGCCCCTTTACCACCGCAATTCGCTTTCGACTAGTGGAATGACGCGCCAGAGGGCTGAATTCCGGTGGTTTTTTGACGTAGAGGCGGCCGGTGATCGAACCGCTGTGCAAGGCGGCGGAGCGTGCGCCGGCAAATGACGTATCTCGCGAGCGGTTTTTGCCGTGGCAAATCAACTTCAAATGAGAATAAGAGTGACTTCCGATAACAAGAGATTGTCCCGAACCCGAGATCGACATGCACATCCGTGACGCCAAAGCCGAAGACGTTCCCGCCATTCTTGCGCTCTACAATCACGCGGTGCGCGAAACGACAGCGGCCTGGACGAACCGCGAAGAAACCTTGAACGACCGGCTTACCTGGTTCGAGGGCCGGAAAAACCAGGGCCTACCGGTGATCGTCGCGGTGAACGGGGAAGACAAGGTCGTCGGCTTTGCCAGTTATGGGCCGTTCCGCGCCAAGGAAGGGTATCGCTTCACGGCCGAACACACGGTCTATGTCGATCCGGCCGAACACCGGAAGGGCATTGGCCGCGTCCTGATGAACCGTCTGATGGAGATTGCTGAGGGCAATGGCATTCACCTGCTGGTCGGCGGTGTCGACGGGGCCAACAGCGCGTCCATCGGTCTGCATCAATCCCTCGGCTTCGAAGTGACCGGGCGCCTGCCCCAGACCGGCACAAAATTCGGCCGCTGGCTGGATCTGGTGTTCCTGACGAAGGTGCTGAAGGAAACCGACGCGCCGGAAGGGTGAGGCGGCTGGCCTGCCTCTCCCCTCCGATCACCGATCCGGAATGACGGTGGTTGAGGTTGGGGATCTGTTTCCCCAGATGTTATCCCCGCGGAAGCGGGGACCGGGAACCTTCATAATTTGCGTCTATTAATACGAGTTCCGCCCGGGAGTCCTTTGTCCCGGTTCTACGCTGCGCTGCGTCCGGGAAGACAACAGGAGCAATTTCCCGATCACTGCGCGGTCAGCACGTTGCGGCACTCGTTCGGCAGGGCGGCCAGCGCCATCGGCCGTTTCTTGACGACCTTCGGCTTCTCACCGGGTTTCGGCGGGTTTTTCGGCACCCAGGGTTCGTCCGACAGCCAGTAGGTCAGGTTTTCGCCACAACCGTCGCCGGGGGGCGGCGGGTTCTGGTCCTTGCAGCCTGCGCTGCCCTTGGGACAGGCAAGGCGGACATGGAAGTGATAGTGATGGCCCCACCAGGGACGGATCTTGCGCAGCCAGGCCCGGTCCTTGCTCTTCTCGAAGTTGCACAGCGCTTTCTTGATGGTCGGATTGACGAAGATCCGGGCGACCCGCCTGTCGGACGCCGCGCGCCGGATCAGCCTGGCGTGGGTGTCTGTCCATTTTTTCGGATCGACCCGGCGGTCGGCGCCCTTCACGTCCATCGGGCCGATCAGCATTGAAATCGCCGAAATCTCTTCGCGCTGCTCCCGGCTGAGCCGCTCTTTCGGCATTTCCGTCAGCCAGATATCTGCGTCAAGGCCGATCTGGTGGCTGGCATGGCCCGACAGCATCGGGCCGCCGCGCGGCTGCGCCAGATCGCCGACCAGCAACCCGTTCCAGCCGATCTTGGGCGCGTCTTTGGCAAGGTCCTTGAGATAGTCGATCAGTTCGGGATGGCCCCAATTGCGGTTGCGGGAGAGGCGCATCGCCTGCCAGGTCGGGCCATCCGGTGGCAGCGCCGCGCCGCCCGCAAGGCAGCCCTTGGCATAGGACCCGATGGCGCGCGCCTTCAGCGGGGCCGGGCCGTCGGTATTGCCGAAATAGTTCTTGGCGGGAAAGTCCGAATGGAGAACCAGCTTTGGCCGGCTGGCGACATAGCCTTCCGGCACCGCGCGTTTCTTGATCGGGATCGGCGCGCCGGCAACGATCTGGACGCTCGGCGTATAGTCCTCGACCACCGTCCCGCCAGGTTTCGGTGACGGCACCGGAACGGCTGCGGCAGTGTTTGCTGCCGCCATCAGGGCCAACCCGAAACCGGCGAGCCCGGTCAGGAGCTTTTTTCGGATCAGAAGCGGCAGGCGCTCCATCTGGACATTGGCTTTGGTCACGTCGAACCCTCAAGTGCCGGTCTCTTCGCCAGTCCGGGGCACGTGCAACGCTGATCAGCGGCCCCGAGGCCAGTGTGCTCTTCAGGCAGCATGCACCAAATCGGGCGTGTCCGCACCCGTTTCCGGGGAATTGACATGCTCTGTCAACATATCAGCGAACGTGTCCAGAAAGACCGTGTTGTCGCGGATCACCCGGTCGGCGGCGCCATTCAGGGTGATGATGTTGCCGGGCCGGGCATTGTCCAGGTCTTCCGCTTCCGCCGGCAGATCGGCCTCAAGCCGGTAATAACTGACCTTCGGCAACTCGTTGAAGAGATGCGCGGCCTGGTAGGCGGCGGTCTGCGACTGGCCGTCGGCAAGGATCGACAGGATCGGCACACCCTTGGACGGCTGCATCCAGCCGAGTGCACCCCAGCCGATCGCGTCTTTATAGGCAAAGCTGCGTTCGCTCGCCCGTCCGGTGCCGAGCGACAGGATGACGATCTCGTCCTCGTCCCAGCCGAGCTTGCGCGTTTCAAGATAGGCAGCGATCGCCGGGTCCTTCATGAAGACCCCGCCATCGACCATGGCTTCCTCCGTGCGCCGGCTCAAGTTCTCAATGCGGGCCGGTTCGAAATAGGACGGTGCCGCCGTCGTCGCGCGCACGGCCTGCCAGAAATAATAATCGTCCGGGCGGCCGCCGTTTTCCTCAAGACCATTGGTCATGAACACCGCCTTGCGGTGCTCGATGTCATAGGCGGTCAGCACCAGCCGGGTCAGCCCGCTGGCCATCGAGGTCCAGCCGAAGCGTTCCTTCAGCAGCTTTTCCAGCGGCCTTGCGTCATAGGTTTCGTCGAAGAGACCCAGCGGGTTGCTGATGGTGCGTGCCAGCCGGGCGGTGATCGAGGACTTGAAGATGTCGCGGCTTTCGCGCTCGTAGAAGGTCCTGAGTTCGGCAATCGTCGCGGCGGCTTCACCGGCTTCGCCGCCCGGGCGCGGTGCGCTGAGCCCGGCCGCGATCAGGCCGCCGGTGGACGTGCCGGCCATCAGGTCGAAGATCTGGTGGAAGGGCGTGGCAACGCCGCGCTGGCTGAGCCGGCTTTCCAGCGTCTCCAGAATGCGCACGGGAATGAGGCCGCGCACACCGCCACCGTCAATGGAAAGAATAAATCGTTTTGTCATAGCCATGATCGCGTCCCCGGAATGGTCGAAAGGAAGGGGCAACACCTTCCCGCGTCAGCGGGAGGCGCTTCTTGTTTTCAACCTAAATGTTTGTCATCAAATGCGACACTGCAATGGCAAACGGCCACTTGGAGCTTCCTTTTTTGGAAATGGCGAGCAATCGGTTAAGGCGCTGACGCAAGTTTGTGTCGATCGAATGCTTCAATCCGAACGCGAAAGGTTCTAGGATCGCCGCGTTTTCAAATTCCCCAACAGGACTTTCCATGAATATCGATCTGCTGCGCCGCCTTTGCGAAACCCCAGGAGTGCCGGGTCACGAACACCGTGTCCGCGAGTTGATCCAGGCCGAAATCAAGGGTCTTTTCGACGAGGTCACCGTCGATCCGATGGGCTCGCTCCTGTGCCGCCGGGACAGCCGCAAGGCCTCCAAGAAGGGCACGCCGAAAAAGGTTATGCTGCTCTGCCACATGGACGAGATCGGCTTTCTGGTCTCCCATGTCACCGACAAGGGCTTTGCCCATGTGCAGCCGGTCGGCGGCTTCGATGCGCGCAATCTCTTCTCCCGGCGTGTTCTGGTTTCCACCGACGAAGGCGACTTCAAGGGCGTAATGAACCCGGGCGGCAAGCCGCTCCACATTTCCTCGCCCGAGGAACGCAAGAAGGTTCCGGAGCCGAAGGACTTCGTGGTTGATCTGGGTCTCGGCGAAAAGACCAAGGACGTCGTCAAGGTCGGCGACATGGTCACCATGGACGAACCGCTGATCGAGATCGGCGACAAGATCGTCTCCAAGGCGCTCGACAACCGCATCGCCTGCTGGCTCGGCATCGAGGCGATCAAGGGCCTCGGCAAGGCCAAGCATGATTGCGAGATCCATGTTGCCTTCACCTGTCAGGAAGAAGTTGGCCTGCGCGGCGCACGCACAGCTGCCTTCGCCATCAAGCCCGACATTGGCTTCGGTGTCGACACCACGCTTGCCTGCGACACGCCGGGTGTGCCGGAACAGGACCGAACCACGGTCCAGGGCGAAGGTTTCGGTCTTCATGTCAAGGATTCAAGCTTCATTGCCGACCGGGAGCTGGTGAAGGAAATCGAGGCCATTGCCGAAAAGGCCAAGATCCCGTTCCAGCGCACGATGCTGGCCGCCGGCGGCCAGGACGGCGCCGCCGCCCAGCAGGCGGCTGCCGGCGCGAAAGCCGTCGGCATCGTCGTCGGCACGCGCTACATCCACACGGTCACGGAAATGATCCACAAGACCGACCTCCAGGCCGCGCTCGACATTCTGGTGGCGTATCTGAAAAAGGCCTGAGCCGGATGATCAGGGCAGGGCGGACAGACGCCCTGCACCAGTCTTTCCAACCCCGTCATGCCATGGCGCGACCATGGCATCCATGCCGTTTCGTTTCCAAACGGAGAAGCCTTGCATGAGGCTCAGGTCACGGCATGGATTGCAGGGTCAAGCCCTGCAATGACGGAGTGAAGGGGAGTTAAAGAAGGCTCAGGCCGTCAGTCCGAGGAAATTCGAAACCTGGTCGCCGGTGCCCGCAAAAAGCTCGCTGACCGAGGCGGTCTGGCTGCTGAACGAGCCGTAGCTGAAGTCGCCCTCGATGGACGAGGCATTGGCGGCGCGGACCGAGAGGCCGGTCGCGCTGTCATAGGACACTCGCTCGAAGGACACGAATTGCGCCGAAAGGGTTTCGCCGCCGATTTCCGCCTCGATCGTGGTTGTCGAAATGGTCGCGCTTTCATAGACGATATTTGCGGAGGGGCCATCCGCCTCGCCGAGCGCGGCTTTTATCTTGCCGGCGGTCTTCTGGTAGTCCTCGACGGTCGCAAGGCTCTTGTCCTTGTCGTCGTCTTCCTTGCCCTTGCCTTTTTCGACCGCGTCCTGAAGCGCGGCGATCACGACCGCGTCTTCCTCTGCCTTCTTGCTGGCCGCTTCCAGGAGGCTTTCCGCAGGCGCCTTGTCATGGCCGTTGCGCTGACCGATCTCGTGGCCATAGGCGTTGCCTTTCGGCGCAGATTTGTTTCCCTCTGTACCGCCACTGGCAAACGACGCCGAATAAAGGCTCGTGCTTTGCGTGGTGGTTTCGATGGATATCTGCATGGCCCTGGATCCTGACTTGTCCGGCCCTTCCTGGTCCGGCACAGGTCTTCAAAGCATCCTGCAAAACTCTTAACAGGCCATTAACCAAATGGAACAGGCACTCAAGGCAGTGCCGCGGCGGCGAAAGCCTTTTCAAGGAACCGTCCGCCCAGCACCATGCCGCGTTCGTCGATGGAATGGCCGAGACCGGAAAGCAGATGCAGGTCCGACGAGATGCCGGCCTGTGCCAGCGCAGTCTGTGCCGCTTCGGCGTGATAGGCGGGCACGACGTCGTCATCCGTGCCATGAACGACCAGCACGGGACTGGCGGTGTTGACGCCGTCAAGGCGGCCGGCCCCCGGCAACAGTCCGGAATAGCCGATCAGGGCCGCGGGCGGGGTCTTGCGGCGCAGGCCGCATTGAAAGGTCATCATCGCGCCCTGGCTGAAGCCGACAAGGGCAAGGGAACGCTCATCAAGGCCGAGCGCGGCCAGTTCATTCTCCAAAAACCGGTCCAGCACGGGCTGTGCCGCCTCCGCGCCGATCCGGTATTCGTTCGGAGTTCTTTCCTCCAGCGCAAACCATTGCCGTCCACCCAGGGCTTCGAAGGGCAATCCTTCCGGCGCGTCCGGGGCGATGAAGGCGGCATCGGGCAGCTGGCCCTGCCAGGCGCGGCCCAGGTCGATCAGGTCAGCCCCGTCCGCGCCATACCCATGCAGGATCACGACCAGCTGCCGGGCTTGCTTTCCGGAGGCTGGGGCAAGGCGCGGGCCGTCAAGTTGGGTGTGGGGAGACGATGCTGTCATGTTATACCAACCTCATTAGATAGGAACCGATCTGACCGTGTTTGGGGCCTGTTCGGCAAGGAGCAGGTTGCAGGGCGATATGGTTCATCGTTCAAAACCTGGGACGCGGCTGACCAGTCCCCAAACACGGCCTCCGGTGGCCTGCTCCGGCCGGCCGGTCAGCGTTGTGCCGCTTGAAAGGTCAACCAGGCCGTGCTGCGCAACGCGCCTTGCTGGACAAACCGGATCAGCGCCATCAGATGGGTTCCTATCTATTGAGATTGGTATTACTCCGCTGGTGTCTTTTCTTCGGCGGAGACCGGGCTGGTTTTCAGTTCCTTCCGAATGAAGGGGAGCGCGATCAGCAGCGAGGCCAGGATCAGCAGGCCGGCAAGCGCGAAGGGCGCGCCGGGAAACTGGACCGTTGCGGTCGGGCCGGAGAATTCCGCGAAAATCTGGGTCATCACAAACGGGCTGATCACCATGGAGAGGCCAGCGGCGCTTGAAATCATGCCCTGCAGCTCGCCCTGGGCATTGTCGGGCACGCGGTTCGACATCAGTCCGGTAAAGGCCGGTGTTGCCAGGGCTCCGAAGGCGGCGAAACAGATCAGCGAATAGGCCATCCAGCCACTGCTTGCGACTGCCAGACCCGCAAAGGCGACCAGATTGGCGACAAGGCCGATCAGCAAGGTGCGGCCTGACCCGAGTTTCGGCTCCAGCACCCGGATCAGATAGCCCTGGACGAAGGCGAAGCCGATGCCGACAAAAGCCAGCGACAGGCCGATGTCGCCCGGGCTCCAGCCGAAGACTTCCTCCGAGTAGTAGCTCCAGACGGCCGGATAGACGTAGTGGGCGATGTCGAACAGGAACACCGCCAGCAGCAGGGTGCGCACGGCCGGATGCGCGGCGAGCTGCTTCAGCGCGCCGAACGGGTTGGCCCGTTTCCAGTCGAAGCTGCGCCGGTTCTCGTCCTTGAGCGTTTCCGGCAGGACAAACCATCCGAACACGAAATTGACGAAGGACAGCGCCGCTGCGGCGTAGAAGGGCGCGCGGGGGCCATATTCACCCAGGAAACCGCCGATCATCGGGCCGAGCACAAAGCCGATGCCGAAACCGGCGCCGACAAGGCCGAAATTCTTGGCCCGGTCCTTCTTGGACGAGACATCGGCGATATAGGCCGAGGCCGCCGAGAAGGTCGCGCCGGCCACGCCCGACAGGGTGCGGCCGATAAAAAGCACCGCCAGGTTCCAGGACAGCGCCATGATCAGATAGTCCAGCACCATGGAGAACATGGACACCAGCAGCACTGGGCGGCGGCCGAAACGGTCGGAGAGGTTGCCGAGTGTCGGGCCGAAGACGAATTGCATCAGCGCGTAGACGACGCTGAGTGCGCCGCCCCAGCGGGCGGCCTCGCTGACGGGTAGACTGGTGAGCTCTGTCAGAAGCGACGGCATCACCGGCATCATCAGGCCGATGCCCATGGAATTCAGGGTCAGGGTGACCAGGATGAAGCCGAGCGCGCTGCGCTTGGAAGGACCGGACTGCACAGGAATTTCCTGGATGCTGGTTGAAACGAGCCGGAAGGCGGCTCGCTTCTCATAGCCGACCTATTCGGCCGCGACCAGAGTGGGTTGTTGCCAATGGCCTTTTTCGATGTCGGCGATCTGCTTGTCGATCTGAGCGATCACGAAGCGCGAGAACGGGCCAAGGTGAACATAGAGCGCCAGCATCATCATCACCGGCTTGATGGCGTTGAAATTGGTGAAGGCGGTCTTGATCAAGGTCTTCCAGAAGGGCCAGCGATAGGTGGTCTCCTTGAAGGTCATGGCATACATCAGCCGGCCGAACTGCTTGATGTCGTGGAAGAACCCTGCACCAAAGATCGATCCGTTGGCACCGCTCATGTCGAGCATCGATGCGACCCTCTGGACCCGGCCGAAATAGGCTTCCGGACCGTAGACACGGTCGATGATCTGCTTGAAGTCTTCCAGGATCTGTTCGCGCGGACGCACCGTGGAGAAATTGAGCCCGGCGGTGCACTGGTCGCCATGTTCGGTGTCCGGGTCGTCGGTGGCGAAATCCGCGTGCAGACGGCCTTCCTTGGCGAGGCGCCGGGTTAGCTGGGTGTTCGGCAGGGCGTAAAGCAGTCCGGTCATGGCCACGGGGATGGCCGCCTCCTCGATCAGCGCCGAGATCTCGTCGGCCACCCTGTCGTTCTCCTCGTCGAAGCCGACGATGAAGCCGGCCAGCACGAAGATGCCCGCCTCGTAGATCTTGTGGACGCTCTTGGCGATGTCGCGGCGGGTGTTCTGCTTTTTGCGCGTGGCGACCAGCACGTCCGGATCCGGGCTTTCGATGCCGATGAAGACGGAGAAATAGCCCGCGTCCTGCATCATCTTCAAAAGCGCCTCGTCATCGGCGAGATTGAGCGATGCCTCGGTGGACATTTCGAACGGATATTTGCGGGCCTTCTGCCATTTGGCGAGCTCGGGCAGGAAGCCCTTCACGGCCTTCTTGTTGCCGATCAGGTTATCATCGACGAAATCGACATGACCGCGGTAGCCGAGCTCATAGAGCCGGTCGAGTTCAGCCAGGATCTGGTCGTTGGTCTTGGTGCGCGGCACGCGGCCGTAAAGCTCGATGATGTCGCAGAATTCGCAGGTGAACGGGCAGCCGCGCGAATATTGCACCCCGATCTGGACATAGTCCTCGAATTTCAGGAGGTCGAAGCGCGGGATCGGGCTGGAAGTGACGTCCGCCTTGAACTTCTCGGCGGTGAAGCGGCCTTTGCGGGCGCCTTCGTTCCAGGCGTCAATGAACGTATTGAGAATGCCTTCGGCTTCGCCGAGCACCAGGAAATCCGCAGCTTCGTAGACTTCGGGAGAGGATGTCGCGTCCGGGCCGCCGACCGCGACGGGAATGCCCTTTTCCTGAGCCTGGCGGATGACACTGAGGCAATCGGCCTGCTGGGGCAGCATGCCGCCGGTCATGATCATGTCGGCCCAGTCGAAATCGCTATCGGTCAATTCGCCGGTGTTGCGGTCGACCAGGCGAACATTCCATCCCTCCGGCAGCATGGCGGCCACGGTGATCAGCCCGAGCGGCGGAGCCGGATATTTGGCGCCGACCATCTCGCAGGTGGCGCCGTAGTTCCAGAATGATCCAGCGTTAAAACGCGGGTAAACCAACAAAACATTGCATTGCGACATGCACGATCCCTTCAGACGGACATCTGTCCCCAGTGGCGACAACGTAACAACTTTCCGGCGTGGTACAACCGCCTATTCCTGATCCAATTTGTTTCCAGGATCCAATCCGCAAGGTTCGGTGTCATGTCTGAATACCTAGGGCCTGCGAACATGGAAGACGAGGCCATGCACCTCACTGCCGAGTTCCTGGCGGAGAACCACGGGCTTTTCGCCTTCGTAGATCAGCCCGGCCTCCTCTGAGCAGGCACGGAGATAGGCCGGTGTGTGCGCATACCGGCCCGTCGGATCGACCCGATAATCCGGACCGGTGTCATCTGCGAGGTGCTCGACGCTGGCGATTTGTACACCGCCTGGCTTCAGCGCGGCGAACAATGCGTGCATGAAAGGCTGCAAGTCACCGAGATAACACAGCGTGTCCACACAGACCGCGAGGTCGAAGCGGGTCGGCAGGTCCGAGTTCAGGAACCCGACCAGCTCGCCCTCGACGAGAAAATCGTAGACCTCCAGCCCGGCGGCCTTCTGCAGCATGCCCGGGGACAGGTCGATGCCCGTTAGGCGCGCGCAATGCGCACGGATAAGGGGTCCGCACAGGCCGGTGCCGCAGCCGAGGTCAACCACGTCCGCGAACGGCTCGGTTCGCCCGGCCGCAAGCGCGGCAACTTCTTCTGCGACCAGCTCGGGAGCGCGGTAACCAAGGTTCTTCAGCACCTCGTCGAAGCTGTCGGAGAAACTGTCGAAATGGGTTTTGACATAGTCCTCCGGCGCCTGGTCCATGTCGTCGCCGCGCACCGCGGCCAGCTGATAGCGCACGACCGCATTGTCAGGATCCGCGGCGGCGAGCTTTTCCAGATGCTCGATCGCCCGGTCTTGACGGCCGAGGGCACATAGAACGCGCGCGTGCCAGATCGGGTCGGACCAGACATCGGCGCCGAATTTCAGGCAGCGCTCCAGCGCGTCGGCGGCCTCATCGCGGTGACCGGCCAGCATCAGAGACAAGCCGTAATTGTGCCAGGCATTCGGGTTTTCAGGGTCCAAACGAACGATCTCGGTCAGGATCGGCAGCAGGTCGTCATTGTTGGTGGCGCCTTCCAGCATCCGGTTGATGTTGCTCCAGGCGTCTTCGTGGCGCGGCTCGATCTCGACCGCGTGCACATAGGCCTCCAGGGCCTCATCGGACCTCTCCGACAGTTTCAGGATGTTGCCGAGATTGTTGTAAGCAGCGGCGTTGCGGTCATTCTGGTCCAGGGATTTGCGGATCAGGATGATGGCATTGTCGGGTTTGCCGGCGTCGAAATGCAAAAGCCCGAGGAAATGCAGGCCGTCCGCGTGATCGGGATCTTCGGTGAGAACGTCCTTGTAGGCGGCCAGCGCCGCCTCCAGATTGCCGCTTCGGTGGGCCTTGATCCCTTCCTGCAGTCTGGCATCGATCCGCATCGCGTTCCCCCAATAAAAAAGGGCAGTCGAACCGCCCTTGGTGCCGGAAAGACGCTGTTACGTTACAGCACTTTCAGGTCTTCAGCCACCATCTGACCGCGGCGCCACTCCAGATCGAAAGCCACAAGCTGGCCTTCCTTCAGAGTGTCGATGCCCGACCGGCGCAGGGCCGTGATGTCGACGAGAATGTCCTCGCCGTCCTGGGGTTCGATCGTGCCGATACCTCGGCGCGTGTCGAACCATTTTACGTTTCCATGCAGCATGGAGTCTTCTTTCCAATCTTTTGCATCAAGGCATGTAACCGGCACGTCTAGCCGTCTTTTTCAACGCCTTGATGACAGCGTTTCAGATAATACTAAAGTACTTGCCAGATCCGGGCCGACCATAAACACGACGATGCGCAGTCAAAACGGACTGCGTCACATTCAAGTGCAGGTCCTCGATGGCTGGGGTCTGGTTGCCCGGCTAACAAGCGCGGGCTTTTTCACAGTGTCTCTTAGTATGGTAATGAATTTGTTAATTTCAAGACTTGGAGCCAATCCGAAGGGGATAAGCTCCAGATTATCGTGTCAGATTAGCGATCCAGTTTGCCCTGAATGACATATTTGAGGATCGCGACCACTTGCTCTGATGTTTCCGCGACCGCAAGGGCTGCCGCGTCCACTTCCTTGAGCGGGTGGGTCAGCGAGGGATCATGCAGCACGATCAGCGATTTGCCGAGCGCGGAGGCATAACCGGCGTCGAAGGCGGCGTTCCACTGCTTGTACTTGTCGCCGAAACGCACCACGACGATGTCGGCCTTCTCGATCTGGCTGCGGGTCCGGATCGCATTCATCTTGGCACCCTTGTGGTCGTACCAGAATTTCTGGTCCTCGCCGCCCAGGATGACCGCACCGCAATCGTCGCTGGCATCATGGTCGGTCACGGGGGCGGAAAACGCCACCGGCAGGTCCAGCGCCTTGGCGCCTTCCATGATCCGCTCGCGCCAGTCGGTATGAATCTCACCGGACAAATAAACGCGCCAGGTGTCCATGCGCTCCTCCCTTGAAGTTTCTGAATCTTTTGCAAATTGCATTTTTGTTCTGGTGCAAAGCTGGTGTCTTTGCATTGAACCGTCAAGCCTCCGGGGCTGCGGCATGTAGGGTATGGACATTTGTGTCCAGACGCTGAAGGGTGTGGCGCAGCATCGCACAACTTTTCCCGCTGCGACCGCAAGTTTCCTTCCGCGATCTCCTGTCGCGGATCTTTTCAGGTAAGGAGAGCATTCATGTCTGCATTGCTGATCGGTGACGAGGCTCCGGATTTCGAGGTCGACACCACAGAAGGTCCACTCCGCTTCCACGACGCCATAGAAGGTTCCTGGGCGGTCCTGTTTTCCCACCCCAAGGATTTCACGCCGGTTTGCACCACTGAACTGGGTATGACCGCGAAGCTGAAAGACAAGTTCGAAGCGCGTGGCGTCAAGGTCTTTGGTGTGTCCGTCGATCCGATCGAGGATCATCGCGCCTGGGTGGGCGACATCGAGGAAACGCAGGGCGTCGCCCTGAACTTTCCGCTGATCGCCGATCCGGCGCGCACGGTCGCCACCGCCTACGGCATGATCCATCCGAATGCCAATGACACGCTGACCGTGCGGTCGCTGTTCGTGATCGGACCGGACAAGAAGATCAAGCTCAAGATCGAATACCCGGCTTCCACCGGCCGCAATTTCGACGAGGTCATCCGCGTGATCGACAGCCTGCAGCTGACAGCCAACCACAAGGTGGCGACGCCGGCCAACTGGGTGTCTGGCGAGGACGTGATCATCGTCCCGGCCGTTTCCGACGAAGAGGCCAAGGAAAAATTCCCGGAAGGCTGGAAGACCCTGAAGCCCTATCTGCGCGTCGTGCCGCAGCCGAAATAACGGCACCATGACGGTAAGCGGCACACAACATGGAGTGCCGTTTACCGGTCCTGTTCGTTGCAGTCACACTGTTTCGAGCAGGGCCTTCAGGGCAATCCGGTAGTCCGGATAGCGGAATGCATAGCCCAGCTCGTCCTTGACGCGCTGGTTCGAGACGCGCTTGTTCTCGCCGTAGAAGGAGCGCGCCATAGGTGACAGGTCCGCGGTCTCGAAGGGGATCTCCGGCGGCGCCTCGACGCCCAGCAGTTCGGCGGCATATGCGACAACGTCCTGGGGCGGAGCGGGTTCATCGTCGGTCACGTTGAAGATCCGGGTCGAGGGGGTCGCCAGGGCCGCGCTCAAGGCACCGGCGATGTCGGCCACATGAATGCGGTTGAACACCTGGCCGGGTTTGACCAGCCGCCGCGCCGTGCCCTTTTTGAAATTCTCGAAGGCGTTGCGGCCGGGGCCGTAAATGCCGGACAGGCGGAAGATCTGGACCGGCAGGCCATTCGCTTCGGCAAACTCCAGCCAGGCCTGTTCCGCGGCCACCCGCTGCACCGAGCGTTTGGAGACCGGTTTGCAGGGCGTTTCCTCGTCCACCCAGGCGCCGTCATGATTGCCGTAGACGCCGACGGTGGAGAGATAGCCGATCCAGTCGGGGCGGCCTTTGGCAAGGTCATCGCCGTGCTGCGTCAGAACCGGATCCCCGGTCTCGTTGGGCGCAATCGACACCAGTACATGGGTTGCCGTTGCCAGGGAGGCCGAAATGCCGTCTCCCGGCGTTTCGCCGTCAAAAAGAAACGGCTCGACTCCCATGTCTTTCAGGGCCTGGGCTTTCTCTGCGGACCGGGTCGTGCCGCCGATCCAGTCGAACTTTTCGCGGGTCTCCTTGATGAACGCCCTGGAGGAAAAGCCAGCGCCGAATACGAACAGTCTCACGTGTCAAAGCTCCAGATGCTTGCGGCGGATTTCATAAAGGGCGATGCCGGTGGCGACCGCCAGGTTGAGGCTGTCCGCCTGACCGACCTGCGGAATGCGGATCAGGGTGGGGCAGGCGGCGGCCATGTCGTCTTCGAGGCCCTTCTGCTCGTTGCCCATGACCAAAAGGGCGGGCTCGGAATAATCCGGCTCCCGGTAATCGACGGCGCCTTTGAGATGGGTCGCGGCGACGGTGCCCGGCCATTTGCCGGCGAGCGCCTTGAACTCGTCCTTGCTCATCTTGGCAAGGGGCACATGAAACAGCGAGCCCATGGTGGCGCGCACGGCTTCGACGGCAAAGGGATCGGTGCAGTCGCCGACCAGCATCACACCGGCGCCGCCGACCGCGTCGACTGTGCGGATGATCGTGCCGAGATTGCCCGGATCGCGCACCCGGTCGAGGGCCACCCAAAGCGTTGTCCCGGTGGGGTCGATGTCCTTGGCACCAAGCATGTTTTGTTCATAGACCCCGACAACCATTTGCGGGTTGTCCTTGCGGGTCATGGCCGACATCACCGCGGTCGAGACTTCCAGGATCAGCGCGCCGCGCGCCTTTGCGGTCGCCGCTGCCTTTTGCGCAACCGGATTGTCGCGCGCCTCCGGGCCGAGGGCGAGATATCGCACGCCCCAGCCGGCCTCAAGCGCGTCAGTCGCCAGTTTCAGGCCCTCGGCGACAAACAGGCCCGACTGACTGCGGTGCTTGCGCTGGGCGACAAGCCCTTTGATTTCCTTGACGATCGGATTGGCGTGGCTGGTGATCTGTTTCACCGCGCCTGTGCGCTGTTGCGGCATTGGGTGCTCCGGACGCTCCCACAGGAGCCGGGAAGGAGGTGTTTCAGGGTTCCGCTGGCTTAGGCGCAGGTCCGCGCCGGGTCAAGAGCCTTGCGGTTCGGGCCGGGGTGGCAACAGGCGTTCGGTCGCCAGCAGGATCGACTGATCGATGTCGACCGGAAAGGCGGTAACGTCGAGCTTGCCGTCAATGGCAAGGAACGACAGGCCATGGACCTGGGTCCAGAGCGGGAAGGCGGCCTGGAGAACCTCTTCCGTGATGTCGTCCTCGCCGAGATAGCGCGCCACCTCCCGCAGAAGCACACCATAGGCGCCGCGGCCGACGGTTTTCAGCTCCTCGATCCGGCCGGCATGGGACTTGGTGCTGAACATCAGCCGAAAGGTATGCTGCTCGCGCATGGCGAATTGCACATAGGTCCGTCCGATGGCGGCGAGGGACTGGACCGTGCCGCGCGGATATTCGGCCGCATGTTGTTCCATCTGCGCGCCGAGCCGGGCAAGCCCGTCCATCGCAACCTCGGTCAGGAGGTCTTCCTTCGATTTGAAATGGCGGTAGGGCGCGGCATTGCTGACGCCCGCCAGCCGGCAGGCATCGGACATGGAAAACCCGTCCGGGCCGTGTTCCTCGATCAGGTCCCGCGCGGCGGAGATCAGCTGGCCGCGCAGATCGCCGTGATGGTAGCCGGTCTTTTTCTGGATTTTGGCCTTGGCCATCGATGGGTCCGTTTCTTTTTTGCCTGTGAGTCCTTGCGAAAGTTAATTCTTCTAACATATGTTAGCAACGATAACATAGTTAGAGCTGTTCACATTGGGCTCGGCCCGAAACGGCTCGGCGACACCGCCAGACAAAGACCGCCAGACAAAGGATGAGGGCGTGGCCATGCGGGACAAAGTGGATGAAGCCGACGGGCAGGGGAGCGGTTCAGGCCGCCTCAAGCGCCTTGCAAGAGGCCTCCTCAGCCTCACCACGTTTTCAGTCAACTCGGCGCTCGCTGTTGCCGCGGTGATGCTGGGCGTCACCACCATCCAGATGCGCGCGGAAGAAAAGCCGCAGATCAGCGCCGCGCCGCTGATCGAAGTGGCTGCGTTCCGGCCGGATTTTCAAGCCGGATATGACGTCGCCCGCAGGTTCACCGGCCGGTTGGAGCCGGCACGGCAGACCGATCTGGCCTTTGAACTCACCGGTACCATCCGTGAGATCATGGCCGACGAAGGCGGTACGGTGGGTGCCGGCGATATCATTGCGAGACTCGATACCAGGTCACTCGAGGCGGAACGCCGCCGGCAGCAGGCCAACCGGTCGGCCGCGGAGAGTGATCTGGAGCTGGCGCAATTGACGCTGGACCGCCGCCGCAAGCTGCAGAAGGCCGGTCATGTCAGCGACGAAGTTCTCGACCAGGCGCGCCTGGCCCTCAGCCGTCTGAACGCGAGCCTTGCGCAGATCGACGCCGCCATCGAGGCGATCGACATCAATCTGGACAAATCGGTGCTGAGGTCCCCGTTTGGCGGGCGCGTCGGCGCACGTCTCCTGGATGAAGGCGCGACCGCGACGCCCGGTCAGCCGGTGCTGTCGGTGCTGGAAAGCGCCCGGCCGACCGTGCGCATCGGCCTTGCGCCGGATGTCGTCAAAAGTCTGGATCCGGACGGGACATTCACGATCGAGATCGGCGGACAGCCTTTCAAGGCCCGGTTCGCCGGCCTGCGCCCGGATCTTCAGACCCGCACCCGCACCATCGAGGCCTTGTTCGAGCTGGAAGCGCCGCCGGCCCTGCCGGGGTTCGGTCAGCTTGCCGAGCTGAGCGTTGAAGAACATGTCGCATCGCCCGGCTACTGGGTTCCGGCTGCTTCGCTCAAGGAGGGGCCGCGTGGGCTCTGGACCTTGTTGACGCTTGTGGACGCGCCGGACGACGGAACCCATCTGGTGGTGCGTGAAGCGGTTGAAGTGCTGCACATGAATGCGGACCGGGCTTTTGTCCGTGGCACGATCACGCGCGACACACAGATTGTCGCCGAGGGTGTGCATAGGGTTGTGGCCGGCCAGCCGGTGCGGCTCCAGGGCAGCGGGGCCTGATCCATGGCAACGCTGTTCTTTCGCCAGCCGCGTCTTGCGGCCCTCATGGTCCTCGTCATTCTGGCCGCCGGGGCGTCCGCCCTGATCGGCATCGGCCGACAGGAAGACCCGACCATCACCAATATCTTCGCCAGCGTGACCACGGTCTATCCGGGCGCCGACCCGGCACGGGTCGAAGCTCTGGTAACTGAAAAGATCGAGGAGCAGCTCCGCGAAGTGGAGGAGATCGACACGATCGAGTCCACCTCCGCGGCCTCCATTTCGATCCTGCAGATCGAGCTGCTGGATACGCTTTCCGAAGACGTCATCGAACAGACCTGGTCCGAGATCCGCGACAAGCTTTCCGATGCCGCGCGCGACTTTCCGCAAGGGGTTCAGGAGCCGGAATTTGAGACCGAAGGGGCAGGGACCTTTGCCTCGATCAGTGCGCTCGTGCCGCGCCATGACGGTGTCTCCGAAGCCGTGCTGCTGCGCTATGCCGAGGGCCTGTCCGATATTCTCAGGAATGTGCCCGGTATCAAGCAGGTCGAGATCTTCGGCGCCGCCGAGGAGGAGATCCTCGTCCGGATCGATCCGGCGCTGCTGGCCTCCCTGTCGCTCACCGTCGACCAGGTTTCCGCGGCCATCCGGGCCGCCGACGCCAAGGTACAGTCCGGCCGGCTCAGAAGCCGGGACCGGGAATTCCTGATCGAGGTCGAAGGCGAAATTGCCGCCCTCGACCGTGTCCGGCAGATCCCGGTCTCGACGGATGCAGCAGGCCTTGTCACCCGTGTCGGCGACATTGCCACGGTCACAAAGGGCACCCGTCACCCGGCCGACGAGATCGCCTTTGCGGACGGCCGTCCGGCACTTCTTGTTGCCGCCAAGATCGCCGACGGCCTGCAGGTCGATGCCTGGATGGACCGGGTGCAGACCCGCATAGCCGCCTTTGAAGCCGAGATGCCCCATTCCATCGAGCACCGGCTGGTGTTCGACCAGAGCACCTACACGATCCAGCGCCTCTCCGATGTCGGCTTCAACATCGCCATCGGCATGGGGCTGGTGGTGATCGTGCTGCTGGTGACGATGGGGCTGCGATCCGCGATCATCGTCGCGACAGTGCTGCCCGTTGTGACGCTGGCCTCCTTCGCCACCATGAGCATGATCGGCCTGCCCTTGCACCAGATGTCGCTGACCGGGATGATCGTGGCGCTCGGGCTGCTGGTGGATGCCGGCATCGTCATGACCGACGAAATCGGCCAGGCGCTCAACGCGGGCGCAACCCGGACCGAGGCGGTCGGCAAGGCCGTGCGGCGGCTGTTCGCGCCCTTGGCCGCCTCGACGGTGACAACGGCTCTCTCCTTCATGCCGATGGTGCTGTTGCCCGGACCGGCAGGGGACTTTGTCGGTGCGATCGCCATTGCCGTGATCATCATGCTGATCTGGTCCTTCATTGTCGCCGTCACGCTGACCGCGGCCATGGCGGGCTGGGTGCTGCCGCTTGCCAAACCAGGCCGGAAGGCACGGCGCTGGCAACCGATGGCCTTGATTTCCGTTCCGTTCCGGTTGTCGCTGAAATTTGCGATGCGCAACCCGGCCAGCTCGGTCGCCTATGCCCTGGTCCTGCCGGTCATCGGCTTCATGAGCATGTCCACCTTGACGGCGCAGTTCTTCCCCGGTGTCGACCGCGACCAGTTTTACGTCGAGGTGGAACTGGCCGATGGCACCGCCATTGCCGAAACCTCCGAGCTGGCGCTGCGGATTGACGACTATCTTGAGGCCCAGGAGGGTATCGACCAGGTGGCCTGGGTTGTCGGCAAAAGCGCGCCGGCCTTCTACTACAACATCGTCAGCGACCGGGACCGGGCACCGGCCTTTGCCCAGGCTCTAGTCACAACCGCCTCACCCGATGCCACCGCCGGTCTTGTGCCCCGGCTGCAGCAGGATCTCTCCCGGGCATTTCCGTCGGCCCGTATCCTGGTGCGAGACCTTGTGCAGGGGCCGCCGGTGGATGCGCCGGTCGAATTGCGTCTCGTCGGTCCCTCGCTCGAGGTCCTGCGCGAACAGGGCGACATCTTGCGAAAGCTTGCCGCCGGTGTCGAGGAAGTGACCATTGTGCGCACCACGCTGGACGGCGGCGCGCCGAAGCTCAAATTTGCCGTCAATGAAGACAAGGCCCGCCTTGTCGGGCTCGGGCTTGGCGATGTCGCCAGGCAGCTGGAAGCGGTGCTTGAAGGTGCCACTGGTGGCAGCCTGATCGAAGGCACGGAAGAACTGCCCGTGCGGGTGCGTGTTGGCGAGACCACGCGCGCCGACCTGACCCGGATCGCCAGCTTGCCGCTGTTGCCGGCTGCCGGGGCCGGTGGATCGGCTGCCTATGACGGTGTGCCCGTGTCGGCCATCGCCGATATCAGCGTCGAGCCGTCCGAAGGCCAGATCAACCGGCGCAACGGCGAGCGTACCAACACGGTCCAGGCGTTTGTGCAATATGGCGTTCTGCCGGAAGAGGCCCTTAAGAAACTCCAGATGCAGATCGCGGAGACCGGCTTCGAACTGCCGGAAGGCTATCGCATCGAGACGGGCGGCGACAGCGATGCCCGCGGCGACACAATGAAGAACCTGATCGGCTCGCTGGGCCTGATCATTCCCCTGTCGATTGCCGCGGTCGTGCTCACCTTCCAATCCTTCCGCCTGTCCGCCGTCACGCTCATGGTGGCGATGTTGTCCGCCGGCCTTAGCATCCTGGCGCTGGCGGTGTTCCAGTACCCGTTTGGCATCAACGCGATCATCGGCGTGATCGGCTCCATTGGCGTCTCTATCAACGCGGCCATCATCATCCTGACGGCGATGCAACAGGACGCGCTGGCGGCGGCTGGCGACCGGAACGCCATGGTCGATGTGGTGATGCGTTCCAGCCGGCATATCGTCTCGACCACCCTGACGACCTTCGGCGGCTTCCTGCCGCTGATCCTGGGCGGCGGCGGGTTCTGGCCCCCCTTTGCCATGTCGATCGCCGGCGGCGTGCTGCTTTCCACGGTAATCTCGTTCTACTTCGCCCCGCCCATGTTCGCGCTGGTCTATGCACCGCGGCGGAAGAAGGTGAAGGGAGTGGATGACGCCGCTGAAACGCCAAAGACTGCGGCATCCTGGAGCAACGACAACCTGGAAACGGCGGTCGCGGCGGAGTGATTTTTGAGGTTCATCAAACACCCGCCGTTCGTCATTGCCGGACTTGATCCGGCAATCCATGCCGTGATCTCGCCGGTCGCAAGGGCAGTGCATTTGGTGGCGCAACGCCATGGATTCCATGGTCAAGCCCACTGCTGTCCGGTTAAGCAGTTCTCTTTGCGTGTTTCCTGCTCGGGCCACTTGCGCCCGTCTCCCCCCTTGCGGGGAGATGTCTCCGCCAGGAGACAGAGGGGGGGGCAACCCATCAAATTCATTCGGAATTTCCGAAATCGCGGCGACCGTTTCACCCCCCTCTGTCCGGTTCCCGGACATCTCCCCCACAAGGGGGGAGACGGCAGCAAGCGGCATGGCTGCATGATGTCCGACAAGCCGTTCACCGCGGATAGACAAATCGTTCCAGCGTCTTGCCTAATTCACTGTCGTTTAAACCGCACAGCAGTGGGTCGAGCCATGGAATGACGTAGATTGGCGGGAAACGCGGATAAACGGTTACGCAGGATGGAATGCCCCCCTCAACCCGACCACACCCCACAGCGTCATCCTTCGAGACGGACCTAAAGGTCCTCCTCAGGATGACGCTTTGGGTTTGAAAAGCTGTTTGTACCAGCCACACAAACCCTACCGGCTGCTCCAGCGCGAAAACAGAGACGTGGACAAGGCCCGCGCGCCGTCTTCCTCGCGGATGACCAGTTCGCCGGATTCCAGCTGGCCGCCCTGTCGGCTGAGCGTTTCGGCCATCAGTTCGTGAATGGAGACGAAGCTGGAGCGGATCGCGTAGGCGGTCAGGATCATGAACAGGGCGTCGTCGGCCAGAAGCTTCTGCAGGTCCGCGAGCATGCCCGGGAGGCTGGTATAGATGTCCCAGACCTCGCCCTTGGGACCGCGGCCGTATTTCGGCGGATCGAGGATGATGCCGTCATAGGTGTTGCCGCGCCGGACTTCCCTTGCGACGAATTTGGAGGCGTCCTCGCAGATCCAGCGGATCGGCAGATCCTCCAGGCCGGACATGGCCTGGTTCTCGCGGGCATAGCCGATCGCCTTCTTGGAGGCATCCACATGGGTGACCTGGGCGCCTTCGGTCGCCGGCAACAGCGAGGCGAGGCCGGTATAACCGAAGAGGTTCAGGATCTTCAGCGGCTTTTCCGGATTGCGTTTGCGCTCGGCGCGGATCTTGCCGTTGACCCAGTCCCAATGGGCGGCCTGTTCGGGAAAAACGCCGACATGACGGAACGACATGAAGCGGCCGTTGTAGCTCACCGGACCATAGGACATCGGCCAGGTCTCCGGCACATTGCCGGAGAACTTCCAGCGGCCGGGGCCTTCTTCTTCCGTATCGCCGGAGAAGACGGCATCGGCCCGGTTCCAGACGCTTTCCTTTTGCCGCCTTGCTCCCATCGCCTGGGGTTCGGGGCGCACGATGGTAAACCGGCCGTAGCGTTCCAGCTTTTCGCCTTCGCCCATGTCGAGCAGCCGGTAGTCCTTCCAGCCTTTCGTTTCCAGGATCACCGGCCAGGTCTGGACCGGCGGCTTGCCGGAAGGAGCGAAGGAGGAGGCGCTGGTCTGGTCCGCCACGGGGGTCTCTCGTTTGTTGAGCGTCAGGAAATTGTTTCCGCTCTAGTCGGCACGGACGCAAACGTCAACGTTTCGTGCCGGACCTGGCAAAGAAAAAGGGCGGGGAGCCGAAGCTCACCCGCCCGGTTTTCATACGGACCCGAAATCAGGCGGCGGCAACCTCGGAGAGGAACTGCTCGACTTCCCGCTTCAGCTCGTCGGTCTTCTGGGTCAGTTCGCCAGAGGCCGACAGGACCATATCCGCGGAGGACGAGGTCTGATCGACAGCCTGGGAGAGCTGGTTCATGGAAGAGGACACGGCACCGGTGCCTTCCGCCGCCCGCTGGACGTTCTGCGAGATTTCCGCGGTGGCCGCGCCCTGCTGCTCGACGGCCGAGGCGATGGCGGTGGTGTAGGTGTTGACCTCCGTCATGGTCTCGGCGATCTCGCCGATGGCGACAACCGATTCCTTGGTGGCGTTCTGGATCTCGGTGATCTGGCTGGAGATCTCCTCGGTCGCCTTGGAGGTCTGCGTTGCCAGTTCCTTCACCTCGGCGGCAACGACCGCGAAGCCCTTGCCGGCTTCGCCCGCACGCGCCGCCTCGATGGTGGCGTTGAGGGCCAGGAGGTTGGTCTGTTCGGCAATCGCCTGAATGAGCGTGACAACTTCGCCGATCTTAGTTGCTGCTTCCGCAAGACCCTCGACCTTCTGGTTGGTGATGCGTGTACCGGTGGTGGCCCGGTCGACAATCTCCGTGGTCTGCGCAACCTGGCGGGAGATCTCGCCGATCGAGGCCGCCAGCTCTTCCGCGGCGCTGGCCACGGTCTGGACGTTGTTGGTGGTCTCGTTCGAGGAGGCCTGGGTTTCGCTTGCGTAGCCGGCGCTGTCGCGGGCGATCTCGGTGAGCGCCTGTGCGGTCGCGTCGAGGCTGCCGGCGGTGGATTCTACCGAGCCAAGGGCCTCTTCCGCCTTGGAGCGGAACGACTGGATCATAGAGTCGATCCGTTCCTGGCGCTGCTGTCGTGCCGCTTCTTCCTGGGCGTTCTGTTCCTGAAGCTGTGCGCGCTCGATGGCGTTGTCGCGGAAAACCTGAACGGTCCGGCTCATGTCGCCGATCTCGTCGCCGCGGTCACGGCCGGGAATCTCGACTTCATTGTCGCCATTGGCGAGCCGGCCCATCACGTCGGTGATGGTACGGATCGGCCGGGTGATGGCCAGGTTGAGGACGAAGGCCAGGCCGACACCGCCGAGGATGGCCAGAAGAATTGTGGTCGCAATCTGCAGCTCCGCGGCACTTGAGGCGGAATTGGCCGCCTTGGACTGGGCCTCGGAAATAGCGGCGATGTCCGCCGTGACCTTGCGGGTCAAGCTGTCGAGCTGGCCGCGCTTGGTTGCGAGGTCATGCTTGGTCGCGACCATTTCCTGGAACGATTTTTCCAGTGTGGCAACCGAAACCGGGATTCCCTTGATGGCCTCGGCGGCGGACGGCAGGATCATGGCGTATTTGACCATATCCTTTTGAAGGCCGGCCAAGTTCGTGATTTGCTCTTCGACACCGGTTGTCTCGATGACACCGAAAGAACCGAACAGGTAGAGCGTTTCCGCGCGGGCCGCCAGGGCCAGCTGATTCAGCTTGGTGGCTTTTTCAGCAATCGACCGCACGGTCGCCAGCCGGGTCGACGCCGTCAAGGCATCGGTTTTGGCCTTGGACACAACCGGATCGACCTGGCCGAGAATATCCTTGGTCAGGGTATCCATGCCCTCGATTGCGGTGCCGACGGCAAGGCGCGCCTCATAGGCTTCGGAAAAACCGAGGTCTGTGGTGAGGTTTTCCAGGGCCTTGTTCAGTTTGTTGGCCTGGGCGGCCAGCATGCTGACGGTTTTGCGGTCGATGCCCTCGATCTGCTTGTATTTCATCTGTTTGGTCGATGCGACGAGATTTCGGGCGATGTCAATTGCCTTGTCCAGGTCTTCGCCGTCGATATTGCCGCTGCCTTCCAGGTAAAGCATGTGCACCTGAACGACTTCGTCCTTCAGCTGGAACACCGTGAACTGCAGCTGGTTGGCGTCATCCAGCTGGCTGTTGGCGGTGAAGGCTTCGGCACTGATTTTCTTTTCTTCAGAAGCGACCGCCTCGTTGATGCTGATTGCCAGGGCTCCCAGATCCTCGGTGCTCTTCTGCAGGGTGGCCAACCGGTCGTTCTGCTGCTGGGTCTGCGCGACCACTTCCGCGAAGGTTTCGGAGAACTTGGAAACGGCCTCGCTGGCACCGGCGACCTGTGCCTCGGAGCCGGCATCTCCGGCAACGTCTTCGGCAAGCTTGGACAATTCCGTTTCCAGCTTTGCGATTTCGGCCTGCACCGCGTCGCTCAAGTCGCTGCTCGGATTGTTCAGATAGTCTTCCCGCTGCTGCGATGTTGTCTGGACCTGAGCCGCGACCTTGGACGCCTGGTCAGCGACGACAAACTTGCTTGCCAGGCTGTGAATGGCAAGGAAACCGACACCTCCGACCAGCGCCGTCAGTAGGAGAACGGCAAAAAAACCGCCACCTACCTTGAACCCGAATTTCAAGTCGGTCAGAACCTTCAAAAGTCTCTTCATTTCATCCCCGCACAGCCGGAATCACCGCAATTTCTCTGTTACTATTGCGGAGTCCAGTGAAGATTGGGTAAATTATGGGAATTATCTTCAGGTACTATTTGAGTTGAAAATTCTATACCTGTTAACAAAAGATAACTTTTAAAACATGATAACTTTAATCTAGATCATAAATTCAAGGTTGTATGCATTCATTATACATGCTGTCCGCCGTTGATGTGGATTTCCGCCCCGCTGACATAGGAAGACTTGTCGGAACACAGGTAAAAAATCGTGTCGGCAACTTCAGGCGGCAGGCCCAGACGCCGCAGAGGAATGTCCTCAATCATCTTTTCAGTGCCGGGCGACAGGATCGAGGTGTCGATTTCTCCTGGCGCAATCGCGTTGACGCGGATCCCGTGCGGTCCGAAGTCAGCGGCCATTTCCCGGGTCAATGAGGCCAGGGCCGCCTTTGAGGTGGCATAGGCCGTGCCGGCGAAGGGGTGGACGCGCATGCCGGCGATCGACGTCACGTTGACCACAGAGCCACCCGCATTCTTGAGCTCTTTGAAGAGGCCACGGCCGAGCAGGATGGGGGCGAAGAAATTGACTTGAAACACGGTCCGCCATTCATGCATGGCGGTGGTCAGCGAATCGAGGCGCTCACCATTTGCACCCTTCGGACTGATGCCGGCATTGTTGACCAGCGCGTGCAGCTTGGAGCCGTTCACTTCCAGCCGCTTGCGGATTTCCTGGGTGGCGAAGCCGAGATTTTCCGGGTCGGACAGATCCACCTGGATATGATCTTCCGGTCCCATCGGCCAGGGACACTTGTCAGAAAAGGCCTGCCGGGAACAGGTGATCACCCGCCAGCCTTCGGCGGAAAACCGCTTGACGGTCGCGTGGCCGATGCCGCGACTTGCACCGGTCAGCACGAGTGTGGGACGGTCATCCACATGAGGCTTGCCGTTCATGATGTTCCCTTGTCTGGCTTCCGGCGGTCCGGAAAAAGTTGACTCTTATGGTCGAGTTTCGATATTTCGCTGGAATTCGTCAATGCCACTCTGTCCCGCATATGAGGACGCGCGCCGGATCCTACAATGATCATTTGCTCCTGTAACGTCCTGTCTGACAAGCAGCTTCGCGAGGCGGCGGAGGAAATGCGCGCGGACCCGAACGGCAAGGTGCCGACCCCGGGGGCTGTTTTCCGGCATCTCGGCTGCCGCCCGCGCTGCGGGGGATGTTTTCCGGCGGTGATTGACATCATTCACGAAAAAAGCTCTGAAGAAACCGAAGCATCGAAACCGGGAACCGGGCCGCGGAAGCGGGCCGTCGGCCGGTAACCAGGGAGAGGGCCTATGAAGGGCGAACCGCGCGTCATTGAATATCTGAACAAGTCGCTGCGTCATGAGTTGACGGTGGTCAACCAGTTCTGGGTCCATGCCCGTCTGCTGGAGGACTGGGGCTATGGCAAGCTGGCCGCCAAGGAACTGGTCGAGGCCGACGAGGAACGCGCCCATGCCCAGGAGCTGATGGACCGGATCATCTTCCTGGAAGGCCTGCCGAACCTGCAGACCCTCGACCCGCTGCGTATCGGCCAGTCGCTGAAGGAGTGTCTGGAAGGCGACCTGGCGGCGGAATATGTGGCCCGCGCGCTTTACAAGGAAGCCCGCGAAGTCTGCCGGGAGCTGGGCGACTTTGTCACCATGGCCCTGTTCGAGCGTCTGCTCGCCGACGAGGAAGGCCATATCGACTTCCTGGAAACCCAGCTCGGCCTGATCGAACAGATCGGCATCGACAATTACGCCCTACTGCAGGCGAAATCCGCCGACCAGGCGGAGTAGTCTTTTGGGTGCGCGGCAGGTGATCTGCTCCGTATCCGCGGCACCGTTGACTTTCTGAACGCGAATGCTGCGTACCCCCACCCCTAACCCCTCCCCACAAGGGGGAGGGGGATCAGGCTGTGCCAATTCACCTCGGACAGTGACGAATGGCGCATGATGAATTCGTTTTCCTTTCGGGAAAGCGCCGCTTGCGTCTCCCTCCCCCTTGTGGGGAGGGATCAAGGGTGGGGGTAAGCGGCGTTAGCCAATGCGTACTTCCGGAGGCCACCTCGAGCCTCCTCGTTTCATTCGCCGCGACAAAACCATCCGCAGCACCTCAAGCCTGGTCCAGCCGAAAAACCTCGCCACCCGCGGCCTCGGCATCTTCCTCATCATGAGTGACCAGCAGCACCGGCAGGCTTTTGCGCCGCGCGGCCTCGAAGACCTGTGCGCGAATATCGGCTCGCCGGGTTCTGTCCAGGCTGGAAAAGGGTTCGTCGAGCAGCAGCGCGTGCGGATCGGCGAGCAGCGTGCGCATCAGCGCGACCCTGGTCTGTTGTCCACCGGAAAGCGTTGCAGGGTCACGGTTGGCAAATCCTGCCAGGCCGACATCGGCAAGGGCCTGTTCCGCCATGTCGCGGCGCAAGGACCGTTGCCGGATTCCGGGCGGGATCGCGAAGAGCAGGTTCTGCAGCACGGACATGTGCGGGAACAGGAGCGGCGTCTGAAACATCAGGCCGACATGCCTCTCCTGCGCGGGCAGGTCTGTCAGGTCGCGGCCTTTCAGGTGAACGCGGCCCGACGCCTGAAAGTCCGGGCGCAGGAACCCGGCGATGAAATCGAGGAGGCTCGATTTGCCGCTGCCGCTTTCGCCCATGATCGTCAGGACAGAGCCCGCGTCGATCCGGCAGTCGACCTGAAGCAGCAGTCGGCCGCCGAGGCGGATGGCGACATTTTCCAGTACAAGGCCCGTCCTTGCATCGCACGCTTGCATCTTGATCAACCCCGTTCCAGCCGCATGGCGGCCCGGTTGCGGTACAGGACGGCCGGGATCAGGGCGGCCAGCACAAAGCCTGTCAGCGGGATCAGCAGCTGCAGCAAGGCATAGAGTGCGGCCACCGGGCGATTGCCGCCACTGGCCAGCGCGACGCTTTCGGTGGTCACGGTGACGATCCGGCCCGCGCCGATCATCAGGGTCGGCAGATACTGGCCGACGGAAACGGCCGCGGCAACGGCAAGCGTGGTGAGCACCGGCCGCAGGAGAAGCGGCAGACGCACCTGCCAGAAAATCCGTGCCCGCGACGCTCCGATGGATGCCGCCGCCTTGGTGTAGCGCGGGTCCAGCCGCGCCCAGGAATCGCTTAAGGACAGCACGGCATAGGGAAACACGAACACCAGCTGGGCCAGCAGCACAGCCGGAAAGGACCCGCTCATTCCGGCAAGCAGAAACAGCATCTGCAGCCCGAACAGAAAACCGATCTGGGGCAGGAGCAACGGCAGGAAGACAAGCGCCTTCAGCCTGCGCCCCGATGGCCTGTTGTTGTGGCTGCGGGCGTCCAGCAGCCACAGGGTCAGGGCCGTTGCAAGGCCGGCCGTGGTGACAGCGAGCGCAAGCGTTGCCCAAAGCGCCGGAGCTCCCATCGTGAAAGTGTCGGCCAGCCGCATGAGATCCCAGCGTTGAGGCAGCAGTGCGGGAAACCACCAGGACCGCGCCATGGACCAGAGGCCGAGTAACAGGAGCGACAGCATCATCACGGTGATGACAGCGACCATCAGGGCAAGGCCCGCGTGCCGGGCAGCGCCGTCATGGCGATGGCGGTGGCCGCTGGCGAGCCGGCCACGCAATCCCGAAAGGGCCAGCCGTTCCAGGATCAGGTAGACCAGCAGGGCCGCAGACGTGACACCGAGCTGAAGCAGGGCACCGGCGGAGGCCGTCAGCCGCCTGGAAAGATCCGGATCGCTCATCCAGCCGACCAGTCTGGGAGCAAGCGGCGCGGGCGTCGTTGGTCCGAGGATGACGGCGACATCGACCACCGAGGTCGCGTAGGCGATTACCGCGAGAACGGGCAGACGGATCAGCGGATAGATCTGCGGCAGCACGATCTTGAAAAACGTCGCCATACGGCCATAACCGAGACTTGCACCGGCCCGGTAGAAGTCGCGGATATGCGGACGGCTGAGGGCCGCGAGCGTCATCAGGAACAGGAACGGCACCTCCTTGGCCACCAGGCCGAAAGTCAGGCTGAGGCCGAGCGGGTCGTTGAGGATCAGAAGATCCGGCGGCCGCGTCCAACCTGTCGCCCAGGGCGAGAGGGCGCGCACCAGAAAGCCGGAGGGCGCGATCAGAAAAGCGAGGCCGATGGCCGCGGCGGCATGCGGCACGGAGAGAAGCGGTGACAGGAACCGGCTCAGGCGTTGGAAAGTCGCCGTGCCGGCCCAGCCCGCCGCAAAGACCAGCACGATGGCGAGCGAGAGCAGCGACGCGACGAGGCCGGTGCCGAAGCTGAGCAGGGCGGACCGGGCAAGGCCTGGTGCCGCGAGAAGTTCACGGAACGGCTCGAGCGAGATTCTGTCATAGCCGAGCACCGGAAGATAGCCGAAGGCCGGCAGGACCGTTCCCGCCAGCCCCGCCAGGACGGGTCCCGCCAGCAGGAGCGCGACCAGAAGTGTCGGGATCTCAGGAAACGAATGCCGCCTGCCGGTCAATGCTCCCGTCCGTTCATTCCGCGCCGTAGCGTTGCAGCCAGGCGTCTTCCAGGGCCGCGACCCAGCTCGGATGCGGCTCGGGCAGTACAGGGCCGAGGTCCTCCGGCGACAGGGTGGCCGGTCCGAGATCGAGAGCTTCGAACAGGGCCTTCTCATTGGCCGGCAGCGCGGCGACGTTCAGTACCGTCGGATCGCCCCAGATTTCCGGGTCCTGCTTGCGGGTCTGGGCCATCGGCGTCAGCAGGAAATCCGCGAACACCTTGGCACCGGCCTTGTTGGAACTGTTGAAGGGGATCGCGACAAAATGGGTGTTGCCGATGGTGCCGCCATCCAGCACGAAGGTGCGCACACTGGGCGGCAGTTCGCCATTGGCGATGGCCCCTGCGGCATCGCCCGGATTGAAGGAAAAGGCGATGTCGAGTTCGCCGTCCGCGAGCAGCTGGCGCATGTGCGAGGCATTCTGAGGAAACGCCTCACCCTGCCGCCACAAAGACCCGTGCAAGTCGTCCAGGTAGGCAAACAGCGGCGCAGTCAGCGCCTCGAAGTCGGCATCGTCGACCGGTCTGGAAAGGGCGGCCTTGTCTTCGACGGTGCTCACCAGAACCTGTTTCAAAAAGGTCGTGCCATAAAAATTCGGCGGTTGCGGATAAGAGAACCGGCCGGGATGGGCCTTGGCGTGGTCGAGGAGCGCTTGGAGCGTTGCCGGGGGCGTGTCGAGCCGGGCGCTGTCATACATGAACACCAGCTTGGCCATGCCCCAGGGGCTTTCCTGACCATCCGTCGGCACCGTGAAATCCACGCTCACCGTGGGTTTGTTTTCCACGTCGACATAGCGCCAGTTGGGCAGGGTCTCGGCCCAGCCCTGCTCCGCGAGCAGGCCCTGTTCCTTCATCGCGGCAAAATTTTCGCCGTTGATCCAGATGAGATCGACCGCCCCGCCGGAGGCCTTGCCGACGGATTTTTCCGCCAGCACCTGGGAAACGACCGTGGCGGTGTCGCTGACCTTGACGTGGATCACCCGGACGCCGAAATCGCGTTCCACTTCCCGGGCGGCCCAGCCGATATAGGCATTGATGCGCGGCTCGCCGCCCCAGGCGTGGAAATAGACGGTCTGGCCCCTGGCCTCTTCCAGCACGCTTTGCCATTCCTGGGAGGTTGCCGGATCCGTTTCCTGCGCCGTGCCGGGAAGTGGCAGGAGCAGGGTTCCAAGAAGACCAAGCGTGGCGGCGAAACGTCGTGTCATGGAAAAGTCCTCGGTGTCGGGGCATGGCCGATCCTGATCCCTCGCGCAGGGTGCATCGCACGGTCAAGACAAGGCTTTGTGAACATTGTGATCAAGCAGCGCTAGACCGGCAGGATGTGGGTGTCCTTGATTTCCTCCATGACCGCGTAGGTGTGTGTTTCGCGCACGCCCGGCAAGGTCAGCACCACGTCGGACAGAAACGCGCGATAGGCTTCCATGTCCTTGACCCGGCTTTTCATCAGATAATCAAAACCACCGGCCACCATGTGGCATTCCAACACGTCGGGGGAGCGTTCCACGGCGATCTTGAAAGCATCGAAAATCTCCGGCGAAGTCCGCTCCAGCCGGATTTCGACAAACACCAGCAGGCCCCGGTCGACCTTCTTTGGGTCGAGGCTGGCGGAGAAGTGTTCGATATAGCCGTCCCGCACCAGCCGCTTCATGCGTTCAGCCGTCGCGGTCGCCGACAGGCTGATCCGTTCCGACAAATCGGTGTTGGTGATGCGGCCATCCTGTTGAAGGACCCTCAGAATCCGCCGGTCTATCGCATCGAGCATAGTGAAAATTCTTTCAAATTTGAATTTTCGCCTGAAAATACACGGTTTAAGGCGTGAAAAACAGGGGAAATCGGCCATCCAGATGGGATATTTTAGGGAAATCTAGTGACACGGCCGCGCGCGGCCACTTTGGGAGGCTCTCATGACCGCAACGTCTGCAGCCATGAAGACATTTGAAACATCCGATCTCGAGCCGTTCCGTGCGGCCTATGCCCCGGACGACAAGCCGCTTGTCGAAGCGCTTCTGAAAGAGGCCAAGGGCGATCCGGTGGTCGAGAAACTGATCGACCAGCGCGCCCGCGGTTACATCGAGGACATGCGCTCCGTTCAGGTCGGCCTTGGCGGTGTTGAGGACTTCATGCGCGAATTCGGCCTGACCACCCGCGAAGGCCTTGCCATGATGGTGCTTGCCGAGGCGCTCCTGCGGGTGCCGGATGCCAAGACCGCCGACAAGCTGATCGAGGACAAGCTTGCCGCGGCCCGGTTCGACGATCCGTCCGGTCCGAAATCCGACACCTGGCTGGTCTCCGCCTCCTCCTGGGCGCTGGGCGTCACCTCCCGCCTGCTGCACCCGGGCGACACGCCGCAATCGATCCTCTCCAGCCTGGTCAAGCGCATGGGCATGCCGACCGTGCGGGTGGCGACCCGCAAGGCGATGCAGCTGCTCGGCCACCAGTTCGTTCTGGGTGAGACCATCCAGAAGGCGCTCGAACGTGCCAGGGCCCAGGAAGCCAAGGGCTACCGCTACTCCTACGACATGCTGGGCGAGGGTGCGCGCACCGCAAAAGACGCCGAGCGTTATTTCCAGTCCTATGCCAAGGCCATCGAGGCGATCGGCAAATCCGCGGGCGACAAGAAGCTTCCCGAACGTCCGGGCATCTCCGTCAAGCTGTCGGCGTTGCATCCGCGCTACGAGGCCGTCAATGGCGAGCGCGTGCGTGACGAGCTGCTGCCGAAGCTGCGCGAACTGGTGCAGATGGCCAAGGACCGCAATCTCAACTTCACCGTCGACGCGGAAGAGGCCGATCGCCTCGAAATCTCGCTCGACGTCATCGCCATGCTCTTGAACGACCCGGTCACCGAAGGCTGGGACGGCTTTGGCCTCGCGGTCCAGGCCTATCAGAAGCGCGGCGTTCATGTGATCGACTGGCTGGTCAAGGCCGCCCGCAAGACCAATCGCAAGCTGATGGTACGCCTCGTCAAGGGCGCCTATTGGGACACGGAAATCAAGCACGCCCAGGAAGGCGGCGCGGACAATTATCCGGTCTTTTCCCGCAAGGCGGCGACCGACCTCTCCTATCTGTGCTGCGCCAAGCGCATGCTGGCGGCCCGCGATGTGCTCTATCCGCAATTCGCCACCCACAACGCGCTCACCGTCGCCCAGATCATCGAGCTCGCCGGTGGCAAGGCCGAGGGTTACGAGTTCCAGCGCCTCCACGGCATGGGCGAGAGCCTCTACAAATCCGTGGTCGAGCGGGACAAGTTCCCCTGCCGCATCTACGCCCCGGTCGGCGGTCACAAGGATCTCCTGGCCTATCTGGTGCGCCGTCTTCTTGAAAACGGTGCCAACTCCTCCTTCGTCACCATTGTCGGTGACGCCTCCGTGCCAACGGAAAATCTGCTCAAGCGGCCCGCCGAACTGCTCGACAACGGCCACCACGCGGTCAACCGCTCGATCCCGCTGCCGAAGGAGCTTTACGGCGCCAGCCGCGACAATTCCGACGGCATCGAATTCGGCTGGGCAGCAGAACGCAATCTTCTGACCACTGGCATGGCCAAGACAACCGCTCCTTTCACCGAAGCCGGCCCGCTAGGCGCCGGACTGAAAGCGGTCGGCGACGCCAACCCGGTGTTCGCGCCGATGGACGGCAGCACCAGGGTCGGCACGGTCCGCTTCGCCGACAAGGACACCGCGCACAAGGCCATTGAAAACGCCCGCAAGGGCTTCGAGGCCTGGTCGCGCCGTCCGGTCGAGGAGCGCGCCGCCGCGCTCGACAAGGTCGGTGACCTTCTGGAGGAACACCGCGACCGGCTGATGATGATCCTTTCCATGGAGGCCGGCAAATGCCTGACGGACGGCATTGCCGAAATCCGTGAAGCGGTTGATTTCTGCCGCTACTATGCCGCCGAGGCGCGCGCGCAATTCGGCGAAGGCCGTTTGATGCCTGGCCCGACGGGTGAGGAAAACCGCTACCGCCACCGCGGCCGTGGCGTCTTTGTCTGCATCTCTCCCTGGAACTTTCCGCTGGCGATTTTCCTGGGCCAGATCAGCGCGGCGCTCCTGGCCGGCAACGCTGTTGTCGCCAAGCCGGCGGAACAGACGCCGCTGATTGCCTATGAGACCGCCAAGCTGATGTATCAGGCCGGTGTTCCGGAAGACGCCTTCTACCTGCTGCCGGGTGAGGGCGATGTCGGCGCGGCGCTGACCTCCCATCCGGCGGTGGCGGGCGTTGCCTTCACCGGCTCCACCGAGACCGCCTGGGCAATCAACGGCACGCTGGCGACCAAGCGTGGCCCGATCGTGCCCTTGATCGCGGAAACCGGCGGCATCAACGCCATGATCGTCGATGCGACTGCGCTGCCCGAGCAGGTCTGCGACGACGTCATGATGTCGGCCTTCCGCTCCGCCGGCCAGCGCTGTTCGGCCCTGCGCATACTCTATGTTCAGGAAGATGTCGCCGACAGCCTGCTGGCCATGCTCGAAGGCGCGGCAAAGGAACTTTCCCTCGGCGACCCGCGGCTGCCGTCAACGGATATCGGCCCGGTGATTGACGACGAAGCCCGCGACGGCATTCTCGCGCATATCGAGGATATGAAAGAGAGCCAGAAACTGCGCTTTGCCGGTCAGACGCCGCAAGGCAAGCTCGCCAACGGCTCCTGGGTCGCTCCGCATATCATCGAGCTCGACAAGGCCGAGGCCCTGACCCGCGAGGTCTTCGGTCCGGTGCTGCATGTGGTGCGCTACAAAGCCAAGGATCTCGACAAGGTGCTCGACCAGATCGCAGGCACCGGCTACGGCCTGACGCTCGGCGTGCACAGCCGCATCGATGCCACGGTGAAGAAGGTCGTCGACCGGCTTTCCGTCGGCAACGTCTATGTCAACCGCAACACCATCGGCGCGGTTGTCGGCACCCAGCCCTTCGGCGGCTCCGGTCTCTCCGGCACCGGCCCGAAGGCCGGCGGCCCGTCCTACCTGACAAGGTTCGCGCTGGAACAGGTCGTCTCGATCAACACGGCCGCGGCCGGCGGCAACGCCAGCCTGGTCGCCGCGTCGGACGATTGAGGGTGTAGCAGTCGGTCTGCATAATCACACCGCGGTCATTCCGGACGCAGCCAAGCGAAGATCCGGGATCGGGGCGCCGATGTCCTTGAGCTGTTTCAGGGATAAATGGCTCTCCGGTTCCGGTTCGCGCGTTGCTTGGCCGAGATGAGAATTGAGAGGATGCCGTCGAGCGTTTGACGGACGATCTGCGCTGCTGCAGTTCTCGCAAGTTTATTGCGATTTGCTAAGTCCTTTAGCGCTTTGGCTAGCCAACTCCCGTTCACACTCAGCGAACTTTGTGAGGAGCCGGTTCAGGGATGATTCCGTGAAAAGGGTCTGGTGATCGAACGCCAAGGCCAGGGCGAATTTATCAACCAGTTGCCGGTAAGATCCATGCATCGACTGACAGGCGCTGAGCGCTTGCACCTGCTGGCGGTAGTCTTTTGAGCGCAAACTCATCTCGAATGTTATTGCGTAGAGCTGTTGGAGATCCCAGCTGTTTTCCGCATATAAGCGCCAATACATTTTTTCCTTGAAGAAAAACCACTCCTTTGGGTCCGACTTGGTCTCTGCCAAGAAACTCGGATCATCCAGGTCCTTCATTTCCAGGAGGACGCGCTGCATGACTTCTAAGTAGGCCTGATAAACTTCAGCAGGTGTTGTGAGACCAGGAGACGGCTGTTTGCCAAGCTGATACCTGCAGTCTTCACTTATGCTCAAAAAATCAAAGTAGATTTTTTGAATGAGGCTTGGAGTGCGGAAACGAACTTCCGGCTGCACGATCAGTTCGGAAAATCTTGCAAGTTTGGAAACTGACTTTTGACATTTCCAAAGCTCCCGCAGATACGATTTTTGCCTTTGAGCCTGGTTCTCTGTTGATTTGACCTCGTCATCCAATTTCAGTGCAGTTAGGAACGGGATTTGAATTTTCTCGAGTTCCCGGCTGATTTTGGTCAGCTCGGGTTGGCGGTCAACAATGTCCTGCGTTTCGAGTAGATCCATTAAACGAACGTGTATTCGTTCCAGCTCTGACATCATCTCCGAGCTTATTCGGATGGCTTCCTGCTGGCTCATGGAGCCGGAGCCATGCGCCGAACTGACTAAACCTAGAAACATCAAAAAGAGGACAAAAAGATTTCTCATGTGAAGTTTTTCAATGATCTTTGATGCAAACATCTTTCGAAGCACGACTTCTAAGTCGCGACCAAGCGTCGGATCGTAGGCAAGTTTGGTTGGAGGGCAAGCCATTTTCACCGCTCTCTCGGGTTCGTTCACCCGCGATGGGCAAGGAAACTGTCTGAGGCAAACAGCCGATCCTTCGAGACGGACCTGGCGGTCCTCCTCAGGATGACGTTGTTGGGTGTTGCGGCGGCTGAAACCTCCCCCCTTATTCAGCGTCATCCTGAGGAGGCGCTTGAGCGCCGTCTCGAAGGATCGGCCACCAATTCCCGACAATCAAAATTACGTCACGCCCCCCGCGGCTTCGCCCGCCGGGTCGCCTCCGCGATGGTCGGATCGTCCGGCCAGGGGTGTTTGGGGTAGCGGCCCTTCATGTCGGCTTTCACATCCGACCAGGACCCCGCCCAGAAGCCGGGCAGGTCTTTCGTGATCTGGATCGGCCGCTGCGCTGGCGAGAGCAGCTCGAGGATCAGCGGCAATCTCCCGTCACAGACGCTGGGGTGGTCTCTCAATCCGAACAGTTCCTGCACGCGGATCGACAGGGTCGGACCGGCCGCCGCGCCATAGTCGATCGGCACCTTGCTGCCGGTCGGTGCGGTGAAATGGGACGGGGCCAGCGTGTCCAACCGGGCCGAGGCGTCATAGGGCAAAAGTGCCGCCAGGGCGTTGCCCAGCAGGGCCGCGTCGATGCCATTGAGACTTGTGCAGCCCGCCAGATAAGGCTGCAGCCAGCTTTCGAGGTTCTCGGTCAACGCGGCATCGGACAGATCCGGCAGATCCTCGGCGCCATTTGCGCGCGCATAGGCGATGCGCTTTTTCAGTCGCAGCTGGTCCTTGCTCCAGGGAAGACGGGCAACGCCGCGCCGTCGGATTTCGGTGATCAAGGCCCGTTCCACAGCCTCCGGATCCGCAGACTGGATTTGCCGGGATTTCAGCTCGACCGACCTGTAGCGTCTGACTTGCCGGGCCTTCAGCGCCCCGTCGCCGGTCAGCTGCACCTCGTCTTCATCGGTGATGTCCGCCGCAAACAGCTCCTCGATCTCTTCCATCGAGATCGGTGCGCACAGCTGGATGCGGCCGCTGGCGGCCTTGCCCTGGATGTCGGCAACGGTCAGGAACGGTTCGCGCGCCAGGCCGTGCTGAGGTTCCAGTTCCGCGCCGCGTCCATTGGCCAGCCGGAACCGGCCGGTCTGGCCGCGTTGCTGGGCAACCCGGTCCGGATAGGCAAGGGCCAGAAGCAGACCGGCGCATTCCGGGTCGAAGTCTTTGCCTGCACCGCCCGCCTGTTTCAGCCAGCGTTCGGCCAGCTGACGGCCGTCCTTCGCCCGTTGGCTCTTGTCATTCCTGAGGCTTTGAAGGCGCGCGCGCAGATCCGGATCGCGGCCGCCAAGACCCGGTTCGGAGAGCAGCAGCGCGATCAGCGCGGCGGTGTGGCCGAGACCGCGCGCAGCCCCCTCGATCACCATATGCGCCAGGCGCGGATGCAGCGGCAGTTTCGCCAGCGCCTTGCCGTCCTCCGTCAGGCGGCCGGTGCCGTCGAGAGCGTGCAGGTCCTGCAGCAGGGTCTTCGCTTCCGTCCAGGCGGCTTGTGGCGGCGGCTCGGCGAAGGTGAGATCGGCCGGATCGAATGTGCCCCAGGCGGCAAGGTCCAGCACCAGGCCGGTCAGATCAGCTTCAAGGATTTCCGGAGACTCGGCTTGGGGCAGGGCGGCGGTCTGGGCTTCGTCCCAGAGCCGGTAACAGATGCCGGGCTCGGTCCGGCCCGCGCGGCCACGTCGCTGGTCGGCGGACGCGCGAGACACCCGCACGGTTTCCAGCCGGGTCAGTCCGGTCTGCGGTTCGTATCTCGGCACGCGAGCGAGGCCGCTGTCGATGACGACGCGCACACCCTCGATCGTTAGCGAGGTTTGGGCAATGGCGCTCGACAGCACGATCTTGCGCTGGTCGTCGGTGGCGGGCCGGATGGCGGCGTCCTGGGCTTTTGCCTCAAGGCCTCCAAAGAGCGGCGCGACCAGGCAATTGGCGGGCAGCTTGCCGTCGAGCATTTCGGCGGTGCGCCGAATCTCGCCCTGGCCGGGCAGGAACACCAGCACCGAGCCGGTCTCCTCGGCAACGGCCTGTCTTATCGCCCGTACCATCTGCGGTTCGATCCGCTCCTGCGGTGCTCGGCCGAGATAACGCGTCTCGACCGGATAACTGCGGCCCTTGCTCTCGATGACGGGCGCATCGCCCAGGAGCTTTGAAATGCCGGCAGCGTCCAGCGTCGCTGACATGGGCAGGAGCCTGAGATCGTCGCGCAGTGCGGCCTGAACGTCGAGCGCCAGGGCTAGCCCGAGATCGCCATCGAGCGAGCGTTCGTGGAATTCGTCGAAGAGGATCGCGGCAACGCCGGTGAGCTCCGGGTCGTCCAGGATCAGCCGGGTGAACACGCCTTCGGTGATCACCTCAATCCGGGTCCTGGCGCTGACCCTGGTCTCCATGCGCACCCGGTAGCCGACGGTCTCGCCGGGCTTCTCGCCGAGTTCGGACGCCATGCGCCGGGCGGCGGCGCGCGCCGCAAGCCGGCGGGGTTCCAGAACCAGAATCTTGCCGTCGCCGCGCCAGCCGGCATTTAAGAGCGCCAACGGCACGCGTGTGGTTTTGCCCGCGCCGGGTTCGGCCACCAGCACCGCGTTGGGACCTTGATCCAGCGCGGCCAGAAGCGCCGGCAGGACACCGTCGATCGGCAGCGCGGTTCCGAAGGTCGAGGCGGTGGTCATGGCTGGATCAGGCTAGGGCCGCCTTCCACTGTCGGCCCTGCATATCAACCGCGAAGGCATCCGGGCTGCGCGCAAACGAGGCGAGGCCCTCAAGCGCCGGGTCCGGGTGGCGGACGATAAAGGTCGGGATCTTGGCCATCAGCTCCTCATGCGGCGCCTTGGATTCGAAAGCCTCGCGGAAACCGCCGTCGGTCAGGAAGCGCGTGATCCGGGGCGTAACACCGCCGGTGAGATAGACACCGCCGCGTGCCAGGACGGTAAGGGCAAAATCGCCGGCCACGCGGCCGAGGCCCCTGGCAAAGACCTCCAGCGTTTTCACCGCCACCGGATCGTTGTCTTCTGCTGCCTTGGTGATGCTTGCGGCCGTCTCGAACTGGCGCTCGCAATTCATGTATGCCGCAACGCCGCGGGCCAGGCGGGGCAGACCTGTGCCACTCAGGATCTGCTCGGCACCAAGGCGACCGCCAACCCGCTCTATATGCGGCCAGATTTTGATGTCTTCCTTTGAAACCGGGCCGAGCTCGACGTGGCCACCTTCACCGGGCAACGGTATCCAGGTTTTGGAGGTATAGATCATAGCGGCGGCGCCGAGCCCCGTGCCGGGCCCAAGCACGAACTTGGCGCTTTCCTCGCGCACCACGCCCTGGCCAACCTGCTCGATGTCTTCGCCGTGATAGCCCGGAAGGGCGAGGGCCTGGGCCTCGAAATCATTGAGGACGATGACCTCTTCAAACCCGAGATCGGATATCATTCTCAGCGGCTTGATCACCCAGTCGGCATTGGTCAGGGGGATCCGGTCGCCGGTGACCGGGCCGGCAACCGCGATGATGGCCGTGCGTGGCTTGGGATCCGCGCTTTTCATGACCACTTTGCGGATAGCGGAGTAGATGTTGTGATGGTGGGCCGTGGCTGTCTTGCCGCTCATGCGGGTCGGCGTGTTGGGTCCTTCGACCAGGGCGAACCGGGCGTTGGTACCGCCGATATCGGCGACCAGGACCGGATAGGCGAAGGATTTGGAACGGGTCGAAAAACTCATGAGATAAGCGCGTTCACTTCAGGTGTTTCAGACGTTGTCTTGAGGCCTTTCAGGCGGGCGGAGCGCAGCAGGATGTCCGCGGTCGACGGATTGAGCGCCATCGGCATGTCATAGACCAGGGCCAGTCGCATCAGAGCCTTGACGTCAACGTCATGCGGCATTGGCGACAACGGGTCGACGAAGAAGATCAGGCCCTGCAGTTTGCCTTCGCAGATCATGGCGCCGATCTGCTGGTCGCCACCTAGCGGACCGCTTTTCAATCGTTTTAATTTAAGCTCAGGGCAGGCGTCAAGAATGCGGCCGCCCGTGGTGCCGGTCCCGACCAGGTCAAAATCGACTAGTTTTTCCCTGTGGCGCCGGACGAATTCCACCATAACGTCCTTCTTGGCATCGTGGGCGACAAGCGCAAGGGTAGGCGTGTCGGGCATCGGCGATCCTCTTTGGCAACTGCAACAGGGGCAGGAGGTGTTTATACCAACCGCCAAAAATAGGAAGCCGTCTGATGACTTTGTTCCAGATGTCGGCAAGACGGCAACACCGTCCGGCAGGTCGGAACAGGTCAGCGAAGGCCGGGTGTGGAGACCGTTTTTCCGGAGCGCTGTGTCCGCATGGCACCCCGGTCGCCACGCAGTCTGCCGCTCGCCGCACTGTCTCCAGGCATAGTCAGGTCAGTTCCCGTTCAGTTTGTTTGGTATTAGCCGCTCAAAGCGCTTTTAGCAAAGAAAGATGCGCAGGATGGAGTGAGAAATTTGTTCTCAGATCCAGGAGCTACAGGCAAAGAAAAAGCCGCGCTCCGGCCGGGAGCGCGGCAGTCTAAGGAGAAACTGCTGTCAGGCTTAGTCGAAGAGGTTGCAGCGGATCGGTTCGCGCCCCGCAACACGCTGGAAATAAGGATCGGGTTCCGGCAGGTGCAGGCCGGCGATTTCCATGACCAGTTTCATGCGGATCGCGTCGGCAAAGCCTTCCTGGCTGCGCACCGGAATGGCAAAGGAGCCCGGGCCGCCGATGACGCAATCCTCGTAATAGTGATCGAGGTTGAGCATGGCCTGCCAGGTGTTCTTGTTGGACTTCATCATCAGCGGAAGACCGTTGATGGTCACGCCTGCGGCCACCATCCGGTCGCGCATGTCGGTTACGGAACCGCCCTGGTTGTTCGGACCGTCACCGGAAATGTCGATCACCTGGCGCAGGCCCATATACTTGTTGTTCTGGACCATATGTACGGATTTCTCCAGCGCAGAGGCAATCGAGGTGCGCTGGACCTGGCGCAGCGGGGCTTCCGCGATCTTGGAGGCAAAATGCGCGGCGGAGGCCTCGTCCTGGATCACAGTCCATTCGGCGACGATGAAATGCTCGTCCACGCCGCCCCATTCCATATAGGTCACGGCGACACGGCCGATCGGGCCGACCTCGATGGCGTCAATGAACTCGCGGGATGTCAGGGCGGCCACATAGCCGGCGCGCTGCACTTCCTGTTCTTCGGTGTCCATGGATTGGGAGATGTCGACGGCCAGGACAAGTTCGACATCCACTTCATTTGCGGGGTCGTAACTGTAGGTGGTCGACGCGAGCTGGACCGGCCGGAAGTCCCGGGCGGTGGCTGGTGCGGCGAAGATGATGGCCGCGAAGCAAAGCGACAGTATTGTCGTTATTGTCGATGCACAGTGTTTCTTTGTTATGTCGAGACGCATGGGTTTCTCCTTATTCGAGCCTTTCGACTCAGTTGCCACGTCTCCCCTGTTTATTTTGTCGTTGAATTCCTTATCTTTTCGTTTCTCGTGATTCCTACTTAGGCGTTGCTGAACGCCTTGCTTGAGCTTGAAGTTTTACTTAGCAAGCTACATGCCAAACGTAACGTAATTCTCCTTGCACGGCAAAACGAAAGTGCACGGAGTGCATATCCTATCCACAGATGGTGTTTCCGGCTGGTAAATGCCAGCGCGCAATTTTCTGCCGTAACGTCAACGTTCCCTTACTTTCACGTAAGCTTATTGTTTTTGCGTGGCATTTTGTGTCCCCAAGGCGGGACAATATTTTTTGATGTCGCACCGGATTTGCCTGTTTCGAGATCCGTGTGAACGTCGCCTTTGGCGCTGGTGGGTGCCGGCAAATGGGAAAAAAAGAGTACTGAGTGCGCAAATCGGGACTTCGCAATCTGCGGCCGTCTGGGAAAAAACTGCCGTGGAGATGGGCAGGATTTGCCGGTTTTGCACAAAATGAAGGCATGTCTAGGCAGGAATTTCCGCCACCCAGAAGTCGTATCAAGTCGCTTCTGCCGCCCAGAAATGCAGCAATCGGCCAGAAAATCGGCAGTTTTTTTAGTTGACGGCGGCGCCGGGGCTGGTCATGATCTGAAGAAATTCTCACTAAGTGAAGAATTTTTCGGACTCCTCGGGAGGATCCGGAATTCGGAAGTCCCGCAAGAGGGCTGAGGTGATGCCGATCGTGCCGGAAAAGCCGGCGCATCGGAAGAGGGGAAGGTGCGACGCAGTATGCAGGCGCGCGACGACGACTGGACATCCTATATGGCCATACGTGCGGCATGGCTGTCCTTTGTGGGCGGCCGCACGCAGGGCGAGATCGCTTCCCAGCTGGGCGTGTCGCCGGCCAAGGTACACCGGCTGATTGCCCATGCCCAGAAATCCGGCTTCGTGAAATTCCAGATCGACGGCCGTCCGATGGAATGCCTGGAGCTGGAAAAAGAGCTCACCCAGAGTTTCAACCTGACCAACTGCATCATCGCGCCCGACCTCGGCGGTGGTGACGACGACAGCGCCCTGCGAGCCGTCGCGGTTTCTGCCTCGCAATTCCTGTCCGGGCTCCTGGGCGGCTCCGGCGTTACCCGGCTCGGCGTCGGCATGGGCCGGACATTGACGGCTGCGGTCGAAAGCCTGCCCAAAATCGCGCGCCCGGACCTGGAGATCATGTCGATCTGCGGCTCGCTGACCCGTACGCTCGCCGCCAACCCCTATGACATCGTCCAGAAGATGCAGGAGCGCACCGGCGGCATCGGCTATTATCTGCCGGTTCCCTACTTCGCGGAAAACCAGGACGAGAAGGCGATGTTCCTGACCCAGCGCAGCGTCCAGGACCTGATGGCGCGCGCACGGCAGTCGGAAGCCTTCCTGATCGGCATCGGCTCGGTCGAGAACGAGGGCCACCTGGTGCAGCGGGGCATGATTTCGAAGAAAGAACAGGAAGAATTGCTGTCGGGCGGCGCGGTCTGTGATTTGATGGGCCGGTTCCTGACGCTGGAAGGAAGTCTGGCACCCGATCCGCTCGGCGATTGCGCCGTCGGATTGCACTTCGACGAAGTGCGCGGGCGCCGCGTGATTGCGCTGGTGGGCGGAGAGAGCAAGGTGGACGCAACCCTTGCCGCTCTGCGCACCGGTGTCATTACCGACCTTGTGACCGACGAGACCCTCGCGAGGGCTCTGAGGGCACGGGCCGGATTGCAGCTGGCACAGTCCGCATGACGCGGCTGGGTCTCGAGGGGAAACGGGCCGGCCGCAAAGGCGGGCCCCCGCATGTCGGAGGACATCAAGTGAAAAAGTTTCTAACCATTGGTACGGCGCTTGCCGGATTGGCCTTCTCGGTCGCAGGTGCTGCAGCGGCGGACACCAAGCCGGCTGTGCTCTACGATCTGGGTGGCCGTTTCGACAAGTCGTTTAACGAAGCCGCTTATACCGGTGCCGAAAAGTTCAAGGAAGACACCGGCATCGAATACCGCGACTTCGAAATCCAGAACGACAGCCAGCGTGAGCAGGCCCTGCGCAACTTCGCCAAGCGCGGCATGAACCCGATCGTCGCGATCGGCTTCTCCCAGGCCAACGCGGTTGAAAAGGTCGCCAAGGAATTCCCGGACACCCAGTTCGCCATCGTCGACATGGTCGTCGACCTGCCGAACGTGCGCTCGATCCTGTTCAAGGAACATGAAGGCTCCTACATCGTCGGCATGCTCGCCGCGATGGCGTCCGAAACCGGCAAGGTCGGTTTTGTCGGCGGCATGGACATTCCGCTGATCCGCAAGTTCGCCTGCGGCTACAAGCAGGGCGTCATGGCCGCGAACCCGAACGCTGAAGTCTTCGAAAACATGACCGGTACCACCGGCGCGGCCTGGAACGATCCGGTCAAGGGCGGCGAGTTGGCCAAGTCCCAGTTCGACCGCGGTGCGGACGTTGTCTATCACGCGGCCGGCGGCACCGGCATCGGTGTGCTTCAGGCTGCCGCCGACGCCGGCAAGCTCGGCATCGGCGTGGACAGCAACCAGAACGGTCTGCACCCGGGTTCGGTGCTTTCTTCCATGCTGAAGCGCGTGGACATTGCCGTCTACCAGGCATTCGAAGACGCTGAAAACGACACTTGGTCCTCGGGATTCGAAGTTCTCGGCCTGCAGGAAGGCGGCGTTGACTGGGCGCTTGACGACAACAATGCCGAGCTGGTCACCGACGAGATGAAGGCCAAGGTCGAAGAAGCGACCCAGAAGATCATTTCCGGCGAAATCGTTGTTCATGACTACATGAGCGACGAATCCTGCCCGAACTGATCCACCTTTCGAACCTCCGCGCCCATGGGCGCGGAGGTTCTTCCCAGACCCTTCCGCCAGCCATTCCGCGGGGCACGCCATGATCCGCTTCAAGTCATTGCTATCTGCTGCCGTGTTTGCGGCGGTACTCGGCACCGGAACCGCATCCGCGGATCCGGCCATCGTCTATTCTGTCGGCGGCAAGTTCGACGGCTCCTTCAACGAGAGCGCTTTTAACGGTGTCACGCGCTTTCAGGAGGAAACCGGCGGCAAGGTCGACGAATTTACCCTGGAACGGGACGCCCAGAGCCTGCAGGCCCTGCGCAATTTCGCCTCGCGCGGCAATGCGCCGGTGGTGGCTATCGGCTTCAACCAGGCCAATGCATTGGGACAGGTCGCTCCGGAATTTCCGGAGACCGATTTTGCGATTGTCGACATGGTCGTCGATCAGCCGAACGTGCGTTCCTACGTCTTCAAGGAACATGAGGGCGCCTATGTCGGCGGCCTGCTGGCGGCCATGGCGTCCAAGTCCGGCACGGTGGGCTTTGTCGGCGGAATGGATATCCCGATCATCCAGCGCTTCCTGTGCGGCTACAAGCAGGGCGCGCTGGCAGCCAATCCGGACATCAAGGTCCTGTTCAACATGACCGGTGACACGCCGGCGGCCTTTGCCAACCCGGTGCGTGGCGGCGAGCTGGCACGGGGCCAGATCCGTCGCGGCGCGGATGTCGTCCTCCAGGCGGCCGGCGGCACGGGCATTGGCGTGCTGCAGGCGGCGGCCGACGCGGGTGTGCTTGGCATGGGCACGGACAGCAATCAGAACGGCCTGCATCCGGGCCAGGTGCTGACCTCGATCCGCAAACGCGTCGACAACGCGGTTTTTGACAGTTTCCAGTCTGCGGCGAACGGCAAGTTCGAGCCAGGCATTCAGGTGCTGGGGCTCGCCGAGGGGGGCATGGACTGGGTCCTTGACGACAACAACAAGGACCTCATCACCGGGGAGATGAAAGCAGCCGCGGAGACGGCAGTTGCCGGGATCTCCGCGGGAACCATCAAGGTTCATGATGTTGTTACCGAAGGTGCCTGTCCTTTCTGATCAGGACAGGCCGACGGCACGGCATCGACCAAGGGGCAACAATAATGACACGCAAGAACAGTCAGGCCTGGGGGAGCGCATGAGCGACACGCCGGCAATTGAACTGCGCAAGATCAACAAGCGCTTCGGATCGGTTCACGCCAACAAGGACATCGACCTTGTTGTCGGAAAAGGGTCCATTCACGGGATCATCGGCGAGAACGGCGCCGGCAAGTCGACCCTGATGTCGATCCTCTACGGCTTTTACCAGGCCGACGACGGCGACATCCTTGTCAATGGAAACAAGGTGATCATTCCCGATTCCAAGGCTGCCATCGGCCTCGGCATCGGCATGGTGCACCAGCACTTCATGCTGGTCGACAATTTCTCCGTGCTGGAGAACGTGGTGCTGGGCGCGGAAGACAGCCAGATGCTCTCCGGCGGGCTTGCGCGGGCGCGCACCGAGCTGAAGCGGCTGGAAGAGGAATACGAGCTGCGCGTCGACCCGGACGCGCTGATCCAGGACCTTCCCGTCGGCCTGCAGCAGCGCGTGGAAATCCTGAAAGCGCTCTACCGCAGCGCCGAGGTGCTGATCCTGGACGAACCCACCGGCGTGCTGACCCCAGCGGAAGCCGATCACCTTTTCAAGATCCTCGAGGTCCTGAAAAACGAAGGCAAGACGGTCCTCCTGATCACCCACAAGCTGCGCGAAATCATGGCGGCGACCGACACGGTCTCCGTCATGCGCCGCGGCGAGATGGTGGCGACGCGCGAAACCAAAAACACCTCGATGGAAGAGCTCGCCGAATTGATGGTCGGCCGCAGCGTTCTCCTCAGGGTCGACAAGAAACCCGCCGAGGCCAAGGCGCCGGTGATGGAGGTCGAGAACCTGACGGTGACCGACAGCCGGGGCGTCCAGGTGGTCAAGGATGTGTCCTTCAACGTGCGTGCCGGCGAGATCGTCGGCATTGCCGGGGTCTCCGGCAACGGCCAGTCGGAGCTGCTCGAAACACTCTCCGGCATTCGCCGCGCGACAAAGGGCACGCTCAAGATCAACGGCGAGACCATTGATCTTGGCACCAGCACGCTCGATGCCGCCGACATGCGCGCCAAGAACATGGGCCACGTGCCGGAAGACCGGCACCGCATGGGCCTGATCAACAGCTTTGCCGAATACGAGAACTCCATTCTCGGCTATCACCGTGATCCGGCCTATTCCAAAGGCTGGCTGATGGACCTTGCCGCGATCAGGAAAAACGCGGTTGCCGAGATCGAGAAATACGACATCAGGCCGCCGAGCCCGATGCTGAAGACCGCGAATTTCTCGGGCGGCAACCAGCAGAAGATCGTGCTTGCCCGCGAGATCGAGCGCGATCCGGAAGTGCTGCTGGTCGGCCAGCCGACCCGCGGCGTCGATATCGGCGCGATCGAGTTCATTCACCGCCGCATCGTCGAATTGCGCGACGAGGGCAAGGGCATCCTGCTGGTCTCGGTCGAGCTGGACGAGATCCGGGCCCTGTCCGACCGGGTGCTGGTCATGTTCGACGGTCGCATCGTCGGCGAGCGCGGCGCCAATGCCGAAGAGGGCGAACTCGGTCTCTTGATGGCCGGTGTCGAAGACAACAACAAGAATGCCGCTGAGGGAGGGGCCCGATGAGCGCCGGTCAGCTTCCACGCTGGGTCGATTACGGCCTGATACCGTTTTTGAACCTGGTTGCCGCCTTCCTGGTGTCCGGCCTGGTGGTGATCCTGATCGGGGAAAACCCGCTCGATGCCGTCAAGGTCCTGATCTGGGGCTCGGTCGGATATGCCGAAGGCTTCGGCTTCACCCTGTTCTACGCCACCAACTTCATCTTCACGGGGCTGGCCGTGGCGGTCGCCTTCCATGCCGGGCTTTTCAACATCGGCGGTGAAGGCCAGGCCTATATCGGCGGGCTCGGCGTCGCCTTTGCCTGCCTTGCACTTGATCAATACGTGCCCTGGTACGTGATCCTGCCCTTCGCGATCGTCGGATCCGCGGTGGCCGGTGCGGCCTGGGCGTTCATCCCGGCCTGGCTGCAGGCCAAGCGCGGCAGCCATGTGGTCATCACCACAATCATGTTCAACTACATCTCGTTTTCCCTGATGGTGTATCTGCTGGCCAACGTGCTGAAAAAGCCGGGATCGATGCAGCCCGAGACGCGGACCTTCGAGGAAGCCGGCCGCCTGCCGTTCCTCAATGACCTGTTCCCGTCCTTCGGCTTCGGCTACGCGCCGGTCAACCTGTCGCTTTTCGTGGCGCTGGCGGCCTGCGTGCTGGTCTGGTTGCTGATCTGGCGCACAAAGCTCGGCTACGAGATCCGCTCCTTCGGCGCCAATGCGACGGCCGCCGTCTATGCGGGTATCTCGCCGGTGCGTACCATCATCATCACCATGCTGATTTCCGGCGGTCTTGCCGGCATGATGGCGATCAACGAGATCATGGGCTCCCAGCACCGGCTTTTGATCGACTTCGTCACCGGCTACGGCTTTGTCGGCATCGCGGTTGCGCTGATGGGCCGGGCCCATCCGGTCGGCATCATTCTCGCCTCGATCCTGTTCGGCATGCTCTATCAGGGCGGCGCGGAACTCTCGTTTGAAATGCCGAACATCACCCGCGACATGATCATCGTCATTCAGGGTCTGGTGATCCTCTTCGCCGGCGCGCTGGAACACATGTTCCGGCCGACGATCGTACGACTGTTCACGCCCTCCCGGGCCCTTGCCGCGAAGGAGGCATGATCATGTTTGAAAGCATCATCCTCATTCTCGACTCCACCGTCCGCGTGTCGACCCCGCTGCTGCTCGCCTGTCTTGCCGGGCTATACTCGGAACGCTCCGGCGTGGTCGATATCGGCCTGGAAGGCAAGATGCTCGGGGCCGCCTTCGGTGCCGGCGCGGTGGCCTATCTCACCGCCAATGCCTGGCTTGGTCTGCTGGCGGGCATCGCGGTCTCCATCGGCCTCGGCCTGTTGCACGGATTTGCCTCGATCACCAACCGCGGCAACCAGATCGTCTCGGGCGTCGCCATCAACTTCCTCGCCGCCGGCCTGACGGCTCTGCTCGGTCAGACCTGGTTCCGCCAGGGCGGGCGCACACCGTCTCTGCCCGAAGGCGGACGCTTCCGGGAAATCGTCTGGCCCTTTGCCGAACAGCTCCGCGACGTGCCCGTGATCGGTCCGCTCTACAGCGAACTCCTTTCGGGCCACAATCTCCTGGTCTATTGCGCGTTCCTGGCGGTGCCGCTGACCTGGTGGGTGCTGTTCCGCAGCCGCTTCGGCCTGCGTCTCAGAGCCGTTGGTGAGAATCCGGCCGCCGTCGACACGGCCGGCATCTCGGTCACGTGGCTGCGCTACCGCGCCGTCATCGCCTGCGGTGCGCTGTGCGGCTTTGCCGGATCGTATCTCTCCATCGCCGCTGGCTCGGGCTTCGGGGTCAACATGACCGCCGGTCAGGGCTTCATGGCGCTGGCGGCGCTGATCTTCGCCAAATGGCGGCCGGTCAATGCCATGTTCGCCTGCCTGCTGTTCGGGTTCCTGGATGCCTCCGGCACCCGCATGCAGGGCGTGGAGTTCCCCGTCATCGGCGAACTGCCGTTGCAGGTGTTCCAGGCGCTTCCTTATGTCCTCACCGTGATCCTGCTTGCCGGCTTTATCGGCAAGGCGATCCCGCCCAAGGCGGCCGGTGTGCCCTACCTGAAGGAGCGGTCATGAGCGATCTGGACGCCCTGTTCGAAGCGGCTCGCACTGTCCGCAAGCGGGCCTATGCCCCATATTCCAACTTTCTGGTCGGCGCCGCTCTGCGTGCGCCGGACGGAACGGTCTTCACCGGCTGCAACGTGGAAAACGCTTCCTATCCGGTCAGCGTCTGCGCGGAAGGCGGGGCTGTCAGTGCCATGATCGCCGCCGGCTACCGGGAGATTGCCGAGGCGGTTGTTGTCGGCGACGCTGCCCTGTGCACGCCCTGCGGCGTCTGCCGCCAGAGGCTGAAGGAATTCGGCACGGATGATCTCATTGTCCATGTCGCTGATTTGAACGGCATCAAACGCAGCTTCTCGATGGATGAGCTGCTGCCGGCCGCTTTTGAACTCGAACACAAAAAGGACTGACCCTCGATGAGTGGTTACGGCCGTGAATGCGCGGAGATTGTCCGCGCAGCCCGCAAGGGTTCCTACAAGATTGGCATGATCCTCGGCTCCGGCCTCGGTGCTCTGGCCGAGGAAGTCGAGGATGCCGTCCGCATTCCCTATTCGCACCTGACCGAATTCCCGGTCTCCACCGTTACCTCCCATTCCAGCGAGCTGGTCGCCGGCACCCTGGCCGGTGTTCCGGTGGTGATCCTGTCCGGACGCGCGCATTACTACGAAGGCGGCGATCCGACCGTCATGCGCACGCCGGTCGAAACCCTGAAGGAACTCGGCTGCGAGATCCTGCTGGCGACCAATGCCGCAGGGTCCCTGCGCGAGGAAGTGGCACCCGGCTCGCCGATGCTGATCTCAGATCATATCAACTGGTCCGGCAAGAACCCGCTGATCGGCGAGGAAGACGAAAAGCGGTTCCTGGACATGAGCACCGCCTATGATCCGGAGCTGCGCGCCGCTATGAAAAAGGTTGCCGAAGAAACCGGCGATCCGGTCGCCGAGGGCGTCTACATGTGGTTCTCCGGCCCGTCCTTCGAGACCCCGGCGGAGATCCGCATGGCCAAGCTGCTCGGCGCCGATGCCGTCGGCATGTCGACGGTGCCGGAAGTGATCATGGCGCGCTTCATGGGAATGAAGGTGGCGGCCATGTCGATCATCACCAATTACGGCGCGGGCATGCAGACCCATGCTCTCAGCCACGACGAAACAAAAGCGGTTGCCCTTCAGGGCATGGAACGCATGAAGGAGCTGGTGCGGGCCTTTGTGAAGGAGATTGGCGAATGAGCGACATGATCGAAATTGCCATTCGGGCCCTCGGGCTCGTTGACCTGACCAACCTGAATGACGATTGCACGGCTGAAGACATCACCAAGCTGACCGGGCGCACGGTCAATGCGCATGGTGCTGTCGCCGCTGTCTGCGTCTGGCCGCGCTTCGTCGCCCAGGCCGCGAAGGAACTGACCGGCACCGGCGTCAAGGTCGCCACCGTGGTCAACTTTCCGGACGGCGGCGAAGACACCGACGCGGTGATTGCCGAAACCAAGCAGGCACTGGCCGACGGTGCCGACGAGATCGATCTGGTGATGCCCTACAAGGCCTTTTGCGACGGCCGCAAGGGCTTTGCCGAAGAACAGATCATCCGCGTCAAGGCGGCCATCCCGGAACCGGCGATCCTGAAGGTCATCCTGGAAACCGGCGAGATCAAGGATCCGCTGCTGATCCACGCGGCGTCCAATGTGGCCATTGGCGCGGGCGCGGATTTCATCAAGACCTCCACAGGCAAGGTCCCGGTCAACGCGACGCTGGAAGCGGCCGAAATCATGCTGACTGCCATCGAAGAGGCCCGCCGCGACGACGCCGAGCGCGTCATCGGCTTCAAGCCGGCCGGCGGCATCAGGACCACCGAAGACGCAGCGGCCTATCTGGCGCTGGCTGACAAGATCATGGGTCAGAACTGGGTTTCCTCGCACACGTTCCGCTTTGGCGCGAGCGGTCTCTTGGACGACCTGGTTTCCACCATCGAGGGCCAGGAAATCGTCGACCATTCCCATCACGGCTACTGAGACGGCTTCAAGAAGGACAACAAAATGCTGCCGCAGGAACTCATCAGAAAGAAACGCGACGGGGGCACGCTCGACGCGGAGGAAATCGCTTTTTTCGTGAAAGGTCTCGCAGACGGTTCTGTCACCGAAGGCCAGGTCGCCGCGCTCGCCATGGCGGTCTTTTTCAAGGGGCTGACCGTCGACGAACGTGTCGCCCTGACGCTGGCCATGCGCGACAGCGGCGATGTCATGGACTGGACGGGCATCGACGCGCCGATTCTGGACAAACACTCTACCGGCGGGGTTGGCGACAATGTCTCGCTGATGCTGGCCCCGGCGCTCGCCGCCTGCGGCGCGGCCGTGCCGATGATCTCCGGCCGTGGTCTTGGCCATACCGGCGGCACGCTTGACAAGTTCGACAGCATTCCGGGCTATCAGACCCAGCCGGACAACATCCTGTTCAAGAAGGTCGTCAAGGAAATCGGCTGCGCCGTCATTGGCCAGACCGGCAATCTGGCGCCCGCCGACAAGCGCTTTTATGCCATTCGCGACGTGACCGGCACGGTGGAGAGCATCGATCTCATCACCGCCTCGATCCTGTCGAAGAAGCTGGCCGCCGGTCTTCAGGGCCTGGTGCTCGACGTCAAATGGGGCACGGGCGCTTTCATGGGCACGCTTGAAGAGGCCCGGGCACTTGCCGAAAGCCTGGTGCTGGTTGCCAATGGCGCCGGTCTGATGACCACCGCGCTCCTGACCGACATGAATGAACCGCTGGCGTCTGCCGCCGGTAATGCCGTTGAAATGCAGAACGCCGTCAATTTCCTGAAGGGCACCGCCATCGACAACCGTCTCTGGGATGTCACCGTGGCACAGGGTGGTGAGCTGCTCGCCTCCGGCGGCATTGCCGCAACGGCGGACACAGGCATGGAAATGATGCGCGAAGCGTTCCAGAGCGGCAAGGCGGCTGAGAAATTCGCCCAGATGGTGCACGCCCTCGGTGGCCCGGCCGACTTCATGGAAAAGAGCGAACTCTATCTCGCCAAGGCACCGGTCCAGGCTCCCGTCTATGCGGAGCAGGACGGTGTCGTCACCGGCGTCGACGCCCGTGCGGTTGGTGTCGCGGTGGTGGCCCTTGGCGGCGGCCGCCGGGCGGCCGCCGATGTCATCGATCCGTCTGTTGGCCTCACCGATCTGGCCGGTGTCGGCAACACGGTTGATGCCGATGCGCCGCTTGCCATCGTTCATGCGAAAACCGAGGCGGACGCGGAAGAAGCCGCGATTGCCCTGCGCAAGGCCTATACGGTCGGTCTGGCCGCGGACGTTCAGGACCGGCCGAGCGTGGTGGACCGGATCGCGCCGTAAGCGAAAGACAAACGCCGGGAGCAACGGCTCACGGCGTCCCTCCGGTTCGGGTGGAACCGGCAATGACAAATGAGGAGATGCCCATGCCTCGTGCAATTCTGTGCGTTCTGGACAGTTTCGGCATTGGCGGCGCCGCGGATGCGGCCGATTTCGGCGATGCCGGGTCCGACACCCTGGGCCATATCGCGGCGCGCTGCGCAAACGGCGAAGGTGATAAGGACGGTCTGCGCAGCGGCCCCTTGCATGTGCCCAACATGGACCGGCTCGGCCTCGGCGCCGCCGGCAAGCTGTCGACGGGCAGGGATGTGCCTGGGCTGGATTTTGCGGGCGAACCGGCAGGCCTCTGGGGCTATGCGGCAGAGGTTTCCAACGGCAAGGACACGCCGTCCGGCCATTGGGAAATCGCCGGTGTGCCGGTGCGCTTCGACTGGGGTTATTTCCCCGAGACCATTCCGACCTTTCCGGACGAGCTGATCGCGAAGATCAGCGAAAAGGCCGGCCTCGACGGCGTTCTCGGCAACAAACATGCCTCTGGAACGGTGATCATCGCCGAACTGGGCGAGGAACATGTGAGAACCGGCAAGCCGATCTTCTACACCTCGGCGGATTCGGTCATCCAGATCGCCGCGCATGAAGAGCATTACGGCCTCGACAAGCTCTATGAGCTCTGCGAGATCACGCGCGAACTTGCTGATCCCTATAATATTGGCCGGGTGATCGCGCGCCCCTTTGTCGGCGAGAGTTCCGACACCTTCGAGCGCACCGCAAACCGGCGCGATTATTCCGTGCTGCCGCCGGAACCGACCCTGCTCGACCGGCTGACCGCCGCCGGCCGCACGGTCTACGGCATCGGCAAGATCTCGGATATCTTTGCCCATCAGGGGGTTGCCAAGGTGCTGAAGGGCGCCGGCAATGACCAGCTGTTCGACAAGACGCTGGAGGCCATGGACCTGGCCGGGGACGGCGACATGATCTTCGCCAATTTCATCGATTTCGACAGTCTTTATGGCCACCGGCGCGATGTGCCGGGTTATGCCGCGGCCCTGGAGCATTTCGACCGCCGCTTGCCGGAAATGGTCGGAAAGATGCGCGAGGGCGATATCCTGATCCTGACCGCGGATCACGGCTGCGACCCGACCTGGAAGGGCACCGATCACACCCGGGAAAATGTGCCGGTGATCGCGACAGGCCCAGGCATCGCGGGCCGCGGTGTCGGCGGGCGCAAGACCTACGCCGATATCGGCGAGAGTATTGCCGATCATCTGGGCGTTTCCGTCGGTCCCAACGGCAGCAGTTTCCTGTAACCTGTCGCCACCGAGCCGAATCGAACACCGAGGATCCGCCAAAGATGAGCGATGCCATTCAAGTCCCGAAGGCAGAACTCCATTGCCACATCGAAGGCGCGGCGCCGCCGACCCTGGTCGCCCGCCTGGCGGACAAACACGGCATGGATGTCTCCAGCGTTCTGGACGGCAACGGCAAATATGTCTGGTCGGACTTCACCACCTTCCTGAAGGCCTATGATGTCGCCAGCGCGGTGTTCAAGACACCGGCCGATTATGCGCTGCTGTCGGAAACCTATTTCCGCATGCTGGCGGCGGAAGGCGCGATCTACGGCGAGATCTTCATTTCGCCGGATCATGCTCAGGCGGCAGGCCTTTCCTACGCGTCCTATGTGGAAGGCCTGGCGGCCGGAATCGAACGGGCCAAGACCGACACGGCCATCGAAGGCCGGATGATCGCCATTGGTGTGCGCCATTTCGGCTCGGCCTCGGTGGAGCGCGTGGTCAAGGAGGTGATCGGCAATCCGCATCCCCTGGTGACCGGTTTCGGTCTTGCCGGCGATGAGCGCTCCGGCCATCCGGCCAATTTCTCCAAGGCATTCCGCATGGCGGCGGATGCCGGTCTCGGCACGACAGCCCATGCGGGTGAATTCGGCGGCCCGGACAGCATCGTCGCGGCCCTTGAATTCCTGAGGGTCAAGCGCCTCGGCCACGGCGTGCGCGCCATCGAGGACAAGGACCTGGTGAAGCGGCTGGTCGATGAAGAAATCGTTCTGGAAGTCTGTCCGGGGTCGAACACCGCGCTCGGCGTCTACACCCATTTGCGCTTCCACCCGGTCAACATGCTGCGCAATGAGGGCGTGAAGATCACGCTCAACTCCGACGACCCGCCTTTCTTCGGCACCACGCTGGGCAAGGAATATGCGTCCGTCGCCGAGACCTTCGGCTGGAGTTTCGACGACCAGATGGACGTCACCCGCACGGCCATCGAGGCCGCCTTCTGCGACGACGCCACCCGCACCCGGTTGCTGGTGCGCCTCGACAGCGCGAAGCAGGCATAGGCGGGGCAGGGCGCCACTTTCGCAATGTATAAAGGCGTCATCCTGAGGAGCCGCGTGAGCGGCGTCTCGAAGGATCGGCCACTTGTTCAGAAATGCACGGCGGATCCTTCGAGACGCACGCGAACGCGCTCCTCAGGATGACGCTGAATGTTTGGCTTAGTCCTTCAGAACGAGGTGATGTTTGTGGCCTCCTTCTTATCGAACAGTAGCCCTCTCAGATATCCGCGCCGGTCTTGTCCACTTCCGTGCGCGGGTCGAGATTGACGGTTTCCGGCGTGGTGACCTGGACCGTGGAAATGACCGGCAAGAAGTCGGACTTGTCTTCCGCCTTGACCGCGGCGCGTTTGCTCATGCGCCAGATCGCGAAACCCAGCATGCTGAGATGTGCCGCGGCGGTGACCTGGAAGAGGGCACCCGGATAGGTGAAGGTCATCAGCCCGGAGGCGAGCAGCGGGCCGATCATGTTGCCGGTGCCGAAGATCAGCAGCAGGCCGCCGCTGATGGTCAGGAAGTCTCCGGGGTCCGCATGGTCGCTCGCGTGAGCGACGATCACCGGATACATTGAATAGATCATGCCGCCGAAGGCGCCGATCAACAGGATGGTGACCGTGGCATCGCCGCCGCCGAACAGCGACAGCGACGAGCCAATCGACATGGCCGCCACCGCGAGACCGATCAGCACAAGACGCCGGTCGAGCCGGTCGGAGAGAAGTCCCACGGGAATTTGCACCAGCGCGCCGGCGAGCAGAGCCAAACTCATCATGATGGCGATGTCGGGCACGTCCAGGCCGATGCGGCGGCCATAGACGGCGCCGAGCGTGCCGAAGGTGCCATTGGAGATGCCGACCATGAAGACGGCAACGACGGCGATCGGCGAGTTGCGCCAGAGCTTCTTCGGGTTGAGCCTTGCCTGGGTCAGCGGTTGCGGCGAGGCGGCGGTCGACAGCGCTGTCGGCAGCAGCGACAGCGAATAGATGATCGAGCCGAGCACGAAGAAGAAAAAGCCGCTCGGATCGCCAAGCGTCAGCAGCATCTGGCCGCAGGTGGTCGCCCCCAGATTGATCATCGTGTAGATGCCGAAGATCCGGCCGCGCGTTTCACTGGTGGAGCGTTCGTTGAGCCAGCTTTCCACGATCATCGCTGCGCCCGCAAAGCAGAAGCCGGTCAACGCCCTCAGAATGATCCAGGCAACGGCGTCCATCAACAGCAGGTTCATCAGAACCGTGATGCCGGCAAGCGAGGCCAGCGCGCCGAAGGTGCGCACATGACCGACACGCTTGACGATCACCGGCACACAAAGACAGCCGCTCATATAGCCGAGCGCCCAGCCGGTGCCGAGCAGGCCGAGCGAGGTGTCGGAAAAACCCTGTGCCAGGCCGGCTAGCGGCAGCAACAGGCCGTGCAGACCGCCTGCGAGCAAAAGCAGACCGGATCCGACAAGAAGAGCGGCAATGGAGACGACAGCAGACATGAAACTTCCGGGTGGGGCGGTTGGCAGGGTGATTCAAATCGCGCCGATCATGGCCAATGACGAACCGGTTTGACAAGGTTAAGGTGCAGACGATACCCAACCCGACTTTCAAGGCAGCAGTTTTCAATATGAACGATACCAACCCGGCCCTGGCCCTGTTTCAACCTGACGAGATCCGCCGCAAGGCCCACATGATGCTGGCGCTGGCCGCGGAAGACAGGCTGGATCATGTCGGTGTGGATCTTGAGAACCTGGACCGGGCGGTTGAGACGGTGCTGGAAACCACCAAGGAAAACTATCCCGATTTCCAGATCCCGCCCTATGGCATCTGGCGGAGTTTCGAAGCCGGCGGCATTGACCGCTGGCAGGCGATGGCCAGCGCCCGCGGTTTCGAAACAGCTGAAGAGATGCTGGCCGCGGCAGCGGATCTCGCCATTCTGGGCATCGCCATGACCACGCTGCATCCTGCAAACTGGCGCTACGAGGACCGGATGACCGGCACGACCGCCGGCGGCGCCCAGGCCTCCGCGTTGGCCGCCTTTCACATGTTTGCCTCCGGCTCGTTCTCGTCCGAGATGACCGATCCCTACCGGGCCGATGCAGCTGCGCTTGTTTCCATGGATCTGATCGAGCTCGCCGCCGGCCTGCAATGGGACGACCGCGACGACGCAGACTATCTGAAAGCCATGCAACGGCACCTGAAACGTCTGGGCGAAGCGCTGGCCTTGAGGCCGGATCTGTTTGGCGAGGGCGAGGCGACCCGTCCCGGCCTGCTGGCGGTGAAACTGGCCAAGGAGAGCAAGGGACCCATCGATGCAAGCCAGATCCTGGACCGGTTGCTGGAAGCCCTGGCGCCCGTCTGGGAAGGCGGCGCGACGTCCGGCGACATCTGGCTCGGCGACGCCTTTCTCCATACGGCCCTTCCGGGCAACGACGTCCATGCCATTGTGCCGTTTCATCTTGCCGCCCAGCAGATGGTCTATTCCCTGGTCGAGCCCTTTGCCTGGGCCGGCTTTGAAGTCAGCGGTCTGGACAAGCTGACCGCGCCGGCCGACCTGACCCATGCGGCTTTGTTCGTGAAATCCGGTGTGCTGACGCTTAAGGAGAATAACGGTTCGCTGGCCCCCGAGGCTATCCGTGACCGCATGATCGAGATTCGCGCGCTCACGATCGCGCTTACCGACAAACTGGCAGAGCGGCTGGCAAGCGGTCTCGGCATGAGCCTGGACCAGGTGCCCTTCACCTGCATCCTGGAGGGCGGCACCAACCGTGCCGGTGACTACATTCTGGAACAAGCTCCGGAAAACCTGCGCGATCTCGGAAAATTCCTCAATCCGGGGGCTGTTTTTTGGTTGCCGTTCGGGGCATAGGGACAGAACAATAAAGATAGGAAACCGGCCTGCTGCGCGTGGGCCCAGAAATCAAGAGAGGCAGATATGTCCGGAGCCAATGTCATCAGCCATCCGCTGGTCCAGCACAAACTGAGCATCATGCGCGACAAGGGAACGTCCACGCAGGGTTTCCGGCGGCTGCTCAGGGAGATCTCCACGCTGCTCTGCTACGAGGTCACTCGGGATCTGCCGCTGGTCCGCCAGACCATCGAGACGCCGCTCGCCGAAATGCAGGCGCCGACGCTTGCCGGCAAGAAACTGGTCTTTGCCTCGGTGCTGCGCGCCGGCAACGGCCTTCTGGAAGGCATGCTGGATCTGGTGCCGTCCGCGCGCGTCGCCCATGTCGGCCTTTACCGCGACCCGGAAACGCTGCAGCCGGTGGAATACTATTTCAAGGCGCCTGAAGACCTGCATGAGCGCCTGGTGATCGTGGTCGACCCGATGCTGGCCACGGCCAATTCGGCGATTGCCGCCGTGCAGAAATTGAAAGAGCGTGGCGCCAACAATATCCGCTTCCTGTGTCTCCTGGCCGCGCCGGAAGGCGTCGCCAAGTTCAACGAGATGCATCCGGACGTGCCGATCTACACGGCCTCAATCGACGAGAAGCTCAATGAAAAGGGCTATATCGTCCCCGGCCTAGGCGATGCCGGCGACCGTATGTACGGCACCAAGTGATCTGAACAACCTGAAGCCCGCCACCCGGCGGGCTTTTGTTTGAGCCAGGATTCTGGCTGGTAAGCGCGTTTGCAACATCACCTCTTTCGTCATCCTGAGGAGGACCGTCTGATCGTCTCGAAGGATGGGCGGCAAGCGAGTACCTCTTCACAGTGAACAAGTGGCCGATCCTTCGAGACAGCGCGTTCGCGCTTCCTCAGGATGACGTGCTGGTGTGTGGCAGGGTATCGCCAGATTTCCCATGGCGACTTGTTCAGAATTACGGTCTAACCTTTCCACAAAAGCGGGAGGCAATATGATCACGGTTTTCGGTTCCATTAATCTGGATCTGGTTGTGGCCCTGCCGCGCTTGCCGACGGCGGGAGAAACCGTGAGTGGGCGGGATCATCAGACCTTTCCGGGCGGCAAGGGCGCCAATCAGGCGCTGGCGGCGCGGCGCGCAGGCGCGACGGTCCGGATGGTCGGTGCCGTCGGTCAGGACGGTTTTGCCGAACTGGCGCTTGAAAACCTGCGCGAGTCCGGCGTTGATCTTTCCAGGATGCATGTCCTGAACGGCTCGACCGGCCTCGCCTTTATCGGGGTCGATCCGTCGGGTGAAAACCAGATCATCGTTGCCAGCGGAACCAACCAGCGGGTCGAAGCCCAGTGGCTGGAAGGCTGCTTTTCAAGCGGTGACACGCTCATGGTTCAGGGTGAGGTTCCGTTTCCGCAGGTGGTCCAGGCCGCAGGTCTTGCCAGGGACGCCGATGCGTCCGTCTTCTGGAACCCGGCTCCGGTGGCAGAGGGTGACTTTCGCGCCTGTTTCGAGGCGGCCGGTACCGTCGTGGTCAACACAAGCGAAGCCGCGACGATTGCGAACGGCCTCGGGATCGCCGGCGACCCGGTTGCCTTTGCCGAGCAACTTGCAACACCCAAGCGCTCGGTGATCGTCACGCTGGGCGCAGACGGCGTCGTTGCACGCTCCGGCACGGCCGGATACCGCTTTCAGTCGCCGAAGATCGAGGCGGTCGATTCCACCGGAGCCGGAGATGCCTTCTGCGGTGCGGTTGCCGCGGCGCTGGACCGGCAGGTTCCCTTTGAAAGGGCTCTGAAGGAAGGTGTGGCCGCCGGTGCCCTGGCCTGTACTGTGACCGGCGCGCAATCCAGCGCGCCCCACCGTGAGGACATTGCCCGTCTGGCCGATCAAATCGTCTGATCCTATTTTACAGGCTGCTAAGGAAACCGTGCTATCTCAAGGCGTTTGCGTAGCCTCAAGGTTCGGCATGACCCGGTTTGTCGTCATCTTTCTGTTCTTCATGGGCATTGCGCCGCTGGTGCCGTTCCTGATGGAATACCGGCTGGGTGTCACCGCGCCCGATGAGCCGGACGAGGTGGCACTTGTCGACACGGGCGAACGCATCTACAGGATTGCGCGCAACCGGCAGGGCCATTTCGTGGCCGATGCCAATTTGAACGGCCGCGCGGTGGAAATGCTGGTCGACACTGGCGCCACGGTGACGGTACTGCCGGAATCCGTTGCCGAGGACATCGGCATCTTCCTACAAACTTCCGACTACAAGTATCAGATCCGCACGGCCAACGGCACGGTCCGTGGGGCAAAAGCATCTATCGACAGGATCCGTCTCGGCAATATCAGCCTCAGAGACATCGATGCGCTGGTCCTGCCGGACGAGAGTCTGGGTGAACCTTTGCTCGGCATGTCGGTCCTCAATCGGCTGCAACGGTTTGACATGTCGGGCGGCACGCTTGTACTGGTTCAGTGACTTGAATGTCCGGTCCCGCGTGGCCGTTCGATAACCGGTTTGATCCGCACATATTCCTCCTTCGCCATTAAGAGGCTTAGATGTTTCCGAAACCGCTGCCGCAGTTGACGCCCAACACGCTTGAGTATGAAACCCTGCCCATGGTCAAGCCGACCGGGTTCCGTGAATATGACGCCCGCTGGTTGTTCGAGAAAGAAATCAACCTGATGGGCATGCAGGCGCTCGGCATGGGCATCGGCACCCTGATTCACGAGCGCGGCGTGCGGCCAGACATCGTCGTCGGTCATGACTTCCGCAGCTATTCCTCGACCATCAAGATGGCGGTGGTCAACGGCCTGATGGCCGCGGGCGTCAATGTCCACGACATCGGCCTCGCGCTGTCGCCGATGGCCTATTTCGCGCAATTCGCACTGGACGTTCCGGCCGTCGCCATGATCACCGCGTCCCACAATGACAATGGCTGGACCGGCGTCAAGATGGGCATTGACCGCCCGCTGACCTTCGGTCCGGATGAAATGGGCCGGCTCAAGGAAATCGTTCTGGAAGCCGCTTTCGACCTCAAGGGCGGTGGCAGCTACCGGTTTGTCGATGGCTTCCCGGACGTCTATGCCAAGGATCTCACCGATCGTGCCGCGCTGAAACGCCCGATCAAGGTGGTGGCGGCCTGCGGCAACGGCACCGCGGGCGCCTTCGCTCCGAAGATCCTGGAGGCGCTCGGCGCCGAGGTCATTCCGCTGGACGCGGAACTCGACCACACTTTCCCGCGTTACAACCCGAACCCGGAAGACATGAAGATGCTGCACGCGCTTCGGGACAAGGTTCTGGAAGTGGGCGCGGATGTCGGTCTCGGCTTTGACGGCGATGGCGACCGCTGCGGCGTGGTCGATAATGAAGGTGAAGAAATATTCGCCGACAAGGTCGGTGTCATGCTGGCGCGCGACATCTCCGCGCTGCACCCGAACAGCCAATTCGTGGTCGACGTCAAATCGACGGGGCTCTTCAACACCGATCCGGTGCTTGCCGCCAACGGTGCCAAGACCGACTATTTCAAGACCGGCCATTCCTATATCAAGCGCCGGGTGACCGATCTGAACGCCATTGTCGGCTTCGAAAAGTCCGGCCACTATTTCTTCAACAAGCCGATCGGCCGGGGTTACGATGACGGTCTTGTCTCCGCCATTGCGATCCTCGACATGCTTGACCGCAATCCGGACAAGACCATGGCGGACCTGCGCCGGGACCTGCCCAAGACCTGGGGCTCACCGACGATGTCGCCGAAATGCGCCGACGAGACCAAATACGATGTCGTCGACCGTGTCGTTGCCCGGTTCCAGGACATGAAGGCCAGGGGCGAGACGGTCGCCGGCCAGCCGATCACCGACCTCATCACGGTCAATGGCGTCCGCGTCGTCAGCGAAGACGGCACCTGGGGCCTGGTGCGTGCCTCTTCAAACAAGCCCGAGCTTGTGGTCGTCGTCGAGAGCCCGGTCTCCGAGGAACGTCTGCACGCCATGTTCAAGGCGGTGGACAATGTCCTGCGGGAAAACCCGGAAGTCGGCGAGTACAATCAGACACTCTGAATTTTATCGGTTTGCAAGACGGCGGCAACAGCGCCGCCATTTGGGGTTCTGTCCCGGCGCTGTCTGACCGTGCCTTAGTGGAGAAACGGATGATCAAGGAGTTTGGCGCACTGCCCGACGGTACGCTCGTTCAGGAAATCACTCTCAAAAAGGGCGCGTTGGAAGCCTCGGTCCTGACCCTCGGTGCGATCATACGCGATCTGAAGGTTGACGGCCGGTCTGTCGTTCTGGGCTTTGAGGATCTTCAGAGCTATCTGGACCATTCCCCCTATTTCGGCGCGGTCGTCGGCCGCTGCGCCAACCGGGTCGCAGGTGCAACCATGACCATTGACGGTGAGGAGCACCAGCTCCACGTCAACGAGAGAGGCCGTCATCACCTCCATGGCGGGGCCATGGGCTTCGCCGGCCGTGTCTGGCAGCTGGAGCAAAGCGACAAGGCCAGCGTGCTTTTGAAACTGGTCTCCGAGGATGGCGACATGGGGTATCCGGGCCGGGTGGAGGTATTGCTGCGCTATACCCTGACCGGAACCGGTGCCCTGCGTATGAAGATCACCGCGACCACGGACAAGGCGACGCCGGTCAACCTTACCCAGCACAGTTATTTCAATCTGGACGGCAGTCCGACCATTCTCGATCACACCCTGGAAATCGCTGCCGAAAGTTATTTGCCGGTGGATGACGACCTGATCCCCACCGGGGACATCCGCAAGGTCGAATGGACGCCTTACGACTTTCGGGACGGACGCAAATTGCGGCGCAAGGCCGGCGAGGAAAACGTCGTCTTCGACCACAATTTCTGTCTTTCCGACACGCCCCGGACCGAGGTTCAGTTTGCCGCCGCCCTGGAAGACGCGGCCGGGGACAGGCGAATGGAAGTCTGGACGACGGAACCTGGGTTGCAGCTGTTCGATGCCGGGGTCATCGATGTGCCGGTGCCCGGTCTTGAGGGAAAACGCTACGGCCCGCATGCCGGTCTTTGCCTGGAGGCGCAGCGCTGGCCCGACAGCGTCAACAGGGAAGGGTTCACAAGTGTTTTGTTACAGCCCTCAGAGACTTATAGTCACGTTACGGAATTCCGTTTTACCTGATTTCGGGTACAGTAATTCGGCTGAGTGCTAACACGGGGACCGGGGGCAGCTTGTGAAGACGGTTTTTTCAGACACCCAGCTTGCGCATGCGCCGGCTCAGGAAATCTCCGACGGCGAGTTGAAACCTGCCGTCGAAATCCCGAGCCGCGCCGAAATTGTGCTCAAGACCGTCCGCGACAGGAATGTCGGCGAGATTGTCGCGCCGGAGGATTTTCCGATCAGGCCGCTGCACCGGGTGCATTCCCCCGATTACGTGTCTTTTCTGGAAGGCTTCTGGGAGAAATGGACCGCAGCCGGCCGCTCGAAGGAGGCTTTTCCGTTTGTCTGGCCGATCCGGAGCCTGCGTCAGGACACGACCGTCAACCACATCGACGGCCTGCTCGGCCGGTATTCGATGGACGCGGGCACACCGCTCGGGGAACACACCTATCGGGCGGCCCGGGCTTCCGCCGACACCGCGCTGACAGCGGCCAAGATGATCCTGAATGGCGAAAAGGCTGTCTTCTCCCTGTGCCGCCCGCCCGGCCATCACGCCGGCTTTGATTTTTTCGGCGGCTATTGTTTCTTCAACAACGCCGCCGTTGCCGCCCAGTATCTGCGGGACTACGGTCTGCACCGGATTGCCATCCTGGATGTCGACTATCACCACGGCAACGGTACGCAAGCGCTCTTTTACGATCGCCCGGATGTCCTGTTCCTGTCGATCCACGCCGATCCGAAAGAAGAATATCCATATTTCCTGGGCTATGCGGACGAAACGGGCGAGCATGCCGGCACCGGCTTCACCCGCAATTGGCCATTGCCGCTCGGCACGGATTGGGACGGCTACACGCCGGCCCTGGAAGAAGCCTGCCGCTGGTTGCTGGTCTACAAGCCCGACGTGATGATCGTGTCGCTTGGCATGGATTGCTTCGAAAACGATCCGATCTCGAAGTTCGCGTTCAAGAGCGAGGATTACCTGCGTCTCGGTCAGCGGCTGAAGAAAGTGGGTGTTCCGACCATCTTCGTGATGGAAGGCGGTTACGCAGTCGATGCGCTCGGCACCAACTGCGTCAACGTGCTGGAAGGTTTTGAAGGCTAGCGCCTAGACCGCGAGCAGCCCCAGGGCGACGAGGTCGGCTTCCAGTTCACCGGCCTCCTTGAAATGATGCGCCGTCATGCCGAGCTCGCGGGCCATGGCCACATTCTGTGCGCTGTCGTCGATAAAGAGGCAGGCGGCCGGATCAAGGCCGTTGCGCTGAAACAGGACCTGATAGATCTGCGGCTCGGGTTTGGCCAGGCGCTCGTCGCCGGAGACGACAATGTCCAGAAAACTGGTTTTCAGAAACGGAAACCTGTCCTGGGTTTCGGCGAATTTCTCACTTGAGAAATTGGTGATGGCGTAAAGCGGCGTTCCGTTTGCCTTGAGCGCGGCAAGCAGGGCCGGGGTGCCGGGAATTTCGCCCGGGACCATATCGTGCCAGTCCTTGTAATAGGCTTCGATCAGATCGGCCTTGTCGGGATGTTGCTGCACCAGCATCGCGACCGCCTCCGGCCAGGGACGGCCGAGATCCTGTTGCAGGTTCCACTCCGCCGTACAGACGGTCTCCAGAAACACCTGCCGCTGTGCGTCATCCGGGATCAGCCGGGAATAGAGATGTTCGGGATTCCATTCGACAAGGACATTGCCTATATCGAAGACGACGGTCGTGATAGGGTTGGTCATGTTGGGGGCTGTTCGTTCCGTGAAGGGCATCCAAGGGGTGAGGCATTAATTTGCAAGTTTCATCAAAAGCTTATGTCGGTTTTGTGGCGGGTTTCAAGGTGTGGGGCGTCGCGGTCCTGTCGGCGCTGCTGATCGCGGTATGCACCGGCGCCCGGGCACAGGAGGGCGCGACAATGCCGGACAGGCTGCGCCTGGGAGTGGTCGTCGCGGCAGATGAAGGTGCGCGCGACCGCGTGGAACCCTTCCGTCTTGCCCTGGAAGAGATTGCCGACCTGCCGGTCGACCTGTTCCTGATGGAGACCCTGGCGGATGCCGCCGAGGCGCTCGCTGCGGGACGGATCGACTATGCGCGCCTGTCGCCCTCCGCCTATGCGGCCGTCCATCAGCTTTGTGCGTGTATCGAACCGCTTGTGACGGCCGGTCCAGATGACTTTCCGGCGCGTTTCTATGCCATTCTGGTGGCGAGGCGAGGTGCTGAAAAGCTGTCCCTGACGGAACTGCAGGGCAAACGCCTTGCGGTTGGCAGCAGCCATGCGGTCACCGGGTATCGTGTGCCGCTCGCCAATCTGGCCGCCGACGGCATCAACGCCCGCACCCATTTCAGCGCTCTGGTCGAGGTGAAGGATCCGGTGGAAGGGCTGCGCGCCGTTCTCGACGGGCGTGTCGATGCCGCACTCGCGTGGTCGACCCTCGCGGGCGAGGCCAAGAACGGTTACACGGCCGGTACGCTCAACGACTATTACGTCTCCGGTGGCGGTGGCTTCAAGGACCTCGAAATCGTCTGGCGTTCGCCGCCGATCCCCTATTCCGCGCACAGCCTGCGCAAGGATCTGCCGGACGAGTTGAAGCGCCGCATCCGGGCGGGGCTGATGGATTTGCGCCGGGAGGCCCCCGACGCCTATCTTGCGATCGAACCGGATCTGCCGGGTGGCTTCGAACCGGTGGTCCATGCGGACTACCGGCCGGTTCTGCGGACCTATGAAGACCAATACGCCGCGTTGCTGGACCCGACGGGACGCTAGAGCATGTCCACTCAATCTAGGTTCATTTGACCGGTGCGGTTGCGTTTGCTGACGAGGCGGGTTGCGCGCGGTGGTGTGGTTCCACCACAAGCGCAAGCCAACGTGGTCAGCGGACGCAAGAGCCCGGCCCTCCGGGTGACGCAAAGCAGTCCATCGGCAGCGTTACGCCGCTTGACCGATGCACCGCATCGCACTTCGCGACGCGCCTCGCCGAGTGAACTGCTTTTCGACATCAAATGATCCTAGATTGAGTGGACATGCTCTAGGCCGGGACAGTGTTTGCGCTGATCAGAGCCTCGGTGTGCCGGCGGATCATTTCCTCCTCGTTTGTCGGAATGACCAGCACTTTGATCCGGGACGTTTCGGCGGAAATGTCTTCCGCGTGGCCCGCATTCCGGTCCTCGTCGATGGCAAGGCCGAGCCAGCCCTGGTCCACGCAGACCTTTTCCCGGATCAAGGCGGCGTTTTCACCGATGCCACCGGTGAAAACCACTGTGTCCAATCCGCCCAGAACAGACGCCATTGCGCCAAGTTCGCGCCGGATGCGGAACACGAAATAGTCGATGGCTTCCGCCGCCCGCGGGTCGTCGCTTGTGGTCAACGCGCGCATGTCCTGGCTGATGCCGGACAGGCCCTTCAACCCGGATTCCTTGTAGAGCAGGTCCGAAACCTCGTCCGGCGACAAGCCTTTGGTGGTCAGAAGATAGAGCACGACACCCGGATCCAGCTGGCCGCAGCGGGTGCCCATGGGCAGGCCGTCAAGCGCGGTGAAGCCCATGGTGGAGCCGATACTCTGGCCATCGCGAATGGCGCACATGGAGGCGCCGTTGCCCAGATGCGCGACAATGACCCGACCTTCATAGACGTCCGGCCGGGTCTTTTTCAGATAGCTGCAGATATATTCATAAGACAGGCCGTGAAACCCGTAGCGGCGAACACCTTCGTCATAAAGGGACCGGGGCAGGGCGAATGTGTCATTCACCCAGGGGTGACTGCGGTGAAAGGCGGTGTCGAAACAGGCGGTTTGCAGGGCGCCCGGGAACGCTTCCGTCGCGGCCTCGATGCCGGCCAGATTGTGCGGCTGATGCAGGGGGGCGAGCGGTTCGAGCGCGCGCAGTTCGCCAAGCAGTTCCTGTGTGATCCGGAGCGGGGCCGCATGATTGACACCGCCATGGACGACCCGGTGCCCGACCGCGTCGACCCGGCGTCCCTTCAACTCGGTTTCCAGGACCGGCAGCAGCGCAGCGAGGGCCGTGCGGTGCGTGACGCCTTCATCGGCCGTCAGCGGGCGGTCGAGTTTGGTCTCGGAAACGAGGGAAGTCAGCTTGATATGCGGCGTCGCGCCCAGGCCCGAGATCTGCCCAGTCAGCTGTTCGCGCGTTCCGGTGTAAAGAGTGAACTTGATCGAGGAGGAGCCGGAATTGAGAACCAGGATCACCCGTTCCATGATCAGTCCTCCTCGCGGTCGAGAATGCCTGCCGGTGCGCCATTGGCTTTCCAGTGCGTATAAAGCAGCGCAAGGGCGCAGGAGGCAAGGCGCGCGCGGCCGTCATCGGCCCGGCTGGTCAGCATGACCGGTACCTTGGCGCCGATCACAAGGCCGGCGGCCTCCGCGTGGGCAATGAAGGTCAGCTCCTTGGCCAGCATGTTGCCGGACTCCAGGTTGGGCACGATCAGCACTTCGGCATGACCGGCCACCAGCGAGGTGATGCCCTTGGTGCGCGCGGCCTGGACGTCGATGGCATTGTCCATGGCGAGCGGCCCGTCGACCACCGCGCCCTTGATCTGGCCGCGTTCGGCCATTTTCGACAGGATCGCGGCATCCAGGCTTGAGGGAATGGCGGGGTTGACTGTCTCGATCGCCGACAGAATGCCGACACGCGGCATTTCCAGGCCGAGCGATCGGGCGGCGTCGATGGCGTTCTGGGTGATGTCGACCTTGGTGTTGAGGTCCGGCGAGATGTTGATCGCTGCGTCCGAAATCAGGACGGGTGTCTTGCGGCCGGGAATATCCATGACGAAGACATGGCTGATCCGGCGCTTGGTCCTGAGACCGCCGTCACGCTTGACCACATGATGAAGCAGATGGTCGGTGTGAAGATGGCCTTTCATGACCGCCTTGACCCGGCCTTCATGGACCATGGCGACCGCCCGGCCGGCGGCTTCCATTTCGTCCTCGATGTCGATCAGCTCATAGGCGCCGATATTTTCATCGAGTTCCCTGGCGGCCGCGTCGATCCGGTTCCTGGCGCCAATCAGCACAGGATTGATCAGGCCTTCGCGCGCGGCCATCAGGGCGCCTTCGAGCGAATTCGGATCGTCGGGTGCGACGACGGCCGTCGGCAGGGCCGGCAGGGTCTTGGCCAGCTCGATCATCCGGTTGAAGTGCCGGTGGCGCTGGACCAGCAGCGCGGGGATGTTGCTGGAATCGAATTCGATGGTTTCCGTCGGTGCCTTGACCTCGGCGACACCCTCGACGAGGCGGGTGCCGTCACCGCGGGTTACGCTCATGTCGAACAGGATGATGTTGTCGGGCTTCTTCTCGGTGGCGGTCACCCTGACATGCAGCTTGTCGCCAACCACGGCAGCGCCCAGAAACCGGAAGGACTGCGCCTTGTAGACCGTACCGGGGCCGGGAAGGATGTTGCCGAGCACGGCGGAGGCGAGACCGCCGACCCACATGGCAGGGGCGACCGGCTTGTCGATATGACCGTCTCCGGTCCAGTCGGTATCGGGCAGGTGGATCGGATTGTGATTGCCCGAGGCATGGGCAAAGACCAGCAGGTCGTTCGAGGAACATTCGCGGACAATCTCCGCGCTGTCGCCTATCTTGATCTGGTCATATGTCTTGTTGGTCGCCATCGATCCTGGAATCCCGTACTGAAATGAATATTGCGGCGCAGCATTATGCGAAGACTATCCTCAGAATACGACGCTAAAAATACGGCAGAGTCACTAGTCGCGGAAGTACATGAGCGGTTTGCGCGCAGATCAACCGGCCAAGCGGTTCAAATGAGACGGTCAGCACTCGGACAAAGCGGCACCTGACCACCTAGCAGTCGCTGCAGTCAACCGTGTCGGTCAGGCGCGGACGCAGGTAATAGGTGTCGCTGAGGTCCAGCGACGAGTCGCGCGAGAAATATTGCGTGAACACCCCGGCAAACAGCGGTTCGTAAGCGAGGTTGACCTGGCTGACCACAATGGAGGTTTCCGGCGCGGCGACGGTGTCGGGCAGGGTGATTGGCGGTTCGGATCCCTTAGACCAGCCTGACGCAGCTTCGCCGCTGTTGTCTAGGCTCCAGTCGATGCTCGCATCGCCGTTCTCGTCAAAGGTCACGCTGGCAATAATTATTTCCATCGTGTCCGCGGGATAGGGATCAAGGATCACCGCGCCGAGATCCATGATGGCCTCGAGTTCGCTTTTGTCGATGGTCTGCGCCTGCGCGACCAGATCGGCGACCGAGTTGGCGATCCGGGAAACTTTACGGTCGTAGTTCATTGCCCCGGTGATTTCTTCCATGCCGATCAAAAGGATCAGCAGGACCGGCAGGATCAGGGCGAACTCGACCGCCGACACGCCGCGCCTGTCCGCTTTGATGGAGCGGAGCGGACGCAACCACCGCCGAGCCAAAGCGCCGAAACCAAGCGATTTCTCAGTTCCAGGGTTCATTTCGAAACACCACAGTTGACGTCAGGTATCGTTCACTGCCGTTGTCGGCCATATCGAGGGCCAGCAAGGCGGTGATCATCGGCCATCGGTAAATGACGTTCACAACGACGATGTCGCCGGAACCGGATTCTTCGTAGTTGGAGTCTTCCTTCAGTTCGCCATCGTCGTCGTAAAGGCTTTCCGAAGGCGACTTTGCCAGATCGAAGCTGTCGATCTTTTCCACGTCGACGACAATCCGGTCCATGGAACACAGGAAATCCGGCAGGAAGCCGCAGATATCAGATTTGAAGTCTTCTTCGTCGTAGCTGGCGTTGCTGGCCTGACCTGTGCGGATCATACGCGACGCGCTGATGACCGCGTTGTCGACCATTCTGTTCACGAAATGAGACAGGCCCACCTCAATGATGCCGAACACGACAAGAAAGAATGGGATCGCAACGAAGCTGAATTCGATGGCAGTCGTGCCCCGCTGGTCCCTGCGAAAGGACCTCCGGGCTTTGAGGGTTCTGGCAACGAACGCTTTGATCAGGCGCATTCCCGGGTTACTCCATACGGACAGGCTTACTTGCCGATCGCCGCTTCTGTCGCCAGCGTGTTGCGTGCGGTTGCCTGATCGGCCACTTCCTTGAAAGCCTCGCCCGCATCGCCAAGACGCAGGGTCGGTTCGCAGGTCGGATTACAGGACATCGTGATACGCGCCGATTTTTTGTAGACGGAGACGGTGTCCTCATCGGACGGCCGCACGGTGATGATTTCGTCGACGATCGGTTTGCTCTTCGCATCCAGGATCACGAGGTTCGTGGTGCCATAGCTCTTGCCGGTGATGACGACGGTGTTTTCGTCGAACATGGCCACATCCGCGATGAACGGGTTGCCGACGATAACAGCGGAAGCGCCATCCTCGATGCGAAACACCTTGGCGCGATCGACGGTCACCATGACCGGGCCGTCTTGGGCCAGGGCGGTGCCAGCCTGAAGCGCAATCACAAGCACGCCTGTCCATTTCAGTATGTTCGTAAACATGCTTATGGGTACTCCATGTGTATTTCGTCTTGCGACAGCATGCAGCAAACGTGGTGAACGATCTGCTAACGGCGTCTCCCAAGAAGTGTAAATTGCCGCTATTTCAGGCTTGGCGTTGCTTACCAATGCTCTGTTGTATTCACACAGGCAAAACTGGCGAGCTTTTCATCTTTCGAGAAATCTACCACAACCTTATGAGTGAAAATATTGTCTTTTGACATGACTCTTAACAATTCTTGAATGGTTATTCTGAGGCTTGTGGGGAAAATTATGTATGCAAAGCCGTGGAAATCGGGTACTACTTGAAATAAGAGATTTATTTTAAAGTTTTTCGGTTGTTTTAATAAGTTTTTATCTATACCTACTGTTAACTATAGTCACATTTGTCAGGATTTTCTCTAGGTCGAATGGTAAATTTAACTGGTTGGAAAGCTCTCTGTCCTAGGGTGATCCCATGTTCGAACGGACACAAGAAGATCCGGCGAACTTTGAAGCTGTCAACTCAGTGGTACTTGGAGCAAACACATGAAATCTCTTATCAACCGTTTCGTAAAAGACGAATCCGGCGCAACTGCAATTGAATACGGCCTGATCGCTGGCCTGCTGTCCATTGTGATCATCGGCGCCCTGCAGCTGACCGGTACGTCCCTGAGCGCGATCTTCACCCGGATCCAGACTCAGCTGAGCACCGCGTCTACCGACATCGGTTCCTAATCGCAGTCGGCGGCGTCACCAGCCGCTGTTGCTGAAAAAACGGGCGGATTTTCCGCCCGTTTTTTTTTCGCGTCGCCGATTTCCGCGAAATGTTAACCTCTGGCCGTTAGGGTCGGAGCATCAATTCCCGAACAGACAGGCATGCAATGGTCCAGGCCGCTATTCTTGTTGTTTTCCCGATGCTAGTTGCCTTTGGCGGGGCATCAGACTTGCTGACCATGACGATCCAGAATCGGGTGTCCGTGCTGCTGATCGCGGGCTTCGCCCTTCTGGCGATCGCAACGGGCATGCCGCTTCAGGACTGGGGTCTGCATGCGCTTGGTTTCGCGCTTGTCTTCGTTCCCTGCTTTCTGTTCTTCGCTTTCGGTTGGATGGGCGGTGGCGACGTCAAGTTTATTGGTGCGATCGCCTTGTGGATTGGCTATTCGCAGGAACTGCTCTTGTTCGTGCTGCTGGTCGCTGTCTATGGAATGCTCCTGACCCTCGGGCTTCTTCTCATGCGTCAGAACGCTGTCGTGCCTTCCGTCCTGATCCGCCAGGAGTGGTTTGCACGCTTGCACGACACCAAGAGCGGCATTCCCTACGGCATTGCCATATCGATCGCCGGGCTGCAGGTGTATTCCTCCACGTCCTGGTTCCAGCTGATCTGATATCAACGTCTTTTTAATGGGCAGCGCCCTCTTGCGGTCAGTCCGCGGGCTGCCACAACCGACTCTTCCCAGAAGCCGACCGTCCTTCAGGCGCCTCGGCGTGAGGGGATTCGGGGCGGCCCGCCCGAACGCGCCATTGTCGTTTGCCGACTAAATACCCAAGTTCCTGAAAAAGGGGTACAACGGCGGACAGCAGGCCCGCATTCTGAAACCTCTTCCTTCCGCGACGGTTCTGTTTCCGCGTCGGTTTATGGCTATAACTTCCGCGGCGGGTCACGAAAATCCTGGCAATTACCCCATGGTTTTCCGTCCCGTTCTACGCAGAATGCGAATTCTTAAGAAAGCCTTCAGTAAAGTTAATGGATATTAACTGAAAACATCTACATCTGATTAACCATGTTTTGACCAATTGCCCCTCATCCTAGGTGTCGGAGCGCATGTGCGCATAGGAATATTGGGTATTTGTCATGAAGTTCGCACGAATTTTCGTACTGGCAATCGCAGTGGCCGCGGGACTGGTCGCCTTCAGAATGGTGATGATGTCCGGTGGCACACCTGAACAGGTGGTCGTCCAGGATCGGGAAGTTGAACAGCCAAAGTCTCAGGTTTTGGTCGCGAAGAACGACATCCAGCTTGGTGGCAAAGTGTCCAAGGATGATCTGTCCTGGACCAACTGGCCCAAGGACGCCATTCCCCTTGGATCGGTGACCAAAGAGCTCAACTCCGAAGCTCACAAGGAATTTGAAGGCCGAATCGCCCGCGCGCCGATTTTTGCCGGCGAACCCATTCGCCCCGAACGGCTGATCAACACCGACAAGGGTTTCATGGCAGCGATCCTGCCAAAGGGCAAGCGCGCCATTGCGGTCAGTGTCGAGGCGGAAACGAGCGCGGGCGGGTTCATTCTGCCGGGCGACAAGGTCGACCTCATCCTGACACGAAAATCCGATGCGGGCGCCCGCAGCGAAACGATCCTGGAAAACATCCGGGTCCTGGCGATCGACACCACCACTGCCGGGGAACAGAAAGAAAAGAACTTGCCGACGAAGCGCACGGCCACGCTGGAACTGACCCTTGGCCAGTCCGAAATCGTGGCGCAGTCACAGCAGATCGGAACCATCTCGCTGGCGCTGCGCAGCGCGCAGGATTCCGCGGATGATGCTGTCGAGGAAGACAACCGCAGACGCGGCGTCAGCTACGTCAAATACGGCGTGACCAGCCAGGCAGGTGGGCAATGAGCTTGGATGACACAAGAACGTCCAGCGTGAGGGACGCAATGAAACACTACTTTCGAAAGATTGCGGCCGCGGCCTTGATGTCTGGTGCGCTGATCGGCTTGGCGGCGCCCGCTGCAATGGCCGACGACAACTTCCCGAGCCAGGTGCATGTGGCTGCCGGAGAACGGGCAATCGGCCGGATTCTGAATGTGGGTGTCGGCCGGTCCGTCGTGATCAATCTCGCCGAGGACACCGCCGATGTGCTGGTGTCCAACCCGGAAATTGCGGACGCGGTCCTACGCACGCCTCGCAGGATCTTCGTGATCGGCAACACCGCCGGCCAGGCCCGTCTGGTGCTGTTCAGCCGCAGCGGTCGCGAACTGGCAAGTTTTGACCTTCGCGTCGAAAAAGACACGTCCGATCTGACCCGGATCATTCAAAAGCTCATTCCGGGAACCCGGATCCATGCCGAATCGGTGAATGGCAGCGTCGTCCTGAGCGGCAGCGCCAAAAGCACGCTGGAAGCCCAGCAGGCAGCCGACATTGCCGCCAAGTTCCAGGGGGCGAAGGCCGGGAGCGAAATTGTCAACCTGGTCGCCGTTGAGGGCAAGGATCAGGTCCACCTCAAGGTGACCGTTGCAGAAGTCGAGCGGTCGATCATCAAGCAGCTCGGGGTCCAGTTTTCCGGCACGGTGGGGACAGGTAATTTCACACCGTTCTTTCAAAACCTGCCGAATTTCTCGGTGAACCCGAGCATCGTCAATCAGGCGGTCGGCGGTGTGCAGTTTGCACGCGGGGCGACAAGCATCACAGCCCAGATAGACGCGTTGCAGCGGGATGGTGTTATCAAGACCCTCGCGGAGCCGACGCTCACGGCGATTTCAGGCGAAAACGCAAGCTTCCTGGCGGGCGGTGAATTTCCGATCCCAGTTGCGCAGAAAGACAATGAAGTCAGCGTCGAATTCAAGAAATTCGGTGTCGGCCTCGACTTCACGCCGGTGGTCCTGTCGGGCGGGCGGATCAGCCTGAGGGTCAAGACCGAGGTCAGCGAGCTCAGTAACGAAGGTGCCGTGACTTTCTCCAACATCACTATCTCGGCCCTTAAGGTACGGCGCGCCGAATCGACCATGGAGTTGCCGTCCGGTGGAACGCTGGTCATGGCGGGCCTGCTCAAGGAACGCTACCAGCAGGCCGTGGACGGTGTTCCAGGCCTGATGCAGGTGCCGATCCTCGGCAGCCTGTTCAAGAGCCGCGACTTCCTGCGCCAGCAGTCCGAACTGGTGGTGTTCGTGACCCCATACGTGGTCCAGCCCGTCGCGGTGAGCAAGCTGCAGCGGCCGGACAAGAACCTGATGCCACCCTCGGACGCCGAGGCAATTTTCCTGAACCGTCTGAACAAGATCTTCAGCCCCACAGGGGGTATCGAAGGCACGTATCACGGCCAGGTCGGTTTCATCTACAAGTGAGGATGGACGGATGAATAGGAACAAAAAGGTCCTGATGGCAACCGCTTCCAGAACCGCACTTGTCATTGTTGGCTGCCTGGCGGTGCTGGGGTGCCAGAATCAGGGCCAGACGCCGACCTCGCTGCTGGCATCCAATGACTACCGGCTGCGGCATCCGATAGTGGTTACCGAAGCGCCGGAAACACTGGATCTGCCGATTGGCAGAAGTACGCGCAGCCTGAGCGGCCCGATCGTCGGCACCATCTCCTCCTTCGGGGTCGATTCCCGGCAACACGGCAACGGCTCCGTGGAAATTCTGGTACCGTCGGGCGGCGCCAACGAGGCCGCGGTTCACTCCGTAACCCCGCAGATCCGCAAGGCGCTGCAGCGGGGCGGGGTGTCCGGGTCACGCATCAGCACCCGCACCTATTCGGTGACGGACGCTTCGGCCGACGCACCTATCAGGCTGTCCTATGCGCGCATGCAGGCAACGGCGGGTGAATGCGGAGCGTGGCCGTCGAATATCGGTGGCGGTTTCGGCGAGAATTTCGACTACGAAAATCTCGGTTGTGCCACACAGGCGAACCTGGCGACCATGGTCGCCAATCCTTCCGATCTGTTGACGCCACGCGCTTCGACGCCGGCGGATCAGAACCGCCGGGCGGTTGTGATTGAGAATTACAGGAAGGGCGAAGTGACGGCATCCGATTACACCGAAGGTGTCGGTGCCGAGATCGCGGAAGACTAGGTGATACTATGAGTGCCAACCCAGACCTGAAAAACCTGTCCGGTTACATGGACCCCATCTCCGATCCTTCGCAACACGCCTATGCCGGCAGCGACGAGGGCATCCATATCGGACCCATTCCGCGCATCACCATCCATGGCTTTTGCCTGACGGACGCGACCATGCGGACGGCAGAGGCCGCCATGGAAGATCGCCGGATGGCCAAGGCCCATCTGAAGCTCGATATGGGTGGCATCCCAGGTGCCATCGAAACTTTCGAGCAGGCGCCGACGCCGAACCTGATTGTGGTCGAGACCTCCGGAAACCGGGAAGACCTGGTTTCAAGCCTCGACCATCTTGCCGAGTATTGCGATGCCGGCACGAAGGTGATCGTCATCGGCGATGTCAACGACGTCACGCTCTACCGGGATCTGATTTCGCGCGGTGTTAGTGAATATCTGATCACGCCGGTCAGCGTGTTTCAGCTGATCGGTGCGATCGGCAATCTTTATGCCGATCCGGATGCTGAACCGCTCGGCCGGACTATCGCTTTTTTCGGCGTGAAGGGCGGCTGCGGTGCTTCGACCATCGCACATAATGGCGCCTGGGCGCTGGCACGCTGCTTTGAGAGTGAAGTTGTCGTCTCGGACCTCGACCTTCCCTTCGGAACAGCCGGTCTGGACTACAATCAGGACCCATTGCAAGGGGTGTTCGAAGCGATTTCGGCGCCCGAACGACTGGATGAGACCTATCTCGACCGGATCCTGTCCAAATGCAACGAACATCTCAGCCTTCTGGCCGCGCCGGCTACGCTGGAGCGCACCTACGACCAGAGCGAAAAAGACTTCGAAGCCCTGATCGAAACCATGCGTGCGTCGGTGCCGCATGTGGTGCTGGACATGCCGCATGTTTGGAACAGCTGGGTGAAACAGACATTGCTGTCTGCAGACGAAATCGTCCTGGTGGCGGAACCGGACCTGGCCAACCTGCGCAATGCGAAAAACACCGTCGACATGCTCAAGCAGTTACGCCCGAATGACCGGCCGCCGCATCTGATCATGAACAAGGTGAACGTGCCCAAGCGGCCGGAAATCAAGCCAGACGAATTTGCCAGTGCCCTCGGACTGACGGTGCAGGCGGCGATCCCGTTCGAACCGCAGCTGTTCGGCACGGCCGCCAACAACGGCCAGATGATCGGGGAAATCGACAACAAACATGTCATTGGACGCATGTTTGAGGATCTCGCGCAGTCGGTGTCCGGCAAGTCGCAGCCAAGCAAGACATCCCGGGCAGGGCTCGGAGGCTTGTTGTCGAAATTTAAGCGAAAGGCCGGCTGACCGGTCTGATAGCGGAGCAGATAGTTCGTTATGTTTGGAAGACGTGGCAGTTCATCCTCGGGTCCACAGACCATCCGTCCGGGCGGCGTTCCCGGGCTGCAGGACAAGCCTGCTCCGGCGGAGCCGGCCGAACGGGTTGAGCAGCCTGCGCCGCAGAAGATCCAGACGGAGCCCGCCCAGCCGAAAACGACCGCACCGCCGCTGCCCGCCGCGCCGGAGCCGAGTGCCTCAACGCCGCGCAAGAAGGGCAGCGATTATTACGAGACCAAAGCGCAAATCTTCAATGCTCTGGTCGAGGCAATCGATCTGTCGCAGCTTGCACGCCTGGATGCGGAAGATGCGCGCGACGAGATCCGCGACGTCGTCAATGACATCATCGCTCTGAAAAACGTGGTGATGTCTATTTCCGAGCAGGAGGACCTGCTCGAAGACATCTGTAACGACGTGCTTGGTTACGGCCCGCTGGAACCGCTGCTGGCCCGCGACGACATCGCCGATATCATGGTCAACGGCGCGCACACGGTCTATATCGAAACTGCGGGCAAGGTTCAGCAAACCGGCGTGAATTTCCGCGACAATGCCCAGCTGATGAACATCTGTCAGCGGATTGTGAGCCAGGTTGGCCGCCGCGTCGACGACTCCAGCCCGATCTGCGATGCGCGTTTGCCCGACGGATCCCGCGTCAACGTGATCGCGCCGCCGCTGGCGATCGACGGTCCGGCACTGACCATTCGTAAATTCAAGCGCGACAAGCTGACCCTCGACCAGCTGACGAAATTCGGCTCGATCACGCCGGAAGGCGCGACGATCCTGCAGATCATCGGCCGGTCACGCTGTAACGTTCTGATCTCGGGCGGTACCGGTTCGGGCAAAACGACCTTGCTCAACTGTTTGACCGCTTATATCGAAAGCACAGAACGCATCATCACCTGCGAAGACAGTGCCGAGCTGCAGCTGCAGCAGCCTCACGTGGTGCGGCTGGAGACGCGTCCGCCCAACCTGGAAGGCGAGGGTGAGATCACCATGCGCGACCTGGTGAAGAACTGTCTGCGTATGCGCCCGGAACGGATTATCGTCGGCGAGGTGCGCGGCCCGGAGGCTTTCGACCTTCTCCAGGCCATGAACACCGGTCACGACGGTTCCATGGGCACGTTGCACGCCAACTCGCCGCGCGAAGCCCTGTCCCGTCTTGAATCAATGATCACCATGGGCGGTTTCTCGCTGCCCTCCCGCACGCTGCGAGAAATGATCGTGTCGTCCATCGATGTGGTCGTTCAGGCTGCCCGCCTGCGCGACGGTTCCCGCCGCATCACCCATGTCACCGAGGTGATGGGGATGGAGGGAGACATCATCACGACGCAGGATATCTTCATCTATGACATGATCGGCGAGGATCCGAACGGCAACATCATCGGCCGGCACCGCTCGACCGGTATCGGTCGTCCGAAATTCTGGGATCGCGCCCGTTACTTCGGCGAAGAATCGCGCCTGGCAGCCGCGCTGGATGCCTCCGAAATGCCCGAATAGGAGCGGATTGAAGTCACATGGCCGGATTGGAAGAGTTTCTCACGCCCCAAATTACAGGTATTGCCGTCGCTGCCCTGGTGATGCTAGCGGTCGGGGGCGTCATCTTCAGCATTTTCGCACCGACACTGTCCGGCACCAAGCGGCGTGACAAGCGCATGCAGGCGGTTGCTGCGCGTCCACAAAACGAGAAGCAGCGCAAGGCGATGCGGGACGTCGACCGGCGCAAGCGGTCCATCCAGGATCAGCTCAAGGAGTTCGAGGAGCGCCAGCGAGCCAAGCAGGACAAGCAGCAGAAGATCTCGCTCAAGACGCGCATGGAACAGGCCGGCCTGACCTGGGAAATGCCTCAATTTATCATCTTCAGCATTGTTTCCGGGATTGTTTTCCTTTTTGTCGGATTGCTGGCGAGCGGTAATCTGCTGGTCGCCGGCGGTTTCTGGTTCGCCGGAACCCTGGGCTTTCCGCGCTGGTACATATCCAGCAAGCGCAAACGCCGCTTCAACGCGTTCCTGGACGAGTTGCCCAACGGGGTCGACATCATCGTGCGTGGTGTCAAGGCCGGTCTGCCGCTCGGCGACTGCATCAAGGTCGTAGCCCGCGAGGCCCGCGAGCCGGTCGCCACCGAGTTCCGCAAGATCACGGAAACCCAGGTCATGGGTATTTCGCTGGCCGAAGCCGTGGCCAAGCTGCCAGACCGCGTTCCGGTCGCAGAAGCGAATTTCTTCGCGATCGTGGTGGCCATTCAGCAACGGGCGGGCGGCGGACTTGCCGAAGCCCTGAACAACCTGTCCAAGGTTTTGCGCGGCCGCAAGGCGATGAAGCGCAAGATCAAGGCGCTCAGCGCCGAAGCCAAGTCGTCCGCTGGTATCATAGGCTCCCTGCCGTTCTTCGTCGGCGGTATCATGTATTTCATCGCACCGAACTACATTCTGGTCCTGTTTGAAACGACGACGGGCAACATCATCATTGCGGGCTGTTTGTTATGGATGTTCATTGGCGTCATGGTGATGCGTCAGATGATCAACTTCGACTTTTAGGTGCAAAGATGGATCTCGAGACTTTCGCCTCCTCACAGTTCCTAGCAGCGGCGCTCGCCATGATTGCGGTTACAGGCACGATCTTTTCCCTGGTGCTGCCGCTGTTGTCGCGGGACACGTTGAAGGCCCGCATGAAGACTGTCGCCATTGAACGCGACAAGTTGCGCGCCAAGGAAAGGGCGCGGCTGCAGGCCAACCAGAACGAAGCCAAGATGTCCTTGCGCAATCAGCCCAAGGCGCAAATGAAAAGTGTGGTCGATCGGCTCAATCTGAAAGAGATGCTGTCGGACGAGAGCACGGTCGAAAATCTCAGGATGGCCGGTTATCGCGGCTCGGCGCCGCTGTATTATTATCTGACGGCCAGGATCGCACTGCCGGCCGTCATCTTCGTGATCTCGATCTTCTATGCATTCGTGATCATGCCCGCCACTCTGCCGGCCTTTTCGAAGGTCTGTTTCTGCATTGCCTTTTCCGGCCTCGGCGCTTTTTTGCCGAACCTTTACCTGAAGAACAAGATCGACAAGCGGAAACTGACCATCCAGCGGGCCTGGCCGGATGCCCTTGACCTGATGCTGATCTGTGTTGAATCCGGCATGTCAATCGAGGAAGGCTTCAAGCGGGTCGCGGAGGAAGTAGGCGTGCAATCGGCGGAACTGGCCGAGGAACTGTCGCTGACGACCGCCGAGTTGTCCTTCCTGAGCGAACGCAGGTCGGCCTACGAGAACCTCGCCAAGCGCACCGGCGTCGATGGCGTCAAAAACGTCATGATGGCTTTGATCCAGGCCGAGCGCTACGGCACGCCCGTGGGCACGGCGCTGCGCACAATGGCCGATGACACGCGCGAGATGCGGATGCAGCTTGCCGAACAGAAGGCCGCCTCGCTGCCGCCGAAACTGACCGTGCCGATGATCCTGTTCTTTCTGCCGGTCCTGTTCTTCATCATCATGGGGCCCGCGGTCATGCAGGTGTTGGCCACCTTCTAAAGGCCAGCTGTCTCTGCCCGGCGCCTCCAGGACACGCTCACATCAGAATTGTAGGGGAGAACCGTTGTGATTGCATGTCGGTTTCCCGTTCTGTTTGCCGATCTGGATCCTCAAGATCTTGATGTGGAACTGAATTTGGCACGGTTCCGGCTTGCAATATCACAAGCGTGTCCGGAAAGACGGCCGCAACGGATCGAGGACGCGGCTGCGCAGCCACTGCGAGCCAGCCGGCTTGATCGCAGACAAGAAAAACCGCGGCAAGGCGAAGTGCCTTGCCGCGGTTCTCTGTGAAAGTGGCGGTCGCCTCAGGTGCGGCGCTTTTCCATCATGTGGCGCAGGTAATCGATATTGGCCTTGGCCTGCTGCGGATCGAGCTCGGCCTGGGCCACCTGGATCGCCTCGTCATACTTGCCCTGGATGCCGAGAACCAGCGCCAGGTTCTGGCGTACGCGGCTGTCCGCCCCTGGCAGGCTAGCAGCCTTGCGCAAGGTGTATTCGGCGTTGGGCAGGTCGTTGGACAAAAGGTAGGACAGGCCCAGATTGTTCAGAAGGCTCGGATCGTCCGGCGCCATCAGAAGCGCCTGCTTGTAGAGGCTGCGCGCCTTGGTGTGGTTGCCGGTCTGGTCATAGATGGCGGCCTCTGCCGACATCAGGCGCCAGTCCGGCGTGTCGGGCTGCTGCACACGCTGGAGAACGTTGAGCGCTTCCTCGAAGCGGCCGTTCATGGCAAGCACCTTGCCATAGGCGGAAGAGATTTCCCGGTCCTTCGGATGGGCGATCACGCCCGCGCGCAGCACCGCCATGGCCTGGGGGATCTGGCCGTTCTGGCTGAGGGCGTTGGAATAGCCGAGGATCGCGGACCGGTCCTTGCGGTCGCGCTCGTAGGATTTCGCCCATCTGGCAACCTGGGCCATCGCCTGGCCCGAACCTGGTGTGGTGTAGCCGGAAGCCGGCGAATGCGTTCCCGTATTGGATCTGTTCGAGGCGCAGCCGGTCACCAGGGCAAGCGCGGTCATCGCCATCAGCGTCGCGGCGAGTCGCGTTCGACGGGTACGGGAGGTGGGCGCTTGCATTTTCAACTTCCTTGTTGTCCGCAGCAAGAGCATCGGGCGTTCTGCCCTCAGGACTCGCTCTGGGTTCCCTTATGAGAAATAGATAATTAACCCTAATGCTTGGTTAAGCCGGCTTGCGATTTGCGAGAACGATGCCTTGAGCGAGGCGGCGTATTGCACTGCCGCGTCCGGCGGCGTACCTGTTTCAGACCGAATTCCTGTCCAACGGAGAGTTTCCCGTGCGCGCATGCCTTGTCCGAAAAAGCGATGTTTCCAATTCAACGCCCGTGATGGCTGTCACTGAGGCGGCCCTGCCCGAAATTCTGACGGGTCTTGGCGAGGCGGCTCGGAACTGGGCCGCGCTGAACGACTTTTCCGGCAAGGCCTCGACGTTTCTGGTGGTGCCGGGGGAAGAGGGCGCAGCGGTCCTGTTCGGTGTGGAAGACAGCGGTCTGCCGCACCCGCTGGCGCTCGGCGGCCTGGTCGCCGCTCTGCCGGCCGGGGACTATCATCTGGCCGACGGTTTTCCGGATCCCGAACAGGCCGCACTCGGCTTCGCGCTGTCTTGTTATGCCTTTGAGACATATCGCAAGAATGGCGGCAAGACTCGTCGCCTCGCCTTGGAGGATGAGGTTGACCTCGACCGCCTGGGCGTCATTCTGGACGGTGTCCAGCTGGCCCGCGATCTCATCAACACGCCGGCAAACGACCTCGGTCCGGGGGAACTGTCCCAGGCGGCCTCGACCCTGTTCAAGAAGCATGGCGGCACGGGCCGCATCGTCATTGGCGAGGATCTGCTGGAACTGAATTTTCCGATGGTCCACGCGGTTGGCCGGGCCAGTTCGAGGGCACCGCGCCTTGCCGATTTTTGCTGGGGGGCGGAAGACGCGCCGAAGGTCACCCTCGTGGGCAAGGGTGTCATCTTCGACACCGGCGGCCTCAACCTGAAGCCGGGCTCGTCCATGGCCCTGATGAAGAAGGACATGGGCGGAGCGGCCAACGTGCTGGGACTGGCCTCCATGATCATGGCCTCGAACCTGCCGGTGCGCCTGCGCGTGATCATTCCTTGCGTCGAAAACGCGGTCTCCGGCGACGCATTCCGCCCGGGCGACATCCTGCCGAGCCGCAAGGGTCTCACCGTGGAGATCGGCAACACCGATGCCGAGGGCCGGCTGGTTCTGGCCGACGCGCTGGCTCTTGCCGACGAGGAAAGCCCGGAGCTTTTGATCGACATGGCGACGCTGACCGGCGCCGCCCGGGTCGCGCTCGGCCCGGACCTGCCACCGTTCTACACCGACGACGAAGCGCTTGCCGACGACATCGAAGTCATGGCGGAGGCAACGGCCGATCCGCTGTGGCGCCTGCCGCTGTGGCAGCCCTACATGAAATATCTCGACAGCAAGATCGCAGACATCAACCACATCAACACCAGCGGTGCCGGATTCGCCGGCTCGATCACGGCGGCCCTGTTCTTGTCCCGTTTTGTCGACAACGCGGAAAGCTGGGTCCACTTCGACATTTTCGGCTGGACGCCGATGGAAAAGCCCGGCAAGCCGATGGGCGGCGAGGCCCAGGGCATCCGTTGCCTGTTCGACCTGATCGCGGAACGTTACGCTGCCGCACAATAACGGCTCCGAAACGTTTTTGTGGTTCGATGGTCATGGTATTGGATGGGAAACCGCTGATTTATGGCTGTCGAACTGCGCGCCTCCCAGGCGCTGAAGCTGATGCATGAGGTCAATCTGGCGCTGGTTCGCGACAGCGAACAGGACCTGTCCGCGCGCCAGCTCACGATCCTCATGACCGTCTATCTGGAGCCGCCACCGCACACGGTGCGCGGCCTGGCGGCCAAGCTGAACGTCACCAAGCCGGCGATCACCCGGGCGCTCGACACGCTGGGTGGCATGCGTCTTCTGTCGCGCAAGCGCGACGAAGCCGACAAACGCAACGTGATCATCACCCGCACGGTGGACGGCGCGCTCTATTTGGAGCAGCTTGGGGATCTCGTGGTCGAAAAGGCCAGGGAACTGCCGCGCTGACGGAACCGGATATTTGAAAGTGATTTATGGCAAAAGGCGACGTTTTTGAGCCAGTCCTCGAAGGGATCGGACATGTGTTGTTCCCAAGGCATCAATCTGGACTGGCACTTGAGCAATTTGATCTGACCTGGATAGGCGGTTTTGTCTTGTTTGGGCTGATTTACACGACGATCAGGCAATCGACCAAATTGATCCCAGAAGGCTGGGAAGATGAACGGAGAGTTCGATTAACGCGCAAGCTTCGGTATTGCCGTTATCTGGCTGCCTTCGGTGTTGTCTTCTCTGCCGTTATGGTGAGATTCGCCAAATCGCTCTGATGTGGGAAGTTCTCCTGAAAGTTGATCCTTTTTGAAAGCGTATCATGTCTCAAATCTTTGACCGCCGCCGCCATCCGGTCCGTGCCGACCTGGCCGCAATCGACTATGAAGGCCGCGCCGACGCCGCCCGCTTCGTCGAGGGGGAGGTGTTTCAGGTGACCGCCGCCCGGCTGGCGCTCAGGCCGGAGCCGCGACTGGACCGCTCCATCGACACCGAGGCGCTGTGCGGTGAATGGGTCACTGTCTATGAGCAAACACCGGAAGGCTGGGCCTGGGGGCAGCTCGACACCGACGGCTATGTCGGTTGGCTGTCCTCCGACGGCCTCGGCCCCGTCAAGGCCGCGACCCACCGGGTGCGGGCGCTCAGGACCTATCGCTACCCGGGTCCGGATCTGAAATTCCCGCCGCTCGGGCTGCTCTCCATGGGGTCCCGGGTGACCGTGACCGGAGAAACAGTCACGCGCGGTTTGACCTATGCGATCTTGAGTGACGGGTCGGCCGTCGTGGCGAAACATCTGGTGCCGGCCGAGCACTGCACCGAAGATTGGGTCGCTGTTGCCGAGGAGTTCCTTGGCACGCCGTATCTCTGGGGTGGACGCTCCAGCCTGGGCCTCGACTGCTCAGCCCTGATCCAGTTGGCGGCCCAGACCGGCGGCATCGACATTCCCCGCGACAGCGACATGCAGGAGGCCGAGGCAGGGGAGGAGATTTCGCATGATGACCCGTCGTCTCTTCATCGTGGAGACCTTCTCTTCTGGAAAGGTCATGTCGGCGTCATCACCGGTCCGAACACGCTGCTGCATGCCAACGGCCACACCATGACGGTCGCCTATGAGCGGCTCGACCAGGCGATCGCCCGCATTGCGGCGACAGAATGGGGGGAGGTCACCAAGGCGCGACGATTGTCGCGGGACAAGGCCGACTAGCCCGGGAAAGTCTGCACGCCGACGGCCTCAAGGGCACCGTTCTCAGGGTTCTGCAGCAGGCAGAGCTGGCTCTCGCTGCCCTGGATAAAGCAGATCATCCTGCGGTCCTGCGCGCGGACCGCCTCGTAGAGCTCCTGCCCGACGCCGTCTTCCGGATAGAACGGAAATTCGCCGGCCTGCGGACCGTCTGCCCCCTGCGGCCATGGCGGCAGCTTGGAAGAGGTGCCTTCCTGGGCGTAGTTCGTGATCCAGTCGGTCAGGGCGAAACGCATCTCCTCGGCGCTGGCAAGGCCGTAAAACCCGAACAGGTCTTCGGGGCCATAGGTCTCGGAAAACTCGATGTCGCCGTCGCTGTTGGAGACCGTGAGGGAAATGTCTCCCTGGCCGCAGTCGCCTTGTGTAGCCGCCTTGACGGCATAGACATCGAGCCAGACCGCTTCGACTGTCTGGCTGCAATCCTCCGCCAGGGCATTACCAGACTGAAAGAGTTGGGATCCGCAAATTGTCAGAACGGCGCAGAGCAGGCCGCCGGAACGTAAAACACGCGCATTGAAAAAGGACATGAAAATTTCCCATTCGGGCCAAGGTTGATGCGAGACCTTAGGCGAGGCATCCGGCCCTGGCAATCGGACTGGAAAGCCTGCAATCACCCCTCGGGCGTCAGTGCCAATCGCGGCTCGTCCCCACCGTCTTCAACCGTTCCCTGTATTTCACCGAGCTCCAGATCCTCGATCTTCCGGCTGCGCTTGGAGATCTTGTCGGTGGAAATCAGGATCTGGTCGATGTCCTTGTTGGCCTGGGCGAAATGGGACTGCAGCTTGCCGACCCGGTCGTTGAGACGGCTGACATCGGAGATCAGGTGTCCGACCTCGGCCTGGATCAAGTGGGCCTGTTCGCGCATCTTGGCATCGCGCAGCACCGACTGGATCACCTGGATCGACAGCATCAGGAGCGACGGCGACACGATCACCACGCGCGCGCGATGGGACTTCTGCACCAGATCCTCGAAATTCTCGTTGAGCTCGGCAAAGATGCTTTCCGAGGGGACGAACAGGAAGGCCGTGTCCTGGGTCTCTCCGGGCAGGAGATATTTCTCGCCGATGTCCTGAATGTGCTTGGTGAAGTCGCGGCGGAACTGGGCCTGCGCGTATTTCAGCTGATCATCGCTCTCCGCGTCGCGCAGAAGATTGTAGGCTTCCAGCGGGAACTTGGCATCGATGGCCAGCGACGGCGCACCGTTGGGCATGTGGATCAGGCAATCCGGACGGCTGTTGTTGGAGAGCGTCGCCTGGAAGGAATAGGTGCTCGGCGCCATCTGGTCCTGAATGATCGCCTCCATCCGGCCTTGGCCAAAGGCGCCGCGGGTCTGCTTGTTGGAGAGGATCGCCTGCAGCTGGCCGACCTGGCCGGAAAGATCGGTGATGGTGCGCTGTGCCCGGTCGATGACGGCAAGCCGCTCATGCAGGTGCCTGAGCCCGTCCTGGGTGCGCTTGCTGGTGTCCGCCATCGACGAGTTCAGCTTGTGGCCCATGCCGTCGAGGCGTTCGTTGACGGCGCGCATCATGTCCGACTGGCGCGAGCCGAACACCTCCGCCATGGTCTGCATACGCCCGGTCATTTCGCCCTGGCTCTTCAAAAGCTGGGAGAGATGGCTTTCCAGCTCGTGGATGCGTTCCGCCGACGCGCTGTCGGCCTCGCCGCGCAGGCGGATCTCGCGCATGGTCTTCAAAACCAGCCAGACAATCAGGGCCAGCAGCAGGAGCCCACCGGCAATGGCGGTTTCCAGGACAGTGATTGGACGGCCGCCAAACTCAAACAGGATCTCATTCATGAAACAAACATAGAACGATTCGGATCGAACGCCCATGCACGCACCGTCAGAAGCACGTTGAAAAGCCGCCCGGAACGGGAGAATTCCGCGTTGACCGGCGCCGCGCGATTGCCTATGTGAAGCGCATGACAAAACGTTCGATCATCACCATTCCCGACCCGGTCCTGCGCGAGGTCTGCGCGCCGATTGCGACCGTGGACGACGACATCCGCGCCCTGGCCGACGACATGCTGGAAACCATGTATGACGCGCCGGGCATCGGCCTGGCCGCCAGCCAGATCGGCATCCTCAAGCGCATCTTCGTGCTGGATGTCGCCAAGGAGGACGCGCCCAAGGAACCGATGGTGTTCATCAATCCGGAAATCGTCTGGTCGAGCGAGGATCTGTCGGTCTACCAGGAAGGCTGCCTGTCGATCCCGGACTATTTCGAGGATGTCGAGCGTCCGGCCGAGGTCGCGGTGAAGTTCCTGAACCGCGAGGGCAATGCACAGGAGATCAGGGCAGACGGTCTCCTGGCAACCTGTGTGCAGCACGAGCTTGACCATCTCAACGGCAAGCTGTTCATTGATTACCTGTCGAAGCTGAAGCGCGACCGCGTGGTCAAGAAATTCACCAAGCAGGCGAAGCTGGCCGGGAAACTCTGATCCGGCGCAATCGAAGGGGCGTACGACATGGATCAGGCCTTGTTCCTGAAGATCTTCGCCGCGCTCTTTGCCATCATGAGCCCGATCGCCAACTTGCCCGTGTTCCTGTCGCTGACGGCGGACAAGGGACCGGGCTTTGAGCGCAAGGTCGCCTTCACGCTGCTGATCAGCCTCAGCATCGGTGCGGTCTTTATCGGCCTGACCGGCGACGTCGTCCTGAAGATCTTCGGCATTTCGCTGGATGCCTTCCGTCTGGCCGGCGGGTTCCTGATCCTGTTGATCGCGCTGGACCTGATCCGGGGCCAGAAGACCGAGGCCCATCACGGCCATGCGTCTGAACAGGACAACATGCAGGCGCAGGACAATCCGGCGATTTACCCGCTGACGGTGCCGATCCTGCTCGGGCCCGGCTCGATTTCCACCATGATCATCTTTCGCGGCCAGATCAGCGGCGTTCATCAGGAAATCGCCTATGTCGCCGGTGTTGCGGCGGCGATTGCGGTCCTTGTCGGCACCTTCTTTGCGGCTCCGTTCCTGTCGCGTTTCATCGGCGCCACCGCCAACAGCGTCATGAGCCGGCTGATGGGCATGATCCTGGCGGCGATTGCCATGGAAATGATGGCCGACAGCCTCAAGGTGCTGATGCCCGGGCTGGCCTGACACACGCTGTTTACACTCCATTCCGTCATCCAGAGGTGCTTGGCATAGCCATGCGTCTCGGAGGACAGGCCGCTTGCTCCATTGCACGTCAGTTCCTCCTCCAAAACCGTCATCCTGAGGAAGCGCGCGAGCGCTGTCTCGAAGGATGGGCCGCTTGCACCATGTGTGCAGCCCATCCTTCGAGACGTACCTTACGGTCCTCCTCAGGAGGACGGTGGTGGGTGGGAAGACGGGCAACAAGCCAAAACAACTGCGTCCATCCCCTTGCAAGCCGCCGCTCAAGACGCAATAAGGGGCCAAATTCCCAGAACCCCTCAGGAGCCTCATGTCTCTTCGTGTCGTCTTCATGGGCACCCCGGATTTTTCGGTGCCGACCCTGATGGAAATCGTCGGCCAGGGCCACGACGTCGTCGCCTGTTACTGCCAGCCGCCAAGGCCGGCCGGGCGCGGCATGGACCTGAAGAAGTCGCCGGTGCATGAGGCGGCCGAATCCTTCGGCATTCCGGTGTTCACGCCCAAGAGCCTGAAGAGCGAAGAAGAGCAGGCCGCTTTTGCCGCGCTGGAAGCGGATGTCGCCGTCGTCGTCGCGTATGGGCTTCTTCTGCCCAAGGCAATCCTGGAGGCTCCGGAATATGGCTGCCTCAACCTGCATGCCTCCATGCTGCCGCGCTGGCGCGGAGCGGCGCCGATCAACCGGGCGATCATGGCCGGCGACACGGAAACCGCCGTCCAGGTGATGCGCATGGAGGAAGGGCTCGACACCGGCCCGGTCTGCATGTCCGAAACGGTTGCCATTGGCGAGAACATGACCGCCGGAGAATTGCATGACCGCCTGTCTCCGCTCGGCGGAGACCTGATGGTCCGGGCCCTGGCGGCGCTGTCGCGCGGCGCGCTCGGCGAACAGGCTCAGGCCGAAGACGGCATCACTTATGCGGCGAAACTCTCCAAGCAGGAAACCCGCATCGACTGGTCGAAGCCGGCCGCGGAGGTGCACAATCACATTCGCGGCCTGTCGCCCTTCCCGGGCGCCTGGTGCGAGATGCCGCTCGGCGGCAAGGCGGAGCGGGTCAAGATCCTGCGCAGCGCTCTGGCGGACGGCAAGGGGGCGCCGGGCACGGTAATTGCCACGGCGGAGGCTCCGGTCATTGCCTGCGGCACAGGTGCCGTGCGCCTTGTGGAAGTGCAGCGGGCCGGCAAGAAGCCGATGAGCGGCGCGGACTTCCTGCGCGGCGCGTCGCTTTCTGACGGCACGGTTCTGGACTAAGCTGGCCCGAGGAGAAGTTGATGTCCGATTCCGATGCGCCAAATCTGACAATCCGCGACGTGACCCCGGCCGACGAGGTCGTCGTGCGGGATCTGGTCACGGCCGCCTTTCCATCAGATGTGGAGGCCCGGCTTGTGCACACCTTGCGGCATTGCGGCGCGCTGGTGCTGGAACAGGTCGCTGTCGATGCGGATGGCCAGGTGGTCGGCCATATTGCGTACAGCCGGGTAACGCCCGCGGCGATCGGCCGGGGGCAGGCCATTCAGATCGTTTGCCTCGCGCCGGTTTCCGTCTGGCCGGACAGGCAAAAGTCCGGCATCGGCTCGGCGCTGATCCGGGCCTCGCTGGATCGCCTGAAGGAGCTTGGCGAAGAACTGGTGCTGGTGCTCGGGCCGCCGGCCTATTATCCGCGTTTCGGCTTCGATCCGGTGCTGGCGAAGAAGGTCCAGGGTCCCTATGCCGGGGATGCCTTCATGGCGCTGGCGCTGTCGGAGAGCTGCCTCCGGCACCTGCCGATAGAAGTGGCCTTTGCCACCCCGTTTGAAGACTTCGAATAATGCCCCGCTACAAGCTGACGGTGGAATATGACGGCCGGCCGTTCTGCGGCTGGCAGCGCCAGGCCAACGGCCCGTCGGTCCAGGCTGTGATCGAACGCGCCGTCAAGGCGTTTTCCGGCGAGGTTGTGACCATCGGCGGCGCCGGCCGCACCGACACGGGCGTGCACGCCACTGGGCAGGTCTGCCACGTCGATCTCGCAAAATCCTGGCCGGCGAAAACCGTCATGGGCGCGATGAATTTTCATTGCCAGCCGGACCCGGTGGTGATCCTGGACGCGGAGGAAATGCACGAGGGCTTCGATGCGCGCTTTTCCGCGATCCGACGCTCCTACCGCTACCGCATCCACAACCGCCTGCCGCCGCTGACCCATCAGCTGGGCCTGGCCTGGCACGTGAAGACCGATCTCGACGCCGACGCCATGCACAGGGCCGCGCAGGAATTTGTCGGCCACCACGACTTCACCACCTTTCGCCACACGCGTTGTCAGGCGAAAAGCCCGGAAAAGACCCTCGAGGAATTCCGGGTCTACCGGGACGGTGAATTTGTCATCGCCGAATGTTCCTCGCGTTCCTTCCTGCACAATCAGGTCCGCTCCATGGTCGGCACATTGAAGCTTGTGGGCGAGGGCAAGTGGGGCGAGGGCGACATCACCAGGGCGCTGGCAGCCCGCGACCGCAAGGCGTGCGGCCCGGTCGCGCCCGCCGACGGGCTCTATCTGACCCGCGTCGATTACCGCGCGGCGGAATTGGACATCGAACTTAAGAAGGACTGGCAGGCGCGCAAGGCGGCGCTGGCGGTGGAGGATGACGGCGAGGTGTAATTCCCGCCCCCTCTTGCCGGTTCAATCCGTGTGATGTTCCGCCGGATCTTCGGCAACGCTCCAGTCCGACAGCTCGTAGTGTTTCATGATCCTGGCGACGCCGCCGTCCGCCTTGAATTGCGCCATTTTCCTGTCGAAATAGGCCGTCATTTCCTGAACCTCCGCAGCAAGCCCTGGGGCGGGAGAAAAGGCCATATAGACACTGGCGTTGGACACGCAGCCTGCGGAGCGCACTTCATCTGAGACCCCCATAGAGCGCATGTTGTGCAAGGTGGTGTTGTAGGTGAACAGGAAGCTGTTCACGCGGTTGGCGTAGAGCATGTTGATGCTGTCTTGAATATACGCATCGCTGTAGGGCTGGACGAAAAACAGGTCGCGTCTTTCCTGTATGAAGGCGTTCAGTTCCTGAATTGAGGTATCGGAAGCCAGCCCGGTCAGGTGTCCCTCGAGGGACTTCACGCCATCGTAGTTCCATGTGCTGTCCTTCAGCACGAAGAAACACATGCTTTGAACGCCAACTTCTTCTTCGGGATAGACCAGATCCGGTGCCTCGGGCTTTGCCGGTGACAACAGCGCATGCGCCCGTCCACTGCGGACATACTGGATGGCGCGCGACCAGGGGTAAATGCTGATTTCCGGTTCATAAGGGCTCGAGCGGAAGAGCTCCTCGACAATGTCGATGATGTAACCGGGGTCGGTCTTGCCCGGGCAGATTTGCGGGCACCAGTCGATGGCGGCGATCTTGAGCGGTATTCGGTCATCGGCACGGCTTGTGGCGGCACACATCAAGCCGATGCAGATGTGTGCAATTGTCAGACAGGCGCGTCTCATGGACCGGGTTACTCAAATGATCGATCAGTTGAAGAGCTTAGCCGGGGAATGTTTATAAAACCATATCGGCGCAATGACCTGGTTGCGCCGGTTGCTGCCGAAAAGGCTGAGGATGACCTGGCATCAGCTTAAGCAATCCCAGCTGTTTCTTCTGCTTCATCCGAGCCAAGCGCAGCGCGAGCCGAGGCCGGAGCCGGGGAGGCACAGGCCTCGAGACCTGCCACTTCACGGAAAACGAACGCCCAGACTCGCCGATCCCGGATCTTCGTTTTGCCGCATCCGGGATGACGACGGAAAGGGAATTGGCTCACGCTGGTCTCAGCTCTCCTTCGGAATCTCCACGCATTTCTTGTAAAGGTGCCAGGTCGTGTGGCCAAGGATCGGCAGGGTGATGATGAGGCCGAGAAACGCCGGCGCCATGGAGACGATCAGGACAGCGGTGACGACGAAGGCCCAGCCGATCATCGGCACAGGCGAGGTGGCGACCGCGCGCACGCTGGTGATCATGGCGGTGATGAAATCACGGTCTTCTTCCAGCAGCAGCGGGAAGGAGATCACGGTCAGCGAGAACAGGATCAGCGACAGGATCGCGCCGACCACATGACCGACGGCCAGGAACATCAGTCCCTCCGGTGTCGAGATCACTTCGGTCAGGAATTCCTCGAAGGAAGCGAAGGACCTGAAGCCCAGAAACAGCGCCAGCAGCAGGCGGACCTGGTACATCCACATGATCTGGATGAACAGCACCACAAACGCCATCCAGGAGAGCTCCCGGCCTTTCTGGGCCCACATGGTGCCGAAGATGGCCGACCATGAGAGGTCCTCGCCGGTCTGCACCCGGCGGCTGACCTCGTAGAGGCCGACGGCGGCGAAGGGGCCGATCAGCACGAAACCGGCGGCGGCCGGATAGGAGAGGTAACTCATGTTGAGCGCGGCGGCGCTCAGGACCACGAACAGCCCGCCAGCGGCAAAGACCGCGCCGACCGCCAGGCCGAAGACGGGCGCTTTCCGGAAATCGGCGAGGCCGGCGGCCAGCGCGTCGATGACATCGTTGACGGTGATCGGACGCACCTTGGGCATGGGCTTCAGCCCGCCATTCGCCGGAGCTCCTGTGCCGTCCGGGGTCGAAATGTTGTCACTCATTGTGCAGCTTCCTCTCAAAAGCCCGTCTGCCTCCCGCAGACCGGCAATCTTAGGCACGGAAGGGACCTGCGCTCAATCGGGAGAAGGGCTTACATGTGGGATGGGCAAAACTCGCGCAAAAACCCTATTCCGCCGCCGGCTTGGTTTCCGCGGCCGTCGCCGCGGCGGCTGCCGCAGTGACGGCTTCCTTCTGCTTGTCGTCCAGATTGGCGCTTTCAGGAATGTTGACCCGCACTTCCTTGCGGGCAAACTGGATGCCGTTTTCCTCGAAGGCCTTCTGAACGCGCTTGTAGATTTCCTTGCGCACGCCGAACTGCTTGCCGGGCTTGGTGGTGAACTTGCCGCGCACCACGATGCCGACATCGTCGACATTCGCTACACCCTGTCCCTTGAAGGGCGCCAGGATATCGTCCTTGTATTCGTCCATCTCCATGATGTCCTGGCCGATCTTCTTGAAGAGCTTGCGCACTTTCTCGACATCGGTATCGAAGGGCACGGTGAAGGGAAGCTTCATGATCACCCAGTCCCGGCTGAGATTGGTGAGTTTGGGAATCTCGCCATAGGGCACGATATGAACGGCGCCGCGGGTGCCGCGCAATTGCAGCGAGCGGATCGAGATCTTTTCGATCGAGCCCTGCGTGCCGCCGGTATCGATGAATTCGCCCAGACGGAAGGCATCGTCCATCAGGAAGAAGATGCCGGAGACCACGTCGCGCACCAGCGTCTGCGCGCCGAAGCCGACCGCCAGGCCGACAACACCGGCGCCGGCAAGCAGCGGCGTGATGTTGACACCGAGCTGGCTTAGGGCGAGGAGGGCGGTCAATACTAGGATGGTGATCTGCGCCACCACCCGGATCAGCGGCAGGATCGTCGCCATGCGCGACTTGCCTGCGCCGCCCATTTCCGCGTCGTCGTCCTCGGCCACCGTCGGTGGGGAATCCTTGGCAAGCTGGTGGGCGACCCACAGATTGACGATTTCCCAGGCAAGATAGCCGGACGCCAGGATCAGCAGGAAGATCACGGTGTGGCGCGCCACCGCGGACCCGTCATCCGCGCCGAGTGCCAGCAGGTTGAGGCCGTAGATGCGGCCGACGGCCAGGATCAGGAAGGCGAGCAGCGTGACCCGGGCAATGCGGACATAACTGTGCCGTGTCTGCATATGGGCGGCTTCCGCGACCGGGCCTTCGCCCTGCATCGGCGGCACGATATGCGAGACGATGCCGCGCACCATCGTGTCGAGGAAGGGGGCGAACACCACCAAGGCGATGACGCCGAGCGAACGCCCGGCCGTCAATGCCTCAATGCCCATGCTGACGGTGACCTGCACCAGGAGCCAGTTGAAGGCGATGAAGGCCATGGAGAAATAGGGCCAGAACCGGGCCATGCGTTCCAGGCCCGAGGTCGGATCGTCCTCGTCGCCCAGAATGATACTGGTCAGCCCGTGGCGTGCCTTCCAGATCACCGCGATGATCCAGGCGTTGACGGCAAAGCCGATAAAGAAACGGTAGGTTTCGGCAATATCGGCTCTGCCTGCCTCGATCATGACGTTGCGCAGGAAGAACACAACCCCGATAAAGGCGAACAGACCCGTGAAATTGCGGTAGAGCGATTTCGCGGTGGCATCGTCGGCCGTGACCAGCCGCAGGTCGCGCCGGTGCGGCGCCAGAGCGAACCGGAGCAGTGCCGCCACGAGCCTGGGCAGAAACGCGATCCAATAGACCGCCTGGAATGCGAAGGTACGGGTTACGGGATCGAGAATGGCGATCTTGCCGACCGCAAAGGCGACAATGGCAAAGACGACCAGGCCGCCGAGATCGAGGCCCGCACGGGCGGAGACCAGCTTGACGGTCTCGAACAGGCTGTCGGGGGTCTTGCCCTGAATGATGTCGCGCCGGGACGCAAACAGGCGGTTGACGGCGTATTCCGCGGCAAGGCCGGCGGCAAGGATCAATGCCACGGCGCCGAACAGAATATGCACGGGCCCGGCGACGCTGCCGGAAAACAATGCCCCGATACTGGCAAAAAGGCCGGAGAAGAGTGCCGGCAAGGCAAGAAAATTCCCCGCGACCATGGCTCCGAATCGGTTCAATCCGGCCTGTACCTGGTCCAGCAGCCCGGGCTGCTCGACAACCGGCGCGCCGGCGCCGTCCTTCGCCGCGGCACCCTGCTGCAGCAAGGTCATCAGATCGGCAAGGGCCTTGACCTGTTCCGGATCGAGATCGGAGACCAGTTTTTCCATTGCCTGAGGCTGCAATTCTGGCGGGAGCTGCGTAGCCTTGTCCTGGGCGCGCGCGCCCGTGGGAATGGCCAGCGACACCGCCAGGAAAAGAGTGAATGCACAGGCGGTTAGTCTTGTCTTCCAGGCACCGGTCATCAACGAGCCCCCACGTCGGTGTTAAACCTTTGCCGCTAGGATAGACACGCGGGTCGTGCAAAATCCATAAAAATTCCCGGGCGTCATGCCGCCGCGGAGCAGGTGCAGTGCGGCGCGCCGGTAAAGGGCCGCAATGTCTTGCGCATGACAGAGCTTGATCCGGTCCGCTTATGCGTCTACCTCCATGCGGGAAACACAACCAAGAGCGGGATTCATGAGCACCCCCCCACAAAACGCGAATGTCGCCCCGGGTCCCGTCTGGGCCCTGTTCAGTCCGATCGGCCGCATCAGCCGCGAGCCTTATTGGTTATGTTTCCTCGTCATTTGGCTGGTCTTCGGCATCGCAATCCGGATCTGGTGGCTGTCCGCAGCCGATACGCCGACGCCTGAATCCCTGATGGCGGGCGAATATATCGCCACCAATCCGCTGTTTCCGGTGCTGTTCTTCGTGCTGCAATGGTTTGAGCTGGCGCTCGTGATCAAGCGGCTGCAGGACATCGGCCAGAGCGGATTTCTGGCTTTGCTGATCTTTGTTCCATTCCTCAACCTGATCATGCTGATTGTTCTGGGGATCATTCCGAGCCAGGCCGACGCCAACCGCCATGGCCCGATGCCGAACAGTTACTGGCGCAAGCGCTGAAGCTTTGCCGCCTGCCTTCCATCCTAAAGCAAGAGACGTCCTTCATGTCCGCATCCGCCGTTACCATCGCCCAGGACCTGATCCGTTGCCCGTCGGTCACGCCGGCGGAAGGCGGGGCCCTTGCGAGCCTCGAGGCTTTGCTCGGCTCCGCAGGCTTCAGCGTGTCCCGGGTGACCTTTCAGGATGAGGACACGCCGGACGTTGAAAACCTGTTCGCGACCATCGGCTCCGGCGCGCCGCATTTTGTCTTTGCCGGGCACACGGACGTGGTGCCGGCCGGAGACGAGAACGACTGGAACCACGGCCCCTTTGAAGGCGTGATCGACGGCGGGATGCTCTATGGGCGCGGCGCGGCGGACATGAAGGGCGGCGTTGCCGCCTTTGCCGCCGCGGCCCTCGACTATGTCGCGGACAAGGGAGCGGATTTCGGTGGCACAATCTCGTTCCTGATCACCGGCGATGAGGAAGGCCCTGCCGTCAACGGCACCGTCAAGCTGCTCGACTGGGCAAAAGACCAGGGTCATCGCTTCGATGCCTGTATCGTCGGCGAACCGACCAATCCGGAAAGGCTCGGCGATGCGATCAAGGTCGGCCGTCGGGGGTCGCTGTCGGGCACGATCACGGTCCAGGGTGTCCAGGGCCACGCCGCCTATCCGCATCTCGCAGACAATCCGATCCCTGGACTGGTGCGCCTGCTCGCAGCGCTGGATGCCTTGACATTGGACGACGGCAACGAGCGGTTCCAGCCGTCCAATCTGGAAATCGTCTCGGTCGATACCGGCAACCCGGCCTTCAACGTCATTCCGGCCCGATGCGAAGCCCGGTTCAACATCCGCTACAACGACGAATGGACGCTGGCGAGCCTCAAGGCAAAGATCACCGAGACATTGGAAGCGGTCGATCTCGGCAACCTCTCGCTCGATCTGGAATTCAAGCGGGATGCCAGCGAATCCTTCCTGACCCGGGACGAGACGCTCATCAAGGCGCTCAGCGACGCGGTCGCGGCGGAGACGGGCCGCACGCCTGAACTCTCCACCGGCGGCGGCACGTCCGATGCGCGCTTCATCAAGAATTTCTGCCCGGTCGTGGAGTTCGGTCTGGTTGGCCAGACCATGCACAAGGTCGATGAATGCGTGGCCGTTGCCGATATCGACCGACTCAAGGCAATCTATGGACGGTTCCTGGACAGCTATTTTTCTGGAGCAAACAACATTTGATCAGTTTGGGCGAAATTCGCGCGGCTCTCGACGGGTCCTGGCTGCTGCTGCGCAACCGGCCGGAAGGCATGGCGTTTTTCGATCAGTCGATCCAGGGCTTCTGGCGATCGTTCCTGGTAATCGGGCTGCTCGTGCCGTTGTTGCTGGTCAGCGGTCTTGCCGAAAAGCAGTTCTATTTCGCGGAAAACCTCTATCACCCGGATGCCTTTCCCGATAGCGCCTTCTGGTTCGCGCAACTGGCCGGTTTCGGCATAGACTGGCTGGCCTTGCCTCTGCTCCTGGCGCTGGTCGCGGTTCCGATCGGCATCTCGCACCGTTATGTGCCGTTCATCGTTGTGCGCAACTGGTCCAGCCTGCTGGTGTCGATCCCCTATATGGTGACCTATCTTCTGTTTTTGCTTGGTCTCATCAGCACGGGCATCACGGTGCTTTTGTCGCTGACCTGCCTGGTGGTCGTGATCTGGTACCGCTACCTTGTCGCCCGGATCGCTCTGCAGGCAAGCGTCAGCCTCGCCATCGGCGTGGTTGTTCTGGACGTGGTGCTGACCCTTCTGATTTCCCAGATCGTCGGCCTGATGTGGGGCGCCTGACCAGGGAATTGCTCATTCTCCGGCGTCATCCTGAGGAGGACCGTCAGGAGGACGTTGGCAGGGAGGTGCAGACCTAGGTCCCGACAGCAAAAACCCCGCCCGGTAAGGGGCGGGGTCGCAACTCTGTCAAAGCGAAGCGCTGCGTCAATCGCGCAGCAATTCGTTGATGCCGGTCTTGGAGCGGGTCCGCTCGTCGACTGTTTTCACGATCACCGCGCAGTAAAGGTTCGGGGCAGGTTCGCCGTTGCCCATCTTGGACGCGGTCGGCATGGAGCCGGCGACGACCACGGAATAGGGCGGCACTTCGCCATAGCTGATCTCGCCGGTCATGCGGTTGACGATCCGGGTCGACTGGCCGATGAAGACGCCCATGCCGAGCACCGAGCCCTCGCGCACGATGCAGCCCTCGACCACCTCGGAACGGGCACCGATGAAGCAATTGTCCTCGATGATCACCGGCCCGGCCTGGAGCGGCTCCAGAACGCCGCCGATGCCGACGCCGCCCGAGAGGTGCACGTTCTTGCCGATCTGGGCGCAGGAGCCGACGGTCGCCCAGGTGTCGACCATGGTGCCTTCATCGACATAGGCGCCGAGATTGACGAAGGACGGCATCAGCACCACGCCCTTGCCGATAAAGGCGGAGCGGCGCACGGTGCAGTTCGGCACGGCGCGAAAACCGGCGTCCTCGAAATTGTTGCTGCCCCAGCCATCGAACTTGGACGGCACCTTGTCCCACCAGACGGCGTCGCCGGGCCCGCCCTTGATCACATCCATCGCGTTGAGGCGGAAGGACAGGAGCACGGCCTTCTTGGCCCATTGATTGACAACCCAGTCGCCGTCTTTCTTCTCGGCAACGCGCAGCTCACCCCGGTCCAGGAGGTTCAAGGTCGTTTCAACCGCATCACGGACTTCGCCGGTGGTGCTGGTGTCGATGGCGGCGCGGTCTTCAAAAGCCGCATCGATTGTCTTGGACAGGGCAGTGAGATCTTCGGTCATCTGATAGGGGGTCTCCGGGCGTTAACAAATCTGGCGCGGACCTAAGCCGCCCGGTGCCGCCCTGTCAAGCTTGGCAGGCCCGGCAGATGTTCCATAGCCGTCATGGCCGTGCTCTCTTTGCGGCATGCTTCCCGGCATGAAAAATGGCGAGAGATGAGAATAGATAAACAATCGAAAGAGGTTTCGGCAGTTTTATGCTTGGTTGAAATATGGAAGCATGAAGCCAGATCAATAAAGGAAAGAGGTTTCGGTGGAACTCTGGATACCAATCACCATCGCCGCGGCGTTCTGCCAGAACCTTCGCACGGCCTTGCAGAAGCACCTCAAGGGACGGCTCGGCACCACCGGGGCGACCTTTGTGCGGTTCGGCTATGGTGTGCCCTTTGCCATACTTTACCTGGTGGTTCTGAACCAGGTCTTCGGCTATGCCCTGCCGGAGCCGACTTTGACGCTGCTGGTCGCCGGTGCCCTCGGCGGTCTGGCGCAGATCCTGGCGACCTTCCTGCTGATCCACCTGTTTTCCTTCCGCAATTTCGCCGTCGGAACCGCCTATTCGAAGACCGAGCCAATCCAGGCGGCCCTGTTCGGCTTTGTGGTCCTGGGCGAACGCATCAGCCTGACCGCAGGCCTGTGCATCCTGATCGGCATCACCGGCGTGATCGTGATCTCGTTGGCGCGGGTGCCGCTGACCGTCTCCGCCATTCGCGGCAATCTGGTTGGCCGTCCGGCGCTGATCGGCCTGGCCTCCGCGGCCCTGTTCGGTGCGTCCGCGGTTGCCTACAGAACCGCGTCCCTGTCGCTGGAGGGCACGGTTGTCGCCATGCAGGCTGCCTATGCCCTGGTCTTCGCAACCCTGTTCCAGACCCTGGTGATGGCCGCCTGGATGGCCTTGCGCGAGCCGGACCAGCTGCGTGCCAGCCTCAGTGCCTGGCGCGCCGCCGTCTGGGTCGGCGCATCCGGCGTTGCCGGCTCCATTGGCTGGTTCACCGCCATGACCCTGCAGAATGTCGCTTATGTGCGCGCACTCGCCCAGATCGAGCTGGTCTTCACCTTCCTGGCCTCGTGGCTGGTGTTCAAGGAGGTGATTGTCAGGTCGGAGATTTTCGGCTGCGTGCTGATCGTGGCGGCGGTGATCGGCGTGGTGTTGCTGAGATGACGGCAGCGGGATCGGGCTGCCTTTCGTAGGGGTAGTAAACTTCCCCTTCGGCATTTGTTTTGATTTTAACGATATTCTGAAATGAATTCCAAGACTCGGAGGTCATAATCAGACTCAATCGGAGACCTCCCGACAGATAAGGTTCAATGTCGAAGACGTTCTTTTCCCGAATAGATGCCAGCCACGTGTTGTCGCGGCCGAGCCTGATCAGCGTCGCTGCTGTCGGGATTGCCCTGGCCGTGACAATCGTTGCCGGCATATTCGCGGAACTGCAGAACCGGTCGGTGCACCGCCAAAGCGCACGCGCGGATGTCGGCGAGCACCTGGGCCTTGTCCGGGCCCGGCTGGAAGGCAACATCAACAGCAATCTGCAGCTTGTCCGTGGCATGGTTGCCCTGATTGCCACTCAGAAGGACATCGATCAGGAGCAATTCGGCGACATCACCCGCTCGTTGATCGGCAAACACTCGCAGCTTCGCAACATCGCCGGTGCGCCGGATCTGGTCGTCAGCCTGATGTACCCGATGGAAGGCAATGAAAAGGCGATCGGGCTCGATTACCGCAAAAATGAGCAGCAACGCGAAGCGGCCATGAGGGCGGTGAATTCCGGAGAGATGCTTCTGGCCGGCCCCGTCAATCTGCTCCAGGGGGGCATCGGCTTCATTGGGCGGTTTCCCGTCTTCTATGAGGATGCCGCCGGTGACAGGCACCTCTGGGGGCTCATTTCGGCCGTTGTCGATGCCGAGCGTCTCTATGCCGACAGCGGTCTCACCGACCCGGACCTGCCGATCGACATTGCGATTTCCGGCCGGGATGCGAATGTCATGGACAAGACCGTGTTTTTCGGGGATGAGCGGATCCTGGCGCAGAAACCGGTCCTGTCCGAGGTGGTCCTGCCAGCCGGTCGCTGGCAGATTGCGGCGATCCCGCGTGGCGGCTGGTCCGATATGCCCGAAAATGTCTGGCAGGTCCGGTCCCTGATCCTGGTCGGCGGCCTCCTGGTCGTTCTGCCGATCTTCATCGCCGGGCAGCTTTATGATCAGCGCCGGGTGCATATTCGCGAGTTGCAGCGCCGACAGGTCCAGATGGAGGGCCTTTCCCAGCGTCTCAAGCTGGCGCTGGACACCTCGAAGATCGGCATCTGGGAGCTTAATCTCGACACGGGCGAACTGACCTGGGACGGGCGCATGCGAGAGCTTTATGACATCCCCGCGGATCGCGACACGACCCAATACGACGTCTGGTCCGACAGTCTTCATCCGGACGACCTTGAACGCGCTGAAAAGGAATACTGGGACGCGATAGACGCGGGCGGCATGTATCATTCCGACTTCCGGGTCATCTTGCAGGACGGCTCGACGCGCTGGATCCGGGCCATCGGCGCCGTGCATACCAACGCCCGCGGTCAGCGCTACATCCTTGGTGTCAATTGGGACGTTTCCAGCGACATCCAGCTGAAGACCCGGCTGTTGAACGCCAAGCGCAACGCCGAAGACCGCAACAAGGAGCTCGAAGACGCGCGTGCGCTGATGGAGCACCATTCGCTGCATGACAGTCTGACGGGCCTGCCGAACCGGCGCTACCTCGACCAGCATCTGCTCGACGCGCAGGCCCCGCGCAAACCGACCGCGCTGCTGCATATCGATCTCGACCGGTTCAAGCATATCAACGACACGCTCGGTCACGCGGCGGGCGACAGCATGCTGATCTATGCCGCCTCGGTCCTCACGGAAAAGGCCGGGCCGACGGATTTTGTCGCGCGCATCGGCGGCGACGAATTTGTCATTGCCATCACCGAGCCGACCGACGAGGAACAACTGGCGCACCTGGCTGAACGGGTCATCGAGCGGATGCGCCAACCGATCCCCTATGACGGCCACCAGTGCCGGATCGGCGTCAGCATCGGGATCGCCATGGCGGACACCTCCTTACACGACTATGGCCGTCACCTGCTGGTCGACGCGGACCTGGCGCTCTACCGCGCAAAGAGCAACGGCCGCAACCGGTTCGAATTCTTCTCCGACACGCTCAAATTGGAGATCATCCGCAACAAGCAGGTCGCCGATGACATTCTAAGCGGCTTGGAACGGCAGGAATTCCTGCCCTTCTTCCAGCCCCAGTTCGATGCCAGAACGCTTCAGATCAGCGGTGTTGAGGCATTGGCTCGCTGGGATCACCCGAGCGAGGGCATCCTGTCTCCGGATGCGTTCCTGAAAACCGCCGACGAACTCAATGTGGTGCCGCTGATCGACCGGATCATCCTGGAGCAGACGCTGTGGCAGTCGACGCGCTGGAAGGCCGCCGGGATCGAGATCCCCAAAATGTCGGTCAATGTGTCGGCGGGCCGCCTCAACGACGCCAACCTGATGGAAAGCCTCGACGGCCTGTCTTTCGAGCCGGGGACATTGTCCTTTGAGTTGCTGGAGTCGATCTTCCTTGACGACAAGAACGACGTCATAGCCGCCAATTTCGAACGTTTGAGGCAGGTAGGGATCGACATCGAGATTGACGATTTCGGCACCGGCTACGCCTCGATCGTCAGTCTCATTCATCTGCGGCCGTCGCGCCTCAAGATCGACCGGCAGCTGATCTTGCCGATCATCCAGTCCGAAGGCCAGCGGCGCCTGGTCGCCTCGATCATCGAAATCGGCCAGTCGCTGGGCATCAAGGTCGTTGCCGAGGGTGTGGAAACGATGGAGCATGCCCGGATCCTGCGCGATCTCGGCTGCGACGCGCTTCAGGGCTATGCGTTCGCGCCGCCGATGTCCTCCGACAGGTTGATCGATTTCGTCCGCTCGGAAGCCTGGCGCAAAGCCTCCTGATTGCCAGCTGACCGAGGCCGGCCCTGTTTGTTGTCGCCCTTGATACTCCCAAAATAGGCAGCTTCTCTGCCGCCTCGCACAGACGGCGGCTCTCCGTCTCATGACGTAGGGTAAATTAGTCTTTGACTCCTTGGGAATTTTTGCAGTCTGATACAGCTGCAGCGTGCGCGCGTCCGGCCCACACGTTTTTTTGGAGTTCCTGGAGGTCAAGCATGTCGAACGTTGCCGGTAAAGCTTACGCAATGAACGTGGTGACCCCCAGCCACCCCTGGTGCACCTGGATCAACCGGCTTCTGTTCATGGCCGCGCGCGGCTTGCCCGAAAGACTGCAGGGCCTGCTCGGTCTGTCACTGATCCATTTCGCCCGCTGGGTTATCATCAAGCGGGACCAGTGGCCGGATCTGGGGCAGGAAAAGGAACAGCTGCAAAGCGACTACATGTTGTTCTGTTCCAACTTCAACGGCACTTGGGACCAGTATATCGACGCTTTTTCCGACGGCATTCCGAACGGGCTGAACCTGTTCTGGTTTTCGGCAACCAAATACCCTCTGTCGATCCCGATCACGCCTTTCAAGAACTACATCACCTACAACCAGATCGGTACGGACTATTATTACAATGCCACGCCCGGCTCGGCGCAGCGCGACGTCAAGTCGGCGCTCAAGGTCTATGACGTCCTGAAGGACCTGGTCGCGGCCCATGAGAAAGGCGAGCCGGAGACCTTCAACAAGGCCTTCCAGGCGGCCTATCTGAAAATCCAGACCGATCTCGGCGACCCCGGCTTCGGACCTGTCGCCAGTCTCGATACAGAGCGCGCCGACGTGAACCGGCTCAAATATATCGCAGATGCGCAGGCGGAATTCGCCAGCAAAAGGGGGGCGTGACATGGCCGATCTCGACAGCGGACACCTGTTCCTGACCTTTCTTGTCCCGATCAAGCCGGGCGGTCCGAAAAACGGCGTTTCCTACAAGCAGAATGTGCGCATCGAACTGGCCAAGCTGCCGCCGGCGCATCAGTCCCCCGCCACGCAAAAAATGGAATACGCCGCGCCCTTTTCCCGGAACACACGCACGCATTTCGCGCGCATGTTCGTGCTGGACGACGTGGTCTACAACGGCCGCGACGGCGAGAACGTTTTGGTGTCCATCCTCAAGGGCGTGGACACGATCGTTCCCAAACATGTCGACCACCTGAATTCGGCTTATCTGGTCTTCACCGCCGATATCGACGCCGTAACGGCCGACGGCAAACCTCTGCCCGCCACGCTCTCGCCGGAGCAGCAGCGCGAGGTCCGGATGGCCTATGCGCAGACGCTCTGGGACACGATGGGAGAAGAGATTAAGGCCATCTTCGACAGCTGCCGCGACTTTGGCGGCGTCGATAGCGGCGCGAAATTCGGCGCCTACCTGGAGCGGTGCCATGTCGAGACGACGATGCCATTCCACGACTACTATCTGGAACTGCCCGAGTTCAACAATCTGCCGCTGATACCGCTGGGGATCGCGGTCGGAGTGCCGGCTGTGATTGCCGTCGTCGCGCTGCTGCTCCGCATCTTCGGCATGGGCACGCTTTTCGGCATCAACACGCTGCTGCTCACGGTGCTCGCTCTGGTGCTGACGCTCGTCATCTTCGTCCTCGCGGTGCGCTTTGCGCTCGCCAATGGCGCCAAGCCGCTGCCACCGGCGAAATATGACGACCTGCCGACCGTGCTCAAGGCGCTCTATCTGCAGCAAGCCTTCGCCGATTTTGTCGCCGAAAACCAGGGACGGGACGCTGCCGCGCTGCATACCGCCTTCGGCGATTTTATCGGACGGCACAAGCCGTCGGACATCTTTGAGCCGACGCAGCGGCCCGGCGTGATTTCCAGCGCCGCGCCGCAGCCCCAGGCACGTGTTTGAGGTATTGACCCCATGACCTTTCAACTGAACCTCCACGACATTCAGGGCAATGTGACCCGTGCCTACGGCCGGTTTTCCTTCCCCTTTGCCCGCTATTTCTTCTTTCAGATCCGGAAGCCCGAGGCGGGCCGCTCGTTTGTCGACGCGGTGCGCCGGCAAGTGACCACCTCGGCGCGCTGGCCCGAAGAGGCGGACAAGCCCACCTGCACGGTGAACATCGCCTTCACTTTCATGGGGCTTTACTGGCTGGAAGTTCCCGACCGGACGCTGCGGGGCATGCCGGACGTCTTTATCTCCGGCATGCGCGCGCGGGCCTCCGTGCTGGGGGACCGCAATCCGGCGAAGACCGAGGCTGACGATCCCAAGTGGGACAAGGACTGGGACGACACCTGGAAGAACAACCGTAAGGACGGCTCCGGCGGCAAGGAGGACGTCCATATCCTGGTCACGCTCAACGCTCAGCCCGACACCGGCGATGCAGCCCCCGATACGCCGGAATTCCTCGCCCGCATGAAGCAGCCGCATCCCGATCTCGAAGCCCGGACGGAGTGGCTTAAAAGCCTGACCAATGACGGCATTGTATTGATCGAGAAAAACGGCAAGAGCGGCAAGGATCCATTCCAGGCCGCCTCCGCCGTGTTCGACGATTTTGGCGGACTGCACCTGCCGACGCCGCGTGAGCATTTCGGGTTCACCGACGGCATCAGCGATCCGGTGTTCAAGGGGCAATACCCTCCGAAACAGGAAAAGGAGGCGGTCAAGGGCCGTGGCAAGCGCATGGGGGGCGACTGGGAACCGCTGGAAGCGGGCGAATTCGTGCTGGGCCACACGGGCGAAAGCCAGGAATTGCCACCGACCGCGATGCCGCCCGAATTCATGCAGAACAGCACGTTTATGGCCTATCGCAAGCTGCATCAGAATGTCGGCAGTTTCGATGAGGTGGTGGCTGAGGAAGCGGCACACTATGCCGATATCATGGACGTGGATGCGTTCGAGGCCAGGGAAACGATCCTCGCCAAGATGTGCGGCCGCTGGTCGGACGGAGTGCCGCTGGCGGTTGTGCCGGATTTTGCCGACTGGCTTGCCTTCGGTCAAAAGGGCGGCTGGCTCGACAAGGATGGCCGCTTCCGCAAGGACCCGGAGGCCTGGGGCAAGAACATCGCCTATATCCGCACGCCGGACGCCTCGGATTTCCGCTATGCCGATGACATGGCCGGGTTCAAGTGCCCGGGCGGCGCACATGTCAGACGCATGAACACACGGGACTATCTCGACCCGCTCAACGCTTTCGGGGTGGATCCGGAGACTGGAGCGCAGCCGGAAAACAGGACAGCCACGCACGCCCTGAACAAGCGCCGGCGCATTTTGCGGCGTGGTTTGCCCTACGGACCGCCGGCGTCTGACCATCGCGACGACAAAACCGAACAGGGTGTGATCATGATGATCATGTGCGTCGACCTGTTCCGGCAATTCGAATTCGTCCAGCAGCAATGGGTCCAGTATGGGCTCGACTTCCATCAGGGCAACAACACCTGCCCGATGCTCGGCCGCCATGACGAGCACACACGGCACATGATCCCGTCCAATCCCAAGAGCGGAAAACCGCCCTACATGATGACGAAGCTCAAGACCTTCGTGGAATGCCGTGGCGGTGACTATTTCTTCGTGCCCTCGATGATCGCGCTGCGCATGATCGCCATGGGCATTGTCGATCCAACCTGAGGACAAGGCGATGCTTGAACGGCTGACCGGAAGTTTCAAAGCGGCGGGCCGCCTGCTCATGGTGCTGATCGAAGGCCTTATCGCGCTGGGCTGGCTGATCGGCAAGGGCGGCGCGGCTCTCGCATCCGGCGGCAAGGCCGCGCTTGGCCCGTTTCTGACCGCGGCTGCGACGCAGGAGCGGATCTTCGCCGCGCTCAGGGCTTTCTGGCCGAACCTGTCTTTCGGCAAGGTGCTGGTGAAGGCCTATGACAACACCGGCACGGCGGTCGTCACACGCCACGACGACTGCATCGACGTCTTGAACCGGAACGAGGATTTCGAGGTTGTCTACGGGTCGCGGATGCGCAAGCTGACGGCGGGTGAGAATTTTTTCCTCGGCATGCAGCCGGGCTGGCCCTATACCCGCGACACCTCGGCGATGCGGCTGGCTGCACGAGGACCGGATGTGGCGGAGATCGTGCTGCCGCGCGCCGCCGCGCTGGCCGAAGAGATCGTTGCCGGCTCGGGCGGCAAGATCGATCTGGTGCCGCAGCTGTCGCGGCACATTCCCTGGGACATGACCGACACCTATTTCGGTGTCGGCGGCGAGGCGGCTACCATGCAGGACTGGACCACGGTTCTGTTCTGGTACCTGTTCGAGGACCTGCCCGCCGATCCGGATCTGGATGCAAAGGCGATGACCTATGCAGCGGCCCTGCGCGACTATCTGGATGGAGCGATCACCGAGCGCAAGTCCAACCCGGATGACCGGCCGCAGATCCTCAACCGCTGCCTCGACCTTCAGAAATGCGGCACGCCGGGCATGGACGATCTCGGCATCCGCAACAATCTGGTGGGGCTTTTGATCGGCGCGATTCCGACCATATCGAAGGCTTGCTGCCTCGCGCTGGACGAATTGTTGAACCGGCCGGAGCAGCTGCGCAAGGCGCAGCGGGCGGCCTTGACCGACGATCCGCAGTTCGAGCAGTTTCTCTGGGAAGCACTGCGCTTCAATCCGCACAATCCGGTGATCTACCGACGGGCGCTGCACGACACGGTGGTCGCCAAATCGACCCTGCGCTCCGCCAGGATCCGCAAGGGACAGATCGTGTTTGCCGCCACCCTGTCGGCGATGTTCGACCGCTACCGGATCGACGACCCCAACTCGTTCCGCACCGACAGGGCCTTTGAGGATTACATCATCTGGGGCTACGGCATGCACACCTGTTTCGGCGCGGCGATCAACAAGGCGGTGATCCCGGCGATCCTGAAACCTCTGATCAAACAGCGGAACCTGCGCAGGGCGGATGGCGCCGCCGGCCAGATCGACACCGGCGGCACCCCGCATCCGCAGCATTTTCACCTGCTGTTCGACTGAGGAAAAAACTCGTCAGGTTCCGGAGATCTCAAGAAGCCTTGCCAGCGTGCTTTGGCCGAGTGCACTCATTGTCGGGTTGCTCGTCTGATAATACCAGACCAGTCCCATCGCCTGGACAAAGGCCCAGGCAGCGCTCCGGCTCCGCTCCAGCGAGCCGACTTCCAGGGCATCGAAAAAGAGCCCCCTGCGCTCGCGGTCAAGCAGATGCCATCCGGCGACCAGATCCAGCGCCGGATCGGCTGGGCCGAATGCACCGCCATCGAGCACACCGACAAGCCGGTCGCCCTGAACCAGAAGGTTCGCGGGGATGAGGTCCCTGTGGCTCATCACTTCTAAGCCAGGCGCCGGCAGTTCGCGAAATTCCGACCACAACCGGCGCAGGCGCTCAACGTCCAGAAGGTCTTCGCTGTTTGTGAAGCAGGTTTCCATCCAGGCGTCGTGATCGGTCAGCTTGCCGCCGCGCCCCTGTCCGTCGAAACGCCGCCCATTGAGATCTGCCTTGCGCAGGGAAGCGACGAGGTCCGAGAGGTCGCGGGCGAAGACGGAGGAGGTGCTCAAGCCGGAAGGTGTCGCAGGGGTGCCTTCGATCCAGGTCTGAACGAGCCAGGGCATCGGATAGCCGCCACCCGGTTCGCCGATGGCGATTGGTCCGGGAACCGGAAAAGGGCAGGCCGTCGCCAGCTCCTTCAGTGCGCGCACTTCCGCCTCCAGCAGGCCGAGACAGGTGGGGGGATCTATCCGCCGCAAAGGGAAACGGGCGGCGTGAGCGGAGCCGATGCGGAAAATCGCGTTGACGGTCCCGGCGCTGCGCAGGTCCGCGATCTCTTCACCTTCGAACTGGGGAAACTGATCGCGGATCAGGTCGCTGGCCAACACCTCCGAAATGCTCACCTGATCGATATGCATGCACAGACGCTCCCAGAGAGGCCTCTATTTGAACGGCATGTCCGCGTGCCGCATGGGCAACTGAGCCGCGCCTTCGGAGGACACAGCGACGGCGTCTCCAAGGGAAATGGAGCCGGGCCTGAGGACCTTGGCGTAGACCCCGAAATGGACATCGAACTGCTGGGCAATCTTTCGCAGGATCTGCGGAGCGAAGGTCAGGTCGTCTTGCGCCATTGTCACCATCCCGCAGCGCTCGGTTTTGTGGGTCACAAGCAGTCGCGTGCTGCCTAGGGTCAGTGTCCGCCCCATCAGCCCGTCGGCTGTGATGTATTTCGGAGAGTCGAGGACGATGTTGGCGCGAAACCTGCGCGGATCGATCCGGACCTCCGGCAAGTCGTCCTGAAGTGCCTGCAATTCAGTCGAGAGCAGCACGTGGACCGCGGCATCGTCGTGATGCGGGACGTCTTGTTCCTGCTGGATCGTGACGGGTTCACCCAGGAAACCGGACAGCTCGTCATTGAGTGTGGCTCTGGAAATTTCGGTCCATCGGCCATCCGGAAAACCGATCCGGAGCGCTTCACCATCAGTCATGGCGCGCAGGGAAAACAATCCGTCGATCCGCTTGAACCTTCGCGTCGTCTTGCCGCTACCGAGTTTTCCCTGTGCGTCGACGATCGCAAACAAGCGATCGCCGACAACACCTCTTGTGTCCACGTTCAGGTGTTTTTGCGGTTCTCCCAGCAGGGATTTGATCGGGTATTGCCAGAGCGCCTGAACTCTCACAATCGTGTCCTTCATCGAATGGTGAAACGGCGTACGGAAAATTGGATTGGGTCGTGAAACAGCATTTCAAGCAGATAAGGACGCGCGCGCAACAAGGTGTCAAGCCGGGCAGGGCGGCTTCGAGCCCTGGAGGCACCAGCGTGAGCGTCGTTGTTCCCTGCTGACAACGTATTGGCACAATGGAATTTTCGCACTCCAGCTGGAGGCGAGGCAATGAACTGTTCGCCTGGGCAACTGTTCTCTCTTGACTCTCATTCCTTTCCGTCTGATATTTCTGTCATGACAGAAATTACGAACAAAGCCGATCCTTCCGCGAAAGAGCAGTTCATCCTCTATTGGGGAGACATGGGCGGGCAGTGGGGCGTCAACCGCTCCGTGGCGCAGATCCATGCGCTGCTCTATCTCAGCCCGGATCCGCTCAACGCGGAGCAGATTTCCGAGGAACTGGGTATTGCCCGCTCGAACGTCTCCAATTCGCTGAAAGAGCTTGTCGGCTGGCGGCTGATCCAGCGGGTGCCGGTGGCCGGTGACCGGCGGGAGCATTTTGTCGCCGAAACCGATGTCTGGGAAATGGCTCTGCTGATTGCCAAGGGCCGCAAGGAGCGGGAGATAGACCCGGCCATCCGTGCCATCGATCTGTGCGTCGGCCGGGCGGAGACCGAGACGAGCCTGCATCCGGTCACCATGGCACGGATGAAGGAGATGCAGGATTTTCTGTCGACGGCGGATCGCTGGTGGAACCAGATGTTCAGCGTTCCCAAAGCCAAGCTCGCCACCTTGATCAAGATGGGCGACAAGGTTCTGGCCCTGCTCAAGATCGGCGGCAAGAAGGCGGGTTGAGGTCAACTGCAATCGGCGGGCCGGCAAGGTCCGCATTTTTTTAAAGGCTAATTTCTCTTAATACAGAAATTGCCGATTTAACAGGAAAGGGTGCGGGATGCTGAAAGACTGCATTGCCCCGCAGCAGGCGGGGATGAAAGACCGCCGGTTTCGCAATCTGCTGGGAGAGGCGGCCTGGGCGTCCTTGCCTGCTTCTGTCCGGCGCCGTTTCGGCAAGCGTCTCAAGGGCGGCGCAAGCGTCGTCTACCAGGGCCGGGTGACTGCCATGCACATGAACCTGGCCGGCTGCCTGCTTGCCCAGCTGGCCCGGCTGATCGGCGCGCCATTGCCCTATGACAGGACCTGTCTTCACCAGCCTGCGGTTGTCTCCGTCACCGAGGACATTGCCGGCGACGGCCAGTTCTGGCTGCGCCAATATGGCCGCGCGGCCGGCTTTCCGCAGGTCATCCACAGTTCCAAGCGTTTCAACGGGCCGACCGGCATAGAGGAGTATATCGGCTCGGGCGTCGGCATTGCCCTGAAAGTGAGTGCGCGGCCCGATGGTCTCAGCTTTGAGAGCGATCATTACTTTCTGCAAGTGGCCAGTTGGCGGTTGCGGCTACCGGCCTGGCTCAGCCCCGGAGCGCTGACCATTGTCCACCGCGATCTCGGCAAGGCGGGCTTTCTGTTTTCCCTTTCCCTCAAGAGCCGCTTCTTTGGTGAACTGGTTCACCAGGACGCGGTCTTTCACGACAGCGAGGACCAATCCGATGGATAATCCCCTTCTCTGGACCCTGATCTGCCTCCAGATCGTCATGGGTGCCTTCGACACGCTGGTGCATCATGAAGGCAGCGAGCGCCTGGCCTGGCGTCCGTCCCAGAAAACCGAGCTGCGCCTGCACGGTGTGCGCAACTTCTTCTACGCGCTGATTTTCCTGTGCTTCGGCTGGCTGGAGACCCATGGCATTTTCGCGGTCATTCTGGCCGCGATCCTGGCGGCCGAGGTGCTGATCACCCTCTGGGATTTTGTCGAAGAGGACCTGACCCGCAAGTTGCCCTGGACCGAGCGCATCAATCACACGCTGCTGGCACTGAACTACGGCGCGATCCTGGCCCTGTTCGTGCCGGTGCTCTGGACCTGGTCGTTCCTGCCGGCCGCGCTGGTTCCCGTTCACTATGGCTGGTGGAGCGTCCTGGCGACGGTCTCCGCGCTCGGTGTCGGTCTCTTCAGCGCCCGTGATCTGTTGGCGGCCGAGCGCAGCGACCGGCTTTCTAAGGGCGATCCGGCCGCACTGGTGGCAGGCCTGGCGCCACGCCGGCATATCCTGGTCACCGGCGGAACCGGTTTCATCGGCCAGCGGCTGGTGGAAGCGCTTGTCGGCGCGAGGCACTTCGTGACGGTCCTGACCCGCGATCAACGCAAGAGCGACATGCTGAGCCACCCGGTCCGCGTGATCACCAGCCTGGACCGGATCGACGACGCGGAGCGCATCGACGCGATCGTGAACCTGGCGGGTGATCCCGTTGCAAGCGGTCTCTGGACGGCGAAGAAACGCGCGCGCATTATCGAGAGCCGGGTCGCAACAACACAGGCCCTGCATGCCCTGATCAAGCGTCTTGAACGCAAACCCGCCTGTCTGATCAACGGCTCGGCCATCGGCTGGTACGGACTGCGCGGCGATGAGGAACTGTCGGAAGCCGCTGCTCCTGGGCCCGCCTTTGTCCATGACGTCTGCGCGCGCTGGGAACAGGCCGCCGAGAAAATCGCGGGCGAGGGCGTGCGCGTGGTTTGCCTGCGCATCGGTCTGGTCTTCGGCGTTGAGGGCGGCATGCTGGCGCGCCTGCTGACCCCGTTCGAGTTCGGCGGCGGCTGCCAGCTGGGCAACGGCCGGCAATGGATGTCCTGGATCGAGCGGGATGATCTTGTTCGTGTGATCGCGCGCGCAATCGCCGATGACAGCCTGCAAGGCGCTGTCAATGCGTCCGCGCCGGAACCTGTCCGCAATGCCGATTTCACCCGCGCCCTGGCTGAGGCCCTTCACCGGCCTGCTGTCCTGAAGGCTCCAAGCTGGGTTCTCTCTGCGCTTCTTGGCGACATGGGCCGGGAAACCATGCTCAGCGGCCAGCGTGTTGTGCCGGCGAAACTCCTGAAGGCCGGCTTCGAGTTTCACCATCCGGAGATCGCCCCGATGCTGTGCATGATCACAGGAGCGCGGCCCAGACTTGGAACTCCGGCCTCTGAAAGCAATTGCCCTGCACCAGGAGCTGAGTTGAAACAAGTCTGACCCGATTAGGCGCGGTGCATGGCGCTGCGCCGCCCGGTCAGTTGAGCGTGTCCTTTCGAAACCCCTGCACGGTCGTGAAGAAGGCCTCCACAAGCAGGCTGTTCTCCGCTGCGAGCGTGAAGGCGACTTCCTCGATGGCCTTTTGCATGTCGGTCACTGCAACGCGTTCGACAACATCTGTTCTGCCCGTTCCGTTCCGCCACATGAAACCGATGCCCATGCCGTTGGCAACGGCCTCGTAAACGGCGTCCCGCGTGTCCAGGGTCAACAGGGGCGTAGGCGTCAGGCCCGCGGCCTGGAAAGCCCGGTCGACAACCCTTTGCGTCGAGGATCCCTTGGTCCGGAAAATCAGCGGTTCCTTTAGCAGGCGCTGACAAGTGACAGCGCTGGTGCCGCTCAAGGGGTGCTCGGGATGGATGATGGCAACGACGCTTTGCTGCATCAGAAGTTCCCTCCTGAAGCGCCCGTCCCTGGGCACGTCCGGCAAAACGCCGACATCGACCTCGCGTGTGATCACCGCGCTGATGATGTTTTCGAACGACCCGGTTTCGACGGCGATCTCGACACTGGGATAGCGCTTGTGAAAAGCGGCGATCAGGGCCATGCCCGGCATGGAATTGCCGAGCCCGACAGTCAGTTTGCCATTCACCAGCGTGTTGTGGCGGCTGAGCAGCCGCTCGGCGTTGCGTTCTGCTTCCGCCATGCGCTCGGCAATGTCGCAAAGTTCCACGCAGAGCGGCGTCGGCTGCAAGAGGCCGTTTTTCCGGTCGAACAGACGCACGGCATATTCCGTTTCCAGATCGCGCACCTGCCGTGAGACCGCTGGCTGGCTGATATTGAGCAACCGGGCGGCGGCCGCGTAGGACCCGGCTTCGGCGACCGCGTTCAAGGCGCGGATCTTGGACAAGGTGACAGACAATCAACCGACCCCGGGCAAGAACGCAGAAGGATCTGACGTCTCGTTTGAGTTGCTCAAACCATAAGTCAGATCTGTAACGCGGGCGTCACAGCAAAACGAAACTTTGGTGTCGAACAGCAGCCCGGCCGGATTTCGGACGCGCTGCAACACCGCCTGCCGTGCCCCGATCAATGTGGATGCCGATGCCAAAGCAGATTGTTCTTTCAGGCCTCGATGCCAAGCCGGTCCAGCGATACAGGGCCGTCCTGTGTGACCTGGATGGCTGCCTGATCGCCGGTGGCGTTACCCTCCCGGGAGCGGTCGACTTCGTCCATGCGGTCGCGGAGCGGCTCTGGATCGTCTCCAACAATTCTTCCGACACGGCCAAGACCCTGGCCGCCCAATTACATGCTCTTGGTCTGCCGGTTCCTGAAAGCCATATCCTGCTTGCGGGAGAACAGGCTGTCGACCATCTGGCCGGAACCAATCCCGGCGCGCATCTGCGCTGCCTTGCCAATGAGCCGATCGTGACCAGGGCGAAAGAGAGCGGCCTTCGGCTTGGCACTGGCCGGGCTGACTATGTCCTGCTTGGCCGCATGGCCGCCTTCGACCTGGAGCACTTGCAACAAGCTGTCGCCGATCTCCATGGCGGAGCCCGCCTGCTGGTGGCCAATGCGGACAGAACCCATCCGGGGCCGTCGGGCGTGCCAGTGCCTGAAACCGGTGCTTGGCTGGCAGCGGTCAAGGCCTGCCTGCCGGAGCTCGACCATGAGTGTTTTGGCAAGCCGTCTCCCCGTCTCTTGAGGCAAGCTCTTGAGCGCGCGGGCGTGGCGACAACGGAGGCTGTCTTTGTCGGCGACAATCCGGAAACCGATGGCGCGGCCGCCGCAGCCCTGGAACTGGACTTCATCGAAATCAGGCGCATTCCCGCGATGAACGGCTCGGGAGCGCTGAACGGGGAAGGCGCTGGGGAGGCTTTGACATGTTGACCTACACCTTGCGCACACTCGCCAGGATGGCGGTCACCCTGTTTGTCATCGTCAGCCTGGTGTTTTTCGCAACACGCCTGTCGGGCAATCCGGTCGACTTCGTGCTCGGTCAGGGCATCACGGACGAAGACCGGAGGCTGCTGATCGCCTATTACGGCCTGGACGGCTCCGTCTGGTCCCAATACTGGCACTATCTGGCATCCATTGCCTCGGGTGAATTCGGGCTGTCCTTTCTGGAGCGCAGGCCGGTTGCCGATATTGTCGCCGAGCGCATCTGGCCATCGCTCAAATTGCTCCTGAGCACGCTTGCCCTGACCATTTCGGTCTCCGTGCCGATGGGAATTGCCGCGGCGATCTACCGGACGCGCGTCTCCGGCAGCGTGATCATGGTGCTCGCTTTCCTCGGCTACGCAGTGCCCAATTTTGTGCTCGCGATCCTGCTGATCCTGGTTCTCGCCTATTGGCTCAACTGGCTGCCGGTGGTCGGCGACGGGTCGGTGCTGCATTTCATCATGCCGACCCTGGTGATGTCGGGCACGCTCATCGCCGCCCTGACGCGCTTCACGCGCAACGCCATGCTGGATGTGCTCGGCCAGGACTACATGCGCACGGCCCGTGCCAAGGGCCTGCCTGAACGGCTTGTCATCCTGAAACACGGCCTGCGCAATGCCTCGATCACGCTGCTGTCGGTCATCGGGCTTCAGATCGCCGGTCTGGCGGCGGCCGGATCGGTTGTTGTGGAATCGATCTTTGCATGGCCCGGCATCGGCGAACTGCTCGTGCGCTCTGCGATCACCCGGGATTACCCGGTCCTGCAATTCGGGGTCCTGGCAGTTGCTATCGCAGTCATCGTCATCAACGCGCTGGTCGATCTTGCCTATGCCTATGCCGACCCGCGCATAAGACTTGCGAAGGGAACCTGACCATGTCCGAAGCTGCTGTCGGCGCGCCTGCAACGCGGTTCTGGTTTCCGGGCGCAAGCGTCTGGCGCCAGGGCAACTGGATCCTGCGCGCCGCGCTCATCGTCGGCCTGGGGCTGGTGCTGATCACGCTCGCCGCGCCGCTGATCGCGCCTTTCGATCCGACCGACCAGAGCCTGATTTCGCGCCTGCGCCCACCTCTCGGCTTCGAGCGCTACAAGGACGGTTACCTGCTTGGAACGGATGAACTTGGCCGCGATATCCTGACCCGGTGCATCTATGGTCTGCGTCTGACCTTTGCCCTGGCGCTTGCCGGCGCCGTGATCGGGCTCCTGATCGGTGGCACGCTCGGTCTCGTCTCCGGGATTGCCGGCGGGCGAACCGACGATGCCATCATGGGGCTGGTGGACGCGCAGATCGCCATCCCGATGACCCTGGTCGCGCTCCTGATCCTGTCCGTCTTCGGCTCTACCATCGAGGTGATCGTCTTTGTGCTCGGCCTTTACGGGTGGGAACAATTCGCCCGGATCCTGCGGGCCGAGGTGAAAAAACTCAAGCAGATGCCGTTTGTCGAGGCGGCACGGGCCGCGGGCGCAGCGCCGCTCAGGATCGCGCTCCGCCACATCCTGCCCAATGTCGTCTCGCCGATGGTCGTTCAGTTCACCCTGAATTTCTCCAACATCGTGATCTGGGAATCGACCCTGTCCTTCCTGGGGCTCGGCGTGCAACCGCCGACGGCAACCCTCGGCTCCATGGTGGGAACCGGCCGCGACTATCTGCCGACCGCGCCCTGGATCGTGCTGGCGCCGGCCATGACCATCCTGCTCCTGACTTTCGCTGTCCAGATCCTTGGGGACTGGCTGCGCGACCGCGCCGATGTCCGGCTGCGTTCGAGATAACCGTTTTAACAACCAGAAGCCCGAACGGCCTGATGAGAACTCTTGCTGCCTTGGAGGTAATAGCCATGACGAAACTACTTGCGACTACCGCGCTTGCATCGCTGCTGGCCACGGGCGCCTTTGCCGCCGAAATCACGGTCGGTGCGGCCAACGTGTCCGACTATCTCGATCCGGGCCGGGATCATTCCAATGTCGGCTCCCAGTTCTACTACAACGCCTTCGACACGCTGATCGGCAAGAACCACGACAAGCTGGAACAGGAATAGGTTCCTGCGCTCGCCACGGAATGGAAACTGGTCGAACCGACCCTGATGGAACTGAAACTGCGGGAGGGCGTTACCTTCCACAACGGCGAAGCCATGACGGCCGACGATGTTGTCTTCTCGCTGAACCGCATGTACCAGCCGACCTTCACGCCTTACGTCGTCCGTGCCCGGGACCGCCTCGGCAACTTCGCCGAAGCCGTCAAGGTGGACGACCACACCGTGCAAATCCGGGTCAAGCGCGCGGAGCCTCTCTGGGAAACGCTCTTAAACCTGCAGCAGGTCATGATCATCCCGGAAGACTATACCAAGGGTCTGACGGGCGATCCCAAGGTTGCCGAAGACAGCGACTATGAGGCCTTCTCGCTTGTGCCGGTCGGCACCGGCCCCTACAAGGTCGCCGAGTTCCAGCCGGGCCAGAAGGTCGTCTACGAGCGTTTTGACGGTTTCTGGGGCGACAAGGCTCCGCTCGACAAGGCAACCGTCGTGCGCATGCCGGAAACCGCGTCGCGCATCACGGCCCTGAAAACCGGTGAAGCCGACATCATCACCAACATTGCGCCGGATCAGCTGGATCTGATCAATTCCGATCCGAACCTGAAGACCGAAGGTTCCGCGACCGCGCTGTTCCACGTCATGATCATGAACGTGAACCACCCGAACCTGAAGGATCCCAAAATCCGTCAGGCCATGTCCCTGTCGATTGACCGCGATCTCCTGAACGAGGCGCTGTGGCTCGGCAAGGCGGTTGTGCCATCGTCCCACACCATGGAAGAGATGGGCCAGCTGCACCGGCCGGATCTGGTTACCTTCGAATATGATCTCGACAAGGCCAAGAAGCTCCTGGCCGAAAGCTCCTATAACGGCGAGGAAATCGTCTTTGACGCCTTCCCGCACTATTACACCAACGGTGTCCTGGCAGCCCAGGCGATCATGGAAATGTGGGCGGAAGCCGGCATCAACGGCAAGCTGAACGTTACCGACAAGTGGACCGGCGGCGATCCGGAAATGATGGCACGCAGCTGGTCGAACCCGATGTATTTCGCCGATCCGTTCGGGGCCTTCGGCGTGATGTGGGCTCCGAATGGCCCCTCTGAAAGTGAAGGCCGTTTCAACACCGATGAAGAATACGCCGAAATATGGGAGCGCTTCCGCTTCAACGGCGACGTCGAGCTTCGCAATGCCGCTTATGCGGAGCTGATGGAGCGCATCAAGCAGGACCCGCCGGTTCTGCCGCTGTACCGCCCGTTCGAAAGTTGGGGCATGAAGTCTTCCGTCAACTGGGCTCCGAAAAAGGGCCACATCCCGTATGTGCTCGACTTCCGCGCCGGGTCGATTTCCTTCAACTAAACCGGAAGAGCGCCGCCGGAAATCCGGCGGCGCTTGTTTTTCAGATTGTCGATAAAGGAACTGCCGTGACCGTTCGTATTGCTGTTGTTGCCGATATTCACCACGGCAAGCCGTCTGCCACCAAGCGTGGCGACACCGCCCTGTCGCTGCTGAAAGAGTTTGCCGACTTCTCCAACACCGCCCAGCCCGATTTTGTTCTCGACCTGGGCGACAGGATTTCCGACGAGAGCCGGGAGACCGACCTGGTCCTGGAGCGCGAGGTCGCCGAGGCGTTTCAGCCGTTGGAAGCGCCCATCCATCACATCAATGGCAATCACGACCGCGATCATCTTGAAGTCTCAGACAACGAGGAGATCCTCGGCCAATCCTTGCAAAACGACACGTTCGACATCGGTGGCTGGCGTATTGTCCTTTGGCGGGCCGACAGCAAGATCCTGCGGTCCGACGGCCACAGCGGTTTCGTGTTGCGCGAAGCCGATCTCCTGTGGCTGTCGCGCGTCGTCCAGAACGCCGACCGGCCCTTGCTGGTTGTCAGCCATGTGCCGGTGTCCGGCCATGCCCAGACAGGAAACTACTATTTCCAGAACAATTCCTCCGCCTCGACCTATCCGATGGCCGAACGCGCCCGGGCGGCCCTTGCTCAGGCAAATCATCCCGTGGTGTGCCTCGCCGGTCATGTGCACTGGAACACCGTCACCACGGTCGACAGTATCACCCACCTGACCCAGCAATCCCTGACCGAGAGTTTCACCACGCAGGGTGAACCGGCCGGAGCCTTCGGCCTGCTGGAACTTGGCGAGACGGTCACTTGGGGCGTTGAAGGCCGTGACCCGATGACGTTTTCCTTCAAACCCGCGCTCTCGAGGTGGACACCGCCCATGCCTGAATTCTCCCGCCATCCCGAGTTCGCCGCGCGCCGGAAAGGTCAACTGACATGACCGAAACCGTCCTGAAGGTGACAGATCTCAAGGTGGCCTTCGGACAGTTCGAGGCCGTGAAGGGTCTGTCTTTGGAACTCCGTGAACGCGAAACGCTGGCGCTTGTCGGGGAATCCGGATCCGGCAAATCCGCCACCGCGCTTTCCATCCTGAGGCTGATCGAGCGGGAAGGCGGACGCATCGCCGGCGGCAACATCCGGCTGGCCCAGAACGGAAATTTCCTCGACCTGGCGGCCCTGCCGGAGGATCGCCTGGCCGGATTGCGCGGCAATCAGGTGTCGATGGTGTTTCAGGAACCGATGACCTCGCTCAATCCGGTCCTGACGATCGGAGATCAGGTATCCGAGGTGTTTGTCCGCCACCGGGGCATGACCCGCAAGGACGCCCATCGGGCCGCCGGCCAGGCCCTCGATGAGGTCCGCATTCCGGAACCCGGGCGGCGTCTCGGCCAGTATCCCCATGAACTCTCCGGTGGTCTCCGCCAGCGGGTGATGATTGCCATGGCACTGGCCTGCCGGCCGAAACTGCTGATCGCCGACGAACCGACCACCGCGCTCGATGTCACCACCCAGGCCGAGATCCTGAAACTGATCAAGACGTTGCAAGCAGAGATCGGCATGGCTGTTCTGTTCATCACCCACGACATGGGCGTCGTGGCCGAGATCGCGGACCGGGTGGCTGTTCTCAAAAGCGGCACGAAGGTCGAGGAAGCAGATGTGTTCGACCTCTTTCAACGGCCTGAGGCCCCCTATTCCAGGCGGCTGATGGCGGCAACACCCAAATTGGGTGAAGGGTCCAGGGTGGGCGCCGCCGGGTCAGAAACAGTTCTGTCGGTGGAAGGGCTCTCGACCCGGTTTCAATCACGCAAACGTTTGTTTGCCAGCAGGGAGGCCGGTGTCCTTGCGGTCGACAACGTGTCGATCCGTGTTCGGAAGGGCGAGACGCTCGGGCTTGTTGGCGAAAGCGGGTGCGGCAAGTCCACCTTGGCGCGCTCGATCCTGCGGCTGATCGAGCCGGAATGCGGACGGGTGGAAATCGGCGGAAACGTACTGTCGGGCCTGCCCGCGAAGGATCTTCGGTCGAGCCGGAAACATGCCCAGATGGTGTTCCAGGATCCATTTGCCAGCCTCAACCCGCGTTTGCCGGTTCGGGACCTGGTGACGGAACCGGCGCGCATTCACGGGGTAGTCAAGGCTGGCGATTTGCGCGACTTCGCGGCGTCGCTTGTCACCCGGGTCGGCCTGGAGGAAGACGCAATCGACCGGTTTCCGCATCAGTTTTCCGGCGGCCAGCGGCAGCGGCTCTGCATTGCCCGGGCCTTGTCCGTCTCGCCGAAACTGATCATTGCGGACGAAGCCGTTTCGGCGCTCGATGTGTCCATCGCCCGACAGATCACCGACCTGATGCTGGACCTGCAGCTGCGTGATGGCTTGTCCTTCCTGTTCATTTCCCACGACATTGCCGTAGTGGAGCGCATCAGCCATCGCATCGCTGTCATGTACAAGGGGCGGATCGTCGAGACGGGTCCCTGCGAAGAGGTGCTGCGGCAGCCGAAGCATGCCTATACGCAGCGGCTGCTGGACGCGGTGCCAAGCCCGGATCCCGAGCGCCGGCGGCTTGCAATGCCGGCCGCCGGCTTGGAGAAAATTGCAGTCTGACAAGACGGCACAATCACAGTCTGCCGACTTGCATGGCAATTTTTGTTCATGTTATGTTCTTTTCTGAAAGTCGATCGAACCAGGAAAGAGCAGACATGATCAAGGGCAGTTGCTGTTGTGGAAGCGTGCAATTCGAACTCACGGCCGAACCCTCGATGATGGGCACCTGCCATTGTTCGAGATGCCGAAAACTGGGCACCGGCACCTTCGTGTTCGTGCGCAAGGAACATCTCACCTGGATCAAGGGCAAGGACCAGGTCGCGCTTTATCAGCCGCAGGCTCCTTACAAATACGGGCGTTGTTTTTGCAAGACCTGCGGCTCGTCGCTCGGCGAGATCCTGTCGGAAGAAGATAGTTTCCCGATTGCGGCCAATGCGCTCGACACAGACATTGGCACGCGCAACAAGTTTCACGAATTCGTCGCCGAAAAGCCGTCCTGGTACGAAATCTGCGACAGCGCGAAGCAGTTTGCGGGGCACCCGGAGACTGGCTAGGGGTGCCAGGTCATAACCGGCTCAAGGGTTGAGCACGATCACCTTGGTCTGGCCGCCATTGCAGGTCCAGCAGCAGCTGGAACAGCGGTTTCGGTTCTTGTAGCCGACGCCCCAATAGGAATTGCTGCGGTTTTTCACCCAGGCGCCGTAGCAGATCCTCTCACCGTTGCGGCAGGAAATATTGATGGTTTTGACCGAATAGTCGTCGAGCACATAGACCTTGTTGTTGCCAGGCCAGACATGGCCACGGCGTGTGTCCGAATAAAGCTCGACATTGACGACGTTGGGATGTTTGCTCTCGAACCGGAAGAGCAGGGATCCGGCTTCGGCGGATCCGGTGGCAGCACCCAGATAAACAAAAGAAAACGCCAGAAAAACGGCGCAGATAAGCCCCTTACGCATATGACTCCCCCTGAAGAATGCAGCTGGCGGACAAGTGCCGGCGGCGGCCGGCTATTTCAGCCATATTGCAAGTATGGCGCCAAGTGAAGTTGCAAGGCAAGGGGGTGCTTTGCTTCAGGCGGCCGTCTGCAGCCAGTCTCGAAAGGCCGCGACAGGCCGTGTCAGCGTGCGCACCGGCGAGCGCACGAACCAGTAGCCGGTGTCCAGTTCGACGACCTTCCAGTCCGGCATGATCAGATGACCGGCTTCCAGTTCCTGGGAAACGAAGCGGCGGTCGATCACGATCGCGCCCATGCCGGCAATGGCCGCCTGGATCGCAAGGTCCCGGCTTTGCAGCACCGTGCCGGACTTGGTGTCCGGGTGCTCCATCCCGGCTTCCTCGAGCCAGCGGATCCAGTCGCCGCGCCGGGACGCGCTGTGCAACAGACGCAGGCCGGCGAGGGTACCCGGTGCGTTCGGGTCCTTGTCCTTGAGCAGCGCGGGGGCCATCGCCACCGCGAGATGCTCTTTCCAGAGAAGCTGGCTTTCCACGCTTGGCCAGTTGCCGGTGCCAAGGCGGATGGCGCAGTCGTAATTCTCCCGGTCGAGATCGACCATGCGGGTGGAGGCGGACAGGAGCAGTTCGACATCCGGCTGGCTTGCCTGAAAGTCCGGCAGACGCGGGATCAGCCAGCGGGTGGCGAAGGTCGAGACGGTGCTAATCCTGAGTTCCGTCCGTCCGCGCCGCTTGAAACTGTCGACGGCTTCCTCGATCCGGTCGAAGGCATCGCCGAGGCTTAGCGCCAGCCGCTGGCCTTCCTCGGTCAGGGTCAGGCCACGGCCGTCCCGGTTGACCAGGGTCGCGCCGAGCTCGTTTTCCAGCTTGCGCATCAGGTGCGACAGCGCTGACGGCGAGACGCCGAGTTTCTCGGCCGCAAGCGCGGCCCGGCCATGGCGGGCAAGTAGGGAAAAGGCGTGAAGCGCGCGCAAGGACGCCATGGTTCAGTGGTCCGGTTGTTGAGTTTTTCTCAAACTAGCGAAGTTTGTGCGCGGGGCCAACCGGTCTTGATTGATGGGCCTGTGCCGCTGATAAGTTGCTTTTGTTCAGGGAGTTTGTGGCCTCTCCTTCGAGACAGCGCTTCGCGCTTCCTCAGGATGACGCAGAAGGGTTGGCTGGCTTTGGGCCTTCGTCAGTATCAACAGCGTCATCCTGAGGAGGACCGAAGGTCCGTCTCGAAGAATCGGCCAAGTTCACAATCCGGTTACCCGATCGCCCCAAGCACGGCCTTCAAAAAACCCGTGAGATCCTCCGTGACGAAATCCACATGCGGATAGGGCTCGCCCTCCAGATCCCAGCTGTCTTCGAAGACATGCCGGGAGCCGGCCGGAATGATCAAGGTGGTGCACATGCCGAGGGCATGGGGCACGTGAAGGTTCTTGGCCAGGTCCTCGAACATTGCGGCGCGGGCCGGGCTGATGCCGGTCTGGCCGAGAAACTTGTCATAGGTTTCCCGGTTCGGCTTGGGCACGAGATCCGCAGAGACGATGTCGAAAATATCCTCGAAATGATCCGAGATGCCGAGCGCGGCGGCGGTGCGTTCCGCGTGCGGGCGGTCGCCGTTGGTGAAGATGAATTTCTTGCCCGGCAGCGCCGCGATCGCCGCGCCAAGCTCCGGATTGGGATCGAGCACCGAATAGTCGATGTCGTGGACGAATTGCAGATAATCGTCCGGATCGATGTTGTGCGTCGTCATCAGGCCGCGCAGGGTGGTGCCGTATTCGTGATACAGCTCCTTTTGATGCGCCATGGCCTCGTCGTGGCCAAGATCCAGCAGCTTCTGCACATAGCGTGCGATCTGGGCGTTGATCTGCGTGAACAGATCGGCTTCGTGCGGGTAAAGGGTGTTGTCGAGATCGAATACCCAGGCCTCGACGCCCTTGAACAGGCGCAAATCGTTGCGATGCGCTTGAGGCCCCTCGTTGGGCAATGACTGTTTTCCGGTCACGGGCGTATCAACGTCCCTGCGCCACCATCGGTGAACAGCTCAAGCAGCACGGCATGGGAGACCTTGCCGTTGAGAATGACGACCCCCTCGACGCCGCGGTCGAGCGCCTCGATGCAGGTTTCCACCTTGGGGATCATGCCGCCGGAAATGGTGCCGTCAGCGATCAGCTCACGCGCCTTGGCGACGGTGAGCTGCTTGAACAGCTTGCCGTCCTTGTCGAGCACGCCCGGAACGTCGGTCAGGAACAGGAGCCGGGTGGCGTTGAGCGCGCCGGCAATTGCGCCGGCCGCCGTGTCCGCGTTGATGTTGTAGGTCTCGCCGTCTTCGCCGGGTGCGACCGGGGCGATCACCGGGATAATGTCTTCCTTCAGCACCAGGCTGAGCACGGTCGGATTGACGCTGGCGGGTTCACCGACAAAGCCCAGGTCAACGACGCTCTCAATGTTACTGTCCGGGTCGACGACGGTGCGCTTCAGCTTACGCGCGGTCACGAGGTTGCCGTCCTTGCCGCACAGGCCCACGGCGCGGCCGCCCTCGGCATTGATCAGCTGCACGATTTCCTTGTTGATCGAGCCGGCGAGGACCATCTCGACCACTTCGACGGTCGCCTTGTCGGTGACACGAAGCCCACCCTTGAACTCGCTGACGATGTTGAGCCGTTCCAGCATCTTGCCGATCTGCGGGCCGCCGCCATGCACCACCACCGGATTGACGCCGGACTGGCGCAGCAGCGTGATGTCGCGGGCAAAAGCCTGGCCCAGCTCCGGATCGCCCATGGCGTGACCGCCATATTTGACGACAACCGTCTTGTTGTCATAGCGCTGCATGTAGGGCAGGGCGTGAGCGATGATTTCGGCGCGGCTGGACGTTTCGTGCGTGGTCATGGACAGATAAAAACTCAAGCTGACTGCATTGGGACGGGCGAAGGACACTTGCTATAGCCGGTTTGCCGGACCTTCACAATCGGCAGACCGGTCCGGTCACTGGTTGGCCAGAAGGCAGAGCTCCGCCCTGAGCTCGTCCACGCCGCGGTTCTTCTCCGACGACGTTGCCAGGACGATCGGGTGTGCCGCGACCCGCTTGGCCAGAAGGGCCTGCGTGTCTGCAATCAGGCGGGTGAGCGCCGGCGGCTTGATCTTGTCGGCCTTGGTCAGCACGACCTGGTAGACGACGGCCGCCTTGTCGAGCAGCTCCATGGCATCAAGATCGTTCTTCTTGATGCCGTGGCGGCTGTCGATCAGCAGGATCACCCGGCGCAGGTTGGGCCGGCCGCGCAGGTAGGAAAACACCAGCTTGGTCCACGCTTCGACCAGTTCCTTCGGCGCCTGGGCATAGCCGTAGCCGGGCATGTCGACGATGGTCAGCGGCGTCTCCGGGGCGACGAAGAAGTTCAGCATCTGCGTGCGCCCGGGTGTGGACGAGGTTCGCGCCAGGCCCTTGCGTCCGGTCAGTGCGTTGATCAGGCTGGACTTGCCGACATTGGACCGGCCCGCAAAGGCGATCTCGGTGTCGGCGGCATCCGGCAGGTTGGCCATGTCGGTGACGCTGGTCAGAAAATCCCACTGCCGGGCGAACAACAGCCGTCCGGCTTCGAGATCTTGCGGTGTGTATGTGTCTTCTTCGCTCATGAGCGCCTTCTACCTCGCCTTGCCCGCGACGTCGAGCGGGATGTCTTCCGCGGCCGCCGCTTCCAGTGCCTCAAGATCCGCGCCGCGTATGGCATTCAGATGGCGGCTGATCTTTTCAATCGGCCAGTCCCACCAGGCGATTTCAAGCAGCTGCTCGATAGTGGCTTCGTCGAAGCGCAGTTTCACGACCCTGCCGGGATTTCCGACCACAACCGCATAGGGCGGCACGTCGGAGGCCACAACGGCATGAGCGCCGATGATGGCGCCGGAGCAGATGGTGACGCCGGGCATGACCGTGGCATTGGTGCCGAACCAGACATCGTGCTCCACAAGCGTGTCGCCCTTCAGGTGGTCGAAGATCGTTGCCGGGTCGAAGCCCTGTTCCCAGCCTTCTTGAAAGATGTTGAACGGGTAGGTGGAGAACCCGGTCATGGCGTGGTTGGCTCCGCTCATGATGAAGGTCGTGCCTTCGGCCAGCGCGCAGAACCTGCCGATGCACAAGCGGTCGCCGACAAAGTCGAAGTGGTAGCGCACATTCCGGTTCTCGAAATCCGCGGCGTGGTTTTCATCGTTGTAATAGGTGTAGTCGCCAATCTCGATGGTCGGGCGGGTGACGACGTTTTTCAGGAAAACCGTGTGCGGTTCGCCGTTGAACGGATGAATGGCGTCGGGTGAGGGGCCGTGCATGGGACCTCCGGTAAAGCAAGAAACAAGGGAAAAGGAAAACGCTTTTGTCAGCGGTTGACCTGCCGGTGAGCGGCTTCGCCTTGCGGATCAGGTCTTGCTTCAGTGGATCATGGGTCCGGCAACTCCTTCAGATTGGTGGCACTCACCAAGGTGCCAACGGAGCGCGAATGAAGCATGGTCGGTTAGGCCGCGTCAAGTCGCACCAAAAGAACCGGCTCGGACTTTCGCTGTGCCCGCCGTCACAGGTCTGAAAGCGTGCGTGTCCCTACGTTATGTCCACCGGACAGGACTTCTGTCGACAGCAAGGTGGAGAGACGGCGATGCTTCAATGGCGTGAATTCAAGAGGGAAATAGACGCACTGGTGACGATCTATCGCCAGGACAATGCCTGGGTCGGACAATGGAAGGGCTGTTCCTGGGATCACGATTACCACATGTACCATTATATCCGCGCGGCTTATCTCCTTTACGAGGCAACGGCCCGGAACGAGCTGAGATATGTTCTGCTCGGGGGAACGGGCATACGCAAGTCCCGTGAGTATATTCGGCAATTCGGCGTGACCGCGGCCAACGGCATACAGGACCCCGAGACCGTGGAAGGGGTTCGCCGCGCCGACCGGTTCCGCGCAGAACAAGCCGGGCAGCCGCGGGCGCAGGCCGCCGCAAATCCGGACGATCGGGTCATCCCCGCGCAAGGTTTCGGCAGCATTCTCAGTGAACAGCGCTGGACACCGATCCTCAACGACGCGCTGATTATCGGTGCCGCAACCGCCCGGCATGAATTCATGCTCGCTTTCGAACCCTATGAACTCGGCATCTTGAGGGAATGCCAGTTGTCCATTCAGGACCAGTTGCGCAAACGGACTCCGAACCCGACACAGGATGAGGCATACTGGCCGATGGTCTGGAACAGGTTCTTCAAGTTCAACAAGAACATGTTCTGGGACGCCAGGTGGAACATTCCGCGCGTTTTGACCCGTGAATTGATCGGCCTGGCGCGGTTCGGCTACCAGGTCAGATTGACACCCCTGGGCGTTGGCTTCAGACCGCCTGCCAACGAGGCGCCGGATCCGACTTTTGCCACCTATGTCCGGGGCCTGCGAAACATGCGCTTTCACGAGCCGGGAGCGCGCGCGCGGATCATGGAGGAATTGTCGGTATTCCTCCTCGGCGATTCCCATGCCCTGTGTTTTCGCGCAGACGAGCACCTGCTGGCCGGGCGGCCCAATGTGGGGCATCCCACGCAATTCATCTGACAAACAAAAGGCCCCGCAGTTGGCGGGGCCTTCGTCGTTTCAGTCTGTCGGCCGGCGCTAGCTCTTGTCTTCAGGCGCTGGTTTCTTGCGCTTGAACAGCGCTCCCAGGTTGTCCCAGAGTTCCACCTTGGCGCCCTGGCGGCGCATGATGACGTACTGCTGGGTCACCGAGAGCGTGTTGTTCCACGCCCAGTAGATCACCAGACCGGCCGGGAAAGAGGCCAGCATGAAGGTGAATACCACCGGCATCCAGGTGAAGATCATCTGCTGCGTCGGATCGGGCGGGGCCGGGTTCATCTTCATTTGAATGAACATGGTGATGCCCATGATCAGCGGCCAGACACCGAGCATCAAGAGCTGCGGCGGATCCCAGGGGATCAGGCCAAACAGATTGAACAGTGTTGTCGGATCCGGAGCCGAGAGATCCTGGATCCAGCCGAAGAACGGCGCGTGGCGCATTTCGATGGTGACGAACAGCACCTTGTAGAGCGCGAAGAACACCGGGATCTGGACCAGGATCGGCAGACAGCCGGCCAGCGGGTTGATCTTCTCTTTCTTGTAAAGCTCCATCAGAGCCTGTTGCTGTTTCTGCTTGTCGTCGCCGTATTTCTCGCGGATTTCCGTCATCTGCGGCTGCACGAGCTTCATTTTGCTCATGGAGACATAGGACTTGTTCGCAAGCGGGAAAAAGATCAGCTTGACGATCACGGTCACCACCAGGATGGCGACGCCGAAGTTGCCAATCAGATGGAAGAAATAGTCGATGGCAAAGAACATCGGCTTGGTCAGGAAGTAGAACCAGCCCCAGTCGATCAGCAGTTCGAAACGCTTGATGCCGAGCGATTCCTCATAGCCGTCCAGAAGCTTGGTTTCCTTGGCGCCGGCAAACAGATACGAGCTTGTCTCTCCTGTGGCGCCGGCGGCCACGTTGACCGCGTTGCCGAGATAGTCGGCTTGGTAATTGCCGGACTTGGCGGAATAGCTGAAGCTCGGCTGGAATTCCTGGCCCGGTTCCGGGATCAGGGTCGCCGCCCAGTACTTGTCGGTGATGCCGAGCCAGCCCTGGTCGACCTTGGCCGGCCGGATCGCGCCTTCTTCTTCCAGATCGGAATAGTCGACTTCCTTCAGGCCCTCTTCCCCGAAGACGCCAAGCAGGCCTTCATGAAGAATGTAGATGCTGCTGGTCTCCGGAGTGCCGTTGCGAGCAATCAGACCGTAAGGATACAGGGTGACCGCTTCAGCGCCGGTGTTTTCCACCGACTGCACGACCGTGAACATGTAGTTTTCGTCGACCGAGAAGGCGCGCTTGAACGTCAGGCCCGCGCCGTTGTCCCAGGTCAGGGTCAGCGGGGTTTCCGGCGTCAGATTTGCGTCACCTTCGAACGACCAGACGGTGTCCGGTGCGGGCAGGGCAATATTGGCACCCGGATCGGCCACCCAGCCGTAATCGGTGTAGTAGGGATTCGGGCTTCCGGAGGGCGAGAACAGCACGATGGTCGGGCTGCTCTTGTCGACGGTCTCGTGGTAGTCCTTCAGGCGCAGATCATCAAGACGGCCACCGGTCAGATTGACCGAGCCCTCGAGGCTGGGCGTGTCGATGGTGACACGTTTGGACGCTGCGAGCGCCTGTTGGCGGTTTGCAAACGCGGCCTGCTGGCCGGCGGCCGGCGCCGCGGCATTATCGCCCTGGGCTGTCGATGGTAGCGGCGCGTTCGGGTTGGCGCTTTTTCCGGCGGCCTTTTGGGCGGCTTCCTGCTCGGCGAGAAGTTCGGCCTGCTGGCGTTCCAGCTGGGGGCCGGCAACAAAATACTGCCAGCCAAGCAGAACAATCAGGGACAGAACGATTGCAAGAATCGTATTGCGGTTTTCAGAAATCAACTGGAGTTACCCCTGTTTCCTGCGCGGTGTCGTTTCAGCCTGCCGGGCCGGCCGGCGCGGTTTTCCCCGCCCGCGCGGCGTGCTTGGGTCCAGCACCTGGTGTAGGCCAGACTTAAGGTCTGCAACAAGTTTTTGAAAGGGCAGAGTGAGTGCGCTGTCGCGCGCGACCAGGACAAAATCCGCCTTTTGCGGAATGTCTGCGGGCGCAAGTTCGGACACGGCGGCGCGAAGCCGCCGTTTGATACGGCTGCGCATGACCGAATTGCCGGTCTTTTTGGTGACGGTATAGCCAACCCGCGGCGCGTCGTCGCTGTCTCGCATCAGCCCTTGAACGACAAAAGCGCGCCGGCCCAGTCGGCCGCCTTTGGCGACCGCCAGGAATTCGGAACGCTTTTTAAGTGTGTCCATCAGAGCGAACTGTGGTTGGCAGACGCCGCCAACCCGGCGCACTGCGGGCTGGTCGCCAATCAGGCGCTGAGGCTCTTGCGACCCTTCGCACGACGGCGAGCAAGCACCTGACGGCCATTTTTGGTGGCCATACGTGCGCGGAAGCCGTGGCGACGCTTGCGGACAAGACGGCTCGGTTGATACGTACGCTTCATTGTTCTTCCCCGCGCGGCTTAGAGCGCGGCCCTTGTTACTTATAAATTCTTTGGAGGAAGCACTCGAAGCGCTCCAAGAGCGCGGCTCCACAAGCCTTGGGTCCGAATGCAAGTCCCGATCGGCGCGCTTATAAGCGCCATGCCGCCCCAAGTCAACTTTGCGAGCTCAAGATTCTGCGATTTCCTTTCGATCACGCACAGGTGAACCGGAAAAGGCCGGGCGTCACTTATCAGTGAAGCACGGTTCTTTTTACAGGGTTTAAGGTACATCTGGCTATTAGAACAGAATGCAGGCTTTGACCTGTCCGATCTAGGCCGTGTGGACGAATTGATTTGGAGCGTGGTTTGAGAAGAGAGTGTCCAGTTCCAGGAGCGAAAACGCAGAAAGGGTCATTCCCTTTCAAGTTTTTGCGACGCCGAAATGGACACTCTCTTCTTAAATCCTGGAAGGACGCGGCACATTTGGGCCATGAGGGCGTCGGAAAGCTTGCCCGTATTATCGATACGGACTTCGCTTCCCTCCTGCTCACGACCCAAATGCGACACGCGCCACGCCCGAAAGCAATTCGTCCACATGGCCTAATAGCCGATGGAAACGCCGTATGCTGGGTGAAAAGGCCAAGACAATGACGCCGCCGGAAGACAGTGACGCGGCTGCCGACGACACGCGGCGCGCCGGATATGGCGCATTGCGGAAATGGCTGCCGCTCGTCATTCTCGCGGCGCTGATGATTCTGGCCTTTTCCCTTGGGCTGCACAAGCAGCTGACCCTGTCGAACCTGATCATGCAGCGTCAGGATCTGCTGGCCTTTGTCGACCAGAACCTGGTGCTGGCGGTCGTTGTCTATCTCCTGATCTATACGACCTCCGTGGCCCTGTCCTTTCCCGGCGCCTCCCTGCTCACGATTGCCGGTGGCTTTCTGTTCGGCTGGGTACTGGGCGGTGTCGCCACGGTGTTCGGTGCAACGCTCGGGGCTTGCGCGGTGTTTCTGGTGGCCCGGTCGTCTGTCGGCGAAATCCTGACCGAGCGCGCCGGTCCGTTTCTGTCGCGGCTTGCGGAAGGCTTTCGCAAGGACGCCTTCCATTATCTCCTGTTCCTGCGCCTGACCCCGGTGTTCCCATTCTGGCTGGTCAACATCGCCCCGGCGATCTTCAAGATGCCGCTGCCGTCCTACACGCTCGCAACCTTCGTCGGCATCATCCCGGGCACCTTCGCCTTCACCTTCATCGGCTCCGGGCTGGACAGCGTGATCGCCGCCCAGGAAGCGGCCAGTCCCGGCTGCGCCGCCGCCGGCAGCTGCCAGGTCGATGTCGGCGCGCTGGTGACCCCGCAATTGCTGGTCGCGTTTTTTGCGCTCGGCATTGCGAGTCTGATTCCCGTCGTGCTGAAAAAGCTGCGGACCCGCTAAACCTTTCACATCCCGCTCGGAGCCCTTCATGGCCAAACTGCTGACCCCGGATATTTGTGTGATCGGTGCCGGTTCCGCCGGCCTGTCCGTCGCCGCCGCCGCGGCCGCCTTTGGCGTTGACGTGGTGCTGATCGAAAAGGGTATGATGGGCGGCGATTGCCTTAACTATGGCTGCGTGCCCTCGAAGGCGCTGCTGGCCGCCGCGAAATCTGCGGCCGCCACACGCCATGCCGCCGATTTCGGCGTGAAGGTTTCACAGCCCTCGGTCGACTTTGCAAACACCAACGACCATGTCCGCCGGGTGATCGCCGCCATCGAACCGCACGATTCGCAGGAGCGGTTCGAAGGCCTGGGGGTCACGGTGCTGCGCACGGCGGCGGCTTTTGCCGGACCGGACACGCTGGTTGCGGGCGATATTGAAATCAAGGCGCGGCGGTTTGTCATCGCGACCGGGTCTTCCGCTCTGGTGCCGCCGATCCCCGGACTGGACCAGGTGCCGTATCTCACCAACGAATCCCTGTTCGACCTGCGCGATTTGCCCGAGCATCTGGCGATCATCGGCGGCGGACCGATCGGCCTGGAAATGGCCCAGGCCCATCGCCGCCTGGGATCGAAAGTGACCGTGTTCGAAGCCCAGAAGGCGCTTGGCAAGGACGATCCGGATCTCGCCGCCGTCGTTCTCGACCGGCTCAGGGCAGAAGGTGTCGAGATCCTGGAAGAGACCGGCGTCGAGGCAATAGCGCGTTCCGAAGCCGGCGTCATCGTCACGGCAAGGACAAAGGAAGGTGCCGAGATCAGGACCGAAGCCAGCCAGCTGCTGGTCGCGACCGGCCGCGCGCCCAATGTCGACGGTCTCGGACTGGAGGCGGCCGGAATTGCCTTTACCCGCAAGGGCATTGACGTCGACAAGGGCCTTCGGACCTCGAATCGGAAGATCTATGCCATAGGCGATGTCGCCGGCGGTCTGCAATTCACCCATGTCGCAGGCTATCAGGCGGGGCTGGTGATCCGCTCCATTCTGTTCCGGATGCCGGTCACAATGAGCAACGAGATCGTGCCCTGGGTGACCTATACCTCGCCCGAACTCGGTCATATCGGTCTGAGCGAAACAGAGGCGCGGGCCCGTCACGGCGACGGGATCAAGGTGCTGACGGCGGATTATGCCGGCAACGACCGGGCTCAGGCGGAGGGCAAGACCCTTGGCCGCCTCAAGCTGATTGCCGGCCCGCGCGGCAGGCTGCTCGGGGCCGACATTGCCGGGGATCAGGCCGGCGAAATCCTCAATCTTCTTTCGCTGGCACTTTCCAAAAACATGACCATGAAAGACCTTGCCGGATTTATCGCTCCCTATCCGACGCTGGGAGAACTGGTGCGGCGTGCGGCAATTTCTTACTATGCGGAAGCGCCTAAAAATGTTTGGGTGCGCCGTGTGATCGCAATCTTGCGCAAGTTTGGATAATCGATTGCCGGAAAGGTCTGGCTGGACGCGCCCGGCCCGGGATTTTGGGAAGTGAAGACATGAAACACGAGGGCGCGCCGCAAGGTCCGGCAGTCCCGCAGGAGGCCGCAAACGCCTCGGCAGAACCTGGCGACAGCTTTGGCCAATACAGGTTTGGCGGATTGTCCGGCAAGCTGCTTCTGATGACCGTCCTCTTTGTCATGCTGGCCGAAGTCTTCATCTACGTGCCGTCGATCGCCAATTTCCGCAACACCTGGCTGATGGACCGGCTGACCACCGCCGGCGTGGCGGCGTCCGTCCTGGCCGAAACCAACACCATTGCGCCCCGGCTTCAGGAAGAGTTGCTTCGGACCACCGGTGCGCTAGCGATCGCGCTCGATCAGGGCACCCAGCGCAGCCTCATTGCCATGAGTGACGTGCCGGACGAGGTCGACATGGTCATCGACATGGCCAGCGTCACGCCGTGGTCATCCATTGCCAGCAGCTTCGGGATCCTGACCTATCGCGGCGAGGGGGTGATGCGCGTCATCGGTGCCGGCCAGATGGGCCACACCGAACGGGTCGACGTGGTGCTGCCGATCGCGCTCCTGCAGAAGGACATGCTGGCCTTTTCCGGGCGCATCCTGGCGCTGTCCCTGGTGATCTCCGTGATCACGGCCAGCCTGGTCTATATCACCCTGCGCGCCCTGTTCATCCGGCCCCTGCGCAAGCTGACCCGTTCCATGGAGCGCTTTGCCGAAAGTCCCGAGGATTCCTCACGCATCATGCTGGTCTCCGGCCGCCGGGATGAACTGGGCGACGCGGAGATCCGCCTGGCCACCATGGAGGAGGCTTTGTCGCGCGCCCTGCAGCAGAAACAGCGCCTGGCCGATCTCGGGCTCGCGGTTTCCAAGATCAATCACGACCTGCGCAATCTGCTCGCCTCCGCCCAGCTCTTCCTGGAGCGGCTGGAACATGTGCCGGACCCGACGGTCAGCCGCCTGGCGCCGAAGATCCTGGCAACGCTCGACCGGGCCGTCGGATATACCCAGGCGGTGATGTCCTATGGCAAGGCCCAGGAGCGCGCGCCGCAGCGCCGCCTTCTGGCCCTGCGCCGGGTCGGTGACGATGTCGCCGATGTGCTCGGGCTGGCGGACCACGACACGGTCCGGTTCGACAACAAGGTGCCCGAGGATCTGGAAATCGACGCCGATCCGGAGCAGATCTTCCGGGTTCTGCTCAATCTGGTGCGCAACGCTCTGCAGGCGCTGGAGACGGAAAAGGACGAGACCCTGGTGCGCCGGATCACGCTGGAGGCCTCGCGCGACGGCACATGTGTCCATGTGCAGGTCACGGACACCGGCCCGGGCATTCCGGAGAATATCAAGAAGGCGCTGTTCAAGGCCTTTCACAGCGGTTCCAAACACGGCGGCATCGGTCTTGGCCTGGCGATCGTCGCCGAGTTGCTGAAGGCCCATGGCGGCGCCATCCGGCTGGACGACAGCAAACCGGGCACCTGCTTCTGCCTGGAAGTGCCGGACAGGTCCGTTTGACCCAAAGCATTTCGAGGATTGTTTGAAACAAACTTTGCCGACTTTTGCGTTTGAGGCAGGCCCGAGAGGCCGATAAAGTCGGCTCATACTTTCCTCGAAAACCTATAGAAACGGGGAACGCCGCCTGGGTTGTTCACCGCTAAGTCTCGAGGAATTTGGCGGGTTTCGGGAGAGTGTGACAGTTCTTTGAAAAAAAGTTCAAAAAGTCCCTTGCATTCCCCCGTAAGCCGCAGTAGGTAAGCGCCCTGTCCGGGGCACACACCACCCCGGCGCCGCAAGACAGTCATCCCGAAGGGCGTCGGCCCGATGACCAGATCTTCGCCTGAATGCACCGGTAGCTCAGCTGGATAGAGCACCAGACTACGAATCTGGGGGTCGGGGGTTCGAATCCTCCCCGGTGCGCCATTTCCCTAAGTGTCCGATCCGGAGACATAGGTAACAGTTTGTACCGGAGACATGGGTTACAACCTCGTGCCGAACGGGTTGTCGATTGTCTGTAGGGTTCTCTGCTCCAGGTCGATATATCCCAGATCATA